>JAHDLB010000007.1 GCA_018432315.1 Anaerolineae bacterium
CGTGCGAGCTGGTCGCGCTGTGCGACCTGAGCCGGACGCGCATGGACTGGCACAACCGGCGCATCCGGACCCAGGCGGGACTGGACCCCGTGCCGGCCTACCTCGCCGAGCAGTTCGACGCCATGATCCGCGACACGCGCCCCGACACGGTCATCGTCGCCACCGTCGACGCCACCCACCACCGGTACATCAACCGGGCGATGGCGCTGGGCTGCGACGTCATCACCGAGAAGCCGATGACCACCGACGCCGAGAAAGCCCGCTCGATCTTCGAGACCATCGAACGCACCGGCAAGACCCTGCGCGTCACCTTCAACTACCGCTACGCCCCGGCTTTCACCCGCCTGCGCGAGCTGCTGGTCCAGGGCGTGGTGGGCCGCCCGCTGAGCGTCGACTTCTCCTGGCTGCTGGACACCTATCACGGCGCGGACTACTTCCGGCGCTGGCACCGCGAGAAGCACCACTCCGGCGGCCTGCTGGTCCACAAGGCGACCCACCACTTCGACCTGGTCAACTGGTGGATCGACTCCTATCCTGCGGAGGTCTTCGCCTTCGGCGGCCTGCTGTTCTACGGCAGGCAGAACGCCGCCGCCCGCGGCGAGACCTACCCCTACGAGCGCTACACCGGCGTGCCCGAAGCGCGCGACGACCCCTTCGCCCTCTTCCTCGACCGCGACGACGCCCTGCGCGGCCTGTACCTCGACGCCGAGACCGAGAACGGCTACATCCGCGACCGCAACGTCTTCGGCGAGCCGATCACCATCGAGGACACGCTGGCCGTCACCGCCCGCTACCGCAGCGGCGCCCTCCTGTCCTACAGCCTGATCGCCTACAGCCCCTGGGAGGGGTTGAATGTCGCCATCACCGGCACGAAGGGCCGCGTCGAGCTGAGCGTGGTCGAAAACGTCAATCTCGTCTCCGGCCAGGGCGAAGCGCGTGACCTCCAGGCCAGCAAAGGACCCTTCAAGCAGGCCGCGCTGCGCGTCTTCCCCATGTTCGGCGAGGGCTACGATGTGGCGCTGCCCACCGGGCAGGAAGGCGGCCACGGCGGCGCCGACCCGGTCATGCTCGAGCACCTGTTCGCCCCCCACCCGCCGCCCGACCCGCTGCGGCGCGCCGCCTCGCACGTCGACGGCGCCGCCTCGATCCTGCTGGGCATCGCCGCCAACCGCGCCATGGAGCTCAACCAGCCGGTGCGCGTCGACGACCTGTTTCACCTGCCGGACCGCCCCGTCCCGGTGGCCGGTCCCAGCGCGCCCTAGGCCAGCGCCACCGACGCCCCGCCCTCCCGCAGCCGGACGAACTGCGGGCGCTTGCCGATCATACTGATCTTCTGCACTAGGCAAATCTCTATCGCGCAGATACGATGATCTCAACACGCCTGCCCGACCGTTGTACCAGCCGGGCACCGCGCGATACCGGGCGAGAACTCGAATTCACACCCATGCGAACGAGGGAATATGCCATTACTTGACGACTGTTGGCCGCGGGGCAAACTTCCGGCAGGTTCACCGGGCCGGCGTGCGCCTGGTTACGATGAGCAGGAATGGAAGCGTATCAGGAGGGGACGTATGAGAAAGACGTGTATGCTGGCGCTGGTCATCTGCCTGTGTCTGCTCGGCCTGCCGGTGCAGGCTGCACAGGCACAGCAGCCCGTGGTCTACGCCGTGCTGTTCTACTCACAATCGTGCAGCCACTGCCATTACGTGATCACCAACGTGCTGCCCCCAATGCAGGAAGAATACGGCGAGCAGCTTCAGATCCTTTACATCGACGTCTCGCAGCCGGAAGGCAGTTCCTTGTTTCACGCGGCGTTCGATACCGTTGACATCCCCGAGGATCGCCGGGGGTACGTGCCCACCATGGTCATCGGCACACATGCCATGATCGGCGCGCGCGACATTCCAGAGCAGATGCCCGATTTGATTCGCCAGGGATTGGCCGCAGGCGGGATCGACCTGCCCCCCATTCCGGGGCTGCGCGAGGCGTACGAAGCGGCAGCGGTCGCGGAAGAACAGGCCGCCGATCCCCAGGAAGAGGCCCCGGCGTCGGCGCCCGTCAGCACAACGTACCAGAAGACGACCTGGCGGGATCGCTTCAAGCAGGACAGCCTCGGCAACAGCTTTGCCCTGGGCGTGTTGGGCATCCTCATCATCGGGCTGAGCGTCCAGATCAACCAGGGCGCGCGCCTGTTCGACGCGCAAAAGAAGCGGCGCTGGACCATTGGCTACGCGGGGCGCCTTTTCATCCTGGGCGTGGCGACGATCACCATGGTCATCGCCGGCACGCTGGTCTTCGAGGGCGGCGGCATCTCGCTGCCGACTGTGCTGGCGATTGGCGTCACGGCGGGTATGAGCCTCGTCTCGCTGACCATCGCCACCCAAAGCCGCCAACCCGGCAAGGCCGGGTACGCTTTCCCCGGCTGGCTGATGCCGCTGCTCATCGTGTTGGGGATCGTGGTCGCCGGATACCTGGCGTATATCGAAGTCGGTGAGAATGAAGCGGTCTGCGGCGCGGTCGGAGACTGCAACACCGTGCAGCAGAGTGAGTACGCGACACTGTTCGGCCTGATCCCGATTGGCGTGCTGGGCGTCATCGGTTACATCCTGATCCTGGCCTCGTGGGCCGCCAGCCGCGTCACCACCGGCTGGACAGCCGATGTCGCGCAAGCTCTGCTGCTCGGTTTCGCGCTATTCGGCACCCTGTTCTCGATCTACCTGACCTTTCTCGAGCCGTTCGTGATCGGGGCGACCTGCGCCTGGTGCCTGACCTCGGCCATGTTGATGATCCTGATTCTGAGCCTGGAGGCCCCGGCGGGATGGGCCGCCGTGAATCGCTTGAGCGACAAGCCGACGCGATCGCCGGCCCGGCGCAGCCAGCCGGACTGGTGACCTATCAGCCAGCACATCCAGACGCCGGAACGCGACTCCGGTTTGCGGGGGATGCCCAGCACCGGCAATTGACCTGTATCAAGTCCATTTGGCGACCTGGGATGTACAGTAGACTCAATCATCACCCAGGCGACACCGCGCCATGTCGCGCCACATGGTTGATCGACGACGCTTTCCGGAGACAGGAACATGGCCGAACACCGCACAACCCCGCTTGAGCCGGACCACATCGAACCCCAGATGTGCACCATCGACCTGCGGTTGACCCTCCTGCACCAACTCCCGTTTTTCAAGGATCTGCCGCACGAGGCCATCACCGAGATCAACGCGCTCTTTCGCGAGCAGGGGCATGATGCGGGCGACTACATTTACTACGCGGGCGATCCGGCGGCGAGGCTGTACGTCGTCGCGGCGGGAAAAGTCAAACTGCTGCGCCACGCACCGACCGGCCAGGAAGTCGTGTTGGACCTGCTGACGCCGGGTGATTTCTTCGGCAGCCTGCCCGTGCTGGGCGAGGCGACTCACCCTGAAACCGCCCAGGCGCACACGATGAGCTGCGTGTTGGCGATCACGGCGGACGACTTTCAAACCGTTTTGCAGCAGTACCCCCAGGTGAGCCTGGTTCTGCTCGAAGTGGTGAGCAAGAAGCTGAGAGAAGCTCACGAAGTCATCCACCAGATCAGCGCCGCGCCGGTCGAGAGCCGGTTGGCCGCGACGCTGTTGAAACTGGCCGACAAACTAGGCGAGGACCGGGACGGCGAGCTGTTGATCCAGCTCCCCCTGTCACGGCAAGACCTGGCCGACATGACCGGCGCGACCGTCGAGACGGTCAGCCGCATCATGAGCCAGTTCCGCAAACGCCGGGTGATCCGCTCGGGGCGCGGCTGGGTGGCGATCATCGACCGCGAGGCGCTCGTCCAGACAGCCGGCATGTGATCGGGCCGCGCCCTCCGATCCCCGGCCTGCCCCCTGTTTTCCCTCACAAATCGAGCCAATTCGAACATTCCTGCGGTTAATTGCGCCAGATCATTCAACTCTCCGCGCGCGCCTGTTACCGTTAGAGTAAAGCAGGCGAGTTCAAGGAGAGAACCCCATGAAAAAGACCACCCTACGCAGCCAGGAACTGTCTTGCCCCTCGTGCGTCGCCAAGATCGAAAAGGCGCTGGGCGCCGTGGATGGCGTCGAGCTGGCAAAAGTCCACTTCAATACCGGGCGCATCGAGATCGAACACGATGGCACCCGCGCCAGCGTCGATGACCTGGTCAAAGCCGTTCGATCGGCGGGTTACGAAGCCAGGCCCACCCCATTCTAGCTTTCCCCCACCGCAAATCACATCAACCGAGGCAGCCGCCGGTGCGACAGCGGCTGCCTTACAGGAGGCGACACACATGACGAACAAACTACGCACTTGGGTTGGATCCCCGGCGCAGCGCCGGAAGATCATCACGTTGGCGAGCGGCGGTTTGATTCTGCTGGCACTCATCGCCGGGCAGGTGTTCGATCAGATGGCGCTCCGTCACGCCCTGATGACAGCCGCCGCGTTGGTCGCGGGGAGTGACATCGCGTGGCGGGCATGGCACGCGCTGCGCAACCGGCACGTCAGCATCGAGCTGTTGGTGACGGTTGCCACGGTGGGCGCGCTGGCAATCGGCGAAACCTGGGAAGCGGCGGCGGTGTCCTTCCTGTTCATGCTTGGCGCGTATCTCGAAGCCCGCACCATGAGCCAGACCCGGCAGGCGTTACAGGGGCTGTTGGACCTCGCCCCGGCCAGCGCGATTGTAGTACGCGACGGGCAGCAGACCGAAGTCCTGCCGCACGAAGTCGAGGCGGGCGAGATGGTCCTGGTCAAGCCGGGCGCGAAAATCCCGGTCGATGGCGAGGTCATGGCCGGGCACGGCGTGGTCGACGAAAGCGCCATCACCGGCGAATCGATCCCGCAGGAAAAGACGCGCGGCGACAGGGTGTTCGCCGGGACGATCAACCAGGATGGGCTGTTGAAGGTCGAGGCGCGCGGCGTTGGCGCCGACACCACCCTGGCGCGCATCATCCGGCGGGTGGAAGAAGCCCAGGAGGAAAAGGCGCCCACCCAGCGGTTCATCGAGCGCTTCGCGCGGTGGTACACGCCCGCAATCATTGCCCTGAGCGCGGTCACCTTCCTGCTGACCGGAGACGTCGAGCTCGCGCTGACCCTGCTGGTGATCGGCTGCCCCGGCGCACTGGTCATTTCGACGCCCGTGTCGGTCGTCGCCGGCATCGGCCAGGCGGCGAAGAGAGGGATCCTGATCAAAGGCGGTGAATACCTGGAGAACGCCGGAAAGATCTCGGCGGTCGCGTTGGACAAGACGGGGACCATCACGCAGGGAAAGCCGCGCCTGACCGACATCATCGTCTTGGCCCCGGTGCCGGTTGCGGCAGGTGCTGCCGGCATGCCGTTCGCCTCCGGCGAGGCACCCGTCGGCGCGTGGTTCCCGCCGCAGCAGGACGTACTGCGCTGGGCGGCGATTGCGGAAGCGGGCTCGGCGCATCCGCTGGCGCGCCCCATTGTGGCCGAAGCGAGCGCCCTGTTCGAGATTCCCGCCGCCGACGAGTTCGCAAACCACACCGGCAGAGGTCTCCACGCGACCTATGACGGGCACAGCATCTGGGTTGGCTCGCCCGACCTGATGCAGACAGCCGGGATCGAGGCGCATCCGGACACCCGGACGCACCTGGAGCGGCTGAGCACCAGCGGAAAGACGGCGGTCGTCGTGGCCCTCGACGGAATCGAGCTGGGCATTCTGGGTATCGCCGATCCGCCGCGCGAAACCGCCCCCGCCATGCTGACCAGTCTCAAGGCGATTGGCGTGGACCGGGTCGTCATGCTCACCGGCGACGACCGCCGGACAGCCCAGGCGATTGCCCGTGACGTGGGCATTTCCGACGTGCGCGCCGAACTGCTGCCCGAACACAAGCTGGAACACATCCAACAACTTCGCGCAGAAGGGCACGTGGTCGCGATGATCGGCGACGGAATCAACGACGCCCCCGCGCTCGCCGCCGCAGACATCGGCGTCGCCATGGGCGCAGCCGGGACAGACGTGGCGATAGAAACCGCCGACATCGCGCTCATGGGCGACGATCTGCTCAAGATCCCCGAAGCCATCGGCCTGTCGAAGGCCACGCTGCGCAACATCCGGCAAAATGTCAGCATCGCTCTGCTCACGGTGGGCAGCCTGCTGGCGGGCGTGCTGTTAGGACAGGTCCACATGGCAGGGGGCATGTTCATTCACGAGCTGTCGGTGTTGGTCGTCGTGTTGAATGGCATGCGACTGCTGCGCACCCGTCCGGCTGGCGAGCGCAGCCGGTGATCGGAGCGCGGCGGGCCGGGTGGATGCGGGAAGAACTCGAAGTGGTGGGTTTCCAGGCGACGTTCCTACCGGGTGGCGAGCACCTCCACCACTTCACCGGCCCGGTTGACGTGCACCGCCTCGACGATGCACTCACCCGCCACCGGCCCGGTCGAAAAGGCTTCTTCGTCGCGGCAGGTCTTCGCAATGTAGCCGAACGGCGTCAGGTCCCAGCCGTGCTGGCGGTAGTCCTCGGTGTGGCCCTCCAGCGCGGCCTGCAAACTGCTTTGTACCTGCCGGAAAGCGATGTAGTAGCCGAGGCGCAAAGGTTCCTCGCCGACGGTTCCATCCTCCCACACGACCAGAGCCGCGGACGAGCCGAGCGGCGTGACGGACATCATCCAGAACGATTCGAGCGCGTGGACGAGTTGCGCCAGTGCCTCCTCGGTGATGGCCGCGCGCGCGAGCAAACGCCGGTCGTCTTCGCTCACGTAAGCGGTCCAGTCGATCGCCTCAGGCGATCGGCGCAGCCCCCCGTTCCGGATCGCATTGCGCATCGCTTCGTCGTTGCAGCGTTCGAGAAAGCGCCCCGCCTTGAGCGGGCGAAGCACCTTCACGACTTCGCGCAGTGTCGCGAGGTGGCGCTCCTGAAACATGGGCTCGCAGTGACTCACCATCGTCGCGTACGCATCGAACACCGCGCCATTCTTCTGCAGCGCCGGTCCACCGATCTTGAAGACCACCCCCTCCTGGTCGCCGTTGTGCGTGGCGTAGGTAGCCGCAATCTGGAAGGATTTGCTCAGGGACACCGTCGGCTGGTTCACGTAGCCCTGCTGGAGGATCTGTTCCTGCACGCTTCCTCCGAAGCGGCCCGCCCCACGCGCCGGAAAACCGCGCTCCATGAACACTGCGGCCAGTTCCTCGAAACTCCGGCAGTTCCAATGCGGCTCGTTGACCAGCCGCCCCTCGCCCCGGTAAAATACCGCGTCTTCGGCACAAGGGGCGCCGGCGAAGAAACCGAAGAACTCCTGCGGGAAAATTCGCACGCAGGGAGTCAGCAGCACCTCCTGGGACAACGGTCCATCCGCAAAGGCTGAGTAAATTCCCTCGACGTCGGGCATGATGCCAACGGTGTCGGGGAGAACGGGATCGCCATCGAGTTCGCCGCGCCTCACCAGTTCTTCGAGGCTGCCCGGCGTGTTGGTACTGCGCGCGGCGATGCACACGCCGTGAAAATCCATCTGCCGCGCGAGCGCCGCCAGGTAGGACCAGACGGGCAACTGCGAGTCAAGGTTGTCGTCCTCGAACCAAAACGCCTCGACCGCCAGCACCAGGCCATTGCTCATGGGCGCCCGGTAAAACGTGACGAACCCGAATGCCATCTGGTTTTCGAGCCCGCCATCCGTCGTTTTCGGGCCCACGGTGATGAACTTATAGGCCGCACTGGACATGTAATGCGGCAGAGACGCGAGGAATAGCGGATTGTCTCGTAACGGTGGAAGGCGCTGCCCCAACTGGGTGAGAATGGTGAGGATCTCGCCAAACTTGTCCGTCGATCGGATAACGTTCATGGTCCTGACCTCCTGCCCTTTGGCACCTTGAACCTGCGTGAGCGGCGTGTGAATGTGTTGGGTTCAGCATCGTTGAGCGTGTATTGACGGGCATAGCCTAACGGGCCGGCGGACGATCGCTGAGCGAAATGTGGTGTTGTTGGATGTTGTAGGGCGCCTCCAGCCTTCTATTAAAGTTTGCGCTTACTTGAGCGTACAAAGAATCTCCCGGCCAGTCAACCCCTCGCGCGTTCTCGCGTTCGTGCGCCCAAAACACGCCGCCCCGGAAAACTTCTCCGGGGCGGCTGTGGGGCAACACACCACCGGGAGAGGAACATCACCCTCCCCCGGGAGCGCGCATACCGGGCCGGGAGTTACTTGTTCCTGACCTTGACTTCAGGCACACTGTCACAATGGCCCGGACCAATGATCCCGTTGTTGAAGGCGTCGAAAGCCGTCATCCAACTCAGTACGGTTTCTTGCTGTTGGGACGTCAGCGCCCGCCAATCCTGCCAGCCGTAGTCCGATAGGAACGCGTCGGCGGCGGTGACGGCGGCTGCGATAACTGTACCGTCCGCGCCGCGGGCCACATTCAACTTGGCCGCCAGCAGTTGGGCGTACAGCTTCGTGATGCCGTTCGACGGATTGCCCAACTTCATGTTCAGGATATCGACGGCTTGTTCGGCACTGGTGACCTTGATGCTCTCGGCCCCGCCCGGCGTGCCCAGCCAGAGCGGCAGCAGGTCGCTCACCACGTCTTCCTGGGGACCCAACCCCGCGTGGTTCTTCCAGTAGCCAATCGTAGAGGTGCAGCCGTCCCCATCCGAGACGCAGGGCACCTCGACGTCGACGGCCCACTGCGCGCTACCGGACTGGCCGGTATCCAAGGTCACATAGGAGGCGACGTTGTCGACCACGTAGTCGCCGCAGACGGGATAGGGCCCAACCTGGTGCGTGTACGTGAAGGTGAACGGCAGAGCGTCAGGCTCCGCGCAGACGACGCCCAGGAAACCCGCCAGGCTGTCCGTGACTTCCACACAGGCATCGATCACTCCGCCGGGCTGTCCCGACGTGAAGATCACATCCGCCTGCCCGGTGAAGTCTGTCGTGCCGCCCGGAGCCGGGTTTTTCAGGAAGTCGTACGCGTGATTTTGAAGGGTCGCCGTCGCGGTATTGACCCGCCCGGTGGCGTCCGGCACGGCGCCCTCATAGGTACATTCCAGGGCCTCGTACCCGCCCAGGAGGTAGGGGAACGTCACGCCACAATCGACGGACGCCGCCAGGTCGGGCGCTATCACGTCGGTTACGTCGAGCAGCAGCGCTTCCAACGGAGAGGCGTTGTACACCCAGATCGTGCCTTTGACCGCCCCCGTGGCGGTGCGCGTCGCGTCGAGCGTGACCGTATAGTTCACCGGCGCGGTCTGGTCCGGCGACAAGACGAGCTGCGACTGGTCCGCCGACTTGGCGATCGTCCAGTCGTAGGTTTCGGTCATTACCGCCGCTGCGTCCTTGAACACGTCCAGCGCGAAACATTCCACGAAGACGGTCGCGCTGACCGACTCGCCCGTCTCCACGATGGTGGCCGTATTGTCGTATTCGAACGCGCCCGGCTCGCTGCAGGTGAACGTGTGCTCGTAGGTCACCGTGTCGCTGTCCGAGAAGACCCACGACATGCCGTTGCTGTCCACGACCTCGATGGAACTGCCGCCCGCGCCGCCGAAGGCAACCGCTGCCTGCGCGGTGAAATCCGTCGTGCCGCCGGTGTACGGCATGCCCATATAGTCATAGTCGAAGTTTTGCAGCGTGACAGTGGCAGTGTTCACCCGGTCCGCGCCATCGGGCAGCTCGGTTTGGTACGTGCATTGCAGGCTGTTGCCGCTAAGCAGAACGAAGGGGAAGGCGACGCCGCAGTCCACCTCTACCGGCAGATCGGGTGAGATGATATCGGTGACGTCGAGCAGAGTCGCGTCGAGGGGCGAGGCGTTGGTGATCCGGATCGTGCCCTCGACGAAAAAGCCGTCACTGTACGAGGACTCTTCTCGGAAGGCGTAGATGGTGTATTGCGACGTCCCGCTGTCCCCCACGAACAGCTCCCAGTAATCGGGGGTTACCGTCTTGTCGATGAACCATTCGTAGGTGACCCCGCCGGAAGCAGCGGCATCTTTACTGACCTGGAGATCGAAGCAGTTCACGACGACGGTGGCGGTGGCGGTCCGGCCACTCTCCTCGATCGTGGCGACATTCTCTATATCGTAAATGCCTGGAGCATCGCAGTAGAATGTGTGCTCATACGTCACCGATCCACTTTCGGTAAACGTCCAGGACTGGCCATTGCTATCCACGACGGTGATAGTGCTGTCCTGTTCCACATAGGTCGCCTGGCCGAAGTCGATGTAAGCCTCGCCGCTGTAGCCGGTCGTGCCGCTGGGCGAACCGTTCCCCGAAGCATCGAAAGCCCGGTTCTGGAGCGTGGCCATTGCCGTGTTGGTGCGAGGTGTTTCGTCCGGCAGCATCGCCTGATAGGCGCATTGAAGCGTTGCGCCACCCGGCAGGTCATACGGGAAGGCCACCCCGCAGTCTACCGCAGCCGGGATATCGGGCGAGATCAGGTCGGAAACGCCCACGAGAGTCGCCGGGCGCGGAGCCGGGTTGTGCACCCAGATCGAGCCGCTGACCTCGAACGTCATGCCCCCGCTGCCCTCTTCCTTGAGCGCCGTGACGGTGTACTGAGATGTCGCGCTGTCCCCCTGGAACAGCCCCCAGCTATCCGGCTCCACCGTTTTTTCGAGCGACCATTCAGGCTGGACCGTCACGGTGGTGTGAGCGTCTTTTTCCACCGATAGCTGGAAGCAGTTCACCGTGACCGCCGCTTCCGCTGTTTGCCCCGTCTCTTGGATGGTGGCGGTGTTGTACGCGGTATAGTTTTGCGTCGCGCCATCACACGCGAACGTGTGGTCATACGACACCGACCCGGACTCCGAGAACGTCCAGGACTGGCCGTTGCTATCCACCACGGTTACCGTCTCGCCGGATGGCGAGGAACTCCCCGACAGGCTGAAATCGGCTTTGGTTTCGGGGCCAAACGGCTCGCCCAGGTACCCCGAATGGTTGGTGATCGTGACCACGGACTTGGCCCGGTAAACGGCCCCCTCGACGGGCGCAAACGTGACTTCGTAGGGATAACACCACGACTCGCCGGGTCCTAGAACGGGCTTAGCAGCGGTCGATACGGGCGCTGATACCAGGTCCTGAAACTGGCCGCTGCCGGTTTTGTATTGGACCACGAGAAAAATCGTCAGTCCTTCGGTGGCGCGTTCGCCTTCGTTGGCCGCGCAGACTTCCCCGCGCACCAATCCCGTTCCACCGCCGCCGCCTTCTTTGGTCACCGTGACGGTGTACCGTGACGTCCCCGTGTCACCGGCGAACAGATTCCAGGCATTTGGCGTAACCGATTTTTCGATCCGCCATTGCGCCGCCCCGGTCGAACTGCCCTCGGCGGTGACCGTCGTGGTGAGGGTTGTGCCGGCCTGCCCTTCCTGGGCCCATATCGCCCCTTGAGTCAGGCCAAGAGAGATCAGGACGATGACGGCTGTTGCAATGGTGAGTTTTATGGCTGTTCTTGAAAAAAACATTCGGTTCTCCTTTCCAATCCCCGCGTTCATTAGGAAAACCGGTTACGCAGCGCCAATCTTTCGCTTTCGTTAATCATACTTTTGTACTATACCAACGGAAACCTCGGGCACGGTGCCCCTTGAAATCGACCGGCGAGACGTTTGTCAGGAATTCTTAACAAACCCATCCTCATTCGGGTGTTTATATGCCTAACCAGATGATGTATCTTTTGTATACTAGTTTATGCTGGGTTAGGAGATTTCTGGTATGCAGACCATTCTCATCAAGAACGCTCGCTATCTCATCGCATCACTTCCGTTCGACATCCTCGAAAACGGCGCCGTCTTCGTCGAGGGGAACCGCATCAAGGCCGTCGGCAGCTCCCCCGACCTCGAGCGCCGGTACGAAGCGGATGTCGTCATCGATGCCAGTGACAAGCTGGTGATGCCCGGTTTGGTGGACGCTCACAATCACGTGGGCGAATGTCACATGTTCACCCTGTTCGGGTTTCTGGACTCGCCCCTGACGGGAATTGGCGACGCCCTGGATCGCATTGTGTGGCCGGCCTGGTGCTGGATCCCGCAAGAAGCCGCCTACGACCTGGAAATGCTGGGCTTCATGCACCTGTTGAAGTCCGGCACGACCACAGTGCAGGACTGCTTCATGTGGCCGGACGAGGCTGGTCGCGCGGCGGTTGATTCCGGCTTGCGCGTGGAGAATGCCCCGACCCTGGTAACCAGCTTGCGGCTGAAGGACTCCAGCGGGCCGGAGGATGATCTGGCGCGGACCGAAGCCGCCATTCAGAAGTGGCACGGCGCCGCCAATGGGCGCGTGACGTACCGGGTCCACCCATCGGCCACCTACAACTGCCACGAGTGGTTTCTCAAGGAGTGCGTGAATCTAGCCAACCAGTATGGCGTGGGCATTGCCACGCACCTGGCCGAATCGGTCGACGAGTCCCGGCGCGCGCGCGAGGTGTGGCCCCAGGGCGAAGTGCGCCGCGCCTACGAGCTGGGCTTGATGGGCCCCAAAAGCCTGTTCTTCCATAGCTGCGTTCTGGACGACGACGAGATCGCGCTCTATGCGGAGACGGGATCGTCGGCGGCACACTGTCCACCCACGAACTCGATGCTGGGGAACGTGGCGCGCGTGCCGAAGATGCTGGCCGAAGGCGTGAACGTGGGGCTGGGCACCGATATGCCGACCCACGACATGTTCAACGCCATGCGAGCCGCGTCGCAGCAGCACGCCATCATGCCGCGCGAACACCGGGGGCTGCTGCCCTGGACCCCGCTGGAGATGGCGACCGTCAAGGCGGCCAGGGCGCTCAACCTCCAGGACGATATCGGCACGCTCGAGCCCGGCAAGAAGGCCGACATCATCACGCTCGACCTGGCCCGCAACACGCGCCTCTTCCCCCTGATCCCGGAAGTGCTGGTGACGTTCATCACCGTCAACGGCACGGGCGCCGACGTGGCGGATGTCATCGTCGATGGCGAGGTGCTCATGCGCGATCGAGAACTGCTGCATCTCGACGAGCAGGCCATCATGGCGCGAGCACAGATGTGGACCGACGAGTTCCTGGCGTATTACCGGGCAAAGGTCGAGCGAGGCGAACCGCTGGTCGAACACATCCACGACGAATTCCAGCCGTAAATCGCCCTCTCCCCATGCCCGGCGGATGGTGAATCAAAACGGGGCTGTCGCAGAGCCTGACAGCCCCGTGCGTTGGAATTGCCCCGCAGCTTCGACACGGCGCATGCTCCCCGCCTACCGGCCCGGCAGCCGTTGGCTCACTACCCCCACATGACGTGAATGACCGTGCTGTCGCCCCCTTCGTCGTGCCGCCGGGTCGCCTCATCGTATTTCACGGTGAACGGGGTCCCTTTGGGCAGAAACCGCCGCGCAAAGCCATACGCCGTTCCATATTCGAGATCGTCGGGATAGGGAACGCGCACGATGAGCCGGATGTGTTTGTCAGCGACTTTTTCCGTTGCGACCGATCCCACATTGCCGCGATGCTGCATTTGATACACGTCGTTGATGGCAAACAGGATATCTTCGAGCGAGAGCTGTTCTGCGCCGGGCGGTAGGACGGCAGTCTCGGAAACCGCGGTGCCGATAGCCACCATGTTGAACATGGCGTTGCTCTGCTCGGAGAGTTCGCTCAGAATGTCGAGCCACTGCTGCAGCGGGTACCACCGGTCTGGATCGATGCGGGTCAGGCCGTGCTTCTCCAGAACGGGCAGGATGTCTTCCTTGTTCACGTTCTGAACAAACGAGAGCAGGTTGTATCCAATAACCTCCGCATTAGGATCCGGGCTAATATAAGTCGTCATATACTTATCTCCTTCGGAAGAAAAGGGCCACTGTCAATATATATACGCGATTATCGAGAACTTATCAACCGTGCAAAAGTCCCGCTTCCAGCAGGACCCCTCTCCGGCGGGATTGAGAGTGACAACAGCCCCGCCTGTCGCACCTTGCGCCGGCGTTCAGAAACCAATCTTTCCCATCCTGCGTATCTATTGCAGGACCGCACCTTCTATTCAATCGTTGGTCCCCATCGCCGCTATCGTGATTGAAGGAAAACACATGGCCCAATTCGACGTAATCTTCGGCACAGGCCCACTGGCGCGCTCCGTCATGCGCGCCTTGCTCCAGCGGGGTCGCGTGGTGAAGATGGTCAACCGATCGGGCACCCGCCCGGCAGATATCCCTGCCGAGGTCGAGATCGTCGCTGGAGACGCCTTCAACGTCGATTTCACCCGCGCTGCTACCCAGGGCGCGACCGCGGTCTTCCAATGCGCGCAGCCCGCCTATCACCAGTGGGTCACGCACTTCCCGCCCCTGCAAGCCACCATCCTGGAAGGCGCAGCCGCCAGCGGGGCCAAGCTCATCGTCGGTGAAAACCTGTACATGTACGGCGACACCGGGGGCGCGCCCATGCACGAGGACCTGCCCTACGCCACCCAAACCCGCAAGGGTAAGGTGCGTGCCGCCATGGCGAACGCCTTGCTGGAAGCGCACCGCGCCGGAAGGGTGCGCGTAGCCATCGCTCGCGGCTCGGACTTCTATGGGCCCGGCGTGCTCGAATCCGGCCTCGGTGCGCGAACGCTCGTGCCGCTCTTGCGCGGCAAGCCCGCCGAGGTCTTTGGCGCGCTGGACCTGCCACACACCTTCACCTACATCAACGACTTCGGGGAAGCGATGGCGATCCTGGCCGAACGCGAGGATGCTCTCGGGCAGGTCTGGCACGTGCCCAACCCGCCCACCCTGACCCAGCGTGAATTGCTGACGCTGTTCTTCGACGAGGCCGGTCTGCCGCCGAAATTCACGGTAATGGGCCGGTTCAAACTGATGCTCGGCGCGCTGTTCATCCCGGCTGCCAGGGAGGCACGCGAGATGATGTACCAGTTCGAAAAACCGTTCCCGGTAGATTCCGGCAAGTTCGCGCGAGCGTTTGGTGACATCGCCACCCCGCACGAGAAAGCGGTCAAAGAAACGATCGCCTGGTACCGGGAGTTCCTCAGGGTCCACTAGCCGCACGGTGAGCGTGCCCAACAGAACACCGGGCCGTGTCGCAACCGGTAGACGGCCCGGGTCGATCTCTCTGCCGGGCAATGGCTCGCGCTTCCCCCTGGATCCCCCACGACTGCCACGCGCACATTTATCCGGTCATTGGACACCGATCACAATGTATCTTATACTTCCAAGCACAGAATCTATTTACTCTAGATAGTCCTTCATATAATAACTACTGAGGTATCAAATGAAAGTATGTACACGCTTTGTCATCGTGCTTGTCGTTCTGTTATCGACTATGCCACTTCTTCAGGTGCGGGCTGAAGGCGATGTTGAGCCCTGGCCCTTTGTCTACTACTATTCATATTGGACCGGATCGTGGATCATCGAACGCGCCGATGGCTCGGACGGATTCGCCCTGGGGGCAGGTCTCAACTGCGGCAGAATTGTAGATGCCGACTGGTCTCCTTCGGGACATTGGCTGCTCTGGCACTGCAGCAACCGCGATATTGATTTCACCAACCGCTGGATTGCGGTGAGCGCTGACGACAGCCAGCGGGTAACAGCACTGGACCTGTTTAAGGACCTACGTGACGACTACGCATCCGCCCAATGGTCGCCCACCGATGATCTCGTGTTGGTCAACACTCTCGTCCGTCCCCCGGCTACCGATCAGGCCCCCGAGTGGGGACCAGGGCTGTACGTCATCGACGCAAATCAAGATGCCATAGCGCTCGAAGTCACTTTTGACACGCCCATTGACCGGGCCGAATGGTCACCGGATGGGCGTTTTGTTCTGGCATACAGCCTGGAGTCAATCGATGAAGCAACCGATCAGATCGCGATCATTCCGGTCAATGGTGATCCGCCGTTTACCCACCAGAAGGTGAAACAGCAAACGCAGCACAGCTACTACGACATGCATTTCATCTGGACGCCCGACAATCGCCTGGTTGACCAGCTCCACGATACGGGCCAACTGGTTTTTGAAGATCTGAGCACGGGAGCGCGTGAAGAACTCCCCTTTACATCTACGCCGTTGAGCCGTGTTTGGTACAGCCCGGATGGCCAATATGGGCTCATTTACGCCGGGCCGGAACTATGGCTTCATACGGTCTCCACTAACACGCTCGTGCAGATCGTTGACAATGCCATTGAATTTTCGTATTCAGATGATCCCTTCATGGATGCACAACCCAGTTTCCAGTTCCCCAATTGGTCGCCAGATGGCAGCCGTGCATTGTTCGCGACTCAGGATGGGCAGGTTCAGTGGCTGCATGCAGATGGACGAATCACGGCGCTCAACCTGCCGCCTGCTGACGGCTCCCCGGATCAACTTCCGCGCGTACAGTGGGGAGGCGATATGGCGTTCATTCTGTGGAACAATATGGTCTACATCTATGATCTCGTCACCGAAAGTGTCCAAGCCACATTTACCGAACGAGATACCTCTGTCTATTATCAGGACGAGCCGCCGGTGCAGGATGCACAAGTCTCGCCTGATGGGCGCTACATGGCACATACGCCAGGTTTTTTCGGCTACACTGTCTGGGATTGGCGCCGTGATGCCGAGGTTCACCTCACACCTAACCCCTCCATCGCGGATTCCGAGCGGGCATGGCATTATCAGGCGCATTGGCATCCCAACGGAGACGTATTGTTTCTTTCTGAAGGCGTTGATCTGGCGGGCCCCGGCCTGAGCCGTTGGTCGGTTGCATCGGCCGATGGGCAACTGATCCGCGCGCTGTCCAGTACTGTTAGTGCAGGCGCACCGCAGGCCCTGCCCGACCGGGTCGATACGTCGTTTATCCCCCCGTCAACGGATCCCCTCGTGCCTGGACCATCGCTGCAGATTGCCGGACAGGATATCCATCCCGGCATCCTGTCGTGGAGTCCCGATGGCCGCTTTCTGGTATCAGCGCGTACCACCAAACCCTGGCAGTACAGCGGAGCATGTACCGGCGGCGACCCGGCGCACCTCTACGATGTAGCAACCGGCCAGTTGGTGGCGGAATTCCCATTCGAGAGTTGTGGCTGCGGGACCACTCCAGATACGGTCCCCGATGATCGTTTCAGAGATGCTTACCTCTTGTTCCATGACGATGGCGCTGGTCTCCAGTCCGCCCAACTCGCTGGGTATAGTGGATACCCGGTAGGATTTGCCTGGCCACAGGCGGACCATAACACAACCCTGGCAATCGCGACCTACCAGTGTGGTAAGTACGTGCTGATACTCTGGGATTTTTCCACCGATACCGTCTTGGCCGAATATGAAGGCGTTAGCGCTATCGCTTTTGCGCCCGATGGCACGCAAGTGGCGCTCGGGCATGCCGATGGGAGTATCAGCCTGGCGGCATATCCTGAGATCGACCAGCAGACTGCGTTCGCTACCCTGCCAACACGTATCGCGCATCTGGTTTTCAGTGCCGACGGATCACGGCTGGCTGCGGCCTCGATCAACGACACTTATCGTGAAATTGATGGAGAGTTGTCGGTCTGGGATACTGCTAGCGGCACCGCCTTCTTCCACACCACACCCAACCTTGCGACGGATACGCTGGACATCACGCCCGACGGCACAACGCTAGTCATCGCTGGGCAGGAGACCTACCGGTGCGTTGACTCCGCCAGCAAACCGCCCACCATGATCGACGCCACCTCCGGAGAAGCGCTCGGCGAACCGAATATCAGCCTGACGGCTGTCGCAGTCAGCCCCGATGGACGCTTTCTGGTGGGTACCGGCTGCGGCCTGGTGGTGTGGGACAGTCGCACGCTCGACGTGACAAATCGCTTTCTGGGCAACGGCATCAATGTGATATGGAGTCCCGATGGGTCGAAGCTGGCGACAGCAACCCGGTTTGGCATCTATGTGTGGGACATGCCCTGACGCAGGCGGGAGCCCATCAGGCTTTTGGACCGTCACGACACAATCCGGCACAGCGGGTACAATGGGCGAGTGCACACAGGCGCACGGGGAAAATTCGAGGCGCCATCCTGCGTGCATGGTGAACGCCCGTTGATTCGGGCCTACGGAGAACGGAGACGTGATGTTCGAGCAACCCCCGAATTTCATCAGGCATATGCTGCACGAGACGAAGCTGCTCCACCAACTGGACGAGACGGCGCTCGCCGTCATCGAGGACCTGCTCGAAGTGGTGGAGTTTGAGCCGCAGCAGTACCTGTTCCACGAGCGCGCGCCCCGCGAATCGGTGATGATCGTGGAGAGCGGCTCCGTCGTCGTCACACACGGGATCGGGCAGCGCCCGCGCCCACTGGCGACACTCGGCCCCGGCGCCCTGCTCGGCGAGCGGCTGCTGCTGGGCAGCCCCACGCACGTCGCGTCGGCCTATGCCAAGACCGCCGTGCGCGGGCTGCGGATTTCGCGGGCAGCATTGGAGCAACTGGCCGCGAATCACCCGGACATCTACCAGAAGCTCGTGGCGGCGGCGGCACAAACCTTGAGCGAACGGCTCATGTATTCTGCCGCCCAGCAGGCCGGGGGTGAGTCGAGTCTGCCTTCGGGCCGGTACCGGATCGAACGCGATTCGCTCGGCGAGCGGCGCATCCCCGACGAAGCGTATTACGGCGTGCAAACGCTGCGCGCGGTCGAGAATTTCCCGATCTCGGATATGCCCATCAGCAAATACCCGTTTTTGATCATGGCGCTGGGCTGCATCAAACAGGCCGCCGCGATGGCAAATCTCGAACTCGGCCTGCTCGATCCGGACATCGCCGGGGCCATCGTCTCGGCGGCGGAAGAGGTCCGGCAGGGGGCGTTGACTGGCCATTTCGTGGTCGATGTGATCCAGGGGGGAGCCGGCACCTCGACCAACATGAACGCCAACGAGGTGATCGCCAACCGCGCGCTCGAACTGCTGAAGCATCAGCGGGGCGACTACGCGCATGTGCACCCGCTCAACCACGTGAATCTGTCGCAGAGCACCAACGACGTGTATCCGACGGCGCTCAAAATTGCGCTGCACTTTGCGATCGATGACCTGCTGCAAGCCATGCGCGAACTGCGCGATGGATTCGCCGCCAAAGCCGCTGAGTTTGCTGGCGTGATCAAGATGGGACGCACGCAGCTTCAAGACGCCGTCCCCATGACGCTGGGACAGGAATTCAGCACGTATGCGGTGATGCTGGACGAAGACATGGAGCGCCTGCGTGAAGCCGCGCAGCTCATCGTCGAGATCAACATGGGAGCGACCGCGATCGGCACCGGGATCAACGCGCATCCCGATTTTGCCATGCACGTCTGCCAGCACCTGCGCGACCTGACCGGGATTCCGCTCGTGATCGCGCCCAACCTGGTCGAAGCCACGCAGGATACCGGCGTGTTCGTACAGTTGTCGGGCGTGCTCAAGCGGGTCGCGGTCAAGTTATCCAAAACGGCCAACGATCTTCGCCTGCTGTCGTCCGGGCCGCGCACGGGCCTGCACGAGATCAACCTGCCGGCGGTGCAGCCGGGGTCTTCGATCATGCCAGGCAAAGTGAACCCCGTCATTCCCGAGGCCGTCAACCAGGTCGCCTTCGACGTGATCGGGAACGACGTCACCGTGACGATGGCGGCGCAGGCGGGGCAGCTCCAGTTGAACGTCATGGAGCCGGTCATCGCCTATGCGCTGTTCAACAGCCTCACGCACCTGCGCAACGCCTGCCGCATGTTCCTGACGCGCTGCGTGGAAGGCATCACCGCGAACCGCGAGCATTTGCGCGCGATGGTCGAGAATTCCATTGGAATCGTGACCGCGCTCAATCCGTACATCGGGTACGACCAGTCCGCGGCCATTGCCAAAGAAGCGCTGGCGAGCGGTCGTGGCGTGGTCGAGCTGGTGTTGGAGCGCGGCCTCCTCACCCGCGAACAGGTGGACGACATTCTCAGGCCGGAGAACATGGTCACGCCCCGCTGGAAATCGGAGCAATCGTGAAGCATGCCCGCCGGTTCGACATACTTTCGCCGAAAACACCCGCCACGAAGACCGCGAACGCTGGAAAATGAGTGTTTGATGAGAAACGCTTGAGGTTTCCGTTACGGCAACCCGTAGGATGGGCGTGCCAGTGGAACGCTGGCAGCAACCAACGTCCAACCTACAGGAGGAAACTTCAATGACAACCGACAACACTATCCTGGTCCTCGGTGGTACGGGCAAGACCGGTCGCCGCGTCGTGGAGCGGCTCGCCAGGCGGAACGTGCCGGTACGGATCGGTTCTCGTTCGGGCACGCCGCCCTTCGACTGGGAGGATAGCGCTACCTGGGCGCCGGTGCTGCAAGGCGTGGAAATGGTCTACGTGACGTATCAGCCGGACCTGGGCGCGCCAGGGGCCGCGGATGCAATCCACGCGTTTACGGAACTGGCCGCGGCGAGCGGCGTCCGGCAGTTGGTGCTGCTATCCGGGCGCGGCGAGGGAGAAGCGCGGCGCAGCGAGCAGATCGTTCAAGACTCCGAGCTAGCGTGGACGATCGTCCGGGCGAGCTGGTTCGACCAGAACTTCAGCGAGGATTTTCTGCTGGAGTCGGTGCTCGGCGGTGAGGTGGCGCTGCCCGTTGGCGAGGTGAAGGAGCCCTTCATCGACGCGGATGACATCGCGGATGTCGTGGTGGC
Source organism: Anaerolineae bacterium (assembly GCA_018432315.1). GTDB lineage: Bacteria > Chloroflexota > Anaerolineae > Aggregatilineales > Aggregatilineaceae > LM3-B42. The sequence goes on from JAHDLB010000007.1 coordinate 20,511, forward strand.
GGCCCTCACCGAGGAGGGGCACGCGGGACAGGTCTACGAGCTGACTGGCCCCCGGCTGCTCACCTTCGCCGAGGCAGTCGCCGAGATCGCCCAGGCCAGCGGCAGAGACGTGCGTTTCGTGCAGGTGTCGCTGGAGCAATTCAACGCTGGCCTGAAGGCGGCGCAGGTGCCGGATACGGTTGTGCGGCTCTTGAACTACCTGTTCACGACCGTGCTGGACGGGCGCAACGCTTTTCTGGTGGACGGCGTGCAGCGTGTTCTGGGCCGCGAGCCGCGCGATTTCGCCGACTATGCGCGGGCAACTGCGGCCACCGGAGTCTGGACGGTATAGCATCCGGTGAAGAGGGCGCTCGGGCGACGTTCCGGGCGCCCTTTTTCGCGTCACACGGACAGGCACGCCACGAACACGAGCGCGGTCGCCAGCGTGGCCGCCACGGTCCGGACGAGGTGCAGGCGCATCCAGCGCGCGCCCGGCCCCTGGAAGTCCCGCCGGACCTGCTCTGCTTGCTCGTCGGTGAGTTGGGCGACGGTCACTTTTTCGAGCGCCTCGTTCAGGGGAACGTTGCCCGCGATGGTGACGCCGTTGACCCCCACGAGGTGCAGGATCGCGGCGGCGACCAGCACGGAGAACGGGGCGCCGTCCCGGTGCAGGTAGGCCGCCAGCGGCAGCAGAATGCCCGGCCCCAGGAAGGCCAGCAGGAAGATCGGGTTCACGATCGTCACGTTGATCGACTGCATCGCCAGCAGGTGCTGCTTTGCGCCGAGATTGCGCAGTGCGGGCACGACCGCCACCTGGTAATCGAAGAACAGCCCGGCCAGCAGCGCTGTCAATGTCCCTCCAATGATGAGGACCAGATTTTCGAGATTCATGCGTGGTTCCTTTATCGCATCGGTTGTGTGGTTTTGAGGATCAGGAAACCGGCCTGACCGGAAACTGGATCTCGCTGATGAGATCGTGCCCATCGGCGGCCTGGGGAATTTGCAGGGTGATCTCTCGCGGAACGCCATCCAGCCGGTAACCGTTCATCTCCACCCAGGTACCGATCTCCATGTAGCCGGTGTGGATGCGTTCGAGGCCGCCTTCGACCACGATCGTCGCCATGGACTCGGCGGCGGGCAGCTCTCGATAGTGGAGCTGGACGGGGCCTCGTTGGGGCACGGGTAGATCGGGCTTCGCGTCGATGAAGTACCCCATTTCCAGGTCCATATCCCGTTCGACCAGACCATCGCTGTGGCAGATGCAAAAACGCCAGCCGTAGGTGTTGGCGGGAGGTAAAGCGCGCTCGATTCGATCGAACATATCCAGCGCCACCGCGAAATCTTCCACGATCGTGCGCGTGCTCATGACCGGTTGGCTGGGAACGCGCTTGAGAACCACGTCCAGCGGTTTGTTGGATTCCGCGTTACAAATAGCCTGCAAACGGGCCTCGATCTTGCGAATGCGATGCAGCTCGCCCTGCAGGTGCCGCTCGATCTCGGCTTTCTTCAACAGCAGCATGCCCCGCATTTCTTCCGTCGAGACCTCGTCACTTATCAACCGCTGGATTTGATCGAGCGAGAGCCCCAGGTCCTTGAGGGCCAGGATGCGGTTCAACTGGGGGAGTTGTTCCGCGCTGTAGTAGCGGTAGCCGGTCGATGGATCGGTATGGCATGGCGGCAGCAGGCCGATTTCGTCGTAGTAGCGCAGCAGGCGCTTGGAAACCTGCGCGATGTGTGAAAACTCGCCCACGGTGAACATGGCATTCTCTCCTTTCCACTCGTAGAACGATCCTAAACGTTACCGTTACGTGAACCGCAAGCGCTTCTCATGAAATACTCATTTTTGCCGGGCGTGAATCTGCCCGCCGGGAAGATCGGGCGGGTGGCGGCTCGGAGACTGCGCGCACTGTCACAGCGCGAGTGTGCGATGGCATCTTGCCCGCTCTGGCGCGCTAATGTCCTGGGCCGGACGGCGAAGGGGCCGGGCAATCGGGGCGCGACCGGTGGCTCAGAGCGATCGAGAACCCCGCCCGCCGATCGCACGTGCGAGGGGGCGACCACCGGACGCCGCGCCGTCAAGAGGCCGATTCATCGGGCCAATCACGGGTGACGATCTCGATGGCCTGTTCCAGCGACAGCTTCCGGCCTTCGTCCCATTCCTCTTGAAACACGGGTGGCCCCAACTGCGCCTGCAAAGCCGCCACCTCCGAGCGGTAGATGGTCCGCTCCGGCATGCCGAGCTGGGTGCCGAGCTGGTCCAACAGGCTGCTGACGGCGGCGAACAGTCGCGCGGCGATGCTGGCATGGCCCCGCGCTTTCAACACCAGCGCCAGCCCAAACACCGCATCCAGGCTGTTGGTGACGGCCCGCTGCACCGTCGTGGATGCCAGTATCGCTTTGAACAACTTCGTCGCCCGGTCGTATTGCCCTTGATAGTAGGCCGTAATGCCCATGTGCTGCGTGATGTTGCGGATGCCCCACGCGCTGTTCAGCCTTTCGTACAGGGCGAGGCTTTGGGCGTAGTGCGCTTCCGCGTCGCGGTACTGCCCCAACTCCGATTGCAGAATCCCCATCGCCATCAGCGTCCAGGCAATCCCCACGCCGGATTCCACCTCGCAGAATAAGTCGTACGCCTGCTGGAAAAGCTGTAACGCCTCGGATTCGCTGCCGGGCTGCGCGTAATGCAGCCCTAGATGGCCGAGCGCCAGCGCTTCGTAGTATGTATCGCCGGCCTGCCGGGCCAGGTGCAGCGCGTCCTCGGCCAGGGCGATCCCCTGGTCGTGCTTGCCAAGCTGGTAGGCAAGGCGCGAACCGGGCAGGATCAATGCCTTGGCGCGCACCGCTGGCGGCGCGTCTGCCGTCTCCGGGAAGATACGTTCTGCCCACCGGAAGCCTTCGGCGGAATGGCCCCGATAGAGCCAGAACAGACCAAGCGCGCCCAGCAATCTCAGCGCATCGACGATGGCCTTCTGGGTCAACAACCAGTCCAGCGCGGCGCGCAGGTTGCCGTGTTCCTCTTCCAGCCGATCGAGCCAGTCGTCCGGGCATTCCCCGAAGATCTCCTGCTCCTGGGCCGATGTGAAGTCCAGGAAATAGCGCGCGTGGCGGGTCCGGATGCCGGGGGCCTCGCCTCCCGCGTCCAGCCTTTCGAGCGCGTACTCGCGGATCGTTTGCAGCATCCAGAAACGGGGTTCGCCGTCGATGCCCGCGTGCTGTAGCAGCAGGCTCTTGTCGACCAGGGACGACAACCCGTTCAGGATATCCAGCGGAGACAGGTCGGCGCAGATGGCATCGACCGCGTGGAGCGACGCGCCGCCGGTGAAAACGGCCAGCCGGTTGAAGATGAGCTTCTCGCTGTCGTCGAGCAGGTCATAGCTCCAGTTGAGCGTGGTGCGCAGCGTCTGCTGCCGCCCGGTGATCGCATCGGTGAAACCGCCGCCGAGCGTGGACAGCGCGCTGTCCAGCCGGGAGAGCATCACCTGCGGCGTGAAGAGCTTGACGCGCGCCGCCGCCAGCTCCAGGGCCAGCGGCAGGCAGTCGAGGCGCTGGCAGATGCCGACGATGGCTCCCGCGTTTTCCGGCGTCAGGGCAAAGTCGGTGCGCACCGCCTTGGCGCGCTGGACGAACAGCGCGATGGCCTCGTACCCGCTCAACAGTGCGACGGATTCGGCGGACGAGGGCTCCGGCAGTTGGAGCGGCGGCACCAGGTATTCCTGCTCGCCGGGAACGTGCAGCACTTCGCGGCTGGTCACGATGATTTGTAGCTGCGAGGCGCTCATCAGCAGCGCGGGGATGAGCGGCGCGGCGGGCATGAGGTGCTCGAAATTGTCGAGGATGAGCAAAATCTGGCGGTCTGAAAGATACCCCTTGAGTGTCTCCGCCAGCGGCTGGTCGGCGATCTCGCGCACGCCCAGCGCCCCGGCGATCACACTGGTGACACGGGTGGGATCGCTCACCGGGGACAGCGAGACGAAAAACACCCCGTCCGCAAACCGGCTGACCATCTCCGACGCAGCCTCAAGCGCCAACCGCGTTTTGCCGATTCCGCCCGGCCCGGTCAGGGTGAGCAGGCGAGTCGCGTTCAACAGCGCCTTGATCGCGGTGATCTCGCGCTGGCGGCCCACGAAGGAGGTGAGCTGCGCCGGCAGGTTGTGCTGAATCGCGGGACGAGGGCGCTCGCCGGACTCGTCGAGCAGGCCGAGCGTTTGCGCGCGCGCGACCGCATCGTGACGGTCGGACACGCCCAGCTTGCTAAAGATTTGCTGGGCGTACCATTTCACCGTGCCGACAGAGAGGGTGAGCGTATTGGCGATTTCGCGGTTCGAGAGGCGCCGGGCGAACATCCGCAAGATCTCCATCTCGCGCTCGGTCAGTTGAACCGCCAGCGTCGGGGGACTCACTCTTGCCATGCGTTGTTTCTCCAACCATTTCCACATGCCCAGAATAGGCATTCAAGCATTATATGTCAAGGACTATTAAGGTTGAGCATGAAAATCCCCTTTCTATTTCCCGTCCCACACCTGTCTTTTGGACAGGTGATTTTCGCCGCCGCATCGTCTATCATGAAACCCAGCTATTCAATCAAGGAGGCGCTCGCATGCATGGCAAAACATTCCCCTTCTTCGTTCGCCAAGCGCGAATGGATGACGTCCCGGCCCTGGAAGCTCTGGTTGCTGACTCGATGCGCGGGCTTGGCGCGCCCCATTACTCCCCCGAGCAAATCGAGAGCGCGCTCCAACACCTGATCGGCATCGACACCCAATTGATCGAGGACGGCACCTATTACGTGGTGGAGACGAACGACGGCGAGATCGCCGGGGCCGGGGGGTGGAGCTGTCGCAGCAAGTTATACGGCGCCGGCCACGCCGAGAAGCAGCCCTCCACCCTATCCGACGCACCGATTCGCGTCGCCGTGATCCGGGCATTCTTCGTCCATCCCAACTGGGCACGGAGAGGGGTCGGCACGCGCCTGCTTCGCACGTGCGAGATGGTCACTCGCCGCGCGGGGTATCACCGCCTGGAGCTCGCGGCCACGCTGGCCGGCCTTCCGCTGTATCTGAAGTGTGGCTTCGTGCCCGCCGAAGAACTGGCCATCGACATGCCCGACCACAATGTGTTCCCAGGGATGAAAATGTACAAAAACCTGTCGATGGCCTATCCACCGGCAAGGCAGAGAGCAAACCACCAGGGCGCAGCGCGCCGTTGACGGTTCACCCAACGGCGCGCGAACGGGCGCGCCAGGGTTAACCCCGGAGCCTGTCCAGGGGGTAGGACAGGCTCCGGGCCGGCGATTCCAGGGCGATGGCCCGGCTCGACCTAACACGCAGTGAGCCGCGCATAGTCGGGCCATTCCAGCACGAAGCCGAGCCTGTCCGCCAGCAGGCGCTGGAAGTCCCGCAGGTGATCGGCGGTGTTGCGAACCTGGCGCGGCGTGAGGCCCTTCTCCAGGCAGTACGCCGCCAGCGCGCCGGCGGCCTCCCCGATGTTCCATTCGACCGGGTGCAGGCGATAGCAGCCATTGGTGATGTGTGTCGTGCCGGCATTCTTGCAGGCGGGCAGCATGTTTTCCACGCGCTGCGGGATCAACATGCCGAGCGGAATCTGGAACGGGTAGCTGCTGATGTCGACGTAGGTGCGCAAGCCGGTGCTGGGATGCAGGTCGATCCGGTACGAGCCCACCCCGACCGAATCCGCGAACAGCTCCGCCCCGGCCAGGCTGCCGCGCTGCTCGACCCCCACGTGCTGCTCCAGGACGGTGAATTCCGCCCTGATGCGGCGCGCCTCGCGGACGTACACCGCCTTCGCCAGCCCATCGACCGTGCCCACGACGTCGTGGCGCAGGCGCAGGCCGGGATAGCCAACGCCGCCATCGAAGCGCGGGGCTTCGGTTTGCATCCAGTACAGGAAGGACAGGCTCAACTGGCGCGCGGCGTGGAGGTTCTTCTGCCGCTCCGCCTGCGAGACGCCGAGCAGCGGCCCCAGCCAGTAATCGATCTGCGGCCAGTTGACGAGCGTGATCCCGCTGGGATACCGGCCATCGGCGTAGTGCGCCTCGTTGAAAATGCGGCGATAGAACCAGTAACTGCCGTCGTCCGGCGCGCCGCGCCGCGGCAGGTTGTGGAAGATCGCGCGGTCGCGCGGGGCCAACGTCTGGGGATCGACATCGCGCCAGCCGAGCTGCGGCCCCGGCCAGAAGTCGGCCTGGTACCCCCGCCAGAAATCGTATTGCTCCGGTTTGTCGATGACGTGGTTTTCACCCGCCAGGTAATCCACGGCGAAGCACCACGTCACGGCCTGCTGGTCGAGCGGATCGGCCTCGCCATCCAGCGCGTGCAGCTCGCCGGTTTGGGCCTTGCTTTCCGCGCCGATGACGTGCTCGACGCCCCCCAACTCCAACAGGTCGCCCAGCTCGGTCGCGTCGATGATGTACGGCGCGTGAATGACGACCTGCTCGCCGGTATCCTCGCCCGCGAGAGTGACCGCCCGCAGGTAGTCTCCGTCCGCTTCGACGGCGACGGGCCGGTGACGCAGCAGCACGTCGATCTGCTGGCTGGCGCGATAGGGCGCCAGCATTTCCTCCAGCACGGCCAGGGCCACGCGCGGCTCGTGACACAACCGGCTGACGTGGCCCCCGCCGGGGTTGAAGTTCATGATCTGGCGGGACTCGAACCGCAGCGGGTAGTTGCGGCGGTAGTAGTCGCGGACACCCTGCGCGAAGCGGCGGTAGGTGTTGGTGCAGCCGGTGGTCTCGATCCACGGGTGCTCGTCCGGCGGGACGGCCTGCGAGGTGAGCTGGCCGCCGATCCAATCGGTTTCCTCGGTCAGGATCACGTTCTTGCCCAGCCGCAGCACGGAGAGCGCCGCCGCTACGCCGCCCAACCCCCCGCCAACGATCAACACGTCGGTCTGTCGCTCTTTCATCATCAACCTTTCAAGCCAGAAACGGTCACGCCCTGGACCATGTACTTCTGGCCGAAGGCGAAGATAACGAGCATGGGAACGATCATGAAGATGGACATCACCATCATCATGGGCAGCGTGCTCCCCATCCCCTCGAAGCCCTTGAGGCCATTCAGGCCCAGCGCGATGGTCCACATCTCCTGCTTGCTGCCCAGGTAGATGAGCGGGCTGAGAAAGTCGGTCCAGGCAAACTGAAACGCGAAAATGCCGACCGCCGCCGCCACGGGCTTCGAGTTGGGCATGGCGATCCGCCACCACAGGCCCACCTCCGTGCAGCCGTCGATGCGCGCCGCGTCGAACAGCTCGGAGGGCAGCCCCCGGAAAAACTGGCGATACAGGAAGATGTAAAACGCGTTGTGGCCCAACAGGCGCGGGACGGTGAGCGGTCGAAAGGTGCCCACCCATCCCAGGCGGTCGAAGATCACGAAGATGGGAATGAGCTGCACGACATAGGGCAGCATCATCGTCGCCAGCAGGATGAAAAACAGCACGCGCTGGCCGGGAAACAGGATGCGCGCAAACGCATATCCCGCCAGCGAGCAGGTGACCAGCCCTCCGAAAACGGAAGCGGAGGCGATCACGAGCGTGTTTTTCAGGAAACGCCACACCGGCACCAGGTCGAAGATGTCCACGTAGTTCGCCCAGGCGACCGGATCGGGAATAAGCTGGACTTCGCGAACGGTGACCTGTTCCGGCGTTTTCAGCGACGTGGAAATCGTCCACACCAGCGGGAAAAACACGACGAGGCTCCCCGCGATCAGCGTCAGGTAGATTGTGGTCTGGCGCAGCAGCCGGATGCGCCGGTTTTCGATCATGTTCATGTTCATTCGTCCCCGTAATAGACCCACCGGTTGGAGGTCCAGATCATCAGCAAGGTGAACGCCAGGATGATCAGGAACAGCACAAACGACATGGCCGACGCATAGCCCATTTCGAAGTAGCGAAACGCATTGTTGTAGGTATGCATCATGTAAAACAGGCCAGACTGCAACGGGCCGCCATTCGGCCCGAGGATGATGTAAGCCGTCGTGAAGACCTGAAAACTGGCGATGAGCCCCACCAGCAGGTTGAAGAAAATCGTCGGTGTCATCAGGGGAATGACGATATGCCGCAGCCGGGCGCGCAGCCCGCCGCCGTCAATCGCCACGGCTTCATAGAGCTGTTCGGGGATGCCCTGCAAGGCCGCCAGGAAGACGATCATCTGCGCGCCGAAGCCCCACAGGCTGATGATGACGAGCGTGATCTTCGTGTAATCGGGATTGGTCAGCCAGCGGATGGGATCGATCCCGATCGCGTACAGAATCTGGTTGATCGCCCCGGCGCGGGCGTTGAACATCCACAGAAAGATGATCGACGCGGCCACGACCGGGATGATCGAGGGGATGTAGTACACTGTGCGAAACAGGCCCAGGAAGCGGATTCGCGTGTTCAGAAGCAGCGCGATGCTGAAGGCCAGGATCAGCGTCAGGGGAACGCTGAAGACGATGAAGTAGATCGTGTTCGCCAGGCTCTGGCGAAACAGATCGTCGTCGAGCATGCGCTCGAAGTTCTCCAGCCCGATCCAGTTCGCCTGCTCGATCGGCCCGACCGAGTAATCCGTCATGCCGAGGTACAGGTTCATCCCGAAGGGGATCGCGTCGAACCAGATCATCGAGACGAACCAGGGCAGGATGAACAGATACCCGATCCAGCGTTGCCGTTTGCGCGCGGGCTGTGTTACACTCACCGAGGGCGCTATCTCTCGTTTTTGGACAGAAGCCATCGACCTTCTCCGTATAAAAAATCACTGGCACAGCACTGCCGATGCCGTGCCAGTGGCGACGGTGTAGCTAGGACTCTGACCAGAATTCGTCGAGTAGCGCCTGCGCTTCCTCCGCTGCACGGTCGAGCACCGTTTGCGCGTCCGCACCGTAGAACGCCTCTTCGACTGCCCGCGACAGAATGTCGTTGATCTGCCCCTGGACGGGCGTGATGGACACGCTCACGTCGATCTCGAGGCTGTCGAGCACGACATCCCAATACGGATTCGCGTCGTAGTAGGCGGGGTCTTCATTGCACGCCATGACGGGCGAAGGCCGCCCCTGCTCGAACAGGAAGTAGCAGCCGCCATCGACCGCCGTCGTCAGGAACTCGAGGAACGCGTAGGCCGCGTCCTTGGTTTCCTGGGGCTGATTCACCGGAATCGTGTAGCCCCAACTGAACGCGAGCCCCGATACCCCGGCGGACTTGGCGTTCGGATTGTCGGCATTGTACGGGCGCAGCGCCACGCCCCACATCTCGGGATCGGCCCACATTTCGGGGTCGGTGTTCTCCAGGTGGCCGAACGCCGACACGTTGACGAACTCGATGGCAAGCAGTTCGTTGAACAGCGGGAAATCGGCGGTGGTCAGGTCCGGCGCACCGGCCATGAAGTCCCGGACGGCTTCGAGCCCATCGCTGTACTCATTGACGAAGTTCACCATCCATTCCAGTGTTTCGACGCCCTGCGGGCTGTTGAACAGCACGGTGCGGCCATCGTCGGAGTACAACTGGCCGTCATTGGTGTAGAGCCAGTAGACGAACGAGGAACTGAGATCGTTCACCAGCAAGATGTTCGCGCCCAGCTTGGCAATCCCGAACGCGTCCAGCTCGGTCATGGCGGCGGTCACTTCTTCAAGCTCCTGCCAGGTCTCAGGCGGATCGTCGGGGTCCAGCCCCGCCTGGCGGAACATCTCTTTGTTGTACAGGTACAGGCCGCTGATACCGCCAGCGGTCGGCAGCGGCATGGTGTACAGCTCGCCGTCGAAGACCTGGTTGCCGATCTCGCTCTCGTAGAAGATGCTCCAGGGGTCGATCCCGGATGCTTCGACGTAGCTTCCGATCGGCTCGATCAGCCCCTGATAGGCGAACTGGTAGGTTTCGGTGCGGCTGGTCATGATCAGGTTTGGCGGTTCGTTGCTGGCAACCGCCGTCGCCACCAACTGCTCGCGACCGTCCCACGACTGAACCGCGTTGACAACCGTGATGTTGGGGCAGATCTCGTTGAAGTTGGCGATGACCTGGTTCATCAACGGCTCGCGCGTGGCGCCCCACCAGTTCATGAAGGTGATCGTGACTTCCTGACCTCCGGCGCAGTCCGGCCCTTGCGCTTGCGTGCGCGCGGGCGGGCTCATCACCGGGCTCAGCATGACGATCAGCGCTAACCCAAGAAATACAAGTTTTTCTTTCATGGCTCGATCCTCATATCGATCTCATTGCGTACAGATAATGAGCGTAACGTGTCGTGGTGCTCGGTTTCCTCCTTTCACCTACGCGGCGAAGCGTCCCGGCACATGCCGGTCGTCTCACCGATCACAAACGTGCCGGGCACGAGGATTTGTTGGGGCGGCTGTGCCGTGCCCTCGATAAAGCCAATGAGCATTTGCAGGGCGGTCTGGCCGATGAGTGGACGTTTGACCTGTACGTGAGTGGGGGTCAGCATGGCCGGAGGGACGGGAACCGCGTCGATCAGGCAGACGACCGATACGTCACCGGGCACCGCGATCGAAGCGCGGTACAGGACCGGCATCACGTGCTCGAATACGTCCGAGTTGGCGCACAGGAGCGCGGTCAAGTGCCGATCCCGGATCTGTCGAATGAGGGCCTCGGGCGGCAGGTCCAGGACGTCCGAGAGGACAACCAGGTCATCGCCGGCTGTCCCCAGGCCCTGCCTGGCGCCCGCGAGTTTGTCCTGCTCGGCTTCGCGATCGAGTGTGTCCGTCAAGAAACCAAAACGCGCGTGGCCCAGCTCCAGCAGGTGGCGCACCGCTTCGGCAGTCGTCGCCGCATAATCGCTCACCACCCAGTTGATCTCGAAGCCGGACACCTCGCGCCGCCCGATGTAAACGAAGGGGTATTCTTCCTCGGTCAGGCGGCGCAGTTCGTCACGGTCCGGGCGCGCCCCCAGGATGATCGAACCGTCCGCGAGAAAGAGGGAGTTCATCGAGTTGCGATAGATCTTGTTCTCGTTCTGGGCCTGGACGTCGGTAAACAGCAGGACGTTGTACCCCTGGCGACCGGCCTCGGCCTGGATACCGCTCAGGTACGGGAAGAAGACGTTGCTTTGATCGTAGGGAAAGGTCGGCTCGTAGGTGAAGACGCCGATCAGGTTGTTTTGTCCTCGAACGAGCATCTGCGCGACGGGGTTCGGCGCGTAACCAAGCTGCGCCGCGGCCTGCAGCACACGCTCGATGGTCTCCTGGCTTATCGGGACGCGCTCGGAGGTTTTGCCACTCAACACCATCGACACGGTGCCGCGGGAAACACCTGCGCGCTCGGCCACATCTCTCTGCGTAGGTCTCTTCGAGGGCACTGATCGACGTCCTTCCCATTTATGCGCGTCACCCAACGCGTGATACCTAACACGTGTAAATAGCTTATTACGATTTGGATTGGGTTGTCAAGACCATGAGTCCCACGCCACCCGGATCGCCATCTGCTCCACGCCAGCCTTGCGAAATTGCTCCGCTTTTCACAAGAATCGCGCAGCTCCTTCATAATTTCGACACAATCTTGCTTTATCATGGGCCCAATTCGATTCGCAGCAAAGGATGCGGAGCTCATGCGCACGTCACTTTCACGCAAGACACGGCTGAACTGGCTGATCGACGCTGGGCTGTTCCTGGCGGCGCTCGCGGCAGTCGTGTCGGGCATCTATTTCCTGTGCTTTCCGGACGGCTACCAGGGCGGTCGCAACCCGTGGTATGACGCGCGGGTCGTGTTCTACCGCGCCACCTGGAGCGACATCCACACCTGGGGCGGCGTGCTGATGATCGCGGCAGTGGTGATCCACCTGGCGATTCACGTGCAGTGGATCAAATCGATGACCAGGCGGCTGTTGACCAGGCACCGCCCCAACCCGATGTCCAGGGGGGCGAAGGTCAATCTTGGGGTGAATGCGGCTATCGCGATCACGTTTCTGCTGACGGCGATCAGCGGCATCTATTTCCTGTTCGCCCCAAGCGGCAACAGCCGCCCGACCGTCTTGTTCAGCCCAACAACCTGGGACCTGATCCACACCTGGGCGGGGGTCGCCATGATTGTCGCCGCGCTGGTCCATTTCGCTGTTCACTGGCGGTGGGTCACCAAAGTGACGGTCAAGTTCTTCGCGTCGTTGATCCCACAGCCGGAATCCGGTCGTCCGACGATAACCGCGCAGTGACAGTGCCACTGTCTATACGAGGAGTGAAACGATGGTGAAGAAGATCGTGCTTGGAACCCTGTGCATCGGGTTTATCGGGGTCCTGATCTACGGCGCAATCCTGCGCACCAATGCCAAAACGTCATCCAGCAGCACCAACGGAGCGGGAGGCGGAGCCGGTCGCGGGCGGACCATTACAGCCGGGGAAGCCGATGCCGCCTACGACCGCGAACAGGGTCAGGGGCGCGGGCAGGCTGCCCGCGCGACCGCCGAACTGCCCGCCGGCACGGCGGAACTGATACCGGCCCCTGACGCAGCGGTCGCCCGCGTGGCCGGATGGCAGGCTGTCGAGGGCGCGGTGATCAGCGTCGGCGTGGAGGAAATGATCGTCGAGCTGGCTGATGGGCGCGAGGTCCTGGTCGAGGGCCACCCGTGGGCGTATGCCCAATCGCAGGCATTCTCGCCCCAGGTAGGCCACCACCTGGCGATGACCATCTTCGAAGAGGATGGCGAGCTCAAACCGGGCCAGATGAACGATCTCTCCAGTGGGCAGACCGTCACGCTGCGGTTGGAGGATGGCCAGCCATTATGGTCCACCGGGCCGCAAAACGTCCAGAACTCGGCGGGCGAAACCGGCCTGGGTCGGGGGCAAGGCGGTACCGGTCGGGGCCAGGGTGGCGCGGTGAGCGAACAGGCGGGCACGGGGATGTATACGGCGGCGGCCCGGCTGACGTTTGAGGGAATCGCCACCACCGCGAACGACGGCGAGCTGGTCATCGCAGCGAACACGGGCGAGTCGGTGGTGGTCGAAGGGCGCGCCTGGGCCCATGCCCTGGAGCACGGATTCATGGCACAGGCCCAGCACAGCGTGATCGTCATGGGGTTCGTCGAAGATGGCGAGTTCAAAGCGATCTCGCTGCAGAACCAGACGACCGGCCAGGTGGTCGCAGTGCGCGACGCCGATGGCCGCCCGCTCTGGTCCGGCGGAACACGCGGGGGCGCCTAGCGCGCCCCGTCACGCCGGCTGCTGGTAAGCCGCTTCCAGCTCGGCGATGTCGATCTTCTTCATCGTGAGCATGACGTCCATCACGCGCCCGGACTTCTCAGGATCGGGATCGCCCAGCAGCTCGCCCAGCCGTTTGGGGACGATCTGCCACGAGACGCCGTATTTGTCCTTCAGCCAGCCGCACTGCTCGGACTCGGGAACAGCAGACAGCGCTTCCCACAGCGCATCGACCTTCGCCTGCGTGTCACATTCGACATAGAGCGAAATGGCCTCGTTGAAGGTGAAATCGTGCTGGTTGGCGCTGTCCATCGCGGCGAACGGCTGCCCCTCCAGGCGGAGCTCAGCATAGGCGATCGTCCCTTCTTTCTCCGGCTCCTGCCCGGCGCCATAGCGCGCGATGCCGCCAACGGCTGCATCGTCGAACAGCCCCGCGTAGAAGTTGATGGCTTCCTCAGCGGCGCCCGCCTTGTCGCCGACGAACATCAGCGAGGGGAAGATTCGCTGCTCGACGGGGCCCTCGGCCAGGATGACCTGCCACGAGACGCCAAACTTGTCCTGAATCCACCCGTATTTAGGGCTGAACGGATACGCATCCAGGGGCATCAGCACCGTGCCCCCCTCCGACAGGCCGGACCAGACCGTATCGACTTCCTCTGCCGAGCGGCACTGCACGAAAAACGAGATCGCCGGTGTGAACTTGAAGACTGGCCCGCCGTCAAGCGCCATGAACCGGTAGCCGTCGAGTTCGAACTGGGCGGTCAGGACTTTGCCTTCCATGCCTTTCATAAAGTCTGCCGGGACCTCGTCCGGGTACCGCTTGATGCTAACGATCTTCGAGCTGCCTGGTTCCGTCTCGATTTTGGAGAAGAGCGAGACGTAGAAGTTCATGGCTTCTTCAGTCTCTTTGTCGAACCATAGAGAGGGCATGATTTTTTGCGGCATTGTCGTGTCTCCTGGGTATCAATGCGACTCGATGTGGTTGACGATCTCTCAAGAGGTTAGCACGTATGTTCTAGCATGTCAATACCTGCGACAACGCCCGGCGCGGAACCACACCCTGAACGCGCTGCCGGCGCAATGATAGGCATGTGCAGGTTATCGTGCGGTGTTTACCGGCTTTGCACCCCCTCGCCACCCGCCGCCGGGCCGGAATCGCCCGCCTTGAAACGACTCGTATCCCAAATGCTGACCAGTTCCGTGCCCCCCGCCGCCAGCAGCGACCCGTCCGCATTGAAAGCCAGCGCGCTGCTCGCCCAGTTGATGTCGATCAGATGCTCGCGCGCGGCTGTATCGATAATCGATATCCGGGTGTAAAGACTGCCGGTTGCCATCAATTCCGCCTGCTCGTGGTACGCATACCCATACATCGTAGCGCCACTGCCCAAGTATTGGATATCTTCCCCGCCCCACCGGAAAATGCGGCCATCAGTCCACTGGAACAGCAGCGTGTGGTCTTCTTCAGGCAACCAGCGCCACATATCAAATGCGAGGTTCGGATCTGTCTCGCGATCGGCTTCGACGTCTATCACGGTCGCGTCCCGTTCGACGTCGACGATCGTGAGCTTCGCGTCCCCTATGCGGTCGCAGCGATACAGACCGTCCGGGGATGTCGCATATTGGGCCGTTGGAAGGGGCTGCACTTCATGTGTGGCAAGGTCCAATACCCATGCATCGTAACCACTGGCGAAGACAATCGTATCGTCGTCACGCCACGTCATCAGGCAAGCGAGGGGATGTACCTCGCACACGATATCCACTGCATAAGTTTCCACGACATCGGCTTCCCTGCCGGTGACGCGCCAGAGCGTGAGCGTTGCCTCGTTGCCGTTTCCACGCTGTAAGCCGTATGTCGCCAGGAGATCGCCATCCGGACTCCAGGCGACCCCCGTAATTCGCTTATCGTGTTTCAGCGTCAGCACCGGTTCGGCCACCACCGATTGCGCCTGCCCGCTCCCCAGATGGGGGACAGCCCGCTCGGGCACGAATCCGGCGCATGTAGCATAACTGAAACACATACCCAACTCACGGCGCAGCGTGCCATCCCGACTATAGAGCGTGATGGCCTCCGGTCCGCCACCGCCACCGGCGTAGAAAATGCGCTCTCCGACCATGTACCAATCGCCGGGGGGATGCCAGACGACGCCTACAGTCCACATCCCAGCCTGCGCCAGGCTGTGATGGACGAGGGGTAACGTCTCACCGGTTTCGATATCTACGAGCGGGCCGAGCACACCCGGCAGAGACGCGCCGATCTTCCCATCGGGCGAAAGCTGAAGCCGGGAATCCTGGTCCCCACCATCAAGTGCAGGAATCCATGTCAATTGCCGCAACGCCAGATCATAACGATAAATCCTTGAGCGGATTGGATCCCCTGTCCCACCCTGTATCCAAAGGCTGTGATCACCGGCAAACCAATACCAGGCTATGACATTATCAACATCGACGGCATGAATTCTGCCCGTCTGAGCATCGAGGACGGACAATCCGTCTTCCCCATCACGTAGCGCCGCATAGCGCCCATCGTCTGACCAGATATTACTACCAGGCCGGAATTCACTCTGGTTTGTATTCACAAAAAGCTGGTCTGACAATGGCGTTACGGTTCCGGCTCCCCAGTCCAGCAAATGATATTCCGAGCGGCTGACCCGTTTCTCGTCGTTGAACCAGCGAAGCCGTACGAGTGCGTAGGTAAGGTCAGTGTTCCAGTAGGCATCGCCAACAACGTCAGGGTCACCGGCCAGGATCACGACCTCGCGGCCAGTCGTCACGTCCTGCATGATCAGCCGGGGATCGTAATCATCTTGTGGGCGCCGCGTGATATACAGCGCCCGGCCTCGGTTGAACCCTCCCAGGTTATACTCTCGCGGCCCACCAAAAACCCGCGCTTCGACGGCTCCAGTACGGGACAACGTGATGAGCGTCCGCGCTTCCAGCGCGTAGATGATGGTGTAAGCGCGCTGTCCCTCAGCAAACCAGGCATCCCCCTGAGGAAACTCGAAATCCGCGATCGCGACACTCTTGAACGTGAACTGCGCCAATACCTCGTCGGCTGGTACGTCGATCAGCAGCAGCCTGATGCTCGAAAAATCGAGCCTGTCGATCACGAACAACACATCCTCCACCGGGGACCAGCGTATCGACATTACGTCGTGAACGTCGTCGAGCACACGGCAGCACCGATCGCCGCCATCACTGCGGACGACCCAGGGCGTCAGCCGGACGTTGCCGGGTCCGTTCCAGCGCCCATTGAGCCATGCCACCCACTCGCCGGATGGTGACCAGTCGAACGAGGTAAACACTGTATTCTCAGGCGGGACTCCGGCCAGAATTCGGCTGTCGCTGCCGTCCACGCGCTCGACCACCAGCGATTCCAGCGTATCGGCGTAGTAGTAGATGTAGGGCAGCGGGGACGCGGGCTGGCTGCCGGACGACTGCGGCGGCGTGAGGAGGAATGCGAGCAGGATAACGGCAAAAAGCGCGGTTGTGCGTCGCATATTGATCATCTCTTTTCCTAGACTCTCTTGACCTGCTTTGACGCGCTGCCATCCGTGTAGATGAAATGCGAATGGCAGACGACACACCATTCTCATCATACAGGCACTCTAAGCCGTATCCTGTACGCAAAGCATACGCCACACTGACCATCTTCGTAAGCCGCCAGCCTACCGTCCGCAAAGCTCCATCCACAACCACACGCGTTCGATCGCATCGTTGCGCTCGATGCCCCCACCCGCGCCGTCTGGCAATCGCGCCGGAATCGGGGCAAACTAGGTCCAGCCGACACGCTTTTCAGGAGAACAGCTCGTGAGACGCCTTATTTTGGTTGTGCTGGTACTGGCCCTGAGCGCCATCCCTACGTATGCCCAAGAGGCAAACGATCAAGACACCGCGCTCGATTTGCTGTGGAACCAGGTTCGCCTTCAGCCGGACGATTTCGGCGTCGCCTGCATGCCACTGGCAAACCGCGCCGGCGCCGCCTACTACAACGCCGACACCCCGTTTCCGCTAGCCTCGGTGTCCAAGCTCATCACCTTCATCGAATACGCCCGGCGGGTGGACGCGGGAGTCATGTCACTGAGCGAAATGGTCCGCGTGGACGAACTCAACAACTACGATCTGCCGCGCTCCAACAGCGACGCCCACGAGCAGTTTTTGAGCCTGTACGACCCCGGCATAGAGGCTATCACCCTGTGGGATGTCGCCGCCATCGGCATGATTCAATACAGCTCGAACGCTGCCGCGGATTACATACTGGATCGTCTCGGCCCGACGGACTGGGACGATCTTTTCCAGCTCCTGCAGGTGACCAACACAGGTTATCCCCACTCGATGGGTGCCGTGGCGCTGCTGATGGCGAATCACGAAACCGGGCGGACCACGCGCGCGGCAGCGGAGGCGTCGTCAATCGCGCAGGGGGAACAGCTTTTCGACCTGTACCTGGCAGACGCGGAATGGCACCGGGCGGAAGTCGCTTACCGCGCCGATCAGCGGCGCCTGTTTCCGGCGTGGGAAATCCAGGCCGCGATCCTCGATCACGCCACGGCGAAAGGGACGGCAGCCGATTTTCTCAACGTGCTGGCGGCGATCTACGACACCGGCGGCCCGCTGTCCGAACGGACTAAGATGTTGGTCCGCGAGGCGCTGCGGTGGCGGGACAACGATTACGTCGCAGCCATGTATGGCGAATACGGTTCCAAGCTGGGCTTCTACTCGGGCGGGGTTCTCGCCCTGGTCGCCTACGGAGTGCCTTACGACGGCACCCCGGTCATTTCGGTCGCCTTTCTACGCAACATCCCGCGCCAGGCGTATAACCGGATGCTGCACCGGGACAGCATCGGCGAGCTGGCCCACTGGCTGAACCTCAACGCGTGCGCTGGCCTGCCGGACGTGGTGGCCGGCGGCTCGCCGGGCTGACCATCGGGATCGCTGGCGGACCGTTGACATACCTCGGAATTCGATGTATTATGTTCGCAATAGCGATACATAGCTATCCGAGGTATGGGTATGAACATCAAAGGCAGTCTTCCCCTGCTGATCCTGCACGTGCTGTCGACCGGCCCCCGCCACGGCTACGCGATCCTCAAAGAGATCCGGCAGGGATCCGAGGGCGTGTTGGGCGTCGCCGAAGGGACGCTCTACCCCATCCTGCACGACCTGGAGCAGCGCGGGCTGATCGAAGCGTTCGAAGAGACGGTTAGCGGGCGGCTGCGGCGCTGCTACCGCCTGACCGAGGCCGGGCGGCGCGAGCTCGACCGCCAGGCCGCCGAGTGGCGGCGCTATTCGCGCGCCGTCAACCTGCTGTTGGGAGGTGCATCATGACCTCGGACGCGGACCTGAATCGCTGGCTCGACCAGGCGACGCGGGGCGTCCCCCGCCGCTGGGCCACTTCGATTCGCGCGGAGCTGACCGCCCATTTCGAAGACACCACCGCCGCGCTGCTCCAACAGGACGTGCCCGAGGAAACAGCCCGCCAGCGTGCCCTCGCCGCGTTGGGCGATCCCCAGGCAGTGGCGCACGGTTTCAACGACGTGCACCGGGGCCGGCGCCATTACCTGATGGCGGCGCTGGCCTGCCTGCTGCTCCTGGTCGAAAACTTCGATCTGCCCCAGCGGTTCCTGATAGGGGATTGGGCGGACGGCTCGACCCCAAGCCGGCTTTTCTACGCTGCCGATCACGCCTTCACAATCGCGCTGGGCTTCTACGTCGTGTTCGTGATGGGGCGGCTGCTGGTGTGGCGCTTCGATCACTCTGCCGCCACCACGCCGGTCAACATCGTCCTGGGCGGGCTTGCGGCGCACGCGACCGGCACCGCGATCCTCGATCTCGCCGTCGATACCGGGTTATCGACTCCCACCCTGCTGAATGCGTCCAATCTCGTCGAGGGCATGGGGGCCGCGCTCCAGGGCGGGGGCATCTTGCTGACTGGCGCGGGCCTGATCGCGCTGGGCGCGAGCGTGCTGCTGGCGTTCGACACACCGGGCAAGGGAATCGCGGCGCTGGCCATGATCGAGGGCGCGACGACCATGCTATATATCATCATGCTGTACCTGGGCGGGAGCTTCCTGGGGGTTTACGTCCTCATGGTGCTGAGCAGCGCGATCCTGCTGCCGGCAGTCGGCGTGGTGTTCATGCGGGCGTGGCTCTCCCATCGCCGCCTGCCCGCTCGAACGGCGTGACCCGCCCCCGACGACAGTCGTCGCTTTCGACCGCCAGAGTGCCCGCGCAGCGCCCAGGGCCTCTGGCGTTTTCATTCAGCTCGGCGCGAGCGGCCTAATCGTCCGGCACCCGCATGCACAACCGCACGCGCGCCGCTTGGGCCGGGGCCGGCAGCGCGAAGATCACCCGCGTCACGTCGCGCGGGCCGGTAGCAAGGTCCACCCCCTTGACGACCTCGGCCCGCGCCACCACCACCGCCGGATCGTAGGCGATGTCGAGCGCGGCGTCGCCCACGCGCAGCCGCACCGTCTCCGGCCCGATCTCCGCGCTGCCGAACGATATCAGCACGGACTCGAAGGTGCCCTCGCCCGCGTCGAAGGTCACGTCATCCACCAGCTCGACCCAGCCACCCTTCCCCTGACGGTACAGGGTCACCATGCGCACCAGGGCGACCAGATCGGCTTCGGGCGGGTAAGCGTCTTTCAGGTCCAGGCACAGCCAGTCTCGCATATCGTTCGCGTGGTGTTCCAACAGGTGCGCGGCAGCGGCGGCACCGGGACGCTGGGCGCAGCCGTTCACCACGGGCACCGAATGCCCCAGCGACGTATTGACGAAGGTCTCGTAGCGCCCCGCGGCGAAGTATTCACGCGTATAGCGCCCGCGCCCGATGTCCGCCACCAGCGAAGTCCGGCGGTGGTGCACGATGATCGTGCCCACGTCGTTCTGATTGTGCATCTCGCCGTTGTGCCCGCCTTTGGCGGCGAGCACCAGCGCATCCGGATCCGCCGGATCGAACCGGGCGATCATCCACTGCATCTCCGGATACCAGTCGTGCCGGGCGGGGATCGCGCCCTGGTCGAACGCCGGATCGGGACGCCATACCAGCTCGCGCAGCCGCCACGACAGCTCACCGCCGTGCCGCTGGGGAGGGGCGGCACGCTGCATGTTCGCCAGCCGCATCAAGTTGTCCACGCCGTAATGCCGCGCCAGGAAGACCAGCAGCGGCACCGGCAGCGCGATGTCCGGGTCACAGTCCGAGAAATTGGCGAAGACGTTCGGGCTGAGCATCGTGCGCAGCGGGAACAGCGCCGCCTTGCGCACCACGTCGCCCGCGAAGAAATCGACGCGCCCGTTGGTCCGCTGGTGGACCAGGTGCCCGGCCAGGACGTAGTTCCCGAAGCCGAATCCCCAGTAGCCGGGACCTTCCGTGCTGCCCCCTTCGGAATCGAACGTCTCCAGGTAATCATCCAGCGAGCGCGCGCCGCGCGCGATCACTTCCGCGAGCCGCGCCCGGTCGCGCTCCAGGTAGATCGCCGTCGCGATGATGTTGCCCGAACACACCGCCGTCCAATTGCAGGTGGTGTTGTCCGGCGTGTGGTGCAGCCACCAGAAATCGTGGCGCGCCAGGAAAGGCGTCAGGATGCGCCGGTCGACCTCGTGGCGAATGCGCTTCTCCACCAGCGGGGCCATCCGCTCGCCCAGCAGCAGGACCAGTTCCGCGAGCTGCGTGCCGGTGATGGCCGCGAACAGCCCGATCGTCGGGCGGTCGGCGTCCGGCAGATCGCTATGATGCGCGGGCAGTTCCCAACTGCTCTCCTCGCAGATGGCCCACACCACGTCCAGCAGCGGATCGAGAAACCGGCCCCGGTCTTCGAGGCATTCGGCCAGCGCCAGCTCGGCCAGCATGGCCCGGCGGCGGAACCAGGGCGCTTCGTACTCGTGGCGGCTGCCGCTGCGGAAGAACTCGAGGAACAGGGTGGCGGGCAGCGGCGGGACGGGTTCCCCGGCGGTAGATTCGCCAGCCGCGATGATCGCGCCTGCCCCCTCCGCGCCAAGCCCGGCTTCGATCGCGGACCACGCATCCCGATCAGTGACCGGCGGGAACGGCGGCGGCGCGCTCTCGTCGCGCAGGATGGTATCGACCTTGACCGGATCGTATTGGCTCAGCATAGGCGGCCCGGCCCTACCAGAAAAACGCCGTGCGCCCTTGCGCGCGCAGCAGCGCCTCGATCAGGAAATAGTCGCCGTAGGGCAGCATGTTGTCGGCGTACCCCTCCGCCACGTGGCTGGCGCCCTGCACCAGCAGCCCCTCGGCGTGGGGATGGTCGAACGTGGTATAGCCGGCAAGCAGCCCATCCAGCATCGCGCGCGCAGCGGCGCGGTAGCGATCGGCCTGGGCCGCATCATCCACCACGTCCGCCAGCAGGAACAACCCCGCCGCCATGATCGCGCCCGCCGAACTGTCGCGGTAGTGCGGCGCGTCGTCCGGCAGCCGGTAATCCCAGTACGGCACGCCGTCGTCTGGCAGGCGGGCCAGCGCGTACTCCGCCAGCCGGACCGCCGTCTCGCGGAAGCGCCCTTCCCCGGTATACCGGTAAGCCAGCGCGAAGCCGTGAATCCCCCACGACTGGCCGCGGCTCCAACACGATTCGCCGGCGTACCCCTGCACGGTTTCGCCGCGCAAGCGCGCGCCGGTGTCCGGATCGAATACGAACGAGTGGTAGGTCGAGCCATCGGCGCGGACGATCGTCTCGATCGTGGTCTGCGCGTGCGCGAGGGCGATGTCGCGGTAACAGGATCGGCCCGTTTGCTGCGCGGCCCAGAACAGCAGCCCCAGGTTTTCCATGCAGTCGATGATGATCCGGCCCTCGTTGTGATCGTTGTCAGACCACGAATTCCAGGCGCGGATGAAGCGGCCCCGGTCGTTATAGCGCGCGGCCAGCGACTCGGCGGCGCGCAGCGCGCCCCGGCAGGCATCCTCGTCGCCGGTCAGCTTGTAGTCGGCGACCAGCGACAGCGAGTACAAAAACCCCAGGTCGTGATCGTGCGACTGCGGGCGATCCAGCCGCTCGATGAAGTACGGGCGCTGCGCGCGCGCCGCCTTCAGAAAAACGGCGTCCTGCGTTTCGGCATAGGCCAGCCACAACTGGCCGCTCCAAAACCCATCGACCCAGTGGCTGTCGTGACAGCGCTCGTACGTCAGATCGTCCCGCCCAATGGCCGGGCGATCGGTGCCCATCCTGGGGATCGTGCGCCGGATGACGCCCAGCGCCCGCGTGAGTGCATCCGAATAGGTCACGATCCATCCTCGCCGCGCCAGAGGGCGCGCACGCGGTGCGCGGCCAGCTTGGGCCGCCGGTCCCGCGTGAACACGCCTTTGTAGTTGTAGGCTCCCATGCGGTGGACAGCTTGCGAGGTTTTGAAATCGCACATGTTCCAGATGTGCTGGCCGATGACGAACGGCTTTTCGTCGGTGAGATGGATCTGTTTGGCGAGAAATTCCGCCTGGTATTCTTCGCTGAACATTTCGGGCGGGTGGGCGTGGTGGCCGGGGATCGTGTCCGTCCCGAACTCGGAGAGCAGGAACGGCTTGGGATACAGCTCGTGAATCAGCTCGATCTCCCGGTCCAGGTACTGCAGCCCCAGGTCGATCTGGCCGGACTGCGTATACCAGCCGTGATACCGGTTCAGGCACACCACGTCCACGAATGCGAACGCTTCTTCGAGCGCACCCTCCTGGCTGACCAGCGTCACCGGGCGGGTGGGATCGAGCGCGCGCACCAGTTCCGTCTGCGCCTTGAAGGCGGCGACCGCTTCGGGGCGGCTGGGGTGTTCGACGACGGTGAGATCGCGGTAGTAGGCCTGGCGCGCTTCCAGATGGGCTGTGTGCGGCTCGTTGGCGATCGACCACATGATGACGCTCGGATGGTTTTTGTCGCGGTCGATCATCTCCCGGATCATCTGATCGCAGAGGCGATTGCGCTTTTCGAGCCCCTCCTCGAAGAAGAACAGGCCCACCGCGGGCGTCTCGTCGATCACCAGGAAGCCCAGGCGATCGGCCATGTCCATCATCTGCTCGGAGTACGGATAGTGCGAGGTGCGGAACGAGTTCGCGCCGATCCAGCGCATCAGCGCGTAATCCTTGACGATCAGCGCGGGCAGCAGCCCCTTGCCGACGACGGGGAAATCCTCGTGGCGGCCAAACCCCACCAGCTTCACCGGCTCGCCGTTGAGCAGCAGTCGATCGCCCTCGACCGCGATCGTGCGGATGCCTATCGCCAGCGTGTAACAGTCGACCACTGCCCCATCGCGCAGCAGCTCGACGCGGAGATCGTAAAGGTTCGGCGTGTCCGGCGACCACAACGCCGCGTCCGGCACGGTCAGGGTGACTTCGGCGGCGCTTTCTTCGAGGGCGACCGTGGTCGAAAGCTCCGCCCCATGCCCGGCGAGCGCGACACGCGCGGCCAGCGGGTCGCCCGGCGTGCGCGCGATCTGCACCCGCACCACGCCGCTCGCGCCGTCGATCTCGGTGACGGCGGTCAGGTCGGCGATCGCGTCGTGCGGCTCGGTGTAGAGCAGCACCGGGCGCTGAATCCCGCAGTAGGGGAAGAAGTCGAAGCTGGTGTCGGGATAGTTGACCGTTGGGAAGGCGGCCCCCGGCAGCCCTGCCAGGTTCCCCGGCGGCACGCGGTCCCACGCGAGATTGCCATCGACACGCACGACCAGCATGTTGCCCGCCTCTTCGACGCGATCGGTGATGTCGAACGCGAACGGCAGGTAGCCGCCTTCGTGTTCGCCGAGGCGCTCGCCATTCAGCCACACCTCGGCGAGGTAGCTCACCGCGTTGAAGCGCACGAAAATCTTCTGGCCGCGCCAGCCCCATGGCAGATCGAACGTGGTCTGGTACCAGGCCACGCCGACATAGTCGCGCCAGTCCGCGAACTGGTCGTTCCAACTGGCGGGCACGGCGATGATCTCCGCCGGATCGAAGCCGGCGCCCCACCCCTGACCCAGCCCTTCGTCAGCCGGATCGAAGCGAAAATCCCAAAAGCCGGATAGATCCGCCCGCTGGCGGCAAGCATTCGATTGGGGATAGAGCATAATCGTTAGCACCCTTTTGAGTGACAGGCAGAATAACAGTGAAACAGGTTAACGGACTCGGCGCGCGGCCCCGTCAAGGCCCGGCGGGCACCATGCCCCTCTGGCCGCGGGCGCATCAGCCTTTGATCCCCGTGGTACCGATCCCCTCGACGAAGAAGCGTTGGAAGGCCAGGAACAGCACGACAACCGGGACCAGGGACACCAGCGATGCCGCCATGATCAGCGCGTAGTCGGTCGAATATTGCTGGATGAACATGCGCAGCCCAAGCTGGATCGTCTTGAGCGACTCCGAATGCAGGTAGATCAGCGGCCCCATGAAATCGTTCCAGACGAAGACCGCGGAGAAAATGGTCAGGGTCGCCAGCGCGGGCTTCGACAGCGGCAGCATGATCCGGAAGTAGATGCCGTATTCGCTCAGGCCGTCGATGCGCGCCGCGTCCAGAATCTCGTTGGGCACGCTGATGAAGAACTGGCGCAGCAAGAAGACGCCAAAAGCTGTGAACGCCTGCAACAAGATAAGCGACATGTGCTTATCGACGAGGTCCAGCTCGCGCATCAGGATGAACTGCGGGATCATGTAGACCTGCCACGGAATGGCGATGCTCCCCAGGTAGGCCAGGAAGAGCAGATCCCGCCCCCTGAAGTCCAGCTTGGCAAAGGCATAGGCGGCGAAGCTGCTGGTCGCCACCTGCAGGAAGGTGATGATCACCGTCAGCTTGAGCGAATTCATGACGAATGTCATGAACGGAATCCGGGTCCAGATCGTCCGGTAGTTTTCCCACTGAGGATCCTGGGGAATCCACTCGATCGGGAAGCGGAAAACGTCCTTGTCCAGCTTGAGCGAAGCGGAGGCCATCCAGATGAAGGGCAGCAGCATGAGCGCCGCCAGCGCGATCAACAACACATAGGTGAGCACCTTGGTGATCGTCCCGCGCCGAAACCCGGATGACGCGGCGCGGGTCGCGCTTTTGCTGAGGCTGGTCTGTGTCAGTTGGGTGTCCATCTGCGGCGCCTCCTCTATACCTGCGAATACTCGACCCACCGTTTTTCCATGTAGAACTGGATGACGGTGATGATCATGACCAGGGCAAACAACACCATCGCGATGGAGCTTGAGTACCCAAACTTGAACTGTCTGAACGCGGTGTTATACGTGTGCAAAACCAGGACGTTCGTTGCGCGGCCCGGCCCGCCGTTCGTCATGACGAGGATCAGGTCGAACACCTTGAAGGACGAGATGGTGAGCATGATGCTGATGAAGAACGTCGCGGGGGTCAGCAGCGGCACGGTGATGTGCCGGAACTTTTGCCAGGCATTGGCCCCCTCGATCGACGCCGATTCGTACAGAATCTGCGGGATGCCTTGCAGCGCGGCCAGGTAGATCACCATGTAATAGCCCATCCCCCGCCAGACACTCGCCATGACGACGGTCGGCATCGCCCAATCTACTGACGCGGACCAGCGCGGCGGGTTGTCCACGCCCAGCGTCCTGAGCAATTCGTTGACCGGCCCCGCCGACGGGAAGAACAGCATGTTCCAGACGACGGCGACCGCCACCAGCGAGGCTACGTACGGGAAGAAGTAGACGGTGCGAAAGAAGTTTCTGCCGCGTATGGGCTGGTTGAGCAGCACCGCCAGCCCCAACGAGCAGGCCATCGTCAGGGGCACGGTGCCGCCGACGTACCAGAGCGTGTTTTTCAGCGCGATATTGAAGGTATCGTCGTCCCGCAGCGCCTTAAAGTTGTCCAGCCCCGCCCAACTGATTTCGTTGGCCCCATCCCAGTGCATGAAAGAAAGCCCGAGTGAAAAGGCTATGGGGACCAGCGTGAAGATCGCGAAGCCGAGTAGATTGGGGAGGATGAAGGAGTAGGCAACGAGGTTTTTGCTAAGCTGTCTTCTCCTTTTGCTGGGGCTGGCTGCCTTAAGGGTCAGTTTCATGGTTCCCATAACTAAAGGACTTCCTTTTTTCCTATCGTCCTGAACGTCGCCGCTCATGTACGGCATCAAAGAAACGGCAATCTTATCTTTTCGTGGCAGACCGCAGAAGGTTTTTGCAGGGATGCCCCCATTCACGAGGGCATCCCCTGCAGCATGATCGCCAGGGATGTGCTGGAGGCTACTCCAACACGTCGCTGATGCGGCTCGTCGTCTCTTCCAGGCCATCCTCCACCGAAACGGACTGGGTCATGATCAGTTCGTGCTCTTCGTTCAAGATCTGCTCGACCTCGCCAACCTGCGGGTGCATGGGCAGTTCCAGGCGAACGGTGGTCGTCTGCAAGGCTTCGGTGGCCTCGGCGGGAACACCTTCGAGCGAGGCGAAGATCTCGAGCACTTCGGGCGTGCGGAGCGCAGGAAGGTTGCCCGTTTCGGCCAGGACCTTGGCGCCTTCTTCACCCGCGTAGAACTTGATGAAGTCCCAGGCGGCATCTTTGTTCTTCGACCTGTCGTTGATCGCCAGCGACGTCAGCGTGCCGGCGGTCGTCCCAGGTTCCACGCCTTCGGGAACCGGGAAGGACGCCACGCCCCAGTCGAAATCGAAGATACCTTCAGCCTGATCGGCCACCAGCCTGCCGATGAACCAGGAGCCCATCGGGAGCATGCCGACCTGCCCGTTGATGAACGGCCCGGAGTAGTGGATGTTGCCCGCTCTCAGCTCGCCGTAGTCCATCACGATGCCGTCTTTCTGCATCCCGGTGACCATGTTGTACATCGGGGCCATGAAGCTGTAGTCGTCGGCGATGATGGTGTTCTGCCCGTCTTGCACGGTCGCCAGTTGGACGCAGGAGCGCCAGACGTGGAAGTGCGCGCCGTAGATCTTGTCCGCGCCGCTGCCGCTCGTCAGCTCGCGCGCCACGGCGTCGAACTCGTCCCAGGTCATGTCGTTGGTGGGATACTCGACACCGGCGGCGTCGAAGATGTCCTTGTTGTAGAACAGAATCCAGATGTCGCTGCGGAACGGCAGCGCGTAGATCGATCCCTCGTAGGTCAGTTCGACTTCGGCGCCGCTATACACGCTCAGGTCGAGGCCGTCGGCTTCGACGAACTCGTCGAGCGGGACGATCTGGTTGCGGGTCAGCATCGCGGCATAGCCGGGGATGTCCTTGACCGTAATGATGTCCGTCTCGTCACCGCCGGAGAGCCGGATGTTCATCACGTCCTGGTATTCCGCCGACGAGATGTCCACCAGCTCGACCGTGACGTTCGGGTTTTGGGCCTCGTAGGCATCGATCACAGCCTGCCAGTACGGGGTGGTAGCAACGTCCCACGCCGACATCGTGAGCGTGATGGGCTCATCCTGCGCCAGGGCGCCGCCGGAGATCAGGCCGCCGTTCAGGGCGAAGAGCACGGCAAGGAGCACTGCAAGCATTTTTACAGTACGCCGAGATAACCACTTAGTCATTTTAGTTACTCCTTATGTATAATTGAGTGGCGATTGGAACATGCGAGCGTATATATCCTAAGGTTCTACGGGACGTACCTCCTTGTCTCCACGTTCGTGGGAAAGTGCGTCGGGCAAGGGCGCACTTTCCCGAACGATCAACCGTTGTTCGACGATGACAGTATCATGCTTACGCTGGCCGCTAATCCGTTCGAGCAGCATGTTGACGGCCAGCGCGCCGATGTCATGCTTGGGAGTTTGCAGAGTTGTCAGGCTGGGCTGAACGAGCGTGGCGAGTTGAATGTCGTCACAGCCGGTGATGGCGATGTCGTCCGGCACGTGAAGGCCCAGTTCGTGACAGGCGCGAATGGCGCCCGCGGCCACCAGATCGTTGAAGCACACCAGGCCATCGATCTCGGATAGGACGTGGCTCAACTGCCGGGTGGCTACATAGCCCCCGTTCACGTCCGCCGGGTGACAGACGGTGTGCCAGGCGGGGTTCAGCGTATGCCCCGCCTCTTCGAGCGCGTCCACGAAGCCGTGATACCGCTCGGTGCTGACCCGCGCATCTGCCGGGCCGCCCACGTAGGTCAGGTGGCGGCGCCCGGTCAACAGCAGATGGTTGACAGCCTGCTTCATCCCGCCCGCGTCCGCCGTCTCGATCGCCCCGGCGAGTTCGCGCCACGCGATCCCCTGCCCGTTGACGACCACCACGTTCTGGAACTGCTCGACCAGCGGCACCAGCCGCTCCTCCGGCAGGCGAGGGGAGCAAACCACAATGCCATCGACCTGAATGTCCTCCAGGAAAAGGAACATCCCCTCTTCCCGGTCGCCATCGCCCTCCGTGTTGCAGAGCAGAATCTTGTAGTCATTTTCCCAGGCCGTGTCTTCCGCGCCGCGCGCGATCTCGGTGAAGAACTCGTTGGAAATGCTGGGCACGATGAGGCCGAGGAGAAAGGTCTGGTCGGTGGCAAGGCTGCGCGCGATGCGACTGCGCCGGTACCCGAGATGCTCGACAGCCTTGAGCACTTTTTCGCGCGTTTCAGGGCTGATCTCGCCCTTGTTGTTCAGCACGCGCGAAACCGTGGTTTTGGTCACACCCGCATATTTGGCGACATCAGCTATCGTTACGCGTTTGGGCGATCGGGCCACCTGGCTGTCCTTTTCGATCCGGGTTTCAATCAATCGATTCTGTCTGAAACCGCGGGCGGATGGGGGCGAACGTTCCTCGCAAGAAAACCTGAAGACAGTGACACCGTCTTCCATCGAAAATTCTCAATGTTACCGGTTGCGCAACCGGTAACATCACAATATCACATCCAAATGCGACGTGTCAAGCAAGACGCCCCAACGGCGCGAAAATCGCGTTCTGATGCGGTAAAACGCAAAGCCGGGTCTGGTATATAATGCGTGGCATCAGCGCGGGAAGATGATGATCGCCGGCCCCCGGCGCACCCCGGCGATGTACGGCAAGCCGGACAAGCGGCAGCTCGACGAGATGGTGATGCAGACGGCGACGTACTTCCGCGAGCGCGAAGCGGCGCTGCTCGCCTAGCGGGCGGGACATGGCGCGCACACGTGCCCGGAGCGGCGAACGAGGGTGAGGCGCCTCTTCCTGGCGCATTTCCGGCGCTTGCCCAACGTCGCGTTGGCAGCTGCGGGAAATGTGGTACGATGGCATCACAACGTCCGAATCATGACGGAGCTGGTATGCCAACCATTCGCACAATCGTCACGCTCGCCATCGTGTTCGCCGCCCTGGCCGGCCTCGCGCCGGCTCACGCCGCCCCGGCGCCCCCTGGGCCTCCCCAGGCCGTCGCCCAGGGACATCCCGGCTGCGCGGGGATCACCGCCGACACCCCGCAGACGCCGGAGTGTGACGCGGTCATGGCGGCGCAGCCCTACCCCGACGTGGAGCGGATCCCCTTCGATCTCGGTGTGATCGAGGGGCAGGACTTCGTCTATTTCGACGCCGACACGGTCCCACTCTACAACGCGCCCGGCGGCAAACAGGTCGGAACCCTGACCGCGGGCCGCAGCAGTTACGTCAACGTGATCCAGACGTCCGGCAACTGGGCCGAGATTCGCCCGGGCCGCTGGGCGTCGCTCGACAAAGCGAACTACGCCACGCCCTCGACGTTCACCGGCGTGATCATCAACCGCATGGAGATGCCCTTCGCCTGGGCGATCTACGATCACTGCACGTCGCTCACGCCCGGCGGCCCGCGCAACTGCCGGCAGTCGGGCTCGTTCGACCGCTACGACCTGATGAACATCTACGCCACGGTGCGCGTCGGCGCGTGGGACTGGCACCTCGTCGGGCCGAACCAGTGGACCGTGCAGACCAATCTCAGCATCGTGCATCCCACGCCGCCCACCGTCTTTAGCTGGCGCTGGGTCGGGGTGAGCACCTACGAGCAGAACCTCGTCGCCTACGAGGGCGAGCGCCCCGTGATGGCAACGCTGGTGTCGACCGGCGACATGGACGAGGAGAAGTGGCGCACCGATCCCGGCGTGTGGAAGGTCGAGCTGTTCTGGGAAGCCGGCCCGATGGAAGGCGCCGCCGGCAGTGACGACTTTTACGCGCTGGACCGGGTGCCGTACCACATGTATTTCAACTGGCGCGAGGCGCTCCACGGCGTCTACTGGCACGACAACTTCGGCTACTACTGGTCGCACGGCTGCGTCAACCTCACCGTCAGCGACGCGAAGTGGCTGTGGGACAACTGGGTCATCATGGACACCCGCGTTTACGTCTACGACGAAAAGCCGGGCTAGCGGCAGCGCGACTCGCGGTTGGCCTTCATTCTGAGCCGGTGCCGCGCGTCGGTGTGACCTCACGCACCAGCCGAGTGGATCGTCTGCCCCGTGATCCACGCGGCAGCGTCGCTTGCCAGGAAGACGGCCAGCCGCGCCGCGTCATCCGGGAGGCCCAGCCGCCCCATCGACATTCTGGTCAAAAAGGCGCGCTCGATTTCCGGCGTGATCCAGCCGGTATCCGTCAGGCCCGGATTGATGGCGTTCACGGTAATGCCCAGGTGCGCCACTTCCGCGGCGAGCGTGCGCGTGAATGCCTCGACAGCGCCTTTCGTCGCCACGTAGGCCAGCTCTTCCGGCATGGGTCCGAGGCTCTGCCCCGACGACAGGTTGATGATTCGGCCCGGTGTCCCGGCGACGTGCCGCCG
This sequence comes from Anaerolineae bacterium, assembly GCA_018432315.1. Lineage (GTDB taxonomy): Bacteria > Chloroflexota > Anaerolineae > Aggregatilineales > Aggregatilineaceae > LM3-B42. The sequence goes on from JAHDLB010000007.1 coordinate 51,215, forward strand.
CGCGAATTCGACGGACAGGAGCGCCAGCGCACGCAGGTTGACGGCGTAGTGTGCGTCGAGGATGGCTGCGTCCAGCTTCTGGTAACCATCGCGTGTGGAGTGGACCGCGTTGTTGACGAGGATCGCCGGATTGCCCAACCGTTCGGCAGCCGTATCCAGCACCCGCACCGGTGCATCCGGGTCGGATAGATCCACTTCCAGGAACTCGGCGCGAATACCGGCGCTGCGGAGTTCGTCCGCCAGCCTCTCCGGCCCGTGCGGGTCCTGGGTATGCGGCATGTCGCGATCGTACTGCTGCCAGGACGTGAAAAAGACGTCCGTGCCCTGGGCGGCGAACGCGCGGCAGATCGCGGCGCCAATCCCTTGACGGCGGCTGGCGCCGGTCACCAGCGCGATTTTCCCCTTCAGGTCATCGAAGATCATGGCCGAACCCTCCTCCTACGCCCCGGTAAGCCGCCGGTCATTGTAGCATGCGCCGCGAGCATCCCAAAACACGCGGCCCCGCGCCCGCCGCGCCTGTCCTACCTATGCGACGGGCTGCCGCACCGCGTCCGCGAACCACATACCTGCACAATGATTGTATTATCGGTATACTTTAACCCGAACACGGTCGTATCAGGCAACGGTGAAGTTTTCATGGTCCATCGCAGCGCTCCGTCACACCCCACCGCATTGATTGGCAGACAGGCAGAACTCGAACACATCCACGCGCGGTTGAGCGACCCCACCTGCCGGTTGTTGACGCTGGTCGGGCCGGGCGGCATCGGCAAGACGCGCCTCGCGCTCGAAGTCGTCAACCGGCTGGCGGGACATTTCTCGCACGGAGCGCACATCGTCTACCTGAACGCGGTCAGCTCCGGCAAATTCCTGGCGCCGGCCATCGCCGATGCGCTCGGCATGTCCCTGAGCGGCCACGACACGCCCGACGCGCAGATGATCCGTTTCCTCCAGGACCAGGACACACTCCTCGCGCTGGACAATTTCGAGCACCTGGTCGCGGAGAGCGACCGGCTGGCGGACCTGCTGGCCGGGGCGCCGGGCGTCAAGCTGCTGGTGACGTCGCGCGAGGCGTTGAACCTGCGCGACGAGTGGCTTTATTCCCTCGGGGGCCTGTCCTTCCCCCAGGGCGAGGATCAGTCCAACCACAGCGCCGCCGATTACCACGCCGTGCAGCTTTTCGCGCACTTTGCGCGCCGCGTGCAGCCCGGTTTTGCCCTGGACGACGAAGCGGACAGCGTGGTTCGCATCTGCCGCGCGGTGGAAGGCATGCCCCTCGCCATCGAGCTGGCGGCGTCGTGGGCCAAAACCCTGTCGTGCGGCGAAATCGCCCGCGAGATCGAAACCAGCCCGGCTATCCTGGAAACCGGGCTGCGCGATTTCCCGGCGCGCCATCGCAGCATGCAGGCGGTGTTCGACCAGTCGTGGGCGCGGCTGGCCGACCGCGAGCGGGATGTGTTCCGGCGGCTGTCGATCTTCCGGGGCAGTTTCCGGCGCGACGCCGCCGAGACCATCGCCGGGGCCAGCCTGCCCGTGCTCTCCGCGCTGGTGGATAAGTCGATCCTGCACCGCGAAGCCAGCGACCGCTATTCGATGCACCCGCTGCTGCGCCAGTACGCGGCGGAACACCTGGCCCAGGAGCCGGACGCTCTGGCGGAGACGCGCCGCGCGCACAGCGCGTTCTACACCGGGTTTCTCTGGCAGCGCGAGCCCGATCTGCTGGGCGGGCGCCAGGTGGCCGCGCTGCGCAAGATCGCCGCCGAGATCGAGAACGTCCGCGACGCCTGGGCCTGCATGGTCGAACAGGGTGACGTGCGCGGGATCGCCCAATCGGGCTTTGCCTTCAGCATGTTCCTGGACTGCCAGGGGCACTACACCGAGCTGATCGAGAGTTTCGTCCAGGCGACCACCATGCCCACGATGCAGGATCACCCCGATGTGCTGGCGTACATCCTGGTGACGCTGGGCTGGACGTACATCCGCAAGGCGCGCGTCGAGCAGGCCAAAGAGGCGTTCGACCGCTCGCAGGCGCTCTACGACCGGTCCGGCACGCGGCTGCCCATCGGCAAGGCCGGCGATCCCAAACTCGGCCTGGGCATCCTGGCGATGATCACCGGGGATTTCGAGCGGGCGATTGCCCTCGGCGAAGATGGCCTGCGCCGCCATTCCGAGCGCATGGATTACCAGAATCAGGCCGTGTCGCACTACATCCTCGCCAACGCGGCGCTGGCGCAGGGACACTACGAACCCGCGCATCACCACGCCCAACAGGCCAACACCATCGCCGAGGCAGCCGGGGACCAGTGGTTCCGCGCGTATTCCCTGAACGCGCTCGGCAACGCGACCTTCGCGCTCGGCGACCACGCGCTGGCCCGGTCGTACTACCAGGAGAGTCACGACATCCGGCAGGCGTTCGGCGATCCGGAAGGCCAGGCGGTGGCGCTCAGCCTGTTGGGCAAAGTGGCGCTGGCCGAAGCCGCCTACGCGCAGGCCATCGACCACTACAGCGCCAGCCTGGCCCTGTACCGGCGCATCGGCGATCACGGCGGCGTGGCGGGCGCGCTGACGGGCCTGGCCGATGCGCTCTCCGGCGAGCACCGCTATGCCGAAGCCAGGCCCTGCTATGCCGAGGCGCTGCAAATCGCGGTCGATCACGACCTGACCGTGTTCGCGCTGTCGCTGCTGGTGCGGATCGGGCGGCGGCTCGTCACGCAGGGCCAGTTCGAGCCGGGCTTCGAGCTGCTCGCTTTCGCCAGCCGCCAGCCCTCCACCGAGCAAGACGCCCGCGAGCGGGCGCGGGCCGTGTTGGCGAGCGGCGAGGCGACCCCGTCCCGCGCGGCCCTTCAGACCGCGCTCGAGCGCGCCGGGACGCTGGACCTGCCTTCGGCGACGCGTGTGGCCCAGCGGGCGCTGCGCGCGGCCCCGGCGGACGTCGAAGCCGCCGCGCGCGTGCCGAGCAGTCCCCCGCCCCTCGATGGGCTTTCGGAACGCGAGCTCGAAATATTGGCGCTGCTCGCCAGGGGCCGCAGCAACGCGGAAATCGCCGAGGAGCTTTTCCTGGCGCTCGGCACGGTCAAAGCCCACAACCACCACATCTACAACAAGCTCGGCGTGCGCAGCCGGGCGCAGGCCGTCCTGCGCGCCAGGGAACTCGGCCTGGTGTAGCGCCCCGGCGCGTCCCCCTCTCGTTTGCCGCTTTCGTCACGCGGGTTAATCCCCAAATAATCCCCGAAATAAACCTTTGCCAGATGACTCCTGCCGCGGGTTACCCGTATCGTGGGGCACGTAACGGCAGCGCGAATGAACGGCGCTCAAGGACAGGAGGCAACTCGAAATGTTCGGCAAACGTACAGCGAAATTTCTCGTGCTCGTGGCGGTGCTGGTGACCGTCCCCCTCTCGGCGGTGGCCGTAGCGGCCAAGATCCCGGATCCCGCGATGACGTCGCGCGCTGCAGACGGTGCCTTCGTCGTCGAAGTCGCGGAAGACACCACGCGCTTCGTCCTCGACATGCTGAATCCCCACGAAGACGGGATGCCCGCCTACGGCAACCCCTTCATCACCCAGGGTTATATCTACCCCGAAGGCACGCTCGACGGCTCGAACGGCGTGCTGCCCAGTGGCGAGCCGGAATTTCCGGATCAGGTCCTGGGCGAATGGACGTGCTACGGCTGGTTCATCGGCGATGGCGCGTATACCGAATCCGGCGAGGCGGTCGTGTCGACCCAGGTCTTCAAGTTCTACGGCGAAGACGGCGACTCGACGATGGTTTCGAACGGGTTCGAGCTGGCGGAGATCGGCGCCCAGGTGACGCGCATCCTGGCCGGTGGCACCGGCACGTACCAGGGCACCAGCGGCATCCAGGTGCAGGAACTGCTGGGCTTCACCGACGCCATGGGCGTGAATCTGCGCGTCGCGTTCCAACTCGAAGGCTGAGACTACATCCGAAGACCCTGGGCTTTGGCGCCCTGCCAGAGCCCAGGCAACCATGAAAGGTGTGTTCACGATGTCAACAACCCGCTACGCTCCACCCACGAGCGCCGACGTTCTCCGGCTGAAGGCGGCCCTCAGCGGCAGGCTGATCCAGCCGGGCGATGCCGATTATGACCGGGCGCGCGCGGTCTGGAACGGCATGATCGACCGGCGCCCGGCGCTGATCGCGCGCTGCCAGTGCGTCACCGACGTGATCGAAACCGTCAACTTCGCCCGCGAGCACGGCCTCGCCGTCTCGGTACGCGGCGGCGGGCACAACGTCGCCGGCAGCGCCATCGTCGAGGACGGCGTGGTGATCGACCTGTCCGAGATGGCGAACGTTTACGTCGATCCCGTCGCCCGGATCGCCCGCGTCGAAGGCGGGGCGCGGCTGCGCGACGTGGACCGCGCCACCCAGCGTTATGGCCTGGTCGTGCCCGCTGGCGTCGTGTCGGACACGGGCATCGGCGGGCTGACGCTGGGCGGCGGGACCGGCTGGCTCAGCCGCAAATACGGCCTGACCATCGACAACCTGATCTCGGCGAGCGTCGTCACCGCCGACGGACGCCTGCTGAAAGCCAGCGCGACCGAGAACCCGGACCTGTTCTGGGGCATTCGCGGCGGGGGCGGCGGCCTGGGCGTGGTGACCTCGTTCGAGTTCCGGCTGCACCCCCTCGGCCCGGAGGTGATGGCCGGTGCCGTCTTCTATCGCGGCGAAGATGCGCCGGACGTGCTGCGCCGGTATCGCCAATACATCGCCTCGGCGCCCGACGAGGTCGGCTCGCTGGTGAGCCAGGGCCGCTTTCCCGCCGACGAGATGTTCCCCGCAGAGCTTCACGGCCAGCGCTTCGTTTTCGTGGCTGCGTGTTACGCGGGCGAGACGGGCGAAGGCGAGCGCATCGTGCAGCCGCTGCGCGAGCTGGCCGAGCCGGTCCTGGACCTCAGCGGCGTGATTCCCTTCACCACGCTGCAATCCTTCTGGGATGAGGAGTATCCCGCCGGCGAGCTGCGTTACTACTGGCGGGCGATGTACCTCGACGACCTGGACGACGCGGCATTCGACCGCCTGGTCCGGCTGATCGACGAGGCGCCGTCGCCGCTTGCCACGCTGGACTTCGGGCAGATGGGCGGGGCAGCGGGCCGCGTGGGCGTCCACGAAACGGCTTACGCTCACCGCGACGCGGCATACATGCTCTACGTCGAGGCGAACTGGGCCGATCCGCAGGACGACGCCGCTAACATCGCCTGGGCGAAACGCGTGGTGACCGAGATGCAGGCGTTCTCCGATGGCGGCCAGGCCCCGAGCTTCCCCGGTTTCTTCGAGGAGCGCGAAAAGCTGTTTGGCGCCAACTACCGGCGCCTTCAGGAACTCAAGGCGCGGTTCGATCCGGCCAACCTTTTCCGTTCCTAGCACGACCAGCGACAGACGAGCGACACGAGAAAGGCGTAACGATGTACCAGACGAAAGCGGGCAGACTGCCCTTCCGGCGAATCGTGAAGAAGACGTGGCATGCCCAGGCGTTGGGCCTGTATATGCTCTTCGTGGGCGGCCATGCCGCGGAGCATGTGGTCCAGGTCGTCCAGGCGTTCGTGCTGGAATGGGCCCGAACCGAATCGGGCGGCATCCTGGGGCTGTGGTTCCCGGAGCTGATGCGGTCAGAGATACTGCACTTCAGCTACAACATGCTGCAACTGATCGGCCTCCTGCTGCTGTACGACGGATTCTCGGGGCGCGCGCGGCGGTGGTGGCAGGTTGCGATCGTGCTCCAGGGGTGGCATTTCTTCGAGCACTTCCTGCTCCAGGCCCAATGGCTCACGAAGGTGTATCTCTTCGGCGCGGCCAAGCAGACCAGCATCGGCGAGCTGCTGGTGCCGCGCATCGAGCTGCACTTCATCTACGTGACGCTGGTCCTCATCCCGACCGTCGCGGCCCTGGTCGAGCATCTCCGCCGCGCGCCGGACGAGCAGCCCGCCGCGTGAATCCACGCCAGCGAGGGGGGACCGTCCACCACCGGGCGGCGGCAAAAACACGACGAGGATCGTCACTGTGCAAGGCGATCCTCGTCGTGTCATTCGTGCGCGGTGCGCGTTGCCCGGCGCGCCCTACATGCGCCGCGTCGCGCGCAGCACCCAGCGCATGCATTTGTGGAAGACGTCCGGCGTCAGGAACATCATCGGGCAGCCGATCGAAATGACGTTGACGCCGGCTTCGCGGCAGCGCTCGACGGCTGCCTGGGATACGCTGGACGGCATCAGGCCGTTGTTGTGCATCCAGACTCGTTTGATCCCCAGGCTCAACGCCTCGTCGACGATCTGCTCGGAGATGTCCGGGCTGTTCATGATGAACACCGCATCCACGCCATCGGGAATCGCGCCGAGATTTGGGTAGCACGGGTCGCCGTGGAGCGCCTCAGCGCTGGGATGTACCGGGAACACTTTGTAGCCATGATCGCGCATTTTCAGGTAGATCGCGCCGGCGCCGCTGTCTTTCGTGCGCGACAGGCCGCAGACCGCGATCCGCTTCTGGGCTAGAAAATCCTCGACCTGCTCCTTGTGCGTCTGAACCGTCGTAGCCATCGTTTGCCTCGCTTTGCTTTTGCTCATCGTGAGATTCGAGCATAAACTCTTCAATGGCATTTGATGCAGTACTGAATCTCACGGTCCGGCTGGAAATAAATCACTCATTCTGCAACGGTCCGGCCCTTGCAGACGTAATCATTAGCGCCAGTCGAGACACATTGCCTCGTTCCCTTCGACGCAGCCCAACAGCCCGGCCACCATCATCGCAGCCCGCATCGCCAGGCGAACAGCCGCAAGCGTGGCGGCGGTGGCCGGACCAACACCATCTCCACCGGGACGACAACCAACCGGGGCGGCGCAAGCCCCCTACCAGGGAGGTCAACCATGAACGTACTCGTGCTATACCAGAGCCGCGGCGGCCACACGCGCGACGCCGCCGAAGCGATCGCCCAGGCCGCGCGCAGCCTGGGCCATGAAACCGCCGTCCGGTCGGTCATCCAGGTTAGCGCCGCGGACGTCGAGCAAGCGGATGTGCTGTTCGTCGGCACGTGGGTCCAGGGGTTCATCCTGTTTGGCGTCAAACCCGCCGGGGCGGATTTGTGGGTGCCGTCGCTCCCGCCGCTGGAGGGTAAGGCCGTTGGCGTCTTCTGCACGTATGCCTTCAGCCCACGCGGCAGCCTGCGCGCGCTGAGCGCCATGCTCCGGGCGCGGGGCGCCACGGTCCTGGGCGAAAAAGCGTTTCACCGCCGCCGTCCGCGCCACGGGACCGAGTCATTCGCCCGGCAGATTCTGCAACAGGCCGAACGCACGCCGCGCTGAGGAGTCCCTCCCCGGCGCACAGCAAGGGACCGGCGCCGCCGCTGGCCCGGTCCCTGTCTGGTAACTGTTATGGTCTACGGCGCGCGCCGCGCGAGAGCGGGTTACCGGTTGAAACGGTACGCCGACAGATAGCGCCCCTCCGGGTCCTTAGCCAGGAAATAGCGTCCCGGCGCGATGTCCATCGGCTCGTTTACCAGCTCGACGCCCAGATCTTTCCAGCGCTGCCACGTCTCGTCGATGTCGTCGACTTCGAAGCTCAGCTCCATCGTGCCGGGCTGTTCTTCGCGCCCCGGTGGCAGGCGCGACGCCGCGCTGTCCTGCAGGCCGATCATGGCGCCGCCGCCCGATCGGAGCGTGACGAATGCCGGCCCGGAAAGCGCCTCCACCACGGTCAGCCCCAGCACATCCGTGTAGAATGCCTTCACCTTGTCCATGTCGCGCACGTATAGAATGACGAAATTGAGGTTCACTGTCTGCTCTCCTTGTTGCACGGTTGCGATGTGATTCTCAGTGTAGGCGAGCCGAGTGACAGCGTTATGTCAGCAGCGTTTTTGCCCGGTGGCGTGGTTTTTCAGAATGCCTTCGGCTTCGCGCGCCAGCATCTCGCGCAGCGACTCCGGCTCCAACACGTGCACGTGCGATCCCCAGCCCAGGAGCCAGTTCACGATCTCGTCGAGCTGCCGGACGGCAAACGTCACGAGCAGGCCCTCGGCGTGCTCCTCCTGCGCCACCTGGAAGAACGATGGCGCTTCGCGCACCCAGCGCGCGATCTCGTGGTCGAACAGGGCGCGCACGATGATCGTCCGGTCCTGCCGGTCGTCGCGCAGCATCTCGAAGTCCGGCGGGCGGGTGAATTCGCGGTCCAGCACGGCGACGTCCTCCATGCGATCCAGCCGGAAATGCCGCCGGTCGCGCCGCAGATGGCAGTACGCGATCAGTATCCACCGGTTCCCGACGTGCAGCAGGGCATAGGGGTCGGCTTCCCGCCGAGTCGGCTCGCCGCCGTGCGAGCGCGCATGGTAGCGAAAGCGCACCATCCGGCGCTGGATGATCGCCCGCCGCAATTGCTGGAGCGTCTCCGGCGCGAACGGTCCGTTGACCGCGATGAACTGGATGCTGCCCTGCAGGTATTCGACCTCGCGGCGCAGGTGTTCGGGCAGCACGGCGACGATCTTGTGACTGGCCGACTGCGCCGCGCCGCGATACTGGGCGTCGAAGTTCTGCGCGACGAAATCGGCGCCCAGCAGCAGCATGATCGCCTCGTCGGTGCTGAAGGTCAGCGGCGGCAGGAAGTAGCCCTCGACCAGCGAGTAGCCCCGGCCCGGAATGGACACGATCGGCACGCCGGACTCGTCCAGCGCCAGCATGTCGCGGTAGATGGTGCGCTTGCTGACCTCGAAGGTGGCCGCCAGATCTTCGGCGCGCACCCACTTCCTGGCCTGCAGCTCGAGCACGATGGCGAGCAGTCTATCGGTGCGATTCATAGCGTCTCCCTCCGCGATTCGCCGGACGAGCGACTCCACCACGCGCGAATTGACCTGAATCAAGTCCCTCGCCGCGCCGGGCGGTTAGGATACAGGCAGATTTAGCGCAAGGAACGATACATTATGCCACGTCTTGCCCGTTGGTTCATCAAAGCTGGCCTGCTCTACTTCGTGATCGCGCTGGCAACCGGCGTTTTATACCAGGCCCGCACCGAGATCGATCTCCCCACCTGGGTGAGCACCTTGAATCCGATCTACGTCCACCTGCTGGCAGTGGGCTGGATCACCCAGCTCATCATCGGGGTCGCGTATTGGATGTTTCCCAAGTTCACCAAAGAACAGCCGCGCGGCAGCGAGACGCTCGGCTGGGCCACGTTCGCCCTGTTGAACGCCGGGTTGGTCCTGCGCATCATCAGCGAGCCGCGCGTCACCATGCGCGCCGACCCCGATCTCGGGTGGCTGCTGGCCGCGTCCGCCGTCCTGCAAACCGCCGCCGGTTGGCTGTTCGTGATCAACACCTGGTCGCGCGTCAAGGAGCGGTAGCCCATGCCACGCCTGAGCATCTGGATGATTCGCGCCTCGCTGTTGTATTTCGGCTTCGGGTTCACGTTCGGCGGGCTGATGCTGTATAACAAGGGCATCCCGGTCGATCCGTCCGCCTGGAGGCTGCTGCCGGTTCACATCGAGTTCGTGCTGGTCGGCTGGACGGTGCAGCTCGCGATGGGGGTCGCCTTCTGGATCATGCCCCGGCTCCGTCGCGAAGACCGGTACGGCAACGTCCGCGCCGCCTGGATCGCGTTCGCGCTGCTGAACGGGGGCGTCCTCGCCGTGACCGCCGGGGCGTGGTTCGACGATCTCGCGCCGCTGGTTCTGGTGGGGCGCGGCGCGGAGCTGGCGGGGGTCGTCGCCTTCGCGATCCACATCTGGCCGCGCGTCAAAGCGTTCGGGGGCTAACCGGGACGTCGCGCAACGTGGCGAGCCGCGAGCCACCCGCCGCGCAGCCCGGTCTGTTGGGCGGCGGCAGATGGCTCGTTCAAACTCATTCCGGCGCGGCTTGCGCGCTCAGCCGGTGCGGTCAGGCGCAGGGACCGCGCCAAGCTGCTGAAGCACGCCCAGCATGTCCGCGGCGGTCCATCCCTCGATGACCTTGCCGTTGGCAATGCGGCCCATCGTGATTCCCGACGTGGTGACCCGCTTGCCGGTGCTGGGAACGCCCAGGAACTCCCCGCGATGCGTGCCCTCGGCGGTCCAGATCATCGCGACCTTGTCCTCCTCGGCGAGCACGTCTTCGATCGAGAAGTGCATATCGGGGAACGCCTGGTGAAGCCCGGCGAAAAACTGCTTATACCCTTCGGGCCCGCGAATTTCCTCCAGGGAATGGCCGACGAAATCACGAGCGACATGCTCATCGACCGCGGCGTAATTCTGGTTGTTCCAGACTTCTTCGACGATGCGGCGTGCGATCAATTTGTTTTGGTTAGACATGGTTTCCTCCCAACATCTCAATAAACGGTTGCGATCAGAATAAGGGGCTGCGGAGGAATTTTCATGCCCCAAAAGAGGTACGCGAGCGGGGTATTTTTCTGGGCCCAGGGAAAAGAGCGCTAGTCGAGCAGGTTCAACTCGCGCGCGCGGGCAACGGCTTCCGTACGGTTACCGGCGCCCAGTTTGCCCAGGATGTTGCTGGCGTGCTTCTTCGCCGTTTCGGGCGAGATGACCAGCGCCTCGCCGATCTCGCGATTTGTCAGGCCGGCAGCGATCAGTTGCAGGATTTCCTGCTCCCGCCCGGTTAGCGGTTCCGGCAGCGCTGCTCCGGCAGAGCCGGGGAACGCCAGACCGGGCGGGAACGACGCGAGCAGGTTTTCGGCATAGGGCGCCAACACGCCGCGCGCATGGGCTTCCTGCAGCAAGCGCGCCATCGGCAGGCCCAGGTCGGCGAACAGGCGCACGTATCCGTGTGGCTCGGCCAGCCGCAAGGCACGTTCAAGGGCGATCAAGCTCGCGGCGCGCTCGCCGCGCTGCCACTGCGCGAGCGCCTGAATCGCCAGCACCTCAATGACGATCCCCAGCCGGTCCTCGCCTTCCGCCGCCTGAAGCAGGCGTTCGAGCAGCGCCAGAGCGCGCCCGGTCGCAGACTGATCCCCTATCACCACCCACACGCGCGCTACCGCCAGTTGCGCGGCGTCACTGTCGGCCCGTTCCTCGAGGGCGGCTTCGCGCAGCATCTGGTCGACCCAGGTAACGGCAGCGCGGAGCCTGTCCTGGGCCAGCCAAAGCTCGAGCTGCAGCCGCTCGAAGCGGCTGATCCAGTGGGCAAACTGGGTCTGTTCCACCAGCGGACGGGCTCGCTCCAGGTAATCCTCGGCGCCGCTAACGTCGCCTTCCGCGAGCCTGGCCCGCCCCGCGATCAGGTATCCGGCAATCATCGATCGCACGTCGCCGCCCAGCTCGGCGCGTTCCAGCCCGCGCGACAAGTGATCCCAGGTCCCGGAAAGGTCGTCCCATTCATACAGCAGCTCGCTCATGCGAATGTACACCCAGCCGGTCAGCGGGAGGGGATAGCGGCCCCAATTCTCCCGCGCCTGGATAGCCGCCAGCGCCTGTTGCCAGTACCCGGCAGCATCCCGCAGGTGGCCTTGTTGCAGGCTGAGGTCGGCGAGCGCGCCGTACACATGCACGGCCAGGACGCGAAAAGCCGGGGCGTGAGTGTAATTCAACAGCTTCCGATAGGACTCCTGCGCTTGTTGCCAGTGACCGTTGCGACGGTACGTGTCGCCGAGCGCGCCGTAAATCCCCGCCAGAAAATCCAGGTCACTTTCCGGCAGCTCGCGCAGCGCCCGATCAGCCAGATGCTCCGCCCGCGCCAGGTCGTTCTCGAAGCAGGCGATGTTGCAGCGCAGCGCAGTCGCCCGCGCCCGGTGAAGCGCCTCGTCATCCCCGCGGGCGTGCGCCAACCGCTCGACCTCGTCCAGCCAGCGAGCGGAGGCGTCGAATTGGCCGGTCACGAGCAGCACACCCGCCTGCGCCAACCCGATCGTCGGATGGGACGACAACCACGCGTCGGGCAGCGATCCCAGCCAGCGCTGCACCACGCGGATCTCGCCGCCCAACAACCGGGAGGTCACGTAGCGCTCCAGAATGCGCCCGACAAGCTCCACGTCGTCCCCTTCAACCGCATGCTGGAAGGCGCGGTCCGGCAGGTCGTGGGCCAGGCACCAGCGCGCCGCGCGCCGGTGAAGGTGGACAATGTCGCCGGGATGGCGCTGTCTCAGGCATTCGAACAGAAAATCGCGAAACAGGCGATGGAAACGGAACCATTCCCGGCTCGCGTCCAACGGGACCAGGAACAGGTTCTTGCGCTCGATGGCTTCCAGCACCGCCTGTCCATCCTCCCGACCGGTGACGGCATTGCACAACGGCCCGCAGAGTCGATCCAGCACGCTGACTCGAAGCATGAACTGCTGCATCTCGTCCGGCAGAGGCGCGAGCACATCCTCGCTCAGGTAGTCGGCGATGAACCGGTATTTCCCGGTGACGGCCCGCCTGCCTGTTTCCGCCGGGCGGCGCAGGCTCAACGCGGCTAGCTGGAGCCCGGCGATCCAGCCCTCGACCTGAGTTTGCAGGGCCATCACATCGTCGTGAGAAAGGTCCAGCTCGGCCACGCTGCCAAAGAAACCGACCGTTTCTTCGGGCAAAAACCGCAGATCCTCGGCCCGCAGCTCGAGGAGTTCTCCGCGCGCCCGGTAGCGGGCAATGGGCAGAGGCGGCTCCTCGCGCCCGGCCAGCACGAAATGGAGCGACGGCGGCAGATGGTCCAGCAGGAAAGTCAGCGCCCGGTGGATCGATGCATCGTCGATCAGGTGACAATCGTCGAGGACGAGCACCACGGGGCCGGGCATGTCGCTGGCCAGGTTGACGACCGCCGGCAGGACCGCTTCGACGTCCGGCATCATAGCGCCGAGCAGCAGTCCCGGCGGGCTCTCCATGACGCCCGGCTGCGCTTCCTCCCATGCCGCCAGCAGGTAGCGCAGAAAGCGCTCGAGATCGTTATCTTCTTCGCCGAGCGACAGCCAGGCCACCGGGACGCGGCTCGAGTGGGCCCATTGAGCGAGCAGCGTCGTTTTGCCATACCCTGCCGGGGCGGCGATCAGGGTGAGTTTGCGCCTGGAAATCGCACGCTCCAGCGCGTTCGTCAGCCGCTCGCGCAGGATGGATCGATCGGGTTGTGGCGGGATTCGCAGTTTCGTCGTCAGCAGGAAGGGTTCCATGAGGCCACCTCTCGCCATCACTCAAACATCGTTCGGCAGGCCACGCTAGCGCCGCCCGCTCGCGAGCTGGACGGCGGAATCCGCGCGGCGCAGGGTGAGCATGGCCCAGATGCCCACCAGCGGCCCCAGCGCCAGGAACGCAAACGCCCATTCCCAGCCGACCGCGTCTTCGACCACAGGAAGCAGCCGGATCGTGACCAGGGTCAGCAGAAAACCGAGGCTGGTTTGCAAGGTGAGCGCCGTGCCGACGATCTTACGTTCGGCCAGTTCGGTCACGCAGGCGGAAAACTGCGCCGAGTCCGCGACCACTGTGATCCCCCAGAGGATGGCGACACAGCTCAACACCACCGGACTGCCCCCGTACAGAAAGCCGATCCCCACTGCGCACGTCCCGCTGACTCCCAGCGAGGCGATCGTGATCGTGGTGCGCCCCACGCGGTCGGCCATGACGCCCGCCGCGAGGCTGCCCAGGCCGCCGGCGCCGATCACCGCGAAGGTGGTCGCGCTGGCCCAGGCTTCTCCCACCCCGGATCGCTCGAAACTGGCGAGCAGAAACGCGTGCATCCACGACCACATGGCGAACAACTCCCACATGTGCCCCAGGTAGCCGAGATTTGCCAGCATGACGTCGCGCGCCCGAAAGATGTCGCGCAGGTGAGTCAGGCTCAGGCGGGGCGAAGGGCTGCGGTAGGGCCCCTCCTCGACGAAAGCGAACGCGATCACCCCGCCCAGCAGCGCCGAACCCGCCGCGAAGTACATCGCCAGCCGCCAGTCCCCGATCCCGCCCACCGCGTTGACCAGGTGCGGCGAGGCCGAGCCGACGGTCAGCGCGCCGACCAGCAGGCCGATCCCCAACCCGCGATCTTCGCGCGTCCAGGTCGTCATGATCTTCATCCCGACGGGATACACGCCCGCCAGCACCATCCCCGCCAGGAAGCGAAGGACGAGCGCCGGCGCCAGGCTCGTGGCGAAGAGGGGAATGAGCGCGGTCGCGAGGGCGGCCAGCAGCGCCGAAATCGCGAAAAACTGCCGCGAGGGGATCCGGTCGGCGAGCGTCAGCGCCGACGACCCCAGCGCACCGGCCACGAAGCCGATCTGCACCGACATCGTGAGCCACGCTTTCCCGGAATCGTTCAGTTGCCACGCATCCGTGAGGGCTGGCACGACCGCCGACGCGGAAAACCACACCGACATAGCCAGCAGTTCGGCCAGCGAGAGCAGCAGCAGCGTGCGCCACTTGTCTCTCGGAGCTTCGTAGGATGTCGACAATGAGACCATGATGAATCCTCACCGGATAAGCTCTTGGACCTGGCGGTCCGTTTTTCCAGTCTACCATATCGGTCAAATGCCCCGTGACGTCACGGGGCAGGGCGCAAAAGCCGAGCGCGGAAGCCACCTTGCCGCCTCCGCGCTCGCTGCTCAGGATGTACCGCAGCTACACCTCCGCGGTCGTGGGGTCGATGATCTCTCGCACCTCCGACACACGGTCCGCCGGAAACCCGCCCCGGCGAGCGTGCTCGCGCACCATCTGCTCGGACGGCGCGATGTACGTGCAGTAGAGGCGGTCGTCGGTGACAAAGCTCTGGATCCACTGCACGCTTGGCCCCAGGTCCTGCAGCACGCTGCACGACTTCTGAGAGATGGCCTGGAGATCGGCGGCGGAAAGCTGGCCGGCCTCGGGAATGATCCGCTCGATGATGTACTTGGGCATCGTGAATTCTCCTGTTGGCTATTGGCTCCCGATCAGGAAGCCGACATATCGACGATCGGCTCGTCCGCCGGGCAGGCAACGATCGGGTTGTAGTCGGCGAACAGGCCCTCGGGGTTGTGCGTCCACAGCCAGATGTGCAGGGCCCAGACAGGCGGCGTCTCGGGGATGTTGGTCTTCAGCGCGAATTCCTGCCCGTACAGGCTCGGCGGCTCCCGCCCTTCATCGTCCGGGTCCCACACATCGGCAAAGACAAGGTATTCGTACGCCACCAGGACCTGCGTGCCGTCGCCCAACGGTTCGTAGACCAGCGCCTCAGGCTGCGCCGGGTCCAGGACGTCGTCGCCTACCAGGTCTCCGTGGACGTAGTGCTGCCCCATTCCGCGCGTTTCACCGTGCGTGAAGCAGTCCAGGAATTTGCCATAGCCGGCATCCAGCGCCGTTTCCAGGTCGTGATACTGAGCGGTGCCGAGGCGCACCTCGTGGATGAGTTGCGCGGTCTCTTCGGGCAGTTCGACACTGTCGCCGTCCTGCGCGTGAGCGGTCAGGAACACGGGCGCGGCGAAAACCAGCGCCACCAAAACGACACCCCAACGAACAACGCGTTTCTTCATGATCTTCGCTCCTTGCGTCTATGACTATGGGTTTTTACGGTAGCCCCAGCCTAGGGAATTCCGGAAAGGGTTGTCACCTGTCGAAAGACAGGAATCCGGACGGGAGCCGGTCGCCGCGGCGCAGAGCGCGAGAAGATCGAATTTTGTTATAATGCATGAGACAAATGTCGAGCTGTGAAGAAAGCGCATCGCATGAGTCTCCCATCGTCCCGCCTGCCGCTTGCTCCTCTCACAGATCGCGAACGCGACATCCTACGGCTGCTCGCGCACGGGCTGAGCGATCGAGAGATCGCTGAGCACACCGTTATGACGGTAGGCACCGTCAAATGGTACAACCGGCAGATTTACAGCAAGCTCGGCGTTCGGAACCGCACCGAGGCCACCATCCGGGCCGAGCACCTGGGCCTGCTCGCGCGAGCACGCACGCCGGAGCGGACTTCCTCCCCACCGGCTGCCCGGCACAATCTGCCCGCCCCGATGACGTCCTTCGTGGGACGCAAGGCCGAGCTGGCGCAGCTCAGGGCGCTGTTCGGGCAGTCGCGCCTGATCACCCTGACCGGCCCACCCGGCACGGGCAAAACGCGCCTTGCCCTCGAAGCCGCCTTCACCGTTCTGCACGCCTACCGCGATGGCGTCTACTGGATTCAACTCGCCCCGGTGAGCGATCCCCGGCACGTCCTCAAGAGCATCGCGCAGCACATGGCGGATCTGAAAGAATCGAGCGGCCAATCCCTGCTGGAATCCGTGCAAGACTGGCTGCGCGACAAATCCGTGCTGTTGGTACTGGACAACTACGAACACCTGCTGAGCGCGGCCCCACTCGTCTCGGACCTGCTGAAAGCCGGCCCCAATGTCACCGTGCTGGTGACCAGCCGCGAGGCGCTGCGACTGTACGGCGAGCACGAGGTTCCCGTCCAGCCGCTCCGGGTTCCGGACCACCACACACAGCCGGCGCCGGACGAGCTTCAGGCTTTCGAAGCCGTCGACCTGTTCGTGCAGCGCGCCCGCGCCGTCGCGCCAGACTTCGCCCTGAATGACGGCAATGCCGCTACGGTCGCGGCGATCTGCGTTCACCTCGACGGACTCCCCCTGGCGATCGAGCTGGCGGCGGCGCGCATCCGGTTCTACGCGCCGCAGAATCTCCTGGTGCGCCTGGCGAGCCGCCTCGAAGCGCTGGACGCCGGGCCGCGCGACCTGCCCGCACGGCAGCAAACGCTGCGCGCCACGCTCGCCTGGAGCTATGACCTCCTCGACGAGGACGAAAAACTGCTGTTCGCGCGCCTGGGCGTGTTCGCCAACGGGTGCACCTACGTGGCAGCCCAGGCCGTCTGTGGCGACAACCTGAGCATCGACATTGCGGCGGGCCTGGAATCGCTGCTCGCCAAGAGCCTGCTGCGCAAGGACCTGTCCCCCACCGGCGAGACGCGAGTGGTCATGCTGGAGACGATGCGCGAATACGCGCTGGCGCAGTTGGAGCAACGCGGCGAACGCGAGCTAGTGGCCCGCCGGCATGCCGGGTACTTCATGGCATTCGCCGAGCGCATGCGGCAGGAACTGCACGACGTGGACCAGGCACGGGTTCTGGCGCTGTTCGATGCCGAGCACGACAATCTGCGCGCGGCGTTGGCGTGGAGCCTGGAGGCCGGTGATAGCGGCGAGATGAGCTTTCGCATCATCGGCGGCGTGGCGATCTTCTGGGACTTCCGGGGGTATTTCAGCGAGGGGCGCGAATGGCTCGCCAAAGCCCTGGAGAAATATCCGGCCATCCCGCCCAGCAAAGCCTATGCCGACGCGCTGTACGGCGGCGCCGACCTGGCCTACAACCAGTCGGATTACGCGGCAACGAAGGACCTGTTCGAGAAGGCGTTGGCGATTTATCGCGAGATGGGCGACGCACAGAGTACGGCGAACACCTTGATGGGGCTTGGCAACGCAGCCACCGAAGTCGGCGACTACGACGCGGCACTGGCGCTCTTTCAGGAAGCCTACGCCATCATGCGCGACAGCGGCGGCATCGTGGGCAGCGCGCGCGCCCTCACCATGTTGGGATGGTGCGCCCTGCGCCCGGGCGATTACCCGGCGGCCAGGGAATGGCTCGAACGAGCGCTCGCGCTGTTCGAGCAGGCGAACGATATGAACGGCATCAGCCTGGCCCTGTCGGGCCTGGGTGAGGTCGCTATCCGGCAGGGCGATCCGCGGCAGGCCGTCCCCTTGCTGCAACGAAGCCTCACGATTCGCCGCGAGTTGGGTCACCCGTGGGGGGTTGCCGTCTCGCTGGGCAGCCTGGGCTGGGCGGCGCTGTGCGAGGACGACATCGAGCAGGCGAGCCGGCTGCTCGGGGAAAGCCTGGGTATTCGCCTCCAGATCGGCGATCGGGGCGGCATCGCGTGGTGCCTGGAAAAGTTCGCCGAGATCGCCCGGCAGCAGGGCCACGACGGGCAGGCCGTCCGGCTGTATGGCGCGGCGGCGGCCATTCGCGCCCGCGTCAATTCCGTGATCGACCCCGCCGATCAAGCGTCGCACGCGACGCGCATCCGGGCGCTGCAGCGAAAACTCCCGCCCGACGTCTACCAGGCCGTCTGGGCCGAGGGGCAGGCCATGACCCTGGAACAAATCCGCGACAACCTGCTGCCGCCCTCCGACCCACCGACCGGCTGAGCGCAGCGCCGGGCCGCCGGTGCTTCCCTCCTCAGCGCAACGTTTCACTCGCTGCGGCGTACATACATAGTGAACGAGACTGCACGCTGGCGAAAGTGAGCGGACGAAATCGCCATGGACACAACCGGAGTGAAACCAGGCTGGAACCTCTCCCAGCTACGCCTGATGCACGACATGCTCTCCCCCGCAGCGGATTCCCCGCCCGCGGCCATCACCAAAGCGGCCAGCCACCACACCTACCACATCATCGGCCTGCTCGTGGACCGGGACCGGACCGAGGACGCTTACCGGGCGTATGCGTATTTCCGCTGGGTGGACGACTGGCTCGACCAGGGCCGGCGCGACCGGGACGACCGGCTCGCGTTCGTCGAACGCCAACAGGCGCTCATCGATCGGGCGTATGCTGGCGCACAGGCGCACGGTCTGGCGGCGGAGGAGCAGATGGTCGTGGACCTGATCCGGGCGGACGACGAGCCCAACAGCGGGCTGCGCCTGTACATCCAGAACCTGATGGCCGTGATGGCGTTCGACGCCGGGCGCAGAGGCCGCCTGATCTCGGCCCGCGAACTGAGCGCGTACACGCACTGGCTGGCGGTGGGTGTCACCGAGGCGCTGCACTACTTCATCGGCCACGGCGATCCGCCGCCGACCGGCAACGCGCGCTATCATGCCGTCACGGCAGCGCACATCACCCACATGCTGCGCGACACCTGCGAAGATGTGGCCGCCGGGTATTTCAACGTCCCGCGCGAATACCTCGCCGAGCACGGCATCGGCCCCGGTGACGTGAACAGCGCCGCCTATCGCGCGTGGGTGCAAGGGCGCGTGCAGATGGCGCGCGACTCGTTCGCGGCAGGGCGCGCCTATCTCGCGCAGGTGCGCAACGTCCGCAGCCGCGTGGCGGGTCACATTTACTGCCTCCGCTTCGAGCGCGTGCTGGAGACCATCGAACAGGGCGGCTACCGGCTGCCCGGCTGCGAACAGATCTGAAAAGCCAGAGGACATCCATGGAATCACCTACAGCGATTGTCATTGGCGCCGGGATCGGCGGCATCACCGCCGCCGCGCACCTGGCGAAGCGCGGCATGCGCGTCACGGTCGTCGAGAAGAACCGCGAGCCGGGTGGCCGCTGCGGCCACTTCTCGCGCCAGGGCCACACGTTCGAAACCGGGCCGACCCTGCTGGTCATGCCGCTGTTGTACGAAGCGGAGTTTGCCACGCTGGGCGTATCCCTGCGCGAGATATTGAGCTTGCAGCGGGTCGATCCCACCTATCGCCTGGTCTTCGACGATGGCAGCCAGCTCGCCCTCACCTCGGACCTGAACGCCATGCGCGAGCAGTTGGAGGCCATCGAGCCGGGGAGCTTCGAGGGCTTCCTGCGCTATGTGGAGGAAGGGCACCGCCACTATCACGTGGCGATGGACCGGCTGGTTGGGCGCGATTTTCGCACGGCGTCCGAATTCTTCTCGCTGGGCAACGTGCCCCTGCTGTTCCAACTGAAGCCGCTCGTGCCGCATTACCGGCACATGTCGGCCTACTTCAAGCAGCCGCGCCTGAAGGCAGCCTTCACCTTCCAGGATGTGTACATGGGGTTGAGCCCGTTCGAGGCACCGGCGACCTTCTCGATGATGCCCTACACCGAGCTGGCCCACGGCGTGTGGTATCCGCAAGGCGGCATGTCCAGCGTGGTCGGGGCCTTGATGCAGATCGCCTGCCGGGCCGGTGTGGAATTCCTGTTCGATACGCCGGTGGAGCGCATCGAGGTCAACGGGACGCGCGCCAGGGGCGTGCTCCTCGAGGATGGGCGCCTGCTCGAAGCCGACGTGGTCGTGGCGAACGCGGACCTGCCCTACGTGTACCAGACCCTGCTGCCGTCCGATAAGGCCGGCGAGCGAATGGCACACAAGCGCTTCTCCTGCTCGGCCATCAGCTTCTTCTGGGGAGTCGACAAGCCGGTCCCGCAACTGGGGCCGCACACCCTGTTCCTGGCCGACGACTACCGGAACAACTTCGAGAGCATCATCCAGGACCTGGACCTGCCCGCGAACCCCAGCCTGTACGTGCACGCCCCCGCGCGCCTCGATCCCGCCACCGCTCCGGCGGGCGAAGACACCCTGATCGCCATCGTGCCCGTCGGCCACCTGGACGAGACGGGCCAGCAGGACTGGGAGCGCATTCGCGACCGGGCGCGGCAGGCGGTGTTCAGGCGTCTGTCGCTGCTGGGCATCACCGACCTGGAGGCGCACATCAAGTTCGAAGTGGACTACACGCCGCTGTCGTGGCGCAAGCGCTACAACCTGATGAAAGGCGCCACGCACGGGTTGTCCCACACCCTGATGCAGCTCGGCTATTTCCGCCCGAGCAACCGCCACGGGCGCTACCACAACGTCTACTTCGTGGGCGCCAGCACCCACCCCGGTACGGGCGTGCCCACCGCGCTGGTTTCGGCGCGGCTGGTCGCCGAGCGCATCACGGAAGAACACGCCGCGCGCATGCCCCACGCCGTTTGACCGTGCAGCGCTGCGCGAGACAAGGAGATGCCGGTGAACGACGAGCCACGCAATGACCGTTTGCGTCTCTTTCTCACGCGCCGCCGCGCCTCGTTCCGGTATGCGTTCGCGGGCCTCGCGCACGTGTTCCGCACCCAGCCCAACGCCTGGATTCACGGCGCGGCTGCTGCCGGGGTCGTGTTGGCGGGGTTCTGGCTCGACCTCTCCCGCAGTGAGTGGGGCCTGGTCGTCGTGACGATGGCGCTGGTCGTGACCACCGAGATCCTCAACACCGCGATCGAAGCGGTGGTCGATCTGGCGTCGCCCGAGCCGCACCCGCTCGCCCGGACGGCCAAAGACTGTGCCGCCGCTGCGGTCCTGGTGACGGCGGGCATGGCGGTCGTGGTTGGCGCGCTCGTGTTCGCGCCCAAGATATGGGACCGGCTGGGATGATACCGGGCGCTGGACCGGCGCGAGCCGAAGCGAACAGCCCACGTGGCCGGGCCAGCGCGACACACAACAGCGCCGGCCTGAAAGCCCTACCTCGTGGCCTTCAAGCCAGCACCGCTCACAGCTTTGGAGCAGACCCTCGCCGGGACGAGTCTCCCTACTTGTCGACGCCGGTCATGATCACGCCGCGCATGAACACGCGCTGCGCCAGGAAAAACAGCACGACCGGAATGACGAGGCCCATCAGCGCGGTCGCCTGGATCAGGTGCGGCTGCTGGTCGTACACGAAATTGAAGATCTGGATGCCCACCGAAAGCGGGGCGATTTCGGGATTGCTCAAGGTGTAAATCAACGGCTCGAAATAGTCGTTCCAGGCGAACACGAAGTGGAACAGGGACACCGCGACGATGGCGGGCCACGCCTGGGGGATGATGACCGAGATCAGGATGCGGAACGGGCCAGCGCCGTCGATCATCGCCGCCTCGTCCAGCTCGATGGGCAGCGTGCTGAAATATTGGCGCAAGAGCAGCACGTTATACGCATTCGCGAAGAAGTGCGGGACGATCAGCGGCAGCCACGTCCCCGTCCAGCCGAGCACTTGCGAGAACACGAAGTAGGTCGGCACCAGCGTCACCTGCTTGGGCAGGATGATGGTCGAGAGCAGGACCATGAACAGCACGTTCTTGAAGGGCAGCGGAAAGCGCGTGAACGCGTAGGCGACCAGCGTGCACGACACGACCGTGCCGATCATGCCCAGGATGGCGATCATCGCCGTGTTGAATAGCAGGCGGGGGAAATTGATCGCATCCCACGCTTGCTCGAAATTCTGCCACTGCGCGTCGAATCGCTTGACGGGGTTGGCGGTGGGCCGCTGCTGGTCGGCAAAGGGCTGTTCGGACCATGCCAGGATGCCCGCGTCGAGATTGTCCGGGTCGATGAAGTACGTCTCTGTCGCGCCCGTGCCCTCCTGAACCATTGCCCAGCGCTGAATGCCCCCGTCCTCGGTCGGCACCTCGTACACCGGATATTGCGCGCCGGGCTGCAACACGACCTCGGGAATCTTCTTGCCGCGATGCGTGTAAAATACGGCCTCTTCCAGCGGAGCCGCGCTGGCGAGATCACCCTGCCACTCCACAATCCCGCCTTCCGGGTCCTCGGGATTCAGGAAGTAGTGCGTTTCGCCTTCCGACTTGAACAACGCCAGCCGCCGCATCTGCCCGTCGACCTCGAGATCGTACAGCGGGTACGGCGTGCCGCGCACCACCCCTTCCTCTTTGTAGCCGGTCCCCACGTAGGCGAACGTCTCCGCCTCGACCACCGGCTCCACCGTCCCCGGGTCGCCGGTCCACTCGATGACGCCTTCCCTCACATTTCCGGGGTCGAGGAAGATGAGCCGGTCCTCCAGGGTAGCGATCAACGCCCACTCGCGCATCTCGCCGTCTTCGCCCGGCACGTGGTACATAGGGTATTTGCTGCCGGTCAGAACGCTCCATTCCGGATACTCCTCGCCCGTGTACTCGTACATCACGTTGGACACCGGCAGAATGTCTTTTTGCGTGATCTGCGGCTTGCTCTTGATGGCGGTGACACCCATGTAGCCAAACGGCGAGAGGTACACGACCAACACCATCGTGGTGAAGAGCACCAACAGCGCACCGAGGCCGAGATTCCGGTAGCGAGCGACGATCTTCTTACTTCCCCACAGTTTCGTCTTGCTCTTGAACATGGCGTCAGTCATCCCCTCCGGCGTAATAGACCCAATGGCGCGCCGTGGCGAACAAGAAAATGGTCGCGATCAACCCGATGACGAACAGCAGCCACGCCAGCGTGGCGCCATAGCCCATCCGGTCGTATTGGATAGCCACCCGGTAAAAGTAGATATTGTAGAAAAGGGTAATGTCGTTGGGGCCACCGGTACCTCGCGAGATGATGTACGGTATGTCGAAATAGCGAAACAGGGCGATGAGCGCCAGAATGAGGTTGTAAAATATCATGGGGGTGATGAGTGGAAGCGTGATCTTGCGAAAAATGGTGACCCCATTGGCGCCATCGACGCGGGCGGCCTCATACAGCTCGGTCGGAATGGTCTGCATGCTCGCCAGCATCGTGAGCATGGCGTTGCCGGTTCCCCAGATGCCGATGAGCAGCAGGGCGGGGTAAATCCAGGTCGAGCTATACAGCCAGTTCGGCCCGCTGATGCCCAGGACCTCGCCGAGAAACCGGTTGAGCCAACCGGACTGCGTGTTCAAAAATCCATTGAAAATATAGGTCACGGAGATGATCGGTACCACGTATGGCATGTAGAACAGGGTGCGGAACAGCCGCCTGCCCCACAGCGACTTGGAGTTGAGCAGCGTCGCCAGCCCCAGCGGGATGATGATCGATATAGGCAGCGCGATCACCATGTAGGACAGCGTGACTCTCAGCGACTTGCCGACATACGGATCGTTGAATAACGTGCGGTAGTTATCCAATCCAACGAACGACGCCTCCCCAGGACGAGTCAGACGCAGGTCGGTGAAGGTGAACGCGAATGACGCAACCATCGGCACGAAATAGAAGGCCAGGAAGCCGATTATCCAGGGGCTGAGGAAGACCCATCCCCACAGGGTACGGGTGCGTTGCAGGCTCATCTCGCCACCAGACGGGAGGCGACCAGACGCAAGTTTCCCCATTTGACCAACGACTGACATGACGGACTCTCCTCGGACGATCCTTACACCGTCTGGTTGTCAGGCAGAGGGGGGCGGCTACAAGCCGCCGCCCCTCCGATTACGGTAACGCTACTCGGCAGCGTCGAAGATCCCTTGCAGGGTAGCCAGCAGGTCCTCGATTTCCGCGTCCACATCGAGGCCGGGCGTGGCCTGCATGTAGAGCGACCAGTTTTGGATGGCAACCACGGACTCGCTGTAGTTGGGCAGCCAGCTCTCGTGGTTCGGGTTGTCGGGATAGTTGGCGCTCTCGATCACCACGTCCCAATTCACGCCCTGGGTGAAGGTTTCATCCAGGTTGTCCAGGAACGGCTGGAGATAGACCTCATCCGAGGGAGTGGCGCCATAGACCTGGAGCAGCTTGGGCATGGCCGGGCCAGCCACCAGGTAGTCTAACACCTGGAAGGCTTCGACCGGGTGCTCGGTGTATTCGAGGATGCGGAACGTATCGGCGTGCATCTTGGCCGTGTACACACCTTCGTACGAGGGCGGCACTGCGATGTCCCAGTTGGGCACATCCAGCAGGCAGCAGGTGTACCACAGGTGGCTGTGCGACATGGCGACATGGCCGGAGTTGAACACGTTGCCGGCCAGCAGCAGATCGCTCTGCTGGTAGTCGTAGTTGGGCACGAAGTGGTCCTCGTGCCAACCGGCATAGAGCCACTTGATCCCGGCGCGCCAGTTGTCGGGCATGACCGCATTGCCGGTTTCGGGGTCATAGAACGAGCCGGCACCGAACGGCGAGGTCACAGCCGAGCGGATGTCGTCGCCCCACCACTGAGGCGCGTAACCGAACTGCACGATGTTACCGGGGTCGAAATCGGGGCTGGTGGCGTCGTTGCCGTTCGCGTCGAGCGTCAGCTTCATCGCCACTTCGCGCAGCTTATCGACATTCCATTCGTCGCCGTCGGCATACGGCTCACCATACGCCTGAGGCGGATAGTCCAAACCGGCAGCATCGAACAGGTCGCGGTTGAAGTAGATGAACGACGGGTAAGTCGCGAAGGGCAGCGCGGTCAGACCCTCTTCGGGGTCCCGGTAGAAGTCGACCAGGCTGGGCGCCCAGCGGCTCAGGTCATAGTCGAGCTCGTCGATGATCGGTTGGAGATCGAGGAAGGTGCCAGCGTAGTCGTTGGACCCGCCGATGCCGACCGGCCCGATGATGTCGGGGGCGTCGCCACTGGCGATCAACGTGCTGAGCGTATCGCGGCTGACGTCGAAATCGGCCACGATGATTTCAAGTTCGATGTCGTCGTGTTCGGCATTGAACTCCTCGACGATCTCGTTCTGGGCGGCCTGGTGTTCGGGCTGTCCGCCGGCACCCAGGCCAATGAACCAGGTGATCACGACCGGCTCGCCCCCATCTTGCGCCAGAGCAGGCGCAAAGGGCACGGCCAGCGCCGATACCAGCGCGAGCGTTAGCAGGACAATCATTAGTTTGCGGGACATGCGTGTTTCTCCTCAAAAATGGACTAACCGACTGTAGACGCGGATAGCGACGAACCTTATGAGTTGAGTATCACCGCCTCCTTTCGTTCGTGTTTCGACGCGGACGATTACAGGAACAAGACAAAGCTCTCACGGGCGCGCGCCAGTTTTGCGCCGCGCCTCACCGGGTCAGCGCCCCACAACTGGACCGGATGATCAACTCGGTCGGCAGCACGATGTGACGGGGTGGATGGGGCGCTGTTTCTAGCATCTCGATCAGGGTTTCAACCGCCAGCATCCCGTTGCGCCGGACCGGTTGGCGAATGGTCGTCAGCGGCGGATCGCACTGCGCCGCCAACGGCAGGTCGTCGAAGCCGACGATGGCGATGTCGTCGGGCACCTTCAGCCCGGCCTCGCGGATGGCCTGTATAGCGCCGAACGCCATCGTATCCGACGCCGCAAAAACGGCATCCGGTTCCTGGCTCAGCAGTTGGCGCATGGCGGTATAGCCACCATCGCGGCAGAAATCGCCCTCGACCACCAAAGACTCGTCGATCTCGCGCCCACGCTGCTTCAGCGCCTTGACGTATCCCGCCCGGCGATCGATCCCGACTGCCGAGTCCTGTGGGCCGCTGATGGTGGCGATGCGCTGGTAGCCGAGGCGCAGCAAATGGCTCACCGCCAGGAACGAGCCCGAGATGTTGTCGACATCGACGTAGCTCGTCTGGCTGACGTCGGGCGGCCGCCCGACGTAAACTGCGAGAATCTGCCGGGCGATGAGCTGCGGAATGAGCGGGTCGATGATCTTGTCCGCCGCCACGATCAGGCCGTCGAGCAAACCCGTGCTGAGCGCGCGCTCGTAGACACGGTGCGATTCGTCCTCGGAATGGAACAGGAACAGCGCCAGCGTGAAGTCGTGCAGGTTGCAGGCGCGCGAGATGCCCTCGATGAGCACGGCGAAATAAGGATCGCCGAAGACCGATTGGGTGACGGAAGGGATGATCAGGCCGATGGTTTGGGAGCGCCGCGAGGCCAGCGTGCGGGCGGCGAGGTTGGGGCGATACCCCGTCTCGTCGATGACCTTCTGCACGCGGCTGCGAAAATCGGGCGACACGCTGGCGGGGTTGTTGATGACGCGGGACACGGTGGCGCGCGATACGCCGGCAAGCTTGGCGACTTCTTCCAACGTAAGTTTCTTCACAGCGGCACTCGCCTAAATCCATTTGAGAGCGCTCCATCAAATCACCAACTCACAGAAATTTCTTCGGTGAGAAATTGGAATTCGGAGCGTCATGCTCTCTCATAGCTCAGAGAGCGCTCTCTAAAGTTGACTCCAGTATAAAGGAGAGTCCCCACCGAGTCAAGCGATTCGAGGCAGTTGCCGCTGCATTTACCGAGCGCCAGATTCGCATTCGGCATTTTGCACATCCGCAAATTTCCATTTCGTGCCACCAAAAAAGAACATTTGTGCAAAATGCCAGTACCATTTTTGATGGAACAGATGTACTATTATCACTATTGTGAGTTCACGGAGGTCACTCTATGGATCCAAGACAATCAAACGCTGCAGACAACGCCATTGTAGTGAGAAATCTCCAGAAGTCGTACAAAGACTTCAAGGTGCTACATGGCATCGACATCACGGTCCGGCGCGGCTCGATTCTCGCGCTGCTCGGCCCCAACGGGGCCGGCAAGACCACGACCATCCGCATCTTGAGCACCCTGCTCCCGCCCGATGGGGGCGAGGCTCAGGTCAACGGCTTTGATGTCGTGAACCAAGCCTGCGACGTTCGTAGCAGCATCGGCCTGACGGGACAGTTCGCGGCAGTCGATGAGTACCTGACCGGTGAAGAAAATCTGCTGATGCTGGGCCGGCTCTATCGCTTGAGCCAGGCCGACACCCGGCGCCGCACGCGCGAGCTGTTGGAGCAGTTCGACCTGGTCGATGCCGCTCGCCGCCCGGTGCGCACCTACTCCGGCGGCATGAAACGCCGCCTGGACCTCGCGATGAGCCTCATCGCCGCGCCGCCGATCATCTTCCTGGACGAGCCGACGACCGGCCTCGATCCGCGAAGCCGCCTGAGCATGTGGAACCTGATCAAAGAACTGGCGAGGGGCGGCGCGACGATTCTGCTGACTACCCAGTACATGGACGAGGCGGACTTTCTGGCCGATTGGATCGTGGTCATCGACGAAGGCAAGGTGATCGCGGAAGGCGACGCGAATTCGCTCAAGTCCCGCGTCGGCGCCGACCACGTCGATCTGACTATCTCGGCGGATAGTAACTTTGCACTAGCCCAACAGGCTGTGGACGGTGTGCAGTTCCAGGCCAACCCCGAGCAGCGGATTTTGACCATCGCCGCCAACGACGGCGTCACCACGCTCAGGAACATCTTGCGGCGCCTGGACGAGGCCCAGATCGAGATCGAAGGCCTCAACATGCGCCGCCCGACACTCGACGACGTGTTTCTCTTCCTCACCGACAACGGCTCACACGAACACGCCAAGGAGATCAACTGATGACTGAAATCACGCTTCGCTCGCCCCTCCAGCCCGATCGCCTGCTGGCGCCGATCCAACCGGAGCGCCGCTCGGAGATGTACTGGCTGATTTCCGACTCGTGGATCATGGCGAAGCGCAGTACCATGCACATCATCCGGAGCATGGACCAGGTGCTGTCGCTGATCCTCTTCCCGATCATGTTCATGCTGCTCAACCGCTACGTGCTGGGCGGCGCCATCGACACCGGCGAAGTCAGCTACGCGAACTTCCTGTTCGCCGGCATCCTGATCCAGTCGCTGGCGTTCGGCGCCAACTACACGACGATCAATCTGGCGGTCGATATGAAAGAAGGCATCGTCGACCGTTTCCGATCGCTCCCCATGTCCGGCAGCGCCCTGGTCATCGGCCACATCGCCGCCGACCTGGTGCGCAACGTCATCTCGGGGATCATCATCATCGTGGCCGGTTTCGCGGTGGGGTTCCGCCCAAATGCCAGCCTCGTCGAGTGGCTGTACGTCATCGGGCTGTCGCTGCTGTTCACGCTGTCCATTTCGTGGCTGTCGGCCATCCTGGGGCTGATCGTCAAGAGCCTCGAGGCCGCGCAATGGGCCGGCTTCGTGCTCATCTTCCCGCTGACGTTCGTCTCCAGCGCGTTCGTCCCCACCGAAACCATGCCGCGGGCGATCCGGACTTTCGCCGAGAACCAGCCGATCACCCACACCATCAACGCGATTCGGGCGTGGTTGGTGGGCACCCCGCTGGAGGATTCGGCGCTGCTGTCGGTGGTGTGGTCCATCGCGTTGATCGTCATCGCCGTGCCCATCACCAACTGGCTGTTCCGGCGCCATTCGACCCAGTAAGGCACTATCCATAACCTCACCAGGGCGTGCCAGCCTGTCGAGCTGCGAGCGGGTGGAACACAAACACCGGCTCTCCCAGGAGGCACGCCCTCCCCCATGCCCCGCAAGCCAGTATTCGTGTTCGGGCCGGCACCCGCCGCGCGCGACGAAATCCAGTTGTCGCGCCGCCAATATCGTGATTTAATGGAAGAGTGTAGATTGTTTGGCACGTGGTGTATCTTCCTGCCACAAACGTCGTTCCCACCGATTGTGGGCTAATCTGTGAAAAAGGAGGGGTCGAGCACCTGTTCGTTTGACGATTGATATTTCTGATATTTCGGAAGAGGATCAAAACTATCTCACGCATTCGTACCAGCCAACAGCCAAGCGGATTCACGCAATCCAACGCACCCGATATCACCGCGTTTTTGCTACCGCTTCGCCCCACCAACACCCTGGTTTTTGTAACTTTGCACGACGCCAGTTCCGGACGTCACACGCAGGAATTTGTAAAGTCTGGAGTTCTGGCCCACAATTGAATCACCTTAATCGCTCGAAAGGAGTTTGTTACAGATGTTCAAAAGTTTCCGTGTTTCGTTACTGTTTGTTTTGGTGCTCTCGCTCGCGCTTACCGCGGTAGCGCCGACGGCAGCCCAGGACCAGAAGGTGCTCCGCGCCGTGATCGGCCCGGCGGGCACGACGGTCGTCTGGGATGTCGCGCTGGCGACCGACACGACGTCGCACACGTTCATCGAGATGATGTTCCCCGGCCTCGTTCCGCGTGAAGAGACCACCGGCGTGCCCGAACCGGGCATGGCCGAAAGCTGGGAAATCTCCGACGATGCGCGCACCTACACCTTCTACCTCAAGCAGGATGTGCCGTGGGTAACCTATGACCACGATGCTGACGAAGTCGTCCAGGTGACCGACGAGAACGGCGACGTTCGCATGGTCACGGCGCATGACTTCGTGTACGGCACGCTGCGCACCATGGATCCTGAGGTCGCGTCCGACTACGGCTACCTGCCCGCGGACTGGGTCCAGGGCGGCGTCGCCTATAACACGGGCGAAGGCGCCCGGGAAGATGTCCAGATCGTGGCGCTGGATGACTACACGCTGCAGATCACCGCGCCCGAGCCCGCCGGTTTCTTGCTGGCTGTCTACGGCCTGTGGGTCTTCACGGCCCAGCCGCAGTGGACCATCGAGGAAAATGGCGATGCCTGGACGCTGCCCGGCAACTATCACAGCTATGGCACGTTCGTCCTGAAGGAAGACAACCCCGGCTCGAGCGCCACCATCGTGAAGAACCCCTTCTGGACGGGCACCGAGAGCCACCCGGTTCCCAAGATCGACGTGATCGAGGCGCTGTTCCTGGATGCGTCGGCTGCGCTGGCGGCGTTTGAGGCCGGCGAAGTGGACTACAGCGATGACGTCCCCCTGCCCGACCTCGACCGTCTGCGCGTCGAGCGCCCGGACGAGCTGTACATCGGCCCGCGTGACTGCACGTACATCTACGGGTTCAACGTCGAGAAAGCCCCGTTCGATAACGTCCACGCCCGCCGCGCGTTCTCGGCAGCCATCGATCGCCAGACGCTGATCGACGCCGTGCTGAAGGCCGGTCAGGAACCCGCCGGGTTCTTCTCGCGGCCCAACTTCGCGGCCTCTGCAACGCAAGAAGAGTATCCCGACCTGGGCACCCGCTCCGATCCGGAACTGGCCGTCCAAGAGCTTGAGCTGTACTTCGAGGACACCGGCCTCACGCGCGACACCATGCCGCCGATCACCTTGATGCACAACACCAGCGAAGCTCACGCGATCGTCGCGCAAGCCGTCCAGCAGATGTGGAAGACCACGCTGGGCATCGAAGTGCAGATCGCCAACCAGGAATGGCAGAGCTACCTCGATCTGCTCGACGAAGACGCCCCGCAGGTCTTCCGTTACGGCTGGTGCGCCGACTATCCCGATCCGCACAACTTCCTGAGCGACGTGTACTACTCGACCTCGGGCAACAACGACACCAACTGGGCGAACGAGGAATATGACGCGATCCTCGACGAAGCCAAGCTCATGCTCGACTTCGAAGCCCGCAAGCCGCTCTACGCCCGCGCCGAGCACATCCTGACCTGGGAAGATGCCGCGATCGCGCCGATCTACTTCTACACCGATCTCGCCATGAAGGGCGCCCACCTCGACGCGACCAACTCGATCATCGGTGTCGATCGGTTCGACAAGTGGGACATTCCGTAGGTTTTGAACCAACACGCTGGTGAATCGGTAATCAAGACAGAATAGCTGAACACGTGACGAGAGAGAGCTAGCTTAGCTCTCTCTCACATGTCGGTGTGGGGGATCACGCCAACTTCGCACAATACGGGTGTTTCTCGGAGGGAACTCGCGCGACTCTCCTGCAGGTTAGGACAGGTCCGCATCCCTTCGGCACGCGATGTGATTGTGCGAGGTCAAAGTGATCTTTCCATGTCGCAACTTGCGCGGCCCGCCAGCGCGGTCAGCGTCCGGTGCGGGCTGAGTCACCTTGCAGGAGAAAAGTAATGGCACAATACCTGGCACGAAGCCTTCTCGGTTTGATCGTCGTGATCTTCGTGGTATCGGTGATCACGTTCGTGCTGATGCACGAGATTCCGGGGGGGCCATTTGTACGCGAGAAGAAACTTCCTCAAAGCGCCCTGAATAATCTTAACGCCAAGTATCACCTCGACGATCCGCTGTGGAAACAATACACCGATTACATGGTGGATCTCGTCGTCCCAACCATCACCACTGGCGAGAAGAAATTTTCGGTCGTCGATGATTACCTGATCAACATCGAGCTGCCGTTTGGCGACCACACGACGATCCGCTGGATGAACTTCGGCCCGTCGTATACCGAACGCACGCGCTCGGTCAACGGAATCATCAGCGACCACCTGCCCACCTCGTTCCAGCTCGGTGTGGCAGCGATGATTGTGGCCGTCGTGATCGGCATCCCGCTGGGAACGATAGCCGCCCTGAAGAAAAATTCCGTATACGACTATTTCAGCATGAGCACCGCGCTCCTGGGCGTGTCGGTCCCGGCGATCGTGATCGGGCCGCTGATGCAGTACGTCATCGCGGTCGAGCTCAAATGGCTGCCAACCACCGGGTGGGGCAGCCTGAAACAGGTGATTATGCCGGCCATTGCGCTCGGTTTTGCGCAGTCCGCGCTCCTGGCCCGCCTGACGCGCGCCAGCCTGCTCCAGGTGCTCAACGAAGACTACATCCGGACGGCGCGCGCCAAAGGGCTGCGCGGGCGGCAGGTCGTCGTCATCCACGCCATGAAGAATGCCATGATCCCGGTCGTGACGGTGATGGGCCCCCTGTTCGCCGCGCTGATCACGGGCACGTTCGTCACCGAAAAAGTCTTCGGCATCCCCGGCCTGGGCAATTACTACATCGTCAGCATCAATCAACGGGATTACGCGACGATCATGGGGACGACGCTGCTGTTTGCGTTTTTCATTGTCATAGCCAACTTCTTTGTGGATCTCACGTACGCCTGGCTGGATCCACGCATTCGGTTTGATTGATGTGGAGAAGCCTTCATGAGTGCACTTGATACCAGTCCAACACCCAACACCGAGCAGCCGATATCCCTCGGCCAGGGAGTGGTGGAGCGCAGCCGCAGCCCGTGGGCGGACGCGGTGTGGCGTTTCACGCGCAACCGGGCCGCGGTCGTCGGCCTGCTGGTGATCATTCTGTGCATCGTGGCCGCCATTTTGGCCCCGTCACTGACGGACTACACCTACGACGAGCAGAACTACCTGGCCGTCAATACCGCGCCCCAGTGGATCATCGACACCTTCCCCAAGATGAAGCCCGTCGGTGAGGACATGGGCTACGTACGGATCGACAACAACTATATCCTGGGCACGGATGGCCTGGGACGCGACCTGTGGACGCGCATTATATACGGCGCGCGAATCTCGCTGGCGGTCGCGTTCGTCGGCCCGTTGGTGAGCCTGTTGGTGGGCACGATCTACGGGATGGTCTCCGGATATGCCGGGGGGCGTGTCGATACCATCATGATGCGCATCGTCGATATCATGTACGCGTTTCCCACGCTGCTGCTCGTGATCCTGATGATGGCGTTCTTCCGCGCCAGCTTCACGGCGAGCGAGACAGGCTCCATCGCCTACCGCCTGAACAAGATCGATTCCGCGTTTGGCGGCATGTTGTTCATCTTCATCGGCGTCGGGATCACCTCGTGGATGGACACGGCGCGCCTCACGCGCGGGCAGGTGCTGTCGATCCGCAAGAAGGAATACATCGAAGCGGCCCAGTCCATCGGCACGCGCGATATGTCGATCCTGTTCCGGCACGTGCTGCCGAACATCTTTGGGCCGGTGGTCGTCCGCGAGAGCCTGTCGATCCCGCGCTACATCTCGCTCGAAGCGTTCCTGAGCTTCATCGGCCTGGGCGTCAATCCTCCAACACCCAGTTGGGGCAGCATGATTTCCGACGGGGCGCAGGCCATCAAGAGCTATCCCAACCAGGCTGTTTTCCCGGCGCTGGCGCTGTTCATCGTCATGTTCGGCTTCAACTTCCTGGGCGACGGGCTGCGCGATGCGCTCGATCCGCGCGCGTCCGAAGCGAACAAGTGATCCGGCGTGGGCATTGTCGATCGCCGCATCTGTGGTGATCGACAGCCCGGCAGTTGTAGATGTTCGCGTGCCGTGAGGCTGCGATGAACTCGTGGAGGCTGTTCGTATCCGGGATTCTGTTCTGGAACGCCTACGAAAACCCCATATTTCTGCGCGAAGCAGACCATGAACCTGCCTGGTACAAGACGGCTCAGCGTGTGCGGCGTGTTCGCCCGCTGGCGCTGGCGATTGTAACAGGCACTTTTTTGCTATGGTTCGCCGTCATTCTCTTTTTCGAGAACCTCCTGTACTTCCTGCTGCTGCCGCGCTTTCTCCTCGTCATGGCGACCGGCCTCGCGCTCGCGCCCATCGTCGCCGACGAGCGCGTCAAACGCAGTTGGGAAACCCTCATGGCCGCGCCGCTCAGCCCGGTGGAACTGCTGCTGGGCAAAGTGGGCGGCGCGTTGTGGTGGCTGCGCGGCCTTTTCGTCGGGATCTCTGTGCTGCTGTTCATGGTGTCGCTGGTCGTCGGCTTCATCAGCCTGGCGCTGATCCCCACCCGCCTGCCCTGGATGGATGAAGTTCCCATCTTCGTGCTGTGTTTTGGGGTCATTGTGCTGCCGATCGTCGGATTCGTCGCCTTCGTGATCGACCGGATTCAGCAGTTCCTGCTCGTGGTCTCCGCCGTCGTCGCGGTGAGCACCTCGGCGTCGTCGCTGCGCAACGCGTTTTTCTCGGCCATCCCCGCCGCCCTGATCGTCTGGCTGTCCGAGGTCATCCTCGCGGGCGCGCTGCTGGCGGTGCAGGGGGGCCGCACGAACATCATCGCCGAGACCAACCTGCTGTCGCTCATCACGCTCGGGCCGGTCGTGAACTTCATCATGGAGTTCGAGCTGGCGGAAATGCTCCTCTGGACGAGCTGCACGTTCCTGGGACGCGAAATCGCCATCTACGGCCTGTGGCGATGGGCCGAGCGCCAGGCGCGGGTGTTCTGATCGCGGGAATGGCTCGCAGCCGCACGCCATAAAAACGATATGGGCAGCGGGGGTGTTGCTGCCCATACCGGTCGCCGGGCTACCGGGCGCAGGTGATGTCGACGAGCATCCACGTACCGTCTGCCGAGGTCGCCATTTTGAGCCGCGCCAGGAGCGTGCTGGCGAAGCTGTCCGCTCCGCTGGGATAGGCGCCGCTCACCTCGACCGTCACGCTGTCGCTTTCCGGCCCGTAGATTGGCGCCGCCGATACCCAGGACGGCAGGTCCTGCGCGCACAGGAACGGGTCCGCTGGGCGGAACTCGTCGCTGCGGTACGTGTCCAGCAGGCTGGCGAGCAGGTCTTCGCCCATATGCTCCGCCCAGGGCCAGATGCTCCAGTCCGCGATTGGCGTGCGCTCGATGCCGCGCTCCATGTCGTAGCGCATGAAGGTGATGTACTCGTTGTAGAGCAGCTCCGCGATGGTTTCCGGCGCGATCTCGCACACGATGTCATCGATCATCCACTGCTGGTCGTGCACGAGCCTGATGGTCACCATGCGCGGCGTCGGGTTGCCCGCGTACATCTCGCGCAGCAACATGGTGGCGGTGTCCTGCCCGACCATGACCGGGTTCACGCTGACATAGTTTGGAATGTCCTGGGCGCACAGCACCGGGTCGCCGCCGCCGGGCTCGCGCTGGCTGCGCGCGGCCTGGATGCGGGCGTTCAGGTCGGTCGTCAGGAACGGATAGCTCTCGTCCAGCGCGTCACCGCCGGGCACCTGTTCGAGATACCAGTTGTAGAACGTCTCGGTGACGCCGCGCGGGGTGACGGACTCCTGGCAGATCACGTCGGCGATCTGCCACGCACCATCCTGCGCGTGCACCGACACGACGAAGACCTTCGGATGCGGGTTGAACCCGAAGTATTCGCGCACCAACACGGCGGCGTCGCGCTCGGTCAGCGGGTCCACCTGCACGATCTCGAAGCTCTCCGGCACGTCCTGCGCGCACAGGAACGGATCGTGGAAGAAACCGCCCTGCTCCTCGCGGATCGCCACCACCCGGTCGATCAAGTCGGCGCTCAGTTCTTCGCGCTCCTGGTAGCTGCCATCCGCCAACGGATTGCGAAATTCCTCGGTGGTTTCGTCGTAGCCCGCGTAGTCGAGATACCAGCCATAGAAGCTGTCGACCACGCCGGTCGGATCATCCTGCGCGGCAGCCGGTGCGATGCCCAGCGCCAGCGCCATGGCGACCAACAAAAGGGTAACGGACTTGCGATACATGGTGCACTCCTCGTGTGCCTTCACAGCGATGCCTTCATGATGCAACAATTCCACCGGCGGCGCACTGCACCACACGGCAGTTTGTCACCTACCCATTCGGGCAGGTTCGCGCCTGTTTGGTCGTCCAGTGCGCGGGCGGCACGCGGCCAGTATAATGAAAATGGACGTTGAGGAGGCAAGGACAGGTCCATGTCGAACCCCATTCGCGTGCTGATCGTGGACGATCATAAGGTCGTGCGCGGCGGCCTCAAGGCGTTTTTACAATCCTACGACGATCTGGAACTGGTCGGCGAAGCTCAAAACGGCGAGGAGGCGCTGCTCAGATGCGGCGAGGTAGCGCCAGATGTCGTGCTGATGGACGTCGTCATGCCGCGCATGGACGGCCCCACTGCCACGCGCGCCATTCGCGACGCCTACCCCGCCACCCAGGTGATCGCGCTGACCAGCTTTCCCGAGGATGACCTCGTGGAACAGGCGCTCCGCGCGGGCGCCATCGGCTACCTGCTCAAAACCGTCGAGCCGGACGAGCTGGCCGACGCCATTCGGGCCGCGCACCGCGGGCAGTCCACCCTGGCGCCCGAAGCGGCACGGGCGCTGATCCAGGCCAACATCCGCGCGCCGAAGCTGGGCCACGATCTGACCGAACGCGAGCGTGAGGTG
The DNA here is from genome assembly GCA_018432315.1 of Anaerolineae bacterium. Lineage (GTDB taxonomy): Bacteria > Chloroflexota > Anaerolineae > Aggregatilineales > Aggregatilineaceae > LM3-B42. The sequence continues at coordinate 87,204 of JAHDLB010000007.1, forward strand.
CTGCGCCTGCTGGTCAAGGGGTGGACCAACCAGGAGATCGCGCAGCACCTGACGGTAAGCGCGCACACGGCCAAGTTTCACGTGAGCAACGTGCTCTCCAAGCTGGGCGCGGCCAGCCGTACCGAAGCGGTGGCGCTGGCCCTGGAACATCACCTGGTCGAACCATGAGCGCCCGGCACGGCAAGCGGCGCCTGCGGGCGATGATCATCGCCTGGTCGTTCATCCCGGCGGCGCTCATTCTGGGCACGGTGGCGCTGGCCCACTTCGTCAGCTTCCGCAATCTCACCGAAGACCTCGTGGCCGACCGGAACCGCGATCTGGCCGTGCTGCTCGGCAACCAGTACCGGGGCGAGATCGACGAACTGGCGCAGCCCCTGCGCGTGCTGGCGTCGGATTTCGAGATCACATCGTCGGACCCGGTCCGCCAGCAAAACGCGCTCGACCTGGCGTACAACCGGCTGTGGGATTACGACGCCGGCGTGATCGTCATGAGCGCGTCGGGCCAGATCACCGCCGCCAACGGGCGCCGCCCGGAACTGCCGGGCCGGGATTGGTCTTCGCGCGCCTTCTTCCAGGCCCTGGTCCAACAGCCGCGCCTCACCGTGTCGGACATTGCGCCGCTTGGCACACTCGCGCAGGATGTGGTTGTGCTGGCGGTCCCTATCTACGACGATCAAGGCGCGCCGATCGGGGCGGTGGCGGGCATGTTCGCGGTGGGCGCGCCTGAATCCCGCATCACTACGTTCTACACCACCATCAAAAAGCTGGCGGTGGCGGCGAGCGGCACAGCGTACATCGTCGATGGCGCGGGTCGCATCGTTTACCATCCGGACGGCGCGATCATCAACACGCCCCAGGCCGGCCAGCCGGTCGTCGCCCGCGCCCTGGAGGGCGGTGCGGGCACGCTGCGCCACGAGAACGCGCGCGGGCAGCCGATCATCGCCAGCTTCGCGCCGGTGCCCGGCACCCCATGGCGCATCATCGTTGAAGAAGATTGGGACGTCCTGACGGCGGCGAGCATCCCCTACCAGCGGCGGCTGCTCGTACTGCTGGCGCTGGGGCTGGTCGTGCCCGCGGTGGTGGTCGCGCTGGGGACGCGGCGCATCACCCGCCCGGTCCACGACCTGATCGGCGCCGCCCAGGCCATCGCCGGGGGCGATTTCAGCCGCCGGATCACCCCGCGCGGTGGGGCCGAGATCGAGGCGCTGGCCGGTCAGTTCAACCGGATGGCCGCGCAACTCGAAGACTCCTACGCCACGCTGGAGCAGCGCGTCGCCAACCGCACGCGCGAGCTGGCGGCGTTGAACGCCATCGCGGCGGTCGCCAGCCGGTCGCTGAACATCGAGGACGTGCTGAGCGCGGCGCTGGGCAAGACGCTCGAGATCACCGGCATGGCCGTCGGCGCCGCGTACCGTCTCGATGTCGAGCGCCAGACGCTGCACCTCGTGATCCAGCGCGGGCTACCGGAGGAATTCGTCGCCTATGCCCGGCAGTTCCCGCTGGTGGAGAGCATCGCCGGGCGCGTCACCGGCACGCGGGAACCGGCCCTGATGCGCCTGGACGACTACCCGGAGGGCGAGCTCAAGCGCATTCTGACGCGGCAGGGTGTCCGGCTGGCGCTGGGCATTCCGCTGGTTTCCAAAGAGCGCGTGCTTGGGTTCATCACCCTGGGCAGCCGGGAACCGCGCGACGTGTCCGCCGAGGAACTCGCGCTGATGGCGTCGATCGGGCAGCAGGTTGGCGTGGCCGTGGAGAACGCGCAGCTTTACGAGCAGGCGGAGCAAACCGCTGCCGCCGCCGAACGCAGCCGCCTCGCCCGCGAGCTGCACGACGCCGTCTCCCAAACGCTGTTCTCGGCCAACATGATCGCGGGCGTGCTGCCCCGCCTGTGGGAACGCGATCCGGCGGCGGCCCGGGCGCAGCTCGAACAGCTCCACCAGCTAACGCGGGGCGCGCAGGCGGAAATGCGCATCCTGCTGCTGGAGCTGCGCCCGGATGCGCTGGTTGCCACCTCGCTCGGTGACCTGCTGGGACAACTCGCGCAGGCCGCCAACAGCCGGGCCATGGCGCCGGTGACCGTGGACGTGGCGGACGACTGCGCCCCACCGCCGGAGATCAAAATCGCGCTGTATCGCATCGCGCAGGAGGCGCTCAACAACGTGGTCAAGCACGCCGGCGCCGAGCACGTGCGCCTGTCGCTCGCCCGCGACGGCGCGACGCTCACTCTGACCATAGCCGACGACGGCTGCGGCTTCGATCCGGACCAGGTCTCCGGCGAGCGCCTGGGCCAGCGCACCATGCGCGAACGCGCCGAAGCCATCGGCGCCCGGCTCACCGTCACGAGCGCGATCGGCGAAGGCACTACGGTCACGTGCTGGTGGCGGGACGCATAGCCCGCTGCGCCTAAGCGCCCGCCTCGTCCGGGTCCGTGCTGAAGCCGACGCGCTCGCACATGGCGCCGATCTCCGAACTCGACATGAACAACCGCCACAGCAGGCCTGTGCGATAATTCTCGATCATGACCACGATCGGGGCCTGGTTCAGCCCCATGAAGATGGGCGAGACGTAATCCTGGGTGGGATTGAACGCGTCGCGAAAGCCGTAGATGTCCCACAACTCCGCGCCCCGGTCGTAGTAGAAATGCCGCAGCGCCCGCATCGACTCGGCGGGCGTATACGGAAAGGCGCTCAGGGCGGCGGTCGGCGTGATCGTGCCGTTGTCGTTGCGCGGCGTCGGGTCGTGCGCCAGGTAGCCCAGGTGATCGTCGCTGGCGCTCAGGCCCCAGCAGTCCGCGCTGTAGCCCGCGTACCCGCCCGGATTCGCGGCACAGTAGCGGTGATTGATCAGCGTGATCCGGCGGCAGTTCTCGAACAGGTCCGCGTACCGGTCGCGCTTGCCACGCGGATCGAAGCCGAGGAACGGGTAGTGCGTGAAGAACAGCGGGCCGCCCGGCCCCACGCCCACCGGCAGATCGATCCCGTAGTACGTGCTCCCGTTCCGGTAGAGGTCGCCCGCGGTGGTCTTGCCCCAGTTCTGGCGGTAGAGCCGTGCCCGCTCCGACTGCGACGCCCAGCCGCTGTAGTACAGCGAGGCCGGCACGGGGTGCGTGGGGGACGCAATCGCCAGCAGGTAGGCGATCAGCGTTTCGTTCCACCCGATCAGCGGGTGATCGATGTGCCACCCGTGCTCAGGCGACCAGTGCCAGTACAGGTAATCGGGGGCGGCGGGGTTGCGGTACCAGTCCCATTCGACGGACTCCCACAGGCGGGTGATCGCCGCCCGCAGCGACCGCTCGGCGGGATCGTCGCCGTCGAAGTACTGGCGCGCCGCCAGCAGCGCCTGGATCATGAACGCCGTCTCGACGAGGTCGCCCCCGTTGTCGTACTTCCCGAAGAACGGGACCGCCTTGCCGGTGCGGCCATCCAGGAAATGCGGCCAGACTCCGTGAAAGCGGTCGGCGCGGTCCAGGAACGCCAGCGCTTTATGCATGTGCCGGATCGCCGCGTCGCGGGTCACGAAGCCGCGCTCGACCGCCACGATCAGCGCCATCAGGCCAAACCCGGACGCGCCCAGGGCGATCAGGTGCTCGTCGCCCGGCACGCACTCCCGCGCCAGACCGGCGTCAGGGTGCGCGTGGTCCCAGTAGTAGCGGAACGACGCCCCCTGCACCATCGTCAGCAGGTCGTCGTCATCGAGCGGGCGCGTCGTCGCGCTGACGACCGGCGTTGGCGCCGACTCCTGGTACGCGTGATTGACCGCCACCACCCGGTAATGAGCGGTCGTGTGGCGCCCCAGGTAGTCCACGAAACGGTTGAAGGTCGGGTTCTGCATGCCGATCGGCGTGAAGTTCTCGCCCTCGTCCGCGCGGTAAACGAGATAGTAGGCGATTGCCGGGTCGCCGGCGGGTTCCCACCGCAGATCGACGTGGCGATCGTAGCCGCGCGCCACAAGCCCGGCGGGCGGTGAGGCGGGTTCGCTCGCCCCGACGCGCCGCACTTTGATCTCGTCCAGATAGAGGGTGTGCGGCTGGTCGTCGTCGATGCTTTGCGTGAACACGACCTGCCGAAGCTGGCTGAAATCGAACTCGCCGGTGAGCGGCGCGAACGCCGCGAACGGCACCTCGACGTACGTCCAGCGCCCGGCGGGCAGTTCCGCCACGACCGACGACAGCCGCAGCCCCAGCGTGAACGCGCCATTCTGAAGCCGGAGCACGAGCATCGGCAGGGCCGCGGCGGGAATGGTATCCTCCGCGTAACACCAGAACGTCAGCGCGTCCCCGTGCAGCACCATCCCCCGGCCCCGCCAGGGCTCGACCGCGATCTCAGCCGTCCAATCGCCCCCTGGGCGGGAATGCCATGCCAGCTCCAGGCTGTTGGGCGGGTTGAAAAAGCGCTCCGTCGAAACCGGGAGCCGGTGATCGATCGCCTTGACGAAGCTGGGCGAAATGGCTGTCGCCCGGCTGTAAAAATACGCGCCGTCCGTCAGGCTGTTGTCGAAAACGAGGTGGCTGTAGTAATTCTCGGGTACGTTGTCCATGTGTCTTGCCTGCCGGGATGCACTGGTACGGCCTCTCCCACCCCGCGCCACGCCAGGCAGGAGAGGCCACAGGATACGAAAAACTCAGGGCTAGCTGCCGCTCTTGACCTGTTCCAGGTACGCGGGCGTCACGGCGTAGTCGCTCGCCTGCTCGACGAAGCCCATCGCCGCCAGCGCATTCTGGATGTGCTCGTTCTGCATGAACAGGTCCCACACGAACCCGTCCTGGTAGTTGCTGATCATCAGCAGGATGTCGCCCTGGTCGATGCCGATGTGCTCGACCGAGTACCAGTCTTCTTCGGCGTTGATGGCGCTCACGAAACCGTACTCGCCCCATACTTTCGTCCCGTACTGCTCGAGCATGGCGCGCATCGATTCGAAGGCGATCTCCGGCGTGAAGGGGAGGCATGAGACAGACGCGTACGGCGCGACGGTGCCATCGTGCGGGCCGCCCGCGCCATAAGCCTTGTAGCCGCGCGGCCCGTCCGAGGCGCTGATGCCCCACACGCCGTTTTGATAGGTAGCGAAGGCGTCCGCGTTGTTGATGGCAAACTGCCGGTTGCGCTCGCAGGCGCGGATCGCGTTGTTGACGTAGTTGGCGTAGGCGTCTTCGCGGTCGCGCAGGTCCAGGAAGGCCAGCGGGTACTGGTAGACGAACAGCGGATCGCCGGTCAGGTAGATGTATTCGCCCGACGTGTTGACCGGGCGATCCCAGTTATCCCACGCTTCCGCCGGGACCGGGTGCGCCGGCGAGCCGATCGCCAGCGCGTAGAGCAGCAGGCTCTCGTCGAAGTGATCCCAAAACGCGGAGAGGAAGCCGATATCCGGTTTCCAGCCCATCGACACCATGTTGCCGTTCGACATCATCCACTGCCAGTCGACCTGTTCGTAGAGCTGGCCGGCCAGCGCCGCGACGTCGGTGTCCGCGAAGTATTCGCCCGCCGTCAGCGCCCCGGCGATGAACAGGGCCGTGTCGATCGAGGACAGCTCGCTGCTCCACACGCGCTCGCCGGTCTCCATGTCGATGAAGTGATAGAAGAACCCGCGATCGCCCTGCACCCCGCCGTTGGCGAAAGTTTGGAGCGTCGTCAGCGCGCGCTCGTAGCCCTGATCGTAGGTGATCCAGCCGCGATCCACGCCCACCGGGATCGCCGCCAGCCCAAAGCCCACCGCCGCAATGCTCGACGGCGAGTCGGGCGTGCTGCGATCCTTGATCAGCCCGTTGGCCGGGTTGGCCTCGTACCAGAAGAAATCGAACGTCTCGTGCGCGACGGCGTCGAGCAGCGCCACGTCGTCGAACGACAGCAGCAGGTCGACTTCCCTCTGGTAGACGCCCTCCGGCGAGTATTCCCCGGCTGCCGCCGGTGTTTCGGGGCTGGTCAGGTAGGCTCCGCCCACGTAGAACGGCTCGGTCAGCGGAGTCTTGCCGTCCGCATCCTCGTTGAAGAACGAGAGGAACAGCTCGTAGCTCCCGTCTGCCGCCGGCTGGCGCATCGGATCGAGCGGCACGTAGGCGATCCGGTTCCAGCCGGGCAAAAGCTCCGTCGCGCCGCCGAACATGCCGCCGACCCAGGTCCATTCGCCGGTGACGTCGGCCATGCCCATGAAGAAGCGGTTCGGGTTGAGCGCGTTCTCCTCCGGCAGGTACACTTCTAACTCGACCTGCGTGTAGTCCGCCCAATCCGCCAGGTCCGCCGCGCTGAGCGGGAAGGCGATCTTGGTCTCTTCCGCCTCGCCACCCGGCATCACCTGGACCGCCGCCGCCCCGCCGGGCGTCAGCACGTCCTCGCTGAGCACGAACGTCGAGCCGGAATTGTCATCGCCCAGCACGGCGATGTCCTTGTCATTCCACGCCGCCCAGGCCACCTCCGCCGGGAGCGCGACTCCGGCGCCCTCGTCCCCGGCGGGCTCTTCCCCGGCGCCCGCCTCCGCGACCGTCCCGGACAGGTACACGCTGCCCAGGTAGAACGGCTCGGTTAGCGGCGTCTTATTCTCGTTCTCGTCGGCATGCATGAACGCCAGATAGACGAAGTACGCGCCGCTGGTGTTGATCTGCTGCATGGTCGGGTCGAGCGCGACCACGATGCGCGTCCACCCGGCATCGCCCTGGAACTCGCCCCAGGTGCCACCGGCCCAGGTCCATTCGCCGGTGATGTCGGCCATGCCCATGAAGACGCGATTCGGGTTGAGCGCGTTCTCTTCCGGCAGGTAGATGTCCAGCTCGACCTGCCCGTGCGTGATCCAGTCGGCCAGGTTCGCCCCGCTGACCGGGAAGGCCAGCTTGGTTTCCTCCCCGACGCCGCTGGGGATGACCTGGAGCGAGGGATTGCCCGCCGGGGTGAGAATCTCGTCGCTCTGCGCGAAGTCGGTCCCGGTGTTGTCGTCGCCGATCATGCCGGGATTCTTGGCCTCCCAGGCCGCCCAGGTGACGGGGCCAGCGTCGCCCACCTCCACCGCCACCGCTTCGGCCCCGAACAGGATCGCGCTGCCCAGGTAGAACGGCTCGGTAAGCGGAGTCTTGGCGCCGGCATCGTCGGCGAAGAAGAACGACAGGAATAGGGTGTAGTCGGCGCCGGCTTCCGGCTGGCGCATGGCGGGTTCGGGCGCGAAGGCGATCCGGTTCCAGCCCGGCTGGGCTTCCGTCTCGCTGAAGATGCCGCCGATCCACGCGAACTCGCCGGTCACGTCGGCCATGCCCATGAAGAAGCTGTTGGCGTTCAGCGCGTTCGCTTCGGGCAGGTAGACCTCCAGCGCGATCTGGCCGAACGCCGCCCAGTCGGCGAGGTCTGCGCCGGTGACGGGGAAGGCCAGCTTGGTCTCTTCGGACTCGCCGCTCGGCGTCACCTGCAAGGTGGGGCTTCCGCCCGGCGACAGCACCTCCTCGCTGGCGGCGAACGTCGAGCCGGTGTTGTCGTCGCCCAGGGTGGAGATGTCCTTGTTCTCCCACGCCGTCCAGAGAAGTTCATCTTCCTGCGCGTGGGCCAGCGGGGAGTGCCACACAAATGGTAACGTCATCGAAACGAGCAGCAAAACATGTACCCATTTTTTAGCCATGCTACGGCTCCTTTGCATGCTTGGCCGGTTGTTCGACACGGGCGATTTTTCCACAGTATAAGTCTGAAGTTGGGAGATGTCAAAGCGCTTTTACACTTTACGCAGAGATTCAGGCAAAACACGTTGTTCGCGCGGACATATTGCGCGTGAGAAGTTCCTGTGATATGATGAAAGCGCTTCAAACTAACCACCGGAAGCGAGTGGGCGAGTCATGGCCGCAACCATCTTCGACGTGGCAAAACGCGCCGGCGTCTCGATCGGGACCGTCTCGCGCGTGATCAACAACCGGGACCGCGTTCACCCGGAGACGCGCGAGCGCGTCCTGCAGGCGATCCGCGACCTGGACTACCACGCGAACGCCCTCGCCCGCGGCCTCGCCAGCCAGCAGACGGCCACGCTCGGCCTGGTCATCCCCCAGGTGAACGACCCCTTCTTCTTCCAGGTGGTGCGCGGTGTCGAAGAGGCGGCCAGCGCGGCCAACTACAGCCTGCTGATCGCCAGCCAGTCGCGGCTGCCCGCATCGGAGCGGCGGTATCTGCATCTCTTCCGGCGCGGGCACGTCGATGCGATGGTCCTGGCGTCCATCGAGGTCCACGCCCACGAAGTGCAGGAGATCGTCGAGCAGGGCATCCCGGTCGTGCTGGTCCAGCTCGATATCGGCAGGAACATCCCGACGTTCCTGGCCGACAATTACGGCGGCGGGCGGGCCATGGCCGAGCACCTGGTCGTCGAGCACCAATACCGGCGCGTGGCGTACATCACCGGCACCGACCACACGCCGGACAACCGCGAACGGCTGCGCGCGCTGCGCGACGTCCTGCACGAAAACGGCCTCGACCTGCCCGGCGAGTACGTCGTAGAGGGGGACTACCTGCGCGACAGCGGCTACCGGGCCATGCAGCGGCTTCTGGAGCTGCCCACCCTGCCCGATGCCGTCTTCGCCGCGAACGATCAGATGGCGATCGATGCCATGATGGCGATCCGCGAGCACGGGTTGAGCGTGCCCGATGATATCGCGGTGGTGGGCTTCGACGACCTCCCGCTGGCGAGTTACGTGTCGCCGCCGCTGACCACCGTCCACCAGCCGGTGTACGAGCTGGGATGGCACGCCGGGCAGATGGCGCTCGAGATTATCCATACCCAGGGCGACCGATCCGCGCTGGCCGCGCCCAACAAGCTGCTGCTGCCGACGTCGCCCGTCATCCGGCGGTCGTGCGGCTGTTGAGCGCCGGATCGGAGCATCTTTTTTTTCGGGCTATGTAAAAGCGCTTTTACCCGCGTAGGAGGACGAACCATAGACAATCGACCGGTCACCCAAATAGACACGAGTTCACATAAGGAGCAATAGAGATGGCAAACTTGCGAGGTACTTTTGTTCGTTTGGCGGTCGCGCTGATCCTGGTCAGCACGGTTTTCGGCGCGATGCTCGCCCACGCCCAGGACACGCCGATGGCGAACGAGATTCGCGTCTCGGTCGTCGCCGGGGCGATGCAGGACACGATGACCAGGCTGGTGGAGAAATACCAGGAAGCGAATCCCGACGTCACCGTCACGCTGGAACTGGAACCCGAAGGCGGCGCGTTCCAGGCGTTGATCGCGGCGGGCAACCAGCCGGACCTGATCATCACCTCGTTCGGCCCCCAGCTCGGTAAGCTGGCCGAGCAGGATGCCGCCGTGGTGCTGGACGACCTGCCGGGCGCGGAAGACCTGTTCGCCCGCCTGGAACCGGTGTCGCTCCAGAAGCTGTACGGCCACTACTACTACGTGCCCATCGGCGCCGACGTCACGCTCATGATCTACAACAAGGCGCTGTTCGAAGAAGCGGGCCTCGACCCGGACGCCCCGCCCGCGACCTGGGACGAGTTCCTGGCCGCGGCTGCCGCCATCGACGAGCTGCCCAACCGTGAAAACGGCGACGAGGTCTACGGCACCGTCTTCTGGAACGAGGCGCTGCAATGGGGCGGCTGGTACTGGAACATGCTCCAGCCCATCTACCTGAACGCCAACCAGGGCCAATGCCAGCTTCTGAACAACCTCGCCACCGACATCATCTTCGACCGCGAAGAGTGCGCGCTGGACAAGTTCTTCGAGTTTGCAAAGGCCGCGCAGCAGTACGCGCCGCCCACCATGGAGAAGAACTTCTTCGGTCGTAACATCGGCATGTGGCTGCAATACGGCTACTCGTGGGAGCCGAACCTCCAATCGGCGGCGGGCGAGCCGATGGTGATCGGCGAGGATGTCGGCGTGGCGCCGGTGCCCGTCCCCAATGAAGGCGACACCAGCTTCACGACGTTCGGCGGGCGCGGCATGATGATCCTCAAGAGCACGCCCGAACGCGAGGCCCGCGCGTGGCACTTCCTCAACTTCTTGATGGAAGACGAGAACAACTACCAGTTCATCACCGAGCTGGGCTACCTGCCCGTGATCCTCGCGCTCCAGGACGATCCGTACTTCCAGGACCCGGCGCGCCAGCCGTTCGTGGAGCTGCTCGCGCATGGCTACGTGCCGGAACAGTTCGCCACGGCGGACAGCGCCGCGAGCGCCCTGCAAGGGGTCTACGGCCAGGTCGTCGTGGAAGATTCGGTGCCGCTCGATGAGTCGGTTGCAACCGCTGCTCAGAAAGCCCGCGAAGCGATCCAGGGCAGTTAACCTCATCATGCATACAGGGGGGCGCGGACGAGCACGTGCCCCCCTGAGGAGTCGCTTATGGTTTCCTCCCGCGCCCTGGACGCGCCGGAACGCGCCGGCGCCGCGCCTTCCAGCCTGTTCCTCCGGATCAAACGCAGCCGGTGGGGATACATATTCGTGTCTCCCTGGGTCGTCCTGTACCTGTTTTTCGGCCTGTACCCGCTGGTGCTGTCCTTCTACCTGACCTTTTTCGACTATTCGTTCGTCACGCCCGAAAACCGGACGTTCGTCGGCCTGGGCAACTGGATCGACGGCGTGACCGACTCGCTCTTCTGGAAATCGCTGTACAACATCGTGCTCAACCAGACGACGTTCATCGTCCTCAAAAACGGCCTGGGCCTGATCACGGCGGCGCTGCTGGTGCGCATCACCTGGGGCGCGCGCCTGTTCCGCACCATCTACTTCTTGCCGGTCATCACCTCGACGGTGGTGCTGATGACGATCGGCGACAACCTCGCCAGTCCCGGCGGCCCGGTTCAGAAAGTGCTGATCGACGCCGGGCTGATCGCCGGGCCGGTATTCTGGAAGTCGGACGACACCCTGCCGATGATCATCATCGCGCTGATCAACACCTGGAAGTGGTTCGGGATCAGCACCATCATCCTGCTCGCCGGCATGTACGGGATCGATCCGCGGCTCTACGAGGCGGCTGTGGTCGATGGCGCGAAGGGGTGGCAGTTGTTCCGCTACATCACGCTGCCCATGCTGCGCCCGCAGCTTTTCTTCCTGCTGGTGGTGGACATCATCAACGGCCTGCAGATGTTCACCGAGGTGTTCAGCATCGGGTTCAACGTCTACGGCGGGATCAACCACCAGGCGCTCACCCCGGTGCTTTATCTCTACGCCCAGGCGTTCGACCGGTCCAACGTGGGCTACGCCTCGACGCTGGGCCTGCTGCTGGCGTTCCTGATCGCGCTGCTCACGGCGCTCCAGTTCAGGTTCGTTCGCGCCGAGGCGGAGTGAGGGCGACGCGATGATCACATCTTTCCGGCGCATCTCCGCCTCTCTGGTCCTCACCTACGCGGCGCTGACCCTGGGCGCTATCGCGGTCGTCTACCCGTTCTTCTTCATGGTCAACAACTCGTTCAAGACGGGGCGCGAGATTCTGCACTCGCCCACCGCGCTGCCTTCCACGATCACGCTCATCGGCTATACCGGCGTGTTCGAAGAGCTAGACGTGCTGCTGCTGTTCAAGAACTCGCTGATCCTCGCCGTCTCGATCACCCTGCTGAACACGCTGTTGAGCGCCCTGGCGGGCTACGCCTTCGCCAAGATCCCCTTCCCTGGGCGGGGCCGGATCTTCGGGTTCATGCTGATCACGATGATGATTCCCGGCGTGTTGTTCCTCATCCCGTCCTACGTGTTCATCTACAATCTCGGCTGGGTGGGGCACTACCACGCGCTCATCATCCCCTCTGCCGTGTCGGTGTTCAACATCTTCCTGGTGCGCCAGTTCATGCTCGGCATCCCGGACGAAATCGTCGAGGCGGCCCGTATCGACGGCGCGGGCGATCCGACGATCTTCATGCGCGTGATCCTGCCGCTGGCGCGTCCCGCGCTGGCGACGGTGGCGATCCTGACCTTCATGGGCAGTTGGAACGACTTTTTCGGCCCCCTGCTCTACCTGAACCAGCCCGAACACTGGACGCTGCAACTGGGCCTGCTGCAATTTCGCGGCACGGTGCCGGGCGAAAATGCGGAGCAGATCTGGGCGCTGACTACGTTGATCACCCTGCCGATCGTCGTGGTGTATTTCTTCATTCAGGAACAGTTCGTCAAAGCGTTCGCAAATGTATCGCTGAGTAAATGACGATGGCCGAGACGACGATGATTCCCCCCACCCCCGACAGCCAGCGCGCGCGCGGGCCGCGCTCCCGCATGGCGATTCTGGCGATCGCCGCCGTGGTGATTTTCGTCGGCACCTATATCCTGGCCTGGTGGGACGCCTACCGGCTCTCGACGTCCTACCTGGCCGACGCCGACGCCAGCTACCAGGCAGGGCGTTACCTGGACTCGCTGCTTGGCTACGAGGAATACGACCGGGCGAAAGAAAAGTACGTCGATCGCGGCGGCTACATCCAGGTGAAACGCATCTGGGAAGACAGCTACGCGCTGCCGCGCCCCGGCGAGGTCGAGCGCGCCGAACAGCGCATCGACGAGATCATCTACACGCACCTCACGCTGGAGGAGGCGGAGCAGTTCGTGCAGCAGAACATCGGGCGTCACAACCCGTACATGGGCCTGATCTACCTGCGGCTCGGCGAGCTGTACGAGGCCGGCGGGCGGCTTCGCGATGCCCAGGATGTTTACGAGTCCATTCCCGACCTGTTTCCCGGCGATGACGCGTTGATCGAGCGCGCCCGCCGCGATCTCGAGAATCTTCTGGACCAACAGGCCGGTTAGTCTCGTTCCTTGTGGAGTGGAGCATTCATGGCACAGTTGCAGAACCAATACGGCTATTTCAGCGACGACGGCAGCGAATACGTCATCACCCGTGCCGACACCCCCATGCCCTGGATCAACGTCCTGACGAATGGCGACTACGGGCTGACACTGTCCCAGGCGGGCAGCGGGTATAGCTGGCGCACCCACGCCACCCTGAACCGGGTCACGCGCTGGGAGCAGGACCTGATCCGCGACGAATGGGGCAAATACCTGTACCTGCGCGACGCCGATTCCGGCGAGTTCTGGTCGCCCACGTGGCAGCCGTGCGGCGCGGGACTGGAGGCGTACCGGGTCCGGCACGGCATGGGCTACTCGGTGATCGAATCCCGGCGCGGGACGCTGGCGCAGTCGGTCACGTATCTCGTCCCGCCGGGCGATCCGTGCGAGATCTGGCTGGTGCGTCTGGAGAACCACGGCGACACGCCGCGCCGCCTGCACGTCTTCACCTACCTGGAATGGCTGTTGGGCGCGGCCCCAGACTGGCACCGCGAGTTTCACCGCACGTTCATCGCGACCGAGTTCGACGCGGACCACGGCGCGCTGCTGGCGACGAAGGTGCTGTGGGAGTTCCCGGTCGAAGGCGCGGTGCACTGGAACCGCGCGTGGCCCTACGTGGCGTTTCATAGCGCGTCCGTCCCGCCCACCGGATTCGACGCCGACAAGCGCGATTTCCTGGGACGCAACGGGGGCATCCACCAGCCGCAGGCCGTCATCGCCGGGCGGTCGGCCAACCGCGCGGGCCGCTGGGGCGATCCGGTCGGCAGCTTGCGGCTGGAGGTAACCCTGGCGCCCGGCGAGGTGCGCGAGATCGCCTTCACGCTGGGCGCTGCGGACAGCCGCGACCACGCCCTCGCGCTGGCGGCGCGCTATCAGGACACGGCCACCGTCCGCGCCGCGCTGGACGAGGTGCGCGCGCGCTGGCGGGACAGGGTCGGCCCGCTGGTCGTCGAGACGCCCGACCCGGCGCTCAACGTGCTGGCGAACGGCTGGCTGCAATATCAGGCGATTGCGGGCCGCCTGGAGGGGCGGACCGCGTATTACCAGACCGGCGGCGCCTACGGGTTCCGCGACCAGTTGCAGGACAGCCTGATCTGGCTGCTGCTGGGTTCCCCTGAGAAGACTATCGAGCAGATCCGGCTGCACGCCGCGCACCAGTACCAGGACGGCGTCGTCCTGCACTGGTGGCACCCGCTGGCCGAAACCGGCCTGCGCTCCGACTACAGCGACGATCTGCTCTGGCTGCCGTTCGTGGTGCTGCACACCGTCCGCGAGACGGGCGACTCCAGCTTCCTGGACGAATCGATCCCGTTCTTCGACGGCGGCGCGGCCTCGCTGCGCGAGCACTGCCTGCGCGCGTTCGAGGTGGCCCTCCGGCGGCGCAGCGAGCGCGGGCTGCCCCTCATCCTCGAAGGGGATTGGAACGACGGGCTGAACGCGGTCGGACCCGAAGGGCGCGGCGAAAGCGTGTGGATGGCGCATTTCCTGTATTACCTGCTGTGTGCCTGGGCGGATATGCCGTTCTGCGAGCCGGACACGGCGGCACGCTTCCGCGAAGAAGCCGCCCGGCTGCACCATGCGGTGAACACCCACGCGTGGGATGGCGCGTGGTATTGGCGCGCCTCGAACGACGACGGCGAGCTGGTGGGTTCGAGCCGGGCGCCGGAGGGCCAGATCTTCCTCAACGCCCAAACGTGGGCGGCCCTGTCCGGCACGGCGGACCGGGATCGCGCGCAGCAGGTCTTGGCCGCGGCCCGGCAGCACCTGTATTCCGATTACGGCCCGCTGCTGCTGGCCCCGGCCTATACCCAACCCAACCCGACCATCGGCTACCTGTCGCGCTATGCCCCCGGCGTGCGCGAGAACGGCGGCGTGTACTGTCACGCAGCCTGCTGGGCCGTGCTGGCCGAGGGGCACGTGAACGGCGCCCAGGCCGCCTATGACGTGTGGCGCAGCTTCTGCCCGCCCGTTCGTGCTCAGGACCCCGACCGGTACGCGGGCGAGCCGTACGTGATGCCGGGCAACGTCGCCGGGCCGCTGGCCGCCGTCCCCGGCCAGGCGGGCTGGACGTGGTACACCGGGTCGGCGGCGTGGTACCTGCGCGCGCTGATCGAGGGCGTGCTCGGCGTGGAGGCGCACATGCCGGGCCTGCGCGTGCGCCCCGGCCTGCCGGATGGCTGGGATCGCTTCCGCCTCAAGCGCGCATTTCGCGGCGCGGTGTATGACATCACCGTGCGGCGGGCAGCCAACGGCGAGCGAACAGGCTGGCGCGTCGATGGCGTGCGCTGGCACGGCGAATTTCTCCCCCTCGCCGAAGCAGGCACCGTCCAGCGGGTCGAAATCGTCATCTGACCGGCTGAGTCCCCATTCCCCCAACCCGGCACCATTCCGGGAACAGCCAGACGGGGCCGCCGCGCGCGTCCTCGTCGCATTGTGGCGGCGCGTGGATGGTTTTCTCGGCGTGCGCTTGACAACGGCTGCAAACAGTGATTAAATCGGTTTAGTAAATCGGTTTAAACGCCTGTCGTCGATCTATCGAGAGGAGTCCGTTACTGTCTAATTTCCGCCACTGGTTTACCAGTTCGCTGCCAATCAATGCTTTTGTCCAGACCTAGCACTTGAGGAGAACAGGAAAAATGAAACGACTATTTCTCGTGCTGGCGATCATCACCGTGCTCGTCGTGGCGCCGGTGCTGCATTCGACCGGGGCCATTCGCCCGGCTTCCGCCCAGGAGCCGGTCAAGCTCACCTTCTGGAACTACTGGGATGGTAAGAACGGCGAGACGATCCAGGCGCTGGTCGACCGCTACAACGCCGAACACCCGGACGTCGAGATCGAAAACGTGTTCGTTGGGTGGAACGAGCTGCTGCCCAAGCTCCAACTGGCCGTGGCCGGCGGCGACAGGCCGGACCTCGCCGCCGCCGACATGGTGTGGATGCCGTACCTGGCGAAGTCGGGCGCGCTGGTCCCGCTCGACGGCTTCATCGCAGCGTCGGAGATCGCTATCGACGATTTCTACCCCGCGCTGCTGAACGTCAACACCTACGACGACCAGATGTACGGCCTGCCCGTGAGCACCAACAACCTGGAGCTGTTCATCAACACGGACCTGGTCGCTGCCGCCGGGCTGGACCCGGCAGCGCCGCCAACCACCTGGGCGGAGCTGATGGACTACGCGACGCAGTGCGCCAACCCGGACGAAGGGATCGTCGGTATGGAGCTGTATACCCAGACCGGTGAGGGGCTGACGTGGCAGTACCAGGTCTATCTGTGGCAGGCGGGCGGCGACTTTCTCAGCGAGGACCTGTCGCAGGCCGCCTTCAATTCCGACGCGGGCTTGCGGGCGCTCCAATACTGGCTCGACCTGATCGACGCGGGCGCTTACGCCATCTCCGACTGGGGGCTGTTCGGCCAGGGGCAGGCCTGCATGGTGATGGATGGCTCGTGGATGGTCGGCATCTGGGCCGACACCGCGCCGTTTGAATGGACGACCGCCAAAATGCCGTATCCGGAAGACGGTGAGCCCGCCACCAACATGGGCGGCGAGCACATCTTCATCATGAGCAACGACGAAGCCCGGCAGCAGGCCGCGTGGGACTTCATCCAGTGGGTCACCAGCGCCGAAGTCCAGCTCGAATGGGACATGGAGACCGGCTTCATGCCCATCCGCGACTCCGTCGCCACCAATCCGGACTTCCAGACGTGGATCGAGGAGAACGAGCCGCGCCTGATGCCGTTTGTCGAGATGCAGCAATACGCCCATAATCGTCCTCCAGTGGAGCAGTACTCGGAGCTGTCGGACGTCTTCTCCGCCATGATCGAGCGCGCGATCTACGGGCAGATGAGCCCGCAAGAAGCCCTGGACGCGGCAGCCGCCGCCGTCAACAGCCTGCTCCGCTAAGCGCGAGCGCTGCCCTGGGGTGCGACATGCGAGCGCCCCAGGGTATCACCCTTTCGACGTGACCGAGGTTCGAGAATGACCGCTATTGCTCGTATGCGAACAGGATGGAGTCGCGCCAACCGCCGGGGCGATCTCTCGGCTGCCGCGCTGGCGCTGGCGCCGGCCATCGTCCTGTTCGCGCTGTTCAACATCTATCCCCTGCTCTATTCGGGCTACCTGAGCGTCATGGAATGGGACGGTTTCAGCCCGGACAAGGAATACGTCGGGCTGGGCAACTACAAGGCGCTCTACGAGTCCGCCATGTTTCGCAACGCCCTGACCGTCACGTTCACCTACACGGTGGGCACGACGCTGCTGGGGGTGGCCTTCAGCCTGCTCGTGGCGGTCCTGCTCAACTCGGGCATACGCGGTCAAAACATCTATCGCCTGGTGTATTTCCTGCCGGTGGTGACCTCGACGGTCGCGGCGGCGGTCGTGTGGCGCTACCTGATGAATCCCGGCAGCGGCTACGCCGACGTGCTGCTGCGCGATCTGGGCCTCACGCCGCCCTCGCCGTCCTGGCTGCGCAACCCGGACTGGGCGCTGCGCATCGTGATCCTGGTCGGCGTGTGGAAGCGGCTGGGCTTCAACATCGTGATCTACCTCGCCGGGCTGCAAAACATCCCTAAGGAATATTACGAAGCGGCCACCGTCGATGGCGCGGGGAGCTGGGATCGCTTCCGGCGCATCACCGTGCCCCTCATCGCGCCGATCACGCTGCTGCTCGTCATCATGTCGATCATCGACTCGTTCCTGATCTTCGACGTGGTCTACGTCATGACCGACGGCGGCCCCGTCGGGACGACCGAAGTCGTCGGCCTGCTGCTGTACCGGCAGGCGTTCCGCTACTTCAACCTGGGCACCGCCTCGGCGATGGGCTGGGTGATCTTCGCCATCGTGTTCGCGATCACGCTGATCCAGTGGAAGTTCTTCGGCGCCCGCGAGGCGGGGCTATGAGCGCCGTGACCGCCCGACTGGAACACGGACCTGGGGCGCTGCTGCGGCGCGTGCCGTGGAGCAAGCTGCTCATTCACCTGGTGCTGCTGTCCGGCGCGTTCGTCATGGTCGTCCCCTTCCTGTGGATGGTGACGCTGTCGCTCAAGCCGCTCGAGCTGACCAACCAGCCGCCGTACCTCTTCCCGTCCACCTTCGAGTTCGCCAACTATTCCCGGGCGTGGGACGCGGCGCCGTTCGCCCGCTACTACCTCAACTCGATCGTGATGACGGGCGGCATCGTCGTCGGGCAGGTGATCTTCTCGTCGCTGGCCGCCTACGCGTTCGCCCGGCTCCACTTTCCGGGGCGCGATGTGCTGTTCATGCTCTTCCTGGGGACGATGATGGTTCCGTTTCACGTGATCCTCATTCCGTCCTACCTCATCGTCGACCGTCTCGGCTGGATCGACTCATACACCGCCCTGATCGTGCCGCGCATGGTCAGCGCGTTCGGCATCTTCCTGCTGCGGCAGTATTACCAGGGCATCCCGCGCGAGCTGGACGAGGCCGCCATGATCGACGGCGCGAGCCGCCTGGGCATCTGGTGGCGGATCATCGTGCCGCTCTCGGGGCCGGGCCTGGCGACCCTGGGAATCTTCGCCTTCATGTTCGCCTGGAACGATTTTCTCTGGCCGCTGGTCGTCACCAACGACCCCGACATGCGCACCGTGCAGTTGGGGCTGGCGATGTTCCAGGGCCGCTACGGAACCCAGTGGACGCTGCTGATGGCGGGCACGGTCACCGCCACGCTGCCCACGCTGCTGGTCTTCTTGCTCAGCCAGCGCTGGTTCATCCAGAGCGTGGCACAATCTGGGTTGAAGGGATGACACCATGACTCAAGCCTGGGCTGCGCCGCATTGGGTGCGCGGGCGCGTGTTCTACCAAATTTTTCCCGAGCGCTTCCACAACGGCGATCCCGCCAACGACCCGCCCGGCACGGTCCCCTGGGACAGCGAGCCGACCCGCGAGAACTTCTTCGGCGGCGACCTGGTCGGGATCGCGCAGAAGCTCGATTACCTGAAGCGCCTGGGCATCAACGCGCTCTACCTGACGCCGTTCTTCGCGGCGCGGACCAATCACCGGTACGACACGTCCGACTACCTGCGGATCGATCCCGCCGCCGGCAGCCCGGACGACTTCCGGGCGTTGATCGACGCGGCGCACGCGCGCGACGTGCGCGTGGTGCTCGACGCGGTGTTCAATCACTGCGGCGATGGCTTCTGGGCGTTTCAGGACGTCGTGCAGCGCGGGGCCGCGTCGCCGTACGCGGACTGGTTCGACGTCCGCGGCTACCCCATCGACGACAGCCCACCCTCATACCAGACGTGCGGCGGCGCGCCGTTCCTGCCCAAGCTGAATCACGCCAACCCCGCCGTGCGCGACTACCTGCTCGGCGTTGCCCGCCACTGGCTGGAACAGGGCGCGGATGGCTGGCGTCTCGACGTGCCGTGGAAAGTGCCCCTGGACTTCTGGCGCGCGTTTCGCGGAGCCGTCCTGCAGACGAGGCCGGACGCGTACATCGTGGCGGAGATCTGGCGCGGGGCCGGTCCGTGGTTGGGCGGCGACACCGTCCACGGCATCATGAACTACCGGCTGCGCGACGCGATCCTCGACTACTGCGCGCATGATCACATGGACGCCGAGGACTTCGACTACGAGCTGCGCCAACTTCGCGCGGAGCACGGGCCGAGCGCGCCCTATCACCTGACGCTGCTGGGCAGCCACGACACGCCCCGCATTCTGACCGCGTGCGGCGGCAGCACCGACCGGGCGCGGCTCGCCGCGATCTTCCAGCTCACGTATATCGGCGTGCCGATGATCTACTACGGCGACGAAATCGGCATGGCGGGCGCGAACGATCCGCTCTGCCGCGCCGGGATGATCTGGGACGAAGCGCGCTGGAATCACGCGCTGTTCGAGACGTACCGCCGCCTGATCCGGCTCCGGCGCGAGCATGCCGCGCTGACGGATGGCGCGTTCGAGACGCTCCTGGTCTTCAACGGCGTGTATGCCTTTCACCGCCATACGACCTATGATCACGTCGTGGTCGTGCTGAACCCGCGCGACGCGCAGCGGGCCATGAGAATCCCCCTGGGCGAAGCGGCCCCAGGCGCGCGCGCCTGGGTGGACGCCCTGACGGACCGGCGTTTCGCCGCAAGCGACGATCATCTCGTCATCGAGCAGCTTCCGGCGCAGTCCGGACTCGTGTTGGTACCCGAAGAGAGCAGCCATGGCTAAGGTGACGATTGCCGAAATTGCCCGCCGCGCGGGCGTCTCGAAGACAGCCGTTTCGTTCGCCTTCAACTACCCGGAACGGCTGTCCGAAGAAACGCTGCAGCACATCCTCCGCGTGGCCGAGGAAGCGGGCTACGCGCCCGATCCCGTCGCCAGCAACCTCAAGACGCGGCGCACGGGCTGCATCGGGATTCTCGTGCCGCAGCCGATCCCGATCATGACGCGCAACCCGCACACGCTGGCCTTCATCGAGGGCGTGGGGGACGTCTGCCACGAGGCGGGCCTGTCCTTGATGCTCGTCCCGCCGCTGCGCGGCAACCTGCGGCGCGCCATCGTCCGGGCCGCGGTGGACGGTTTCCTCACCATGGGCCTGGAAACGTTCAAGGCGACGATGGTGGTGCTCCAACAGCGCGGGGTTCCCTTCGTGATGGTGGACAGCGACCCCACGCCGGACATCCCCTGCGTCAACATCGACGACGAAGCCGGGGCCTATGCTGCCATGTCGTATGCCCTGCAGAACGGGCACCGCGATATCGCCATTCTGGGCATCCGGTCGGGGCATCACGGGGATTACCGCAAGTACGCCGGCACGCTGCACCGCCGCATCACCGGCTACGCGCGGGCGCTGGACGAGGCCGGGCTCTCGCTGGAGGATCCCGGCGTCAGGCTGGTCGAGGTCGAGTGCGACGCCGAGGGGGGGCACGATGGCTTTCACGCCGTCTGGGGGGCGCGCTGGCGCCCGACCGCGATCGTCGCCATGGCCGACATCATCGCTGTCGGCGCGATGCGCGCCGCGCGCGCGCTGGGCGTGGGCGTGCCCGACGACGTCTCGCTGATCGGTTACGACGACGTCGAGCCGAGCGCCCTCACCTGCCCGGCGCTGACGACCATCCGCCAGCCGACGATCGAGAAGGGCCGCGTGGCCGCCGGGCTGCTGATCCAGCGCATCGAGGACGAAGAACACCGGGCCGAGCACGTCACGCTTCCCGTCGAGCTGATCGAGCGCCAGTCGTTCGCGCGGCGCGGCTGAGTCTCCGGCGCAGGGGCGCGGAACCGGTCAGCCCTGCAGGTCATCCGTACCGCGCTGGACGAGCCCGTGATGCCACGCCAGCGCGGCGGCCTGCGTCCGGTCCGCGACGCCGAGCTTGTTCAGGATGGCGCTGACGTTGTTCCGCACGGTGCCCTCGGCAAGCGCGAGCCTGTCGGCAATGTCCGTGTTCGTCAGGCCGCGCGCGATGTAGCGCAGGATGGCGAGCTCGCGCTGGCTGAGCTCGGCGAAGATGGACGTATCCGGCCTGATCTGCTGCCGCGCCAGGGCCAGCAGCTTGTCGGCCACCGCCGGATCGATGTGCGTCCGGCCTTCGACGGTGCCTTTGATGGCAGCGATGATGTCATCCCCGCCGGAGTCCTTGAGCAGGTAGCCCGACGCGCCCGCCCGAATCGCGTCGAAGACCCACTCATCGGCGCTGTACGTGGTCAGCACGAGGATGTGCGTGTCCGGATACTGCTCGCGGATGGCGCGCGTCGCGCGGATGCCGTTCATGCCCGGCATCTTCAGGTCCATCAGCACGAGGTCGGGCTTCAGCTTGCCGACCAGCTCGACCGCCTGGGCGCCATCGTACGCCACCCCGACGACCTCGATCGCCGGCGCGAGGTTGAGGATCACGCGCAGGCCCTCGGTCACGACGACCTGATCATCCACCACCAACACGCGTATCATGCTCACTCCTCGACCGTCAGGCGCACGGTCGTGCCTTTGCCCGGCGCGCTGGCGATTTCGAGATGGCCGCTGCACAACAGCGCGCGCTCGCGCATCCCCACCAGCCCGTAATGCCCCTCGACCGGCACGGCTTGCGGATCGAAGCCGACGCCATCGTCGGCGACCGTCAGCCGGAGCGCGCGCGAGTCGCGGCGCACCGCAACGGTCACCGTCTGCGCGTGGGCGTGGCGGGCGGCGTTGTTCAGCGCTTCTTCGGCGACGCGGTACACCCCCTGCTCGATCTCCGGGGGCAGCCCATCCAGGTCGCTCGCCGCGTCGAGCCCGATCGCGATGCCGCTGCGCTCGGACACCGACTCGACGAGTTGGCGCAGCGCGAGCGCGAGGCCCAGGTCCTCCAACGGACTCGCCCGCAAGGCTTGCAGGGCGCGGCGCGCCTCCTGCAGACCGCTGCGGGTCAGCTCCTGCAGTTGTTTGAGGGTGTTTTGGGCGTTATCCGGGTCCTGGTCGAGCTGCCTGTTGAGCGCCTCGAGCTGCACCGCGACGGCGCTCAGCGTGTGGGCCAGCGTGTCGTGCAGCTCGCGCGCCAGCCGGTTGCGCTCGTGGCTGATCGCCAGCCGCTCAACCGCCGTCGCGTATTGTGTCAGCTTGACGTTTTTCGCGGCCAGCGCCTTGCGGTCGGATTTCTGGCCGCGCACCAGGCGCACGACGATGAACCCCACAACGGGATAGATCACCATTCGCCCGGCGATATCGTCCTGAATGAATGTCATCGGCGCGCCTTCGAGGGTGGACAAGGGCAGCGCGAGAACCCATTGCAGCGCGGCGGTGAGCACCGTGAAGGCGAGCACAGCCCGGAAATTGTACTGTGCGGCGGTGATGATCATCGGCACGAACAGTAGCATGAACAACTGCTCGATGATGTTATCCGGGTTCGGCTGTATTCCGTGATCGGTGATCCACCGGATGTGGAACCACTGCGCCAGCGTGGACCCCACCGAGGCAATCGCCAAGCCAACCGGCAGATACCAGCGCGCCAACCGCCGCTGCAGCCAGCCCGAATACAGGTACAGCAGCATGATCACGGCGGTGAGCGTGCCCACAACCATCAGTGGCCGGACCGGTTTGGCCGGGTCGCCGGTCTGCTCGAGCAAATCGAGGCCGTACACCAGCAGCCAGAAACCGTTCATCAGGCGAAAGAGCGAAAGCAGTTCGGGTTCGATCTGTGCGCGTTTCATCACCCACCATCGTAACACAGGTCCCACACCGCCCCTAGTGACGCGCGTCATGGCGGGCCGTGCAGACTGCACGATCGCCGGTGATCGCGTCCACTTCAAGCCAGTCGCCGGCTGTGATACAGTGAAATCCGAGTTCGCACGACACGCCCGCGAAACGCGCGGGCAGTGCAGCGACATGATCAGGAGGTTGAATGTCCAACACAACGGCCATACGTATCGAAAATCTGCACAAACATTTCGGCTGGCGGAAGAGCAAGCGCGTCCAGGCGGTGAAGAACCTCAACCTGGAGGTAGCCGCCGGCCAGGTCTACGGCTTCCTGGGGCCCAACGGCGCCGGGAAGACGACCACCATCCGGGTGCTGCTCGACCTGATCCGGCCCAGCCAGGGCGACGTTTACCTGTTCGGCAAGCACGTCCAGCGCGAGCGCGAGGTGCTGAGCCGGGTCGGCTCGCTGGTCGAGGGCGCGTCGTTCTACGACTTTCTGAGCGGGCGGCGCAACCTGGAGATATTCGCGCTCACGTCCAATCTCGATCTGCCGCGCGCGCGGTTCGACGAGGTGCTGAAACTGGTCGATATGGAGGCGCGCTCCGTGCGGCGGGTCAAAGGCTATTCCACCGGGATGAAGCAGCGCCTGGGCATCGCGGCGGCGATGCTGACCGATCCCGATTTGCTCATCCTGGACGAGCCGGCCAACGGGCTGGACCCGCAAGGCATCAGCGAAATACGCGCGCTGGTGCGCAGGCTGGCCGACCAATACGGCAAGACCATCTTCCTGTCCAGCCACCAGTTGGGCGAAGTCGAGCAGGTCTGCGACCGGGTCGCGATCGTCAACAAGGGCGAGCTGGTCCGCGAGGGGCGCGTGGCCGACCTGGTGACGGCGAAAGCGCAGTTTCGCATCCGGGCCAACCCCGTCGAGCGGGCGATGGCCGTGATCGACGGGCATTGGACGACCACGCCCCAGGCCGGCAGCGATGACGCCCTGCTGGTCGACGTGGCGGACGGCGAGACGCCCCTCGTCGTCAAGAGGCTGGTCGACAACAACATTCAGGTCTACGAAGTATCGCCTCACCGGCAGTCGCTGGAGGACTACTTCTTATCCGTGACGGAAGGGGAAAACTCGCATGTGGGTTAGATTGTTCCGCGCCGAATGGCGCAAGATTACCGGCAACCGCTGGGCGACGGGCTGCATGATCGGGATCTTCCCGGCGTTGGCGTTTCTGGTGATCGTCCTCGGCCTGCTGGCGGCAGCCTTCTCGTCCAGCTTCCGGGCGAGCTTCGAAGACAACCTCTGGACCGAGCTTGCCATCGTCCCCTGGCTGATCCCGAACAACCCGCTGGGGCGGGGCCTGCTGCTCGGCTTCACGGCGGTGCTGTTCGCCGGGGAATACCAGTGGAACACCTGGAAGACGATCGTGCCGCGCAGCCAGCGCGTGCCGCTCATCCTGGTCAAGTTCGTCGCGGTCGCGCTGTTCGTCGTCTTCGCGTTCACGCTGATGTCGGTTATATGGGGCGTGGGCGGGGGGCTGCTGGCGCTGGCAACCGATACGGGCTACGGCCCGGCGCTGTCCAGCGACGTGCTCAGGGACTTCGCCACCGATTACGGGCGGCAAATGCTCTACGCGTTCGTCGGCACCATGATCGCCGCCGGGTACGCCTCGCTCGCCGCGATGATCACCCGGTCGATTCTGGGCAGCGCAATCACCGGCATCGTCCTCGCCATCGGCGAGACAATGCTGCTCGTCCCGCTGTACCTGATTTCGAGTTTGCTGGACACGAACACGTTCCTGCACTTCTACCGGTTTCTGCCCAGCTACAACCTGCTCAACGTGCTGTCCTGGTCGTACGACAAATCCGCCAGCGGTCTCGAGCTTCCCTCCGGCGGCATCGTCACCGACAGCCGGCTCTTTTCCGAAGGGGTGCTGGCGTGCTGGGTGATCGGCCTGATCGCGCTCACCGCGGTCCTGTTCCAGCGCCAGGACATCACCAACTGAGGCCGCCCCGCCCCGCGATCGCGCTGATCATGAGGGCACAGACGCGCTGCCGGATGCCCGCAACACCGCGCGGGGAGGGATCGCCAGTTCCCTCTCCCCGGCGGAGGTGGTCAACGTCAGGCCGCGCGTCTCGGCGGCGGGGTTGTAGAGGAGGAAGCGCCGCTCCCCCGGAATCGGCCCAAGCTCCACGCAGGGCACGTCCAGGCTCAGGCACAGCACGTCGGGCTGGTCCACCGCGCCCAGCCCGTCGAACAGCAGCGCGCTCCAGAACACCTCCCCCGCGCCGTACAATTCCTTGCCCAGGTGCGCCATCGAGGCGGACTCGGCAGTCGCCAGGTCTTCGTAGGGGATGGACGGGCACGGCCCGCGCCGGAGATCGGCGGGCAGGAACGGGTCGAAGAACGCGACGTTGTGGCAGCGCTGCAGGTTCGCCACAGCCGCCATCAGCGGCGCGGGGCCGATCTCCGACCGGAGCAGCTCCGGCCACGCGATCAGCACTTCGACGTTTTCCTTGAAGGCCGGGTAGCACAACGAGGCGCACGCCTGGAACATCCCGCGCGGATCGTAGGATGGCACAGCCGGGTCGCGGCTCCAATAGGCCATGCGCAGCGCCAGCCGGGTGAAGTCCGTGGCCACCCGCGCCCAACCGCCAGCCGGATCGATCCCCTGCCGGTGCAGGTAGGCCGCGCTGGCGGCGGCGAACGACAACTGCTGCGGCTCGTGGGTGAGCTGGTGCGGGGGGAGCCGGTGCAGCACGCGCAGCGCTCGAATGGCTTCATCCAGCCAGCCGCCGGCGCCGCCGTCCAACTGGTGGGCGATCACGCATCCGGCGGCGTACAACCCGCCCACGCCGGCGTTCAACAGGCTGGCGCGCGGCTCCCAGTCCGTCGCGTCGGCAAACAGTGGGAACAGGTAGCCAGTGTTGTGGGCCAACTGCCGCGCGCCGTGCAGCGCGTTCCGGAACATGGCGAGCAGCGCGCCGTCCCCGGTGAGATACGCCACCCACGGCAGCTTGATCAGGGCGTTTTCCAGGAAGTACCACGTATCCATGAAACTGTCGCCGTCGCGCGGGGGGAAGCCGTTGGCGACGTAGTCCCACTGCGGGCGGTCGAACAGCGGCAGCGTGGCGAGCAGGCGCTCGGCCAGGGCATCGGCGCGCGGGTCCGGGTGGGCCTGCCGCCACAGCAGCAGCGGCCACAGCACGTCGAGCTGCGTCATCAGCTCGAAGCCGCGCGGCGTGTCGCGGCCCGCCGCGGAGCTTCCGCGCACGTACGCCCGCAGCCCGTCCCGCCCCTGGGCTGTCACCCAACAGGCATCGTGTCCCAGGTCGTCCAGCGTGCGCCCCGTCATGACTTGCCACGGAATCGCGTCCGGGTGCACGCTAGGCGCGGGATCGAGCAGCGGCGCCAGCGCGTCGACCAGCGCCTGCTGCGCTTCCCAGGGCGACGGGATCGCCGCCCGGCGGCGCTGGGTGAGCCACCAGCGGAAGCGGTGATCGCCCGGCTCCAACCGGAACAGCACGTCCGGCGCGTTGGGCAGCAGCCCGATCCCGTAGCGCCCCACCGGGCGATACGCGGTCACCTCGCGCACAGTGAAGTGGTAGAAGCGGCGCGGCGCCCACAGGAACGCGTCGCCGGGAAAATAGCAGATCGTCTCGGTGCCCGTCGCGTGATCGTACAGGTACCCGGCGGCGAGGTCGTTGCCGGGCAGGCCCCCCTGGTTGACGGTCGACGCGCGCAGCACGGTCTGCCGCCACGTGTGCGCCTGCCGCGCGTTCAGCTCGTCCAGCGCCGCGATCCACAGGATCATGGCGGGATTCAGGTCGAAAGGCTGCTCGACCTGCACGAGCGTATCCAGCCAGAAGCCGCCCGCTTCCGGGGATATGCGCGCTTGCCAGCGCCATCCCGGCCCCACTCCGGCCAGCGTGTCGGCCCCGGCCTCGGACGGTTCCAGGCTGTCGATCGGGCGGAAGCCCGCCGCCGCTGCGGGGGCCCACTCCGCGCCGTGACGCACTTCGGTCACCAGCACCCATGTGTCGCCGCTGCCCCGCGTGATGCCCAGCCGCATCGAGCCGCTTTCGAGCCAGTCCACCGCCTCAGCCTTCCCCGCGCGCCACCCGGCGCAGGTCGTCGAAAAACGGGGTGCTGCCCCCCCGCACGCACGCCGCCGCGTAGATCAGCATGGCGGCGGACCACGTCTGCCAGTCCTCGCCGCGCGGCGTGCCGTCCGCCGCGAGCCACTCGTTGAACCCGAACGCGAGCCCGGGACGGCGCGCCGGGCGGGCGCTCTCGGCCAGCGCCGCCAGCTCGCGGCGGGCCTGTTCCATCCGCCCGGCAGCGACCAACGCCGCCACGTACCACCCGGCGATGAACGGCCACACCCCGCCGTTGTGATAGTCGCCGGGCCGGTTGAACTGCTCGTAGCGCGGGCGCCAGTCCGGATCGTCGCGCTGAATCGCCGGGATCAGGCACGGCGGCAGGACCGCGCCCGATGCGGCGCATGCCTCCGCGACCCAGGCCAGGATCGCGCGCGCTTTCTCCAGCGTGGCAAGGCCGAACAGGATCGCCAGACTGTTGCCCAGCAGATCGAACCGGGCGCTGTAGTGGACCTTGTACGACCACAGGGCGTAATACGGTTGGTCCGGCAGGGCCAGCCCTTCGAGCACGTGCGCGGGCTTGCGCCCGTCCGCGATCACCGGCAGATTGATCCGCTCGTGCAGCGCGCCGGCCTGCACATCCCGCCCGAACAGCCGCAGCGCCGCATAGACCAGCGTGTTGACGTACAGGCCGTATCCGGGCACCCACTGCTCGTCGCGCCAGTCGCTGGTCGGCTGCTGGGCGACCATCACCCGGTCGTCGGGACTCTGGTAGGCCAGCCACGCCAGGGCGCGACCGGCGGCCTCGTCCAGAAAGGTCGCTTCGCCGGTATGCGCCCGGTAGAGCGCCAGCCCGATCAGAAACAGCGGCGTGGTGTCGCTCGATCCCAGATCGCGCGGGTCATCGGCCAGCCCGGGGACCTGCCCGCGCGGCGACTGGTTGCGGGCGAGTTCTTCCAACACGCGGCGCAACGCGGCGATCAGGTCCGCGTCACCCGACAGGAGAATCCCCGGCGCGGCGATCATCAGGTCGCGCGTGTACGGCTCGGGATAGCCCCAGCCCGCCGCCCGCGGAAGCGCGCCGTCCGGTCCCCCCGCGTTGTGACGGAGCACCGCCCGCGCCGCCTCGACAGCCTCCTCGACGTTCGAATCGGACATCATCCCCCGCCTGTCAGGCCATCACCGCGACCGTCTGGCCGGTCGCGCCGCTCTCGGTGGCGGCAAGCGCGACCGCCAGGCTCGCCAGTCCGTCCTCCGGCGTGACGACCAGCGGCGCGTCCCCCCGGATCGCCGCGACGAGAGTCCGCATCCCCGCCTGGATGGCGCGCCGGTAATCCCCCTGGCGGTCGGGCGCCTCGATTCGCGCTTCCACGCGCGCGGCGAGCGTCTCGGTCGCGCCCCCATGCGCGACGACGGCGCGCTCGCCCTCGTACCGCGCCAGCACGCGGAGATCGCCGCCCAGCATCTCGCCGAGCGCGGCCAGCCCGCCCGCATCGACCAGCCCCGACAGCGCCAGTTCGGTGGGAATCCAGCCGGACAGCGTGAGGTGACCGCGCGCGCACGCGACGCGAATCGTGGTCTGCTCGATGAAACCGATCCGGTTGAAGCTGTGATAGAACGTCGCCAGGACGCTATCCCCATAGCGGACGGTCGCGCTCACCCGGTCCGCGCGGCCATCATCCCGCGCCTGGACCGTGCCGCTGGCAGCGTCCGGCCCGCGGCCTGCCAGTTGGTTGCACGCGTCGAAGAAGTGAACGCCGTGCTCCACGTGAATCCCACCGCTCTGCGCCGGGTCCCAAAACCAGTGATCGGGCAGCAACGTGTCGTCCGTGGCGAAGTTCTCCAGCGAAAAATACTGCAGCGGGCCGAACGCGCCGCTCCGGACGATCTGCGCGGTGAGTTGGTGCAGGGGATGGAAGCGCAGCACGTAATCGACCGTAAGCTGGACTCCCGCCTCGCGCGCCGCCCCGATGACCCGCCGCGCATCGTCGAGCGACGTGGCGAGCGGCTTCTCGACGAACAAGTGCTTGCCCGCCCGCGCTGCGCCCAGCGCCATCGACGCGTGCAGGTGGGGCGGCGTGTTGATCGCCACGATGTCCACGCCGGGATCGGCCAGCAGGTCCTCGAAACGCGTGTAGACGCGCGCGCCGAACGCTGCCGCCATCCGGGCGCGGGCCGGGTCCACATCGGCGGCAGCGGCGACGGCGCACTCCGGCATCTCGGCGAACGCGTCCAGGCAGAAGCGCCCGAAACCGCCCACCCCGGCCAGCCCGATCCCCATTCTGTGCTCAGCCATGCCACCCCCTGGTTATGTCTTGGCGAAGGCGCGAACCTCCGCCTTGCTGACCGACGCGACCGCCATGACGTGATCGCCGCCGCCGTAGTAAATGTGATAGGCGTCCTCGGTTTCGATGCCGCCGCAGGTGAACACGACGTTGGGCACGTCGCCCCACTGCTCGAACGGCCCCAGCGGGCAGAGGACCGGCTCGTCCTGGCGCTTGAGAATCCGCGCCGGGTCGTCCAGGTCGTGCAGCGCCACGCCCAGGCAGTAGACGCGGTCTTCGTTGTAGCCGTGATAGATGTTGAGCCAGCCCCACGGCGTCTTGAAGACCGGCCCGCCCGCGCCGATGCGCACGCTGTCCCACTGGCCGGGCCGCGGTTGCATGATGCTCTGGTGATCGGTCCAGTGCAGCAGGTCGTCCGAATAGGCCAGCCAGATGTCCGGCGGGCGGCGGTGGAACATGGCGTAGCGACCGCCAATCTTCTCCGGGAACAGGACCGCATCCTTGTTGTCTTCGTCCGGCAGCACGACGCCCAGCCGCTCCCACGCGATCAGGTTCGTGCTGCGCGCCAGCGCGACGCGCGTCCCCTGCGGCGAGTACGCGGTGTAGAGCATGTAAAACACGCCGTCCAGCTCGGTGACGCGCGGGTCCTCCACGCCAAAGGATTCAACCTCGTTCGCCGGAGCCACCACCGGCTCGGCCAGGCGGTTGAAGTGATACCCGTCGGCGCTGACCGCGCACCCGATCCGCGAGATGCGGTCCAGGCCTTGGGCGCGGTAGAGCATGTAGATCAGGCCATTGTGGCGCGCCATCGCCGCGTTGAAGACGTTATCCGTCTCCCAGGCATTCAGCGGAGACGGGACCAGCAGCGGGTTTCCCGGATAGCGC
Organism: Anaerolineae bacterium; assembly: GCA_018432315.1. GTDB lineage: Bacteria > Chloroflexota > Anaerolineae > Aggregatilineales > Aggregatilineaceae > LM3-B42. The sequence continues at coordinate 117,305 of JAHDLB010000007.1, forward strand.
GTCAGTGTCAAGCTCATCGTTCCTCTCTCCTTGTTACGATGTCATACAACCATGTCGGGCAGTTTGCCATATTTAGTCAGGCGTTCGGTCACGGCCCGGCTGCCCAGCAGCGCGACAAAACTGGTCAGAAAAACCGCGAGCGGCAGGATGGTCAACAGGCTGAGCACCAGCGCCAGCGCGGCCGTGCCCAACAGGACGAAATCGTAGACCGGATTCGCCAGCGCCAGAAAGAGCGCGTTCTTCAGCGCGAGCCGCAGGTGCGCCACCGGCTGCACGACCAGAAACGGCCAGGTGTAGAACTGCACGGCGATCCACAACAACCCGGCGCACACGAACATCACCTGGATGAACACGCCCACGGCGCCCGCCGTCCTGCCGTAAAAGTCGATCCCCACCACGAGGATCGCGGCCACGACCGCGTTCGCCAGCGCCCAGCGATAGCTCACCCAGGCGTAGCGCTGCATCCCCAGCCACAGATCGCTGAAGTGCGCGCCCTTGCCCCGCGCGAGGCTGTGGGTCACCACGTACAGGCCGGCGGTCGCGGGCGGCAGCAGGATCACCGTCATGCCCAGCAGGAACCACACAAAGTTCATCGTCGCCAGCCCGACCAGGCCGTTATACCAGTCACGGACGGTTTCCCACACGACATCCAACGCGGCGCGCATCACGGCTCCTCGGCCACGATCACGTCGCCGGTGCGCGTGTCGTAGGTGAGCGTCAGCCGCGCGCCGTCCGGCCCGGCAAACACGCGCTGCGCGACGACCGGCTGGATCAGGAAGCCATCGACGTCCACGCGGCGCAGCGGCTCCGACCCGGCATAGGTCACGTGCAGGACATGGTCGCCCTCGGCCAGCGCCACCGGCCCATCGCCCACCCGATCGAGCCACAGGTAGCGGCGATCCGGGGCCGTGTTGGCGGGCACGACCATCTGATCGCCGCCGTCCAGCGACACGCCCACCGCCAGCGCGCGATCGCCCGCCGCCAGCACTTCCTCCGCGCCGCCCAGCGCGTCCAGGTCGCTGAGATCGTTCACCAGGATCAGCGTCGCCAAGTTCGACGCGGTATCGGGATCGGCGCCGGTCAGGTCGAGGAACGAGTCGCCGCCGATGCCGCGCCCCACCTCCACACCCAGCTCCTGCCCCGCCGCGATGGTCCGCACGCGCAGCGATCGAAACGGCAGCCGCGCCTCGTAGACGTAGCCACCGCCGCCCTCGAACGCCTGCCACGCCAGCTCCGCACCCGGGAACCACGTCGAGGCGACCCAGTCCCACACCTGGGGGCCGCGCGGCGTCTGGGCCAGCGTCACCTTGGCGCTCACGCGCTGGCCGCGCCCGCCCGCATCGACATAGACCCACAGCGCGTCATAGCTCCACACCGACGGGCCGATCTCCGGCTGCTCGAACACCGGATCGCGCACCGACGCGGCCAGGTAGAGATTGTCGTCGTCCCACATGAACCGGACGTCGAAGCTGTCCACCTCCGGGCCGCGCCACAGCGCCGCGCCGCGCAGGAACTGGCGCTGCGTATTGGCCGAGAAGACCGGCACGTCCGCCCATTCGTCGAGCACGCCGTCGATGGCCGGGGCCGCCGGGGCGCGCGTGGCGACCAGCGTCGTCTCCTCGCTGGCGATGGCCTGCCGCTGGTGGGCGATGTACAGCCAATAGTCGCCCGCCTCCGGCACGCTGAACGGGATCTCCAGCACGTCGCCCGCGCCCAGGCTGTAGTACTGGCCGAAGCTGAAGTACGCCTCGCCGGTCCAATCGCGCTCGCGGAAGTCCGGCTTGCCCGCGACCGGTGTGCCCGATTCGGCCTCGACGCGGACGTAGGGCCGGGCGGCGGCTTCCTGATAGTCGAGATAGCGGGCGGCGACCGGGTCCTCGTGGACCACCAGCAGGGCCAGCAGCGCCTCGATGGTGGATTCCGCGCCCGCGTTGCGGTTGATGCGCCACTCGACCGGCCCATCGACGCCGTCGAAGCAGCGCCCGGTTTCGGGATCGTAGACCGGCACGCCCGCCATGTTGTTCCCGAAGAACCACGAGGCCGCCAGCCCGGCGTAGCGCGCGTATTTCTCCTGGCCTGTCGCGCGGTAGAGGGCCATGTAGCCCTGCACCAGCATATCGGTCCCATACGCGATCTGCCCCAGGCGGCGCGGCAGGATGCCGATCTCGCGGATGCGCTCGAACGCAAGCTGGCGCAGCATGAAGGTTTCCGCCTCGTAGGCCGCCGAGTCGATCCAGTCCCCCCGGTTCAGCGCCGCGCCCGCCTCGGCCAGCGCGTGGACCATGTGGCTGCCCCAGGCGTGCCAGTAGCCGGGCGCGTTGGTCGTGACCGGGTGCATCCCGAACGGATAGGTGGCGCTGTCGCCCAGCACGTACTCGCTGATCCCGCTGGCGACGTGTTCGATCAGCGCCTCCGTCGTGGCGTTCGGATTGGCGCGGTAGTAGCCGGTGAGGGCCAGCAGCATCACCGCGGAGACGTCCGCCGCGCCGCCCGGAATCCACGCCGGGATCGAGAAGCCGTGCAACTGGCTGTACACGCCGCGATTGTGCAGCACGTCCCCGGCCAGCGCGCGCTCGGTGCGCTGGTAGGCAGCCTGCAAGTCGGCGGCGTAGGCCGGATCGACTCCCGCGAAGACGCGGGCGCCCTCGGCCAGCGCCCACAGGCCGCGCATCGCCCACCAGCCGGTGAGCGTCTTGTAGCTGGTGATCCCCTCCGTGTTGATCGTCCCTTCGGCATCGAACACGAAGTTATAGAACCAGCCATCCTCCGCCTGCATGTAGCGCGCGAAGTCCAGGCACAGGCGCGCCTGGTCCAGCGCCCGCGCGTCGCCGGTTTGCTCGTAGTAAGCCAGGTACACCAGCCCGGCGCGTGCCACGTCGTCCACCGCGGCGATGCCCTCCCCCGCCGCATCGACCCACGCGTACTCCGGATACTCGGAGTAGATGTGCACGATCGCCACGTCCCGATCGCCAAACGTGACCGGCTCGGTGAGGAACAGCAGGTGTTCGAGGTTCACGAGACCGTGACGCATCGGGCCATCCTGCCCGCGAACGGCGGGCACGCCCAGGGGCGCGATCGCCGCCGCGACGATGCCCAGCGCGATCAGCAGCGCGCACGGCGCGCGCAGCCCCGCACGAAACCCCGGCAGTCGAACGTGCGCCATCGCCCCTATCCTTTCACCGCGCCCACGTTCAGCCCCTCGATGAAGTAGCGCTGCGCCATGAAGAACAGCAGCAGGATCGGCGCGGCCATCATCGTCGCCATCGCCATCATGTAGTGCCACTTGGGCGCTTCCTTCGACAGCGACTGCTGGAAGAACTGGATCGACAGGATCAGCGGGAACAACTGGGTCGTGTTCAGGTAGATCAGCGGGCCTTCGAAGTTGTTCCAGTTGCCCTGGAAGGCCAGCACGCCGATCGCCAGAAACGCCGGTTTGACCAGCGGCAGCATCACGTAGAAGAAGACCTGCACCGGGTTGGCGCCGTCGATGATCGCGGCCTCGTCCATCTCGCGCGGGATGGTGAGGAAGAACTGCCGCAGCAGAAAGACGTAGGCCGGGCCCCACGCCGTCCAGGCCGGCAGCGTGAGCGGATCGTAGGTGTTCAGCAGGCCCACCTCGCGCCAGATGAGGAAGGATGGCACGCGGGTCAGCACGCCGGGAATCATCATCGTGGACAGCATGATGAAGAAGAGCACGTCGCGGCCCTTGAACCGGAAGCGCGCGAACCCATACGCGACGACGGCGGCGCTGAACATCTCGGCGAACATCGCCAGCACGGTGATGAACAGCGTGTTGCTGATGATGCGCCAGAACGTCAGGCCGGGCGCGATGCTGCCGAGCTGCTCCCACGCTTTCCAGTAGTTTTCGAAGGCGACAGGATCGGGAATCCAGCGCGGCGGCCACTCGAAAAGCTGGCGCTCGACCTTCAGCGAGGTCGAGACCATCCACAAGAACGGGATGAGAATGATGGCCGCGCCGATCAACAGCAGGGCGTAGATGATCGCCCGCGTGAGGAGGGTTTCGATCCGGTGGCGCCGGGCCATCTCATCGTAGGGCAGAACTTGAGCGGAGGTTTCGGTCGCCATAGTCATGCGCCTCCCGCTTCTTTCTCGCGCGCGCCTTCGTAGAACACCCAGGCCGCCGAGGACCGGAACACCAGCAGCGTGATCGCAATGATAAAGACGGCATACAGCCAGCCAACCGCCGACGCGTATCCCATCCGGCCAAAGTTGAAGGCTTCGTTGTATAAGAACCAGTTCACGAACCAGCCATCTTCGCGCTCGGTTGGAATGAACGCCTGCTCGGTGAACAGTTGCAGCGCCCCAATTACCCCCATGATCAGCACGTAGAACAACGTCGGGCTGAGCATCGGGATCGTGACGTGCCGGAATTTGACCCAGTTCCCCGCGCCATCGATCGACGCGGCCTCGTACAGGTCCGGCGGGATGTTCTTGAGCCCCGCCAGCAGGATCACCGTGTTCGCGCCGAAGATGCCCCACATGCTCATGATCACGAACGACGGCAGCACGAGGTTCTTGTCGGTGAACCAGCCGAGCGGCTCGGAATTGGTCAGGTCGTAGATGGGACCCAGCGCCCAGTTGATCAGGCCGCGGTTGGGCGCAAACAGCCAGAACCACAGCAGCGCCACCGCCGCCGCCGGAAGCACCGCCGGCAGGTAATACAGCGTGCGCCAGTAGCCCACCCCTTTCACATTCTGGTTGAGCAGCAGCGCGACCCCCAGCGCGCCGGCCATCCCCAGCGGAATCGACAGGACCGCGTAACGCAGCGTCAGCCAGATGGCTCGCCACAGATAGATATCCGTGGCGGCAATAACGTAGCGCGTGTCGCCGATCACGACGCTGTCCAGCTCGCGGTAGCGCACGATGTCCGGCCCTTCGGCCTGCAACTGGCCGAGCTTGGCGATCGACACGCGCTCATCCTTGTCGAATTCCACGATCTTGAAGGACAGCGCGCGCTTGTAGTTGAAGAGCGGGTCCTTGAGCGACCTGGGCTCGTCCCACAAAATGTTGTATTCGGTGAACCCCAAATAAAACGACAGCAGAATCGGGAAGGCGGTCAGCAGGATGCGGCCAACCAGCCAGGGCGTGATCAGCGCGAAGCCGGTCGCCGCCTCCCGTTTGACCCCCAGTTTGCGCAAGCCTTGATAAGTCAGGTAGATCAGCAGGGCCAGCACGATGGCCGTGCCTATGTAGCGCAGGAAGGTTGGGTAGTACGAATTAAAGGCTCCAGGATCGCCCATCGCCGGGCCTCCTTCATGCTAGACGGGCAGGAGCGGAACGGTTCCGCTCCTGCCTGCCGGGCTCGTCCTGTCCACTGGGCCGGCCTATTGCGAGGCCAGCACGTCCTCGAGCAAGATTCGCGCGTCGGGGGCCAGCGCTTCGGCGGTGTCCTCACCGTTGAAGGCCGGGTTGAAGTAGTCGCCCCAGATCACGTCGTTGAACTCAAGATAGCCGGGGAACAGCGTGAAGCCACGCATGTACGGCACGGCGGCGATGATGTCTTCGGCGTTGGCCTCTTTGCGCGGCTCGGAGGCTACCAGGTGCTCGACCGTCGCCTGCGAAACGCGCGGCGAGACGATCTTCCAGCTATGGATGCCCTCGGTCAGCATGACCAGCGCCTCGTAGGCTTCGTCGGGGTGCTCGGTCTTGGCATTGATAGCCGTGGCGGCGATCCACGCGAAGGTGGTGTTCTCGCCGGTGGCGTTGCCCTTCGGCACGGGCGAAACGCCCACATTCAGCCCTTCGACGCGGTCCAGATCATCCGCCGCGCCGCCCATGAACATCGCCAGGCGCCCGGCCTTGAACATCTCGCCAAAGCCTTCCTCAGCGATCGTTTCCTGAGAGGGGCAGCATTCCTCGTTGTAGATCATGTCGGCGTAGAACTGCACCGCCTCGATCACCGCCGGGTCGTCCACTGGCGACTCGGCCAGGTCCTCGCTCACGACGTCGCCACCGTTGCCCCAGATCCAGATGTAGGGCGGCGGCCAGCCGTTGAGTGAGAACCCGTAGTGCTCCTCGTTGGTCAGCGCGATGGCGGCTTCCTTGAACTGGTCCCAGGTCCAGTCCGCGTTAGGGTACTCGTGGCCCATGGCGTCGAAGATGTCCTTGTTGTAGTACAGGACAACCGGCTGCGCGATCCACGGCAGGCCGTAGACGCCTTCACCCATGGCGACCGTCTGCCAGACACCGGGGAAGTAGTCGTCGGGGTTGGCCGTGTCGCGGTCGTCATTCGCCAGGTAGTCGGAAATGTCGAGCAGCACGCCGTCGAATGCCCAGGGCATATGGTCCTGGTCCAACCACATCAGGTCGGCAGCTTCGCCGCCCGCCAGCGCGGTCTGGAGCACGGTGTAGTAATCGGATGGCTTCGGCTCGTGAACGATCTGGAAGGCGTCTTGCGACGCGTTGACGTCGTCGATGATCGCCTGGAACTCGGCGGCTTCGTCGACGCCCGCCCAGGTCGTGATCCGGAGGGTAACCGGTTCTTGTGCGCGAGAGGTGGCGAGAGGCAGCAGCGCCACCGCCATCGCCAACACGATAGCTATTCGCAAATACTTAGCCATGTCGAGTCTCTCCTCTTTTAGGTTGCTAAACAATTTACGAACAAGGCGTATCGAACTTGTTTTCCGCCAGTAACCACGCCTCCTTTCTACCTGCTTGCTGCGGGCATAGAGCCGGCCTCGTCTTGATCATCAGGAGAACAGCCGCATGATTGGCGCACCATGAGTTCGGTGCCAATGCGGAGCTGGAAGCTGGCCGGTGCGTCGCGGTCGATCCGGTCGATCAAGCGCCGCGCCGCCTGGATGCCGATCTCGCGCCAGGAAATGCGCACCGTGGTCAGCGGCGGATCGTGCAAAGGCGCCCAGCCCACGTTGTCGAACCCGACGACGGCCACGTCGTCCGGCACGCGGAGGCCCTGCTCTTTGCACGCCCGGATCGCGCCGAAAGCCGTGGCGTCGTTCACCGCGATCACCCCTTCCAGGTCGGGAAAGCGCTCCAGCGCCTCGTACATGGCGCGGTAGCCGGTCTGCATCGTGGTGTCTTCCATGTAGACCACGCGCGCCTCGGCCCCGACCTCGCCCAGCGCATTCTCGTATCCCTGGCACCGCTCGCGGCTGCTGAGCCAGTCGGCGGGGCCGGAGAAGAACGCCAGGTTGTGAAGGTCGTGCGCCGCGATCAGGTGGCGCGTGATGCTGTAGCTCCCGGCCACGTTGTCGCACAAGATGGCGTCGCTGCGCGTTTCGTTCAGCAGGTTGTCGACCAGCACGAACGGGATATTGCTGCTGTGCAGTTGGATGATGAACGACGCTTTCAGCTCCGGCCCCACCAGGATCACGCCGTCCGTTCGCTGCTGGCCGATGATCGGCACACGCAGCGCGTCTTGCATCATGCCCTGGTTGACGAAGGTCGTGATGATGTGGTAACCGTGCTCCCGCGCCTCGTGATCGACGCCCAGCATCGTCTCGTCGGGGAAATTGCAGATGGGCTGTTGGGGCGCGCGGTCGTACATGATCAGGCCGAGCGTATACGTGCGCGAGGTGGCGAGCCCTTTGGCCGCCGCGTTGGGCATGTAGCCCATATCGCGGGCAATAGCCAGCACGCGCTCGCGCGTGTCGGCATTCACGCCCGCGCGGTCATTGAGCGTGCGCGACACGGTGGCGATCGAGACCCCGGCTTTTTCCGCGATGGTTTCCAGGCTTGGTTTCATTGACAGCGCCTCCGGAAGGGGTGAGTGCAACGTCACGGACCTGCATGCCTGAGCGCGTGGACGAGAGCGCTCATCGGGAACAGTGTGACACCGCAGCCAGTTCATTGCAAAAATAACGTAAGCGCTTGCAATCACAATACGACGAAATCCAAAGAATGTCAAGGGATTGGGCGCGAAGACGATCGCCTCCGGTCGTCCAGCAACCTCCCAACCTTTTGGGCTTGTCAGAATTCGCAAATTCGGCGAAGATATTAATTGAAGGATGATCGAAAACAGACGCAAAACTGTACCTCCACCGGACCGGCGTCTTGAGCGATGCTATTTGACAGGGCAATACCGCGATGAAACGGACAACCAAAACCCAGTTGCTCGCCGCATGGTTGATCGCCCTCCTGAGCTTTGCGCTGGTGGGTCCCACCCTGGCGCAGGACTCGCGCGGAGCCGTCCACATCGCCGAAATCGAAGGCGTCATCAACCCCATGACGGCCCAGTACCTCGATCGCGTGCTGGATGACGCCAGCGACCGGGGCGCGCAGTTGGTCGTCGTCAAGATCGACACGCCGGGTGGCCTGGACACGTCCATGCGCGAAATGACCAAGGCCATCCTGGCGTCGCCGGTGCCCGTCGCGGTATACGTCACGCCGTCCGGCGCGCGCGCAGCCTCGGCGGGGCTGTTCATCCTGATCTCAGGACACATCGCGGCCATGTCGCCCAGCACCAACACCGGCGCGGCGCACCCGGTCGGGCTGGGCGGCGATTCGGACGAGGTCATGACGTCCAAAGTGGTCAACGATGCCGCCGCGACCATCCGCGCGCTGGCCGAAGCCCGCGGTCGCAATGCGGACTGGGCCGAGCGGGCGGTCCGCGAGAGCGAGTCGATCACCGAAACCGAGGCGCTGGAGCTGAACATCATCGACGTGATCGCGCGCAACGTCGACGATTTGCTGCAACAGATCGATGGCCGGACGGTCCAGACGGAGGGCGGCGACGTCGTGCTCGACGTGGTGGGCGCGCCCCGCCGCGAAGTGTCGATGACCATCCCCGAGCGCCTGATGCACCTGCTCACCGACCCGAACCTCGCCTTCATCCTGCTCACCGTGGGCACGGTGGGTCTCATCGCCGAGCTGTACAACCCCGGCACGCTCGTCCCGGGCATCGCGGGCGTCATCTCGCTGATTCTCGCCTTCCTGGCGCTGGGCAACCTGCCGACCAACTGGGCGGGCGTGGCGCTGATCGCGCTGGCAGTCGTGCTGTTCATCGCCGAGCTGAATACGGATGGCACCGGGATTCTGGGCATCAGCGCCGTGGTGGCCTTCTTGCTGGGCGCCCTGATCCTGTTCCGCCCGATCCGCCCCGGCTCGCCGGCGCTGCCGGACTTGCAAGTCGATCTGTGGCTGGTCGGCGTCACCACCGCCAGCATGGCCGCCTTCGTGCTGCTCGTGATCGGCCAGGTAGCGCGTTCGCGCCGCGCGCCGCTGCTCACCGGCTACGAGCACTACGCGGGCCAGACGGCCACCGTCCGCCAGCCGCTGCAACCCACCGGGCGCGTGTGGTTCGAGGGGCAGAGCTGGTTCGCCGAGACGAAGAGCGGGCGCGACGTCGACGCGGGCAAGCTGGTGCGCATCCTCGACCTGGACGGCCTGACGCTGATCGTCGAGCCAATCGACGAGGACTCGACGCTCGCCCGCGACAGCAAAACGCCGTGACGCGACGCACCATGCGCGCTGGCGAGCTTGTTCCGAAAAACGGAAACGATTACGAAAGGAGCTTTTGATGGGTGCCGGAACCATTCTGTTTCTCATTCCCGTGCTCGTTATCATCGTCCTGCTGGTCCCGCTGGCGTTTCGCATCGTCAAGGAATACGAGCGCCTCATGGTCTTCCGGCTGGGCCGCGCCCTGGGCGCGCGCGGGCCGGGGCTGGTCCTGCTGATCCCCTTCGTGGACCGGGGGATACGGGTGGATTTGCGCGAGGTCTTCTTCGACGTCGATCCGCAGACCTGCATCACGAAGGACAACGCGCCACTGTCGATCGATTTCCTGGTGTACATGAAGGTCATCAACGCGGTGGCGAGCGTGCTCGAAGTCGAGGACTTTCGCGGGGCGGCGCGGGGCATCGCCATCACGACGCTGCGCGCGCTGGTCGGCGACATGAACCTCGATGACGTGCTGGCCCGCCGCGACCAGCTCAACGAGCTGCTGCAGAGCAAGCTTGACGAGGTGACCAACCGCTGGGGCATCAAGGTGACCGCCGTCGAGATCCGCGAGATCATCCCCCCGCGCGAAATTCAGGAAGCCATGAGCCGCCAGATGTCCGCCGAGCGTTACCGCCGCGCCACCGTCACCGAGGCGGACGGCAAGCGCGAAGCCGCCGTCATGGTCGCCGAGGGCGAGAAGCAGGCGCGCATCCTGGGAGCAGAGGGCGAGCGCCAGGCCGAGATCCTGGTCGCCGAAGGCGAGCGCCAGGCACAGGTCTTGCGGGCTGAAGGGTTTGCCCAGGGCCTGAACGAGATCTACGCCATCGCCCAGAGCGTCGACAGCAAGACGATGAGCCTGGAATACCTGGACATGCTCAAGAAGCTGGGCGCGAGCGCGTCGACCAAGTTCGTCATCCCGGTCGAGTTCACCAACATGCTGCAGCCCTTGTTGAACCACACCGAGCAGGCCAGCCAGGACTGACACGGCTGGCCGCGCTTGCAGGCCGGCGGGGAAAACTCACGGTCCTGCCGATTTTGGGGTAGACTTGCTCCAGGTGCAGTCAAACGGCGCGCTGGCGATGTGCCGCGCGCCGGCCTGAAAACCGGAAGAAGACCACCCCTATGGACGTCCAATCGAATAACTTCATCCCCGCCGCCCGGATCGCGATCCGCGATCCGCAGTTGCAAGCGGCGCTTCACGCGTCGAGCACCAACAGCACGCGGGCGCGGGCCGAATCGCTGTTCGCCTTCGGGCGCGAGCACGGCGAGCACATGCGCGAACAGGCCGCCGAGGCCAAGCGGCGCGCCCTGCGACGGCTCCCCGACTTGCTGGAGCGGGCCGAAGCCCGGATGCAGGCCAACGGGATGCGCGTGTTGTGGGCGGAGGATGCCGCCGAGGCCCGCCGGCTGGTCCTGGACGTGATCGAGCGGCACGGCGCGCGGCGAATCGTCAAGAGCAAGAGCACGCTCACCGAGGAGATCGACCTCAACACGGCGCTGGAAGACGGCGGGCTCGACGTGCTCGAAACCGACCTGGGCGCGTACATCGTCCAGATCGCCGGGGAACACCCCAGCCACATCGTCGGCCCGGCGCTGCACATGTCCAAAGACACCATTCGCGACCTGTTCGTGCGCGAGCTGGCGATGCCCCCCACCGACGACGCCGAGCAGATGACGCAGTTCGTGCGCGAGCGCCTGCGGCAGGCGTTCCTGGGGGCGGACCTGGGCATCTGCGGCGGGAACTTCCTGATCGCGGAGACGGGGAGCCTGTGCCTGTCCACCAACGAGGGCAACGGGCGCATGGTCACGACGCTGCCGCGCGTGCTGGTCGCGCTCGTCGGCATCGAAAAGGTGATCGAATCCGTCGACGACTTCACGACGCTGGCGCAAATGCTGGCGCGCAGCAACAACGGCCAGGTGATGACGGTCTACACGCAGATGATCCACGGGCCGCGCCGCCCCGGCGAGACGGATGGCCCGGAGGAACTCTACGTGATCCTGGTCGACAATGGGCGCAGCCGCATCTACGGGACCGGCTACGCGGAAGCGCTGGCCTGCATCCGCTGTGGCGCGTGCCTCAACGCGTGCCCGGTCTACCGGTCGGCGGGCGGCCACGCCTACGGCTGGATCTACTCCGGCCCGATCGGCGCGGTGATCACGCCGCTGCTCGCCGGGCTGGAACACGCCACCCCGCTGCCCTACGCCAGCAGCCTGTGCGGCAAGTGCAAGGACATCTGCCCGGTGCGCATCGACCTGCCGCGGATGCTGCTCGACCTGCGGCACGACCTGGTGACCCAGGGGCACAGCCCGGCGCTGTGGTCGCTGGGGCTGCACGGGTGGGCCGCCGTCAGCGGCGCCGCGCGCCTCTTCTCGCTGGCGAGACGGGGCCTGCGCTGGGGGCTGCGGCTGGTTCCCAACCGCCTGCCCGGCCCGCTCGATGGCTGGACCCGCTACCGGGACCTGCCGCCGGCGGCGCCCCAATCCTTTTACGAGCTGTGGCAAGAAAGGCAGAAAACGCGCGATCATGAGTAGTCGAGACCGCATTCTCCACCGGCTGCGCGCCGCTGACCCGCCGTTCGCTGATGACCCACCGCTGTCCGAGCGCCGCCCGATGGTGCCCGTCGACGATCGCTCCGGCGCGGCGCTGCGTGCGCGGTTCGCCCGCGAAGCCGAAAAGCTCGGCTGCGCCGTTCACATCGCGGACACGTCCGCGCAGGGCGTCCAACAGGTGCTCGACCTGCTCGGCGGTGACCCCGCGATTCTGAGCTGGGATTTCGAGCACATCCCGCTGCCCGGCCTGGCGGCGGCGCTCGACGAGGCCGGGATCCGTCGCGTGGCAGACGACCCCGGCGTGCGGGTCGGGATCACCGGCGCGGATGCAGGGCTGGCGGGCACCGGCAGCCTGGTCCTCACCACAGGCGCGGGCAAGCCGCGCCTCGCGTCGCTGCTGCCCCCGGTGCACGTCGCCGTCCTCGAAACCGGTCGCATCGTCCCGCACTTCGAAGCGTGGGCCGAGCAGCAGCGGGCAAACGGGGCACACCTCGACGCGGGCGGCACGATCGTGCTGATCGGCGGCCCCAGCCGGACCGGCGACATCGCGAACATCCCGGTGAGAGGCGTTCACGGGCCGGGCGCGGTCCACGTCATCATCGTGTGATGCGCCCGGCGTTCCGCGTCGCGCGCACTGGCACGCTCGCCGGGCGCGAGCTATACTGTGGATGTTGGCAAGTCCCCAGCACATTCCGCACAAACACCCCAAACACGCGCATTCCAACGCGATAGGTTCTGACGCCTATCGGCCATGCCAGACCGGGTTCATACGTGCACGCGTGCCGCCTGGCGGCACGAAGGAAATGTGAGTCTATGACCAGCCAGCAAGACAGACCCAATATCGTGTTCATCACCGCCGACCAGATGAGGTACGACACCATCAACGCGCTGGGCTTCCCCTGGATGCGCACGCCTCACCTGGATCGACTCGTTCAAACCGGGGTCAGCTTCGAACGCTGCTATTGTTCGGCAGCCGCCTGCGTGCCGTCGCGGGCCAGCCTGTTCAACGCGGTCTACCCGCACACTCTGAACGTCTACAACAACGAAAGCCCGTGGGGACACTCGTGGATCGAGAACTTCCAGGCCGCCGGGTACGACACGGTCAGCGTCGGCAAGATGCACACCGTGCCCCACGACGAGCGCTGCGGCTTCGACCAGCGCCTGATCGTCGAAAACAAGGACCACCCGCCGCGTCCCGCCGAGCCGCATGGCGGCTTCTTCGACGAGTGGGACAAGCACCTCATCATGCAGAACATCACCAAGCCATCGCGCGAGACCTACCGCGCCACCTACTCCGCCTACGAGACCGCGCTCGGCGCGTACGAATGGTCGCTGGATGAAGACCTCCACGCCGACGTATTCGTGGGCCGCATGGCGGAATGGTTCCTCCAACAGCGCCACGCCGACCGGCCCTTCTTCATGAAGGTCGGCTTCCCCGGCCCCCACCCGCCCTACGATCCGCCCGACCGCGTGCGCCGCCTGTACGACGACGCCGGCATCCCGATCCCCACCGTCACGGAAGAGGAACTGGCCCTGCAGCCGCCGCCGCACCGCAACTATCGCCAGGAGATGATCGAGGGGAATCACGACGCGGTGCGCTGGCAGGAGCATCCCTCGCCGGACCAACTGCGCCGCCTCCGGCGCTACTACGCCGCCAACGTCACACTCATCGACGAGCAGGTCGGGCGCATCGTGCAGGCGCTCGAGGCGATCGGCCAACTGGACAACACGATCATCGTGTTCCTCTCCGATCACGGCGACTGCCTGGGCGATCACGGCCACATCCAGAAGTGGACGATGTACGAAGAGGTGGTGCGCGTGCCCGCCATCGTGTGGGCGCCCCACCTGCTGCCGCAAGGCCGGCGGGTCGATGCGCTCGTCCAGCACATCGACCTGGGGCCGATGCTCTTCGAGCTGGCCGGGCTGCCGCCGCTGAAAACCCGCGCGGCGCAATCGGCGCTGCCCGTCGTGCGTGGCGACTCGCCGGGGCGCGACGCGGTCTTCGCCGAGCAAGGCACCGAGCGCGTGCTGCGCGACATCTCGCTCATGACGATGATCCGCACGCGCGACTGGAAGCTGGTCCACTACCTGGACCAGCCGTGGGGCGAGTTATACGACCTCAACGACGACCCGGCGGAGCTGCGCAACCTGTGGCACGACACCGCATACCGCGACGTGCGCAGCCAGCTCACCAGCGACCTGCTGAACTGGCGCATCCGCGACACCCTGGAGCTGACGCTCTGGTAAACAAAACCGGGTGGGGGCCATCCAACCGCCTCCACCCGGCTCGCTCCTTGCGTTCGCTAACACTTCGATCAGCCTGTCAGGTCGATGATCCGCCGCAGCTCGGGGAAGCGCCCGCCGCCGATTTCCTGCACTTCAGCCGGGCTGAACATCCCGGCGAGCTGGCGCAGGTCATCGGCGCTCAGCTCAACCTCGAACGCGTCGATGCTGGTCTGGAGCTGGCTGAACGAGCTCACGCCCACGATCGGGCTTGTCACGGCGGAAACCCCGCGCAGCCACGCTACCGCCAGTTGGGCCGGGTGAATCTGCCGCGCCTCGGCGAACGCGAAGAACTGCGTGAACGCATCGGCGAAACGGTTCAGCCACTGCTCGATCCGGGGATCGTCGTCGGCGCGCGATCCGGCAGGGAACGGCTCGCCGGGCCGGTACTTGCCGGTAAAGAGGCCGAGCACCAGCGGGCGATAGGTCGTGATCGCGATTCCCTCGGTATACGCCTGGGGCAGAATCTCCACCTCGACGCCCCGCTCGATCAGGTTGTAGGGGACCTGGTTGCAAACCAGCCGGGGCCAGCCGTTTTCGCCCGCGATGGCGTTCGAATGAGCCAGCAGCCACGCGGGATAGTTACAGCACCCCACGAACCGCGCTTTGCCCTGCTCCACAACCTGGGCGAGCGCCTCCATAATCCGGGCCGGCTGCATCCCCTCGACGGGCCAGTGAATCAGGTACAGGTCCACGTAGTCGGTCTGCAGGCGGGCCAGGCTCTCGTCGATGCTGCTGAGGATGCTCTGCGCATCGATGCCCTTGTGCACTTTCGTCGCCAGGAAGACCTCGTCGCGGCGGCGATCCTTGAGCCAGCGACCGATGATCTCCTCGGTGAGACCGTCGCAGTACATGGCCGCCGTGTCGATGAACGTCGCGCCCTGCTCGACCGCGGCGGACAGAATGCGGTGCGACTCGGCTTCTTCACACCGGTCGCCGAACATCATGGTGCCCAGGCACATCTCCGACACGTGCTCGCCTGTGCGTCCAAACGGTACAACTCTCACAATCATTTCTCCTCGGGCTAGACCTGCTGTTTCGCCAGCGCCTCGACGGCGGCTTCGAAACGCGAGATGGCCCGGTACGAATACTCGTGCGTGAACATCGCCTCGATCATCCGCAGCGGCAGGGTCACGTGATGCGCCCCGGCGACCAGCACGTCGGCGATCTCGTCGACCGAGGTCATGTTGGCCGCCAGGATTTCGGTCCCGGTCCCTTCGACATAGGCGACCATCTTCTCCAGCGCGCCAATGCCATCCCCAATGTCGGTCGTGATCTGGTGGACGTAGGGCGCCACGTAGCGAGCGCCCGCCTGGGCCGCGACGTACGCCTGCGTCGGCGTGAAGACGGACGTGATCAGCGTGGGGATTCCGGCCAGCGCCGGCAGCATGTCCAGGTTTTCGGGAACGGCGGGAATCTTGATCACGACCCGGCCCGGCGCCAGGTCGCTCGCCCGCCGCGCTTCGGCGATGCGCTCGTCAGGGGTGGGGGCCGTCACCTGGTAGCACACCGGCCCCGCCGGGAACATCTGCAACAGGTCGACCAGCATCTCGAGGCCGGGACGCCCCGTGCGCGCCATGATCTCCGGATTGGTGGTGATCCCGGCGATGAAGCCCAGGTCGCGCGCGCGCCTCACATCGTCTGGCATTGCAGAATCGAGAAAAATAGCCATGACATCCAGCGCAGAGTGCGCTGTCTCCTTTCGAAAGTGATAATCGCCAGTAACGCATTCAACCGGTGCGATAGACCTCCGCGCCGGCCTCAGACCTCCATGCCGTGATGGACCACGGGCAGCCGGGGATCCTTGGCCGTCCAGGTCGTTTTGATCCAGGCGTGGTCGGGATCGTCGGTCGCCGCCAGCGACTGGGCCGAGCCGGCCAGGAAGTTGAGATAGTAGCAGTTGTAGCCGTACGCCGCGCTGACCGGGTGGTAGCCCTCCGGCACCAGGACGATGTCGTTGTCGTACGCGCACATCGTGCCGTCGATCGAGCGGTCGCCGTTGTAGACGCGCTGAAACGCGAAACCCTGCGGCATGTCGATCTTGAAGTAGTAGATCTCTTCCAGGTCCGCCTCGAGCACCTTGCCCTGGTCGTCCTCGATGTGGACGTCGTGCTTGTGCGGCGGCCAACTGCTCCAGTTGCCCTGGGGCGTGTAGACCTCGCACACGACCAGCCGGTGACAGTCGAAGCCCGGCGGGATGATGCTGTTGATCTGGCGGCTGGACCCGTGCCCCCCGCGCAGCTCGATCTCCGAGTCGGCGGGCGTGATGAGCTGGATCGGGTGATCCTCGTCCGTCGGCACCCACCCATAGGCGAACTCCAGGCCATCGGTCAGCGACGTCACCTTGACGCGCGTGCGGCGCGGCAGGTACACCGCGTAGGGCATCCCCGTGAACACCGACGACCGCCGCCCGATCCGTTCCCAGGCCCCTTTGTCCGTCTCGACCTGGCACTGGCCCTGCAGAATGACGAGCGCCGCTTCGTTGTCGCCCGTTTCGGCGTTCCAGGTCTGGCCCTTGTCGTACGTCAAAATCTCGCAGTTCAGATAATCCCACCCCGCCTCGTCGGCGGTGACGCTGTTCAGCAGGTGGGGCGTGCCTTTTTTCGCCTTGACGAGCATATTCTCGGCTGTATATTGCATGATTCCTCCTGGATCACGAACTCACATTCACATACTGAAAGGCGTGGCGATCACTGTTTGACCGCGCCGACCGTCATCCCGGCCACCAGGTACTTCTGCAGGAAGATGAAGATCACCAGCAGCGGCAGGCTCGCCAGCACGGAGAGCGCCATCATCACGTTCCACTGGTAGACGTGCTCGCCCAACAGCATGGCGATGCTCACCGGCAGCAGCCGCTTGTCCGGGTCCTGGATCAACGTCACGGCGAACAGGTATTCCTTCCACGCCAGCAGGAATGAGTATACCGCAGTGGCAACCATACCCGGCAGCGCCATCGGCACCGTCACGCGCACCATCGCCCCCAGCCGCGAGCACCCGTCCACCATGGCGGCTTCTTCCATATCCGCCGGAATCGTGTTGAAGTAGCTGATCATCATGAGCGTGGCGAACGGCATGACGAACGCCACGTAGGTCATGATCAGCCCGAAGAAGGTATCGTACAGCTCCATACGCGCGGCCAGAATGAAATACGGGATGATCAGCGACACCGGCGGGACCATCTGCGTGCCGATGATGAACAACTGCATCATGCGCGATCCGCGAACCCGCAGGCGCGAGAAGCTGTAGCCACCCAGGATCGCGAACAGGAGCGAGATGAACGTCACCGAAAAGGCGACGAAATAGCTGTTCCGGAAGACGATCAAATAGTCCGGGTTGGTGAGGATAGCCTCATACGCCTCGGTCGTCCAGGTCGGCGGCAGCAGATCGGGCGGCAGCCGGAAGATCTCCATGTTGCGGCGAAAGGAAATCGAGAACATCCAGAACACCGGAAACAATGCGAAGGCCGACGCCAGACTCAGCGCTGTATAGATGAACGCTTTTTTGCGCTGCCTGGCAGTGATGTTTAGGTAAGCCACGGTTTTATTGTCCTTGTCCCACTCTCAGCCGGTCAGTCCTATACCTCTTGGTTGCGGAAGTAGAAGATCGTCAACACCATCGTGAACAACAACAGCATCACCGACAGCGCCGAGGCCCGCCCAAACTCGAACGATTCGAAGCTGAGCCGGTAGGTATAGGTGGCGAGGACGTGTGTCGCGTTCAGCGGACCACCGCCCGTCGTCAGGAACACGAGGTCGAACAGCCGGAAGCTCCAGATAGCGTCCAGCAGCGCGACGCTCGCAATGACCGGCTTGATCATGGGAATGGTGATCTTGATGAACTTCTGGATCCCGTTCGCTCCATCGACATCCGCGGCTTCGTACAGGGACTGGGGGACGCTCAACAGCGCGGCCAGCATCATCAACAGCGAAAACGGGTAGCCCGCCCACACGTTGATCAGGATCACGGCGGGCAGCGCCAGCCCCGGCTCGCCCAGCCAGTTGAGCGGCTGTGCCATGTCCATGAGGCCAAGCTGGGACAGCAGGCCGTTGACCACGCCGCCCGGATACAGCATCAAGCGCCACACCGTCGCAACGACCACCGTCGTGAACAGCCAGGGCACGATCAGCAGCCCGCGGAAGACATTCCGCGCGCGGGGATGGATGACCTCCGAGCTGAGCAGCATCGCCAGGGCCAGCCCAACGATCAGGTGAAAAAATACCGAAGCTCCCGTGAAAATGAAGGTATTCTTCAAAATCGTGGTGAAGATTTTTTGCTCGATCAGCCACCGGTAATTATCGAGCTGCACCATCTCCGGCTCGCGCACGATCCAGTAATTTTCGTGAAAGCTGATGTAGATCACGTAGCCAATCGGATAAACCACCAGGATTCCGAGCGTGAGCAGTGTCGGCAACACGAGCAGATAAGGCAGAGACCTGCCGAACATCCGATATGTTGACCACTTTCCGGGCGTTTTCACGGTGGATACCGTCGCTTTTACATTCGACACGAACCTACCTCAATCTATACGCAGCCTGTTTCGCTGTGAAATGTGGGAGAACATACTATAATCCCTACCGAGGGGCCGGCCAGCAGGCGGTAACAGCCCAAGTTAACCCACCTGCTGTCCGGTCTCGTGCTCAATCGGACGATACTAGCTGTACTTCTCCAACACCTCGTCCCACTGGCTGTCGATATCCGCCAGCGCTTCGGCGACATCCTTGCCAGCAACCATCTCGTGCAACTGCTCGGTCGCCATCGCGAATAGGTTGGTCACTTCCGGCATACCTGCCGCAATCGCGTAGCAGCGGCCCTTTTCCAGAACGCCCTTCGGGACCAGCAGCCGCGGATCTTCCTCGAACAGCTCGTCGACCTGCGCCGCCGTGTTGCCCGGCAGGTGCTTGGCCGCGATCGTCATCTTGGCGTTGCCCTCGGGGCCGGTCAGCCAGTGGATGAACTCCCACACGGCTTCGGGTTCCTCGGTGGTGGCGCTGGCGCTGGTGTTCCAGCCGGTCAGGCGCGTGCCATACGTATCACCTTCGGGCAGCGGGGCCAGGCCGAACTTGAGATCGGGATTCCGCTGTTCCAGCACCGTCACGTGCGCCACGTTGCTCCACAGCAGCGCGGTCTGCTCGGCGCCGAACGCCTCGATCTTGTCGGCTTCGATGTTGGTCAGGCCGCCGGGCGCGTAGATCTTGAGCTCGTTGAAGAGGCGGAGCCAGTATTCCACGGCCTTCTGAACCTCGGGCGTGGCCCAACTGGATTTGCCGTCGTCGGTGAGCAGCCAGCCGTTGGACTGGAAGATGAGCGGGAACAGCTCGATGGCGATGCCGTTGTACGGCGACTTGGCGGCCATCGCCGACGCGTAGCAGTAGGTGTCCTTGCTCGGATCGGTCAGCGCCGGGCCCATTTCCTCGACATCGGCCCAGGTGGTCGGCGGCGCGCTGTAACCGGCGTCAGCCAGCTTGTCCTCGTTGTAGTACATCAAGAACGGGATCGAGGTCAGCGGCACGACGTAGATGTTGCCCTTCCAGGGCACCATCGGCCCGGTCACCAGGTTGCTGACCCACTCTTCACCGGCGGAGTCGAGGAAGTCGTTCAGGGGCGCCAGCACGCCCAGCTCGGCCAGCTCGACCGCCCAGGGGGCGTTCATGTTCAGGATGTCGGGCGTCTTGCCGGCCAGGTGCTGCGTGATGATCGTGTCGCGGATTTGCGCGTAGGGCAGCGCGATGCGCTCGACTTCGATGAGCTTGCCGGCGTCGGTGGCGTAGAACGCATCCAGAACGCCCTGCATCTTCTCTTCGGAAATCTCAGGCGTGATCCACTCGATCCACTTCAGCGTGGTTTTGCGCCGGATATGCGGCATTTCGAACTTTCCGGGCACGACGACGGCGTTCGCTGCCACACCGGCGGCGGCTGCACCGGCGGTCTTCAGGAAACCGCGACGCGATAGCTTAAACTTGTCAGACATTGGGAATTCCCTTTCGTTACTCGAATAAGTTTTGCAAGTCCAGACGCTTGGAACCGCGCAAACACTGCCTACAGGCTTGTTCTGCGAGTTGGCTTTGACGTTCTGCGAATAGGCACCTCCTTCTGCATCATTGCGCCATATGGGGATTGATCAGTGCGAGAAGCGCTCCGGTGTAGGTGTCGCCCAGGCCGACGGTGGTAACCGGTCGATCGATGTGGAGCGTGGGGACGACCACCACCCACCCCGCCTGGCAATGCCCGATACCGTCCCGAAGCTCGTAGCGGCGCGCCAGTTGTTCCTCGTGTTGAGCCGTGTCCGGGCGCACCGTGATTGTGTCCAGCAGGGCGTCGAGCGCGCTGAGCGAGGGATAGGTCCCCGTTGCGGCGCGCGCGCCGGCCACCAACGCCGCAAACAGCAGCGCCGCGCGCTCGTCTTCCGGGTCGGAATCCGTCACCGTCAGGCAGTACGCCCCCGTGTGCAGGTTGATCCGGCCCAGCCCGGCGCGCGCTTTGAAGCGCGCCAGCACGTCGACCTGCTCGGCGATGGTCTGGGGCGGCGGCCTGTCCAGCACCGCGGCCAGCAGCGGGATCTCGTCGGCATTCAGGCCCAGCGAGTCGACGTGATAGACCATGGTGCCCAGAATCGCGGCGGCGATCTCCGGCTCGATGATGGCGGCCAGCTCCTGGTGAACCAGGACGGGATGGGACTCGCGCCAGCGCCGGACGTGTTCGACCAGGCTGGCGATCCGCGCCCGTGTCAGGCTGGGGTGCGCCATCTGGTTGAAGCCCGAAATCAGCACGCGGTCGATCTGGTTGCGCGCATCCTCGATGGCCAACAGGTAACCGGGGTCCAGCTCGACGATCTTGTTCAGCGGATCGAACGAGGTGATGATCCGGTTGGACTGCGTGGGCGTGATGCTCCTCGCGCCGAAATCCAGCGGGACGCCCGCCTGGTATTCGAAGATGTGGTGAAACATCGGGTCGTCGCCGGAACGCGCCGCAGCCCTGGGCGGCAGCAGCCGCCGGTCCGCCGCGACGGTCAGCCGCCCCGACGACTCGTGCAGCTCCGCCTCCAACGCGGACAGCCCGGTGACGTGCATGAGCGCCGGGAAGCCCAGTGACGCCAGCGTATTCGCCGCGCGCGCGCCCGTCCCGCCGATCTGCAGCGGGCCCTCGAAGTGAGCGCGCATCCAGTTCACCATCGCCGCATCCTGCACCGGCACTTCACCGCCGATCCCGCGCTCGATGCAGTGCAGCAGCATGTTCGCCAGATCGACCGGCTGTCTCAGGGCAGCGGGCAGCGTCCCGGTCAGGGACCGGGGCGGCAGCGAGCGGAACGACGCCACCGCTTCGGGCGTGACCTGCACCACGATATCGACGTTATTGGTGAATCCGCACGCCACGCGCGACTCGCTACGGGCTGCCTGCTGCGCGCGTTCCAGCGCGAACCGGTACCCCTGCTTCCAGTCAACTGTGGTGACAGTCTTCATCAAGAACCGCTCAGGTTGCCAGTCGAATTGATACGCACAAAATCCCCCCCGAATCTGCCGCGCCCCGTCCACCCAGGCGCAGCAGCCCGGCCTCACTTACTTGAGCAGGAACCGTTGTTCCGCTTCGGCGGCCTCCATGTCGTCGTGGATGATGGCGGACATCGCCTTGACCATGCCCACCGGATCGGGCGACCGCCAGATGTTCTGGCCGAAGAAGACCCCGCGCACGCCCGCTTTCATCGCGTTGCGGACCATCTGCAGGGCTTCCAGCCGCGTCTCGGTCACCGGCCCACCGGCGATCAGCACCGGCACAGGGCTCGTCTCGGTGACATACGCGTAGTCGTCCTTGCCGTTGTAATAGCACTTGATCATGTCGGCGCCGTGTTCGACGGCGATGCGCGACGCGGCGGCAATCGCCTTGGTGTCGCTGGGATCCGGGATGGCCTCGCACGGGCACGGCAGCGCCTCGACGGCCAGCGGAATGCCCAGCCGGTCCGCTTCGACGGCGGCCTGGGCGGTCACGCGCAGCGATTCCGGCTCGCCCGGCGCGCCCAGGAAGTACAGCACGATGACTCCATCAGCCCCAACACGAACCGCGTCTTCCACGCTGTACAACTGCTGCCAAGACGAGTAATGCAGCCACTTTTCGCGATAGGCCGAAGCGTAGCCGTCGATACGGACGATCAGCCCGGCTCGCCCATTGACCAGGTGGCCGCACTGCTTGGCGAGCCCATACGTCGTGAAAATGCAGTCCGCGCCCGCGTCGACGACTTTTTCGATCGTCGCCGCCGGGTCCTCGATTCCAGGCAGTGGCCCCCAATCACGCCCGTGATCCATGGCGACGATCAAGGCGCGGCCATCGGGCTTGAGGATTTTTTGCATCGCGCTTTTCATTGGTGTGTCATTGGCCTTTCATGCAGACGAGAGACAATCAACCCGGTAACGGGTATTGGTCGCCGACCTTGATCACCTCTTGAGCGGTGATGTGATCGGTGACCAGGGCAGTCAAGCACCCTGTACGCAGCGCCCCCACTATGGCGGCGGATTTGAACGTGCCAATGGCCGGCAAAATGCCGTGCCTGGCATTCATCGAATCCTCGATGCTGATGCCGATGACACGTTCGGCAAGTCCCACAGCACAGCGCACCCCATACACATCGAAGTTGTGCGCCCCTAAATCTCCGACACTGCCCTCCTCTCGAAAGCTAGCGAGTGTTTCCGCATCCAGATAACCGGCTTTGAACATGTTGGAATGTTCGGGATAAGGTACCCCCAGCCCCTTGAGCATGATGTCGGCCCGTCGTGCCAGGGCCATCACTTCGGCGATGCTGGGTTCCTGGTATAGGCTGTCTCTGATTTCGCGGCTGCTGACGATCATCGGCGCGTGCAGGTGGTACGATTGGCCGTTCAGCCGCTCGGCCAGCGCCTGGGTGATGTGGAAGTTGTCGGTCGGTGAAGCCGTGCCGCCCAGGGTGCCGCTCGCCTGCACGACACGAATGCCCTTTTTGGTAGTCGGGGGCATCGCGTTCACGACCTCGTAAATCGTATTGCCCCAACCGACCGTGATGATCGAATCGTCGTTCAGCAGCGTGTGGATGAGCTGCGCCGTCACCTGCCCGACCTGCTTGAGCCGCAGCCGGAGCGAGTCTTCTTCGCCGACGACGACCACGCGCGCCGTGCGCAGGTTGAAGCGTTTGACCAGCTCGGCCTGGAGATCGGTATCCAGCTCGAACGGGTATTGGATGTTGATCTGGACGATCCCTTTCTGGCGCGCTTCGGCCAGAAAACGGGACACCATGGCGGTCGACACCCCGATCAACCGGCCAATCTCCGACTGGGTCAATCCATCGTGGAAGTAAAAGGCGGCGACGTCGGCCAAAAAGCGCTGGCGCTCGTCTTCGTTCGGCCTGGCCCACCGCCGGTTTTGTGAATTTTTGGCAGCCATCGGATATCTTATCTATGCAAAATTTTTCATCGAATGCAAATATTACACTTTCAATCTAACACGAATCGGGACGCGAGTCAAGCGATCTACGCTCGATTCGGTGCGTGTTTGGCGCGATTTCGCCGGGGATCACAGCGAAAAAGCGCCCGTTCTCTGCCGGGCGCTGCGCGGCGAGTTGCAGGGGCATCACGAACAATCCGGCGATGGAAGCTTGTTGGACTATTGCGAAATGGGACAAGATGGCTATAATGAGCATAGCAAGCTTCCACAGCACAACTTGCCACCTCGACAACTTTCAGGTTTTGCCCTGCCCCTGGATATGGTGTGACACGCCAGACCATTGCACACTGATTCCTGAGCGACTCGGATCGCGCGCCGCCGTCATGACGGGGCCGGTCGCCAGCCATCACGCCCGGCCCGCCGCTTGCGAACCGGCGCGAAGCGGCGATCGAACAGCGACGATCCGCGGTTGCCATCACCAAGCAAGGAGCAAACTCATGTCCAGAACTCTATCCCCGGGTCGTTGGCGCGGCCTGAAATCCACCTCGGATGACAACGGGAAATTCACGATCGTGGCGTTCGACCAGCGGCGCGATTATCGCAACATGCTCCCGCCCGACACGTCCTACGAACAGGCCGTCAAGATCAAGCGCGAAGTCACCCAGGCGCTCGCGCCCCCGGCCAGCGCCATGCTGCTCGACCCGTACTACGGGCTCTGGCCTGCGATGGAGCTGGCGCGCGGCGTCGGCCTGCTCATGACGCTGGAAGCCATCGGGTGGAAAGGCACCGACACCGCCCGCGAGATTTTCGTGAATCCGGATTGGCCGCTGGGAAAAATCAAGCGATTCGGAGCCGCCGGCGCCAAGCTGTTGGTGTTCTACCACCCGGAATCGGGCGAGCTGGCCGCCAGGACCGAGCAGCAGATGCGCGACATCTGCGAGCAGTGTCACGCGTACGACATCCCGATTTTCGTCGAGCCGATGTCCTACAGCCTGGACCCCGGCGTGGACAAGAGCAGCGCCGAATTCGCGAAGGCGCGCCCGGAGATCGTGATCGAGACGGCGCGCCGGTTCAGCCAGCTCGGCTGTGACGTGCTCAAACTGGAGTTCCCGATGGATGCCGGCTTCGACACGGACCAGGCAGGCTGGGCCGACGCGTGCCGGGCGATCAGCGACGCGGTCGACGTCCCGTGGGTGCTGCTCAGCGCGGGCGTGGACTACGACACGTTCGATCCGCAGGTTCGCATCGCGTGCGAGCAGGGGGCGAGCGGCTTCCTGGCCGGTCGCGCGATCTGGAAAGAGGTCGCCCAGCTTGACGACGCGGCGCGGCAGGACTTCATCACCACGACCGTCACGCAGCGCATGAACCGGCTCTGCACCTATGCCGAGGCGGGAACGCCCTGGACGGCGTTCTACCAGCCCGAAACCGTCGACGCCGAATGGCACAAGGGGTACCAGGCGCTGCCGCTCTAGCGCCGCCCGGAGCCTCGTCGCAAGTCCATAGACCGGCCTGGTGGGGCGGGTTCCCGGTTGCCGGGAGCCTGTCCCGCCGCCCAGAAAGAGATCGATAGCATGTACGACGCGGTAGTGATCGGGAACGTGTGCCTGGACATCATTCCCCAGTTCAAGAAGCAGGATGCGCGAGAGATCGGCCAGTTGATCGTGCCGGGGCGCATGTCGGAGATCCTGGAGACGGTGATCGCCATCGGGGGCGGCGTGCCGAACACGGGCATCAACCTCAACCGGCTCGGCATCAAGACGGCGCTGGTCGGCAAGATCGGGGATGACGCGTTTGGCCGGCTGGTGATCGAGCTTCTGCAGAAGCACGGCCCAGGCTTGGCCGACGCCCTCATCCCGACCGCCGGCGCCGCCACGCCCCACACCGTCATCATCAACCCCACCAGCCTGGATCGCGCGTTTCTGCACTGCTCGGGCGCCACGCAGTCGTTCGGGATCGAGGATGTCCGGTTCGACCTGCTCGAACGGGCGCGGCTGCTGCACTTCGGCTATCCGACGCACATGCCGAGCCTGTATCCAGACCGGGGGAAAAACCTGGCCGAGATCTTCCGCCGGGCCAGGGACCTGGGCGCGACGACCTCGCTCGACATGGCGATGCCCGATCCCCATGGCGAAACCGGGCGGATCGACTGGCAGGCGATTCTGCCGGGCACGCTGCCCTACGTGGACGTGTTCACGCCCAGTTTCGAAGAAATCCTGTACATGCTCGACCGCGACCTGTTCTTCGCCAGAGAAGCGGATCGGTCCACGCTCGATCACCTGCCGGAGGACGTCCCGGCCCTGGCATCCAAAGCCCTGGCGCTCGGCGCGCGCATCGTCCTGATCAAGTGCGGGACGTCCGGCGCGTACCTGCGCACGGCGGAGGACCTGGGTGGTGGGGGCCGGGGCATGCCGGAGAACATCGCCGCCTGGCGGGGGCGCGAACTGTGGACGCCCGCCTTTCGCCCGGCGCGCGTCGCGGGCACCACCGGCTCCGGCGATGCCGCGATCGCCGGTTTCCTGGCGGCGTTCCTGCGCGGGCTGGCCCCGCCCGACACGCTCCAGGCGGGCGCGGCGGTGGGCGCCTTCAGCGTCGAGGCGCCCGATTCGCTGAGCGGCATCGGCACCTGGGATGAGACCGTCGCGCGCATCCGGTCCAGCTGGGAGCAGCTTCCGCTGGACGTGAACGCTGGCGGCTGGCGCTGGGACGACCGCCTGCGCCTGTGGGTCGGGCCGCATGACGCCCGCTAGCGGGCCGGGTCAGCCGGTCGACAAGGATCGAGCGCGATCGTGTTAGTGGCAGCCGCCGTATTCCTGGCCGTATTCATTCACAGCTTCGTCGGGTTCGGGTTCGGCCTTCTGGTCACTGCCCCGCTGGTGAGCCTCGTGGGGCTGCAAACCGCGGTGCCGCTGGTCACCGTCATCGGGACCGTCTTCCAGCTCGTGATGCTGGTCATCTACCGCAGCCTGATCGATATGAAGACGGTCTTCCTGCTGTGCGCCGGGTCCATCCCCGGCATTCCGCTGGGCATGGCCGCGCTGCATCTCGTCGACGAGGCGATCCTGCTGCCCGCGCTGGGCATCGTGACGCTGCTCTACGCGGCGCTGTCGGCCAGCCGGTGGCGCTGGCCCATCTCCGAGCGCCCGCGCTGGGCGTACCTGTTCGGGCTGGGCGCGGGTGGGCTGAGCGGCGCGTACAACGCCCCCGGCCTGATGACCATCATCTACGGTCGGGGCCGCGAGTGGAACCCGGACGAGTT
The DNA here is from genome assembly GCA_018432315.1 of Anaerolineae bacterium. GTDB lineage: Bacteria > Chloroflexota > Anaerolineae > Aggregatilineales > Aggregatilineaceae > LM3-B42. The sequence goes on from JAHDLB010000007.1 coordinate 144,216, forward strand.
CAAGAGCAACCTGCAGGGCTTCTTCTTTTTCAACTCTGTGATCACGCTGGCGGCGCGGTTCGTCGGCGGCGAACTGACCCCCGGCGTGTGGAGCAATCTCGGCTATGCGCTGCCCGCCATCGTCCTGGGCATCCTGGCCGGGAGCGCCCTGGGCCACCGGGTCAGCCCCCGGCTGTTCGACCGGTTCGTGCTGGCGCTGCTATCCGTCATGGGCATCCGCCTGCTGCTCGCCTGACCGGCGCGCACGCCTCGCGCCGCAAAAAACGCCCCGCCCCAGTGGAACTTTTTGGCCCCGGCGAACGTCTTGATCGTGTAGGTATACGATACAGGAGACGTTGCTATGAATCGGTACGTTCGACGGGTTTTTATCGCTATGGTGATGGTGAGCATCCTCACCGCAACGCTGGCCGCCGGTGCCGCGCCGGCCCGATCACAGGGAGACGATACGACCATGCTGGTCGCGGGCAATAACGCATTCGCGTTCGACTTCTACCGGCAGGCGGCTGGTCAGGACGACGCGAACCTGATCTTCTCGCCGTTCAGCATCTCGCAGGCGTTCGGCATGCTGTGGGCCGCCGCCCGCGCCGACACCGCCCAGCAGATCGCGGACACGATGCACTACCCGCTGGCGCAGGACGAGCTGCACCCGGCGTTTGCCGCGCTGCTCAGCGACCTCAGCGAGCGCGACACGGCGGGCGGTGACGGCGAGCGGCTCCAGCTCAACATCGCCAACGCGCTGTGGGCCCAGCAAGATTTCCCGTTCCGCGAGGCGTACATCGACCTCGTGCGCGAGTTCTACGGCGGCGGGCTGTTCTTCGCGGACTTCATCGCGACGCCGGACCGGGCCCGCGAGGACATCAACCGCTGGATCGAAGATGAAACCAAGGAGAAGATTCGGGACATGCTCGGGCCGGGCGCCATCGGCTCGGATACGCGGATGGTGCTGGTCAACGCGATCTACTTCAACGGCGCGTGGCTCTACCCGTTCGAGGAGTTCGCGACTCAGGATGACACGTTCACGCTGCTGGATGGGTCGACGGTCACCGTGCCGATGATGTCCCAGCAGGAGTCCTTCGGGTACATGCAGGGCGAGGGATTCCAGGCGGTCGAGCTGCCGTACTTCGGCGGCGACGTGGCGATGCTGATCGTGCTGCCCGACGAGGGGCAGTTCGAGGCGGTCCGGTCCGGCCTGGACGCGGAGCGGTTCGACGCAATCCGCCAGTCGCTGGCGCCCGAGACGGTCCGGCTCACCATGCCGCGCTGGGAGTTCGAGTCCGCGCTCGACCTGAAAGCGTCGCTGGCGGCGATGGGGATGGCCGACGTGTTCGATCGCGAGCGCGCCGACCTGAGCGGCATGTTCGATCCCGCTGCCGTGGGTGAGAATCTGTTCGTCTCGGCGGCGCTGCACAAGGCGTACATCGGCGTCGACGAGGCGGGCACGGAAGCGGCGGCAGCGACCGCGATCATCGTGGGCGTCACCTCCGCGCCGGTGCAGGTCGAACTGATCGAGCTGCGCCTGGACCGCCCGTTCGTCTACACGATCGTCGACCGGCAAACCGGCTCGATCCTGTTCCTGGGCCAGGTGATGAATCCGGCTGGCTGACGGGCGCTGGGGTCATCGTCGCCGCCGTTGCCGAACGCTGGCGGCTGGAGTATAACCATACCGGCCCCGTTGGGGGCCGCCACGCGCCCGGCGGGCGCTGTGGATGGGTTGCGCCATGCACACGAAAGCGACGATGGCCCCATGACCGGAAACCTGCCCGACGCGCTGCCCGGTGACGTTCTGGACCGGCGGGCGTGCCTGCCCCTGAAACCGGAGCCGGTGACGCTAACCGGCGCGCACGTCCGCCTCGATCCGCTCGACGTCCGGCGCCACGTCGAACCACTTTACGCCATCTCGAACGGCAGCCCGATCGCGTGGGGCAGCCGTTCGGTCGGCGCGTATGACGCGGATGCCCTCGTCTGGCGGTACATGTTCTCCGGCCCGTTCGCGTCGCTCGCTGCCTTCGCGGAATACGCTCAGCGGCAGATCGACGCGCCCAACGGCCTGCCCTACTGCGTGATCGATCTCGCGGCGGGGAAGCCCGCCGGGATGGCGAACTACCTGAACAACTCGCCGGAGCACCTCCGGATCGAACTGGGAAGCATCTGGTACAGCCCGATCGCACAGCGCACGTACGCCAACAGGGAAACGACCTACCTGATGCTCGCCCACGCGTTCGAGCTGGGGTACCGGCGCGTCGAGTGGAAATGTGACTCCCTCAACGAGCGCTCGCGCCGGGCCGCGCTGCGCATGGGCTTCAAGTTCGAAGGCATTCAGGAAAACCACATGATCGTCAAGGGGCGCAGCCGCGACACCGCCTGGTTCCGCATCCTCGACCGCGAATGGCCGGGCGTGAAAACCCACCTGGAAAGTCTGCTGAACAACACACCCCCGACCGCCTGACGGGCGAGATTCTCCACCGGCGCGACGAATCGCGGGCGCGGGGGGATTGACAGCGCGCCGTTAGCATACTATAGTAGGAAATGGGAACGTTCCCCATCAGCGAAGAGGCAGGCGGATCGTGTCGAAACCCAGGCAACCGACGATCAAGGACGTGGCACGGCTGGCCGGTGTGTCCAAGACCACGGTCGGGCGCGTCGTGAACGGCGAAGATTTGCGCGTCGCCGAGAAGACCCGCGCGCGCGTCCTGGCCGCGATCGAGATGCTGGGCTACGAGCGCAACATCGTCGCCAGCAGCCTCCGCACCGACCAGACGCTGATGGTCGCCCTCTCCATTCCGGACATCATGAACCCGTTTTGGCCGGAGGTCGCGCGCGGCGTGCAGGACACGTGCGAAGCGCAGGGCTATACCGTGGCGCTGCTGAACAGCGATTGGGACGCCGGGCGCGAGCTGGTCCACCTGCAAACCGTTCGCCGCAACCGGTTCGATGGCCTGGTGCTCAACCCGATCCGGATCGCCAACGCCGAGCTGCGCGCCCTGAACACGCCCACCGTGCTGCTCGGCTCGGACGACGACTACCCCGATTTCGATTCGGTCGGCAGCGACTCGGTCGGTGCCGTCGACACCGCGCTCGAACACCTGATCGCGCTCGGCCATAGGCGCATCGGGCTGATCGCGGGCATCTCGCAGCGCAGCCGCCCCGACACGCGCTATCACTGCTACATCGACATGCACCAGCGGCACAATCTGCCGTTCGACCCGGCGCTGGTGGTCCGCTGCCCCTACTCGCAGGCCGAAGGGGCCGCCGCCATGCGCCGGTTGTTGGCCGGGGCAGCGCCGCCGACCGCTGTGCTGGCCGGGAACGACCTGCTGGCCATCGGCGCCCTGATCGCCGCGAAACAGGCCGGGGTCGCCATTCCGGGCGACCTGTCGATCATCGGCATCGACGACATCGACGCGTCCAGCACCACGTCCCCGCCGCTGACGACCGTCGCCAAACCCAAGTACGAGATCGGCGTCCGCGCGGCGACGCTGCTGCTGGAACGGTTGCGCGGGGACCGGCCCGAAGTTCCGCGCAAGGTGCTGCTGCGGGGCGAGCTCCAGGTGCGTGAAACGACCGCGCCGCCCGGTTAGGCATTGTTTTTTGCGACGAATGGGGAACGTTCCCATTCAGCGTATCATACCGAAAGGATGGACGTATGCGCACGCGGGATGATCTGCTCCGCGACAAAACCCGGTTTTTGAGCAAGGCCAAAGGCTGCCTGGTCGGACTCGCGGTGGGGGACGCCATGGGCGATCTCGGGCGCAGCGACGAATACCGCAGCCGCTACGGGATCATCACCGACCTGTACCCCGGCGCCAGGAGCACCGACGACACCGAATTCGGCCTGCTCACCGCGCGGGCGCTGCTGGACTGCGGCGGCGACCTGACCCCCGAGGCGGTGCTGACCGCGTGGCAGACGCACATCATCGACCAGGGCGGTGTGTTCGACCGGGCCGGCAAGCCCCTCTACGGCGCCGTCGAGAACATCAAGCGCGGCCTGCGCCCGCCCCTCTCCGGCGTGGACAACGTCCAGAACAACGACGACGGCGCGGCTATGCGCGTCAGCCCGATCGGGATTCTGTGCGCGGGCGATCCCCAACGCGCCGCGGCGCTGGCGCGCATCGACGCCGAGATCAGCCACCACGCGGACGGCGTCTGGGCCGCCCAGGCCGTCGCGGCGGCCATCGCCGTCGCCATGGTGGACGCCTCGCTGGAGACGATGATCGACACCGCGCGCCGCCAGATCCCGGACGATAGCTGGCTGGGGCGCGCCTTCGACCGCGCGATGGACATCTGCGACCGGGCGAGCGACATCCACGAGGCGTGGGAGCCGCTGCACACCGCACTGTGGACGCCCGTCCACTCGATGAGCGCCGAGGCGATCCCGCAGGTGTTCGGCATCCTGCGCATGACGGGCGGGGACTTCCGGCAGGGCATGTTCTGGGCCTGCAATTTTGGGCGCGACGCCGACAGTATTGCGGCCATCGTCGGGGCGCTGTCCGGTGCGCGGCACGGCCTGGACGTCATTCCCGATCGCTGGGCGCAGCAGGTGCGCGTCGCCAGCGGGGTCAGCCTGCGCTTCGCCCGCAACGAAGATGTGATCGACCTGGCCGAGGCGCTGGTCAACCTGGCGCTGCCGGCGAACAGCGCCCCCCGGAGCACCTCATGAGCGCGCTCGCCCGACGACTCCCGCGCGCCTGGACGCAGCTCTCGCCCAGCGAGCGGCGCGAAGCGCTCGCCGGCTACCTGTTCATCTCGCCGTGGATCATCGGCTTCCTCGTGTTCTTCCTGGGCCCGATCCTGGCCTCGTTCGCCCTGAGCTTCACCCGCTGGAACATCGTGGGCACGCCGCAATGGGTAGGCCTGGACAATTACGAGCGCATCTTCACGCAGGACCCCTTCTTCCGCAAAGCGGTCACGGTGACGCTCAAGTATGCCGCGTTCTACCTGCCGCTGGAGGTCATCTTCGGCATCCTGATCGCCGTCGTGCTCAACCAGAAACTGCGCGGCATCGGCGTGTTTCGCACGATGTACTACATGCCGTACATCGTGCCCAAGGTCGCCAGCTCGCTGGTGTGGGTGTGGGTGCTCAACCCGCGCTATGGCCTGCTGAACACCATGCTGGGCTGGCTGGGAGTCAACGGGCCGAGTTGGCTCAGCGATCCGGACTGGGTGCTGCCGAGCATCATCATGATGTCGCTGTGGGGCGTGGGCGGCAGCGCGGTGATCTACCTGGCCGGGCTGCAGAACATCCCCAACCAGTTGTACGAAGCCGCCTCGGTGGACGGCGCGAACCGCCTGCAAAAGTTCGTGCGGATCACGCTGCCCATGCTGAGCCCCACCATTTTCTTCCAGCTCGTGCTGGGCCTCATCGGCACCTTCCAGACGTTCACCCCGGCGTTCATCGCCGCCGGGCGCAGCGGCGGCCCGCTCCAGTCCGGCCTGTTCTACATGCTGTACATCTACAACCGCTCGTTCGAATCGATGCGCATGGGTTACGGCTCGGCGCTGGCCTGGATCCTGACCGTGTTCATCATGATCATCACGCTGCTGGTCTTTCGCAGCTCGAAATACTGGGTCTACTACGAAGCCGAGCGGAAAAGGACGAAATGATGACGATCACCCGCCACCTGCCCCGCTTCGGCCTGCGCGGCTTGCAGCGGTTCAACAACGTCTCCGGCTACACCGTGCTGATGGTGCTGTCCGCGCTGTTCATGATCCCGCTCTACTGGATGTTCTCGACCGCGCTGAAGTCGCCGCAGCAGACGTTCGCCATCCCGCCTGAGTGGGTGCCCGCGCCCGCCCAGTGGGACAACTTTGCGAAAGTATTCGATGAAGTTCCGTTTGGCCGGTTTTATCTCAACACGTTTTTCCTGGTGTTCGCCAACATCGCGGGGCACCTCGTCTCGGTGACGCTGGTCGCCTATGGCTTTGCGCGGCTGCGCTTTCCGGGCCGCAACGTGCTGTTCCTGGTGATGCTCTCCACGCTGATGATCCCGTACCAGGTGACGCTGGTGCCGCGCTTCATCATGTTCTCCAAGCTGGGCATGATCAACTCGTACTGGCCGCTGATCCTGCCCGCCTTCACCGGCAGCCCGTTCCTGATCTTCCTGGTCCGGCAGTACATGATGAGCATTCCGTTCGACCTGGACGAGGCGGCGTACATCGACGGGGCCAGCCGCTTCGCGGTCTTCTGGCGGATCATCCTGCCGCTGGCGCGCCCCGCGCTGATGCTGGTGGTCGTCTTCACGTTCATCGACGTGTGGAACGATTTCCTCCAGCCGCTGATCTACCTCAACGATCCCGACATGTTCACCGTCTCGCTCGGTCTGAGCTTTTTCCAGGGCGCGCGCGAAACCAACTGGAATTTGCTCATGGCCGGGTCCGTCCTGGCGATGATCCCGCCGCTGATCCTGTTCTTCTTCGCCCAGAAACAACTCATCGGCGGCATCTCGGTCGAGGGCCTGAAAGGATAGCAGACAATCTCACGAAGTTGTGTGCGCCATCAGCACGAACCAGTCGAGAGGAGGTGTGCGGCGAGCAAAACGACTCTGGCAACGACAACCTGACGAAATTTCCGGCAATCGATTAATGGTTAGGAGATACCAAGACATGAAGAAGCACACATGGATCGTTTTTCTGGTGATCGCGGCGCTGCTGGTCCCGCTGGGCGCCATCCAGGCCCAGGATGACGAGGTCGTGACGATCACCTGGTGGAGCACGGAGCGCGGGCGCGACACGGCAGCCACGCGCGACCTGCACTTCCAACTGGCGCGCGCCTTCGAGGAAGCCAACCCGAACATCCGCGTCGCGATTTCGCTCTTCCCCAGCCGCGCCTTCAACACGCGGGTCGCCACGGCTATCGCGGGCAACGAAGGCCCCGACGTCTGGACGACCTACTACGCCGCCGACGTGGCGCAGCAGGGCTTCCTGGAAGACCTGACGCCGTACATGGAAGCGTCGGGCGTCAACCCGGCAGAAAGCTGGTTCCCGATCGGCCAGCTCCGCACGGTCTACGATGGCCGGTACTACGGCGTCCCGCGCGAAGCCTCGGCGGGCTTCATCGCGTACAATAAGGACATCTTCGACGCGGCAGGCGTGCCCTACCCCGAAGCGGGCTGGACGGTGGCCGAGTACCGCGCGATCGCCAACCAGCTCACCGACCGCGAGAATGACCAGTACGGCGTCGGCGCGATCGCCGGTGGCGAAGGCTGCATGCTGTGGTCGCCCTTCTCGTTCAACCTGGGCGCCGACGTCATCAGCCCGGATGGGCGCGACGTGGCGGGCTATCTCGACACACCCGAAGCCGCGGAAGCGTTCCGCTTCTGCCTGGAGCTGGTGACCGAGGACCAGGTTGCCGCGCCCGCCGAGCTGCAGGATCAGTATGGCGAGCTGGTGTTCCTGTCCGGCAAGGTGGCGATGCAGTCGATCTCCAACTGGGAGCTGCCCGCGCTGAACGAGCAGGCCGAGTTCGAATGGGGCGTCGTCGCGCCGCCGCGCTATGACGAGAACTCCGAGGGCATCGCCTGGACGGACGCCTACGCCCACTATATGTGGACCGGCAGCCGGCACAAAGAAGCCGCCTGGGCGTTCCTCGACTGGCTGGCCGGGCCGGAAGCCCAGCGCATGGCCGCCGAAGCGGGCATCTGGCCGCCCAACGGGCCTGGGGTGTGGCAGGAACTCGGTTGGGACCAGGACCCGATCCTGGGTGTGGCCTACGCCGAACTGGTGAAGGAGACGCGCGTCGCCAACTACCTGCGCTCGCAGTACTTCTGGGACTGCGTCTATCCCGCGTTCGACAACGTGCGCGTGCGCTGGATTCAGAACGGCGAGCGCGATCTCGAGTCGATGCTGGCCGAAGAAACGGCTAACGCGCAGTTCTGCCTGGACGACAGCTACGATTTCTAACACGCTTTTTCGACTTTCGAACGCCCCTCGCTCGCGACCTGGGCGGGGGGCGTTCGCATGACAGCGGGTATCACGGTGAGGTGAACGTATGACGTTGGTGACGATCCCCCCCGACTATGACGAGCGGGTCTACGCGGGGTGGCTGGGCAAGTGTATCGGCGTGCGGTTCGGCGCCCCGCTCGAAGGCTGGACCTACGACGACATCAACCGCAACCTGGGCGCGATCGACGGGTACCTGAACGAAGCGCCGGGCAAGCTGTTCAAGCCCGACGACGACACCGCCCTACCCATGATCCTGATCCGGGCGCTGGAAGACAGCGGCGCGGGGGCCGATCTGTCCGCCCGGCAGATCGCCGAGGCGTGGCTGAATTACCTCGGAGACCAGCAGGGCACGCTGTGGTGGGGCGGCTACGGCGTCTCGACCGAGCACACCGCCTACCTGAACCTCGCCAGCGGCATCCCGGCGCCGCGCAGCGGATCGATCGCGCAGAACGGCGCGGCGCTGGCCGAGCAGATCGGCGGGCAGATCTTCAGCGACATCTGGGGGCTGGTCGCGCCCGGCAATCCGGCGCTGGCGGCGGACCTGGCCGAACGGGCGTCGAGCGTCTCGCACGACGGCAACGGCATCTACGGCGGGCGCTTCATCGCCGCCCTGGTGAGCGCGGCCTTCGCCGAATCCGACCCGCTGCGGCTGATCGACACCGGCCTGTCGCTGATCCCCGCGGACAGCGAATACGCGCGCGTCGTCCGGGCCATGGTCGATTTCTACCACCAGCAGCCGGACGACTGGCGTGCCTGTTACGCGCACCTCGAGGCCCACTTCGGCTACGACCGCTACCCCGGCGAGGTGCACATCATCCCCAACGCGGGCGTCGTCGTGATGGCGCTGGCCTATGGCGGCGGCGACTTCTCGCGCACGATCCAGATCGCCAACATGGCCGGGTGGGACACCGACTGCAACGTTGGCAACGCCGGCGCGATCCTGGGCGTGGCGGTGGGCCTGGACGGGATCGCGTGGCGCTGGCGCGAGCCGGTGAACGACCTGCTGATCGCCGCCAGCGTGATCGGGACGCGCAACATCCTCACCATCCCCCAGTGCGCGGACCTGTTCTGCCGGTTGGGGCGCGCCCTGGCCGGGGAGGATACCCCCCCGCGCCCGCGCTACCACTTCCGCTATCGCGGCTCGACGTGCAATTTCCAGGCCGAGGGCGCGCGCGGGCGGGTGATCGAGATCCGCCAGTCCAACGCCGCCGGCGACTCCAGCGGGCTGCAGGCCAGCGTGCGCAAGCTCAACAAGAAGGGCGAGCTGCGCCTCTTCACGCGGACCTATTACCGGCCCGCCGAGCTGAGCAGCAACTACTACGGCGCGACGTTCACGCCGCTGATCGTGCCGGGCCAGACGGTCACGGCGGAGGTCTTCGTGCCGCCGGACGCGCCCCCAACGCTCCGCGCCAGCCTGTACGTCCACGACGACCACAGCGGCCAGCCGCACCAGTCGATCGGGCAGGCGCTCGCGCCCGGCCAATGGAGGACGCTCACCTGGACGATCCCGCGCCTGGACGGGGCGTGCCTGTCGCAGGTGGGCGTGATCGTGCGCAACCTGGGCGAGACATGGGAGACCGGCGCGCTCACCCTGCGGAGCCTCGACTGGGCCGGCCCGCCGGACTACCTCATCGACTTCGCTCGCGAGCGCGCCGAGGGGAGCGCCATCAGCCAGTGGACCAAACTGCGCGGCTACTGGCGGCTGGAGGACGGGGCGCGCTATCACGGGAGCGGCCCCGGCCTGTGCGAGACGTATACTGGCGACATCGCGTGGCGCGATTACCGGCTGGAGGCGGGCGTCATCCCGCTGATCGGCGACTACCACAACGTCAACGTGCGCGTGCAGGGGGCGCTGCGCTCCTACGCGGGCGGGCTGGGGCCGGACGGGACGCTGGCGCTCTATCGCAAGACCGGCCAGCAGGTCGAGCGCGTCGCGGCGGCGCCCTTCCCCTGGCGGCACGGCGAGCGCTACACCGTGCGCCTCACCGCCCACGGCGACCGGCTGGCGCTGGAAGCGGCGGGCGAAGCCGGGCACGCCGCGCTGGAATGGGTCGATCCGGCGCCCTACCGGCACGGGCAGATCGGGCTTTCGACGTGGCACGGCAGCCACACCGCCTATGATGGCGTGCGCCTCAGCCCGGTCACGGCGCAGAGAGGCGGCTGACCGGTGGCGAAGCTGCACGAATACCAGAGCCGGGCGCTGCTGGAACAGGTGGGCATCGCCGTGCCGCGCGGCGGGGTCGCCGCCACGCCGGACGAAGCAGGGCGCATCGCCGCCGACATCGGCGGGCCGGTGGTCGTCAAGGCCCAGGCATGGGTGACCGGGCGCGCGGCGCTGGGCGCGATCCGGTTTGCGGAGGACGCCGCGGGCGCGGCAGAGGCGGCGCGGGCCATCCTGGGCATGGAACTTGGCCGCCACCCGGTCGAGCAGGTGCTGGTCGTGGAACGGCTGGCTATCGCGCGCGAGTTCTACGCCGGGGTGATCGTCGATGACCAGGCGCGCGCGCCGGTGATGATCTTCAGCAGCCAGGGCGGATCGGGCATCGAGGCGATCGCGCGCGAGCATCCCGACCGCGTGGCCCGCCACACCATCGACATCCGCCTGGGCCTGCGCGACTTCGAGGCGCGCGAGCTGGCGCGCCGCGCCGGGCTGAGCGGCCCGCTGCTGGCCCAGGTTGGCGGGCTGCTGCCCCGGCTGTACGACGCGGCCCGCCGGTTCGACGCGCGCGCTGCCGAGATCAACCCGCTGGCGCTGACGGACGACGGGCGGCTGGTGGCGGCGGACTGCCGCTTCACCATCGACGATTACGCCGTCTATCGCCAGCCGGACCTGGAGATCGCCTTCGCCCGCGAGCTGGACCGCCCGCCCACCCCGTTGGAGCGCGTCGCGTGGGACGTCGAGCGCGGCGACTACCGGGGCACGTTCTTCTTCATCCAGATGGCGCAGGGCTTCGCCAGAGGCGAGGGGGTCGTCGGCTTTCACGGCGCGGGCGGCGGCGGCAGCATGATGAGCATGGACGCGCTGGGCGCCCAGGGGCTGCGCCTCGCCAACTTCGTGGACACCAGCGGCAACCCGCCCGCCAGCAAGGTCTATCGCGCGGCGCGGATCATCCTCAGCCAGCCGGGCATCGACGGCTACTTCGCCAGCGGGAGCGGCGTCGCCAGCCAGGAACAGTACCACTCGGCCCGCGCGCTGGTGAAGGCGTTCCTCGAGGAGCCGCTGACCGTGCCCGCCGTCATCCGGCTGGGCGGCAACGCCGAGGAACAGGCCATCGCGATCCTGGAGCGCGCGCGGGCGCGCATCCCCGCCCCGGTCGAGGCGTACGGCAAGGACGATTCGCCGGACTTCTGCGCGGCTCGCCTGCGGGATCTGATCGCCCGGACGCCGCCCGCGGACGCGCCGCCGGCCTACGGCCCGCGCCCGGCCCAGGAACCTTACCGGTTCGACACGGTGACCGGGGGGACCGTCACGCTCGATCACGCGCGCTGCCGCGACTGTGCCAGCAAAATCTGCATCAGCACCTGCGCGCCGCGCATCCTGTCCCTGGAGGGCGACGTGCCCGTGCTCAACATCACCCGCGAGGAGGCGAAGCGCGGCGGCTGTGTCGAGTGTCTCGCCTGCGAGATCGAGTGCTTTTTCGAGGGCAACGGAGGCGGATTCGTCCACCTGCCCATCGCCGGGCTGGATGCCGCCCGCCGCGCGCAGACGGGGGAGGCGACCGATGGCGATCCTGATTGACCGGACGAAACGCGTGCTGGTGCAGGGCATCACCGGGCGCGAAGGCACCGCCCGCGCGCGGCTGATGCGCCGCTATGGGACGCAGGTCGTCGCGGGCGTCACGCCGGGTAAAGGCGGCCAGACGGTCGAGGGCGTCCCCGTTTTCGACACGGTGGGCGAAGCGTGGGAGCACGCCGGGCCGGTCGACGTGAGCGTGCTGTTCATCCCCGCGCCTCTGGTCAAGAGCGCCGCCCTGGAAGCCATCGCCGCCGGGGTGAAGCTGCTGGTGATCGTCCCCGACCGCGTGCCGATCTACGACGTGCTCGAGATCGTGTACGCCGCCGACCGGGCGGGCGCGCGTTTCGTCGGCCCCAACACGCTGGGCGTGCTCAGCCCGGGCGAAGGCGTGCTCGGCATGATTGGCGGGCAGGCCGCCAGCGCGCGCGAGTGGTTCTTCTCCGGCCCGGTCGGCATCACCAGCCGCAGCGGCGGCATCACCACCAGCCTGGCCTATTACCTGGCGCGGGCGGGGGTCGGCGCCTCGACACTGGTGCACGTCGGCGGCGATCCGGTCGTGGGGCTGCCCCACCCGGCGATCGTCCGTCTGTTCGAGCGCGACCCGGCCACGCGCGCCATCGTGCTGTTCGGCGAGATCGGCACCTCGCAGGAAGAACAGGTCGCCGATCTGGTCGAGGCGGGGGAGGTGACCAAGCCCATCGTCGCCTACATCGGCGGGAAGGGCGCGCGGGGCGGCACGCGCTTCAGCCACGCCGGGGCGATCATCGAGGGCGGGCGCGGTACGTATGAAGGCAAAGTCGAGCGGCTGCGCGGCGCCGGGGTTACGGTCGTCGACGCGTTCGACGATATCCCAGGCGCCATGCGCGACGTGCTGGCACGCCTGGGCGTTCCGCTTCGGGAGGAAACACCATGAACGCCAACGACACCCATTGGACGACCGCCATCACGCAGATCGAGCCCAACGAGGTCCGCCTGCGCGGCTATCGCATCGAGGACCTGATGGGCCGCATCTCGTTCGCCGGGGCGATCTACCTCGCGCTGACCGGGAGCCCGCCGCCAGAGAGCGCGATTCCGCTGCTGGATGCGATCCTGGTCTCGTCGATCGACCACGGCGCGACGCCCCCCTCGACGCTGGCGGCTCGCACGGCGGCCAGCACGGGCGCGCCGCTCAATGCCGCCATCGCCGCCGGGATTCTGAGCATCAACCGCTACCACGGCGGCGCGATCGAAGACGCCATGCGCCTGATCCTCGAACTCGTCCAGGCCGCGAGCGATCCCGCCGCGCTGGAACAGGAAGCCGCCGCCCTGGCCGGCGCGTACCGGCAGAGCCGGCGGCGTATTCCGGGCCTGGGACACCGCATCCACAGCGCCGACCCGCGCGCGGCGCGGTTGTTCGCGCTGGCCGAAGAGGCCGGGATCGCGGCGGGCGGCGGGCGCGCCATGCGCGCCATCGCGGCGGCCTTCGCACAGCAGGCCGGGCGCGCGCTGCCGGTCAACGTGGACGGCGCGATCGCGGCGGTGCTGGTCGATCTGGGCCTCGCGCCCGAACTCGCCAACGCGTTCTTCATCATGGCGCGGGTGCCGGGGCTGGTCGCGCACATCCACGAGGAGGCGACGCGCGAGCGGCCTGTGCGCCCCATTCACCCGACCGATCACGCGTACGATGGCCCACCGCCGCGCGACTGGCCGCCCGGCGAGCAACCGTGACGTACGACAAGGGGGCGGTCGCGAGGCCGCCCCCTGTGCTGACTGTGGAAATCAGTTACCGGTTTATTCGGGCGCTTCCCAGCCCTCAGTATCCCACTCGTGCGGGATGCCCTTGGTGTCCAGGCTGGCCTCGTAGTCCTTGAGCGTGGCGGGCGTGATCACGTCCACGCCGGTGTCGATCACACCGTCGACGACGCCCATCGCCTCGAACGCGGCGTCTTCACCTTCGACAGCCATCCGGTAGATCAGCTCGACCGACTTGTAGCCCATGTCGTACTCACGCTGGGCAACCGTCGCGTCGATGACCCCTTCCTTGATCCCGTTGATGATGTCCGTC
>JAHDLB010000005.1 GCA_018432315.1 Anaerolineae bacterium
CGAGATCGAGCCAGCCTGAGAGAGTGCCCCATGCGACGCCCTTTCTATTGAAGCATCACCTGCCATCTGGACCGGTTCGTCATCACCCTGCTGTGCATCGAATTCCTGGATGAATTCGTCTTCAGCGCGCGCGAAGCCGCGTGGCCGCTGATCCGCGACGACTTCGCGCTGACCTACACGCAGATCGGCCTGCTGCTCGGCGTGCCGGGCATCGTCGCCGCCCTGGTCGAGCCGTTCCTCGGCATCCTGGCCGACATCTGGCGGCGGCGCGTGCTAATCGTCGGCGGCGGCGTGGTCTTCGGCCTCACCCTGCTGCTGATCGCCGCGGGCCATCACTTCTGGGCGCTCATGTTCGCCTTCGCCGTGCAGTACCCGGCGTCCGGCGCGTTCGTGAGCGTCTCGCAGGCCGCGCTGATGGATCACGATCCGGCCCGCCGCGAGCACAACATGGCCCGCTGGACTTTCGCCGGATCGGTCGGCGTCGTCGCCGGGCCGCTCACCCTGGGGGCGGCCATGCTCGCGGGCGGGACGTGGCGCGAGTTGTTCGCCGTCTTCGCCGCCCTGACGTTCGTCCTGGCCGCTGCGGCGTACCGCCACCGCTATCCCAATCACCGCCACCCGCCGGACGAGCGCAGCGCGAGCGCCGGTCCGGGTGACGATCCTGCCCCGCTGACCTTCCGCGACGGGCTGCGGCAGGCGCTGCGAGCCTTGCGCCGGCGCGACGTGCTGCGCTGGATCGCGCTGCTCCAGTTCTCCGACCTGATGCTGGACGTTCTCTACGGCTTCCTGGCGCTGTACTTCGTGGACGTAGTCGGCCTCACCGCGTCGCAGGCCAGCCTCGCGGTCGCCGTGTGGACGGGCGTCGGCCTGGTGGGCGACTTCCTGATCATCCCCCTGCTGGAGCGCGTCCCCGGCCTGGCCTACCTGCGCGTTAGCGCCGCCGTGGTATTGATCGTTTTCCCGGCGTTCCTGCTCGCGCCGTGGTTCGCGATCAAGCTGGCACTGCTGGGGGCGCTGGGGCTGCTCAACGCGGGCTGGTACGCCATCTTGATGGCGAAGCTCTACGCCGCCATGCCCAACCAGAGCGGCACGGCGCTGGCAGTCAACAACGTGGGCGGCCTGGCCGGCAGCCTGATTCCACTGGGCCTGGGCGCGGTGGCGCAGGTCGCCGGGCTGGGCGCGGCGTTGTGGCTGCTGCTGGCGGGCCCGGTCGCGCTGCTGGTGGGGCTGCCCCGCCGCGCCGAATAAAGTTAATTTTCGTCGTCCAAATTGACTCTTTTAGACAGGCTTGCTAAACTATGCCATAATAAAGGCAGTTCGCAGAAGCACCCATATTTTAGGAGAACATGATGGCTGACGTTACTCACACCGACATACCACTGACCCCAGCCGGAGTCGAGGCCCCCATCCTGACGATGACGCCCACTGCCGCGGACAAGGTGCGCGAGCTGCTCACCGAGCGCAACCTGCCCAATCATGGGCTGCGCGTGTTCGTGCAGGGCGGCGGCTGCTCGGGCCTGTCGTATGGCATGGCTTTCGAAGAGAACATTTACCCGCAGGATAACATCGTCGAGTCCGACGGCATTCGGCTGATCATCGATCCCACCAGCCTGATGTACATGCAGGGGGCGGAGATCGATTACGTGGACAGCCTGATGGGCGGCGGGTTCGCCATCAACAATCCCAACGCGGTGTCGTCCTGCGGCTGCGGCCACTCGTTCCGCACCGGCGAAGAGGACGCCGCTGCCGACGCGGGCGGCGGGTGTGGCTGCGGCAGCGGCGGCTGCCACTGAGTCCGGTTTCGGACGAAATTGGCGAGGCCGCGCGCGTGCGCGGCCTCGTTTCGTTTCAGCCGCCGGCGCGCTCGGCAAACGGCAGCGCCGACACCGTGCCCGCTGTGGGCTGCTCCTCGTGAAGCACGGTGACGGGTGTGCCGGGCTGGTTGTGCGGACGTTTGAGCACCGCCAGTGCCACCGGCCCCAGCCGCGGCGACTCGATCGCCGACGTGATCGTCCCTGCACGCCGTCCCTCGACCTCCACCGTGTCGCCGGGCGCGGCGGGCCCCTCCAGCACCACACCCACCAGCCCGCGCGTCACCTTGTCGTAGGTGATCTGGCGCGCGATGATCTCCTGGCCGGTGTAACAGCCCTTCTCGCCCGATACAGTCTCGCTCAGCCCGACCTCCAGCGGCGTGAAATCCTCGGTCAGCTCGCCCTGCGGGCCGGGCAGCCCCTGCTCGACGCGCCACGTCTCGTAAGCCTCCGGCGCGAGCAGGCGCGCGCCCGCCGCGGCGAGCTGGTCCGCCAGGGGATCGCCCGCGCTCGCCTCCACCAGCAGCAGGGCGCCACCGCCCAGCGCGGGCGCCAGCCCGATGGCCCGCGCCGCGACGCCGCCGATCTCTCCCTCGGCGATCGCGCCCGCCCCCGGCATGGCGGCGAAACCGGGGATACGGGCCGCCCCAACGATCCGGAACTGCGCGAACCGGCTCGATTCGTCCACCGCGGTGACTTTGTCCATGAAGAAGATCCGTTTTTGAAGATAGCGCGCCGTGGCCGCGCCCTGACCGGGCAGCGTCACCACGCCGATCCCGTCCGGCTCGGGCACCAACTGCCACACGTCCAGAATGCGCGCCGTAGCCGACGTCAGCACCGTCAGCAGCGAGCGCCCCGGCCCCAACTGCCGGACGTCGTTGGTCGTCTGCCGCTGGACGAAATCGGCCCGATCCGCGCCCTGAATGCGCAGGTAGCCCGGCTCGGGCACGCGGTAGGCCAGCCAAGTCTCGGTCTGTTGCACGATTTCACCCTCCGTCGCTGTGTGTCTTCGTTCTGTTTTTAGCAGCGTGACGAGCATCTGCCAAGGCGGGCGATCCTGATATAATAGGCGCTGCACGATCACAGACAGCGCGGCGGCGAGCGGAATGGCAGCGCGCCGTTAGCCCTATCGTGAAGCTCTGCGCCGAGGAGAGACTCCCATGCAGAACACGTCCCGCAGTTCCGCCCGTTGGTTGGTCGCCCTGGCCGCGCTGGTGCTCGCCGCGATCGCCTGCAACCTGAGCGGCGGCAGCGACGCGACGCCCGTCCCGACAACGTTCCCCACGTCCACGCCGCCCGCGCTGACGCCCAGCCCCCAGAGCACCGCCACGACGCAGTTCGTCATCGTCACCGCCACGCCCACCCCCACCGGCGCCGCGGTGATCAACCGGACGCTCGCCGCCCCGACGCTGACCAACTGCACGCCCCAGACCTCCTGGCCGTTGTACACGGTCGTCGCGGGCGACACCCTCAGCGGCATCGCCGAGCGCGTCGGCTCGACCGTGGCCCAGCTCGCCAGCGCCAACTGCCTGTCGAACACCGGGCTGATCTTCGTCGGCCAGCGGCTGTACGTCCCCGCGCCTCCGGCCACCCAGACCCCAGCCGCCACCCAGGACCCGAACCAGCCCTCGTTCACCGACTACCTGACCGTCCAACCCTTCTGGCTGGACGCCATCGGCGTGGCGGTGACGTATTCCGACGCCGTGCGCATCAACGCCGGCGAAGTGTACAACGCGGACACGGTCGATTTTTACGTCAACGACCCGGCGGGCGGCCCGGCCATTTTCATCGGCCAGGATGCCGATCCCTGGGATGGCGCGTTCGTCGATTACAGCTTCCCGGCTGCGGGCAATTACACCTTCCAGGCCATCGCGCGTAACGACGTCGCGCAGCGCGCCAGCACCGTCTTCTCGATCCGCTACGATCCGAACTTCGTCCCGCCCGGCGGCCAGCGCAACCGGCTCACCATCTCGCCGGTGCTGGGCCAGGACAGCGGCTTCACCCGGCTGGCCCCCGGCAGCACGGTCACCATCGCGTGGCCGGACGCGCCCGCCGGCGCGCTGCGCGTGGACTTCACGCTAGCGCCCACCGGCACCGGGACCGGCTTCCAGGCCCAGACCATCGGCTCGGACCTGAATCCCGCCGATGGCGCGGCGATCACCTGGGGCGTCATCACCGGCGGCTCCGGGCACATCCAGGGCGTCGCGGAGATGCCGGACGGATCGACGCAAACCAGCGAACTGCTGGGCATCGTGGTCGGCTGATGGCGTGGGTGATCGCGATCGGCGTGGGGCTGGCGCTGGCGGCAGGGCTGGCCTGGCTGCTGTTGATCCGCACCGAGGGCGTGTTCCTGGGCCGCCGGACGGTGATCTGGCTGTACGACGTCTACGCCGGGCGCTACGACGGGATCAAACAGTTCGATCCCGAAACCGAACACACCTATCTGGCGGAGCCGATCTTACAGCGCATCCCCCACATCCACGCGCCGCTGGCCCTGGACGTCGCCACCGGGACCGGGCGGGTGCCGCTGGCCCTGCTCGAACAGCCGACGTTCCAGGGGCGCGTGGTCGGCCTGGACCTCAGCCGCAAGATGCTGTCCGTTGCCGCCGGGAAGCTCGCCCCGTTCGGCGCGCGCGCCGCCCTGATGCACCACCCCGCCGAACGCCTGCCGTTTCCCGATGACACGTTCGACCTCGTGACGTGCCTGGAGGCGCTCGAATTCATGATGGACCCCCTCGCCGTCCTGCGCGAGCAGGTGCGCGTGCTGCGCCCCGGCGGGCTGCTGGTGCTCACCAATCGCCAGGGGCTGGACGCCCGCCTGATGCCCGGCCACACCTTCGCTCACGACCGCTTCGAGCGCCTGCTGCGCGAGGACTTCGGCCTGGAGTACGTCGCCATCGATCCCTGGCAGGTCGATTACCGGATCGTGTGGGCCACCAAGCCCGGTTACGCGCCGCCCGCCGGGCCGCTCCCCCTGGCGGAGATCTGGCAGTGCCCGCGCTGCGCCGCCATCGCGATGGTGCCGGTCGCGGGCGGGTGGCGCTGCCTGGACTGCGAAACGCGCGTGCCGCTCGGCCCCGACGGCGTGATCGAGGCCGCCGCCGCGCGATGACTCCTGGCCTGAGCGCGGCGGTCAAAATGTGCTACAATGGCGCGGTGTTTTTGCATCCAACCGCCTGTTCTGCCGAGGAGTGTTGTTCGTGAACCTGATACCTCCGCACCTTGCCACCCTGCTCCGCGACGCCATCCAGCGCGCCCAGGCAGCGGGTGATTTGCCCGAATTCGACCTTCCCGAAAGCGTGCCCGTCCAGCGCAGCGGCAAGCCGGAGCTGGGCGATTTCGCCAGCCCGGTCGCCATGCAGCTCGCCAAGGCCGCGCGCCGCAAACCGTTGGACATCGCGCAGGCGATCGCGCGCCATGCCGCCGCGCCGGACTACATCGACCGCGTCGAGGCGGCGCCGCCCGGCTTCATCAACATCCGCCTGTCTGACGCGTGGGTGCTGAACCAGATCGAGGCGATCATCGCCGCCGGTGAGGACGTGTTCGCGCTGGACATCGGGCGCGGCAAGACCGCCCAGGTCGAATGTGTGAGCGCCAACCCGACCGGCCCGCTGACCGTCGGCCACACGCGCAACGGTATCATCGGCAGCACCATGGCGAACCTGCTGCGCGCCCTGGGGTATGACGTCCAGCTCGAGTACTATTTCAACAACGCGGGCCGCCAGATGCGCGTGCTCGGCCAGAGCCTGCAGGCGCGCTATTTGCAGGCGCTGGGCCGCGATGTCCCACTGCCCGAAGACGGCTACCAGGGCGAGTACCTGGTGAGCGTGGCGCGCCAGCTTGTGACCGATCACGGTGACGCGCTGCAAGACGAGCCCTGGGAACGCTTCAAGGACGAAGCCGAAAAAGCGATGTTCGTCTGGATCGAGCGCAGCCTGGGCCGGATCAACATCCGGTTCGACACGTTCTTCAACGAAAACAGCCTCTACGAAAACGGCAGCGTGTGGCGTGTGCTGGACCAGCTCGAAGAGCGCGGCTACATCTACCGCGCAATCGTGCGCGAGGGGGCCAGCGAGGAAGAGCGCGCCAAGATGCCGCCCGATGCCAAAGAGGCCGTCTGGTTCCGCTCGACCGCGCTCGGCGACGAGGAAGACCGCGTGCTGGTCAAGTCCAGCGGCGAGCCGACCTACGCGCTGCCCGACATCGCCTATCACGTCGACAAGCTCGAGCGCGGTTTCGACTACCTGATCAACGTGCTGGGCACCGATCACATCATCGAGGCGCAGACCGTGGCGCGCGGCCTGCAGGCGATCGGGTACGATCCCACGCCGGTGCACGTGGTCCTCTACCAGTTCGTGACCCTGGTCGAAGGCGGCGAGCAGCGCAAGATGAGCACCCGGCGCGGCGAGTTCGTCACGCAGGACGAGCTGGTCGACGACGTGGGCGCGGACGTCGTGCGCTATTTCATCCTGGCGCGCAGCCCGAACAGCCACCTGGAATTCGACCTCGACCTGGCCCGCCAGCACGCCAACGAAAACCCGGTCTATTACATCCAGAACGCGCACGTGCGCTGTGCGGGCATCTTCCGCCAGGCCGCCGAGCGCGGCGTAACCGACGACGGCGCGGACCTGAGCCTGCTCGGCGAGCGCGAGCGCGCCTTCGTGCGGAAGATGCTCGAAACGCCGGAAGTGCTGCTCCAGGCGTACGACGAGCTGGCCCCGCACAAACTGGCGTTCTACGCGCTGGAGCTGGCCCGCCTGTTCCACCCCATGTACGACGAGGTGCGCGTGATGCACGGCGACGTGCCCGAAGACGTGGCCCGCGCGCGCCTGCGGATGTATCGCGCCGCGCAGATCGTCTTCCGCCGCCTGCTGACGCTGATGGGCATGTCCGCACCCGAGGTCATGTAAACCGCGCGCACCGAGGAATCAGCTAGCCATGAAGAAGCGAGGAGAGACATCGTGGGACTGAAACCCGACCACTGGATCAAGAAAATGGCGCTCGAACAGGGCATGATCAACCCGTTCGTCGAGTCGCAGGTGCGCAACGGGGTGATCAGCTATGGCGTGTCGTCCTACGGGTACGACATCCGCATCGCCGACGAGTTCAAGATCTTCACCAACGTGTTCAGCGCCATCGTCGATCCCAAAGACTTCGATCCGCGGTCGATGGTTGATTTCAAGGGGGATGTGTGCATCATCCCGCCCAACTCGTTCGTGCTGGGCCGGACCATCGAATACTTCCGCATTCCGCGCGGCGTGCTGACCGTCTGCCTGGGGAAAAGCACGTATGCACGTTGCGGGTTGATCGTCAACGTAACGCCCTTCGAGCCGGAGTGGGAAGGGTACGTCACGATGGAAATCAGCAACACGACCCCCCTGCCCGCCAAAATCTACGCCAACGAGGGCATCGCCCAGGTGCTGTTCTTCGAGGCCGACGAGGAATGCACCCTGTCGTATGCGGACAAGAAGGGCAAGTACCAGGGCCAGCAAACGATCGTCCTGCCCAAGCTCTAAGCCGCGCTGCATCCCATTCGCGAGGGGGCGCTGACGTCCCCTCGCCGTGTGGTATCCCCTGCCCATGCTGCTATACTCTGAGGGCATCCAGTAAAGCAGGATTTTATGAGTCTTTCCGAAACCTATTCTGAGCTCTCCGGTTCTCAAACGCCGTCACCGGGCGGCCCCGATGACCCTCAACCTGCGGTCGATCCCAAACTGCTCCGCCTGCGCGACGCGCTGGATGGCGTCATGGATATCGCGGGCGAGCAGCACAGCTTCCAGCGCGGCGTGGGCAAGGTCTACATCTTTCGCGGCAGGCTGACCGCCCCCCCCAACGTCGCGTTCGACACCCTGCGCCAGCGCTTCGAGCGGCTCGGCTTCACGCCGATGCTCCAGCGCGACCGCGACGAAGAAGCCGTGCTCGCCGTCGAGGGCAAAATCCCCGAGCGCGGGATCAAAACCCGCTGGTGGCTGCACCTTGCGCTGCTGCTGATCACGATGGTGACGACGACCGTCATGGGCGCGGCGCTGACCGGTATCCCCCCGCGCGAAACCTGGGGGGCCCTGCGCGACTGGAACACGCCCATCCTCTGGCCGGCGCTCCGCGACGGGCTGCCCTTTTCGCTGACGCTGCTGGCGATCCTGGGCATTCACGAGATGGGCCACTACGTCGCCGCCCGGCTGCACGGCGTCAAGGTCACGCCGCCGTTCTTCATCCCGCTGCCGGTTTCCAACTCGCTGGGCACGCTGGGCGCCGTGATTCTGATCAAAAGCCCGCTCATGAACCGCCGCGCCCTGTTCGATGTGGGCGTCGCCGGGCCGCTGGCCGGGCTGGTGGTGGCGCTGCCCCTGTTCGTGATCGGCCTGCACGCCGAGCCGACGGCGGGCATCCCCCAGGCGTGGATCGAGGCGGGCATCCGGCGCGTGGCGAATCCGCCGTTGCTCGAGGCGATCGGGTCGCTCGCCGTCGACACCGCCGATCTCGACCGCATGGTGTTCTACCGCCACCCGATGGCGCTGGCGGCGTGGTTCGGCGTCCTGCTGACCTCGCTCAACCTGCTGCCGCTCGGCCAGTTCGACGGCGGGCACGTCGCCTACGCGCTGCTGGGCCGCCGGGCGTGGCCGCTGGCACAGCTCACGTTCGCCAGCCTGTTGTTCCTGGGCCTGTTCGGGGCGTGGTTCGCGTGGCTGATCTGGGCCTTCATGGGGCTGATGACCGGCCTGCGCCACCCCCCGCCCTTCGACGACCTCACCCCGCTGGGGCGCGTCCGGACCATCATCGGCCTCGTGACGGTGGTGCTGTTCGCCCTGACGATCGTGCCGGTCCCCTTCTACTCCCCCTGATCGCGACCGCACTATCGCCCCGCTGGCAATCGGTTATAATGAGATTCAGGCAGGGGTGTGGGCGGGTTATTGATCGGGATCATGATGCGCGGGGAGCAGCATGTTGAGCCTTCAGAGTGCATCGCAGCATCGATTCGGGCGGATTCGCGAAGCTCTGCGCCCGTCTTGGATCGTCGCCGCCGGGATTCTGGTCTCCGGTGCCATCCTGGGATACGTCGCCCTGGGCGGCCCGGCAGCGTCCGTGCTGCGGTGGATCGCGCTGCTGCCGGCTGCGCTCGGCGCGGCCTATGGCTGGCGCGCCCGCCTGGCGGAACACCGCCCCGCGCCGGACATGGCGAGCGAGCTGCAGGCGGCCAACGACGCGCTGCGCCACCAGGTCGAGGACGTCTTCAAGCTGCGTGACCTCATGCTGGCGATCGGCGCCACCTTCGACCGCGACGCCATCCTCGACGAGATCACCAACGCCATCATGCAACTGCTCAGCTTCGAGCGCGGGCTGGTGCTGCTGCTCGATGAGGCCGAGAACGCGCTGACCTTCGGCGCTTACAGCCACGCCGCGCCCGATCCCGACACCCAGTTCATGCTCGAACAACTCCAGGTCGATCTGGCGAACGCAGAGGACGACGCCTTGCTGAGCCGGTGGATGGGCGGGGAATCGATCCTCGTCACCGACCCGGCCCCCTATTTCCAGTCCCGGCTGGGGTGGCTCCTGGCCGCGTTCGACCTGCGCCTGTTCTACAGTGTGCCCCTGCGCATCGGCGACCGGCTGAAAGGCGTCATCCTGGCGGACAACACGCCGACCGGCCTGCCCGTCACCGAGGAGCAGCGCTCGCTGCTCGACGCGCTGGCGGCCAACATCGCCATCACGCTCGAAAACGCCTACCTCTACCAGCTCACCGATGACCAGCTCAACACCCGCGTTCAGGAGCTGCGCGTCCTCAGCCAGATCGACCGCGAGCTGAATTACACGCTCAGCGTCGACCGGGTGTTGAACCTGACGCTCGACTGGGTGCTGCGCTTCACCGGCAGCCACGCGGCGGGCGTTGCCCTGGTCGATCAGGACCGCGGCACCATGCAGTTTGTCTCCGGCTACGGGTACGATCCGGCGCGCTGGGAATCCGTCCAGGGGCAAACCTGGTCGCTGGACCGGGGCGCTGCCGGGCGCGTGGCGCGCAGCGGCGAGGCGGAGATCATCCCCGACGTCTCGCGCGATCCCGATTACGTCGAGATTCTGACCGGCACCCAGTCGCAGCTATCGGTGCCCGTCACGCGCGAGGACCGGGTGATCGCGGTCATCTCGCTGGAGAGCCGGACGCCCAACGCATTCACCGAGGAAAACCTGGACTTCGTCAAACGCCTGGCCGCGCGGGCCGCCATCGCGATCGACAACGCGCGGCTGTTCGACGAAACGGTGCGCGAGCGCCAGAAGCTCGAGGTGATCCTCAGCAGCACCGCCGACGCGGTCGTGGTCGCCGGGCACGACGGCAATCTGATCCTGGTCAACCAGGCGGCGCTGGCCGCGTTCCAGCTTTCGCCCCGCCAGGACTACGTCGGCCAGCCCTTCGCCGAGGTGTTCGCGGACTCGCCCCTGCTGCCCTTCTACGAGCGCGCCCGGTCGATGGAACAGGGGCTGATCGAGGAGATCACGCTCAACGACATGCGCACCTTCCACGCGAGCATCGTGCCCGCGCCCCAAGTGGGCTGGTCCATCGTCATGCACGACGTCACGCCGTTCAAGAAAACCGAGCAGCTCAAAACCGAGCTGGTCGCCACCACCTCGCACGATCTCAAAAACCCGCTGGGCGCTATCCTGGGCTACATGGACCTGATCAAGATGACCAACCAGCTCAATCCCCAGGGCGAGGAGTACATGAAACGCGCGCACCGGTCGATCGCGCACATGCGCAACCTGATCGACGACCTGCTCGACATGGCGCGCATCGAGAGCGGGATCACGCTGCGCTTCGGCCCGATTCACCTGCGCTCGCTCGTCCAGCATGTCGTGGATAGCCTCGCGGTCCAGGCCAGGGAAAAAGCCCACACCGTCGCCATCGAGATCCCGCCCGACCTGCCCGCGGTCTGCGCCGACGAGAGCCGCCTGGGGCAGATCATCGCCAACCTGCTGGGCAACGCGATCAAGTACACGCCGGCCAACGGCCACATCCAGATCCGCGCCGAGGTGCATGGCCGCTACGTCCAGATCGCCGTGCAGGACGACGGAATCGGCATCGGGCCTGAAGACCAGGCGCAGGTCTTCACCCGGTTCTACCGCGTGCGGGCGCCGGACACAGATCACGTCGAGGGAACGGGCCTGGGGCTGGCGATCGTCAAGAGCCTGGTCGAAGCACACGGGGGGCAGATCGGCCTGGAGAGCCGCCTGGGCGAAGGCTCGACCTTCTCGTTCACCCTGCCGCTGCCGGACGACTGCACGATGAGCGACGCCTACCAGGGCGAAGACGAGCCGGAAACCGCGGAACAGCGCGCCTAACCGGCATTCTCGAACTGCGGCTCCCACTGGGCCGCATCCGGCGCGTCGAGCGCCGCCACGCTCAGCAGCACCCGGCTGCGTGCCGCGTAATACACGATGTAAGGTGCGCCGGGCCGCATGCTCACGTCCGGCGGCGCGACATACGGCGCGAAGCTATAATCCCCAACGACGTACGAAAACGGCAGTTCGGGCCGGTCCTTCTCCGTCAGGCGGATCTCCAGCACGCCCCGCACATAGCGCACCGGGTTCGGGCCGAGCGCGTCCGGCAGGAACATGCGCGCATTGACGTAAATCAGCCCGGCGAACAGCAGCAGAAACACCACCCCCAGGACGGTGAAGACGACCCCCACGGTCGTCACGGCGGGGACGTTGCTGGTCGCGATCAGCCCGACCAGTTGGATCACCATCGCCAGCGGGCACAACAGCAGCGCCGCCGCCACCACCCCGGCGATCATCACCATCCGGCGCTGTGACGGCGCGAGCCGCCCGGTGCGGTTGACCGCCAACTTGGCCGCCATCTCGGGCGAGGCGGGTTCGGGGCTGGTATTGGCATGGGACATGGCGGGACTCCGGCACGTGGTGCGCATCAACTCGCCGCTTAGTATACCATGCCCGGCGAGCAGATCACTACGGCCGTCACGGGGCCGCGCGTTTTTGGTGCCGCCTGCCCGCACGGCTATAATGATCCCGTCGCGTCCGCACCGTGGGGAGTCGTTCGTGTCCGCATCCAACCGCCGCCTTCTGCCGCTGGCCGTTTTCGCGCTGGCCCTCGCCCTTCGCCTGGCGCTGATCGCGCTCCAGAATACGGACGACCTCGCCAACTTCCAGACCGGCGACTACACGTTATACCGGATCGGCGGCGAGCATATCTGCGCCGAGGGCGACACGAGCAACAGTCTGTTCCTGGCCCGCCCGCCGCTGTTCCCGCTGCTGGTCTGCGCGCTGGGCACAAACGACCGCACCGTGCTGTTTGCCAACGCGATCACCGGCGCGCTGCTCGCCCCGCTGACGATCATCCTCGCGCGCCAGCTTCGCCTGGGGCCGCGTTCCGCCCTGGCCGCCGGGCTGATCGTCGCGCTCGACCCGGCCAGCATCGCCTACTCGGCGTTTCTCGGTGCCGAGCCGCTGGCGAACGTGACGTTACTGGTGATGGCCGTCGCCCTGCTGCACGCCACGCGGGCCGCGGAGGGTTGGCACGCGCCGGCCTGGGGCGCGGCGGCCGGGCTGGCGCTGGCCCTCTCGGTCCTGTCTCGCCCGGCGCCGTACCTGATCTGGACCGGCCTGTCCGCGTGGCTGCTGCTGACCTACCGCCGGTGGGCAGTCGTGGCCGCGTACGCGCTGGTGAGCGCCGCGGGCATCGGCGCGTGGATCGCCCACAATGCCAGCCAGTTCGACAACCCGACGGTGTCCAGCGTGGGCGCCTACAATATGGTGTATTACCGCGCGGCATCAGTGGAGAACTGGGCGACCGACGACGACATGAGCACGATTTACGCCAACCTGGCCCGCCGCGTCGAGGAACGTCTCGGCCACGACACGGCACGCGTCGACGCCAACACCCGCCACACCCATTACGCCGGCCCTGCCGCGCTGACCAACGCCATGATGGCAATCGCCATCGAAACCTTCACCAACCATCCCGCCGAATACGTCATGACGATCCCGATCGGCCTGGGACGCATGTACGGCTACACCAACGTCCTGCCGGGATGGATGACCGTCTTCGAGATTCCGTGGAACGCGCTGCTGTTGATCGGGACGGGGGTCGGCCTGTGGCTGGCCTTCCGGGGGCGTGAATGGCTCTTGTTCTGGGCGGTTGTGCTCGTCATCGGGTATTTCACCGCCGGGACGATCGCCGTCCAGACGTCCGGGCTGGACACGCGCATGCGGACCATGCTGGCGCCGTTCATGGCCGTGGCGGCGGTCTACGCGCTCGACCGGTGGCTGGCCCGTCGCCGCGCGCGGGCCGGGACCTGAAGCGGCTCAGTCCGGCGGGCGCGGGCGAAAGCGCAAGATGCGCCCCTCTTGCAGCGACAGGTACAGCCAGCCCTCGTCACTGACCACGACATCGACCGGGTGGAACGGGTAGAACCCCCTGCCCGCCAGCGAGTATTCGGGGACCGAGATCGTCTCGCCGTGCGTGTGCGCGGGCGCGATCTGGCCGACGTTCCCGGTCGGCTCGCCATCCGCAAACCCCACCGCGACCAGCGCGAACCCCGCCGGCTCGGCCCGGTTCCGCGAGCCATTCAGCGCCACGATCAGCGCACCTTCCCAGTGCGGGAACGCGTCGTATGGGTAGAACGCGGCTCCCGACGGGCTGCTCTGGTGCGGGAACGTCAGGCGCGGCGCTTCGGTGGACGCGCACGCCTCCGCATCGCCCGCGAAGCGGGAGTCCGGCTCGCGCTCGCCCACGCACGCCGGGAAGCCGTAATCCGCCCCGGCGGTCCAGCGGTTCAGCTCGTCCGGCGGGCCAGCCTCGCCAGCCGCCGCCGGGCGCGCCCGGTCCACGATCCACAGCTCACCCGTGTCCGGGTGCCAGGCGAAATCCGCCGGGTAGGCCAGGCCGGTGGCCTCGGTGCGCGCGTCGGACCCGTCGAGCGCGTAGCTCACCACGCGGCCCGGCTGCGGGTCCGCCCCCGAATCGCACGCGACGCAGTCCGCGCCCAGGCCCACGTACAGCCGCCCGTCCGGCCCGACGGCCACGCTCCCCGGCCAATAGCCCGTATCGGCGGCAAGATCGGCCACCAACAGCGTCTGCTGCTCGAAGACGCCGTCGCCGTCGCCGTCATCCAGCCGCAGCAGCCCACCCACCGACGACACGTACAGCGATTCCTCGAAGACCGCCAGCGCCACCGGCAGATCGAGATCGCTCGCCACCCGGAACGGGTCGTCCATAAACTGGTCGCCGTCCTCGTCGCGCACCGCCCAGATCTCGCCGCGCGCCGTCCGCGCCATGTAAAGCGTGCCGTCCGGCCCGAACGCCAGCCCCATGATCTCCGGCGCGGCTTCGGGCGGGGCGATCCCGTCGTAGACGAATTCGATGCAGGTCGTGAAAATGTTGTGATAGGGAATGTCGTCCACGAAGCGGCACGGCGGGCCCTCGCCTTCTCTGCGGAGCGACTGCGCCTGGCCGGGCCGGCGCCGGGACGAGCCCCCGTCCTCGCCGCACGCCGCCAGCAGCGCCGCCACGATCACGACCGCCGCCGCCCACTTTCGTCCCACACGCAGGATCATGCTGCCGCTCCTCCACACGCCGCCGCAAACCGCGCGATCATAGCCCGCCCGCCGCGATCGCGCCAGCGCGCGCGCCGTTCCGCCGATAGTGGCGCCGGGCGCGGCGTGTCTGTTACAATGCACCTGTCGCGCGGAGGTGTCATGCAACGCTATCGTAACCAGGTCCTGGCCGGGCTGTTGTTCATGTCCACGGTCCTGATCGCGGTGATCGCGATCACCGGCGCGGGCGAACTGGCCGACCAACTCCAAGATTTCCCGCTGTGGATTTTCGTTCCGGTCTTCCTGCTCAAATGTGTCAACTGGGCGCTGCGCTACGTCGAGTGGCGCTACTTCCTGGGCGTCATCGGCGTGCGAACGGTGCGCCGTGGCCCAGCGGGTCCGGGCGAGCCGCCCAAGATCCGCGAGCGTGACAGCGCCGTGTTGTGGCTGGCCGGGCTCACCCTGTCGATCAGCCCCGGCAAGCTGGCCGAAGTGCTCAAGGCGCTGGTGCTCAAAAACCTCACCGGCGTGGATTTCTCGCGCGGGGCGCCGGTCATTTTCCTTGAGCGGCTGGTGGATGGGCTGGCCGTGATTCCGCTCACGACGGTCGCCCTACTGGCCGTAGGCGGGTCGCTCGACCGCGCCAGCGACCTGTCGATCGATTACGTGACGGCGGTCCTGCTCGGCACCACCATCGCGCTCGGCATCGGCATCGCGGTCATCCAGTACCGCCCGCTGGCGCTGGGGATCCTCGACCGGGTGCAGAAGCTGCCCGGCCTGCGGCGCCTCGAAAGCGCGATCCGCAACCTGTACGAGTCCAGTTACGACCTGGTCAAACTCCGCCACCTGCTGCCGACCACCCTCCTGGGCGTGGGCGCCTACACCACCGACTGCATCGGGTTCTACCTGCTGCTGCGCGGCCTGGGCATGGACGGAAGCTGGACGCTGTTCGGGCAGGCGACCTTCATCCTGGGATTCTCGGTGATCGTCGCCTCGCTCTCGACGCTGCCGGGCGGCGCGGGCGGGCGCGAGCTGACCATCGGGGCGATGCTGACCGGCATGGTGGGGTTGTCCAAAGCCGACGCCGGAACGGCCACCTTCTTGATCTCGATCTTCCAACTGTGGGTGGGCGTGCTGCTCGGCCTGGTCGTGATCGCGCTGTTCCGCCACGTGTTGTTCCCGCCGTCGCTCGAAGCGGACGTGGCCGCTTACGAAGCGGCCCACCAGACCCGCTAGGTTGACGGTCGATGACGTCCTGGAAACGCACGCTGTACATTTCGGTCTTCGTCCAGCTCATCTCCGCCATCGGGATGTCGAGCATCTTCCCGTTCCTGCCGCTGTACATCGAGCACCTGGGCTCCAGCACCGGCATGAGCATCGAACTGCTGGCCGGGCTGGTGTTTTCGGTCCAGGCGATCACCATGATGATCGCCGCCCCGGTGTGGGGCGCCCTGGCGGATCGCAAAGGGCGTAAGATGATGGTCGAGCGGGCCACCATCGGCGGCGCGATCCTGATCGCGCTGATGGGGTTCGTCCGCTCGGCTGAGGAGCTGGTGTTTCTGCGCGGCGTGCAGGGCCTGGTGACCGGCGTGCTGTCCGCGCTCACCGCGCTGGTGGCCGCCAACGTCCCGCGCGAGCGGACCGGCTATGCGCTGGGACTGCTGCAGGTGGGCCTGTGGGCGGGCATGTCGGTCGGCCCGCTGCTGGGCGGCGTCGTGGCGGACCTGCTGGGATTTCGCGCCGCCTTCATCGCCACGGCCAGCCTGCTGGCGGTGGCGGGCGCGCTCGTGTTGTGGGGGATCGACGAGAAATTCGAGCCCGTCCCCAAGCCCGACGATGGCAGCCCCAACGGCTTCCTGACCGCCTGGAAGCACGTGATCCAGATGCCCGGCGTCCCGCTGACCTATGCCAGCCGGTTTCTCAGCAACCTGGGCCGGTCGATGGTCATGCCGTTCGTGCCGCTGTTCGTCCAGGTGCTCATGTCGGAATCGGCCAAAGTCGCGACGATCACCGGCGTGGTGACCGGCTTCTCGGCCTTCGCCGGAGCGGTGAGCGCCGTCTACCTGGGCCGCCTGGGCGACCGGATCGGCCACCGGCGCATCATCATCGGGTCCGCGCTGCTCGCCGCGCTGTTCTATTTCCCGCAGGCATTCACCACCACCGTCTGGCAGCTTCTCATCTTGCAGGGGCTGACCGGCTTCGCCGC
Source organism: Anaerolineae bacterium (assembly GCA_018432315.1). Lineage (GTDB taxonomy): Bacteria > Chloroflexota > Anaerolineae > Aggregatilineales > Aggregatilineaceae > LM3-B42. The sequence goes on from JAHDLB010000005.1 coordinate 16,561, forward strand.
CGGGGGCATCATGCCCGCGCTGAGCGCCCTGCTCGCCCGGTACACCGACCCCGGCGAAGAGGGCGCTGTGTATGGCCTGGAAAGCTCAATCATGTCCGCCGCGCGCGCCATCGCGCCGATGATCGGCGCGGCGTTGGCCGGGCTGTTCGGCCTGCGCAGCATGTTCCTGGCGTCCGGCGTCATCTATCTGGCCCTGGCAGTGGTGCCGGGCCGCGGCCTGCCGGACCCGCGCGCCGTCCCCCGGCGCCCTATCCGCGAGCCGTCAGATCAACCGGCGAAGTAGGTGGCGCAGTTTGCGAAGCGGTGGCCTCAGTGGCGCGGGCACGCGCGAGACGAGCTTCCTGCGCATCACCATGTATCCCACACCGGATAATCGTTCGATCAGGTACGTGTCGTAAAACGTGGTCGAGTCGAATTCGGAGAGTTCCGCCCATGCCCATCGACAGAGGTTCTCGAACAACTCCGAGTCCTCCAGATCGAATTTGTCGTACTGTCTTCCCCATCCAAACATGCGAGACCGCCGGGGTACCGCAAACCGGCGCCGGCTAATCTTGGCAGCAGCCTGCTCGGCGCTGCGCAACGGAAAGTGGCGGATCAGAAACCGATAGGGATAAATACGCTGATTCGGGAACAGTGCCCGGTGTCCCCCCGTCTCGACCAGCCTGACTGCGTGCCCCATTTGTTTCCAGCCTTTTACCTGGGTCAAATACCCTTGTGATCCGCGTAGCGCATAGTGTCGAAAATGCGCGGTCAAATCATCACCGGGCGAAAACTTCGTGTCAGACGGATAAAAGTTGATCGCGAGGTGGTTGATGCTATTGAACCCGGAACGGTCAGCGTGATAAACCGCGTCACGCATCGTCATGGTGGGCCACGGCGCCTCGCGCAGCTCGTCCATATCGTGCTCGATAATCCAGTCGGCATCGAGTGATATACTGAGTTCTTCTACACGCTGGAGCAACCGCTTGTGGTCGTACAATGCCAGCGGCCCGTCCGGTGGATAACGCTCAAGGCCGATCACCCCCTGCCCTCGCAGCGACTCGGCGATCTCGTAGGTGCCGTCGCTCGACCAGTTGTCGATGATGTACACCTCCAGGCCCTGCGCCGCCGCATGACGAACCGACTGTTCGAGGATATCGGCTTCGTTGTAGGCGCGCATGATCGCCACCACGCGGAAATCATCCGGCGCGGGCTCCAGGCGGGGGCGGGCATTGTTAGCGATCACGGCCAGCACGCGGTCGCGCGGGCCGCCGCCCCGCGTCGCGGCGAATCCGGTGAAATCCACCTGCAGGCCCGCGTCGCGCAGCCGGTCCGCCAGCGTGTCCGGCGACCAGTCGCTGGCCGGGACCGCCACCAGAGCCAGCGGGGCGTGGTCCATCCACCCGCGCAGCCGGTCCAGCGACTCGAGCCACCGCTCGCCGCTCGCCGCGCCATCGACCAGCACGATGGATTTCCTCAGCAGCGAAGGCGCTGGGCCGTTCGCCGCCTCCGCGCCGGGCTCGACCTGCACGGCGATCAGGCCGGCCTTCGTGATGGCGCTCGATTCCGGGGGTGACGCCGGTTGGCCGGAACACCACAGCAGGTGGGTGCAGTCGAAGTGTCCCGCCAGCACGCCGGCGAAGGCCGCGATCGGGGATGTTGCAGCGTGGTCTGCCATCAAGTCTCGCTTTCGTCGTGCAAATCAGAGTCTACTCGTCCGTCGCGCACCAGTGGCTGAGATCGCGGCCCAGCAGGTCGCCCAGGCGCATCACTTCAGGCTCGAATTCGCGGCGCAGCCGCTGGCGCAGCTCGGGATCGAGCGGCGGGCGCGGCGCGTGGGCCGTATTGAGCGACCGCAAAATGCCGGTCCCCTTGCGCATCGCGTGCAGGGCCGGCCCGCGCAGGTAATCCATGCTTCGGCGGAAGGCGAGCGAATAGGCGACATGCAGCCGCCAACTGCGGATTCGCCGGCTCTCGTTGACGCGTTTGAAGTCGACGCGAAAGTCGGGGTCGACCTCCAGGAACGCCAGCACGTCGCGGTACATCCCGGCGGCGTCGCGCTTCAGATCGTCGAACAGGATCACGTGCACGGCATCCCGGCCAAAGGCGTCGAAATAGCGCTCGACCTGTGCCGTATAGGCCGCGATCTCGCGGTAATACAGCGACTGCCGCCGCCGCCGCGAGGGCGGGAGCCTGCGCCCGGCCCGCCGGTCGGGCTCGGCTGCCAGCGCCGCCTCGAAGGTCGGCTCAGTCTCAGAGCCGGAATAAAGCAGGTGATGGTACAGCGAATGCAGCATGTCGACCGGCTCGCGCAGCATGATGATGATGCGCGCCTCCGGGTTGAACGCGGCGATCTCCTGGGCGGCAGTCTGTGACACCAGGTACCAGACGGATGCCTCGCCAACGCGTTTTTTGTCCCCCGCCGGGGCGAACAGCGCCAGGTATTCGTCCAGCGAGCGCGCATCGATGGGCACGTGTTCGAGATCGCTGCCGAAGAAATGCGGCTCTTTGCGGCCCGGCATGAAGATATCCGGATGCGCGCTCAGATACCGGTAGAGTGCCGTCGTCCCGCACTTGGGCGCGCCCACAATGAAGAAATTCGGTTTGACCATCGTCACCACCTCAATCTCGGCAGCGGCCACAGCGCCGTGGTATGCAGGCCATGCCAGCGCCACGCCAGCCAGGCGATCGTCACGTTCCGCACCGCCAGGCTCACGCCGGAGCCAATCGCCGCGCCATCGATCCCCATCGACGGGATCAGCAGCACGTCGAGCACGACGTTGAGCACGATACTCAGCCCGATGATGGCGGTTGTCGGGCGCTCGAATCCGGTCATCATCATCAGCAAGGTCGCCGGTCCAGTGATGGCATTCACCAGTTGGCCCAGGCTCAAATAGACGAGCGTGGTCTCGGCGGGGACGAAGTCCTGCCCGTACAATCCCAGGAACGCGCCGCCAAACAGGATGAACAACACCGTGATCGGCAGCGCGCCAACCATGCTGAAGCGCGCGCCCTGCGTCAGCACGCGCTGCAGATTCCGCCGGTCGTCCTGGGCGAACAGGTGCGCGATGTTCGGCGCCAGCGCCACGTTCACCGAGGTCAGCAAGATCGAGACCAACTGCGTGCCGCGCAGCGATACCGTGAACAGCGCGACGGCTTCGGTCCCGCTCATGGCGCCCAGCAGCAGCGAGTCGATCTGCGAGCTGAGCGTCAGCAGCCCGCGGCTCACCGCAAACGGCAGCGCCGCCGCCAGCCAAAGCCGCGTTTCGAACGCGGGCACCGCCGCTTTCACGTTGGGGGGAACGGCGCGGTTCATCAGCGACGCGCTGACGCCGAGCGCCACGATGGTCGTCCCCACCGTCAGCGCCATCGCCAACAGCGGCGAGGCGTGTCCTTTCCCCACAGCGTACAGCACCGCGACCAGCACGAAGAACAGCAACGGCTGGACCACCTGCTCCGGCAGTTGGCCGAACACGACGTGCCGCAGCCCCTGCATGGTCGACTGCTGCACGAGCAGCTTGGTGCGCAGCGGCAGCAGCACCAACCCCAACAGCAGGGTGAACAGCGCGATCTCGGCAATATCGGCCTGATCCGCCTTCAACATGGCGGGGCGCCCGGTCAGCTCGTAGGTGAGCCACGCCAGCCCGGCGGCGGCCAGCGCCAACCCCAGTGACAATCGCAAGGTCCAGCGCGGCACGAGGTCCAGCAGGCCGCGCATCATCCCCCACGCCGAGCGAGCCTGATACGCCGCCATGTCGCGGATGAGCAGCCGGTCCAGCCCGGAGATCGAGGGGACGATCAGCAGGGTGATCCAGACGATGGCGAAATTGTACGCGCCGTAATTGTCCGCGCCCAGCCAGCGGGCGAGCACGAAGCTGGTCAGGAACTTCAGCGCGGTGTTGCCCGAGCGCAGCACGAACGTCCCGCCCGTGCCGCGAATCAGCCGGGCCTTCAGCGTGCGCCCGGTGAGCTGCCGTCCGACCGGCGACAACAGCACCCGCTCGCGCCACCGGCTCACCCCCTGCCCATCACCGCCCATACCTGCGATCCGACCTTTTGCGTGCCTTGCGGTATAATCACGAGTCCAAAACGCGCCCGATGTTACCGCTTATCCCAGAGGCCCGCCATGTCCGATCTATTCGATTATGCCCGCGAACAGCGCCAGTTCAATTACGCGCCGCTGGCCGTGCGGATGCGCCCCAAGACGCTCGACGAGTTCGTCGGCCAGGAGCACATCATCGGGCCGGGGCGCCTGCTGCGCCGCGCCATCGAGGCCGACCAGCTCTCGTCGATCATCCTGTGGGGGCCGCCCGGCACCGGCAAGACCACGCTGGCGAACATCATCGCGCACCACACCAAGCGCCACTTCAGCCGGCTCAACGCCGTGACCTCCGGCGTGAAAGACCTGCGCGAGCTGATCGCCGCCGCCCAGGACCGGATGGGCATGTACGGCCAGGGCACCGTCCTGTTCATCGACGAGATCCACCGCTGGAACCGCGCCCAGCAGGACGGCCTGCTGCCCTTCGTGGAGGATGGCACCGTGGTGCTGGTCGGCTCGACGACCGAAAACCCGTTCTTCGAGCTGGTCAACCCGCTGCTCAGCCGGAGCCGCGTCTTCCAGCTTCGCCCGCTCAGCGAGGCGGACGTGATCGAGATCATGCAGCGGGCGCTGGACGACACCAAGCGCGGCCTCGGCCAGCTCCCGATCCGCCTGACCGATGACGCCGCCGCCCATCTGGCGAACGTGGCCGGGGGCGACGCGCGCAGCGCGCTCAATGCGCTGGAGCTGGCCGCGCGCACCACCGCGCCCGGTCCCGGCGGCGCGATCCTGATCGACCTGGAGGTCGCGCAGGAGAGCATCCAACAGCGCGCCCTGCGCTATGACAAGAGCGGCGACGAGCATTACGACACGGTGAGCGCCTTCATCAAGAGCGTGCGCGGATCGGACCCCGACGCCGCGCTGTACTGGATGGCGAAGATGCTCCACGCCGGGGAGGACCCGCGCTTCATCCTGCGCCGCCTGTTCATTCTCGCCAGCGAAGACATCGGCCTGGCCGACCCGAACGGGCTGGTCGTGGTGTCGGCGGCGGCCCAGGCGTTCGAGTGGGTGGGGATGCCGGAGGGGCAGTATTTCCTGTCGCACGCGTGCCTGTACCTGGCGACCGCGCCCAAGAGCAACAGCGCCGGCGCGATCTGGAAGGCGCTGGGCCACGTCGAAGAACACGGCGCGGGCGAGGTGCCGTCCTACCTGCGCGACAAAACGACGAACATCTACGGCGCCGCCCGCGAGAACTACCGGCAGGCCATGGAGACGGCTTACGGCGATATGGGCGAGTACCGCTATCCCCACGACTATCCCGGCGGCTGGGTGGAGCAGCGCTATCTGCCGGAAGGCATGGCGCCGCCCGGCTGGTACGAGCCGAAGGAAATCGGCTACGAGGCCGAGGTCAAGGCGCGGCTGGCCCGCCTGGGCAAGGACGCCTAGCCGCGCGCGGCCCTACAGGGCGGCGAGCAGCTTCGCGCCGAATTCGTCCGGCGTGCTGCGCTCGATCACCAGATCGGTCGCGCCGTGCCACGCCATGAAATCGCGCATCGCCCCCGCCACATCCGCGATCAACTCGTCCTCCGGCGCGATGTCCGGCTCCAGGTAGAGCGCCTTGAGGCGCAGCGTGCCGTTCGTGCGCTCCAGCTTGGGATCGAACCGCCCCACCAGCCGCTCGCGGTGCAGAATCGGCAGGCAGAAATAGCCCCAGATGCGATCCGCCGCCGGTTTGTAGGCTTCGAGCCGCTGCCGGAATCCCCATATCTGCTCGTCGCGGTCGCGCGGCCAGAACAGGCTGTCGAACGGGCTGAGGAACGTCGTGCGCTCGGCGCGCAGCGCGCCATCGGCGGCAGGCTCGGCCAGCGGCAGCAGGTCGCGGTGAACCAGCAGCGTGGCAACCTTCCCGCCCGCGGTTTCGGCGTCCACCTCGATCAGTTCGCCGCCCTCGACCAGTTCCGCCACGTAGGGCGCGGCCACGCCGCGTTTCATGTACGCGTAGTCGGCGATGTGCCCGGCGGTGCCGATGCCGAGCGCCCGCGCCGCCCGCGCGACGTGGTGGCGGTGTTCTTCGTGTGGCGTTGGTTCGGACGTATCGACCCAGCCAGGCAGCACGCGCTCACGCAGATCATACACCCTCTGGAAGTTCACCCGGTTCGCGATCATGAACTCGCCGGTGTTGTACAGGTATTCGAGCGCGCGCTTCGCCGGTTTCCAGTCCCACCACGTCCCCCGGTTGGGCCGGTCGTCCTTGAAGTCGGCGGCCCTCAGCCCGCCTTCCGCGCGCACGCGCTCGCGCACGGCTTCGATCACGGCGCGGTTGGCCGGTTCTTCACTCCACTTGGGCCACCACCCGCCCCCTTGCTGGTAGTAGCGCATCTTGTGCAGCCGGTAGCGGTACTCCGCCAGCGGGATGATCGAGGCCGCGTGCTGCCAGTATTCGAACAGGCGGCGGGCCTCCGGATCGTAAACCAGCCGGTCGAAATCGGCGGGGTCGTACTGCCCGACCCGGCTCCACAGCACGAGGTAATGGCTGCGCCGGACCATGTGCAACGTGTCGATCTGGACGCAGCCCAGTTGTTCGACGATGTCGTACAGCGCGCCGGAATCGACCGGGGCCGCCAGGGCTTGCGCGTGCAGGGCCAGCCGGCGCACCACGGGCAGCGGCAGCGGAGAATGTGGGCTTGGGGTCATGGCATCACCATCCACAAGGCAGAGATCACGTGCCCGGTAAATCTAGCACATGCGTTCTGCATTGTCAACCTGGACCAAATGCCCGCGCGGCGTTATGATCTCCCCGCTGGTTTCGCGCCATTCGAGAAAGCAAATGTCATGAATACGAGGCCCGCGTGGGGTGCCCTGTTCGTAGGGGCGCTGGTGGTCGCCATCCTGTTCTTCTCGCCCCTCTGGCTCAAGGAGTTTTCGGGGTACATCGAGGAAGAACCCGAAGAGGCCATCTTCCCCGAGGAATTTCTCCTGTTCTCGAACGAGGAGCAGGATCGCTATACCGAGATGTACGACAGCGACCCGCAGATGGCGATCGACTTCGTCGGCGCGCGGCTGGCCGAAGACGTCGACGTCGAGGAGCCGAACTTGCCCGCCATCGATCCCAGCCCCGGCGACGTGCAGCTCCTGCTCACCGGCGACTTCGCACCCATCACGCCGATCCGCCTCGCCAGCGGCACGGCCAGCATCTACCGGCTGTCGGATGGGCGGCGCGTGCTGCGGCTCGAAAACCTGGAGGCGATGAACGGGCCGGAGCTTCACGTGCTGCTCAGCGCCTACCCCAACCCCACCACCCAGGATCATCTCGACCAGGTGGCGAGCCTGCAGATCGATCTCGGCCCGCTGAAAGGCAACATCGGCAACCAGAACTACATGATCGAAGACCCGGCCTTCAACGCGGACAATTTCGCCGAGGGCAGCGTCGTGCTCTATTCGGTGCCGTATGAGACCATTTTCAGCTACGCCTCGCTCCGGCAGCCCTCAACCGGCCCCTAGCACGCGAGCGCTGGTACGAGACGGCTGACTCGGTGTATAAACAGCTAGACGCGCCCTTATCCACGGTGGTGACAGACTCATGAACCGACAATCCCCGTTTCTCGTCGCGCCCTACGCCGCGCTGGCCGAGGTCTACGACCGGGCCGGGCTGGCCGATTTCGCTGCCGGGGCGATCCCGCGCTACCTGGCGTACGTCCAATCGCTCGACTGGGCCGGACGCCGGGTGCTCGATCTCGGCTGCGGCACGGGGACCGGCGCGCTCTGGCTCGTGCAGAATGGCTATCGCGCCGTGGGCATCGACAACAACCCCTACATGCTGGCCCAGGCGCGCGCCCAGGGCGAGCGGTCTTCGTTCGACGCGCCGGACTTCGTGCAGGCGGACATGCGCCAGTTCGACTCACCCGTCGGCCCGGTCGACCTGGTGATGGCGATTGACGGGGTGTTGAACGCCGTGACCAGCCTGCGCGAGCTGGAGCAGACCTTCGCCAGCGTCAACCGCGCCCTGGACCCTGGGCGCTACTTCATCTTCGACGTGCACACGATCCGGGGGTTGGCCGATATCGGGGGCAGCGCGGACCTCGTCGCCTACGACAACCACGATGACCTGGTGATCACCGTGCAGAGCCGGTTCAGTTTCGAGACGCTTAGCACGACGCGCCTGCACACGATCTGGCGGCGCGAGGGCGACGCCTGGGCGCGCCAGGACGAGATCCACACCGATCGCGGTTACCCGGTACAGGGCATCGTCGCCATGCTGGATCGCACCGGCTTCGACGTCCAGGCGACGCTGACCGGCGCGCTGGCGCCGTTCGACGCCGCCGCGTCCACGCCGGACCGGGCCGTCATCGTCGCGCAAAAACGCGCGTAAGTCGCCGGTATCTATGTGCCGGGCTAGTTCGTCCCTCGCCCCGGCTGGATGCCCAGGCGCGCCATCTCGTGCTCGACCGTCGCGCGCAGCCCTTCTTCCAGCGGGCGCGGGTCGAACCCCAGTTCGCGCCGCGCTTTCGCGTTCGAGCCATAGTAGGACACCCCGGCCACCGTGCGCAGCCCCTCCGCTGAGTAGGCGCCGCTCAGCGGGACGACCTTCTCGACGAGGCCCAACACACCCGCCAGCGCCCGGGCAACGCCCGGCGAAACCGTGATCCGGGGGGCGGGAATGCCGAACCACTCTTCGCCCTTCTGCACCACCTCGGCGAAGGTAGCCGGCTCCCCGGCGATGATGTACGACTCGCCCGGCACGCCCTTCTCCATCGCCAGCAGGTGCCCGCGCGCGGTGTCCTCGACGTGCGCCCAGCAGTACCCTGCCCCGCCGGGCGCCACCCGCAGCCGGCCCTGCAGCCACTCGATGAGCATCTCGCCCAACAGGCTGGTGTCGCCCGGCCCGTAGACTAACCCCGGCATGACGATCACCAGCGGCAGCCCGTCGCGGATCATCGGCTCGGCGACTTCGTAATGGGCCTGCCACTTGGTCCGCTCGTAGGCATTGATGAAGCCGTCGGCGTGCCGGTAAGTCTCATCCACGAGCTGGCCGTGCGTGTTCGAGAACACGCCGACCGTGCTGGTGTAGACACCCTTGGGGATCGCCAGCTCGCGCATCAGCTCGAGCACGTTGCGCGTGCCCTCGACGTTGATCCGTTCCATCCGGGCCACGTCGCGGATGCCGATCTCGTACCATGCTGCCACGTGGAAAACGCCATCTGCGCCGGTCATGGGCCCGCGCATGCTCTCTTTGTCGGTGATGTCGCCCTGGTGCACGCTGACTCCCAGCTTGACGAGATCGCCTGCCCGCTCCGGCGACCGGGCGATGGCAACCACGTCGTGACCCGCCTCGACAAGCTGCTGGGCCACCTCGCCGCCAATGAACCCCGTCGCGCCGGTGATGAAGTATCGCATGATGCTCCTCTACGTCTCGTTTGCGTTCACATAGATGATGTCAAAGGCCGCCACCGCGCCGCAACCCGGCCCCACAAACAACGGCGGGCCAACCCTCGACCCGCCGCTGAATGATCCTCGTTTCCGGTGTACGATCTACTTCGCCGCCTCGGCGTCCCAGTCCGGAATGACCCGGCAGCACAGGATCAGGTCTTTGGCGGCGCGCACGTCGTCCACGCGCTTGACCGGCGTTACGTGCGGCGCCTCGTGCAGCACGTCGGGCGATTCCTTCGCCTCTTTGGCGATCGCCAGCATGGCCTCGACGAACGCGTCGCAGGCTTCTTTCGTCTCGGTTTCGGTCGGCTCGATGAGCAGCGCCTCGGGCACGATCAGCGGAAAGTAGTTCGTCGGCGGGTGGAAGCCGTAGTCCATCAGGCGCTTGGAGATGTCCAACGCGTGAATCCCATCGGCGTCCTTGAAGTGGCCCTCGCACACGAACTCGTGCCCGCAGATGCGCTCGAACGGCATCGGATACGTGCCCTGCAGCCTGCTGCGGATGTAGTTCGCGTTGAGCACGGCGTGATCGGTCACCGCGCGCAGCCCGTTCGCCCCGTTGATCGAGATGTACGTGAAGGCGCGGACCAACATGCCAAAGTTGCCCCAGAACGCCTTGAGCGCCCCGATGCTCTGCTCCGGCATGGTCAGGCCGTACAGCGGCGGCTCGCCTTCGTCGCCCTCGTCGACGATGGTCACGATCGGTCCCGGCAGGAAGGGCAGCAGCTTGTCGCCCACGGCCACCGGCCCGCTGCCGGGTCCGCCGCCGCCGTGCGGCGTGCTGAACGTCTTGTGCAGGTTATAGTGCATCACGTCGAAGCCCAGATCGCCCGGTTTGGCGATGCCGAGCATGGCGTTCATGTTCGCGCCGTCCATGTACATCAGGCCGCCGCAGCCGTGGATGATGTCCACGATATCCTGAATGTGCCGCTCGAACACGCCCAGCGTGTTGGGCACGGTGATCATCATGCCGGCCACGTCCTCGCCGCACACCTCGCGAAGCTTGTCGAGATCGACGTCGCCGTTGGCGTCGGACGGAATCTCGACGACTTCCAGCCCGGTCATGGCCGTCGTGGCGGGATTGGTGCCGTGGGCGCTGTCGGGCACGATGATCTTGGTCCGGTGCGCCTCGCCGTTCGCCAGGTGATAGGCGCGGATCATCAGGATACCGGCAAATTCGCCCTGCGCGCCGGCGGCGGGCTGCAGGCTGACGGCTTCCAACCCGCTGATCGCGGCCAGCCATTCCTGGAGCTGGTACATCAGCGCCAGCGCGCCCTGCACCGTCGACGGATCTTGCAGCGGGTGGGCCAGCGCGAAACCGGGCAGCCGCGCCATGTCCTCGTTGAGCTTGGGGTTGTATTTCATCGTGCACGAGCCCAGCGGGTAAAAGCCCTTGTCGATGGCGTAATTGAACTGGCTCAGCCGCAGGAAGTGCCGCACCACGTCCATCTCGCTGACTTCCGGCAGGTCGAGATCGTCGCGCAGCAGGTCCGCCGGCAGGTCGGCTTCGGGCACGTCGGGCTTGGGCAGAATAGCGCCGGTGCGTCCGGGCGCGCCCAGGTCGTAAATCAGCGGCTCCAGTGGCGGAGGCGCGCCGTTCTTGTTAACAATGAGTTCGTCGGTCATCGCATTAATCCTATTTGGCAGCCCTACGAATGGTGGTGATGGTGGTGCGCGTGGTTGGCGATATCGTCCGGCGCCGAGCGCAGCGCCTCGACCAGCGTATCGATCTCGTCCTTGGTGTTCATCTCGGTCACGGCCAGCAGCATCTGGTTCTCGCGCGCGGGATAGTCTTTGGACAGGTCGTAACCGCCGATGATGCCCCAGTGCTCGAGCAGCACGTCGTTGATCGCCGCGACCGGCTCCGGGCACGTCACGACGAATTCCTTGAAGAACGGCTGGCTCATGTCCACGCTGTAGCCTTCCAGCGCGTCGATCTGCTGGGCCGCGTAATGCGCTTTGTGATAGCACAATTCCGCGGCGCGGCGCAGGCCGTGTTTGCCCATCACGCTCATGTACACGCACGCCGCCAGCGCCATCAACCCCTGGTTGGTGCAGATGTTGCTCGTCGCCTTTTCGCGGCGGATGTCCTGCTCGCGCGGGCGGAGCGTCATCACGTACGCGCGGCGCCCGTCGGCGTCGACCGTCTCGCCCACGATGCGCCCCGCGATCTTGCGGACGAATTTCTCACGGGTGGCGAAAAAGCCCAGGTACGGTCCGCCGAAGCTCAGCGGGATGCCCAGCGGCTGGCCTTCGCCGACCACGATATCGGCGCCCAGCTCGCCCGGCGACTTGAACAGGCCCAGCGCGATCGGGTCGACCACCATGCACAGCAGCGCGCCCGCGTCGTGGACGGACTTCGCCAGCCCGGCCAGGTCGTCGATCTGGCCGAAGAAGTTGGGATAGCTCACCACCAGCATGGCCGTGTCGTCGTCGAGCATGTCTACCAGGTCCGGCACGGTGGCGCTGCCTTTGTCGCCCACGAATTTCAGGTCGTTGCCCTGGTGATACGTCCGGACCACGGCGCGATACTGCGGGTTGACGCCGGGGCTGAGGATGATCTTGGAGCGCTTGCCGCGGAAATGCGCGTTCGCCACGATCACCGCTTCGGCGAGCGAGGTCGCGCCGTCGTAATGGCTCGCGTTGGCGACTTCCATCCCGGTGAGCGCGCACATCATGCTCTGGTACTCGAAGATCGCCTGCAGCGTGCCCTGGCTCAGCTCCGGCTGGTACGGCGTGTAGGCAGTGTAGAACTCACCGCGCAGCAAAATATGGTTGACGACGCTCGGAATAAAATGATTATAGGCCCCGGCGCCCAGGAACAGCGCGAAATCGTTCGCGGCCACGTTGGCGCTCGCCAGCCCGTTCAGCTCCCAGGCGGTTTCCATCTCGCTGAGCCCCGGCGGCAGGTCCAGCTCCGGGAACCGCAGATCGGCGGGCACGGCGTCGAACAGGTCGTCGAGCGAGTCCACGCCAATCGCTTCGAGCATGGCCTTGCGGTCTGCATCCGTGTGGGGAATGTAGGTCATGTGGCAAAAAACTCCTCAAAAAAAGGTATCGATGAGAGGGCCGGATGCAGCGACACCCGGCCCCGGAACAGATCGGACGGGTTAGCCTTCGCGCTCGGCGCAGTGCTTGGCGTAGGCGGCGGCATCGAGCAGGCCGTCCAACTCGCCCGCGTCGCTGAGCTTGATCTCGATCATCCAGCCCGCGCCGAACGGGTCGCCGTTGATCGTCTCCGGCGTGTCGTCGAGCGCCGAGTTGACCGCGACGACTTCGCCGCTGGCCGGCGCGTAGACGTCGGACGCGGCCTTCACGCTCTCGACCGTGGCGAACGAATCGCCCGCCGAAACGGTGTCGCCGACTTCCACCTGCATATCGACGAACACGATATCCGAAAGCTGGTCCTGCGCGTAATCGGTCAGGCCCACCTTGGCGGTATCGCCGTCAACGATGATCCATTCGTCGTTTTCGGTATATTTCGCGTTGTCTGGGGTTTTCCAATCAGCCATCGTTTGAAGTCCTTTCATTCAGAATGTTTGCCGCCAGGCTCGCTGGCGCCCACAGTGTAGCATAAAAAACGGGCAGACAGCATCAATTGACTGTCTGCCCCCTGTCGTGTCTGCCTGAGAGATTCGCCCACCCGTCGACGGTGGGATTGCCCCTTCGGCGCGTGCGAGTCACGCTTTCCAGAGGAAGGCCGGTCCACGGGTATTGTGACCTGAGAGTTTCGCGAGAACCCCAGTCGTGGGTCGGCCTCGCTTGCCCCTTCGGTGGCCTGCCGCCCGGCGATCCGGAACGGCGCGGCGCTCTCCCCGCAGCCGGGTCGATTCGGTGACGCTAGGCGATTGCTTCGTTCTCCACGTCCAACCACTCGAACAATTTACGCCGTACGTCCGGCGTGGCGACCATGTTGATGGCAAAGTGCCCGGTCGCGTCCGCGACGATGGTCGCCCGCAGCAGCAGGTCGCCATCCGTCGTCAAGCCCAGTTCCAGGTGCGCCTGCCCGGTCCCGACCATGCGCATGACCGCCAGCCGCTCGGTCGGCTTGAGCTGCGCCAGGCTGGTGACCAGGTCGCGGTGGCGGGGCCGCAGCGCGATCTCCAACGGGCCGTAATTGGCCGAGATGCTCAGGTACATCCCCTCGCGCCCAAACCACAACGACACCTGAGAGGCGCCGGGATCAGTGCACCCGAGCATGAGCGTGTCGTTGGCCTCATCATAAGTTACGCTATCAAGCTTTTGATAGTGACGCATCGCCTTTTGTGCTCCATGTGGGCTTAGATAATAACACCATTTCCGGGGTGTGCCAGCGACATTATATCACAGGTGATCGGCCAGGTAAACGTGACGGCTTGCACAAAACGCACAACATCACGCGGCGTTTTTTTGATTTGAGGACGCGCCCGGTATACTCTCGTGAAAGGGGGCCACTGCCGTCAATTCCAGGAGGAATCTTATGCCCGGCAAGCAAAGAACCACACCCCGAGTTTCCGCGATTATCGCCGTCGTGCTGCTGCTCGGCCTGGCCGTGTTGGGGCTGCCCAGCACCCTCGCCCAGCAGAACACGCCCACGCCGACCGTTCCCGTGCAGACGCAGGTCTGGCTCGATCTCACCACGACGGCAGCGGCGCCGCCGCCCGCGACCAACGCCTTCACCGCCACGTATAGGGCCGAGTTCGCCAACGCGGTCCTGACCGTCACCGCGGCCAGCCAGCTCGCCACGCCGACCGCCCTTCCCGAGCTCCCCGACAGCACCACGCCAACGCCCGCGCCGTCCGGCAGCGTTCTGCGGCAGTCGGCCACCGACCTCGTGCCGGTGACCGGCGGGGTGTTCCTGATGGGCACCACCCTGGAAGAAGCGGCGCAGGCCGTGGACGAGTGCGCGCTGTACGGCAGCACCTGCGACATCGCCTGGACGTCCGACTCGGTTCCGGCGCACCAGACCACCGTCGACAGTTTCCAGATCGAAGTGCAAGAGGTGTCGGCCCGGCAGTTCGTGCAGTTCCTCGACGAGTTGGGACCCAACAGCCACCTCACCGGCTGCCAGGGCCAGCGCTGCGCGGCCACGGTCGCCGAGTCGGAGGGCAGCTTCATCACGTTCGACGGCCAGGAGTACGGGCTGACCAGCGAGGAAGTGCTGGCGGACAGGCCGATCACCTCGGTGACGTGGTACGGGGCGCAGGCGTACTGCGAGGCCATTGGCCGCCGCCTGCCGACCGAGGCCGAGTGGGAACGCGCCGCGCGCGGCCCGGATAACTACATCTATCCCTGGGGCTTCACGTTCGACGCGGCGCGCGCCAATTCGTCCCAGTCCAACATCGGCGGGACGACCAACGTGTACGATTACCAGGTCGGCGCCGGCCCTTATGGCGCGGTGAACCAGGCGGGCAACGTCCAGGAATGGGTGGCCGACTGGTATAGCCCGGACTACTACGCGCAGCAGGCCGACAACCCGACGCCCAACCCCCAGGGCCCCCCGACGGGCACCGAGAAGGTCCTGCGCGGCGGCAGTTGGGATACCGCGCCGCTGTTCCTGCGCACCGTTCACCGCCGCAGCGCCAACCCCGCCAGCACATCGCCGGCAGTCGGGTTCCGCTGCGCGGCTGATGCAGCGCCGCAGCCGACGGTCACGCCCGAGGACGACGCGGCCAACGGCTGATCTCCGGTAAGGTAACGGCTGCCGGGCGGGCGCGCTTCCCCTCGCCCGGCAGTAATTCTCCCCCGCGCCGCGCGCGCCAGAGTCCGCCTCCGGGCCGCCACCAGTACCCAGGGACCATTTACAATCCATGAAGGCATGCGGTATAAATCATCTGTAAGTCACCATTGTCTTAATGAAGCCAGTTACACGTCCGGAGACACCCCCCATGGCAATTACGGTCCGTTGGGACAACGAAGAAAAGACGATCATCCGCTGGGACTTCTCTGGCCGGTGGACCGCCGAGGACCTCTACGAGGCCCACGCGCGGACGATGGCGCTGGCCCAGGCAGTCGATCACACCGTCTATGGCCTGGGCGTAGTGCAAGGCCCGTCCCCCGTCAATTTCTCGACCGTCAACGAGCAGTTGATGGGCCGCTGGCCCGCCAACATGCAGCGCTTCGTCTTCGTCGGCGCCAGCGGCCTGATGGAGGCCACCTTCTCGCTGATGGCCCGCACGTCGTCGCGCGTCCCGCGGATGGTGTTCGTCGAAACGCGCGCCGAAGCCTACGAGATCATCACCCAACTGCACCTCAAAGAGATCTACGTCAGTTCCTGATGCGCCACAGGCAAACGCCTGCTGCGACCTGGCCGGGATCGTCAGACCCGGCCATTTTTTGTGTTGCGGCGGTTTTCGCCAAATCCAAGCCACCTGATATAATGGTGCCCTGATATTGGACTGGCAGACGCATGTCAGCGGGCTATAAATAGAACAGCCCGGCGATAGGTAACCTATGACGTTCACGTTCACGCTGGAAGCCGAGCATGGCATGGCGCGCGCCGGGGTGCTGGAAACGCCTCACGGGCCCATCCAAACCCCGGTCTTTGCGCCCGTCGGCACGCAGGCCGCCGTCAAGGCGGTCGAGCCGCGCGAGCTGCGCGAGCTGGGCGCCACGCTCGTCCTGGCGAACACGTACCATCTCCACCTGCGCCCCGGCGACGAGTTGATCGCCGAGCTGGGCGGGCTGCACCAATTCATGGCCTGGGATGGCCCGATCCTCACCGATTCGGGCGGCTTTCAGGTCTTCAGCCTGGGGGAACTTCGTTCACTCGATTCTGACGGGGCGACATTCCGCAGTCACCTCGATGGTTCGCTGTACCGCTTCACGCCCGAAACGTCCATTCGCATCCAGCACAACCTGGGGGCCGACATCATCATGGCCTTCGACGAATGCCCGGTGCCCAACGACCGCGCGGCAGTTCGCGCCGCGCTGGATCGCACGCACGGCTGGCTCGCCCGCTGTGTCGAGGAACACCACCGCAGCGGCGATCCGGCGCGCCAGGCGCTGTTCGGCATCGCACAGGGCGGCATCTTCCCGGACCTGCGCGAAGAATCGGCCCGGTTTGCTGCCGAGATGGACCTGCCCGGCTACGCCATTGGGGGGCTGGCCGTGGGCGAAACCAAAGCGGAAATGCTGGCTACCCTCGAACACACTACGCCCTTCCTGCCTACCCACACGCCGCGCTACCTGATGGGCGTCGGCAGTCCCGAAGACCTGGTGCATGGGGTGGCGCGCGGCGTCGACATCTTCGACTGCGTTCTGCCCACCCGCGTGGCGCGCAACGGCGCCGCCCTCACCCGCGAGGGCCGGATCAACATGCGCAATCGCCAGTATGCCGCCGACCCGGATCCGCTTGAGCCGGGTTGCACGTGTTACACGTGCCGGACCTTCTCGCGTGCATACATCCGCCACCTGGTCAAAGCCTCAGAAATCCTGGCACACCAACTGCTGAGCATTCACAATTTGCATCTTCTGCTCACGCTGATGCGTGAGATGCGCGCCGCCATTTTGGGCGGCACATTTACTGACTATGCGAACTCGTTCCTGGCGGCCTACCAGCCCGTCGGAGCGCAGAAAGGGGCACTGAGCATTCCCGCCAGCTAGTCGGTAAAGCCGGAATGATCATGTTGTGTATCTGGCAAGCGAGCCACCGAAAGGATCGCTCCCTTGGAATTGTGGAAAGCTATCATCCTGGGCATCTTGCAAGGTGCTACTGAGTTTTTGCCTGTTTCCAGCTCGGGCCACCTGGTTCTGGTTCCCTGGCTTTTAGGCTGGGACGAATCGCCGCTCGTGTTCGACGTGGTGGTTCATCTCGGGACCCTGATGGCCGTGCTGACGTATTTCTGGCGCGACTGGCTGACATTGTTACGTGCCGGCTGGACTGCGCTGCGCACTCGCTCAACCCAAGATCCTGATGCACGTCTCCTGCTGTTAATTGGTTTGGGGACAGTTCCCGCCGCCCTGGCGGGGGCTCTGCTCGAAGGCATCTTTGAGTCCGCCTTCTCTGAACCCGCGCTCGTGGCCGTGTTCCTGTTGGTGACGGCCTTGCTGCTCACGGTATCGGAAAGGACCGGCTCGGCCAACCAGTCTTTGAGCGCTTTGACTGTCCGCGATGCCCTTGCGGTGGGCGTCGCTCAGGCGTTCGCGATCTTTCCCGGCATCTCCCGGTCCGGCAGCACCATCGCCACGGGAATCTGGCGGGGATTGCCACGCGCCACGGCTGCACGATTCAGCTTCCTGCTCGCCACGCCGATCATCTTTGGGGCTGGCTTCAAACAGGCGCTGGATGTCGTCACCGGCGATGTCACCGTTGGGCAGGACATGATTCTACCGATGATCGCCGGGTTCACGGCGGCGGCGGCGGTGGGGTACGCGTGTATCTGGTTCTTGATGCGTCTGCTCAAAGAGCGGAGTCTGTACGGTTTTGCGGTGTATTGCGCAGCGTTCGGCACAATGTCATTGCTGGTGGCCCTCTTGACATGAGAGGGAGGCATGAAGCGGGCCAAACGCACCATTGTCATCATTGGCCTGGCGCTGGCAAGTTGTAGTGGCCCGGTCTATGTACCGACGCATACCCCTACCGTGCTGAGCATGCGCGTCCTGGCGACCACGACGACCTATCCGCTGCTCCAGGACCTGGCCGCCGGTTACAAGCGCCCGGACGTTCTGCTCGCCGTCCAGACTGCCGCCCTCAACTGGGAAGCGGTCTACACCCAGTTGGTCACGGGGCAGGTTCCGTTCGCGCTGACGACCTTCCTGCCCGCCAACGCCCGGCTGTGGGTCGCGCCGCTCGGCCACGATGGGATCGCCATCATCGTCAACGCCGCCAACACCGTGCCCGCCCTGACGGTAGAGCAGCTCCGCCTCATCTTCCAGGGGCGCATCACCCGCTGGATCGACGTCGGCGGGCCGGACCTGCCCATCACGGTGATCAGCCGCGAGCCGGGCGCCGACATCCGCCTGGCATTCGATGCACTGGTCATGCAGGGGCGGCCTGTCCTGCTGGCGAGCCAGCTTGCCCTCTCCAGCCAGAGCGTGATCAACCTGGTCAACGTCGAGCCGGGCGCCGTGGGCTACGTCAGCCTGTCGTGGCTGGAGCCGCCCATCCGCGCCGTGCCGCTCGTGGCCGGGCCGGATGGGCAGCCGGTGGCGATCTCCGTCGAGACGGTCCGCGCCGGCACGTATCCCCTGCACACCCCGCTGTTCATCGCGGGCGCCTCGCCCCCCGCAGATGACAGCCCTTACCGGGATTGGTTCGCCTGGATGCAGCACGACGAGGGCCAGACGATCATCGAGCGCTGGCAGCGCGGCCTTTCGGACCCGGCCAGCCAGTCGATCGGAGAGAATCGAGGGGCGTCAGGCTAATCTATCTATGCACAGCCGCCGGTCTTGACGTATAATAATGGACGGTCGCAGCAGTATGCTGTTTTAATGCCATTGCGCTTACCTCAAGTCAGAAAGATTGGAGAGAGTCATGAAGAATCGCGTACTAATTTTGCTGATCGTGATCGCTATGCTGGCAATCAGCGGCCTCACGACGGCTGCCGCCGCGGGAAGCGCCGACCTCAAGGCCCTGACGACAGGCCCGGTCACGCTCTACGATGCCCCCAGCGAGTCAGCCGAAGTCGTGGCCGAGCTTGCCCCCTACACCACCGTCGCAGTGCTCGCATCCGACGCCAGCGGGCAGTGGCTGGAAGTGGAAGCCGCCGAAGGGACCGGTTTTGTGATGGTCGACGGTGTGATCATTCTCAACCTGCCGCTGCTGGCCCCGAAGGTCATCGTGTCCACCGCCCGGACGGGTTCGGTGGGCCTGTACGCCGAGCCTGATTTCGGCGCCGAGATCACCGCCATGCTGCCGGACGGCACGGTCGCCAGCGTCCTGGGGACCGATGGTGAGTGGACGTACCTCATGACCGGCGACGGGCAGACCGGCTGGGCGGTCGCGTCCGGGTGGGCGCCCGCCGCGGACGATTTGCAGTCCGCTTTCATCGTGCTCGATGGCACCGATCAGATCGGCGTCTTCGCCGAGGCTGACATCTTCGCCGACGTGATCGGGACCCTGACCGCCGGCGACGCCGTGACCTTCTTCGGCGTCGAGGGCGACTGGGCGCAGGTCATCACGGCGGACAACACGACCGGCTTCGTGAACGTGGACTATCTCAGCCCGGTGCCCAACGTCATGGTCGACGCGGCCAGCGGCAGGAATTCGAACACCGCGGTGTACGCTGAGGCGGACTTTGGCGCGGAGATCCTCGCCAACCTCGACGATGGCACGCCCGTCACCCTGATGAGCCAGGTCGATGACTTCTGGGTAGAGGTTTATCACCCGTCGTTCGGCATGGGCTATGGCCTGGCCGACAACTTCGGCCCCGCCTACACCACGGCCACCGTCCAGGTTCAGAACGCGGTCGTGCGGGCTGGCCCCAACGACAATCTGTATAATGCGATCGGCTTCCTGCCCGCCGGCACCGAAGTCGTGGTTAAAGGCACCAACGACGCGGGCGGTTGGATCGCTGTCTCCGTCCCGTTCGATGAGCTTGAGTACCCGTTCAATGGCGTGAACGGCTGGATGCGCGACTTCTTGTTCGAGGATGCTGTGGGCAATTCGGATCTCGACGTTTCGCTGCTCTCACCGGTCGAGTAGCCCGTTACGCGCCACTGGCACCGTCCGATCGACAAGCCCGGTGATGTCCCGCCGGGCTTGTTTGTCACCGTCAGGAAACCCCCATGAACGCACGCCGCGCGATCCTGGTGCTCGCACTCGTCTGTCTCGTGATCCTGCCGGCCCGCCCTGCCCGCGCGCAGGCCCCCACGCCGGACCCGTTCCCGCGCCGGGTGACCGATCATACCGGCGCCACCGTCGTGATCCCGCAGCGCCCGCAGCAGGTCGCCGTGGTGGGCCAGGTCCCGCCCCTGCAAGCGCTGCTGGCGCCACGCGAGATCATCACCCTCGATCCGGACACGCCCGCCGCGTCCCCCACCTGGGACGCGATCGGCCTGCTGGTGGTCCCCGAGGCGAGCGCCGCGCTGCACGCCGACCGGGTGGCAGCCGCCCGCGCCGCTGCGATTCCCGTGTTCCAGACCGGGCCGGTCACCAGCCTGGAGGATTGGACCGCCGCGCTCGCCAGCCTGGGCCGCGCGACCGGGCGCGACGACCGGGCAGTGGCGGCGCTGGCGCGCCTGGACCAGCGCCTCGACGCGGTGGCCGGTCTGGTGCGCGAGCGCGCCCCCGTGCGCGCCCTGGTGCTCACACCGGAGGGATACACTTTCGGGCAGGACACGCTGATCACCGACCTGATCGCGCGGGCGGGGGGTATCAACGCCGCGGCCCAGGCCGGTTTCGATGATTACCGCCAGATCGACGACGTCACGATCTACGAGCTGGCCCCCGACGTAATTCTGCTGACCCCCGCCTGGAGCGCCGAAGAGGCTGCCGATTTCGCCACCAGCCGGGCGTATGATGGAGTCCCGGCCCACATCAGCGGGCGCGTCGTGCGCCTGCCGTTCTCTCCCACCCTCGTGCCCGATCCCGCCGCGGCGGTTGTCGCGCTGGCGCTTGTCTTCCACCCGGCGGCGCTGCTTTTCCCCTGACGCGCGGCAATAGGATCATGGCGGATTGGCGCGCGAGTTTTTGACGGCGCTCGTTCTGACCATCGCGATGGCAGCGCCTCGAGATTGTGGGCAGCATCGAGGCCGCCGGGCGGGACGGCGACGATTAACCCGGCGGCAGCGACCGGCTTGCTGTATAATCTGGTGAGACGATTCGCCAGAATACAGGATTGACCATGCGAACTTTCTTCACCGTCGCGCTGGCGCTGGCACTCGTCGCCGTTCCGATCCGCGCCCGCGCCCAAGACGACTCCCCGCCGGACACCGACGCCGCGCTGGAGGCGGTGCGGGTCGTGCTGGACGATTTCGCCCAGGCGGCGACCTATACCGGCCAGCTTCGCCAAACCATCGATCAGGTCATCAGCATCAGCTACCTGGACGAGACGGTTGTCCTGACGCAGACGATCAAGATGGAAGGCACCACAACCGTCCAGCAGGAGCCGGGGCAAGCTTACGCCACCCGCCAGATGGATTTCGTGCAGTCGATCTCGCAAACCCTCACGGGGGGCGGCCTGGACGAAACCACCGAGATCGGCCCGGTGGCGTACCACCTGCGCATCGTGGAGGACCGGTTCTATTTGAACGTAGAGACCGATGATCCGCTCGTCGCGGGGCAGTTCCCGGCGGGGTGGCACGACATCACGGACGGCGCGAGCGCCTTCCCCGGCATGAGCATGTTCGACATCGAAGGCGTGCTCGCCATCGACGGCAATCTCTCACCCGGATTCGCCGACGAGTTGACTGATGCCGTGCTGGACATCACCTATGAGCCGGGCACGAACCCGGCGGGCGAGGCACTGGACCGCTACCAACTGGCCCTCGACCCGGCCAGGACGCTGGACCTGATCGGCATACCGGCCATGACCGGCATGTTCGACGAGGGAAGCATAGCGCTCGACATACCCGCGCTGATCGAGCGGCTGTTTAGCGACGAAGCGACGCGCTACACAGTTCACGTGGCGGTCGATCCGGACACGAACGCGCTGGTCGAGTTCGTCGATGAATGGCACATGGACATCGAGATCGGGCCGGACCTGATCACCGATCCATCGCTCGAAGGGGCGACGATGGCCCTCGTGCAGGATTCGGTCCAGACCTTCCAGCCCACTGCCGTGAACGAGCCGGTGACCATTACCGCGCCTGAGATCGCCGAATGAGAGGAAGTGGCACTATGCGACGCTGGCTTTCGCCCATCGTGATCCTGATCGGGCTGGCGCTGTTGCCCGCCCCGCTGACCGCGCAAGACGACGCCCGCGACCAGATCGCCGCCGCCTATGAAGACGCGGAATCGTGGCGGACCTATGTGGCCGAGCTTGAAGAATCGTTCAGCTACGTGGCGACCGCCCAGGGGTACAACACGCTCTACTGGCAGCGCCACAACCAGGCGATCAACCTGCTGGGCGGCTACGACCGGTCGGACGACACGGGGCCCGTCGCCCGCCTGTCGGTCATGGGGCGCGGCACCACCGCCATCGACAACAACGGTGACGCGTCCGAGTCGAACTGGCAGATCGAGCTTGACGTCGCCGCGCTGGGCGGTGACATGTTCTGGCAGGGGACGATCACGGCGCCCCCCGACGAGGATCTCGAACTGCCCGCCGAGTGGGAAGCCTTCGACGCGGACGACGCCGAGCAGATCCCGCCGCTGGCCGACCTGAACCTGGTCGAGAGTCTCCAGCCGGGCGCGTTCGCCGTCGATGCAGAGTCCTGGCTGGAGGCCGCCGAGTCGGTCGAAGGGCCGGAGCGCGCAGCCATCGACCGGCGCACCCAGGCCGACCTGTACACGATCGAGATCGCCCTGGCCGACCTGCCGGACGCGCTGCGCGCGCCGTTCTGGCCGCTGACACGCAGCGAATCGCCCGTCGTCGCCGCGGACGACCTGCGCGAGGCCCTGCTCGAAGACAGCACGCTGACGTGGTACGTGGCGCTCGATCCGGCCACGGGCCGCCTGCTGCTCCAGACGGTCGACGTGCGGCTCTCGGCGGAGATGGGCGCGGACGCGATCGCCGAGGGGTTCCGGTCGCTGTCCGTGGAGGCAAGCCAGAGCCAGACGGTCGTTTTCAGCGGGATCAACGAGCCGCTGGACGAGATCGATCTACCGGACTAGATCAGGCCGAGCCACAACGCCAGCAGGACCACGGCGACAATCGCCAGCCCGACCAGCAGCAGGAACAGCCCCCGCCGCCAGCCGGCTGTGCTCCGCGGCACCGAGGCGGTTTCCTTGACGATTTCGCGCATCAGTTGGTCGAGGATCTCGTCGCGGTCCGCCTCGCTGAGCACAACCGGCGCGGGCGAGGCCATCGGTTCCGCCGGGACAACCGGCTCGGGCACGGTTTCGACCCAGTTATCGCCCGCCGGTAGGCCCCCCGTGGCCGCCGGAGCCGGCTCCCTGGCCGAGGGCGGTGGCGCGGCGAACTCCTCGCGGGGTTCGATCGGGTCCGGCGCCAGTTCCAGCAGGGGCAGCTCCACGTCGATCTCGTCCAGGGTGTCGTCGTGCGACACGACCGACGCCACCGGCGCGCCCTCTACCCCCGGCGTCACGCGGATCGTGTGCGCCAGCGAGGCGACCATCACCCCGTCCTGCGACAGCTCCACGATGAGTTCCAGCCGCCCGGCCCGGCGCGGCGTGAGCGCGAACCACAGCGGCGGCGTGTCGAAGTCCGGCATGACCGACACGCGCTTGACGGCGGTCGTGTGGATGTCGCAGCCGGGCGCCACGACCCGCACCTCGACCAGGCCGGGCCGGATCTGCCCCATCTCGACCGGGAAGCGCAGCGCCGCCGGGCTGCTCTCGCGGCTGACCTCGTCCTCCGGCTCCAGCCCCAACAGGCGGCGCAGTTCGTTCTCGTCCGGCTGAGGCGAGTCCGGGCGGCGAATCCAGACGCCGAAGCGCAGCGGAAAATTGACGGCGGCGGCGCGCGGGGCGGCGGTATCGACCCGGCGCTGCAAGAACGCCTGCCGGATCTCCGGCGTGCGGTGCGTGCGCAGGTACAGCGTCGGGACGTACCAGTACGTGGTGCGGACGAGCTGTTTGCGCCCGGCGATCATCGCCGCCTCGATGTCCTTCCCGGCCAGCAGCGCCGTGTAAAACCCGCGCGAGAAGCGGACCGCGTCCTCGTCCGGCAGCCGCTGCTGCATGGCGACCACCGCCGGAATCCCCGCCAGGATCAGCGTCGGCGCGACGCTGCCCAGCAGCGACTCCTCGCCCGCCGTCGCCGACTCGCACGCGCTGAGCACGGCCAGCCGCAGGTCGGTGCCGTAGAAGGCCGCGCCCAGCGTCTGGGCATCGACCGGGTCGGACTCGCCATCCGCCGACTCGAAGACGAGCATCCCCGTGCGCGAGAACGCGCCGTGCCCCTCGAAGTGCAGCACGCTCGGCGCGCCCGCCAGCAGCCAATCCATCATCGACTCCCAGGTCGGCGGGATCAGGTAGGCCAGGTCGAGTTGGTCGGCCTGGATCAGGGACTGAAACGCGTTTTGCAGCCCGGCGAAGTCGGACATCAGGGGCGGCTGGTCGGCGGGATTGGACGCGATCACGAGGACGTCCATCGGGTGGCGCGGAGCCAGCGAGCGCGGCGGCTCAGGGAACGCCAGGTAGCGCGCCAGGTTCACCGCGCCGGATTGCAGCAAGAACCGGGTGCCATCGTGCAGCAGCTCCCACGGGTACCGCGCCGCGCGCACCAGGTCGCGGTCGAAGCGCAGCTCGACCGTCAGCGACTGCCCGGCCAGCGTCGCGTGGGTCAGCGCCGCCCGGTAAAGCTCGCCCAGCGGCCCCGGAAACAGCGCCCGAAACAGCCCGCGCCCCACGTCCTCGTGAAACGCCGGCTGGCTGACCATGCGCAGCACGTCCTCGATACGCTGCAGCACGATATTCGCGGCTTCCGCCTCGCCCACCGGCGACTCGACGACGCTCACCGCCAGCCCTTCGTCGCGCCCGCTGAGCTGGAGCGCCAGCCGCGGCCCCTGTCCAGGCCGTAATTCGACCATGTTGTGCTCTCCTGATACCATTCGGATTGTAATCCGCAACAGGCCGCGCGCAAATCGGGCCGCGGGCTCAGCTTCCCAGCGGCCTCCAGCCCAACAGCAGGAACGACAGCGCCCACAGCGCCGGCCCCAGGCCCAGCCACGTCCACCGGATCAGGCCGGGGAACGTCGTGGGGCGCCACGCGCCGGGCCCCTCCGGCGTGCCGAAGACGAGGCGGTGCCACGCCAGCACGACAAAGACGTTCGACGCCGTGTAGCGCTCGATGCTGTGCGACTGCCCGCTGAGGAACATCAGCAGCAGCATGCTCAGGATGCCGATCCGCCAGTGAAGCGGGATGGCGTCCGCCCGGCTCCCCGCCCAGCGCGGCGGCAGGCGGGCCGCGCTCAACGCCAGCGCGAAGGCGATCGCCGCCAGCTCGACCAGCCGCTGGAGTTCGTTCATGTTGATCAGCCCGGCGCGCGCGTATGCCACCGCCCCGCGGAACACCCGCGCAAACGAGGCCGCGTCGCCGGGATCGAACTCGCGCCACCACAGCGCCCGCTGCATCACCAGCACGTAGAACGGGTAATAGCCGCTCGTCTGGTAGAGCCACCACGCGTTAGCCAGCGCGATCCCCAGCGCGCCCAGCAGCGGCGTCCAGCCGGGATTCGCGTTGTCGAGCGCGCGTCGCCAGCGCGGCTGGCCCACGCCCGACGCGACGCGCACGTGCCGGATCGCCAGGACCGCCGCCCAGACGACCAGCGCGGGGATCAGCGCCAGCCCGTTCGGCTTGGCGAGGCCCACCAGCGCCCCACCCGCCAGCGCCCCCAGCCCGGCCCCCACCGGCCAGCGCGCCCCCTGGCGGCAGATCCACACCAGCGCCGCCGACAGCGCCAGGAAGAACGTGTCCGCCTCGCCGACGTACAGCCACGCGCCGAACGGCAGCGCCGCCAGGGCCGCCAGCCGCCACCACCGGCGCTCGCCGGTCAGCCCCTGGAACAGCGGCACCAGCGCCAGGAACGCGATCCCGTTCACCGTCCGCGAGGCGCACATCCCGCCGCCCAGCCGGATCGCCAGGGCGACGGCGTTGGGGAACAGCGGCCACCAACTCCGGTCGTTGAGGTAGGTGAAGTGAAACGGGCCGAGCCAGGGCGTGTAATCCGTGTAGCCGTTGATGGCGATGCGCATGTAGTTGCGCGCGTCGCCGGACCAGTAGCACGTGCCCGGAAAGCGTGCATAGCGGGGATTCTCCTGGGTGGTGCGCCACTCCCAGGCCGCATCGATCGCCAGCGTGCCGGCGATGAGGGTCGCCCACACCACAACCAGCGCCACCAGCACCGCGCGCCACGGATAGCCGGACGGGGGATCAACGAGCCAGCGGCGCGCGTTCACGCCGGCACCCTACCCCGCGTCCGGCGCCGGGCGCAGCGCCTTGAGCTGGTGCGCCCCGGTGAAAAAGACGCGGTAGGTCAGGTAGGCTGCGATCAGCCCGGTGAACGTGACCGCGCCGACCAGCATGTACATCACGATCAACTGGAGCTGCACCGCCTGCAGCGGCGACGCCCCGGCCAGGATCATGCCGGTCATCGCGCCGGGCAGCTTGATCAGCCCGACCGTCTTGGTCGTGTCGATGTGCGGGATCATCGCGTTGCGCAGCGCCCGCCGGAACTGCACCAGCGATGCCTGCCGGCTGGTAGCGCCCAGCGCCAGCATCGACTCGATCTGGTTGCGGCTGTCGAGCAGGTCGTCGGACATGCGGTTCATCACCTGCGAGGCGGTGGTCATCGCGTTGCCGATGATCATCCCGCCGATCGGGATGATCGCGTCCGGCACGTAGTCGAACACGCCCGCGATCACGAGGACCGCCAGCGTCAGCACCGACCCCACCCCGATCGATACCAGGGCGACCCACGTCGCGCCCGGCGTCTGCTTGCCACGCCGACCGGACGTCCGCGCCGCGATGGCGATCATGACCAGCAGCAGGACGGTCGTCCACAGCGGGTTGTCCTGGTTGAAGACCAGCTCCAGCACGTACCCGACCGCGATCAACTGGATGAACGCGCGCACGGATGATGTAAGCAGGTCTTTTTCGAGGTCCGCCTGCTGCCAGCGCGAGATCAGGCCCGCAACGGCCACCAGCGCCAGCGCCAGCCCGATGCGCGGCAGATCGTCCAGGTTCCCCAAAGCGTCGCCGATCTCAGTCAGCACGTCCACGGTCATCCTCCTCAGTCTGTCGCCCGCGCGCCTGCATCCCGGACTCGTCGCCGTTAGCGAACGCCAGCACGCGCTCGTCGCCCTGCTCCGGATCGAGCATGGCCTCGGCGCGGTCCACGCGGACCACGCGCCCCCCGTCCAGCAGCAGCACCCGGTCGCCCACCCGCCGCGCCTGCTCCACGATATGCGACACCCAGACCAGCGTCAGGCCGATGCGCTCGCGCAGGCCGAGCAGCGTCTCTTCGACCGCATGCGTGGCGATCGGGTCGAGCGCGGACGTCGGCTCGTCGAGCAGCAGCACGGCGGGATCGTTCGCCAGCGCGCGGGCGATGGCGACACGCTGCGCCTGCCCGCCGGACAGCTCCCTGGCGGATTTTTCGGCCAGGTCCGGGCTCAGCGTCACCATGTCCAGCAGCTCGCGGACCCGCTCCGGCGGCAGCGTTTCGCCGCGCACGGCGGGACCAAACGCCACGTTTTCGGCCACCGTGCCGGGGAACATCGCCACCTGCTGGAACACCATCCCCACCCGGCAGCGCACCTCCGTCACCGGGCGCGTGGTGATGTCCGTCCCGTTCAGGAACACGCTGCCGGGCGGCGGCTCCTCCAGCCGGTTCAGGCAGCGCAACAGCGAGCTTTTGCCGCTGCCGCTTGGCCCGATCATCATGAACACCTCGCCCTTCTCGATGGCGAGCGAGACGTCGTGCAGCACGGGGCTCCCCCCGCGCGACAGGGACAAATGGCGAACTTCCATCACGGCCATCACGCGCTCCTCCCCCGGTGAAACCACGCAACAGACCCAGGCACTCCAGTCGAATCGATCACGTCAGGGCCGCCTGCCCACCGTCGCCAGGTAGATGACGAACTGGGACTCGCCATCCAGCCCCAGCACATCGTTCAGCGCATCGTCCTCATACGCCGCGATGGCGCACGTCCCGCAGTCGAGCGCCCACCCGGCCAGATAGAGGTTCTGGCAGACGTGCCCGGCATCGAGCAGCATGTAGCGATAGCCGCGCGCCTGGTAGCGCCACGTCATGCGCTCGGGGACGGCCACCCAGATGAACGTCACCGCGCTGCGCTTGACCTGCGGCTGGTCGCCGCACGCCGCCATGATCTGCGCGGTGATGTCCGGCGGCGCATCCATCCGCACCAGCTTGTGCAGGCTCGCCACGTAGCGATACAGCCCCGGCTCCAGGCCATCCACGCGGTTGACCAGCAGCAGCGTCTCGAACGCGTGGCGCGATCCCGCCGACGGCACCGTCCGCCGGGTGATGTGTTTTTCGTCGGTCTTCTTCACGCCCTGCGTGCACCACAACAGGTAAGACAGCTCGTCGAGTGACAGCGGCTCACCGGCATACTGTCGGACGGTGATCCGCTCCTCGATCAGGGCGCGCAGGTCCATCGGCGGGACGTGCAGCGCGTCGGGCGCGGGCAGGTCTACCGGGCGCTGGGTGACGTCGTAGGGCAGCTCCAGCGGCGGCTGAGGCTCGCCGCGCGCCTGCGCCGATTCGCCCATGTGCCGGTACTGCGTCTTCAGCATGAACTCGCGGCCAATACTATCGGACATCCTGTGCTCCTCTCCTCGATCAGCATGATACGCCAAGCAAACGCCCCCGACCACATCCACGCGACCGGGGGCTATCCTGTTTCATCACGACGCGCCGCAGCGGCGGTTATTTCTTGCGCTTAGGGAACCGGCTAAGCACCGTCGCCGGGCTGGGCACGGTCGTCTTGTCACCGATCCCCAGCTCGCCGAACGGTTTGCCGGGTTTGATGTGGTCCGCCCCGGCGTACACCCACAGCGGCGTGCCCTCGACGGCGTGCGACAGGCGGATGTACGCCTGCCCCAGCGAGTAACCTTCCTCGTCGATGCTGCACGAGGTCACCGTGCCGACCACGCGCCCGCGCGCGTCCACCAGCGGATCGCCGGGGTGCGGCGCGCGCACGCCCTTGCTGTCCATCCGGAAGCGCGTCACGACGGCGTCGCGCTCGCGCTCGTGCGCCATGAAGGCTCGCTTCCCAACGAAGAACGGCTTCCACAGCTTGACGTAGCTGCCAAAGCCCGCGTCTGCCGGGTTGAGGCCCAGGTCGCCCGCCAGCTCGTGACCATACAGCGGCAGGCCCGCCTCGGTGCGCAGACTGTCGCGCGCGGCCAGCCCGACCGGCGTCGCGCCGCCTTCGGCCAGGTCTTTGAACAAGGCCGGGGCTTTGTCGGGATGCACGAACAGCTCGTAGGCCACGCGCTCGCCGGTGTAACCCGTGCGCGCGACGATCAGGTCGTAGCCGCCGAGCGTCGCCCGCGTGACGCCCGCCCAGGGCAGCGCCTTGACGCGGGCTTTGTCCTCGGCGCTGCCGTGCAGGCCCAGCAGGATGTCGCGGCTCGCCGGTCCTTGCAGCGCGATGTCCACGCGGCGCTCGTCGCCGGTTTCAGGCGCGCGCAGGTCGCGCATCGTGAACCGGTCGCGGGCCGGGAGCAGCACGTCTTCGCGCTCCGAATCGGCCATGAAGCGCCCATCGCGCAGGCCGGTGATCCAGGCCCAGTCTTTGTCATTGTTGGCGGCGTTCACCACCATCAGGAAGTAATCGGGCGCCAGCCGGTAGATGAAGATGTCGTCGATCGGGATGCCGTCCACGCCCAGCAGGTAGTTGTAGTGAGCCTTCCCCGTTTCGAGCGCGGTCACGTCGTTGGCCGTCAGCGCGTTGAGGAACTCCTCGGCGCCCTCGCCCTGGAAGTCGAACGCGCCCATGTGCGACACGTCGAACAGGCCCGCGCCGTTGCGCGTGGCGCTGTGCTCGGCGCTCACCGAGGTATACCAGACCGGCATATCCCACCCGGCGAAGGGCACCATCTTGGCGCCCAGCTCCTTGTGGAGCGCGTGCAGCGTGGTCGTCTGCAGCGATCCGTCTTCCGGCTCGATCCACTGGAAGGCGGGCAGCGCACCGCCCACCGGGCCGCGCGCCCGGCAGCCGATGTAGTACGGCTTGCCGGCGTCGATTCCGGCGTCCTCGGCGTCCCAGTCGATCGCGTACCGGCTCATATCCGGCTCGTCGCTCAGCACGCTGACGCTCACCGGGCCAGGGACTTTGGCGTAGATGTCCTGCGGGTCGAAGGCGACGAACCCGTCCGACAGGTCGCGCAGCCACATTGCCACCCGTTCAGCGTTCTGATCGACGTGCAGCCGGAACGCACCCGCGCCGACGCGGTGCAGCACGCCCCGCGCCAGGGTTTTGCCGGCAGGATCCAGCACGCGGGTCGGCTGCGAATCGCCATCGCGCAGGGCGAGCACGTCGCTGGTCACCGCCACGTTCAGGAAGCTGGCCGGGTCCGGCCCGGTCACGTCGAGCGTCGCCCAGCCGGCGCGCTTCGCGTCATCTTCGGGCAGCACGCCGAAATGCTTCTGGGCCACGCCGCGATCTTCGGGATTCTCGGCCAAATCCGGCACGGGGAAGTCGATCCCCGCGTCGCGCACCAGCCGGTCCACCTCGCGCCGCGCCGCGTTCAGCACGTCGAAATCAATCTTGGCGCGCCACGCCTGCCGGGTGCCGCCGCTGGTGTAGCTGAACGGCTGGCAGCCGAACAACACGTCCGCGAGGATGTCGGCCAGCCGGTCGATCTCCGGCTCGCGGAACCCGCGCTGCGTGATCCACGGCGTGCCCAGGCGAATGCCCGTCGCGCGGAACGCCGACTCATCGCCCGGAATCGTATTGCGGTTGCACACGATCCCGGCCAGGTCGAGGATCCGCGCGGCCATGTCGCCGCTGAGCGGGGTGCCATCCTCGCCGGTGACGGCCTTGCAGTCCACCAGCAGCATGTGGCTCTCGGTCCCCCCGTGCGGGATGCGCAGCCCGCGCGCGGCCAGCCGTTCCGCCAGCCGCTGGGCGTTGGTGACGATCTGGCGTTGGAGCATTTTGAACTGGTCGGTGCCCGCCAGCTTGAAGGCCACCGCCATCGCGGCGACGGCGTTCATGTGCGGCCCGCCCTGTTCGCCGGGGAACACGGCCCGGTCGAGCTTGCGCCCCAGCTTGGGATCGGTGGTCATCAGCACGGCGCCGCGCGGTCCGGCCATCGTCTTGTGCGTGGTGAAGCTGATGATCTGGGCATGGCCGACAGGGGTCGGGAAGACGCCCGCCGCCACCAACCCGGACACGTGCGAAATGTCCGCCAACAGGTAAGCGCCCACTTCGTCCGCAATCGCGCGGAACCGGGCCCAGTCGGGCGCGTAGGGGTACGAGGTGAACCCGGCGACGATGATCTTGGGCCGGGCTTCGAGCGCTTGCTGCCGGATGGCGTCGTAGTTCAGGTGATCGGTCTCTTCGTCCACGCTGTAGCTGGCGACGTTGTAGACCAACCCGCTCCGGTTCACCGGGCTGCCGTGCGTCAGGTGGCCGCCGTGCAGCAGGTTGAGGCCCATGATCGTGTCGCCGGGCTCGATCAGCGCGCTGTAGACGGCGTTATTGGCCGGGGCGCCGCTCAGCGGCTGCACGTTGACCCACAGCCGGTCCGCCGGGATGTCGGCGGTGGCGAACAACTCAGCCGCCCGCCGCCGCGCCAGGCTCTCGATGGCGTCGGCGAATTCGGTGCCTTTGTAATAGCGCGCATCCGAATAGCGCCGGTACTCCGCCAGGCGAATGTCGAGGTCCAGAATCTCGGCCTGGGTCAGGCTGCGCGAGTCTTCGACCGGGTACCCTTCCGCGTAAATATTATGGAAAACCGATCCCACCGCCTCGCGAACACTCACCGGCACACTCGATTCCGACGGGATCATGATCAAGCGGCGTGTCTGGCGAATCGTCTCCAGATCGACCAGCGCAGCGACATCGGGATCGACATCGGCCAGCCCGCCACGAAAAAGAAAGTCGTCCATGCGAACTCCTTATAAGGAAGAAAGGGGTCTTTATTTCCCCTGCATTCTAACATGCGGCAGGGTGAATAACCACTGCCGAAAATACGCGCGTCCACGTGCTAAAAGCAACGCCCCGCCGGTGATGACGGGGCTGGAGAGGTGTGGGTGACAAGGGACTCGAACCCCTGACCTCTTCCTTGTAAGGGAAGCGCTCTAACCAACTGAGCTAGTCACCCGGCCCACATGCTCGAATTATAGCCGCGCCGGATGTGGAGCGTCAAGTGCAGGTCTGCACGCGAAGAATCGGGTACAAAACCCGGTTTTTCATAGCGTTGGCGGCAGCTCCAGGTGGTGGGGATGGGTGGTCGGCCAACTGCGTTTCAAACCATTTTGACGGCAATCTGACGGCAATCTTCACGGCAATGTGCTCTCGCCAGGGCTCTCTAGCAGGAGGATGTATCACGTCCAAGAGAGGCCATGGCGAAGGCACTGTGTACCAACGTTCCGATGGGCGCTGGCAGGCGTCGTTCCGTGTCCGCCAAGACCGAACGCGCGGCACAGGCCAAGCTGCGCGCCCTGCAGCGGGAAGCGGACAGGGTCGGCGGCCTGGCGGACTCTGGTCAGCGTACCCTGAACGACCTCATCGACGCCTGGCTCGATAGCGCACCCGACCTGAAGCCGTCAACCGTGTCCAATTATCGTTGTTTTCTGGACACCTATGTCCGCCCTACCCTGGGCGATGTGCGCCTGGACCGGGTCACGCCAGACTGTCTCCAGGGATTGTATGCCGGTCTCACCCCATCGGTCGCAGAGAAGGTTCACCGGGTTTTACACCGGGCGTTTGCGGTGGCTGTGGTGTGGCGCTGGCTGGCCTCGAATCCGTGCGACCACGTGCTCAAGCCCGCCTACAAGGCGCAGCCGAAAACGCTGTGGGACCACGCCAAATTGGAGACCTTCCTGGAAAGCACGACAGACCATGGTAACATCCACTGTGGGTGCTGCTGATTGGCACGGGCTGCCGTGTAGGGGAGGCGCTGGCCCTGGGCCGGGACGATGTCAGCGCAGACGGCGCATCCGTGACGATAACCCGCACCCTGCACCGCATCGACGGGGAATGGGTTCTCGACCGCGCCAAGACAGGCAGTTCGGCTCGGACCGTCATGCTGCCCGCGGTCATGCCGCATGGCCCTGCGCCAGCGTCAACCCGCTCCCGGCACGCTGCTGCATCATTCTGACCGTGGCGGACAGTATGCCAGCCTCAGTTATCAGCAACTCCTGGCCGCGCATGGCATCATCGCCTCGATGAGCCGCGCTGCCGACCCGTACGACAACGCCTTGATGGAGAGCTGCATTGGCACGCTGAAAACTGAATGCGTTGATTACGTGTTTCCATCGCGCCAAGCGGCGCGGTCTGAAGTGTTTCGTTATCTGGAAGGTTGGTACAACCGGCGTCGACCGCATTCGGCGCTGGGTTATCTCAGCCCTGAGCAGTTTGAACAGCAGTTTCATCACGACAAGCTTTCTCTCCACTCCACGGGGTAAAGCTCATCAGGGTGAATTGTGTATCTGGTGCCAGGAACAACCCTCACCTTCAGAAGACCGGTTCAATCTCCCTTGGGAAACGCTCTTTCCGCCACCTGAAGATCAATAGAATACGTGGTCCCAGATGGTCAGGCACTTGTCATCTGGGACTAACAGGAGACGAGGACCTGCTTCAGTCCCCAACCGCAACCGTTTCACTTTGGGGTGCCGACGGGTCGCCCTTGTAGAATCGGCGCCCCAGCCACAGCGCCACATACACCAGCCCGATCAGCACCGGCACTTCAACCAGGGGACCAACCACGGTCGCCAGCGCTTCGCCGGAGGCGATACCAAACGCGCCCACCGCGACCGCGATCGCCAGCTCGAAGTTGTTGCTGGCCGCGGTGAAGGACAGCGTGGCCGATTCGTCGTAGCGGAAGCCCAACCGGTGCGAGATGGTGAAGCTGATGGCGAACATCAGCCCGAAGTACACCAGCAGCGGGACCGCGATGCGCAGCACATCCACCGGTTTATCGACGATCTTCTCGCCCTGCATGCTGAACATCACCACCACCGTGAACAGCAGGCCGATCAACGCGGTGCGGCCCAGGCGCGGCGCGAACTCGCCGTCGTACCATTCGCGGCCCCGCTGGCGGATCAGCGCGAAGCGGGTGATGATGCCCGCCAGCAGCGGGATCCCCAGGAAGATCAACACGCTCTTGGCGATGTCCCACATCGTCACGCCGACCTCAGCCGTGTCCGCGCCGAAGAGGTCGGGCAGGAACTTGAGATAGAAATAAGCCAGCGGGCTGTACATGATGATCTGGAAGACCGAGTTGAGCGCCACCAGCACGGCGCAATCTTCGTTATTGCCCCCGGCCAGCATGTTCCAGATCAGGACCATGGCGATGCAGCGCGCCAGCCCGACGATGATCAGGCCGGTGCGGTATTCCGGGTAATCGGCCAGGAACAGCCAGGCGAGCGCGAACATCAGCGCCGGGCCGATGATCCAGTTTTGCAGGATCGAGACGCCGAACAGCCGCCCCTGGCTGCGCAGGTTGCTCAGTTCTTCATATTTCACTTTGGCCAGCACCGGGTACATCATCCACAGCAGGCCGACGGCGATGGGGAACGAGACGGTATCGATGCGCAGCGAGTCGAACGCATCTTGAATACCCGGGAAGATCGCGCCCAGGACCACCCCGGCGGCCATCGCCAGGAAGATCCACAGCGGCAGGAAGCGATCCAGCAGCGAGAGCCGTTGGAAGACAGCGCCCGTTTGGGCGGCAGTCGTTGAATGGGTTTGGGAGGTCATCTGTCGATCCTTCTCCTAATTATCAGTTGTTCTGGCGAGAAAAAGGGACTGGCAACCCTCATTGGTGAACGCTTCTTTTGTGCATCTTCGTACGTTGATTGGCCTCCTGCCGGGCTAGACAAGGTTCGATATATTGGGCAAAAAGGTACAGCACGTGCTGTTGGGTTTCTCCCAACAACGATTCAACTTGATTTGTCTTGTCGTTCGCGAGCCCACTGCGCGATCTGCTCGCGTTTGGGGATGCGTCCGGCGCAGAGCACCTGCTCATCCATCAGGAGCGCGGGCACGCTCAACACGCCGTAGCTCGCGATATCCAGAAAATCGGTCACTTTCACGAGCTCATAAGCGATGGGCGGGTCTATCATGTCGAGCGCGAGGCGGGTTTCTGCCTCCAGGTAGCGGCAGTTAGGGCAGTCGGAGCCAAGAATTTTCACCGTCAACATTGGTTGTTTCCTTTGTGTGGTTGAGTCATCAGAAAATTGACACGCCGTAGATATAGGTCAGGCAGTAATAGATGCCCACGATGATAAACAGCACGCCGGTGATGGTGCGCGCCCACCGCTCGAAAGCCATCACCCGGTTATAGGTCTGGCTGACCTTTTGCGTTCCAATGGCGAGCAGCCCCGCGAAGAGCAGCACCGGCAGACCAGTGGCTATGCCATAAATGCCGGGCATCACCAGTCCGGATTCCCACTTCACCGCCAGTGGCAGCACGCTGCCGAAAAACAATGCTGCGGATGTGGGGCAGAAGGACAGCGCGAACAGGATGCCCAACAACCCTGCGCCCCAGACGTTCATTTTTGCCGCACGATCCTGCATCGCCTGGCCGATCCCTCTGCCGCCAACATTGAAAGTGATCAGTTCTAGCAAGACCATGCCAACCACGATCAACAGTGGCCCCAGCGCCAGGTTCATGTACTTCTGCAAGGAGTACGATAGAGAGGGTGCGGAGAGCAAACTGGCGACCAGTACGGTTCCCAAGACAACGTAGGTGAGCATTCGCCCGCCAGTATAGAGCAGCCCGGAGGCAAAAACCTTGCGCGGACTGTCTACCTGTCGGCCAACAAAAGAGATGGCCGCGATATTTGTCGCCAATGGGCAAGGACTAATGGAAGTCAGTATTCCGAACCAAAAGGCCGAGACCAGGGCAATAACCCATTCTTCCATCACCCACTCCCTTGCAGCATGGCTGTCGTCTCATCCTGGATGTACGTCAGGAATGCGCGCTTGTCGCCGGCCAATCGCCAAACCCGGTCCAGGTTTTTCCAATCGGTCTGAGCATTGTTTTCGAAGCGGGCAACCACGACGGAAGGGGCGTAAAGCTGGTAATCCTGGATGAAATGCACCGTGCTGGGTGTCTCGACGTTGATCACCTGGAATTCCACGCTGCCATGACGCAATTGGTTCGGAAACGACTTTTCGACCGCTTCTCTGGCGTAAGCTTCGATGGTTCGGCAGGTCACACAGCGCGCATTGCCGTGGAAGTAGTACACCACGACTCTATCTTCGGCAGTGCTTGCCGCGGTGTTTGTTTCCGGTTCGGCGGCGGTGGATGTGTTCCCTACTTCGTTCGCAATGAGCGCAATCACACTCACAGCGACGAAGGCAAGCAATCCCAGGGTTACAAGCGATTTAGGATTCGCCCAAGACGTCTTCTGACGGGTAGACGTAGTTTGTGATTTCTTTCTTGTCACTAGTAATGACCTCATCTTGGCACGGAATGCACATTGGCTGCCCGTCTTTCATGCGCACGTAGCGGTCAAAGACATATTCGCCGCACACACTGCACTTGGTCTTGTTGAACGAGCCTTTGACCGGGACATTCGTGGCCGTGAAATTCGAAGACCCATTCGGGGGGAATATACTGCGTCGTCATGTATCTCTCCTTTCAGGAGGTATCGCTAAAATGCAGCCAATGCCATGCCGAACAGATAACCAGCCAACGTGCTGAATACGGTGACCAAACCGACGTAGACAGCGGTCTTCTGGCGGCCCATGATGCGGCCCGTCACCAGGATGCTTTGCAGACTCAGCTCAGGGTCGGCCAGCAGGTAGGCCAGCAGCGGCCCGCGATGCATCCCCAGGTCCAGGAAAGCGGCGGCAATCGGCACTTCGACCAGGGTCGGGAAATACATGAACACACCGAACACAACGCCGATCAAGTTGGCCCAGATGGTGTTGCGCCCGGCGAGCTTCTCCACCCATTCCTCCGGGGTAATTTCGCGGAACATGCCCGCCAGGAACACGCCGACGATGAGCAGAGGGAAAATTTGCTTGATGAAGCGCCAGGTTTCCCACAGCCAATGGGCCAGTTCGTCGCGCTCCAGTTTTTTGACGGTGACGTAAGCGATGGCGCCAAGCAGTATCACTTCAGCGAAAAAACGCCCGGTGAAGTTGATCACGAGACTACCGGATTCGGTGGTTGGCGCAGCCAGCAGCAGCGTGAAGGCCGCCATCCCCAACGCTGCCCAGGTCCAACGGTTGAACCCGGTCAGAATGTTGTTGAATCCCTTCCAGGCCACCGGGGCAATCAGCACCAGCATGAGGATCAGAGCCGCGCCCTGGTAGGTCAGGCTCAAGCCGTCCAGCGTTTCATCGACGCCATCAGAAAACTCAACCGGAAGCGTGACGCTGAATGCTGTGCCGGTCAACAGGCCAATTTGCAGCGTCCCGGCAATGAGCACCGCGAGCAGCAGCCCAAACAGCGCCCACAGCGCGGGGCGCATGGAGGCAGTCCGCTCAAACATAGCAGCCTGGGCCGGGTCGACAGCGGGCTGTTTGAACAGCGCAGCCATGATCATACCGATGGTGATACCAAAGGTGATCGCCAGCACGATGCGCGCCGCCGCGATGTCCATCCCGATCACGGAGCCGGTGTAGCTGATGGCGAGGATGTTAACTGCCGGGCCGACGAACAGGAACGTGATGGCTGGTCCCAGGCCCGCGCCGCGCTTCCAGATACCGGCGAACAGCGGCAGGATGGTGCATGAGCACACTGCCAATATGAACCCACCGATTGCCGAGGCGGGATAGCTGATGTATTTTGGCGTCTTGGGACCGAGATAGCGTGTCACGACCTCTTTGGGCATCAGGCCGCCAAGATAGCCTGCGATGAAGAAGGCCGGCACCAGGCACAACAGGACGTGCGCCGCCAGGTAATCGAGCAAGCCGGTCCATCCGGCATTGAGTAGATCGAGAACGATGTCCATAGTCTAGACCTCAGTATATTCACAAGAGTGAATGAAGTATTTCTCAAAAGATACCTCACTGACCGGTGAGGTATCCTTGTTCGTCGTTAGGAAGCCTGCACGGCTTCTGCCAACCAGCCTTTGATCTCCGCCGGGCTGGGGATGCGCGCCGCAGCGACCACCTTTTCGTTGATGACCAGTCCGGGCGTGCTGAGAATGTACGCGCTGATCTCAAGCGGATCGGTCACTTTGATGATTTCGTGCTCTGGCTGGGGGTTGAGCATCGCCAGTGCTTCGCGTGTATGGGCTTCAACCTTTTGGCAGTTCGGGCAGCCGGGCCCAAGAACTTTGATGGTGAGCATAGGTTTTTCTCCTAGAGGTACACTCAAGAAACGGATTCAAGAACGGATACGGCACAGCGCGGACACGAACAACCTTCCAATCGCGCCGGTCTTTCCTCCTCGACCGGTCCGAAGATCGCATCCAGCAGCGTTGCCGTGATGTCGTCTGCCAGACAATAGAAGACCTGCAGTCCGTCTTTGCGGGTATCTACCAATCCGGCTTCGCGCAGGACCATCAGTTGTTGAGAGATATACGCCTGACGTTTGCCGAGCGCAGTTTCCATATGGCACACACACGCCTCATCGCTGCGCAGCATATCCAGGATTTGCAGACGCACCGGGTGTGCCAATGCCTTGAAGCGAACCGCGAGTTCTTCATATGAGGACATTGTTTCATCCTTTATATTCACAAAGACGAATGCAGTTTACTTGAACAGCATCTTGAAAACAAGGGCGAATAGTCACCTGATTGACGTGACATAATTCATGACCAAGACAGGCCAATCCGGTCGTGCCAGGGGATTCAAAACGCACCAAAACCGGGTGACATCTATCATATCGCATTGACAAGGCTGGCTGTTACGATATAATCCAATCTAGATTGAACTGTTTGTTTTGCGACTGCCCTGCTGTCCGGTCCCAATCCGGTGTGGGCAGTTCCACACGACGGCGGTTCGAGCGCGTAAGCGCGTTTTTTTTGCCCTAATAGTTCAATTTAAATTGGACTATTCGTGTAAGCATATCTTCCGAAGCGCAACAGAGGCAGGACCAATTCACATGAACGCGCAGTTTATCTTCTTCTCTGGCAAAGGTGGCGTTGGCAAAACGAGCATGGCATGTACCACGGCGGTACGGCATGCGGATAATGGCTTGCGCACCCTGATCGTCACCACGGATCCGGCCTCGAACCTGGCCGATGTCTTCGAGCAGCCGATTGGTCACAAGGTAACGGCGATTGATGATGTTCCCAATCTGTGGGCCATGGAGATCGACGCGGATCGCGCCACGGAAGAATACATTGACCGGGCCATGGCGCCCATTCGCGCGGCTTTTCCACCGTCCATGGTGCAGGTGATGGAAGAGCAAATGAGCGGCCCCTGCACGGCAGAGGTTGCCGCCTTCGACCGCTTCGTAGATTTTCTGGAGGTCCCCGCGCCCCAGTCCAATGGCGGCACCGCGGGACTCCGTTTCGACGTGATCATCTTTGACACAGCTCCCACCGGCCATACGCTGCGCTTGTTGGAACTGCCAGCAGAGTGGAGCCGTTCGATCGACGAAGCCGAGCACGGCAGCGGCCAGACGTGTATCGGGCCGACCGCAGCGATTCAGGACGCGAAACACAAATACGAGCGCGCGCTGGCGACCCTGCGCGACGAGGCGCAAACCTCCTTCATCTTTGTGCTGCAGCCTGAGGCGACAGCGATCAAGGAAACCAAGCGCGCCATTCATGAATTGACCAAACTGAAGATCCACGCCCACGAACTCATCGTGAATGGGATTATTCCACCTGAAGCGGCATCGAACGATCTGTTTGCCAGGCGGCGGACGATGCAAGCCGGTTACCTGACCCAGATCGAGAGCGACTTGCCACTTCCCACCCGACAGATGGTCCTGCTTCCCGGCGAAATTATGGGGACAGCAAGGCTGCGTGACGTGGCACGCATTCTGTTTGACGGAGAGGCTACCGCAGGCGGTCAGCTTGATGAGTATGTTGGTCAGCATGGTCCAATCGATCACACTCTTCCGAATATCGTTACCGTGCTCGCCCGCCTGGTGCCCAACGGTCACCGCCGGACGGTATTTTTCGCGGGTAAAGGCGGTGTGGGCAAGCCGGTTGCCTCGTGCTTGACGGCAGTCTGGTTGGCGCAACAGGGTTACAAAACCTTGCTGCTGACGACGGATCCGGCGGCTCACCTGGGCGATGTCCTGGGCGTGCCGGTTACGGACGCCGTGGCGGCTGTTGAGAGTGTGCCTAATCTGTGGGCGACCAAGATCGATCCCAAAGCGGCAGCGGATGAGTACAGAACGCGCATCCTGGAGGATGCTCGCCAACAGGGGCGGCCACCGGAAGCGATCGCCATGATGGCTGAAGAGCTGAACTCGCCGTGCACCGAGGAAATCGCAGCATTTGATCGCTTCATCGATTTCGCATCGCAGAGCGAATGGCAGGTTGTTGTCTTCGACACCGCGCCGACCGGGCACACGCTGCGGATGCTGGAATTGCCTATCGATTGGAGCAAGCAGCTTGATGTGAAAGTCTTCGCGTCGGTTGATAGCTCGCTGGCGGACGATACAGCGAAGCAACGGTTCAGTGCGGTGATCGACATGATGCGCGATCCCGCGCAGAGCACGTTTGCCTTTGTGATGTACCCGGAATCAACGCCGATTGTCGAAGCTTACCGGGCCAGTGAAGAACTGCGCACGGTCGGCATCGAACCCGGCCTGGTCTTTGCCAACTTCATCATCCCGCCAGAGCAGGCCACGACGCCTTACAGCAGCGCACGGCGCAACATGCAGCAGAAATATATGGCCGAGATCGCGGGTCGCTTCGCGGTGCCGGTGGCGCAGATTCCACTGCTGCCTACCGAGGTCCAGGGGCTGGACACGCTCGCGCAGCTTGCCGGACAAGTCTATGGTCGCGCCTCGGTCCTGGCGGACGAAACACAATAAGACGCCATCAACCCCATACATAACGAAACGAGGAGTAGCAAATGTCCGTAAGTACGCAAGCATCTAAAAAGGGGGTAGCCAGGAAGCTCTCCCTTCTGGACCGGTTCCTGACGCTGTGGATCTTTCTAGCCATGGCTGTCGGCGTGAGTCTGGGACACTTCATCCCCAGCGTCGAGTCGTTCATCCACCGTTTTCAGGTTGGGACGACCAACATCCCGATTGCCATCGGGTTGATCCTGATGATGTACCCCCCGTTTGCCAAGGTCAAGTTCGAAGAGTTGGGTGAGGTGTTCCGCAACAAGAAAGTGTTGGGCCTCTCGCTCGTTCAGAACTGGCTGGTGGGTCCGACGCTGATGTTTTTCCTGGCGATCATCTTTCTGCACAACTATCCCGAATACATGGTCGGCCTGATCATGATTGGGCTGGCGCGCTGTATTGCGATGGTCATTGTCTGGAACGAGCTGGCAAAGGGAGATACGGAATACGCCGCCGGGATTGTGGCGTTCAACAGCGTGTTCCAGGTGCTGTTCTACAGCGTGTATGCCTGGTTCTTCATCACCGTACTGCCGCCGCTGTTCGGGCTGGAAGGCAGCGTCGTGAGTATCGGGATCGGTCAGATTGCCGAAAGTACTTTCATCTACCTGGGCATCCCGATGCTGGCCGGGTTCCTGACCCGCCTCGTGCTGCTGCGCGCCAAAGGCAAGGAATGGTACGAGACGAAGTTCATCCCGCGCCTCAGCCCGCTGACATTGATCGCGCTGCTGTTCACCATCGTCGTCATGTTCAGCCTGAAGGGCAACGTGATCGTTGAGATTCCGCTGGATGTCGTCCGAATCGCCATCCCGCTCCTGCTGTACTTTGTCATCATGTTCCTGGTCAGCTTCTGGATGGGCCACCGCCTGGGCGCGGATTACTCCAAGACGACAACGCTCTCCTTTACGGCGGCCAGCAACAACTTCGAGCTGGCAATTGCCGTAGCGGTGGCGGTGTTCGGCATCAATTCGGGCGCGGCATTTGCGGCTGTAGTCGGCCCGCTGGTTGAGGTGCCGGTGCTTATCGGCCTGGTCAATGTCGCGCTGTACTTCCAGCGGCGCTACTTCGCGCACGAACTGGAAGCCGCGCCCGATTCTATCGTGGCGGCGGCGGGCGAGGCGTGTCCTCCAAGCCGGGTACTTGCCGGCGATAGTGCCGACTGAGGTTCGAACCAAAGCAGAAGATGCCCGGCTTTCACGATGCTGGGCATATCGGCAAACCACATAGCCAGTTCGCGCCAACTATCCTTGACGCCCTCGGCGCACGCAATAGGAGCGCCAACGATTCGCACGATAACGGGTTCATTCATCCGCAACACCC
Source organism: Anaerolineae bacterium (assembly GCA_018432315.1). GTDB lineage: Bacteria > Chloroflexota > Anaerolineae > Aggregatilineales > Aggregatilineaceae > LM3-B42. The sequence continues at coordinate 59,002 of JAHDLB010000005.1, forward strand.
CGATCGTGTATTTGGGGTTCCTCGTTTCTGTTCGACCTGACAGCGGGCTTGCTGCACGCCGTTCACAGGAGATACGATAGCTATTCCTCCAGTGCCGAGCGCACTTCTGACAGGGAGGGGTATTCGCCGACCTTGATCACTTTGCCCCTAACCACGGTGATGGGCAGCGCCGCCATCTCGCGCTCTCGTATCAGACCGACGACCTCAGCATTGCGGAGGAAGGCCTGTGGCTGGCTCGCCATCTGGTAGCGGGTTACAGAAACGCCCTCAGTCGTTAACGCCAGCACCATTTCGTTCACGTCGAGCAGCGTTTGATCCAGCGTGGGACCGCACAAGCCCGTGGGGCAGCACATGGGAGGATCGAACAGCTCGACGGCAGACGGCTCATAGGCTGTTCTGAGCGGAATTTGCTGGGCGGGTACGACGTTGATTGGCTCGCTCACAATAGTTCAACCTCCGTTGGATTAATCGGGCAAAAAAAGAGCAGGCTTACGATTTAACAGGCACTTCTTCATCCAGGTCGATATTTGCGAATTGAATGCCCGGTCCACATGTCAGGCGGCGAGGCTGGATACGATCCGGATCGAAAAAGTCGCCAAAAACGCGTTTCATTTCGTCGAGCGCTTGAAGATTAATCGAATAATAGACCCAGCGCGCATCAGAGGCGTCACGTTCTACGTTGACCAGTCCGGATTGGGTCAGAACCTTCATATGGTGCGAGATGAGCGTTGGCCCCACCTGCAAGGCTTCGCTGAGGTCACAGTTACACTGCAGACCTTGAATAATCAGTTCCAGAATTTGCAGCCGCTTGGGTTCGCCAATCACTTTGAGCCATTCCAGCAGCGTTTCGACATTTGATTTGGAGGAGGCTTCACCGGGCATGTTCATTACTCTCGTATATTAGTTCAATCTAGATTGGATTATAACGCCAAAACGGAACCTGTCAACTTCCAACAGAATCATTGTGCTAAACGTCATTGGTGCAGCATAACGAATCACACTGTCAAGAATGCGACAAGAATATATTCTATATATTGAATGTTGAATATAATGATCGCGACTAGCCTTTCTAACTGCCAGCCGCGACCGTGTTCAAGGAGACAGCTCTAATGCCAGCAAATCCGAATTTCACTAAACCCTGGCATGGCATCCCGCGCGAGGAGATTGAGTGGTATCCCACTGTGGTGACCGACCGGTGCATGGGATGTGGGATGTGCGTTACCTCGTGCGGACGCCAGGTTTACGCGTTTGACTATGAGGCGAATGTTGCGGTGGTGGAATATCCAAACCAGTGCATGGTCGGCTGCACGACCTGCGCTACTGTCTGCACGCGCGATGCCATCGAGTTCCCCTCGCAAGGGTACATTCGGCAGGTGATTCGCAAGCGCAAGCTTGAGCGCCAGACCAAAGATGTGCTCAAAGCCAATCGGGAGCAGTACGACATCCGGCTGCGTGAAGAAACTCCGATTGAATAAATGTTGGCGCAGACAATCAAAGGTGGCGGGTAATCAGTGGAGTGCCCACCTACTTGGCGAGGTAAATGACATGATGTGTGATTATTCGTCACTCAGATCATCGGCTGAGCGTATGAAGGTCATTCTTGGGCTGTCGGCTCCGGCGGTGGGCGTGCGCTTGTTGTCGGCTGATGACGCAGTGCCTCCGAACACAGAAAGGCTACAGGGATACCGCTACTGTCAGGCGCTGATGGAAGCGCGGCACGGGCGCTCGGTCCTGCTCGATGGTGACGGTATTTCGTGCCCGGCTGCCGCCGCAGCGTTTGGCTTCCGTTCACTGCCGGAGAACCTGCAGAATGGCAAAGGATTGGTTGGGTTCGGCATTGTCGCGGACCCGGCGGTAGCCAGGCGCATGTTTGAAAACATGGCTACCCTGTCCCCCGGTGAGGTTCAGCGGCTGCACCTCTTTCCCCTGGATCGAGCCACTGAACAGCCAGACGTCATCGTGGTTGAGGACGAGGTTGAGAAACTGATGTGGCTCAACCTGGCATATCTGCATGTCATCGGGGGCGAGCGAATTGTGAGTTCGACTGCTGTGCTCCAGGCAACCTGTGTGGATTCCACGATCATCCCGTACCTGGAAGGGCGCTTGAATTTCAGCTATGGCTGCTACGGCTGCCGGGATGCGACCGATCTGGTCGGCAGCGAGACAGTGGTTGGATTCCCGGCTTCTGTGCTGCCCGCCATGATGGAGCACCTGGAATACCTCAACCAGAAGGCGATCCCCACATCACGCAGCAAAAAGGCCTGGGCTGTGTTGCAGAAAAAAGGGCAGAAAGCGGCTGAAACCAATGTGTGATGCTCGAATGAAACCCGTGCTCAACAAACGACGCTGTTCCGCTCAAGTGCAGATTTGTCTGGCTATTCCAGCCTGTTCCCTGCAAGCGGTGATCTACGTCGAAGACGAAGAGGAGCCACTTGGCGGGCGAATCGAGTTCGACTATGCACGCTGCGATGGCTGCGGGAAGTGCACCGAGGAATGCTGCGGCCAGGCTGTCGAGATGCGAGAAGCGCTTGTCAGTTAGGGCGAAGATGAGCAAACAAACGCTGCTGGTCATATTGGCCCATCCCGACGACGAAAGCTTCCCTATCGGCGGCACGCTGGCGAAATACGCTGCTGAGGGTGCGCGTGTAGTGCTTGTGTCCGCCACGCGCGGCGAGGCCGGTATTCGCGGTTTGGCCCCGGAGTCGGCAGGTGAGATTCGGGCGCGTGAGTTACAGCAAGCGGCAAAAACGCTGGGCATCTCTGACGTGCACTTTCTCGGATACCGTGACGGGGAATTGTCGCTGGTCGATCCCGCCGCCATCCGGTCACAGGTCGCGAATCTCATCCGAGAGATTCAGCCCCAGGTAGTGATCACATTCGGTCCAGATGGCATTTCCGGCCACCCGGATCATATTGCCATTCACGAGATTGTGACCCAGGCATTTGATCAGGTGCAGCCGGTCGCCTGCCTGTACTACATAGCCCCCTCGGAGGCGACTCTACAAGGATGCGGTGTCGTGCCTTCGCCCCAGAAGACCGGCGGACCCGTGGCCGCTATCGATGTTGGCGAGCATTTGCTCACCAAAGTGCGGGCCATGCAGTGCCATGCCAGCCAGCGCCCACCTTTTTCGGGATCGCCTGAAGAAGAGGTCGCTCGTATGGCGTGCCACGAGTATTTCACGCTCGTTCGTCCCCATTTGAAGGAAGTATCGTGCTCAGACCTCTTTGCTCCTGTTCCAGATGTTTGTGTCAACAAATGAAAACGGCGACGACAGAGATCATGCGGTTAACCTGAAGACTGTCACTGTTAGGTGGGACGTATCGCGATTACAATACATTCAGAAAAATGAATGTTAAGAGTGGTTCGGTTTCCAATTTGATTTGAAGGAAACACAATGTCATGACCGAGCATTATAGACTGGCTGTGTCGGGCGGGAGGCCGGCAGGGTATGTAGCGGCCCTCCGGGCAGCGCAGTCGGGTGTGCGATCCACAATTGATCATGGCGTTGGTCGACACCCAGCTTTTTGAAGCCAGGAGAAGGTTAATGCTCAAAATACGAGTCGTGGGGCGCGGATGCAAGCTATGTGTCCAGATCCTTGCCGTGGTGCAGCGGGTAGTAAACGCCTTCGACATCGACGCGAGTATTCGTAAGGTTACGGCACCAGCCGAAATCGAAAAGCATAACCTGGGTGCGCTGCCTGGGCTGGTTATCAATGACCGGGTTATGTGTGAGGGACGCGTTCCTTTGGAGGGAGAAGTGACGGGTTGGATATGGGATGAGTTGGAATCACAATGAACCCAATCGGAACTAAGGTCACGTTCGTTTGTCCGTGATGGAGTCCGGCTATGTCTGACAAGTATGAGAGCCGGGCCAGGCTGTTTCGTGTATTAGGACATCCTGCGCGGCTGCAAATTCTGGATATGCTGGCGATCAAGCCAAGCTGTGTGTGTGCGATCACCGAGCAAATGGGCTGTCGCCAGCCGTATGCGTCGCAGCAGTTGGCGGTGTTGCGCGAGGCGGGGCTGATCGTCGCGGAACGAGAAGGTCTCAACGTGCGCTACCGGCTGGCTTCGCCCGACGTGCAGCGTTTGATACAGCGCGAAGCCGATGTGATGACTCGTGTTGGACCATTATCTGCTCGCGAAAACAGCGGATGATGGTCATGGCCTGATGCTTGACTATTGAAGTTCCCAGGAGAAAACGTGCTCATGAATGTTCGCTACTTCCTTGTTTTCACGCTGATGGTGACAGCTCTTTTACTGGGTTGGACTGTGAGTAGTGTATTGGCATCAGCGTATCCAACAGTCTCCGCTCCCTCAGCATCCTCGATGGCTGACCCGATCGACCGGCCCGCCTATCGCCAGCAAACGCCGGTTGTCAACGCGGTGCTGTTTTGGTCGCAGACGTGCCCTCACTGCCACCATGTGATCGACAACGTGTTGCCGCCGATCAAAGAGCAGTATCGCGACCAGCTCAATGTGCTGTTGGTTGAGATGCGATCGCAGGAGGATTGGGAACTGCTCGCCCAAACCGCCGCTCAGTATGGCATACCGCGCGGGGGCGTTGGCGTGCCGTTCATGGTTATTGGAGACCGGGTATTGATTGGCTCCGGTGACATCCCGGCTGAACTGCCCGGCCTGGTCGACGCGCATCTGGCGAATGGCGGCCTTGGCCTGCCAGACATACCAGGGCTGGACAAAGGCGTGTCCTTCCGGCTGCCCGGTGAAGAGGTGTGTGAGCCAGGGACGGATTGCGATGAGGTCACAGCGGTGGTGACTGAACAATCCAAGGCAGACGGGCACGATCTGGCGGTTGCCATCATGGCGGGCATGGGGATTGCATTGGCCTTCGTGGGGCTGAATACAGCCCGTCACTTTCGTGGCCTCTCGACAGTCCGGATACCTAAGTGGGTGGAACAGGCTACGCCCTGGCTGGGTGTTGTGGGATTGGGTGTGGCGCTCTACATGGCTTATGTCGAAACACAGGCGGTTGAGGCGGTCTGTGGGCCGGTCGGTGACTGCAACGCGGTCCAGAGCAGTGACTATGCCAAGCTGTTCGGGGTGCTGCCGATTGGTGTGCTGGGTGCAATAGGATATGTCGCCATTCTGGGAGCATGGTTCTGGGCACGCCTGCGCACGGGACAAACAGCGCGCCAGGCACAGCAGGCCGCGCTTGCCATGACCGTGTTCGGGACGCTGTTCTCGCTGTACCTGACCTATTTGGAGCCGTTCGTCATCAAGGCTGTGTGCGCCTGGTGCCTGACCTCGGCAGTGATCATCACGCTCTTGATGCTTGCGAACACGACCCCGGCTCTGCAGACGGTGCGCGTCAAAGCCAGGCGTCGTGATCGCCGCTGAGAGTGTCTGCCTGATGCGCAATCGGTGTGTGTTTCGGACTGCGAGGTTTAGAAAGGGGCTGGCATGCTGATCAAGGATTACGATGTGGAGGTTTTCACGCCGCCGTGTGAGCCGGGGGCTGAGCGTTTCGCCGCGCGAGCTCGCCTGATGGTCGATATCTCGGAGGTTCTGCCGTACCTCAACGCGACGCTGCGCGGGGCAGTGTATAACCCGGCTGCTCAAGCGCTCACGTGGAAGAAGGGTGGGCATAACATCGCTTTTCACGCTTACGCGATCGCGACCAGCAACGTCGAAGATCGTGACGCTGCGGAGAAAGAGTTGCACGGCTTGATCGAGCTGGTTAACCGGACATGGGAACGGCGCGACGAGATCACACCCGATCACGACACGCACCAGCGCCCAGCACCGATGGCGCTCTACAACCTGCTGCCCCAAACGAACTGCCGGAAGTGCGGGCAGCCGACTTGTTTCACGTTTGCCCTGAAATTGGGGGCATCCCAGGTGAGTGTCGAAGATTGTCCACCACTGTTTGAGCCAGAGCATGCGGATAAGCTGGCGGCGCTCCGTGCACTTATCATCGATGCCCCGTCCATTAATTGACCTGGAGAAACAGGCCATGACTGATTCGAAGAATGTCTCATCTTCCGATCGGACTCCGCCGAATGACACGCTGTCCGGCTGTTCATGCGGGCAGGACCCGTTTGCGGCGCTGCCACCGGAACTGCGTCCCAAAGCGCAGCCGGCGATGAGCGGTTTGCGAAAGGTGACCTGTCCGGGATGTGGGCTGACCTACTGGACGAATCGAGCCACCGACCTGTGTGCGGAATGCGAGAAAAAAGGCGTGCGGCTACCCGACGCCGATGTGGACCGGGAGGCGTGATCATGCTCGATATCAAGATTTTGGGTCCAGGTTGTTGAGGTGGAGGGAGCCGCTCCGGCGAAAATAGGAGCACAATTGGTGTTGCGGCACGATGGTGCAACCATTGGCACCGTTGGTGGGGGCAAACTTGAGGCGGCCATTCTCTCGGATGCGCGTGTGGCATTAGCTAAGCGTCAGTCTCTGCTCAAGCATTACGCACTCAAAGAGGGAGGCGAGGACGCAGTTGGCACATTGTGCGGAGGCGAGCTGACGGTGTTTATCCAGAGTTATATGCCACCCCCGACATTGGTGAGTGTGGGCGGCGGGCATATCGGGCGTCCTCTGAAAACGATGGCAGAGGCAGCGGGAGTATGCGGTCCCGCTGATGTAGTCCCAACCACGGTGAGAGGGTGGAATGTTCGCGAAAGCGCTCTTCCCAACTGATTTTTCAGCGTACGCCAACACGGTTTTTACCTGTCTGCCCGATCTGAAATCGGCAGGGCTGCGAATCGTGGTTCTGGTGAGCGTCATCAAAGACGGCGATGTGCCGATGCCGGACACGCTGAACCGGGAGGACTTGAAGCGCGTCGAATGGAGTGCCCAGGAACGCTTGAATATCGCGCGCATGGCGTTGGAAGGACAGGGCTTTCGTGTGATGACGCACGTCCGTTACGGGTCGCCTGCTCAGCAGATTCTGCGTGTGGCTGAAGAAGAGCGGGTTAATCTGATCGTCATCGGTGCGCAGGGAAAAACGCTGGGCCAGGCATTTCTGTTAGGGAGTGTAACCTACGAGGTGGTGCGCAGCGCATCCGTACCCGTGCTGGTTGAGAAAGCGCTGGTTGTTCGGGATATGGGGCGCGTTCAGTGCCAGCTTGCCTGCGAGGAGATGTTTTCCCGTGTGCTGCATCCCACGGATTTTTCGGAATCAGCCGACGCCGCTTTTCAGGTTGTCAAGCGCCTGAAAAGCGTCGGCACCCAGGAGGTGATCGTCTTGCATGTGCAAGATGAGCGCACGATGCAGCACCGGACACCCGAGCAAATCGCCGCCTTTGATGATGAAGATACTGAGCGGCTGGAGACACTGTGCCGGGCACTGCGAATGTACGGTCTGCAGGCGCGCTCACTGCTGCTCCACGGGCACCCGGTGCGAGAGACACTGCGCGTGGCCGAGGAAGAGGCGCCCTCTCTGATTGTATTGGGATCCCGCGGGCGCAGTGCGCTGCGGGAGATTTTGACCGGCAGCACGTTCGAGAATGTGCTGCGTCTGAGCCGCCATCCGGTGCTGGTTGTGCGGCAATCCGTGCCAGAAGCTAACTATCATTGAATGGGATGCGTAGAATGCCGGCCACCTTAGAAACGCCTTCTTTAGAATTCACCCAGCAAGTCGAGCTACACGTTGATGATGATGGTCGTTTGACGATTTCGCCCGAGATAGCCCGTCGACTGGGTTTGATGCCCGGGGCCACCGTCCACGCCGAGCTGAACGGCAGAGGCCTGCAAGTCCGCCAGACGATTCACCGGCTGTCCAAGGTCTACATCGAGCCGACAACACACTGCAACCTGGCGTGCCGCACCTGCGTGCGGAATGTCTGGGATGAGCCCATGGGCCAGATGTCGGACGCGACCTATGCGCGAGTCATGGCCGGTATCCAGGCGTTTCCGCTGCCGCAGAAGGTGTTCTTTGGCGGGTTTGGCGAGCCGTTGTTCCACCCGGGGATCATCGAGATGGTGCGGCAGGCGAAGGCGCGGGGCGCGTTCGTCGAGCTGATCACCAACGGTACGCTGCTGGATGAAAACCGCTCGCGGCAACTGATCGCCGCCGGTCTGGACCGGCTGTGGGTGTCGCTGGATGGCGCCACGCCGGAGAGCTACACCGACGTGCGCCTGGGCGCCGCGCTGCCCACCGTGATCGCGAACGTCGAGCGTTTCCGGTCCCTGCGCCCGACGGCGATGATGCCAACGCCCGAAATCGGGATCGTGTTCGTGGCGATGGAGCGCAACTACCACGACCTGCCCGACGTGCTGCGCCTGGCGCGCAAACTCGGCGCTTCGCACTTCATGGTGAGCAACGTACTGCCCCACACGCCTGAAATGCGCCGCGAAGTGCTGTATGCCTACGCCATGAGCAACGACACCTTTTTCCCCTCGCCGCGCCAGCCGGAGCTGGTGATGCCCAAAATGGACGCGGCGCGACTGGCCGATCCCGCGCTGTACGAGGCGATCTGCGGCAACTGGAATCTGAATTTCGTCGGCACGCATTCCCAACTGACCAGCGACCGCTGTCCGTTCATCGAGGCGGGCGCCACGGCGATCGGTTGGGATGGTGGCGTGAGCCCCTGCCTGCCGCTGCTGCACAGCAACCACAACTACCTGAATGGGCTGGACCGCCACGCCCGGCGGTACATCGTGGGCAATATCAACGAGCGCGATCTGCCCGATCTCTGGCAGGCGCCGGAATACGTCGCGTTCCGCGCGCGGGTCCAGGCGTTTGACTTCGCGCCGTGCACGATCTGCGATGGCTGCGTCCTGTCGGAGACGAACGAGGAAGACTGCTACGGGAACGGGTTCCCGACGTGCGGCGGGTGCCTGTGGGCCCAGGGGTTCGTGCAGTGTCCTTAGATCTGAGAAGGAAGTCATCGGTGAGCATTCTACCCGAGAAACACTTTGCCGTGATTGGCGCGGGCAATATTGGCCGTATTCTGTTGGAACGACTGCGTGATGCTGGTGTTCCGCCGGCACATCTGGTCGTCTGCGATTCCGATACGGAGCGTGCCAGCGCCGCGGCGGAACGGTACGGCGTTCGCGCGGCTGCCTTACACGATGAGGTTGTCTGTCAGGCCGATGTATGGCTGGTTGCCACCTCACCGGCCAGCGTGGCTGATGTGGTGAAGGCGCTGGCCGGAACCATGCGACCGGGACAGATCGTGGTGTCGTTTGCGGCGGCAGTGCCGGTTTCGCACCTGGAAGCGCTGGTGCCCGCTGGTGTATCCGTTGTGCGTGTGATGCCCAATGCCCCCTCGCTGGTCGGTCAGGGCATGAATCCGGTGGTGTACGGCACATCGGCAATACCGGATGCGCGAACGCTGGTTGAGGCTGTGCTGGCAACGCTGGGCGATTGGATTGAAGTTGCAGATGACCAGGTCAACTGGTGCGTCGGGTTGAGCGGCGCGGCGATGCGTTCGCTCGTGCCGGTGCTCGAAGGCATGACGCGGGCAGGCGTCGAGGCGGGTTTGTCAGAGAGCGATGCCCGGCGTATCGCGGCCCAGGTGATGCTGGGCACGGCAGCGCTCGCGCTGGAGACTGACCTGAGTTGGGAGGAAATCAAGGGGCTGACGCCGATGCAGACAGTTGATGAACCGGCAGTCGCGCAGTTATTCGTGGACGCCGCGCGCGGCGTAAAGGCCAAAATAGACGGACTGCAGCGTAAGCTGTAGGAGGGTGCGCCAACTGCCTCCTGACAGGCGGCGCATGATCAGGTGATCCGCAATGACCGATTCGCGGCTGCTCGTTGTGATGGCCCATCCCGATGATGAAACCTTTCGCTGTGGTGGAACGCTTGCCTTGCTCGCCCGGCGGGGAGTCACCATCCAGGTGCTGACCGCTACGCGTGGTGAGGCAGGCTCAGCCAATCCATTGTCGCCAGATGAAAGGGACAGACTGGCGCTTGCGCGAGAACAAGAACTGCACTGCGCCTGTGCGGCGTTGGGAATCGAGCCTCCACTTCTGCTCAACTACAACGATGGGGAGCTGGACACGGTAGCAGATGAAGAAGCCGGCGGCCAGGTGTTGGCCGTTGCAGATGAGTTCCGTCCCCAGGTAGTCATCACCTGGCCGCCGGATGGATTGTCGGGTCATCCAGATCACATAGCCGTGAGTCGCTGGGTGGATTTGGCTTTTCGCCATGTATCTACCGGAACGTCAAAGCACGATCTGGCGGCGCTGTACTATGTGGCGGTTGCTTCCTCGGTTGCTAACGCCCTGGGATACACTCACCTCCACGCTACACCAGACGATGCGATCACGTTGACCATAAATGTGTTCGCGGCCTGGGATCAGAAACTCGCCGCTATTCAATGCCACCGCACCCAGTTGGCCGCTTCTCCTGTTTTAAATGACACGACCGAGCGGCAGCGGCTTTTCCTCGGCCAGGAACACTTCATCCGCGCGGTTGGGTTGAAAAAGAGCGATTTTCTGCTGGAGTTCGGGAAGTCTGGGTAGGGCTGCGGTTACTTGGCTGAAGAATCGCGACGAAACGTCGTGGCCCCAACCTTTATCCAGCGTAGGGAGATACCCATGAAAAAGTCCATCACGATGGTACTGGAAGATGCGGACATCATTGAGTTGATGCGCATCCTGATGGATGAAGACGCCGAAAGCGCGTTGGTGTTTCTCAAGCAGCATCTCAAAGGCAAGGTGCGTGAAGCCCTTGAGGGCGGTTGAAAGGTTATGATTCAGGTGCCTGGGGCAGGCATCACCGCTGTGCAAGGCAATATCTTCAAATCGTGAGGAGGCGTGATCGTGGCCGAGGATGAGGTGTATCTTGAGTCCGTTGCATTAACGCGCACGCTGCCCTGCCTCGCTGAGCCGGGCAAGATCATCGTGATTGGCAGCCCATCGCGCGATCTGAGTGATGTGCTGCCATTTCTCGCCACGCTGCCGAACATCATTACCTACAATCCGGATGCCAGCACGCTCACCTTTCGCCGCGAGCGAGGGTTCCTGACGCTCTACCGCGACAAGGTGATCGTCATCCAGGTGGACAATGCTGAGCAGGGACTGGACTTGCTGGCCGCCCTGGTCGATGCGATCAATGCCACCTGGACACATCGCCATGAGCTGGCCGCGATCAACACGCCCCGGCGTGCGCCCCGCCCGCTGGATGTCTGGGCGCTGCTGCCGCAGTCCAACTGCAAAGTGTGCGGTGAGGCGACCTGTATGGCCTTTGCCTTCGCGGTGCTGCAGCAACAGCGCGCTGTGGAAGAATGTACTCCGCTGGCTGAAGACGCGGCGTTTGTCGACCGGCGAGTGACGCTCGAAGCGATGTTGGGCGTCGGAGCCTGATCGAGGTAGATTAAGAAGAATTCAATCTTTCTTAATCTCCTTTTGCCTCTTTGCTGCCATAATCTTCAGACTTGTGTTAGATACTCACCGATTTCGCCGGTGTTTGGAGACAGATGATAGATGGATCACATCACGATTTTTGGTGACATTCACGGCAACCTGCCCGCACTTGAAGCGGTGTTCCAGGACATGGAAACGCGCGACTTGGCGAACCTGTACTGCCTGGGCGACCTCGTCGGCTATGGCACCTTCCCGAACGAGGTGGTGGAAGCTATCCGTGAACGGAATATCCCTACCCTGATGGGCAATTATGACCAGGGAGTCGGCAACAGCAGCGACGACTGCGGCTGCGCCTACAGAACCGCTGAAGCCAAAGCGCTTGGCGAGCGCTCGATTGCCTGGACGAACGCACATACGACGGACGCAAACAAAGCGTTTCTGCGTGAATTGCCGATGCAAATCCCGGTAGAACTCGGTGACCTCCGGGTGATGCTGGTGCATGGCAGCCCGCGCAAGGTCAACGAATATCTCTATGAGGATCGCCCGGACAGCAGCTTCGAGCGGCTGTTGGACCTGGTCGAGGCGGATGTGCTGGTGTGTGGACATACACATTTACCCTATCACAAGGTCCTGCCCAGCGGGCGGCATGTGATCAACGCCGGCAGTGTCGGCAAACCCAAAGACAACGATCCTCGTGCGGGATATGTGGTCTTACGGGCCAATGGGCGAGCACTGGACGTCGAGTTCATTCGCGTGGCGTATGATGTGGAGAAGGCCGCGCAGTCGATTGAATCCACCGATATGCCGGACGAATTTGCCGCCATGCTGCGCAGCGGGACGGGCTAAAGTCCGTCACCCTACGCGTGCAGAACAGGTCAAACGATCCACTTGCGGTGGATGTTTTTCAGGCTCATGGCAAACAACGCCACACAGAAGGCGGCAATGATCAGAAAATCCAGCCCAAGCGGCAGCGTGTTTTCCTGACGCACTGCGCCATGCAGGATGTCTACACCATACGTCACCGGAAACAGGTAGGACAGCGGGCGCAGGAACATTGGCAGGTCGCTAACCGGGAAAAACAGGCCGCACAGGAAGATCATCGGAAAGCGGACGAAGTTCGAAAATGTCTGCGCTTCGAACACTTCACTGACCGACACGGCGATAAACAGGCCCAAAAAGGTCGAAGCAAACGCCAGTAATACTATCGTCGGGAAAACGACCAGCCAGTCAACGCTGGATAGATCAGCCAGGAATGCCGCCAGGATAATCGGGACAAACGCATTTGTGACGCCGAACAGAATCGCGCCGCCTGTCTTGGCGAACATGAGCAGTTCCAGCGGGATAGGCGCGAGTAGCAGCCGTTCAAACGAGCGGCTCTTTTTCTCGAACGTGACGGTCACGGCCAGCATCGATGTCGTACCGAATAAGACGGAAATTGTCACTACACCCGGCAGCAGTTCGAGGATGCTGTCCAGACCGCGCCCCGACCGGATGAAAAACATGCCGGTCCAGGCGATGGGGAAGATCAGACCCCAACTGATATTCGGCGGTTTCAGGTAGTAGGCGCGCATATCCTTGAGCAGGATATTCCAGAAGGCAATCCACTGCTTCATGCGCTGCGCCCCTTATCCCGGTTGTTTTGCATCATCGCGAGCGCCTCAATACCCGTAACCTGCACAAATACCTCTTCCAGCGACGGTTGCAGCCGCCGGGCTTCCACCACTTCAACCCCTTGATCCTCCAAAAAACGCACCAGAGGCCCCACGCGAATCGGGGCAACAGATGTGACACGCATCTGCCCGTCCGCAACAGGTTCGAATATGAACTGGGGAAAGGCTGATACGAGGCTCTCATGTAGGTCTGCCCCCGCATTCGTAGTGGTCATCATCAGTCGGTGGCGGCCCTGGACCGGTTGTAACAGGTTTCCGACTGTATCGACGCGTACAATGTGGCCGCTGACGATGAAAGCGATGCGATCACACAATCGTTCTGCTTCTTCGATGTAGTGAGTGGTCAGGAAGATGGTGGTTCCCGTGCGGTGCAGATCGGCGATCAACTGCCGAATCTGGCGCGCGCTGGCGACGTCGATGCCGGTGGTCGGTTCGTCCAGGAACAGCACCTGTGGCCGGTGGATGATCCCGGCGGCAATCGTGAGCTTGCGCTTCATGCCCTTCGAATAGCCGGCAAATCTCCGGTCGGCGGCTTCGGCCAAACCGAACGTTTCCAGCAGTTCGCGGGCGCGCGTCCGGCGTTCCTGTTTCCCGATACCATAGAGCGCTGCGCAAAAACAGAGGTTGTCAAAGCCGGTCAGTTCCGGGTAGAGGTTGCTCTCGTCAGGGACTACGCCGATCAGGTGCTGGGCTGCTTTTGGGTTGCGCGAACAGTCCAACCCACCAAGCCGGATCGATCCGGCACCAGGTCTGGCAAGGCCAATCAATATGTTGATGGTCGTGGTTTTGCCCGCACCGTTAGGCCCCAGAAAGCCGAATAACTCGCCCTGGTACACGCTGAACGAGATGTCGTTTACTGCTGTGACGTCGCCGAACTGCTTGGTCAACCCTTTCACCTCGATGAATACAGGGCGTACCGGCGTGGATGTTGGCGTTGCTGCTTGAGATTCCATTCATAATTCCCTTAGCGTAATGTGGCTGATTTTGCCGGATCGCGGCGAAAAAAGCGAAACCCAATCTTTGTACTGCAGATTGGGCAACCTCGCGTGAGTATCCCTACAATATGCCATGCCGAAAACAAATCAGATGGTGAGTGACCTCATCACCGACATATGGAGGATTACAATGCAGCCTAAACGATTTGGGGGATTGATAGCGGCAAGCAGTGGCGTTGTGTTATTGGCACTGGTTATGGGTATGGGTGGCGGCGCAAGCGCACAGAGTGAACCGACACCGACTCCGTCAGCTTATGGGGACCTGCTGGACACCGAAATTCGGGGCATCGATCCCGCCACCATCGGGGGCTATCGCACCGGGGCCGGGTTAGGAATGGCACTGCCTGCCGAGTTGAACGGCTATCCCGGCCCGCGCCATGTGCTCGACCTGGTGAATGAGTTGGAATTGACTTCAGACCAGCAGACCCAGATTCAGGCGTTGTTTGACGACATGCTGCCGCAGGCCATCGCGTTGGGTGAGCAGATTCTCGATCAGGAAGCCGGGCTTGAGTTGGCCTTCCGCGATGGGACGATTGACGAGGAATCGCTCCGCGACAGGCTCATCAGCATCGAGAGTCTCAGGGCCGAACTGCGCTTCGTTCATCTGCGCACGCACCTGGTGACCCTTGAAATTCTGACCCCGCACCAGGTCCAACTGTATAACTCCTTGCGGGGGTACACGACCGCGCCGGAAGATCATGGTGCGCATCACGGCCACGAATAAGAGAGCCTTTGCCCACGCACACTGTTCAACGTCATAAGAACGCCAACGCATTTGCCGAGAGGTGGGCGCGCTCGGTACGCGAAGAGTGCCTTGACAAGGTGATCATCCTCAACGAGCGCCACCTTCGTCGCGTGTTGCACGAGTACGCCGCATATTACAGCACCCGGCGACCCCATCAAGGTCTTGAACAAGATAGTCCAACTGGCATGCCCCCAACTTCACAAGAAGGTGCGGTGCGCTATCGAAACGTGCTGGGTGGCATCATCCGAGATTACTACCGCGAGGCCGCTTAGGGCCAGATTTCCCCGTGGATAGTTTTTTGGATACTACGGCATCGGCGCACTGTATGTACGGCGAGGCATATCGCTGGAGCCGCTCATTCACGGCGCGGGGCATGAAAATGGCATACGGGCCGGGCCAGAAAACACGGCCAGCATCGTAGGGTTGGGGGCAACCTGTGAGATTGCGGCGTTAACCCTGGATGAGTCGATCAGGCAGCAAACAACGCTGCGCGACAGACTGTATCAGGGCTTGTGCGAGCAGGTGAAAACGGTTCAGTTGAACGGTCACCCAACCGAACGGCTCCCCAACACGCTCAATGTCAGTTTTGTGGGGCACGACAGTAGTATCTTGCTGCCGAGCGGCCCGGAGATTGCAGCTTCCGCCGGATCGGCATGTCACGCGGGAGAAACGGAACCATCGGCTGTGCGGTTGGCGATGGGGGTACCGCGTGACGTAGCGCTGGGCGCCATTCGTCTCAGCCTGGGCCGCTGGACCACTGAGGAGGAGATCGATCAGGTTGTTGAAGTTCTGGCCCGGCAGGTCGGCAACCTGTGACATGATACTGATTTCTCCCGCAATAGCCGTGATGCACGTTGTGATCCTCCGTTGACGCGGTGTCCCCGCGCAAGGTGTTATTCTACTCAAAAAGTTAGGGGAAAATCAGGCCGGATACGTAGAGTACCCACTACAGGTGGCTGCCTAATCGAGTTCGCCAACGGTATTCCTTCATTCGGGGATCACCCGTGCTGGACAAAGCTGCCGCAGCCAAATTCACCGTATTTGGTTATGGCATCGGTTGTCGTGCCCATTCGAAAATGAGGGACGAACTCTGATCCATAGAGTCCCTCCCACTACCAACCTATTTCCCTGAGTCAATCAGTTGAAATCCCTGTGTTTTGAGTTCTTGCGCTGTGTGGGGACTGCATACAGCGATCCGTCCCCGGGCATCCTTGAGTATGATCAGTTCTTTCCCGAGATTGTTCTGAACATACAGTCGCGCTTGATCGAGACTCTTGCGCCCAAACATGTGCACTTTTTTCGTCATATTCAACTCTTTCTACTCAACATTGATACTTGGATTATCGCAGCTAATTGAACGGAGTGGATCACTGGACCCAGGCCGGGTTAATAATCTGGCATTCCGCCCATCATAGACGGTGCGTTCTTTTCGGGAAGATCGGCAATGAGGGCTTCAGTGGTCAGGATCATGGCCGCGATACTGGCGGCATTTGCCAGCGCGCCCTTCGTGACCTTAGCCGGGTCGATGATGCCGACCTTGATCATGTCTACGAACTGACTGCTCATGACATCGTAGCCGATGTTGGTGTTTTTCTTGGCGGTTTGCTTGTCCATAACCTGATGCTGGATCACTCCGCCATCCAAACCGGCGTTCTGCACAATACCACGCATCGGCATTTGCAGCGCCTGGTAGACGATCTTCACGCCGGTGTTCTCGTCGTCGTAGGTCAAGTGCAGGTCGTCGAGTACATGCCGGGCGTTGATCAGGGCCACACCACCACCGGGCACAATTCCTTCTTCCACGGCTGCACGGGTTGCGCTCAAGGCATCTTCGACACGGTGTTTCTTTTCCTTCAGTTCGACTTCGGTAGCTGCCCCTACACCAATGACGGCTACACCACCACTGAGTTTCGCCATACGCTCTTGCAGCTTTTCGCTATCGTAGTCGCTGGTCGAGTTCTCGATTTCGACTTTGATCTCCGCCACACGGCCCAGAATGGCTTTTTCGTCGCCGGCGCCGTCCACAATTGTGGTGTCGTTCTTGTTGCTGATGACCTTGCCCGCGCGACCCAGGTCTTCCAGAGTCACGGAGTCGAGCGTGCGCCCCATTTCCTCTGTGATCAGCTCACCGCCGGTCAGCACGGCAATATCGCGCAGCATGGCTTTGCGCCGGTCACCGAAACCGGGTGCCTTGATCGCCAGAGCGTTCAGCGTCCCACGCAGCCGATTGAGCACCAACGTCGCTAACGCTTCACCGTCCACGTCTTCTGCAATGATGACCAATTCGCGCTTGCCGAGTTGCAGCAGCTTTTCGAGGATCGGGACCAGGTCGCTGGCCGCAGAGATTTTCCTGTCATGGATCAGGATATAGGCGTCTTCGATGATTGCTTCCTGTGTTTCGGGATGGGTGATGAAATACGGCGAGATGTAGCCGCAATCAAACTGCATCCCCTCGACGTACTTGGTCTCAAATTCCAGTCCCTTGCTTTCCTCGACCGTAATCACGCCATCTTTGCCGACACGGTCCATCACGTCCGCGATCAGGTCACCGATTTCCTGGTCCTGAGCACTGATAGCCGCCACGGAAGCAATTTCTTCCCTGGTGCTGATGTCAATCGCCATCTCCGCGATCCGGGCTGATACTTTGGCCGTTGCCGCTTCGATGCCGTGCTTGAGCAGCATCGGATTGGCCCCCGCAGCCAGGTTACGCAGTCCCTCAGTAACCATGTAGTAAGCCAGGGCGGTCGCGGTGGTCGTGCCATCCCCGGCGATTTCGTTGGTCTTGGTGGCGGCTTCTTTTAGCAACTGTGCGCCCATATTAGCATACGAGTCTTCGAGTTCGATTTCCTTCGCCACCGACACACCGTCGTGGGTGATGGTAGGCGCGCCCCACTTCTTATCAAGCGCGACGTTGCGGCCCTTGGGACCGAGCGTGGTCATGACCGCTTTGGCAAGTATGTCCATACCGGCCTTCAAACCGTTGCGTGCTTCCTGGCCAAAAACAAGTTGCTTAGGCATCGTTTTTTTCTCCTCAAACACAGTTACGATTCGACCACTGCAAGAATTTCGGATTCCCGGAAAATCAGAACTTGCTTGTCACCAAGCTTGATCTCGGTGCCCGAATACCTGGCATACAGCACCCGATCCCCCACCTGAACTTCCAGCTCAATCCGCTCTCCGTCATCATCCAACCGGCCCGGCCCCGCGGCCAGAATGATCCCTTGTTGCGGTTTTTCTTTGGCGGTTTCCGGCAGCACCAGCTCACCGCCCGCAAATGTCTCGTCCCGTTCAACGGGTTCTACAATCACGCGATCAGCCAATGGGCGCAGTTTCAGCATCATGTCTCCAACCTCCCAGCTTATAGCGTTTCAGAATGCTTCTTTCTCAGTTAGGGAGCTTTCGTCGTCCGCTAACCAGACGAATCACGCCTAACAGGACAACTGCCCCCGTGAAAGCGACGAAGATGCTCCAGATATTGAAGCCCGTCGTGTCGTCTGCGCCGAACTGGTTAAACAGAAAACCGCCGATCAGTGCACCAGCGATCCCCACCACGATGTCAAGGAGCAATCCCTGTTGGCGACTCGTCCCCATCACCTTGCCAGCAAGCCAGCCCGCAATCGCCCCGGCAACCAACCAGGCGACGAAATCCATCTGATCCATGATCCGTATTTCCTTTCCTTGTTTACCACGCCCCAATTTGAACACCGTTAGGGGTAAACCATTGTCGGACTAATCAGGTGGCCGCACGAAGCAGAATCTCTGCACCAACTACACTTTCAGCTTAGCGAACCACTCGTCAATCTGTTTGTTGAGGCCTTTTTGACAATGCCATACTTCTCCTGAATTTTGCCCGCAAGAATGTTGTGAATGCTATCGACCAGCAGGGGTTCATCGTTCGCTAACGCACCCCATTTCTTCTCGGCCTCGCTCATAACTGTTCTGGGGATTCTTCCTGAGGCAAAGGCGGGTCAGTCCTGTTCCGTACTTTGTGTTGCTGCCGCCCGAGCGTGGTCTCAATCAAGCTGACCAACTTATCTACAGCGCCGTCAACGACTTGGTCCACGGTGGCGGCATGATGCGTGATCGCGATGGGTTGGCGACCTTTGATGCGGGCTTCCACCATGCAGCGCATATCGTCGTCGCCACCCTTCTTGTTGCTGTTCACATCACTCAAGTGGACCTCAACCCGTGAGATGTGGTCGCTGAATCGGCTTAGGGCATCTTCCACTACGCCACTGACCCGGGCGTTCAGCGCCTGATGGCCTTCAATGTTACGGTCGGTATTGACTTGGATATACATAGAATTCTCCCGCTGTGATTATGAATAGACACGGTCATTGTTTATCATGTGCACCGTTTCTCATCCAACAGAATGTTGTTTCGAAGGGATACAGGCGCATCATCGTCCATATCCCTTCCACAGTCTGGTAGTACGCTTATTGCGTAGGCAAAAACTTCAGGCGTCCAGTTAGCAAACGGAGAACAACCAATAGCACTACCGCCCCAACGAAAGCGACGAAGAGACTCCAGATATTGAAGTCCGTCGTGTCCGTTGCACCGAACTGCTGGGACAGAAAGCCACACCAGAACGCGCCGAGGATACCCACCATGATGTTCATGAGCAGCCCTTGCTGGCGACTGGTCTTCGTCACCTTGCTGGCGAACCATCCGGCAGTCGCACCAACAATTGACCAAGCAAGCCATCCCATTTGATCCATGATTTGTGTTTCCTTTTCTTGTTAACCGCGCTCAAAATCGAACGCAGCTACAGTGAACTCTGGTTCACCGGACGGATCACGCCGGACAGCGTTAGACGGTTTCGCGCTGCGCCGCCTCCGCTGCCCGCGATTCGGCGAGCGCCTTCAGATTTTGCAGATACCCGTCGATGTGTCCCATGCCGGAACGTCGCCCCAGCCGGGCCCAAACCTTATCCATAAACCCGTTGGAGAGGGTCAAGCGCTCCATGTAGTTAAACGACGTACCGCCTTCGGCTGGTTCTAGTGTCCACGAGATTTCGTAACTCTTCGCCCCGGTACCAGATACCATCTTGAACATGATCTGTTCGGGTTTCATCCATCTCGTAACTTCAAACCTGATCTTGAGCAGTGGACCCATCCCGATCTTCTCTTCGACCACAAAGGTCATTCCTACACCCGAATGCAGTTCACTGCCATAATGATACTCACGCAGTGCCGCCCACCATTTTTGTATCCAATCGGGGTGGGTCAGGCATGTCCATACTTCTTCCGGCGGAGCCGCGATCTGGATCGATTTCTCAAACGTAGTCATTTTATTCTCCCTTCACTACTACCGGCTATTGGATGTTCATGGGTCGATAACCCTAATGTGCGGCCCTGTCTGAGAAAATCCGAGAGAGCGATCTTTATCCCGTTTTTGTCACCTTCTCCGAACGCCTTCCACCTAGTCTGTCGGTGGTGTCCTTATTCCGTTCAGGCTCAGGTTTGACGACTTATTTCACGTCCGTTTGGCTTCTCTCCCACCACGCTGATTGGCAAACTGCCAAGCAGCAGGGTTGGACTGATGCCGTGCTCAGTAATGACAACCTTGGTGTTATCCCGCAGCGCGTTTTCGATCATCTCCAGTTGCTTGAGGGCCTGGGCATTGCCGACGAAATATTTCTCCGCCGCCTCGTTCACCAGGCGGATGGCTTCCGCCTTGCCCTGGGCGACTTGAATCACGGCTTCCCGCTCTCCCTCAGCGCGCTGAATGATCGCCAGCTTCTGTTGTTCAGCAGCCTCGAAATCACCCGTTGCCAGCAGTTTCATGGAACGCCGCTCCTGCTCGGCTGTCTTCTGTTTATGCATGGCTTGTTTGATATCATCGGGTGGATCGATCAGGCGGATTTCCACCTTACTGACGGTCAGTCCCCATTCGACAGCGAAGTTATTCAGGATCCGCTGCAAATTGTTGGCGATCTTCTCGCGGGCCACCAGGCTTTCATCCAGCGACAATTCGCCAAACTCCTGACGCAGATTCGTCATCGCCAACTGGATGACGGCTCGCTTCCAATTGTCGATGTTGTAAAACGTACGCTTGATGCTTTCTTCATCGCCGGTGGGGCGCACCCACATCACACCATCGACCGTGATTTCAACGTTGTCTTTGGTGATGACCGGTTGAGGCTCAATATCCATCGTATGTTCGCGCACGTCGCGCACGCGAATAATGTGAACGAACGGGATTTGAAATCCCAGCCCAGGCATCACAAACCGGCTGTATTTACCCAGGGTTTCCTGGATGCCCCGCTCGTAAGGGCGAAGGGTATAAACTGGAAAACGTACCGTTCTCATTGGTATTTTCCTTTGCTGAGTTGAACAGATCACTCGGCTGGACGGTGGTTCTGCTATGCGGATTCCGATTGTCCCAAGGATATGGAACACGCTATCAGCAGCGGCGCACGAAGTTAACCTCTTGTGTGTCTACCCATCCGGCGGGCGTTGCTCGCCGCTGCTGATCCTGGTCTGACTCATTCCCTATATGGACACGATTGCCGCCATCCGCCCGGGCGGATGGCACGATCATCTCCACTCGCAACTCTTTCAGCTTGCCTGCGTCAGATCTGGGACAGGAGTCTCCCGGCGGCGCAGCAGGTTGATCCATCGATGTTTGGTGATGCGGACGATGTAGAAAAGCGCCCCCAAAACGACAACCGCCGTAACAATGAGGGTCGTTCGAGCCGTGCTTGCGCTAACAGGCTGTACGGTTGCCTCAAGGTTGGCTTCAGTGTCAGCCACGAAGTTCACGCTTCTGCCGCGCGTAACCGTAAACTCACTTTCGCCCGGTGGTAGCTCAAGATCGAACACGTACGTGGCAGTGCTTCCACTCCCCTGTCTTGTTGAATTACCCGACAAGCCTTCAACAGTGCTCGCGACCCTGAACGAGCCAGAACCCGTAATAAACTGGGCAGGTATTGGCCCGGTGGAGGGATTAGTGACAGTCACGGTGCCGCTGCCAACCCCGAAATCGAGCGCGGAGCCGCTGTACGAACGTGGAAGAAGCGAATTCGCCGCCCAATAGCCGACTGCGACTATCAAGACCAACGCGACCAGAACTTTCAAGTTGATTTTCATCCTGTTTACTCCGTCTCTAGGTTTCGACATCCGAATTGAATATCGTCGCCAGGTGTTCAATAAGTGAGGTCTGGGATTTCGTTTGGTGAGCAGAAGGCAACTGAACCTTGCTTGACGATGGCCAAGATTCACTCCGCGCCATCAAACCCGTTGTTTGCACTCGACGGTAGTGTCCACTCAAAGATCAACTCTTGATTGGGTGGGGGCGGTGTTTGTTGCAGGAATTGCTCGTACCCGGCCAGGTTGATGCCGTGTAGCTCCCGCACCTGCTCCCGATACCAGCGGTCAAATGGCAGTTTAGAGGAAATGATCTGGCCCAGTGCCCGGTCCACATCGGGTGCTTCAAGAGTAGTCACTGCCGCCGATCCGTAAGTGGTTTCCACCAGCGCCAATCGTTCACGCGTGATACCTAACCGGTGACGGGATGCTTCGTACATCTGCCGCCGAGAGCCGGCCAACTCCTGGCAAAAACGCCGCCAGGCTTCTACTTTGCCAGCCACAATAGGAAATGTTAAAATGATGCCGGGCATCAGCGGGATCCTCCACAACGTTTTTCTTGCTTGTGCGGTGCTTAAGTGTGCCGCTTACAATAGGGACCGTGTTTCATCCAATCCCTCTGTACCAAAATCGATGACCTGCTCCATAACGACCTGCGCATCCTCTTCCGCCATGCGCCCCAGCGCAACACCCGCAATCAAAGGCAGCACCGCGTGTTCGTCGATGCAATAAGCCAACACAACCGTTCGGGCCTCACGAATTTTGCCGGACTGCTTGCCAATCACGATCCACTCATGAAGCCGCAAATTCTGATCAGTGTCCATCACGGGTCCTTTCATCCTGTGGTATTGGTCAAAATACCGTCCACGCTTTTTCTCATCGACGAATGGGCAATTTTCAAAATTGGCGCGAACGATGTCTGGAAGTAAGCGGAGATACGGGGAAATTGGTCGGTTTTTATCCGGCGAGAAAAGTTCATGCGATCTGTGCCGGCTAGCTCATGCGCGTTTTGAAGTTCTAAAATTCAGTATAATGAGGGAGAGTCTCAAGATCGTCACAAGGAATGTGAAAGTGGCCTACCATGCACCAGCGTTACAGCTCCATTTACTGGGTCCGCCCGAAGTGCGTCTTGGTGAAAAGCTGCTGACGTTCCCCACACGTAAGACATTGGCGTTGTTGATCTACCTGGCGCTTGAGGGTGGATCACAACCACGTGAGCACCTGGCTACCCTCCTGTGGCCGGAATCAAGCTCTGAACGCAGCTACGCTTCCCTCCGCAACACGCTCAGCCACCTGCAAACGACCCTACGTCAGGCCGGCGGTCAGGCTCAAACTGCCTATCTCTCTGTCACTCACCAAACGCTGGCACTCAACCCCGAAGCCAATATCGAGCTTGACTTGCATACAGTGGAACGCGCCTATGCGCTAGCTCGTGCCGACCGCTCGAACCGGGTCGCAGTCGAGAATCCAGCCAGCCAGTCCTTGCTAAAGTCAGCCGCCACCTGCCATCGTGGCGATTTCCTCACCGGATTTTCGCTTGGTGATGCGCCCGATTTTGATGATTGGGCGGCCATCCAGCACGAAGTCTGGCGGCGGCGACTGGGTCTGATTCTGGACCGGCTGTCTGAGATCCAGTTTGCGCGTGGCGATTTTGCCAGCGCTGCTGAAACCAGCGCGCATTGGATCGGTCTCGATGCGCTGAACGAAGTTGCCTATCGGCGCAAAATGCGCGCTCACTTCGCTGCTGGCGAGCGGGGTCAGGCGCTGGAAACGTATGATATGTGCTGTGCCGTTTTAGCGGATGAATTAAGAGTGAAGCCGGAACCAGACACTGAGGCGCTGGCGGCGCGCATTCGCAGTCAACATCCCCGCCCACGCCCCACGATCCGACAAGACACCCCGGTTTCTTATCTGGAAAACCTGTTTGCCGGGCGCACCGCCGAGTATCAGGCGCTGGTTGAATGCCACGAACGCGTCGCGACCGGTCAGCTGCAAGTCGTGATACTGCGCGGCGAGGCCGGGATCGGCAAAACTCGCCTGGCCAGTGAGTTTTTGGCCTGGGCCAGTGAGCAAGGGACGGAAGTGCTACGCGGCAGCGCCTTTGAGAGTAGCAGCCATATGCCGTTTCAGCCCCTGGTGGAAGCGCTCCGGCTGTGGTTCAATCACGAACACGCGCCAAAGGACTTGCTGGGGGAAACGTGGTCCCCCCTGCTGAGTCAACTCTTACCGGAATTGCGCGATCATTATCCGGAACTGCCGTCTGCGCCTCTGGAAATGACACCCGACCGGACTAAGCTTTTCGAATCATTTGTGCGCTTAACGCTGGCCCTGGCCCAGCGAGTACCGCTGGTGCTGTTTGTGGACGATGCGCAGTGGATGGACAGTGCAACAATGGACCTGCTCCAATACGCCATCCGGCGGTGGCGAGAGAGTGTCGCACAAATCGTGTTGCTGGTCAGCCTGCGATCTGAAGCGTTGCTCCCCATGACCCAGCCCGCACAAGCGAGCTTGATCGAGTGGCTGGAACAGATGGGGCGTGAGTTAACACTCCATCATCTCGATCTGGGACCGTTAGGCGAATCCGATACTGTGCAAATGGTCCTTTCCATCCTGTCGCCGCCCGCTGCCGACTTCGCCGAGTGGGTGTTCAACGAGACGCGCGGGCAGCCGTTTTACTTGATGGAGACGTTGAAAGACTTGCTCGAACGCGGCGCACTCCACCCGAAACGACGGTCAGAGGGCGCATGGTCCTTTGAGGTTGACGCTGAACACGATCTTGGGCAAGCGGTTCGCGTGCCATCCAGCGTGCGGGCCGTGATCCGCTCGCGCTTGTTTCGCCTCAGCCCCAATGCATTCACCCTGTTAGCAGCCGGAGCTGTGCTCGATCAGGGGATCACCTTCGAGCGCCTGTGCAACGTCTCCAACGTGTCCGACGATACGGGATTGTCCGCCCTGGACGAACTGGTGAGTGGCCGATTCTTGCTGGAAGTGACGCAACCTGGCACGGCCAGTGCCTATACCTTTGCGAACGACATGATCCGCGATGTCGTCTACACCGAAGCCGGAGACGCACGCCGGCGGCTTTTCCACAAGCGCGCGCTAGATATGCTCGAAGCGGACAAGGACTCAGCCGCAGTGGTGGCCCATCACGCTTTGGCAGCAGGACTGGCGGAGGCTGGTTTCCGCCACAGCCTGGCTGCGGGGCAAGAAGCGCTGCGCTTCGCCGCCGTGAGCGCGGCTATCGTTCATTTCGAGAAGGCGCGCCAACTGGTACAGGAGGAAAAGTTGGCCAGCGCAGCGTTCGAGCCGCTGATACGCGATTTGTACACGCAGTTGGGGCAGGTTTATGAACTGAGCGACCAGCAAGAGCAAGCGTTGGATGTCTATAATGAATTGGCACAACTGACGCCGAAAGAGTCCTAAACAACTGAAACAGACCTATTCATTCGCGGAAAATACATGCTTCCACTGCGCCAGGAATTCGCGCCCCCTTTCTTCGCCATGCCTGAAAACAGCCAACAATCCCTCGTCGGTACACTCCGTGTAATCGACGCCGATGTCTTTCAGATCGGTCCCGGGACGCACCACATAAATCGGCACGTTGTCGATGATTTCGGGGATGACCTGATCGGCAACAATGCTGCGATAAAGCGCCCCGATCTCTGTGGCAACCACAATGATTTTTTGATAACCGTACACGAGCAGTTCAACTACCGGACAAGCACACGTATAGGACGCGTCTACATAAGGCTTTCCTTCCACCCATGCGGGGATTTTCCAGTGAATCATGCGCGTGGAAGCAAAGGCCACATCGAATACATTATCCGGCGTTAGTCGATGTGCGTGTTCCGAAGGAGCCTGGGAATCAAAAAGATGCAACTGGAGGTTGTCCTCTATCCACTGACGATCCCTGCGGGCAATAGCTAGCAGGAGGGTGCGTCCCAGCCTCCGCGCCTGTTTACCCTGAGTCTGTACAGCAGCCTGAGCGTTCTTGACGAAATTCACGGGAATGAATAGACGCGGGGCCCCAGGTTGAAATAAGGAATGCCGGGAAAGCTCAGGCGACGTGCGCCATTCTTGCGTGACGGTCCACATGACCTCACTGAGATCACTCCCCTTTTGGCGCAACCGCTCAACCACGCGCTGCCAATAGCGCAAGCCGACCAAATTACACAGCTTTCCCGCCGCGCTCAAGGCAGGCAGGGCGGAAGCCGATGAGCCAGCATAAGCATCGGCGAAAAAGCCCTCCGCTTCAAACGCATTGAGTACTCCCTGCACAAAAACGCCCTTGAGTCCGCCCGAGCTACCGACAATTGCCAGTGACATAGCAGCCCCTCCCTATAAACCAGATCAAATCTGAGATGCTCATTGTGGCGTCTATAAGCTGGAATTAGGCCAGTACAACGCAGTTCACAACCTCGATTAGGATCTGTTTTTTATCGATACCAACCGAGACGACTTCGCCGACACGTCGTCCGATCAGCGCGTTGCCTACAGGCGTTTGACTGCTCAGCGTGGTTTTAGCTGATAGTTCTTGGCCGCCGCGCTCATTGACCAGCACATAGGTTTTTGTTTCAGCGCCATCAATACGAATAGTGACGACATGGCCAATAGATATTGTACCATCTTGTGAGCCAGGCCCGTCTGATAAGAGCGTGTTCATCTCTTCAATCTGATCCTCAACGGCGTGAATCTGATCGGTCAGCCTATGATGCTGGATTCTCCCGTCTTGTTGCTGGACTTCGTCCCCAGACAGAATATCTTCATTTGTTTTGCTCCGAGCGCGCTGAAGTTCGGCTCTCTGATTGCGAAGTACGCGAAGATCTGCGTTTTCTATCTGTTTGTGTTCTTTACCCATTTCGTTGTTTCCTTTGATTTACGACTCGCTTGATCACCGCTAGGCAGACCCAGCGCGGAAGAACCTTCCCAATCCCAAATGGCGATGTCCCGGATCAGACGCGGTATCACCGACACATGGCGGTGGGCTGGCTTGTTTGCGCCGTGTGCGAATTAGTTCGTGCGTGCGACTTGGCTGGCCTGCGGGCCCTTTTGATCTTGAATGACTACGAATGTGACCCGGTCCCCTTCGAACAGGTCGCGGTAGACCCGGGCTTGGATTGCGCTATCGGGTAAAAACATGTAGGTGACGCTGTGGGTTTTGATGAATCCAAAACCCTTCTCAGAGCTGACCCATTTCACGATACCTGTTATACGTTCTTCAGACATTAGGAGAGATTCCTTTTCCATTAGTATGGTTTGATATCGATGGAACAGGGTTGTTGGGGAGAAAAACAGCCATACTCACCCCGATTTCCGCTGGAAGCGTCGCGAAGTGGCGTTTTTCACACGCTTCTCCCCGACCAATATGGCAAACGCCACCAAAAACGCCTTGTATCAGCTAGACACAAGGCGTTGAGCTAACTTGCTTGGCGCGCCAGGCGCGAATTAGTTTGCGCGCGCTACCTGGCTGGCCTGCGGGCCTTTCTGGCCTTGAGTGACGACAAAAGTGACATGCTCACCCTCGGCAAGTTCACGATAACCATCGCCCTGGATCTCGCTATGATGCACGAACACATCCGGAGCACCTTCACGCTCAATGAACCCGAAGCCCTTCTGAGCATTGAACCACTTCACGGTACCTGTTACACGTTCTTCAGACATTGGGGAGATTCCTTTCCCACTAAGATTGGTTTGGTGTCGTGGGAACGGAGTTGCTTGGGGGAGAAAAAACCCAGCGCGTTGATTGCAGTTGCGCTGGGCATTGACATCCTGTTCTGCGAACAACCTTTTCCACTACAAGGATGATTGTACCCCAGCTTTTCTAAATTGTCCAATTTATGTGTTATAATAGAGTTTATCACACCTCTCTAATTTAGAATTCTTGCAATCATATTTTTCTTATTTCGTACTATCTCTCTTCGCTAACTTCCGAGACAAGAACATCGGATGCGCTGTGCCGGACCTCATCGCGTCTGCTAGAACACAATAGAGGGGTAGCTATCATGTCCAACACACAGTTCATTACAGAACGGAACTGGACGTTTTTCAAGGCGGTTGATCGCTGCAATGCCGCAGCCAGCGTCGCAGCCTATACCCGCTTTTCGAACTATGCGGGCTACCGGATCGCTCTCCAACAAGCCAGCACGTATCTTGAACCCTGTCCGTGTCCCTGGCACGATGCTAGCGAAATGTGCGCGTTATTAAGTGGTGCTGCGCTTGAATGGTGTGGTTCGCTACATCACCAGGGCGCAACGGTAAAGTTGTTCTCACAAGTTGGAGTCTCGTATTGGGCTTCCAAGTTCGCCATTGAACATCTATCTCAGTTTGAAAGCTATCTATAAGAGAAAGCCATGATGAAAACAGAACAAGAAAAACTAAAGCGGCAGATCGTTAAACTCATTAAACGAAGTGGCCTTCCTGTTGGCACTCGATATCTTGTCGATCACATTATGCTGCCAGAGCATATTGCCCTGAACGATTTGCTCTCAGAGCTGGTGGTAGAAAGGCGCTTGAGCAAGTCCTACACGTTATTGGCTAACGGCGAGCCAGAATGTACCTACAATTTGATTTCTTGATTGCTCCCCCGGGCCATACCGGCAGCGTGTCAATCACAAACACATGACCGCTGGCCAGCATCTCGCCCAGTATACTCACGATGCTCAGCAGCACCTCCTGCAAGGCGTGCAGGCGACGATTGAAGCGCGATACGCTCAGGTGGGGCAGATACCCGGTTTGCTGCAACATGCACAGCGCTCGCTCGTGATGATTGTGAAAGTACTTGGCCGCCACTACCGCAACGGTGAGAATCTCCGCGCTGCTGATGGTTGCCCGACTATCATCGGTGCGGTTGATGATGGGTAACAGGTCATCAATGACCACATAACTTGTTACAATGAAGGTGGCGTTCATGTCGTTCCCTCGGCTGATGAAAGTGTGGCAACTTCCATTTTACCGAGCACGGCGTGAACGCCTTCAACTAGCAATCAAGGTTAGTTTTCGGATAATACGGGCGCGGCTATCACCCTGGTCACGAGTACAATCTTCTCACAAGCAGAACCTAAGCCGTCCAGCCCTACACGCTGGTATCCACTTAGTTTCCATAATGCATGTGGGCCGTGAGCGTACAGCTTCTGGTCGCAGTGAACGATACCGAGTTGCCGTCGCCTGACACGCCGCAGCCGGACCAGTGGCTGACGTTGCACTTAGGATCGACCGCAACGGCATGGGCGCTGATTGTAGTGCCCGGTGCGTAGCCGCCGTCGCAGTTGGGTGCCACATCGATCATGGCCGAGGCCGCCGAATATTCACATTCATTTACGACTGTCACCGTAATGATGTAGCATTCTGTACCTGGCGGCTCGTCATCATCCGGTGGCACATCAGGGGGCGGTAGAGCACAGGTGGCCGGGTCCCACAGGCATTCCCCTTCGGGGGACGTGACGCACTCAGCCGCAGGATGCCCGCATGTGTCGCACGAGCCACACGGGAGCCATTGACCCGGCGGCGGCTCTTCAGGCTCCCAGGGGATGAGCGGCGGTGCGTCGCCCGGCGGTACCTGATCGCAGTCCCCGATAGCCGTGACGTCCGTCGCCAACACCCACAGGCTGACAACCGCTTCGTGGCCGGAGATCAACGTCTTATCGATCTGCCACCACAGGTTGCCCGCTTCGTCCAACACCTGCCCAATGACCGGATACTCCACGCCAGCCGCCAAGAATGCGAATACACCGCGCCCCATGCCCGGCCCGACGCGTACCTGCACGTCCGCGCGATCGGTACGGATCAGGCAAGGGAACTGCCCCTGCTGTGGTGGCGGCGCCTCGAATGCCAGACTCGCCTCATCAATGCAGACCAGGGCATCATCGATGGTCACACGCAGCGCAAATCGAAAGCCGATAAAGGTGTCCGGCAGCGGCCAGGTGAACGCTGTGGGGTTGCCAGCTACCCACTCGGCGTGGGTCAGGTAAACCTCGCCGCCATCGGGGTACCGGCCATACACGTAAACCACGTAGCCCGTTGCGCCGGGGACCCCCTCCCACCTCGCCGTGATCCGGAACGGATCGTCCGGCGCCTGCTCCAGCGCGAAGTGGAGATCGGGGCAGCCGCCACCTTCGGTCAACTCACCAGAACTGGGACAAGGCTCGCACTCGGTCGGGGCCGTGGTGACCACGCCGGGAATGCCTGCCTGACCTTCCGCGCAGCCCGGTGCGTCTCTGGAGCAGGTCACCAGCAGACGGATCGACCCGGTCAGCGATGGATCGGCGGCGGTGACCTCGACCTCGTAGCGTCCGCTGCGCGGCGCGACCGTCACCCAATCTTCGATCTGCTCACCGCCGCGTAGCAGCGCGACAGGCTGGCCGCGCTGGTCGTGAACCTTGACCACGAACGGGAAGGCGAACGGCTGGCCTGCGCTCGGCTCACTGACAAGCAGCGTGGTCGGGCAATCCTCCGCCTCGAACGAGTAGAACTGCGGCGGGGCGTCCAGCGGAACGATCACGTTCACCGCCTGCCCGAAGGTCAGCGGCGTGCTGGTGACCGCGGCGCGTCCCAGCAGGGTGAGCGTGAATTCACCGGTCGTCCCGTCTTCCCCGCTGATCCACAGCAGGTAGATTCCCTCATCGGGCAGTACAGCCGACACGGTCGCGCCTAGCGGACTATCGTCGAGCGTGTTCTGAACATAGCTGTCGAGCACCAGACCGTTCGGCGCAACCAGCTCGGTGCGCAGGTTGAGGTTGCCCGTCCATCTCTCCACAATGACGTTAACGACGTCGCCCGGCGCCCCGGTGAAGCTGTAGGTGACGCGAGGCAGATCTTCCGCAATGGTGCCGAATATCTTCGAGCCATAGATGAGTGTGCCGCCGCCCTGAGCCTGGATAGCAGTCAGCGAACTTTGGAGCAGCCCGGTTGTGATGACCAGCGCCACCAGTAGCCCCCATCGTAACCATGTTCCGGGTAGGTGTTTCATCGCGACCCCCTCCAACGCCCAGAGCTAAACGCCCGGTCCCCATTCCACCGGGCCAGCTTTGGGGAACTCGACATCGATCGCCCCATCGCACAGGTAACCTTGCGGCATGTCGCCGAAAGCCCCACCACCGCTGGCTTCCGCATAGGCACCCACGCGCAAATGGAAGTTTGAGTATTCAGCCGGGAAGACCCCCTCTAGATGGTAAGTCCTGGCGTCACCGGGCACCATCAGCACGCGAATCCCGATCAGGCCGCCATCGTCGCCATAGGCGTACACATGGATCAGGTAGGCCGCTGCGCCAGGGGCTTCCGTCCAGCTCACCACGACGCGCCGATCGTCGCCGGGCACGATATCAGCCCCGACGTTGATGCCACTGCACATATCGGTAATCTCGCCTTCAAAAGAGAAGGGAGTCGTGTCAATGCAGAGGATGGTAGCGACTTCGGTACCGCTCCCCGCCCGGAGGATGGCCGTGAACAGACCCCGGCCTATATCGGCAGGGTTGAAAAGGTAAGTATGAGTGGTGCTGCCTTCGAGTATCACCGGCGAGTCAGCGAGCAGCGCGCCTGTGGCATCGACGATGTGGAAAATGTACCAGTCAGCGTCCTCCACGGCGGGCCAGGTGAACAAAACGGCCCCACCCCCTTCGTGCGTCGCGGTCATCTCGAATTCCGCGCACCGTTCGCCGCCAAAGCGGTCATCAAAGCACGGTGGGCACTCTGGTGGCGTGCCCGCCACTAAATCCGCCGCGCCAGGAGCGCTGCCGGCAACACAGCCGGGCCCCAGGCCGGAGCAGTTCACGAGCAGGTGTATCGTGCCCGCTGCCTGCGGATCTTGGGAGCGGACCTCGACTTCATAGCGGCCGCTTTGCGCGGGCACGACCAGGCGATCCTCCACGGCATCGCCGCCATAGAGAGCCGCGATCAGGCCGCCTTGTGGGTTGCGGACCTTAACCGCAAAGGGGAAGGTCACCGGATCGCCCTCACTGAGATTCGCGACAGTGAGGACGGTGGGGCAATCCGCAGCGTCGAAGGCGAAATACTGCGGCTGTGGATTTTGCGGGATGGCGACGTCAAGGCCCTGACCGGGGAGCAGAGGAATGGTGGGCACCTGGCCGCGCCCCTCCAGCGTGAGAAGGAACTGGCCCGATGTCCCATTTTCTCCGGCGATCACCAGCATATAGACGCCGGTCTGCGGCAGCCAGAGTGACTGATACGCGTCGCGGCTTTCCACAGCCAGGGGATTGCGCGCGCTGGTGGCGATCGTCTGCCCGCCTGGGGCCAGGAGGGTGATCTGGGGATCCAGCGTCCCGACCCAGTTCTTAGCGTGAACCTGGACCAGGTCACCAGCAGCCCCAGTGAAGCTGTAGATTACTTCCGGGATCTCAGGAGATACGCGCCCGAGGACTTTTGAGCCATATCCGATGGTGCCTCCGCCCTGCGCGTCTGCGACAAGGTGGCCGGAGCCGGCGACTGTTGCAATCCCTATCACCAGCACCAGGACGAATCTTGTCGTGATCCCACGCGGCCTTTCAAGCATGAGGTTTCCTCCTCAAAACACTTGAACAGCACCGTCCCACTCGCCCCTTGAATCGGGACACTAGTCGTTTGTTACGTTCTGCACAAACTCATCATATGCCCATAACCTTATTTAATCAAGAATGTGGTGTGGGATCGTCCTCGCCGGGAATATACTGCCAGCGAACTCGGTTCGGGCGACCGGATGAAAGAAAAGGGAATAGGATTGCCGAAAATCAACGTGAGGGTCAGAACATCGATCCGAAGCGGAATCTTGGGTTACGTGTGTCGCCGCTGGCCATGATATCGAACTTTGCCACGTAGAACCATCGCTTGGGAGGAGCCAGCAGGCGACTCGGATATCGGTGGCTGCTCCCAGCTTTCTTCCGATATTCCGCAGGAGGCACAAACAGCGCTTTCCAAATACGACCAGAGAGTGAACGACGCCCGTTATCATGTAGACAAGTGGGTAGAAGCGCGTGTATGGGAAACCGTACGTCGAAAGGTGCTATCCTTGCTTCAACAGCGAGTTGAGCAGGGACGTCGACGACGTGTGGCTCAAGACCGGTGGATCGAGGTGCTGCGGACGCCGGTGCGGGCACCGAAAGCCAACACGAGATGTGAGCGTTTCATTGGCAGCGTCAGGCGTGAATGCCTCGATCACATGATCATTCTGAGCGACCGGCACCTGCGTCGGATCATCGGCGAGTATGTGGCGTATTTTAGCCACGCTCGTCCTCATCAGGGGATTGACCAACACATTCCCGATCCACCAGCCGAAGCAGGCCAGGCTACAGGGGCGGCGAACAACGTCGTCGGATACGCAGTGTTAGGAGGTTTGCATCACGACTATCGGAGGGCGGCGTGAGCGAAGAAACGCCTACGGATCGACTTTTTGGCCCACACCGGTTGAGGCATGTTTTGATGCGCTCAGAAGTCGTCAAAATGGCCCTGTTTTGACGACTTCTGACAGCAATGTTACAGCAATCTGGAGTGACAACGCAGTCTGGAGAGTTGGGCTACCCCCATATATGGCGGTTCGGCGGGGCTTTGACCGCCATATGTGTGGGTGACAAGGGACTCGAACCCCTGACCTCTTCCTTGTAAGGGAAGCGCTCTAACCAACTGAGCTAGTCACCCGGCCCACATGCTCGAATTATAGCCGCGCCGGATGCGGAGCGTCAAGTGCAGTGATGAAATTCACTATGGCTGCCAGAACCGGGATGCTATAATAAGGCGGTTTGAACTGGTATTTAGCCGCGTACGCTCAAAGGAGTTTACAATGGTAGCAACGCAACAACGTCCTGTGACAGGCGGTGCCATCGCCCGAAAACCGGTCACCCTGGCCGTGATCGTTGGCAACCGCGGATTCTTCCCCTCTCACCTGGCCCTCAAGGGCCGCAAGACCGTGCTCGAACTGCTCGAAAAAGCCGGGATCAACACCATCATCACGCCCGAAGACGCGACCAACGCCGGCTCGATCGAATCGCTGGAAGAAGCGCGCCTGTGTGCTAACCTGCTGCGCGCGCACCGCGACGAGATCGACGGCGTGCTGGTGACGCTGCCCAACTTCGGCGACGAGCGGGCGGTGGCGAATGTCCTGCGCTGGGCCGAGCTCAACGTCCCCGTGCTCATTCACGCCTTCCCGGACGATCCGCAGAAAATGGACCTGGAGAACCGGCGCGACAGCTTCTGCGGCAAGATGAGCCTGTGCAACAACCTGCGGCAGTACGGCATCCCCTACACGCTGACCTCGCTGCACACAGTCGACCCGACCAGCCAGTCGTTCCACGACGATCTCGCGTTCTTCACCGGCGTGTGCCGCGTGGTGCGCGGGCTGCGCGGGGCGCGCCTGGGCATGATGGGCGCCCGCCCTGCCGCGTTCAACACCGTCCGTTACAGCGAGAAACTGCTCGAAAACGCCGGGATCAGCATCGAAACGCTGGACCTGTCCGAGGTCTTTGGGCGCATCGACCGCCTGGGCGACGATGATCGGGACGTCCTCGCCAAGCGCGAAACCATCGCCGCCTATGCCCGCACAGCCCAGGTGCCCGAGGAATCGCTCATGAAGCTGGCGAAATTCGGCGTCGTGCTGGACCGCTGGGTCGAAGAGCAAGCGCTCGACGCCACAGCGATCCAGTGCTGGACGTCGATGCAGGAATACTTCGGCGTCGTGCCCTGCACCCTGATGAGCATGGCGAGCAACAGCCTGAACCCGTCCGCCTGCGAGACGGACATCGTCGGCGCGCTGGCGATGCTGGCCCTGTCGCTGGCGTCCGGCAGGCCGAGCGCCATCGTGGACTGGAACAACAACTACGGCGACGATCCCGACAAGGCCGTCGTCTTCCACTGCTCCAACCTGCCCGCGGAAGTGTTCGTCGATGATATCCCGGTCATGGACTATCAGGCGATCATCGCCGGGTCGGTCGGCAAGGACAACACTTACGGCACCATCGTCGGGCGCGTGAAGGAGAATCCGTTCACCTACCTGCGCATCTCCACCGACGACCTGAACGGCAGCATCACCGCCTACACCGGCGAAGGCGTCTTCACCAACGACCCGGTCGATACCTTCGGCGGCTATGGCGTGGTCCAGGTGCCGCGCTTCCAGGATCTGCTGGCCTACATCTGCGAGAACGGTTTCGAGCATCACGTGTCGGTGAACCAGACCCGCGTCGCGCGCATCATCACCGAGGCGCTGTCGAAATACCTGGGCTGGTCCATCTACCACCACGCCTAGCCGGGTCAGGAGCGGTCATGTTTGCAGCCAGGTTATACGGCCCGCGTGACATCCGGATCGACCAGGTGCCCGAGCCACCGCCGCCCGGCCCCGGCCAGGTCCGGCTGAAGGTGGCGGCGGTCGGCATCTGCGGCTCGGACCTGCACACCTACGCCGACGCGCGCATCGGCGACACGAAAGTCGAATCGCCGCTCGTGCTCGGCCACGAGTTCGCCGGCGTGATCGAGGCCGTTGGCCCCGGCGCGCTCGACGGGCTGGACCAGCCGCTGCGCCCCGGCCAGCGCGTCGCGGTGGACCCCGCGACCCCGTGCTGGCGCTGCGAGATGTGCGAGGCCGGCCACCCGAATCTGTGCGTCCGGCTGCACTTCTGCGGCCTGTGGCCCGACGACGGCGCGCTGCAGGAGTTCATGCTCTGCGACGCGCGGACCTGCTTCCCCCTGCCGGACTCCCTCAGCGACACCGAGGGCGCGCTGCTGGAACCGCTGGGCGTCGCCATTCACGCCGTGGACCTGGGCAAGCTGAAGGTCGCGCGCAGCGTGGCGGTGCTGGGCTGCGGGCCGATCGGCCTGCCGATCATCAAGCTGGCCCGCCTGTCGGGCGCGGCCCCGATCTTCGCGTTCGACCGCTTCCCCTGGCGCGCCGAAAAAGCGCGGGACTGGGGCGCCACGCACGCCTGGACGCTCGACGACGGCGACCCGGTCGCCATCATCGATGAGCACACCGCCGGGCGCGGCACGGACGTGGTCTTCGAGGCGGCGTGGGCCGATCACTCGGTCCAGCAGGCGGCGGATATGGCGCGGTTGGGCGGGCGGCTGGTGCTGGTGGGCATTCCCGAAGAGGACACGCTCACCCTGCGGCACTCCGTCGCCCGGCGCAAGGGCCTGACGATCATGATGGCCCGCCGCATGAAGCATACCTACCCGCGCGCGATCCACCTCGCCACCACGCACCCGGCGCACTTGCGGCTGGAGGACCTGGTGTCGCACCATTTCCCGCTCGCCGAGACGGCGGCGGCGTTCGAGATGAATGCCCGCTATGCGGAAGGGGTGCACAAGATCATGATCGACGTGGCGGCGCAGTAAGCCGGTCGGCTCCTGCCGCACGATAATCCTGCCACAACGAAGCGAGGGCGATCCCGGTGACCGCCCTCGCCCGCTGTCCCGCGCCGCCCCACGCCATCACCCACACGACTCGCACGTCCCGGCGGCATCGCACGCCCCGCCCGCCTGGACGGTGTCGGGATGCGTGCGCCGGGCGTGATCGCACAGCGCTCCATCGTCGATGGCCGGCATGGGCGGCACGTCGTGCAGGCCATCGTCGCGCACCACGTACAGGCGGTCCACCCACTGCGTGATGCGGGCGCGGTCCGGCTGGACGTTGACGGTGAACGCGTCCGGCGTGCTGCGCCCGTTGTCGAAATACAGGCAGACCCACCCGCTGTGGGTCGCGCCAACCGGCAGTTGAAAACCTTCTTCGCGGTAAAAGAACAGGTCGAGTCCCCGGCTCGCCATATCGAGGTGCGGGCAGACCGCGCCATCGCCGCCGGTGTAGCCCGTCTGGTTGGAGACGGCGCGCAGGGCCGTTCGCGGCGCCCACCACGGGTTGCGCGGCTCGCGGAAGTCGCCGGGGAACGGTGTCTCGACGTCCGCCCACGGATAGCCCCACCCGGCATAGGGGAACACCTGGCCGGTGATCTCGACCGACATCCAGAACCACACCTCGCGCCGGTCGTCGCTGCGGATCACGAACACCGGGTCGCAGAAGTCGATGCGGGCCAGCGCGACGCCGTCGCCGCGTGTGCCGCCCCAGCGATTGTAATCCTCGGCGCGCAGCACCACCGGCTGGCCGCATTCGCGGTGCACCGCCGGGACGAACCGCGCTTCCGGCGCCTGGGCCGCCCCATACAGCAAAAAACCGGTGATCAGCGCCGTTGCCAGCGCCACACCGGCCAGAAGAAACGTCAAGCGGGGAAACAGTGTCCGGGCCATGCCGCCCATTATAGCACGTCCGCGCGCTTCATTCTCGCCTGTGGCCGGGGCCTGTAACGGCTGTCTGACCGGCGGCACCCAGGACCCACTCCGCCTGCAAAACTACACCTTTATACGCGGGCGTACTTACGGCCATAACACTAATTTGATTTTATTTTAATTTTTGCCTTCTACGATATAATTATTGTGGTGGGGGGGGTATCGACACAGCGGGCACCTGCCGCGCATCTCACATACCTTCCCGGAACCGATCGAAACGTTTTAGCGGGTTCGCACGTCTTACGTTCAACAGAAGGAAGAGATGCCATGTCCGAAATCTTCATCGTCGACAACGAGAACATCACCGTCAAGTGTATTCCAGAGAAAAAGCTCATCTACCACATCATTCACCAGCCGTTCAGCGGCCAGCCGTTCCGCGACGCGATCAACGCGGGCACCGAAGCCCTCAAGATGTATGGCGCCACCAAGTGGCTTTCGGACGACCGCAAGAACGGCCCCCTATCCCAGGAAGACGCGGAATGGGGATTCACCGACTGGAACCCACGCGCGATCCGGGCTGGCTGGAAATATTGGGCAATGGTGGTCCCGGAGAACGTGGTGGCGGCGGGCAGCCTCGCGCCCACCATCGAGGACCTGTACAAGCTCGGCCTGCGCGTGATGGTATTCTCCGACGTGGACCGGGCCATGGCCTGGCTCGACAAAATGCCGTGACTGCCGGACCGGCCAGCACCTGAATCACCCGAATCGATGCACAAGGTCCCTCGCGCTCACCAGGCCGGGGGACCTTGATTCACCCGCCCCGCCTCTCGAACACCATCCCCGCCATCCCCTAACCGGATTCTCGCCGGCGACATCCACTTAAGTGCGTCATTGCTATAATCATTGTTAGATACTTCCTCAGCCACGAAAGTGACAGGGTGTATGAGTTTTTGGCGCGATTTTCACGGCCCCAATGCCGGTTACATTCTCGAACTCTACGAGCACTTCCAGGCCGATCCGGAGTCGGTAGACGCCGCCACGCGCGCGTTCTTCGAGCGCTGGACCCCGCCCACCGACGGCGCCGAATCCGTGACCGCCGCGCCGGGCATCGCGGTCGCTGAGGTCCTGGGCGCCGTCAACCTGGCCCAGGCGATCCGCAGCTACGGTCACCTGGGCGCGCGGCTCGACCCGCTGGGCAGCGACCCGCCCGGCGATCCGGAGCTGGAGCTGAGCAGTCACGGCATCACCGCCGCGGCGCTGGAACGGCTGCCGGCCAGTCTGGTCGGCGGGCCGGTGGCCGCGGGCGCGGCGAATGCCGCCCAGGCAATCGAGGCGCTGCGCGAGATTTACTCCGGCACCATCGGCTACGATTACGACCACATCACCATCCCCGAAGAACGCGCCTGGCTGCGCGACGCCGCCGAGACGCGCCGGTTCCGCACGGCGAACATGCCGGTCAACGGCGCGGCGCTGCTGGACCGCCTGACGCAGGTCGAGACGTTCGAGCAGTTCCTGCACCGCATGTTTCCCGGCAAGCACCGGTTTTCGATCGAAGGGCTGGACATGCTCGTGCCCATCCTCGACGAGATCATCTGCAGCGGGGGCAACGAGGGCATCCAGAACGTGCTGATCGGCATGGCGCACCGCGGGCGCCTCAACGTGATGGCGCACGTGCTCAACAAGCCGTATGCCCAGATCCTGGCCGAGTTCAAGGACCCGGTCGAGGGGCGCATATTCCGCGACGACCTGGGTTGGACCGGCGACGTGAAGTATCACAAAGGCGCCTACCGCCCCGCCGCCAGCGGCGAGCCATGCGACATGGCGATCACGCTGGCTCCCAACCCCAGCCACCTGGAAGCGGTGAACCCGGTGATCGCCGGGATGGTGCGCGCCGCCGCCTCGACGGTGGGGCAGCCTGGCGCGCCCGGCCTGGACCCGAGCGCCATGCTGGCGGTGCTGATTCACGGCGACGCGGCGTTTCCCGCCCAGGGCGTCGTCGCCGAGACGCTCAACCTCTCGCACCTGCCCGGCTACTGGATCGGCGGGACGGTGCACATCATCGCCAACAACCAGCTCGGCTACACCACCCTGCCGGGTGATGCGCGCAGCACGTGGTACGCCAGCACGCTGGCGAAAGGCTTCAAGATCCCGATCGTGCACGTCAACGCCGACGATCCTGAGGCGTGCCTCGAAGCGGCGCGGCTGGCGTTCGCCTATCACGCCGCGTTCCGCAAGGACTTCGTGATCGATCTGATTGGCTACCGGCGGCACGGTCACAACGAGGGCGACGAGCCGGCCTTCACCCAACCGGTCCTCTACAGCACGATCCGCGATCATCCCACCGTGCGCGAGCGGTGGGCTGCCACGTTGAGCGAGCGCGGCGAGATCGCGCCCGACGATGCCGCCGCGATGGTCCGCCGCCGGATGGACGCGCTGCAGGCCACCCTCGAATCACTGAACCCGGCGGAAGACCTGGCCGAGAGCCGGCCCGAACCGCCGCCGTCCGGCATGGCGCGGCGCGTGAAGACCGCGGTGGGGCTGGACCACCTGCAAAAGCTGAACGACGCGCTGCTGAGCCAGCCGGATGGCTTCCACATCCACCCCAAGCTCCAGCGGGCGCGGGACCGCCGCCGCGAGGCCCTGGCCGATCCGGGGGCGCGGGCGGTGGATTGGGCCACCGCCGAAGAGCTGGCCCTGGCGAGCATTCTCGCGGATGGCGTCGCCGTCCGTTTCACCGGCCAGGACACGCAGCGCGGCACGTTCAACCAGCGCCACGCCGTGCTGCACGACACGGAAACTGGCCAGACGTTCACGCCGCTGCAAGCCATCCCGCAGGTGAAGGCCGCCTTCGAGATCCTCAACAGCCCGCTCACCGAAAACGCCGTGCTCGGCTTCGAGTTCGGCTACAACATCCAGGCCCCGGAACGGCTGGTGCTCTGGGAAGCGCAGTACGGCGACTTCATCAACGGCGCCCAGGTGATCATCGACGAGTTCCTGAGCAGCGCCCGCGCCAAGTGGGGCCAGACGCCGTCCCTGGTGCTGCTGCTGCCCCACGGCTACGAGGGCGCCGGGCCGGATCACTCCAGCGGGCGGCTGGAGCGGTTCTTGCAGCTCACCGGCGAGAAGAACATGCGCATCGCCAACTGCACGAGCGCCGCGCAGATCTTCCACCTGCTGCGCCGCCAGGCGGCCCTGCTCAAGACGGACCCGCTGCCGCTGGTCGTCATGACGCCGAAAAGCCTGCTGCGGCATCCGATGATCGCCTCGTCGCTGCGAGAGCTGGCCGAGGGACAGTGGCAGCCGGTGATCGACGACGAGGACGCGCGCCAGCGAGCGGACGATATCCGGCGGCTGTTCCTGTGCAGCGGCAAGATTTACGTGGACCTGCTGAACAGCGATCACCACCAGCAGCACGCGGACGTGGCCGTGGCCCGCGTCGAGCAGTTGTACCCGTTCCCGGAAGACGCCGTGCGCGCCGTGCTGGACGCCTACCCCAACCTGGAGGACGTGGTATGGGTGCAGGAGGAGCCGGAGAACATGGGCGCGTGGACGTTCGTGCAGCCGCGCCTCGACGCGCTGATCGCCGACCGCTGGCCGCTGCGCTACGTGGGCCGCGCGCCGAGTTCCAGCCCGGCGGAAGGGTCCGCCGCGTGGCACGCGGCCAACCAGGCAACCCTGCTGCGCCAGGCATACGACCGCGGACCCGACACCATTACCGACGATTTCATTATCAGTTAGGGGAGTCTCATGCCAACTGACATTGTTGTGCCGAACTTAGGTGAATCCATTGTCGAGGCGACGGTCGCCGAATGGCTCAAGCAAGAAGGCGATCCGGTCGAGGTGGGCGAGGCGATCGTCGTGCTGGAGACGGAGAAGGTCGATCTGGACGTGGGCGCCGAGAAGCGGGGTGTGCTGGCGAAAATCGTCCGCGCCAAAGGCGAAGACGTCCAGGTGGGCGACGTGCTCGGCGTGATCGAGGCGTCCGGCGCCGATGATGCAGAGCCAGCTCCCGCCGCCGAGAAACCGCAAGAGGCCGAGTCCCCCGAACCGGCGGAACCGGCCCCGGCGCGCGCGCCGGAGAGCGCCGAGCGCGAGATCGCCACGCCGGTCGCGCGCCGCCTGGCCGCCGAGCGCGGCGTCGACCTGGAGACCGTTTCGCCGAGCGGAGCGCGAGGCCGGATCACGAAAGAAGACGTCGAGCGCCACCTGGCGCAGCGGGACGATGGGAAACCCGCCCCGGCTGAGCCGCGTGAGGAAGATCGCCGCCCGGCTCAATCCACGCCCCAGGCGAAGCCCGCCCCTGCCGACTCGCGCGGGGAGGAGCGCGTGCGCATGTCGCGCCGCCGCCGGACGATCGCGCAGCGGTTGGTCGAGGCGCAGCGAACCGCCGCCATGCTCACCACCTTCAACGAAATCGACATGACGGCGATGATGGACCTGCGCCAGCGGCGGAAAGAAGCGTTCGCCGAGCGGCACGGCGTCGGGCTGGGCATCGCGTCGTTCTTCGTCAAGGCGGCGGTCGGCGCGCTGAAGACGTTCCCGCAGCTCAACGCGGAGATGGACGGCGACGACATCATCCTGAAACACTATTACGACATCGGCATGGCGATTGGCGCCGAGGAGGGGCTGGTGGTCCCGGTGCTGCGCGACGCGGATCGCATGTCGTTCGCCGAGATCGAGCGGGCGATCAAGGACTTCGCCCAGCGCGCCGGCGAGGGAGCACTGACGCTGGACGACCTGCGCGGCGGCACGTTCACCATCACCAACGGCGGGGTGTTCGGCTCGCTGATGAGCACCCCGATCCTCAACCCGCCCCAGGTCGGTATCCTGGGCCTGCACAAGATCGAGCAGCGCCCGGTCGCGCTCGACGGTGAAGTCGTGATCCGGCCCATGATGTACGTGGCGCTGAGCTACGATCACCGCGTCGTCGATGGCCGGGAGTCGGTGCAGTTCCTGGTGCGCATCAAGGAGCTGGTCGAGGACCCGGAGCGGCTCTTGCTCGAAGGATAGAACCGCGGGTCTTTTGTGCCGGACAAACTGACAAACTGAAGCCCACGCTGGAACGATCCCGCGTGGGCTTGTCGTTTCGATGCGCGGGTGAACGCGAGGGCCTACGAATAGCGATCGCGCAGGGCCACCACCTGATCGCGCGACAGGAAATTGATGTTCCCCAGGTGATAGGCCGTCAGGTAAATGCGCGCGTTCAACTCCACGGTTTCGAGCGCGGACATGGCGTCGAACATCGTTTTGCCGTAGGCGACCACGCCGTGATTGCCCATGAGAAGCGTATCGTATTTCTGCACGTACGGCGTAATTGCCTCGGGGAGCTCCTCGCCGCCCGGAATGGCGTACGGGACGAGCGGCGTCGGCCCGGTCCGGACCACGACCTCAGGGAGAAACGGCGTATCCAACGCCACGCCCGCGACGGCAAATCCGGTTGCGGTCGGCGGGTGAGCGTGGACGACCGCGCGCACGTCCGGTCGGTTCTGGTAAACGATCAAATGCATCCGGAACTCCGACGACGGTTTTCTGCCATCGCGGCTACTGAGCACGGTGCCGTCCGGCGCAATCTTGACGATATCTTCGGGCTGCATCATGCCCTTGCTGACTCCGCCCGGCGTAAGGAGGATTTCGTCGTCGTTGAGCCGGATCGAGATGTTGCCGTCGTTTCCGGCCACCAGAAAGAGATCGTACAGGCGCTGGCCGGCCTGGCAGATCTGCTTTCGGAAATCCCATTCATCGCCCATTGTGGTACTCATGTTGCCTTCCTCGTTGGTGAACTTGCGCACGACACTACCCCGAGAGGTGACGCGCACTTCCTGGCGTAGAGACGTGTTTGTCGCTGACTGTTATTGGGATGGTTACCCTATCGATCTTACGCCGCGAGCGCCGGAATCGCCAAATTTCCCTCGCGCGGCGGCAAGGGCAAGCGCCGGGCTGTGGCGCGTGTTACGGGCAGCCTTCACGCGGGTCATCAATTCGGGCCTTTTCACGATTCTGCACTTGACGGGGACTGGAGGGTATGCTATCATTCCGGCACATTGATGGGGGCGTAGTGTAGCGGTTAACATGCCGGCCTGTCAAGCCGGAGATCGCGGGTTCGAATCCCGTCGCTCCCGTCGCTCCCGCGATACGAAATCCGTGTCGCGGGGCTTGTTTTTTCCCTCAGACCAAGAACTGAATCAACTACACAGCCAAGGCGGGTTCGAACATCTCAGCCGCGCCTTGGCTGTTTTTTCTTCCGTTCAATCAGATCAATCACCTGTCAGTCAATTTTCCTGCTGCTTAACAACTCAGTGTAAGCTTGGGCAATCCACGCATCAATCAGATCAGTTTCTGGTATCACGATCAAGGGATCTACTTTGACCATCACAAACGCATGTATATTACCTTGATTGCTAGAAAGCGTTGGTGAAAGTGAGTGCCAGCAAAGACGCGAGCACTTTCACTGCAAAACCGGAATTGGTACGAGCATGAAG
This sequence comes from Anaerolineae bacterium, assembly GCA_018432315.1. Taxonomy (GTDB): domain Bacteria; phylum Chloroflexota; class Anaerolineae; order Aggregatilineales; family Aggregatilineaceae; genus LM3-B42. The sequence goes on from JAHDLB010000005.1 coordinate 102,447, forward strand.
CCGTTGCAGGCCCATTTTCTCGAGTTGGCTGTTAACCGTCTCAATCCGCG
>JAHDLB010000021.1 GCA_018432315.1 Anaerolineae bacterium
CACGCGCGGGTCGGGCATATCCCCAAAGTAGACTTCCAGGCTGACGTGCGCTTCGTCGTCCATCTCAACCTCTTCTCTCTCCGTTGCGATGGATTCTAGCGCCCCCCAGCTTTTATTCACGTTTTGATGCGTTTGCCCTGGTAGGGGGCTGCCGTGTAGGGGCGCTGGCAGGGGCCGCCTCGCGCATGTTGGCTCCCATCCGGCGCCGGATTCGCGTTGTCGTCGGGACGCCCCGGCGTGTTATACTTGGGCGCAGCGATGGCTTCCTGCGCATGTCGAGGCGACTATGTCTTTCCAGAATCTACAAACCAGCCGCGTCGTCCAGGCGGTGTTTATCACGTTCGTGCTGGGGATCGTCTTCAGTTTCTCGGCCCAGTTCGTGTACGCGTTGGTTCGCGTGGCGGGCGTCGTGTCCGACCTGGACTCCGGCGCCACCATCGAGGAACAGCAGGATCAGCTCCAGGACGAAATGGATCGCATCCTCCAGGAATCGACCGATCCCTCGTCGGCGCTCAACACCCTGTCGATGGTGGCCTGGGCGCTGACGGCAGGCGCGACGTACTTCATGGCCCGCCGCACCGCCCGCAAATACGCCACGTCCCCCCAACAGGCGGTGGGCTATGGCGCCGCCATCGGCCTCGGCGTGTTCTTCCTGTACGGGCTGTGCATTTGCAGCGCGTCGGTCACGTTCCCGGTGCAGCTCCTGTTCCTGGGCCTGATCGTCGCGGGCGGCATCTTCGGCGGCCAGTCGGCCAGCACGAGCCTGGGGCAGACGCCCGCTAGGCGCGACGTGACGCCCGGCCCGTCCGGCTTCCCGGCAGGTCCCGAACAGGTCTCACCTCCTCCCACGCCCGGCGGCAGCCCGGAGACGTACTACAACATGGGCGTGATGGCCGCGCTGGGCGGTCGCCGCGAGGAAGCGCGCCAGCACTTCACGCGCGTGCTCCAGATGCAGCCGCGCCACGTGCCCGCCTGGCTCCAACTGGCGAACCTGGCCGACACGCCCGAGCAGGCGTGGGGCTACATCCAGCAGGCGCGCGCGATCAGCCCGCACGATCCGGCGGTCGTCGAGGCGGTGAGCGTCATCGAGCCGAAGCTCGCCGCCCGCGCGGACCAGGAACCGCCGCGCGCCCAGCCGCCCTACCGCGGCGCGCCGGACGATGACGCGGACATCCCGCGCGGGACGCTGCCGGCCAGTCCCGATCAGCCGCCGGACGAGAGCACACAGGACCCAGAGGACGCTCCCCCACCCCCGCCAACCCCATGAGTCCGGGCAACTTCGAGCGTAGCAACGGCGTTTTCCCGCCGGATGATTCGGATCCGCCAGAAAGGACCGCAAAGAATGCCCCTTTATGACAAGCCGCTAGAGGAGTTACAGGTTTACCTGCCGGAGCGCGACGAGCCGGACGATTTCGACGCCTTCTGGGGAGACACGCTCGCCCAGACGCGCCAGCACCCGCTGGCTCCCCGGTTCGAGCCGGTCGATTTTGGCCTGCGCACGGTCGACACCTTCGACGTCACCTATGCCGGATACGGCGGGCAGCCGGTCAAGGGCTGGCTGCTGCTGCCGCGCCAGCGCCAGGGACCGCTGCCCTGCGTGGTGCAGTTCATCGGCTACGGCGGCGGGCGCGGGTTCCCGCTCAACTGGCTGACGTGGAGCGCCGCCGGGTTCGCCAACCTGGTCATGGACACGCGCGGGCAGGGCAGCGTCTGGTTGAAGGGCGACACGCCCGACATCCCTGCCGACGGCGCGAACCCGTCCGTGCCCGGCTTCATGACCCAGGGCGTGCTGGACCCCAAGACCTACTATTACCGGCGCGTGTTCTCCGACGCGGTGCGGGCCGTCGAGGCGGCGCGCCAGCACGACGCCGTCGACGCGGACCGGGTGGCCGCTGCCGGCGGCAGCCAGGGCGGCGGGATCAGCCTCGCCGTCGCCGGGCTGGTGCCCGATCTCCCGGTCGTCATGCCGGATGTGCCGTTCCTGTGCCACTACCGCCGCGCGATGGAGATCACCGACAAGCAGCCGTACTACGAGCTGGTCACGTTCTGCAAGCGCCACCGCGACCGGGTCCCCGCCGTCTTTCGCACGCTGTCCTACTTCGATGGCCTGAACTTCGCCGCGCGGGCCAAAGCGCGGGCGCTGTTCTCCGTCGCGCTCATGGACGAAACGTGCCCGCCATCGACCGTCTACGCCGCGTACAACCACTACGCCGGGCCGAAGGACATCCGCATCTGGCCGTACAACGATCACGAGGGCGGTGAGGTCTACCAGCAGATGGAGCAGATCGACTTCCTGGCCGGGTTGTGGCTCGCGTGAGGGGGCGAACCGTGGCGACCGCGCTCCGCCGCCTGGCCGCGCTCGTGGCCGGAGCCGCCGCGGCGCTGTGGCTGGTCGGCGAGCGCGGGCACCTGATGCTGCCCTCGACGCGCGCCCTGCTGCGCGAAATGGGGCAGCGCCGCCTGCCCCGCAGTCACTTCTGGCACGCGTACGTCTACGGGCGCTGGACGAAGCAGTACCTCGGCTGGGCGATCAAGGTCGCCTTCCCGCGCATCCACCCCGTCGCGGGCCGGCGGCGCTGGGCGGACCAGTATCACGGCAAAATCGTGCCGACCGAGCTGGCGAAGGCGCTCGTCACGGTCGGCCAGCCGGTCCCGCGCCAGGACCTGGAGCACATCATCCCCTACGCCACCGCGCGCGAGATCGTGCTCAGCGGCCCGCCGGATGTGGCCGCTTACGAGTGCGCCTGCCGCGCGGCGCGGCCCAACCCCTGCCAGCCGACGCAGGTCTGCATGATCGTCGGGCAGCCGTTCGTCGATTTCGTGCTGGAGCACCACCCCGCCACCAGCCGCCGCCTCACCCAGGATGAAGCCGTCGCGCTGCTGGAGGCCGAGCGGGCGCGGGGGCACATCCACGCGGCGTACTTCCGCGACGTGATGCTCAACCGCTTCTACGCGATCTGCAACTGCTGCGCGTGCTGCTGTGGCGGGCTGGAGGCCATGCGGCGCGGCGTGCCGATGGTCGCCGCGTCGGGCTACGTCGCGCAGGTGGCCGGGGATCGCTGCCTGGGCTGCGGCACCTGCGCGGACGCCTGCCCGTTCGACGCGATCGCCGTCGACGAGGTGGCGGTGGTGGATTGGGAGGGCTGCATGGGCTGCGGCGTGTGCGAGGCGCAGTGCCCGGAGGACGCGATCGCGCTCGTGGCGGACGCGCGCAAGGGCGCCCCGCTCGACGTCCGCGCGCTAGCCTGAGCCGCACGCCGCCAGGGGATCGACCGGGATGTCCGGCGGCGCGTCCACGTAGCCGCGCGCGGCCAGCTCGTTCGCCAGCGCCGTGCCGAACAGGCAGGTCCCGGTCGGGTTGAAGTGCCGGTCGAGCACGTAATAGGCGTGCTGTCCGGTCTGCTCGTGGAAGTCGATGAACAGATCGGTCGGGTTGATCACGGCGATATCCAGCCGGTCGAGCAGCGCCAGCATGCGCTGCTGCGGGTACCACAGGTCCCACTCGCGGCCCGCCTCTTCGAGCGCGGGCTCGTAGCGCCAGTCGTCGTACTGCACGATCATGTGCGGCGGGACGATCGCCACGACGAACTCGGCGCCGTCCTCGGTCACCGCATCCCGGAAGGCGACCAGCAGCGCCTCGGTGAGCCGCCATGCCGCCTGCCACGCGTCGTCCGGCTCGGTGAAGAACACTTCCAGCGGCGTGGACAGCACGTCGGCGGCGGGCAGGCGCGGCCCGCGCGCGCCGTCCTCCGAGTCGCCATCGTCATCGCCGCCCGTCAGCGCATCGCGGACCCGCCGGGGCGCGTCGCGCAGCACGCGGTACGTGATCGAATGGGCGTTCAGCCAGCCGATGACGTTTTCGGGAAAGGGCTGGACGAGGTACGGGCGCGTCTTGTCCACGTAATCCCAGGGATGTTCGACCAGCGCGCCGGATTCGTCCAGCGTGAAAAAGGGGCGTGTCTGGGCGAGCAGCTCCGGCGGCTCCCACTGGGCGATAGCGTTGTCGCCGATGTCGTTCTCGACGAACATCACCAGCAGCACGATATCCGCGTCCAGCGTGCTGCCGTACGCCTCGTAGAGCAGGTATTCGCGGTCGGTGCCGAAGCCGGGCGAGCCGAGGTTGACCACGTCGACGCGCCGGTCGCCCGCGCTCAGCCGGTCGGCCAGCCACGCCGTCCACCCCTCGTCGAGCGGTACTTCCCACCCCGCCGTATACGAATCGCCTATCGCGACGATCCGCGTGGCGCCGTCGGGCGGCGCCGGTTCGATGTCGGGGCCGCGCAGGCCGAGCGCGTTCAACCGCACATCGACCTCGAATTCGGTGTTGCCCCGCACGAATCCCCTGGTCGTGAACCGGTCGTAGGGGGGCAGCATGACGCCGACCCGGCGGCTGATCGCCTGGTAGTCGGCGTTACCAGGGCGCGGGATCAGGTGAAACGTGCGCGCCAGCGCGTCGACCACCAGGGCGCTGATCAACAGCCCGAAAGCGATCATCACCAGCTTGTGACGCCAGCGAAGCCGGACGGGGGCGCGAGGCTCCGGGTTGGGTGAATGTGTCAAGGCCACACCTGCGCGATCAGAATGCCCGCCCAGTATAACGTGCTCGTCACGGTTACCAACAGGATGGCGCTGGGCGGGGGAAGGTCCCCAACGCAGCGTGGCCCGCCGATTTCTCGGCGGGCAGTTGCTGTCATGATGGTGTCATGGCGCGCGGCTTCAGCCCGGCGCGCAGGCCGGATCAGCCAATCTCGACGAGCTGGATCTCGAACGTCAGATCCTGACCGGCCAGCGGGTGGTTGGCATCGAGCTTGACCGCCGCCTCACCCACCTCGGCCACGGTGACCAGCGCCACGTCGCCGTTCGTCTGCCGGACCTGAAGCTGCTGGCCGACCTCGGGCGTGATGTCGGGCGGAAACTGGTCGCGCCCCACGGCGAGGATCAGGTCGTCCCGGCGCGGGCCGTACGCCTGGTCCGCCGCGATGGTGACCGTCTTGCTCTCACCGGCGGTCATGCCGATCACGGCATTCTCGAAGCCGGGGATCACCTGGCCTTCGCCCAGCGTGAACTGCAGCGGTTCGCGCTCGACCGACGAATCGAAGACGGTCCCATCGTTGAGCCTGCCGGTGTAGTGGACCTTGACGGTGTCATTGGTTTGTGCTTGAGCCATGATTTTTCCTTTTCGTACTCCGCTCGTGCAATTGCCCCTCCTCGTCCCGGTCGCCCGGCAGAATCGAAAACCGATACGCGGAGGCGCATCTACCATACACTGCCATCTGACTGAACGGGAAAACATCGAGAGGGGACTTGACTAGAGTCTCGCAGGAACGGCGCCGTTTGCCCAATCCGGCGCGCTGGTCTATCCCCGCCAATCGACTTATAATGACCGCTGGATTGTCGCGTCGCTGTAGAACGCCATGAACGAAGCTATGAGTGAAGCCGCCACCCAACCGACTCCCTCCCCCGGCCATCGCAAGCCGACCAGCCTGCGAGCGCGTTGGCGGTTCTCGTTCTTCCTCGGGTTGAACCTGTTGGTCCTGTTCGTGGCGGGGATCGCAAGTTTGATCATCGCCCTGGAACGGCGTCACGCGCTGCTCCAGCTTCACGAGGCGGCGGTCGAGCAGGTGGCGCTCGACACCCGGATCGCGCTCGACGATGTGGAGCGGCTGCTGGCGTATGCCGGGGACACGCTCGCGCCGGAGAGCGCAGCGGGCCCGGACCTCGCCCGGCTGGAGGCGGCGCATCCGGCGCTGTGCTCGGTGCGGATCGTGGACGTGGACAGCACCGCCGCGCTCGATAGGGTCCGCGCAGCGCCCTGTACGGGGGCGGCGGGCGCAGGGCTGGCTTCCGGCATGCTGAGGGTGCAGGTTCCCATCCGCGGCGAGGGGATGATCGTCGCGGAACTGGACCCGGCCCAACTGTGGAGCGGCGTCGTGGGCGGGGCGCTGGGCGATCACGGGTACGCGGCCCTGCTGGACGAGTCGGGGGCGGTGCTCGCCGCGCCGCCGGACCTGTCGCTCGCGCCGGAGCGCGATCCGGCTGAATTCGACTCGGTGCGGCACGCGCTGGACGGCGATCCCGCGCTGCAAGTCTATCGCGGCCTGGAAGGCGAATGGGTCGTCGGGCGTGCCGAGCGCCTGCCGGAGACGGGACTGCTCGTCCTGACCGAGACGCCGCTGACAGCCGTGTTTCCGACCCTGGCGCGCGGAGCGGCGCTGTGGGGGCTGGCCTTCCTGCTGACCGCGCTGGCGGGCGAGACGCTGATTCACCGCATCATGCGGACCGTGATGGCGCCCTTCGGCATCCTGCACCAGGGTGCGCGCGCCGTCAGCCAGGGCGACTACCACTACCGCATCCGGCTGCCAGCCGGCGCCGAGCGCGAAATCGTGGAGCTGGGCGCAGCCTTCAACGCCATGATCGCGCAGTTGCAGGCGAGCCGGCGCCAGATCGACGCGTACACCCACGAGATGGAGGACATCGTCGAGCTGCGCGCCCGCGAGCTGTCGCGCAAGGCGATGCAGCTCGAAGTCGCCGCCGACGTGTCGAGCAAGATCGCCACCATTCTCGATCCGACGGGCCTGATCGACGAAGTGACCGGCCTGATCAAGGACCGCTTCGAGGTGTACCACGTCGAGATCCTGTTGTTGGACGGCGCGGGCAAAACGCTCCAGCCGGTCCGGCAGCGCGAGCCGGACGCGACCGCGCCGATCAGCCTGCGCGACGCCGATCACAGCGTGCTGGCCTGGGTGGCGCGCTACGGCGAAACGGTCTACGTGCCGGACGTGTCCGAGGACGAGCGCTACCGGAGCCACCCCACGCTGCCCGCCAGCCGGTGCGAGCTGGCGATCCCGCTCGTGTTCGCCGGGCAGACGATCGGCGTGCTGAACCTGGAAGACGACCACCAGGACGCGTTCCCCCGCGACGAGATTGCCGTGCTGGAGAGTCTCGCCAACGAGATCGCCGTCTCGATCCACAACGCGCGCCTGTTCGACGCGCTGGAAACGGCCAACCGCGAGCTGGCCCAGGCGACCATGGAGGCCAACCAGGCGCACATGCTCAAGTCGCGGTTTCTGCTCAATGCCTCGCACAAGCTGCGCACGCCGCTCAACGCGATCATCGGCTATTCGGAGACGATTCTGAGCGGCGTCTACGGGGCGATCCCCGACAAGGCGCTCGACCGCCAGCGGCGCATCCTCGAAAACGGGCGGATGCTCCAGGCGCTGATCGAAGACATGCTCGACCTGTCCTCGATCGAAACCGGCTACATGGAGCTGAATCTCGCCTGGGTGACGCTGCCGCCGCTGCTCGAAGAGGTGATGAACGCCGCCCACGCCCTGCACCAGACCGCCTACGGCGATCACGACCTGGCGCTGAAGATGACCATCGAGGGCGACCTGCCGCCGGTGTGGGCCGACGTCGACCGGCTGCGCTACGTCCTGATCACGCTGATGGACAACGCCGTCAAGTTCACGATGGCGGGCGAAGTGGCGATGACCGCCTGGGCCGAGGGCGACATGGTGTTCGTGGAAGTGCGCGACACGGGGCCGGGCATCCGCGAGGACGAGTTAGTCTACCTGTTCGAGCCGTTCCAGCACCAGCGCGGCAGCACGGCTTCCGGCGGCAAAGGGACCGGGCTGGGGCTGCCGGTGTCGCGCCTGCTGGCCCTGCGTCACGGCGGCGACCTGACCGCGCGCAGCACGCTGCACCAGGGCAGCACCTTCACGCTGCGGCTGCCGTCCCGGCCCGACGGCGCGCCCCCGCCCCCGGAGCGTTAGCGCCGCGCCCGGCGCCAGCCCACTCCCACCGCGATCAGCCACGCCAGCCACCCGGCAGCGGTCAATACCACGCCCACGACCAGCGAGAGCGGGCGATAGGCGAACCGGACGGTATGCTCGCCGGGCGGCACGCACACCCCGCGAAAGGCTGTGTCGGTGCGGACGATCTCGGCGTCGTCGCCGTCCACCGTCGCCCGCCAGCCGGGATAGAACTGGTCGCTGAGCACCAGCAGCCCGCCCCCGCCGCTGACCTCGACCGTCACGTCGTTGGGCCGGTATTCGGTGATGGCCGCCTCGCCGCCCTCGCCCGCCGGGCAGTCGACCGCCTCATCCACGAAGACCGTCGCGCGCAGGTTGGTCTCCGGCGCGGCGATCTGCTCGCGCACCGCCCCGTCATCCGGCTCGACGATCACCTCGCTGGCGACCCACGCGCGCGGGAAGGGATCGACTCGCTCGTAGTAGGTGTTGTCGTAGGCGATGCCGATCAGCTCGAAGGCCGGGTCGTCGTAGGGCTCGCCGGAGAGGACGTACTTCACCCCGAGCAGCGTGTTGACCCGCGCGGTCGGATCGTTCGCGTCGGTCGTGTCCTGCAGCCGGTCGAACGTCTCGATCGGCAGCGGGTCGTAGCCCAGGACGTGCAGATGCCCGGTGACGCTGGCCCCGTTGATCGGGCCGGGCCACGGCTCGCGCATCAGCACGCGGGCATCCGGCCCGGTGGGGATGTTGGCCCGCGCTCCGGTCCAGACCGGCGCTTCGGTCACCTCGTCCACGGTGATGATCGGGATGGCGGCGTGCCACGCGTCGAGCACGATCAGGGCCGCCGTCAGGCCCAGCGCCCAGCCGGTCGCGCGGGGATCGGGCCGGGTCCACAGCCACAGGACCACCCAGGCAGCGCACGCGATCAGCCCGGCTTTCGCCAGCGCCCCGGCGACCAGCGTCGCCCGCAGCGGCATCGGCTCGACGTGGCTGGCGCTGGCGTACCAGCCGGTGAAGACGATCGCCAGCCCGAAGGCCAGCGCCGCCCCGGCGGGCAGCCACACGCGCAGCGCGGGGGCCAGCGCGGCGCGCCGTTCTTCGAGCGAGCGGGTTTGCAGCGCCGTGACCAGCAGCGCCGCCAGCCCGGCCAGCCCGATCACGACCAGCAGCAGCGCCCGCGCCGGGACGCGGAAGAAGCCGAAGCCGGGCACCCACCGCACCAGCAGTGGCAGCAGCGCGCCCTCCAGGCCGAGGCTCATCGCCAGCCCGAACGCGATCAGCGCCAGGAAGAACCACGCCTCGCGCCGGGGCCAGCGGAAGGCCAGCGGCACCGCCAGCAGCGGCAGCAGCCCGGCGTAGGCGGTGAACTCCTCGACGAAATCGGCGCCCCAGTAGTAATACGGCTCGACGGTGGGATTGCCGAACAGGTCCGGCACGGCCAGCGCCGACAGCACCTGGGCCGGGGGCAGCGCGTAGCGGCTGGCAAACGACAGGCTGGTCGGCTCGCGGATCGCCAGCCGGGTCAGCTCCGCCGAGGGCAGCACCAGCGCCGCCGCCAGGATCGCGCCGCCGAGCACGATCGCGCCCAGCCGCAGCCCGGCGAACGTCCCGCCCCGGACCGGGTCCGCGCTCCCGGCGACGTGGTACGCCCCCACGAAGGCCAGCCCCAGGACGAGGTACACCATCAGCGGCGTGAACCCGGCCAGCAGCGCCAGCCCGAACACGGCTATGCCCGGCAGGACGGCGAACCACGTCTCGCGCGCCAATGCGTGGCGGTAGGCGGCCAGCCCCCACGGCACCCAGCCGAAGACCATCACGTGATTGAAGTGGCCGGAGAAAAACTGCGCCGCCGCCCAGCCGCTGGTGGCGTAGACGACGCCGCCCAACAGGCTCCCGGTCCGGCTGGCCCCGAAGCTCCGCGCCAGCCGGGACATGCCCCACGCGCCCAGCCAGACGTGCAGGGCCATCATCAGGCCGATGCCGCGCTGCTCGCCGATCAGCCACACGGCCCACATGCCCGGATAGAAGAAGCCAGCGTGCGGGTTGCCGATCAGCGGCAGGCCGATGAACTGGTGCGGAATCCACAGCGGCAGCTCGCCGTCCTGCAGCGTCTGGCGGATGTAGCCTTGCAGCAGGTAGAACATCTGCGGCAGGTCCTTGCCGTTGAGGAATTGATCGTCGCCGGGCGGGATGATCACCGGCCTGAGCACGATCACGGTCAGAACGGCCAGGATCAGCGGGACCAGCCAGGGGCGTCGTTCGAGAGCGTTTTCCATGCGGCTATGCCTTTCGCGCTCAGCGCGCGCGGACCGTGACCTGCCCCACCACTGCCGCGTCGTCGCCGTCCACGCGCAGCGGCTCCAGGTCGCCATACCAATAGGCGTTCACCATCACCCGGTACGCGCCGGGCGCCAGCTCGCCGGGCAGCGCCAGCGTGTGGCGGTCGAACACGAATTCGCCCACCGCCCAGGCCGTGGTCGGCGCGTTGCCGGGCGGCCCGTTGTGCTCGGCTACGACGCGCCCCCCGGCGTCCAGCAGGAAGACGCCCACCGAATAATCGAGCGTGGGCGGGGCCAGCGCCGCCCACCACAGATCGACGTGCAGGCGCTCCCCGGCCCGGATCGACTCCGGCAGCAGAACATTGCCCAGGGCCAGCACGTCGCCGAAGTTCAGCGGATCGCCCGCCAGATCGGGCCGCTCGAACAGCGCGGCGTGGATCGTCGGGTCCTGCGGGTAAGCGACGGCGTACTGCGCGCCGGTGGGCGTGGCCTGGGCCAGGGCGAGCCGGTAGCCGTCGTCGCCCGTTTCCAGCCAGGGGATCACCTGCGAGGGCTGGAGCCACTGCACCACCCACACGCGGCGGTGAGCGCGCACAGCGTCTTCCACCTGGGGCACGACCGGCACCGCCCGCCCCGGATCGCCGGTCCAGGGCAGCGTGCGGATCGTCTGCACGCCGTCCGGCAGGGCCAGCGACAGCTCGTACTGGAACGCGTTATCGTCCCAGCCCGTTTCGAGGATCACCAGGTCGCCAGGCGACGCCTGGGCCGCCAGCGCCTGCGCGGCAGCGTCGTAGTCCATGCGCGGCTGGATCACCGGGTCGCTCGCCAGGGCGAGGATCGCCAGCAGCCCCGCGAACAGGGCGCGCGCGCCGGGCCGGATCAGCCACAGCCCCCAGCCGCAGACCAGCGCCAGCGCCGGGGTCAGGTAGGCGAGCGTGCGCGCCGCCACCAGCCCGATCCACAGGTTGGCGACCAGCATGAAGGCGAACAGCCCGCCGCTCGCCAGCACGAGGTACAGCCCGGCGAGCCTGGACCGCTCCGGGATGGGGCGCGCGCCGCCACGCGCGAGGGTCCAGCCGGACAGCCCCCACGCGCCCAGCAGGAACAGCCCGCCGGTCAGGGCGAGCTGGCTCCCCAGCACCAGCTCGATCACCGGGCGCAGCGTGTCGAGCGTCGTCTCGTAACTGCCGGGGAAGTCGCTGATCCCCTGGCTAACGCTGTTGTAGCCGCGGTCGTACTGGCGCAGCAGCACGACCAGCCACGGGACGAACAGGATCGCGGACGCGATCCAGGCCGCTGCCAGCCGCAGCTTCGCACGCCAGGGCGCGCGCCACGCCAGCCAGATGATCCCCTGGACCACCAGGGCCAGCAGGCCCAGATAGACGGTGTAGAGCATGAAGGTGATGCTGAGGACGTACCCCGCCAGCAGCAGCGGGCGCGGGCGGCGCAGGCAGCGCAGAAAGAAGAAGGACATCAGGCCCACGGCCAGCACCAGCCAGCCGTAATCGCGGATCTCCTGCCCGTAATAGACCGCCATCTCCAGCACGGCGAACACCAGCGCCGCGTAACGCGCCGCGCCATGTCCCAGCCAGTCCGCACCGGTCCGGTAGACGACCGCCGTCGCCAGCAGGCCCGCCGCAATCGCCCACCAGCGCAGCGCGATCCGCGAGTCCCCGGCCACCTGGCGCCACGTCGCCACCGTGAAGACGTACAGCGGGGGGTGGCGGTCCCACGTTTCGATCCGGTCGAAGACCTCGCCCAGGTCCGGATCGCCCGTCGCCCAGGCGACGAAGCCTTCGTCGGTCCAGACAGGGCGCCCCGCCGCCCCGTGAATGCGCGCCGCCGCGGCCAGCAGCAGGATCAACACGACCGGCCAGAGCGGCCAGCGGCGCGCCCGGCGCGGGGCCAGCGCGGCTGGCTCGATCGGCGGGGAGGTAGCGGTCATCGTGTCGTGTCCACTGCGGTATCCTGAAGCCCTGCCGCGCGGGCGAGGGCCAGGGTGCGAGTAACGCCGCCGCTAGCCGAGCGAGCTGTCCGTCGGCACGCCTTCGTTCCAGTACGTGAACAACTCGCCGACCGACTTCCCTTCGTGATTGCAGCGGATCCCGTCGCCCAGCACGGACGCGACCGACTCGACGCACAGCTTGGGAATCCCCTCGACGGCGTGTGGCGCGTACACGGTATCCGTGCACACGATTTCCTTGACCATGTCCAGGGCGTTGAGCCAGTTGATGGCGTCGCCGGTGAACAGGCCGTGCGTGCAGGCCAGCGAGAACTCCTGCGTGCCCTGCTTGTACATCACCTCGACGATCTCGCGCATGGTGGCGCCGGTGGCGATCTCGTCATCGACCACGATGGCCTTGCGCGTGGCCGGGCCGCCGCTGCCGAGCACCGTCTTGATCTCGACTTCCGAGTCGTCGAGGCGCACCTTGCTGCCCACCGCCAGCGGCAGCCCCAGGCCATAGGCCAGCTTGGTAGCCTGCTTGGCGTACCCCACATCGGGCGACACGACCACGGTATCGGTCAGGTCCTGCTTGCGGAAGTGGTCGATCATCACGCGCAGGCTGGTCAGGTGATCGAGCGGCACGTCGAAAAAGCCGTGCGTCTGGGGCGAGTGCAGCGTCATGGCGATGACGCGATCCGCGCCCGAGGCTTCGATCAGTTGGGCGACCAGTTTGGCGGTGATGCAAATGCGCGGAGCGTCTTTCTTGTCCGAGCGCCCATAGGCGTAATAGGGAATGACGGCGGTGACACGGGCGGCGTCGCCGTGGCGGGCGATGTCGAGCATCATCAGCAGTTGCATGATGTGCCGGTGGACCGGGTCGGTGAGCGACTGGACGATGTACACGTCCTTGCCGCGCACGCTCTCACCCAATTGGACTCGTAAGGTTCCGTGACTGAAGCGTTTGATATGTGTCGGACGGAGCGGGACACCGAGGTAATCGCAGATCGCACGTGCAAGCGGCTCATTCGATGTCCCCGCGAAAATAAACAGGTCATCCGCAGTCAAGCTCATCCTCCTTCGCCTGGGTTGCAGGTGCTCGATACCCGCTCTACTTTACCGCCCCCGCCCAATCCCGCAAGCCCAAATGGGCAAATAGCGTGCTGGCCGCCGGGCAGACTATAATGGAGCCATGGGGGAAGCACGCACATGGGGGAGCTTCCATGACCGTCCGCAACATTCTGTGGCCTCGCGAGCAGCCCGCACTGTGGGATTTCGTCCAGCGTGTGTACGGGCCGGACGATGTCGAGATGGTGGCCGCGTGGTATGGCACGACGCCGGACTTCGAGCCGGCGGATTGTTTTGTGATCGACGGTGACGCGCCGGGCGAGATCGCCGCGCACGCGATGATCATCCCGCGCCAGCTCCAGATCGGGGCGGCGACGCTGCCCACCGCCGAGGTCGCCTTGTTGGGCGTGCTGGAACCGTACCGGGGCCGAGGGCTGGTCGCCGGGCTGCTGGACGCGGTCCACGCGCGGATGACCGAACGCGGCGACGCCCTGGGCCTGGGGTTCGGCGACCCGACGCCGTTCGCGGGCTGGCAGTACGACTATGCCGCCGGGCTGTACCTGACCGGCTTCGAATCGGGCATCGACACCGATCTGGCGCTCAACGCGGGCCGCTGGGATGTGGCGCACCCGTACGAGCGCCGCGCTGCCGACCGGCTGGGCGTGTCGAACCGGCACGTCGAGGTTCGCCGCTTCTACGCGAGCGATCTGCCCGCCGTGCAGGCGCTGTATGCCGCCGAGAGCGAGCGCGGCCAGTACCTGGTGGCGCGTGACGAAGCGACCTGGAGCTGGCAGCTCGCCTACATGAACCGCACCGGGCGCAACGAGCCCGACGATTTTCTGGTGGCCGAGATCGACAACCGGCTGGTGGCCTATGCCCGGCTGGTCACCCAGGGGCCGGCCAACTGGTTTCGCGAGGACGACGGCGCGCGCTTCAGCGTGATCGAGGCCGGCGGCGACCACCCGGACGCCATCGAAGCGCTGTTGAAGGCCATCGCGCGGACGGCCCACGCCTTCGCCGCCGACCGGATCGACCTGTTCGTCCATCCCCAAAGCGCCTTCATGCGCCACGCCCTGGCCCGCGGGGCCACGCTGCGCGCCTTCACCGGGGCGGGCTTTTTGCGGCTGCACGATCTGCCGCTCGCGTTATACTTGTTGGGGCCAGCGCTCGAGGCCCGCCGCCTGAACAGCCGGTTCGTGGCGCGCGCGTACCACCTGGTCGTGACCACCGAGCACGAGCAGGCCGAGGTGTTTCTGGGCGAGGGCGATCCGGAAGTCGTCGAGATCGAAGTGCCCTCGACCGCGCTGGCCCGGCTGATCACCGGCTGGTACGGGATCGATCACCTGGCGGTGGGCTATCACGAGCGCCAGGCCGACCTGCTGCGCGTGCTGTTTCCCCAGCGCGATCCGAAAATCGGGCTGGCCGATTTGCTCTAGGAGCGTCATTCATTGGCTGACCGGCAGCAAAACGCACGGCGTTTTCCGCAGTGGGAAGAGTTGCCCGGTGGCGGGCGGCGCTATTTCCGGATCAGGCAGGGCCGGGTTTCGGGGTACGCGCGCTATGTTAAAATAGTGGATGCGAACAGGATAACATGATCACGCGGGAACTGGTTGTCGAGAAAATTGTGGCCCACCTGAACGGAGCGTTGTCTGAGCGCGAACTGGTCGATTGGGCTGAGGATGCCCTGATCGCGCTGTTCGAAGGCGACACCGATGCTGCCGATGAAGACCTCATTATCGACACCTTGACGTACATCGGAGCGGGCGATACGCCGGGATTCCCGTTATCCTGGTCTGTGCTTTCAGGGTTTTTGGAGCGCTTTGGTGTGAAGGTTCGCGTAGTTACCGAAGCAGCCTGATCCGAACACGTGAGGAAGTTCTGATGTCTCAAATTACGGTGCGCCAGGCGACCCTGGCCGACGCGGGGCAAATCACCGCGATCCACAACGCCAATATCCCCACCTGGACCCGCCGCGACATCAACGGCGAGCCGGTGCCGGTGGACTACGCCGACCTGTCGCTGTTCGAGCGCTGGATGGTGGGCGGTCCCTGGGCCAGCGTGGAGATGTGCGCCGTCCACCTGGCGAACCTGCTGCGCGGCAGCGAGGGAATCCCGCTGGTGGCCGAGATCGATGGCCGGGTGGGCGCGGAGGCGGAAGTGTTCATCGGGCACGAGCCGGAGCCGTTCGGCTACCACATCAACATCTCCCGGCTGGCGGTCCATCCCGACGACGGGAGCACCGGGCTGAGCAGCGCGCTGCTGGCGTACATCCTGCAAATGGCCGAGGCGATTCGCTGCAAGCGGGTGACTGTCTCGAACGGCGAGGCCGACGCCGCGCTCTACGAGCACCACCGTTTCCAGCGGTCGCACGTGGGCCACCGGGTCGTGATCAAGACCGGGGAGGGGCGCGTCTTCTACAAGGCGGGCGACCTGGCGACCTTCGATCCCGCCCAGATCGATGGCTGGCACATGCCGCTGGGCCGCTACCAGAACGCGCGCGAAGAATGGGACCGCATGCCGCCCGGCTTCTGGAACAGCGTCCCGCAGATCGTCGAGCTGGAGGCCGCCCGGCTGCACATCACCGTCACCGGCCAGGAAGCCTACGCCCTGGTCCAGCAGGACCGCGACGACCCGACGCACGCGCACGTGTACCTGTGGACGCGGCGCCCGGTGAACAACCTGCTCATGCTGGCACTGCGCGACTGGGCCGCGCGCCACAATTACGAGGCGTTGGTCACCTTCGTGTGGGACTACGCGCTCCCGCTGCTGGAAGTGGACGCCCAGCCGGGCGAATACTCGCAGGTGCTGTACGCGCGCGGGCTTTAAGAAACTCGTTATTAATAGTCCCAAGATTTCGTCAGATCTCAAAAAATCCATATATAATAGACTTATCGGCGTAATATGATTCAGCGTGCATCGTGACTGATTGTATTATACCTATCTGCTTTTGAAGTGAATATAGGGGGAAATTCAAGTGGCTAATTTTAGATTTGGGGTGTTCCTCACAGTCATTCTGTTATTCTGCTTCCCATTCGCCGTGTCTGCCCAGGATACGGATACTCCTGAAGTGATCGAATACATCGTTACGACTGATACGGCAAATCTCCGCCTTGGGCCCGGTACTAATTTTGGTGTTGCGGGAACAGCCGTGAGGGATGAAAGCCTTCTGGTGTACGATGAAACACCAGAAGTGGCCGGTTGGCTTCGCGTTTATCGGGCACAAGAGGATGACGCCTACATTGCTGACTTTCTCGTGGAAAGAGCTCCCGCTCGTTTCTATCCCGTTGACCAAGAACCGGTCGCCACAGCCTTAGGACGTGGAAAGGGAATCACGGAAACATTTGACTTGCCGTCAGGTGCTTATCGGATAGACGCAGTAGTTGAAGATAACGCTTTCATTTTGGAAAGCGTGACGGTAGCCGGAGATTGCCGTGATCAGGTTATTTTCAATGAGCTCAATTTTGACGTAAATCGGCTCACTATCAGCGGGCTGTTCATTTCGCAGGGATGTTCACTCATCTTTGAAACCGATAATGTGAGTGGAAATTGGGAAATTGAGGTGCGAGATATTCTTGATCCTGACGTATTGCTGGAGGCGCTCCTGGAGATAGAGGATGGCGCTGGCATTTCCGCCGCGGGCCGCACACTGACGATGCCAACCCAACTCCCCGAGGGGCTATGGAATATCTCAGCAACAGTGAATGATCAGGCATTTATCCTTGTCGCTCAGGTTCTGATGGGTGACTGTGACGATGGTGTGGTGTTCAATGAATTGGATTTTGATACAGGTGTTCTCGAATTATCCACACTATACCGTAGTCAAGGTGATGATGGGTGCGTCATCTTCTGGGAAACCGAGAATGTTCAGGGAGCCTGGGAACTCACCTTTGAGGAAATCAGATAACCGGAACTCTCGATCTGTTCAGCGGCAAGTGGTTGCGTGGTTCGAGAAGAACAAACCGAATCATGAAATAAAGTTGACAGCCATCTAAAAAATGAGTACGATCTGATTACCAACCAACAGAAACGCACAGGGAACACACAGGGCGCACGACGATGAGAACCTATCGAAACTGTATGTGTCTGGAGCGGGGGCGTTAGGCCACACCACTTCAGACCGCGCACCTGAGTGCCCGTCACAAGCCAACGGCTGAACAGCGTGGCAGCGTCCCCGGACCCGTGGAGCCATCTCCGCGCAACCGGCAGCTCACGCTGTTTTCGTGCCCGTTGGCTTTTTTGTTTTCGGTTTCGCTCTGCAAGGGAGTCAAACAGTTATGACCGAGCGACAAGTAGACCACAGCCAGATACGCACCAACCAGGCGTTCACCATCGGCCTGCTGGCCCTGGCGTTCGTCGTGGATCTCCCGGCCCTCGCCGGTTTCGTCGGGATCGTGCTGCTGATCTCGGCGGTCTTGCCCCCGCTGGGGCTGTTCTCGCGCGTGTACCGCCACGTCCTGCGGCCCGCCGGGCTGGTGAGGCCGGACGTGATCGCGGATAACCCGGAGCCGCACCGGTTCGCGCAGCTCGTCGGCGGCACGTTCGTCACGGTGGGCGCGCTGCTGCTGGCGGCGGGGCTGTCCGGCGGGTGGGCGCCGGTGGGGATCGTCATCGTCCTGGCGAGCCTGAACCTGTTCGCCGGGTGGTGCGCGGGCTGCACGATGTATTACTGGCTCAACCGCCTGGGCGTTCCCGGCTTTGGCCGGTCGCGGATCGAGGTGAGCCGGTGATCGACCGCCTGATCGTGATCGTCATGCTGGCCGGGCTGGCGGTGGCGGCCTATCGCCTGCTGGCGCTGTGGCAGGTCCGGCGCGCGGGCCGCGTCGCCCTCTCCGACCCGGTGCTGGCGGGGCTGCGTCCTGGCGTCCCGGCGATTCTGTACTTCACGACGCCGGCCTGCGGTCCGTGCAACGTGCGGCAGCGCCCCGCGCTCCGCGATCTGCTGGCCGAGCTCGGCGACGCCGTGCAGGTGATCGAGGTCGACGCGCTGGAACAGGCCGACGCCGCCGACCGCTGGGGCGTGATGAGCGTGCCGACGACGTTCATCCTCGACCGCCAGGGCCGCCCCCGGCAGATCAATCACGGCGTGGCCGGGCCGGACAAGCTCCGGCGCCAGCTCCAGGCGCTGTAGGAAAAAATCACCACGGAGGGCACAGAGGGGGCACAGCGTTTTTCTTCAACATTCTCTGTGCGCTCCGTGCGCTCTGTGGTGAAACCATCGCCGCGAGCGGCGCCTAGATCGACGTCCCCCCATCGGCGTCCAGTTTCTGGACCGGGCGGCCCTTCGCCACCAGGAAGCGGTCGAAGTCGCGCACGACGTACGAGTTCGGGAAGATCTGCCGCGCCTCGTGGATCACGTCGCGCTCGCGGTAGCGCCGCGAGACGTGCGTCAGCAGCAGCGCCCCCACCCCGACCTCGCGCGCGAAGCGGGCCGCGCCGCCCGCCGTCATGTGGCCGAACGCGGCGGCCATCTCGGCGTCGTCGTCCAGGTACGTCGCCTCCATCACCAGGGCGTGCGCGCCCTGCGCCACCTCGGCCAGCCCGTCCAGCGCGCCGACGTCGCCGGTGTGCACCAGCCGCGCGCCGGGGATGTCCTCGCCCAGCACCTCGTCCGGCTGGATCACGCGCCCACCGGCCAGCGTGACCGGCTCGCCGCGCACCAGCCGCGCGCGCTCCGGCCCGGCGGGGACGCCCAACGCCTCGGCCTTTTCGACCAGGAACGGGCGGCGCGACTTCTCCTGAAAGACGAAACCGAAGCAGCCCGGCCCGCGATGATCGACCGGGAAGGCCGACACGGTGTAATCGCGGTCCTCGAACAGCACGCCGGGCTTGATGTCGAACAGGTGGAGCGGCATCGGCGGCTTGGCCCCGCGCAGCACCACGCCAAAGATCAGGTCCTGCACGCGGTCGAGCGTCCACTTGCCGCCCCAGATTTCGAGCGAGTCGATGCTCTCCCAGCGCATGAAGGTGGACATCAGCCCGCCCAGCCCCAGGATGTGATCGAGGTGCCCGTGGGTCAGCAGGATGCGGTTCAGCCGTTTGAACCCGATCCCGCTCTTGAGGATCTGGCGCTGGGTCCCCTCGCCGCAGTCGATCAGGTAGCGGTGATCCTTGACCATCACCACCTGGGACGACAGGCCGCGGTGGACCGATGGCGCGCTCGCCGATGTGCCTAGAAAGATGATCTCAAACATGATCCGGCAGGAATTGCCGTCTGCCCCCTCTCGTTGGGTGGTTTCGAGCCTGGAATGGTGCCGCCGGTGGCGGTCACGCGCCGATGGTGACCAGCCGCTTCCCGGCGTCGAGCGCGATCGGGCGGTCGAGAAACGCCCGGACCACGTCCGCGTTGGTCGCCAGGTGCGGCGTGATGGCGCGCGTGGTGTAGGCGCTCGGCCCCTGCGCCAGCGCCAGCGGGACGACCAGTTGATCGGCCAGGTGTTCGTCCGTCGCCGCGCCGCTGTCGTGCAGCTCCAACAGCTCGGTCACGGCCTGCTCGGCGACCGTCTCGGACGGCATCCCCTTGCGCCCCAGCACGCCGACCCCGCCGCGCCCGTTGGCGTACTCGACCGCCAGGAAGATCCCCGCGCCGGTGCTAATGCTGCGCGTCCGGCAGGGGCGGATGTCCAGCGGAGTATCCATCGTTTCGAGTAGGTTCAGCGCGCGGTTGGCGATGCGCTGCGGGATGTGCGAGGGCAGGTTGCAGCCGACCGCCAGCCCAAACACGCGCTCGATCGGGCCGCGCTCGCGCATGTCCAGCCCGGCCAGTTGCGCGCCGCCCGCCACGTGCACGCTCATCGAGCCGCCGCCTTCGGGGATCCAGCCGTATGCGTCCATGTAGATTTCGAGATCGGCGCCCATGCTCAGCAGCACCGGCATCACCACGTCGCGCAGGTAGTGCCCCGACGGGCTGCCGGGGACGTGCGTGCCGCCGAACACCCGGATCGTCGAGGGGCCGTCAGCCAGCGCCAGCGGCAGCAGCACCGTCTGGATCACCAGCGGGGCCGAGCCCGCCGTCCCCACCGCCCACTCGTACTGGCCGGGGCGGGCCGGGCTGCCCGGCTCGAAGCGCATCGTGCGCGAGCCGACCTGCGCGCCCTCGATCCCCGCGTCGCAGATCTCCGCCGCCGCCTGGATAGCGGTGACGTGCTGCGGGCGCAGGCCGGACGGTTTGCGCCCGGCGCGGATGTTCTCGATCTGGACCGGGGCGCCCAGCACGCAGCTCAGCGTGAGCGCCGTCCGCACGATCTGTCCCCCGCCCTCGCCCTGGCTGCCGTCCAGAAAAATCACGCTACGTCCCTTTCATCCTCACGGGCCGGGAATCACGGTGATGTCGCCCAGCAGCAGCCGGTCGCCCCACGATTGGCCGCTGCTGGCCGGGTCCATCACGTTGAGGTGATTGTCGAGCACCGACGCGCTGACGGTATACGCGCCGACGGTGAGCGCGTAGGTGTCCGGCCTGACGCTGTCGCCCAGCCACAGGTACGACACCTGGGCGAACAGGTCGCGGTTCTTCAACTCGCCGGGAATCACGTCGATGGTATTCGACTCGGCCCACGGCTCCAGGACGGGCACCTGCTGCCCGCCTTCGGGATAGGCCAGCAGGTGCGCGAAAATGCCCAGTTCGTCTGGCAGCTTGCCATCGACGCGCCAGTAGGTGACCAGCACGAGCGGGTCGCCGCCCGGCACCGGCTTGCTGTTCAGCACGCGCGGCTCGTACCCGGCAAAGGTCAGGTTTTGCTCCAGCGGCACGGGCAGCTCCACCTGGAATTTGCCGCGAATGGCCGTCGGCATGTAATAGGCGGGTGAGAACTGATCCCAATAGCCGCCCGCGTCGCGGATGCGCTGCTCGACGTCCACGCGCAGCACGGTTCCCTCCGGCAGCCCCTCGACCGCCAGCGGCTGGCTGCCGACCAGCCAGTCGGTCAGCTCGGGCGGCATCAGGGGGCGGTCGACAGCGTCCATGAACGCGAACCGCATCGGCGCGCCGCCGTTCGGGAACACCAGCCCCGCGCGGCAGTCCGAATGGCGCAGGTTCATATCCTCGCGGCGCATCATCACCTGTAGAATTTGGCGCGGCGACAGGCCGACCGTGTGCGGCTCGTTGAGGCGCGCCGCGCACAGCGACACCGGCAGGCCGTCCGGCGTGCGATCCAGGTAGGCGGCCAGGTATCCCAGGTTGGCGTGATAGGCTTCGGCCACCTCGGGATCGTTGCGCCAGTCATCGAACAGGCGCTCGCGCACGAGGTAGATGTTGATCGCCAGGGCCGCCAGCAGCAGCAGCGCGACCGGCTGCCAGGCGGCTTCCGCGTCCCGCACGCGCAGCGCCCGCCAGATCGCCAGCGCGCCGATGCCGGGCAGGGTGAACACGGCGGGCAGCGCCACCAGGTTCGCGGAAAATGTCGCCTCGACGCCGACCCACAGATCGGTCAGCAGCCCGGCGGCCAGCACGAGCAGCAGCAGCGCGTAACGCGGCTCGCGCCAGCGGCGCAGCGACTCGATCGCGCCCAGCGCCAGCAGCAGCGCCATGAAAGGCCCCAGCAGCGGGACCGGCGGCAGGTTTTCCACCACGCGGAAATCGCCGCGCCAGATCACCCCGCTGACGGCGTGCAGCGCGCCATCGACGAGGTCGGTCACCGACTGCGGGCGCTCGCTCCACAGCACGTACAGCTCGCTGGACTGCGGATCGCGCAGCGTCGAGAGCAGATAGGGCACAGCGATGACGGTCGTCAGCACGATGACGAACACGGCGGCGTTCCACACCCGGCGCGACAGCGGCTGGCGCGTGATCAGCAGGTGGGCGAAGAACAGCCCGCCCAGCGGCCCCACTACCAGCGCCGTGAAGTGCAGATAGCCCGACAGGCCAAACGCCAGGGCCAGCATGGCAAATGGCAGCGTCTGCGGCGTGCGGTAGCGCACGTCCTGCCGCACGTTGAACGCCGCCACCAGGTACCACAGGGTGAACAGGGTGAGCAGGGGAACGAATGCCTCGGGCGTGGCCGTTCGCGCCAGCAGCACAGCGCGCAGGTTGACCGTCATGATGCCCAGCGCCACCAGCGCCACCGGCACCCCGAACAGGCGGCGCGCCAGCCGGTAGAGCACCGCCAGCGACAGCAGGCCGCCCCACAGCGAAAACACCCGGTAGCCAAACAGGCCGGTCCCGACCAGGTCGGTCACCAGCATGTTGGCGATGGCATACACCGCGGCGCGCCCGTGGCCGTCCCCGACCTGGTAGTACACTGCGACGTTGCCGCTCCGCACCGTCTCCGTGATGCGGATGTGCGCCAGCTCGTCGTCGTGAAAGCCGGGCGGCAGGCGCGACAGGTCCCACGCCCGCAGCACCACCGCCAACAGCAACAGGGCCGTCACCAGGACTAACTCACGTCGTCGGTTCAACATGTCTCCTGGCCCCGGCGACAGCGCTGCCAGGGCTCCCCCTCGAAAATGGCGTGTGCGACAAACAGGGTTGATTGTAACACGGTTTCAGTCTTCGCGTCCGTCCGGGCGCGGCCCCAGCGGGTCGACGATGGTCGCCTCTTCCGAGCCGGGATGGCGGGCAGGGATCACGGTATCGCCGCTGATCTTCGCCATGTTCGCCAGGTCGATGTACGCCTGCCGGGTTTGCTTGGGCGGGTAGCCGGGCAGGTCGATGGCCCACCAGTACTGTTCGTCGTCGGGCGTCCAATCGAAATCGGCCAGGTAGATCGTGACCATCAGCCCGGCCCAGGGGCGCCAGTGTTCCGCCGCCCACTGGTAAGCCCCGACGAGGTAGGCGGCCTGCTCCTGCTCGGTGACGCCGTGCCACCGGTAATCGGAATCCTCGCGCGTGTCGGTCGTCCAGCCCACCTCCAGCAGCGCGACCTGCTTGGCCGCGTCGCCGCGCTCGACCATGATCGCGCGCATGTCCTCGACGTGGCGGAAGCACATCCAGCGGTGGCCCTTGGTCGCCTCGGCCTCGTCCGGCGACAGGTCCGGCGGCTCGCCGTAGCCCGGCGCGTTGAGTCCCAGCACGTCGAACCAGGGCGCGGCGTCCGCGTCGTACATCATGCGCAGGTAGTCCATGTCGGGGATCGCTTCGGGCAGCCAGGTGCCGGTGGGGGCCAGCCCTGCCGAAATGATGATCGCCTCCGGATCGGCGGCGCGGATCGCCCCGGCGCAGGCGCGCAGCAGCGTGACGTAGCCCGCCGGGTTGGGCGGCATGTCGAACCACTCGCGGCGCAAGTTCGGCTCGTTCCACACCTGGTAAGCCGCGATCTGCCCCCGGTAGCGCCCGGCCAGCGTGCCGCAGAACCCCGCCCACGCGTCCAGGTCGAGCGCCGGTTGGGTCGGATCGTCCGGGAGCGGGTCGAGCAGCGCCCAGCCCGGCGGGCCGTCCAGCCGGGCGACCAGCTCGCGCCCGCGATAGGCTACCTCATCGACGACCGCGTCGGCCTGCTGCCAGTGCCACTCGCCGCGCTCCGGCTCCATGTCTTCCCACGAAAAGCGCTGCTTCACGTGCGTGAAGTTCATCAGGCGCACCATGTCCAGGTCATAGGTGCGCGTCGTTTCGTTCCACCACAGGAACGTGTGAATGCCGTAGGTCAGCGACGGGAAAGCGGGCTCGGTCACGGCCTCCGGCGCCAGGTCGCGCGGGATGGGTGGGGTGAGGGTGGGACCGGGCGTGGGGACGTCGTCCTCCGGCGCCAGCCACCACGCGCCCACCACGGCCAGGGCCAGCGCCAGCGCCAGCATCCCCCCGGCCACGATCAGCCGGCGGTCGGGGCGGGATCGTCCCGGTGATGGACTCAACTGCGTCACTCCGATCGAACTCCTTTTCTCGACGTGCGCTCGTGTAGAGCAAACACAGGCGGGCACGGAGCCCGCCCGGAATTCTGTGAAATTGGGGAGGCCCGGCTGGCTGCCGGGACCTCGCGCGGCGCAGGGCCGCCGGCGGGATCAATCCCCGCGGAAATTGTACCTGGCGATTACCTCGTAGGCCGGCGCCGGGCTCCATTCGGGCCGCAGCAGCGCGTAGGGCACGTTGTCGTTGGTCGCGTCCCAGCCGCTCTGGGCGCCGTAGTTCAGGTTCCAGATGAACGCCAGCCAGACGAAGCCCCAATCCTGCATGAGCTGGATCGCCTCGTCGAAGTACTGGGCCTGTTCCGCCAGGGTGTTGTCGTCGGCGAACTCGAACGCGCGCGGCGTGCCGCCCAGCCCTTCGGTGCTGGCCCAGCCGAACTCGGTGATGCACAGCTTCGTGTCGCTGCCCGCCTGCTGGATCTTCTGGGCGTAGCCGTTGAGCGTGCTGTAGAACGACCAGCTATGGTGCGGGTTGTCGAACGGGCCGCGGAAGCGCGCCGTCGGGTCGTTGGGGACGTTGTTCCAGGGCACGTTCGGGCCGATGTTATAGCCGTTGTGGTGCGCGCCGACGCAGTCGGTCGTCTCCAGCAGCCCGGCCTGGATCAGCATGTCCATGTACACGAAGTCGTCGTAAGCGCCCACGCCGTCGTTGAACCCGGTGGGCGACAGCGCGCCGCTGATCACGATGATGCCCGGATCGACGGCCTTGATCGCGTCATAGGCCACGCGCAGCATCGCCACGTAGTCCGCCGCGCTCAGCCCGCGCACCGAGCCCCACTCGCGATCGATGTTCATCTCGTTCCAGACCTCGACCGCGTGAATCTGGTCCGGGTAGCGGTTGAGCATGGTGGTCAGGAAGTTGGCGAAGGTCTGCGGATCGGCGGGCGGGCCGACTTTGTCCAGCGGAGCGCCCGGCTCGCGCGCCCATTCGGGCGTCGTCAGCACGCTGACCATCACCTTGATGCCGTACTCAGCCGCGAGGTCGAACGCGACGTCCAGCCCGCCCCATTCGTACTGGCCGGGCTGCGGCTCGATGTTCTCCCAACGCACCTGCTGTTTGATCCAGTTCAACTTGAGTTTGTCGCGCACTTCGCCCATCCAGATGCGGTGCACTTCGGGATCGGGATTGATCTGCACCTGGATGCCCAACTGGAACGCGTCGTTGTCGACCGGCACGGGCGTCGGGCTGGGGACGGGCGTGGCGAACTGGCCTTCAGCCGCGCCACCCTGGCCGTCCGGCGCGGACAGGGCCGCCGCCTCGGCCTGCTCTTCGGGAACCGCCGCGACGGCTGCCGGTTCGCCCTGGTCCGCGGTGGGGACCGGGGTCGCGTCGATCTGGCCGAGGTCCTCCGCTTCGTCAGGGGCGGCCTGCTCCAGATCGTCGGCTTCCGCGTTCGAGAGCGCGGCGACGCTCACATCGTCGTTGCTGCCATTGTTGTTAGCGCCCACCAGGCCAGTCGCGTAGTAGATGCCGATGAAGGTAACCGCCCCCATCAGCAGCGTGATGCCCAACCAGGCCACCACAAAGCCGCGGATCTGGCGCTGACGTGCTGCCACACTGGTATGCATAAATCGTGTCTCCTCGTCTCGTTTGTGGCGGTGCTCCATTGTATCGCATGAAGGACGCGATTTGTCAACGATCGCCCTACGCTATTCTAATACCGGTGCCAGCGCTTCGCACGCCGGACACGCCCCGTCCGGGCGCTGAATCCCGTACCCGGCGGTCGCGCTGGACGCGTCGTCGGTCGGTGCGTCGATGCTCCAGATCGCCATCAGCCGGACCTTGCCATCGGTCGCCCCGCGCGCCGCGCTCATCGCACCGGCCAGCCATTCGCCCTGCTGCGCCGCGGTGATGTTCTGCGCCCAGGCGAACTCGTCGGGCAGCGGCGCGTAGCCTTCCGGCGAGAGATAGCCCAGCCGGGTGAAACACACCGGCAGCGCCCCGCCGAACGCGTTCCACGCCCGGTCGGTGACCAGCGGCAGGTAGTGAATCGGGGAATCGCCGCGCGGATCGCCGCTGGTGGCGTCCGGCGGGACGGCGCCCTGCACGTAGCGCACCCCGACGCAGTCCGCGTACTGTCCCGCCCCGGCTTCGGCCAGCGCCGCCAGATAGGTGTCGTCGTTCCAGACGTTGTCCGCCCGCCCGGCTTCACCGGCGGCGTCGGTGGGCGCGATCCCGCCCGTGATGACCAGCGCGCTGGGGTTAGCCGTTTTGATCGCCTCGAACGACACGGCGAGCAGGTAGGTGTACGCCGCCGGGTCGATCTGGCTGCTGGGCCAGACGTTGGCCCGGTTCATGTTGCGCCACACCTCGATGCCGTCCGCGCCCAGCGCCGCCAGCCCGCCCACGAATTCGGCGTACTGGGCCGCGTAGTCGGGCAGGCCCGCGGCGGCGAACTCGGCGGGATCGCCGGTCACGTTGAACAGCACCTTGAACCCGTTGCCCTGCGCGTTCTCGATCGTGCGCTGGTGATCGGCGGCCTGCTGCCCGGCGCCGAACGCGATCTCGACGCGAATCCAGCGCAGGCCCATGCGCCCCGCGGCCAGGACCGTCGGGCCGCCGAACGTCCGGATGTGGCCGCCCGCCTCGAACGCGTCGCCGGGATCGCCCGCCGCCAGGATCGCGGGATCGATGGTGGGCAGGGCCAGCCCTTCGGCGCTCAGGTCGCCGGGCGAGGCCGGGGCTTCGCCCTCAGCGGACTCTTCGGCGGAGGGCTGGAACTCCACCGGCGGCAGGACGGTCGGCTCCACCTCCGCGACCTGGATCGCCGCGCTGCCGAGCGTCACGCCCGCGATCTGCGCCTCGACGGTGAGCGCTGCCGGCTCGGGTGGCGCGTCGAACGCGACCGGCTCGCCGGTGGCGGCGGTGGCGCGCCCGATCTCCGTTTCACCCGCCCGCACGATCCACTCGGGCGACAGGTCGACCGGCTCGGTCGCGCCCGGCTGGTTCAGCCGGTAGGCCAGCAGCTCGGTTTCCAGCCCCGGCAGCACGCCCGGCGCGGCGAGGTCGAAGACGAAGACGCCTTTCAGGTTGTAGGCGGTCGCCTGTTCCAGCCGGTAGCGCAGGGCGACCGGGTCGAGCAGCCACATGGCGCGCAGCAGGCTGCCGTCTGCGTCCCGGTAGCGCACGACCGGCATCCTGACCGAGTCCTCGTAGCCGAATTCGACCTGCACGCCTTCCGGCGGGACGAGGCTGGCCTCGAACGGCTCGCCGGGCTGGACGCCCGCCGCCGGGCTGACCTCGACGCCGCCCGCAAAACTCAGCGCGCGGTCCAGCGTGACGGGCATCCAGGCCGAGTCGCGCTGTTCTTCGACGCTCAGCGCGCACACGCCCAGCAGCAGCTTGTTACGGTTGATCTGGGTCCCCGCCCAGGCCATGATCGCCCCGGCCTGGCCGCCTTCGGCGAACACGCGCGGATCGGACGGCATCCGGATCACGACGTCGTCAGCGACCGCGCCAATGGCGGGCCAGTCGTACCCGCCGGTGTCCCACGCGCCGGGCTCGCCGCGCGGCGCGGGCAGCACGACCGTCAGGCTCCGGTTCTGCCCGTGCAGCAGGTTCGCCAGGTCGCGCACGAAGGTGGTGAACGACTCGCGCAGGTCGGCGGGTACTTCGCGGTAATCGATCGCCGCGCCCGCGTAGCCTTCCGACGCCGAGGTGACAAAGGCCGCGATCTGGCGGGCGTGCTGGCGGCGCAGCGCCGGGTTCTCGAGAATCCGGCGGACGTTGGCCGTTTCGATCACCGAGGGATCTTCGTAGTTGTTGATCAGCGGCAGGACGGCGTAGCCCTGGCTTGCATCCACGCCGGGCGCCATCACACCCTGGAGCGTTCCGGCGGAGGTCGGGTGCAGGTCGCCGGGGAAGACGCGCGCATTGGCCGCGACGACTTCCGGCACGGCAGTGTCCGCCGGGGACAGCGTGACGTCCACCGCGCGGGCCGATCCCGCCCCGCGAAAGACCGCCACGCAGCGCGGCACGAAATCCAGGCGGGCTTGCATGGCGCCGCTTTCGGGGACGAACTGCGCCGGGAGGAACTGCCACGCGTTCGCGTCGGCATCCCAGCCAAAGAGCACCAGGGCGTTCGGATCGGCGGCGGCCTCCGGCAGCGTCTCCACGTCGAGCGTCAGCGCCGAGGGGGGCGTCCCGGTTTGCGTCAGGCTGTAGACCTGGCTGGCGAGGGCATGGCTGGCGGGCAGGTCCGTCGCGCAGTGCCAGCCCTGGGCCGGCGTGTTCTTCGCCAGGTAGTCCGCCGGAGACAGGGCCACCACGTGCACGCCGTAAGCGTCCGTCAGGTCGCCGGGCGCCGCGCCGAGCCCCAGGCCCGCCATCTGCAGGCGGGGCGCGTCTGCGTCGAGCTCGACGAACTCCAGCCCGTCGATAACCAGTTTGCCGTTCGCCCCGTCGCCGCCATCGTTGAGCGCCTCGTCGATCGTTTCCCAGAGCGACACCGGCGGCAGGAACAGGCCCAGGATCACCAGCGCCAGCACGATCCCGCCCAGCCCCAGCACCGGCAGCAGGCAGCCGCCCCGCCGCCGCCGTTGGGATGGCCTCTGGTCGGCGAACCGGGGATACGACTGCGGTTGGGGCAGCCCGCCGTGATCGGGGTGGGCATTCTCCGGCGTTCCGGACCCGGGCTTCAGCACACCGGGCGGCGTCGACAGCGGCCTGCGAGTCGAGTCGGGTCGATCCTCATGCGAACTCATCGGCTTATATACGCTCCATCTCGCACACTCGAACGGGCGGGGCACCTTCGCGCCCCGGCATCATCCCCTGCGAGTCTATCGCACACCGGCCAGGGCGTCACATGCCGGGCACGCGCCGCCGGGCCGCACGATCGCGTAGCCCGCCATCGGGTCGCCGTCGTAGTTGGTGAAATCCACGTTCCAGATGATCACCAGCCGGACGCGCCCGCTGTTGCGCGCCAGCCGCACGGCCTGCGCCAGCCACTGGGCCTGCTGGCCGACGGTGACGTTCGACGCCCAGGCGAAGCCATCCGGCAGCGGGCCGTACCCTTCGGGGGTCAGGTAGCCCAGCTCGGTGAAGCACACCGGGCGGGCGCCGCCGAACGCGCTGGAATAGGTGTTGACCATCCCCCAGAAATAGCGCGTGAAGTAATTGCCGCGCGGGTCGCCGCTGGTCTGGCTGGGGCCGACGATGCCTTCGTTGTAGTGAGCGCCGATGCAGTCCATGTACTGGGCGGCCCCGGCGGCGGCCATGCCCTGGACGTAGCGGTTGTCATTCCACACCCGGTCCGCGCCGAACGCGCCCTCGGCCCCGGTGGGTGCCGGCGCGCCGCTGATCACGGCGACGTTGGGGTTGGCGCTCTTGATGGCATTGTACGCCAGCGCCAGAAGCTGCGTGTAGCGGCCCGGATCGATCTGGCCGGTCGGCCATTCGCGGTCGATGTTCTGCTCGTTCCACACCTCGATTGCGTCTGGGCCAAGCGCCGCCACCTCGCCGACGAACCGCGCGTAGTCCTCGAAATAGCCGGGCTTGCTGATGTCGTCCTTGTGGCCGACGATGCCCAGCAGAATCTTGAAGCCGTTGCCATGCGCCTGCTCGATGGCCCCCGCCGCGATGCTGCCCGGCGCGCCCATCGAGAACCGGATCTGGCGCTTGGCCCAGGTCATGCCCGCCGACGCCATCAGGTTGGGATAGGCGAAGCTGTCCACATGGCCGCCATAGCCGAAGCCGGTCAGCCCCGGCCCGCCGGTCACCGGGCGCGGCACGGGTTCGCCGCCGGACGCATCCGCCCCATCGTCCGCGGCAGGCGCGGCGACCTGGGTGACGACCGTCTCGACGACGGGCAGCGCCTCGATGCTGCCGGACAGCAGGCGCACGAACGACACGTACAGCCAGCCGTCCTGGCCGCCCACCGTCACGAAGATCCAGTCTCCGGCGGCGTCGCGCCCCTTAGCCAGTGCGCTCGTCCCGCCGCCCAGCGTCGTGAAGACGCGGTAGCCGGTGCCCGCCCCGCTGCGCAGGTTGACATCGGCGGTCGTCTGGGCGGGGATGCCGCTGCCCTCGGGAAAGCCGCCCGCCGGGGCGCCCGCCGGTGCACTGGCCGCGGCCTGTTCGGGAGCCGGTGGGGCATCCGTCACCGCCGGGGCGGGGCGCACGGGCAGCGTGCCCAGGTCCAGCCCGGCGCGCACGGTCACGAAGTCCGACAGCACCCAGCCTTCCGTCCCGGCGGTCGTCTGGCCGAAGACCCACAGCCCGTTTTCGGGCACGTCGTCGCGGGCCAGCAGCGCCAGCTCGGCGCCGCGCGGAAGCTGCACGATCACGGCGTATTCGTCGCCGGGACCGGATCGCATGTTCAACATGATGGGGGCGACGGTGGCGTCCGCGCCATCCTGGGCCCAGGCGGGCATCCCGGCGACCAGCATCGCCAGGACGACGGCAACGCGCACGAGCCATGTGACCGGGGATCGACTAAGCTGCATGTTTACACTCTCCACCATTAACAAAGTGTTGTTTTCCCCCCAGGCAAATCGCCGGTAGTGTAGCACGCGGGGCAGTCTTTGCGCAAAACACAGGGGCGCGGCGGGGGTCCAAAATAAAAACGCCGGAGGGCATCCGGCGTCGGGAGTTCCGTGCGGGGGATCGGGCTACTGCAGGACCTGTTCGGGCACGTCTTCTTCGTACTTGGTCGGGCACTTGAGCGTGATCTCGTCGGCGTGGAAGACGTATTCACCATTCTCCTGGACCAGCTTGCCGGACAGGATCGCCTGGGCTTCGTGCTGGAGCAGGTCAGGGATTTCCTTGTCGTGGGCGACCACTGTCAGGCGGGTTGCGTTCGGGTCTTGCACCGCTTGATGCAGCACGAACGCCAGCCCGCCCTGCTCGCGAATGCTGTCGTTGTCGTTCGGAATGTTCGCGATGGTGAAGGTCAGCTCTTGTGTGTCGGGATTGAAGATCGGATCGCCATCCACCGCGCCGGAGACGCGCACCGTCTTGCCGAGCATATCCGGGTCGCCGAGCAGGTCGTCCACCGTCACGTAGTAGCGCGCGCCGATCAGCGTGCTCGACAGCAGTAGATAGGCCATTGCCGCCAGGATCACGATCCCCGCCAGCATGAATTTCCAGCGCCCGCTGCGCTTGGCGGCGCGCCGGGTTTCGGGCAAGACACGATGCTTTTCCCATTGAATTTCGGCCATGATTGTCTCTCGCTCATCCCTGCCAGGCTAGCCGTCTGGCGAATCCGATTAAAAGTCTAATGACAATTGTAGCAATTTTCGACGCGGCGATCCAGTCGGACTCAAATTTGTCGAAAACAGGCCCCACCAGTCGCGTGTCGGGCGGGGCCTGTTCAGCACCATGCGCGATGTCCGCAGCCGGCGCTACACCTGAGCGCTCCCGCGTACTGCCCTCAGGATGAGCAGGAGGATCACTGCGCCGATGAACGCGACCACGATGCTCGCAATGTTCAGGCCGCTCACTTCGCCGCCGATGTCGAGCAGATTGAGGACGAAACCGCCGATGACCCCACCGACGATACCGACCACGATATCCTCTCCGAGCGACTGCCCGCGTCGAGTGCCCATGACAACGCTCGCCAGCCACCCCGCGATTGCACCAACGATCACCCAAGCGATGATGTTGCCGATCATAGTTGCATCTCCTGTTGCCAGCCTTCCTCAGGTCGAGATGACGAGATTATGCGCTCGCCATTGCACCTCTGCTGTCCTGTCGGGCAGCCCTCTCCAGGCGGCGGCTATTCCAACTCGGATGTGCAGTTGGGGCAGCGGGTCGCCTTGATCGGAATCTCGGTCATGCAGTACGGGCAATTCTTAGCGATAGGTTCCGACGGCTCTTCGGCGGGCTTCGGGTAGAGGCGGTTGATTTGTTTGATCAGGATGAACACGACCAGGGCAACGATGAGGAAAGTGATCACGGCGTTGAGGAACACACCGTAGTTGATCGTGGCAGCGCCTGCTTCCTGGGCCGCAGCCAGCGAATCGTAATCGGTATCGGTCAGGTTGATGTAGAGGTTACTGAAGTCGACGTTCCCCAGCAGCATCCCGATCGGCGGCATGATGATGTCATTCACCAGCGAGTTCACGATGCTGGTGAACGCTGACCCGATGATGATACCGACCGCCAGATCGATCACGCTGCCCCGCGCAATAAATTGCTTAAATTCGTCAAAAAATGCTTTCATCTCTTCCTCCTGCAAGAAAATGAACAACTGCACTTACTGTCACATTATAGCATAAGTTCAAATTCAAGTTCGTCGCGGATAGGGATTCCATCCACGCCCAGGAGGGGGATCTCCGGCTTCAGGCGGCGGGATTCGGTCACGGCGTCGCGGTGCACGGCGGCCAAGCGGAAGCCGCGTTTCTGGTAAAACCGGATGGCGGGGGTGTTGTCGTTGGTGGTGATCAGCCACAGGCGGCGGCACCCGGCGGCCTGGGCCTGAGCGCGCACGGCGTCGATCAGCGCGCTGCCGGCGCCGATGCCTTCCACCAGGGTGACGAGTGTGACCAACTCGCAAGCGTCGCCGGCGACGTGGTACGTCGCCAGCCCGATCGGCTCGTCCGCATCCTCGCGCAGCGCCACGAAGCCTCGCAGCGTGGCGACGTCGTGAATGGTGCCGCGCGAGACGACGATTTGAGAGCCCCACCACGCCCGCGCCGTCTCGATCGCCCAGGCGCGGTGAGTCTCCTCCAGTGGGCGAATGGTGAAGGCCGGCTCGTCCGTCATGGCGCTTATGTCTCGGTGCGCACCACCTGCGACATGTACGCCGCGCCGACCGCGATGATCGCCGCCGCGCCCATGACGATCAGCAGCACGTTGGTGCCTTCCGGAATGTCGGAGCCGCCCGATTTCGACGGCTCGGCGGACGCCCACGAAGCGAGATACGCGTCGAGATCGTCAAGCTGCTGCTCGCTCAGGGGGCCGCCAACTTCCGCCGAGAAGCCGGGCATCGTGTCGCTGCCCGTCCCAGTGCGGACCACGCCCAGCGTGTCGCCGGACACGGCAAAACCGGGGAAGTTCTCCACGCCGCGCCCCTGCCCCTCTGGCCCGTGGCACCCATAGCAGGACGCGGCATAGACGACCGCGCCCGCCGCCGGATCGCCCGAAAAGCCCTCGACGCGCTCCACCTCGGTGTGGATGTTGGGCGCGGGCAAGGGCGGCGTGTCGCCGGTGTCCCACGTTGCCATATAGGCCAGCAGGTCGTCGATCTGCGCGCCGTCCAGCAGGCCGCCGTCTGCCTCGCCATAGGCGGGCATCAGGGCGCCGTCGCCCGGCGTGGTGTCCAGCCCTTCGGCGATGATCGCGCGGGCCGTCTCTGGATCGTACGCGATCGCCGCGAACGCCGGGCCGTCGCCGGCGGCTTCGCCCTGGGGACCGTGGCACGCCTGGCAGAACTCGGCGTACAGGGCCGCGCCGCGATATGGAGCAAGCTCGTCAGCGGCGTGCTCCTCGCCCCCGCCGTCGTCGCTCTCCGGGCCGTGCCCGTCCTGGGCCACCGCGACATGGGCCGGGACGATCAGCGCCAGCGCCACGGTCAGGCTGGCGGCCAGCGTCAGGATGGGGATCAATCGTTTCATCGAATCCGACCTCCAATAGGGTCTGCTCCGCGCTTATTATATCTCAATCCGGCTGTGACGATTGACGCAACGCCGGAGCCTGGATAGCATCTAAATCTTTATCGTGCCGGATCATAACCAGGATGAGTTCGCTATGGCAAAAGAGACAATCGGTTTTGTGTGTGACGACCCCCAGACCATCAGCGCGCACTTTGGCCGGGCGCCGCTCGTCGTCGCCGTGACGGTCGAAGATGGCCGCGAGATCGCCCGCGACGTTCGCCCGCGCAGCGAGGGCGGGCACCATCACCACCACGATCACCATCACGACCATGACCACGATCACAGCCACGAGCACGATCACGGCCACCACCACGGCGACCATTCCCCCAAGTTCGCCGAACTGGCCGACTGCCAGGTGATGATCGTGCGCGGGATCGGCAGCCCGGCGCTGGACCACGCCCAGGCAAGGGGCATGGCCGTCTACCTGGTCGCGCAGTCCTCGGTGGACGAGGCGCTGGCGGCATACCTGGCCGGGACGCTCACCTCCGACGCGCGCCGGGTGCACCACCACTAGGCCGCGGACCGCAGTCGATCGCCGTCTGAAAACAAAGAGTAGGGCAACCACCAATACGCCCTACTCTTCGCCGTATTGCTTCATTTTCGGCTGGCTTGCGACCGGGTCAGCGGTCGTTGCCAATCTCGATATATCGCTTCCAGGTGGCCGGGCCGCTGCCCATCTCGATCACCAGATAGCTGGTGCGCGGCGTCTTTGGTTCCCACATCAGCCGCAGCCCGGCTTCGCCCGGCAGGCGGTTGCCCTTGCGGTGATTGCACGCGAAACACGCGCACGCCGTGTTCGACCACGTATTCTTCCCCCCGCGTGACACGGGCAGGATGTGATCGACCGTCAGATCGCGCTTGGTCAGCACTTTGCCCCGCACCATCACGCCCGGTGTGGCGCCGCAGTAGATGCACGTGTAGTTGTCGCGGACGAGCACCCCCTGGCGGCTCCAGTGGGCATGGCGGCGCGGCACGTTGATGTAGTGCCGCAGGGCAATCACCGACGGGACGGGGAACTTGTCGCGCACGGTGCGCAAAAACCGCCCCGATTCCTCGACGACGATGGCTTTTCCGGCCAGCAGCAGGTTGATCGCGCGCGGGATGCTGACGACCGTCAGCGGTTCCCACGTGCCCCCGTTCAGCAGTAAGACGTGCCCTTCAATCATGGGGTCGTTCTCAACTCATCAGTGCACGGACACCTAGCATTATACATTTTTTCACAAGATTTTGCAGCCGTGCGCGACGCAATCGAGCCAAAACGGGTCACATCGCTCTACCGGTGATCATAAGCAGGCCGCGTTAAAGCCGCGTTATGAACGGGCCAAACTTATTTACCAGCATCGAGTAGTGTCCCGTAGGAATCGCCGGGGCGGACCAGGGTCCCGCCGATGACGTCGACGACCTCGCCCGCCCGCACGACCGCCAGCATGAACGGCACGGCCTCGCCCGCCCCCGCGCAGTCGAGCGCGTACTGCACGGTGATCGCGTACAGCCCGTCCGGCGCGGCGCCTGCCGCCCACACGATCCGCTCCTGGGGCGCGGCGGCCTGCCCGGCGCACAGGTCGTTGGCGCGGCCCGTGACCTCGCCCGGCTGCGCCGGGTCGGGCGGCGCGACGGCCAGATCGAGGTCGGCCTCCCCGGCCCATACGAGCACGATCTCGACGTCCAGCCCCGGCGCAGCGACGAACGCGCCATCCGGCGGCGGTGGCGGGGCCTGGGCCAGCAGCAGCAGGTCGAAATCGCCGCTCGTGTTCAGGTCCTCGAGAATCACGTCCAGCGTGTACGTGCCGTCGTCCGGCAGGGCCAGCCGCGCGATGCGCGCCTCCGCCCTGGATGTCCAATCGCGGTTGAAGGCGATCTCGCGGCCATCCGGTCCGCGCAGCGACAGCGCCGGGTCGAGGTCCCCGCTCGCCCGCCGGACCGCGATCGTGATCGCCTCGCCCGCGCGGCCCTCGAACGTGTACTGCCGCCCCACGTCCTCCAGGCTCAGCGACCCGGTCACCGGCGCGCCATACGGCAGCGCGGCAGCGGCGCTCAGCTCGTCCGGATCGAGCGGCGCGGCCTCGGTTTCGAGCGCGAGCGTGTATTCCCCGCTGGACGGGCCGTTCTGGAAGCCATAACGTGTGGCGCGGACGAGATAGGTGCCCGTCGCGGGCAGCGTCACGTCGATCCGGGCGGCGGTGGTCCCGTCCGGCGCGTCGTCGTTGCGGGCGATCTCGATGCCGTCGCCGTCCGTCAGGATCAGGAACGGGTCGAGATCGCCCGAATCGGCGGCCATGTGCAGGCGGATCGCGTCGCCTTCTCGCCCGTGGAACATGTACCAGTCGTCCACGTTGCTCGCGTCGATGGCGCCCAGGGCGCGGCTGTTGTAAGCGATGCGGCGCAGGTCCGGCGGCAGGTCGGCGGGATCGATCCAGCGCGGCCCGGCGGCCTCGTCCGGTGAGGGCGAGTCGTCCGCGCCCCCGGCTCGCTCCAGCGTGAGGCGGTAGTCGCCGCTCGAAAAGCCGTTGGCGAAGCCGAAGCGCGTCGCGACGACGGTGTAGGTGCCGTCGGCGGGCAGCGCGAACCCGTCCAGGCGCGGCATGACGTCGTCCTGGGTGTCGTCCACTTCGGCCAGCGTCGCGCCGTCCGGCCCCAGCAGCACCAGGTAGCCGTCCAGCCCGCCCGACTCGTCGACCGCGCGCGCCATGACCAGCGTGATCACGTCCCCAGCGCGGCCCTCGAACGTCCAGCGATCCTCGACGTTGTCATCGCCCAGGGCGCCGCTCACCGTCGCGCCGTAGGCCAGCGCGCCCGCCTCCGCCGCACCATCCGGCGGGGCGGTGGATTCGCCTGCGCGGTCCAGCCGCAGCGTGTAGGTTTCGTTGTCCCGGTCGCGCGTGCGCTGGCGAAAGACAACGATCCGGTAATCGCCGTCGGCGGGCAGCTCGACGGTCAATGCCACTGTCCCGCCCGCGGACTCGTCGCTGACGGCCAGCCGGTTCAGGTCCGGGCCCTTGATCTCGACCTGGAGCGGCACCGCGCCCGGCGCGTGCTCCAGCCGGACGGTGATCACGTCGCCCGCGCGGCCCTCGAAGCCGTAGAAGCGGCGCGGATCGATGCCGCTCACGCGGCCCGGCGTGGCGCTGCCATAGGCCAGGATCGCCCCGTCGCCGCCGGACCCGCTGCCGGTGACGGTCAGGGTGTAGTCGCCGCTGGAGAAACCTTCCGCCTCCAGGAACCGGGTGGCGACGATGATGTACGTGTCGTCGGCGGGCAGCGTGACCTCGACGGCGGCATCGGTCCCGGCGGCGACGTCGTCATTTTCGGCCAGCCGCTCGCCCTCGGTGGTCATCAGCACCAGGTAGGCGTCCAGCTCGGACGAGTCTTCGCGCAGGCTGACAGTGATCGTCTCCCCGGCGCGGCCCTCGAAGCGGTAGGCGTGCTGGAAATCGCGGTGGGTGAGGGTGCCGAGCACCGTCTCGCCGACCGCGATCGGCGTCGCCGCGTCGACGTCCACCGGCAGCAGCTCCGCCTGGGGCGCGATGCCCGCCGCGTCCGCGGCCACGAACGTCCCGACGCCGGGGTTCGCCGCCACGGCGTCGAAAAAGTCGGTGATGGTGGGCGTCACGATGCCGACGTGACCGGCCAGCACCACGCCGTCGGTGTCGATCAGCAGCGTCGTCGGGATCGAGAGCACGCTGCTGCGGCGCGAGAGGCGGTCGAGCTCGTCCAGCACGGTGTGAATGTCGGGCGGCTGGTTGCGCAAAAACGCCAGGGCGTCCTCTTCCTGGTCGGACATATTCACGAACAGCACGTCGAAGGCGTGATTGCCGGGGGCCAGCGCCACCCGCGCCAGGTGGGGGAATTCCACGCGGCAGGGCGGGCACCACGACGCCCAGAAGTTCAACAGGGTGGGCCGCGCCAGGTCTTCGAAGGCCACCGGCGGATCGCCGTTCAGCCCGGCCAGCCGCCAGCCGTCCAGGGTTTCGCCCAGCGCGGTGCGCGCCGGGGCGTTGCGCGGGTTGCCCAGGCTGCCCCCGATCCAGAAGGTGTAGCTGTCGGTGCGCAGGTTTTGCAGGTGGGCGCGCAGGGCCAGCGCCTCGATCTGCCCGGCGTCGTCCTGCGCGGAAGCGGGCTGCAGTACGACCATGCCCGGCAGCGCCAGCGCCAGGATCACCAGCAGACGGAGTGTGGGGGAGAATGAGAAGGCCATGGAAACGCTCCGGTCGCTCTCGATCACATCTTCAACAGTGTATCACGGCTTTGGCGAAAACTCGCGCGGCGATCCGGCTGGCGTATGGGGCGCGATCAGGCGCGCCGGGCGGCCACCAGGTAGTGGTCGGGCGCGTCGATGGCGTCCAGCACGGCGAAGCCTGCCGCGGCCACCAGCGCCGCGAGATCGTCCACCGGCGGCAGCGTGTGGCTGCGCACGCGCGGCGCGGCTGCCCCGCTGTGGATTGCATTCAGCTTCTCGCGGCTGATGTCGTGCAGGATCAGCAGGCCCCCGCCCGGAGCCAGCGCCCGCCGGAACTCCGCCAGGGCGCGCGGGCGATCCTCGAAATGGGCGAAGCTGTCGTGGCACGTCACCAGCGCCACCTGGCCGGAACGCAGCGGCAGCGCGTGAGCGTCCGCCCGCAGCCACGCGACGCGCTCGTCGCCGCGCCCGCTGGCCTGGGCGCGCGCCAGCATCGCCGCCGAGAGGTCGATCGCCACGATGCGGGCGTCCGGCGCCAGCCGCCGGAGCTGTGGCAGAAACGCGCCGGTCCCCGCGCCGACGTCGAGCACGCGCCGCACCCCGGCGAACAGCGCCGCGTGGGGCGCCAGCACGCGCGCCAGGTGCGCGCCTCGTTCCGCGGACTGCATGGCGTCCCACCGGACGGCCAGATCATCGAAAAACGCGAACAGTTCGTCATTGGCGGATGCGGGCATTGGGGGTTGGCTCCGTGTCAGGGCTTGGGCACCGGGGACGGCGTGCGCGTCAGGCGCGGCGGCAAAAACGGCGTGACGGTGGGCGTGAAGCTGGGCGTCGCGGAGATGGTCGGCGACGGCGTCCAGGTGGGCGTCAGGGTTGCGGTGGGCGTGGGCGTGTTCGTCGGGCTGGGCGTGCGCGACGGGGTGGCGGTTGGCGTGCGCGATGGCGTCGGGGTCGGCGTGCGTGTAGCGGTGCGCGTCGCGCTGGGCGTCGATGTGGGCGTGTTCGTCGGGCTGGGCGTCGGCGAAGGCGTCCCGGTCGGCGTGCCTGTTGGCGACGGCGTGGGCGTCGCGGTGAGCGTGTTCGTCGCCGTGGGTGACGCTGTGGCGGTCGGTTCCGGCGAGGGCGTGCCGGTGGGGGTAGGCGCCGCCGTCGCCGTGTCTTCCGGCGTCGCGGTGGGCGTTGGCTCCGGCGAGGGGGCCTCGGTGGGTTCGGGCGTGGCGGTCGGTTCCGGGGATGGCGTGATGGTCGCTTCCGGCTCGGGCGTCTCCGCTGCGGCGACATCACCGGGCGCGCCTCCCTCGCCGGGCACCAGTTCGAGCGTGAGCGTCGGCGAGGCGGCGACCAGCGCCTCGGGCGGCAGCGGCGTGAAGGTCGGCGTGTCGCCCGCGGAACCCGAATCCTGCGCCTGCGGGCTGGCATCCTCCGGCGCGCCTCCTTCGCCCGCGGCCAGCGGCGGCAGATCGCCCTCCGGCGTAAAAAGCAACGTCGCCCCGGTCGGCGACGCTGCGGTCAATGCGGCCATCGGCGCCGGGGACCCCGACACGTCGCCCGGCGGTGTGGCGGGCGGGAACTCCGCCCCGGGCAGCGTGAAGGTATAGTCGAACAGTTCCCCGCGCGCGCCGAGCACGCCCTGCGGCTGGTTGTTCACGGTGAGCTGGAGCGCTGCGGCGTTGCTGGCCCGCACGGCGATGCTCTCCTCGCCGGTATAGCGCAGCACGTCGCCGGGCCGGGCGGCGCCCTCGTAGGTCACTGCGCCATCGACGATGATGCGCACCCACGTGCGCTGCACGACCTGGATATCCACCACCACGTTCGTGCCGGTGAGCGCGGGCGGCGTGAAGCCGTGCTCCGGGGTGGCCGGGCCCTCGGTGGCGGCGGGCGTCGTGGCGTCCTGTTCATCCGGCGGGGCGGCGGTTTCGTCGCCGGGCGGCAGCCCGGCCTGATCGCCGGCTGCGGGCTCATCCGTCGGCGCGGGGGGCAGCGTCTCGACCACGCCATCGACGCGCGCGCCCTCGTCGGTCGACACCAGGTTCTCGATGATCTGCGTGCCGCCTACCACCAGCGCGACTACAATCCCCCCGGCGATCAGCACCACGGCGATGGTGCTCAGCCAGCCGCGACGCCGCCGCCGGCGGGGCTGGGCGGGGGCCTGGGTCCCGGCCTGGATGACCGGCGCGACGGGCGAGCGGGGCCGGTGCATGGGGCGGGGACTCGTCGGGCGCGACGCGGACGTGTCTTCGGCCCGGCGGCGGCGCCGCCCGTCGTCGTCCTCGGCCCCCATCTCGGACAGCAGCAGGTCGAGGTCCAGCCCCAGAAACCGCGCGTAGTTCCGCAGAAAGCCCTGCGCCTGGACGGGCGTCATCGCCGAATAGTCGCCGCGCTCCAACGCGTCGAGGAATCGCGCGCGGATGCGCGTCGCCCGCTCGGTCTCGTCGAGCGTCAGCTCTTTGGCTTCGCGCGCCTCGCGCAGGCGCTGTCCCAGGATTTCCGCTTGACTCACCGTCTGTCCGCTTTCCTCAATAGAGACCGTTTGAGAACCCCCATCCCCGCGCACCCTTCGGGTCCGCTTCCCTTCCCCAACCGAGGGGGAAGGGTGAAAAAGACGGGGTTCGTCCCATTGCGTGCTCTGCCAGCGAGAATAAACGACCTTCTCGAATGGCCTTTCAATAGGGAGTCACACCGACACCGTGCCACAATCGAGCCACAATCGGGCGGATCATAACCAAAAGCGGGTGTTTTGACTACACCCGCTGCACAGCGCTTATGCGTCCGGCCCCGCGTCAGGATTGGGCCAGGAGATCGTACACGTCGCCGGTGAAGCCGGCCAGGAAGGCCGACCATCCCTCGACGTCATCCTGCGTCACGATCACAGGCACAACCGGCTCCTCGCGGTGCAACTGCTCGTACGGGGGCCGGTCATACGCCGTGATGACCTGTTGGGCGTGGCACGCCTCGCAGCACGCTTCGAGCACCAGTTGCTCGTCGGTGTGCAGCACCACGCACACGTTGTCTTCGGCATACGCCTCGCCACAGGCATCGCAGGCCATATGGCGGACAACAAAGGCTATCACGTCGCGTGAGCCTTCTTGTTGGTTTTCCATCGGTTCAGGCCGTGTCACCACGGCCAGATCACCGCGCCTACTCGTCGGCTTCCGCCTCGGCGGGAGCGTCGTTGTCGGCAGCGAGATCCTCGGCCAGCTCGCCAACGACCTCGTCGGCGGCCTCGCCCGCGTCGGCAGCTTCGGCCTGGGCCGCCGCTTCGGCGGCTGCTTCGGCGGCTGCTTCCGCCTCGGCTTCGGCTTCAGCTTCCTCGGCCAGGTGGATCAGGCTCGGCACCGGCTTGCCCTCCAGGTAGTCGGCGACCTCTTCCTCGCGCACGATCACGACGCGCAGCACGGGCGACGCATCGGTGCTGATGCGCACGGGCACCTCGTGGATGCCCAGCTCGCGCAGCGAGCGCTCGCTGATGCGGCGGCGATTGACGTCCACGCCGGTCTTCTCTTCGAGTGCGCGGGCGATGTCCATCGTCGTCACCGAGCCGTACAGCTTGTTGTTCTTGCCGGCCTTCATGCCGAACACCAGCTCGACGCCGTGAATCTTGGCCGCGACCTCGTTCTCGAGATTCTTCAGCTCTTCACGGTGCTGGGCCGCCTGCGCGATCAGGTGCTGGCTTTCGCGCAGCGCGCCCGGCGTGGCCTTGATTGCCAGGCCGCGCGGGATCAGGTAATTGCGCGCGAAACCGTCGGACACCGTCACCACGTCGCCCGCAACACCGTGCTTGTATACGTATTCCTTCAGAATAACCTTCATGTCCAGGCCTTCCTTGACGTCCGATTTTGCGAGGGAATATCATACCGCAAACCCAACCCAGATGCTAGGGTCAGACTCAGCGGGCGGCGGACAGCTTGCCGCCGGGCCGCCCGTTCTTCACCGCGACGATCTCCGCCAGGATGCTCAGCGCGATCTCTTCGGGCGACTTGCCGCCGATGTCCAGGCCGATCGGCGTGTGGATCGGCGGGAGCTGGCCCAGGTCGAAGCCCGCGGCGGTCAGGCGCTCGACGCGCTCCTGCTGCCGGACGCGCTTGCCGATCGCGCCGAAGTAGCCCACCGGCCTGCCCGCCAGGGCATAGCACAGCGCGTCCTCGAAGCGCGGCTCGTGGTTCAGCGAGACGACGAACGTCCGGCGGCCAACGCCCACCCGCTCGACGACCTCCTCCGGCCACGCGGCGATCACCTCGTCGGCGTCGGGATGCCGCTCGCGCGTGGCGAAGGCGGGGCGCGCATCGGTTACCACGGTGCGGAAGCCGATCTGCCGCGCCAGCCGGACGAGCGGCACCGCCGCCTGGTCGCCCCCAAAGATCAGCAGCGTGGGCGGCGGCACGGCTGGCTCCAGCAGCGCCACCCGCTGTTCGGGCAGGCTGGCGGTCACCGGCCTGTCGCCGTCCAGCGCGGCCAGCGCCGCCTCGACCGCCGCCGGGGGCAGGGGCGCGGAGGTCGCGCCACCGGCCATCACCCGCGCGTGGACCACGTCCGGGCTGCGCGGCTGGCCCGGCGAGCAGATCGTCACCGTCACGCTGTCCAGCGGCGGATCGGCCAGCAAGGCCCACACGTCGCGGTCGATCGGCTCGACCAGCACGTCGATCATGCCCTCGCAGTTCAGCCCGATCTCGATCAGCGGGTCCTCGACGTGCTTGTAATGCAGCATCAGCGGGCCGCCGCCGTCCAGGACGACCATGCCGGTTTCGTAGACGTCGGTTTCGACGCAGCCGCCGCTGACCGCGCCCACAAACCGGTTGCCGGTCGTCATCGCCATGCGCGCGCCCAGCGGCTGGCTCGACGATCCGAAGATGCGGACGATGGTTGCCAGGGCCACCGGCTCGCCCGCGTCCAGCCACGCGCCCGCCCGCGCCAGAATCTCGTTGGTCATGTACCCCTCACTGCCTGAGAGAAATCAACCCGCCTATTGTGTCCCGACGCCGGCCCGCGCCGCAAATCCGCTACTTCCGCCGCCGCTTCTTGCCCCGTTTCCGGCCCCCGCCGCCATAGCGCGGGCGCCCGCCGGGGTCCATCTTGACCAGCCGCGGGTGGAACTCGGCCAGCGCCACCACCAGATCGGCCTGGTCGGCCATCA
The DNA here is from genome assembly GCA_018432315.1 of Anaerolineae bacterium. Taxonomy (GTDB): domain Bacteria; phylum Chloroflexota; class Anaerolineae; order Aggregatilineales; family Aggregatilineaceae; genus LM3-B42. The sequence goes on from JAHDLB010000021.1 coordinate 42,773, forward strand.
CCTGGCGGATGTCCTTGTAGGCGTCCGGCGCTTCGTCCAGCCCGGCGGAGATCAGCTCGACGCCCCGATCGCGCAGCTCGCGCTCGACCGTCTCCCAGTCGAACGTCCGGAATGCCTGCTTGCGGCTCATGCGGCGGCCCGCGCCGTGGGCCGCGCTGTCGATCGATTCCGGGTTGCCCAGGCCGCGCACCACGAAGCCCGGCGCGCTCATGCTGCCGGGGATCACGCCCAGGGCATCGCGGGCGGCGGGGGTGGCGCCCTTGCGGTGGACGATCACCTCCTGCCCGTCGACGATCTCCTTCCACGCGAAGTTGTGGTGATTCTCGATCCCGCCCAGCACCGGGATGCGCAGCACGTCCACGATCTGGCGGTGGATGACGGCGTGGTTGGCGCTGGCGTACTTCCCGGCCAGCGTCATCGCCTCCCAGTATTCCGCGCCGGATTCCTCGTCCAGGTCCAGCCACGCCAGGTGCTGGAAATCTTTGGGCAGGGTGGCGCGCTGGCGCATGGCGACCTTGGTGTAGTGCTCGGCCATCTCCAGCCCAAAGCGGCGGCTCCCGCTGTGGCTGAGCAGCGCCAGATACGTCCCCGGCGGGATGGTGCCCTGCGGCGAGTCGATCGTCGTGTGGACCTGCAGCGCGCCGAACTCGACGAAATGGTTACCCGACCCGCTGGAGCCAAGCTGGCGCCGGGCGACGTCGCGGAAGCGAGACGCGACCGGGTGGGTGGTCCAGGCCGGGTCGTCCAGCACCTCGTGCTCGCGCGGGACCTCCCACTGGCTGCCCGCGCCGAAGCGAGTCTGCTCCTCCAGCACGACGCGAAAGCGATCGCGCCCCTGGTCGAGCACCTGCGGCGAGGCGTTGAAGACGGTCATGCGCATCCGGCAGGCGATGTCCACGCCGACGGCGTAGGGGATCACGCTGTTGTCCGTCGCCAGCACGCCGCCGATCGGCAGGCCGTAGCCCTGGTGCGCGTCGGGCATCAGGGCGCCGCGCACCGCCGCCGGCAGCCGCACGGCGCGTTTCATCTGGTCGAGCGCGCCCGGCTCGATGTCCTGGCCACCCCACACCTTGTAGGGCGCGGCGGTGGTGAGATCGTAGCCGGTGGTGCGCTCGCGGTGCCGCTCGAAGGCGGCCAGCGCCTCGGCCACCCGGCCATAGTGCGGATCGTCGAGATAGTCGCCGGGGGCGGCGAGCACCTCCTCCAGGTCGCTCAAGACGTCGTCTTCGGACGCGCCGGCGTCCAGCGCGGCCTGGGCGGCTTGCAGCGCCAGCCCGATCGCTTTTCCGGGGCGAAAGCCGAGTTGAAGCAGATCATTGCCGTCCATGGGCTTATTCCTTTCGACTGCCACCGGGACAAACAGCGGAATGGGTGGATGTCTCTAAACAGATTATAGCGAGGTGGTGCCTGGGCGGGCGGTGGATCGCCGGGAATTCGGTGTTGATTTTTTCAAATCACGCTATAAGATTCAGGCAATAGCAATCAACAGGAGCCAGACATGCGTATCATTTATATCGAGGACGATCCCGCCAACCGCGCCCTGGTCGAGCGCGTAGCCCACCACACACGCGATATCCTCACCACCTACATCACCGCCGACGAGGCGCTCGACCGCATCCAACCGGGTGATGCCGACCTGATTCTGACCGATATCCGGTTTGGAGACGGCACGAATGGCCTGGAGCTTGCCCAGGTCCTGCGCGAGCGCGGCGTGGATGCCCCGATCGTCACCATCACCGCCTACGACCTGGAAGAATACGTCCGGTGGGCGGAGTACGTGGGCAGCAGCGAATTCCTGGTGAAGCCGGTGGACGTGCCCACCCTGCTCAACCTGTTCGACAGCTTCCGCCCGGCAGATGAGTGATCCCGGTCGGGCCGGGGGCTGGCTACACCAGCGGCAGATGCGATGACCAGTCGGACAGCATGACCATGATGCTCGCTTTGAGCATGCCCAGCGAGGTCATCGCCTGGTTCACCTGGGTCACCCGCAGCCGGGGGTGCCGGTCGGACCAGTGGATCACCGCCAGCGGCATGAATCCCAGCATCCCCACCAGTGCAAATTTCAGGATGTCTAGCAGCAACTCCCCATGTGCCTGTTCCTTTCTGGCGTACAGCCCTTCATGCGTTCCGGTCGATTCGTTCGCGTAAATCGCGGCTAACCGGGCCTGTGGGAGAGGGAGCCAACACCCATTGATCCGCACAACACCTCTCCCACAGGCCCACCGCCCGGCGACCGGGCAAGCCGTTGGTTCAGTCTGGTAAAATGCGCCCCTCTATTCCTCGGATGTGCGACCTTCCACTACGCCTCATATCCCGTCGCAGACCCGCCATTTTCCAACACGCGCGGGGCAGTGCGTCTCACTTCTATCGGTGCGATTCTGTTCGGTCGAGTGGCACCCGCCACCCAGACCGAACCTACCGTTCGTCAAGGGTGACGAATGCGAAGCGAATTCCGTTGTAGTCGTGCCTGGCTGGGTGTGTTGAACCTGCCATAGCTGCATCGCCTCCTAGCTGAAACGTTCAGCTTTCGTCACTTTTTCGCCCGGATCGAGCGCCCGGATTTCGAGGATCGTCTCCTGGGCGGTGTAGATGAACTCTTCCAGCCACCCAACGATCTCCGCCGGGGCTACCGGCGAGAGGCCGCTCAGGCTCCCGGCGCACGCACCATCGTGCAGCCGGTCCAACGCCTGATACACGCTCTCGAACCACGCCCGGTCCAGGACCAGCGGCGCGTTATACGGAGTGTGGGGCTGCGTCATCATCGTTACACCTTCCCTTACGGTTGGAGCCGGTGTTCGGGACAGGCCGCGCCGGGCGTTTCCCGGCCAGCGCCTTTCCCCTGGCTGCGTCCCCGAACATAAACGCAACCGGGGCGTGGAACTCGTCGATCAGGTTCCACGCCCCGGAGAAGGGACAGGCCGCAAGCAACAGCGCCTAGGGCAACTTCCTCACCCCGGCGTGGAACCCTGTGTGGTTGTTAACATCACCCGCCCACAGCACAGCGTGCGACGCCGTGGCGCGGAACAGGTGCGTATATTCGTGATGGCCTTCGGATCGGCTGTTCAACCGGCTGCGCCGGTCGTCATCAACGCTGTCAAGTTCGCTGGTGGAACTGGGCGAACCGGGTTGCATTCAGACTTGCCTTTCCACTGCTGTTTCGTTGAGCATCTCGAAGATGCTGGAACCCTGGATGAACACGCGCCGTACCCCAGCGGGGCGGCTGACGCGCAAGTAGCCCGCGTCGATCAGCTTCTTGAGTGTGCTGAGGCTGACGCCGAGTATCTCAGCCGCCTCTTGCCGGGAATAAACGGCATTTCGATTAATCGTCTGCTTAGCGCCGTCAGACATTCCCACTTCTCCTGATAACGAGCACAGTGTAACATGCCCCGGCAACTTTGTCAACACGAAGACGGACGCAAGACGCCGCAAACGCTTTTTGGCGACTGTGTAGGGGTCAGGAAGGCTCATAGATGCGCGTCCAGCCAGTCGAGCACGTCGCCGATGACCCGCGCCTGCTCCGGCTCGTTGTGAATTTCGTGGTACAGCTCCGGGTACACCGTGACGGTCGTGTCGGGCGATCCGCTGCGCTGGCGGATGATCGCCGCGGCGGCGGGCAGGCAGATCGGGTCCGCGCCGCCGTGCAGCGCCAGGTACGGGACGCGCAGCGCCGGCAGCCCGTCGATGCAGCGCTGCCCGGCCTCGATCACGTGCCGCACCATGCCCACGCGCAGCGGGCCGTGCGCCACGAGCGGATCGGCTTTGTACGCCGCCACCACCGCCGGATCGCGGCTGATGCCGTCGGTCCCCAGCGGGATGAGGCGCACCGCCGGGATCGCGCGGCTCGCCAGCCGCAGCAGCGCGAGCGTGATCGCGTTGGCGCCGTCCAGCTTGAGTGCCGTGCCGGTGGTGATCAGCCCGGCGATGTCGTCCTGGTGGCGCAGAGCGAACAGCAGGGCGATCAGCGAGCCCATGCTGTGCCCGTAGATGAAGACCGGCGGCATCGGATGCGCGGCGCGCACGTCCTCGAAGAAGGTCCGCAGATCGGTCACGAAATCGTCGAAACGATCGACCTGGACGCGCGGCCCTTCCGAGCGGCCATGCCCGCGGTGATCCGGCGCGGCCACGGCGTACCCGCGCTCGACCATGGTGCGGGCAACGTGCGCGTAACGCCCGCTGTGCTCGCCGATGCCGTGCGCCACGATCACCACGCCGCGCGGATCACCATCCGGCAGCCACTGCTGCGTGAAAATGGAAATATCGCCCCGTCCGCGAAACGAGCCGGTCGCGTGCTGCATGATCGTCGCTCCTCCACAAGCTGAATCGTGCTGCCGCCTATTATGGTCCCGATGGCCGGGAAGGGAAAAGCCAGAGAGGCCGCGCGGGCCTCTCTGGGAAACAGCCGGGGAATACACACGGACCGGCGGCTATTCGGCGGGGGCACGCTCCAGCGTCAGGATGTAGTCGCCGCGCCCGCCAAAGCGCCCCGCTTCGATGGTGAAGGTGGCGGTCGCGGGCAGGAAGAAATCGATCTGGGCGTCGCGCGGGCCCATGCCCTCCGGCGGGGAGCTGCCCACGTCGTCGTTCGCCGCGATCACGCGGTCCTGCGAGTCGCGCAGGGAGAGCCTGGGATCGAGCAGTTCCTCGCCGCTGGGATCGACCATGCGGATGATCACGTGGTCGCCCGCCTGCCCGTCGAACGTCCAGCGGTGGGCCGGATAGCGGTTGTTGAGCGCGCCGCGCACCGTCTGCCCGTAGCCGATCGGGCCGCCGCCCTGCGCCGGGTCGGCGCTCAGGACGGTCATCGGATCGTCCGGGCTGGCTGCCACCTCGCTGCCCAGCGGAAGCCGCCCGTCGCCGGTGAAGGTGAAGCTCTGGACCTGCGTGCTGCCGGACGCGGGATCGGTTTCGGTCCAGTAGATGGTGCCATCCGGCCCCACCGTCAGCCCTGCCGGGCGCTGGTATTCACCCGGCAGAAAGCCCTGCCCTGCTGACGCGTCGTGCGGGTAGCCGAACGCGTCCAGCAGCCGCCCGGAGACGCTCATCTCCAGCAGGCCGAACCCGTCCAGGCCGGGCGCTTCCAGCCCGATGATGATGTTGTCGTTGGGCGCGATGGTGATGGCGACCGGCGTTACGTCGACGAAGATCTCGGCGGCCAGGTTCGTGACCAGCGGCTGGCCGTCCGCGTCGAGCACGTTGAGGTTGCCAATCGCCCCGGCGAGGTACATCGTGCCGGAGCGCGGGTTGATCGCCAGCCGGATGTCGGACAGGTCGGCGTTGATCGCGTCCAGGTCGACCGTGCGCAGCAGGTTCCCCACCGTGTCGAACTGGTACAGCCGGTTGCGGATCCCGCTGGAGTGCCCTTCGGACACGGCCCACAGGCTGCCGTCCGGCGCAAAAGCGAGCGTGCGCGGCATGCCGGGCGCGAACTGGCCGTCGCCGTCACCGCGCGTGCCCCAGCCGCCGCCGTAATTCCCGGCGCGGTCGACCATCGTGATGGCGGCGTTGGTGTTTTCGGCGACGTTCGCCATGTACAGGCGCAGGTTGGGGCTCATGGCAATGTCCACGAAATCGCCGTTGGCCCACGGCCCCATGTAGCTGATCTGCTCGCCGGTGCTCATGTTGATCGCCAGCACGCCGCCCGGCCCGACCGCCATGTACATCACGTCATACGGGTCGAAGGTGATGCCGCCCGCCTGCACCACGCGCCAATCGTCGGGCTGGCCGGTCTGGAAGTGCCACAGCACGCCGCCATCGTTGGCCGTAATCGACTCGATGAGCGTTTCGTCGCGCGCGGGCAGCGTGAAATTCAGCGACCGGATCAGCGCGTCGAACGTCGCGCCCGCGCCGCTGTCCCAGACTGCCGAGGGCGCCATGCCGCGCACCACGGCGACGCGTCCCCCGGCCACGGCCAGCAGCCCCACCCGCGTGGTGATCCCCTCGTTGGGCAGGGTGACCAGGATCTCGTAGCCGCTGCCGTTGCCCCACTGGGCGGGCGTTGGCTCCGGCGCGCTGGCGGTGCCGGGCACCAGCCGCGCCAGCAGGCCGGGCAGATCGGTCGCCTCGACGACGTTCAGCTCGTTGAAGGTGCCGATGACGATCCGCAGGCTCAGCCCGGCGGGCGCCGCGCCGCTGGTCAAAGCCGCCAGGTCGTCCGGGGCGGCGGCGGCCAGCCGGTTTTCCGCGACGCTCACCTCCCAGCCGGCGGGCAGATCGAACGCGATGCCTAGCGCCGGGCTGGTGTAGGGCTGGCCGCCTTCCTGTTCCTGGGCCAGCGCGCCGCCCAGGGGGCCGGCAGCGCCGAACACTATGACACAAGCCAGTATGATACGGGCCGAAATGAGGTAACGATACAGCCGGGTTTGCATCCAGAGTCCTCCACGGGTCCAGGTGTGCCCACTACAAAGGCTATCATCAAAGGTTATAATGCATCCATTGTACCGTGCGATGTCCCCTCCGTCGCCGGGACGTGGGCCGGGCGGCGCCAAGACGCCGGGTAATCCGGCGAGTCGCACCACGCTTCACAAACCGTTTTCTAACCCAAATCGGGACCGGAGTACGCTATGATACTTAAGATACGTTCTTTATGCTAAGAACATGGTCTATTTCGGTAAAGGGTCCGCTACAACCATGTTCACGGGGAGCCCTAGCAAGCTAGAGGATCGGGTGGGATGTATACGAAAAATGAGTTGATGTTTCCGCACTACGTTATTCCTCACCTTCGGGACGCGCGCGGGGAAGCATGGCGCGACCTGATCGACCGTATCTCGCAACTGCCGGAAACGCACGAAGAGGTGCTGGCTTTGATGCTGACCATGATTCGTGTGAACGGGTGCATGCCGTGCGAGACGGACAGCTACCGGGCGATGCGCGGCTGCACGATGTGCACGCTCCAGACGCTGCGCCGCTTCAAAGAGCCGGACAGCGAACTGCTGCGCATCTATAACCAGTCGCTGAAGGACGTCCGGGCCTACCTGGCACAGCCCGGTTCGCCGGCCATGGTAGCCGATACCGTGGCCGAAGCCGTCTAGCCTCAACGGGCGGCGGCGCATCACCACCTCCTTACCGTGTGGAGTCGTTCGAGGCTCCACACCGGTTTTTTTGCGCTGCATCTCCGTGGTAAACTACACCCACCGGACCGGCAGACATCAAAGGCACCAACGCATGACACACAAGATCGACTGGGAATCGCTGGCCGAGCTTCAATTCCTGCTCTACAGCCGCATCGCCGACTCGCTCAACGCCGCGCTCAGCGGCATCGCCCTCAGCGACATGCCCGAAGCCCAGGACAAGCCGCCCGGCTACTGGCAGGAACGCGCCACCGCCAAAGTGTCGAACGTTCTGAACCTGTTCACGGCCTGGTCGAACCTCATCCGCTTCAAGCTGGATGGGACCATCCCCGAGCGCGCGCTGCGCCCCTTCCCGGCCAACGCGCTGCTGGCGTGGCTGGGGTCGCAGCTCCAGCTTTCGCCCGTTCCGCGCCTGGCGGATGACCCGACGCTGGTCGCCAACCAGGAAACCCTGCAAGAGGCGCTGCTGCTGCTCTATTCGGCGGCCTTCACCCAGGGCAGCGGGGTCCGGCTGGAAGTGGGGCCCGCCAGCGAAGGACTCTGGTTTCGCGTCCGGTTCGCGCGCAACACGCCCATTCCCCCCACCTTCGACGCGCTGCTGGCGAGTTTTGGCGATCACTGGCGAGACCAGGACACCCTCTTCGAGCTGGCGACCGCGCGCGATTTCGTGGCGTTGAATGGGCTGGAACTGGTCCTCAACACGTCGGGCGAGCAGTGCGAGTTCGCATTTTTCGCGCCCTCGACCGCCGACGCGCGCGCCCGCCTGGTCGCCGATGCCCATCCGGGCGGTGACGCCTCCGCCGCGCCCCACGTCATGCGGAACGACGCGACGCCGGTCATCTTCGAGAAGATCGCCGCCCGGAGCGATGCCACGCCCGCGCTGCCCGATCCGCCGCCGGACGCGCCCGCCGATGAGAACGCGCCCGAGCCGTTCCCCGATCCGCCGGTGATCCCCTCACCGGTGGCGCCGCCGGACGCGCCCGCCGAACCCGACACGACAGGCCCAACGGCGATCACCTTGCAGGACGACGATACTCACCCGGGCACGCAGACGCTCGTCATCCGGCGCCCGCCACGCGATCAGGCAGACGAAGCGCCGCCCGGCGCCGACGCGAAAACGGCGGGCTAGACGCCGCGGCGACGGTCCTTTTGCATCTCGGCGGGCAGGTGTATACTCCTCACCATCATCGGCTCGGTGGGGAGGATCCCGGCATCATGAAATGCGTGCATTGCAGCGAACAGGCAGAGGCGATCTGCCGCTGGTGTGGCCGCGCCGTGTGCGGCAACCACATCAAATCGATGACGTACATCATCTCGGTGTACGTCGGCGGCAAGAAAGTCCCCAAGTCGCTGGTGGTGGCCGACGCCGTGTGGTGCGGCGTGTGCAAACCGCAGCCCGAACCGATCGAGATGCCCTACCTGGATTGATGTCCCATGAGTGAGCAGCAAGCCGAAGGTCTGGCGAAGATCTGCTGGACCGATCCGCAGTCCGGCGATTACCGCGAGCTGGTGCTCGCCGAGGGCGCGACGATCACCATCGGGCGCGGCCCCGACAACCAGATCGCGATCCCCGAGCGCCACGTCTCGCGCCAGCACGCCGTGGTCAGCTATCGCGACGGCATCTTCATGATCTCCGACCTGGGCAGCGCCAACGGCACCTTCGTCAACGACAAACGGCTGACCGACCCGTTCCCGCTGGCTCACGGCGACGTGATCCGCCTGTACGTGCCGGTCCTCACCTTCTCCGCGCTGGTCACCGAAGCCGAGCGCGAGCAGGCCAAAATGACCGGGACGCTGGTCGTCCCGGCGGGCGCCGGAGGCCAGCCCACGCTGCACATTACGTCCGGGCCGCAGGAAGGCGCCGAGATCCGGCTGTTGACGCCCACGCTCAAGATCGGGCGCGCGACGCGCAACGCGACGTGGGACGTCTCGCTCCAGGATCGCGCCGTCTCGCGGCCTCACGCCCAGATCGACCTGCAGCCCGGCGGCGAGTGGGCGATCACCGATCTCGGCAGCGCGAACGGCACCACCGTCAACGGGGTTCCGGTGTCGGCCAACGAGCCGCACCCGCTGGCCGATGGCACGGTGATCACGCTGGGCGAGACAACGCTGCTGTTCCGGCTGGGCAGCCCGTGATGGCCTATGGCGAACGTGTACCGCAACATCGGCGCAGTCGTTAAAGACACCGGCGGGCTGTGGGATCGCCTGGACGGCCAGATGGCGGCGCGTCCCGCCCCGGCGGCGGGCGGCGGCCTGGGCCTGTGGGACCTGGTTGTGACGGGCAGCGCGGGCGGGGTGTGGGACGAATTCGACCGCGAGACCGTCCTGCTGCGCCGCGAGCACTTGGAGCGCGACCGGGACCGGCGCGACCTGTGGCGCGAGGTCGCCGACGAGACGCTGATCCTGCCGCGCGCGGGCCTGCTGCCGGTGTGGGACGCGGTCCTGGCCCGGTCCGACGCGGAAGGCGGGCTGGACCTCGACGGCACGCTGGTGATGCTGCACCCGGAGGACGAGAGCGTGTGGCAGCGCTCCGCCGATGAGACGCTGATGCTCAGCCGCCCTGCCGAGAGCATCTTCGCCCAGCAGGTCCGCGCCCGCGACCTGACGACGTATTTCCCCCGGCGCAAACCGGGCTACGCGCTCAAGAAGCTGGCCGACGCGCGCGGCGAAACCTACTGGATTCTCAAGAACCTCCGCACCGACGCCTACCTGCGCCTGACCGCCGAACAGGTCTTTTTGTGGGACCAGATGGACGGCGAAGCCAGCGTGCAGGATATCGCCGTGGCCTTCATGCTCGAATACGGCAAGCTCTCCATCGGCGGGCTGATCGTGCTGCTCGACCAGCTCCAGCAGAAGGGCTTCATCGAGCCGCTGGTCGACATCTACGGCGCGGTGAACCAGAGCGTGGCCCAGCGCCGCGCGGACGTGTGGTGGCGGCAGATCATCCGGCGGTTCACCAACACCGAACTGGCGATTCACGGCATCGATGGCTGGATCACGCGGTCGTACCGGGCGGGCGGCAGGTGGCTGTTCGCCGTGCCGGTCCAGTGGGCGATGCTGGCGATCATGATCGCCGGGGCGGTGACCTTCGTTGGCCTGCTGCTGGGGCTCATCGAGCGCGACCTGTCGTTCATCGCCGGGGCGGGCATCGGCGCGGTCGCCGGGCTGGCCTCGCTGTACGTGCTGCAAGCGATCACCCTGTTCATCCACGAGTGGGCGCACGCGCTGGCGACCAAGCACTACGGGCGCGAGGTGCGGCGCGGCGGCTTCGTGCTGCATTTCGGCATGCCCGCCGCGTTCGTCGACACGACCGATATCTGGATGGAGCCGCGCCGCCCGCGCATCGTGGTGAGCTGGGCCGGGCCGCACTCGGGCTTTTTCCTGGGCGGGCTGGCGAGCCTCGCCATCCTGGCGCTGCCCGCCGGCCCTGTGGCGAGCGTGCTCTACCGTTTCGCCATCCTGACGTACCTGACCAGCTTCATGAACCTCAACCCGCTGCTCAAGCTGGACGGGTACTATATCCTGATGGATTGGCTCGAAATCCCCCGCCTGCGCGAGCGCAGCCTCGCGTTCATCGGCAGGCCGCTGCGCGACAAGCTCCGCCGGCGCGAGCGCTTCACCCGCGAGGAGCTGATCTTCGCCGTCTTCGGCGTGCTGGCCGCCCTGTGGACGGTGATCGCCGTGTCCGCCACCGTCCGGATCGCCGGAAAATACGTGCTCGACGCCGCGCAGACGCTCCCCGGCCAGATCGCGATCGGGCTGCTGCTGGCGGCGGTGGCGATCGTCCTGGGCCGCCGCACGCTCCGCCAGGCGCGGGCCGCGCGCCGCCGGAGGGCCGCTGCCTGATGGCTCGGCGGGGTCTGCGGGCGCGGGTGGGGCTGCTGGTCGCGGCGGTTGCGCTGGCGGCTGCCGGGTGCGGCCAGGGGGACGATCTGCCGGTCCCGACGCTGATGGTCCTGCCGGAGCTGACGCCGCTGCCGACCTTCACGCCCAGCGTCACGCCCACGTCCAGCCCGACGCCGCCGCCCACCGCGACGGCCACGCCGACCGCAACCGCCAGCCCGCTCCCGCCCACGGCCACGCCCACCGACACCGCCACCCCGGCGCCGACGTTCACGCCGACCCCGGTGCAGGTCGTGATCGGCAGCGAGGTGGGCGCCTACGCCCGCACCGGGCCGGGCACGGCGTATGGCGTCGCCGGGACGGTCGGCGCCGGGCAGCGTTTCGCCGCGCTGGCCTACGCGACCGACGACGAGGGCACGGTCTGGTACCTGGTGGCGCTGGCGCCGGGCCGGACGGCCTGGGTGTCCGCCTGGGTGGCCGACCGCCCGGACGGCGTGCCGCTGGCGGCGGTGGCCCTGGCGGCGACCGTTCCCCCCAGCCCCGCCGCGTCGCCCCTGCCCACGCTCACGCCGACCGCCGCGCTGCCCGGCAGCGCCGACGCGCAAACCTCGGACGAGTTCGGCGTGAATCTGCGCAACGGCGCGGGCCTCGATTACGAGCTGCTGGACACGCTGCCGCCCAATACACCGCTGGAGCTCGTCGGTCGCACCGCCGACCTGAGCTGGCTCCAGGTGATGACGCTCGACGGGCGCCCCGGCTGGATCATGGGCGACCTGCTGCGCGTGCAGCATCCGGAGGTGGAGAACCTGCCGGTGAGCTGGGCCGAGCCGGACGGCGAGACGCCGCCCCCCGCCGCGGGCGACCCGGCCCGGATCGTCCTGTCGGCGGACGTATTGCAGGAGGCGCGCCGCATCTACGCCCACGGACAGCAGTTGGGCAACGATCCGCGCTCGCTGCTGCTGATCGGCGACAGCGTCAACGTCGAGGGGCGCTTCCTCGATTCGTTCGCCGAGGGCAATTACGAGCTGGGCGAGTTTGCCTACCTGCAGCCGGTCATCGACTTTTTCAGCGGGGCCGGGTCGCTCAGCGCGGCCTACCTGACCGAGCATTCCGGCTTCAAGTACGACATGATCCTCGACCCCACGTGGTCGAACCCGGCGCTGTGCGCGCCCGGCGAATCGCCCCTCGACTGCGAGTACCGGATGAAGCGGCCCAGCATCGCGATCATCCACCTGGCGTTGAACGATATGCTGTTCTACTCGCTGGACGACTACCGGACCTACATGCACCGGGTGATCCCCACGCTGATCGGCTACGGCGTGATCCCGGTCCTGACCACGTTCACCGCGGCGGACGACTTCCGGCCCGAGCAAACGCCGCTCTACAACCAGGCGATCCGCGAGGCTGCCGCCGCCTACAACGTCCCGCTGATCGACTTTTTCGCCGCGGCGCGGGCGCTGCCCAACCGGGGGACCGGCGAGGACGGCGCGCACCTCTCGCACCCGGAAGACTGGCGGATCGCGTTCGACGGCGACCAGTTCATCTACGGCGTGACGCTGCGCGAGCTGCTCACCTGGCAGATGCTCGACGAACTGAAGCGCAACGTCCTCGACCTGTAACCTGCAACTCGAAAGGCTCAACCATGTCTCAAGCTGATCTGCTGCGGCGGGTGCGGAGCGCGACCAGCCCCACCGACCGCCGCGACTCCGCCCTGGAACTGCTGGCCGCCACGCGCAGCCGGGAGCACGTCGACGCGGCGCTGGCCGCGCTGGAACGCGACGAGGTGCGCACGCTGTTGGGCGACGCTCACCGCGCCGCCCTGCGTGAGAAGGCGCTGTATTACTTCGAGCACGAGGACCGCGACCGCGGCGGGCTGATCCGCGAGAAGATCATCCGCCTGCTGAGCGCAATCCGGCACCGCGACGACGCCGACCTGTACCTGCGCGGCGTGACGGCGTACGGCGGGCAGGGGGCGCAGACACTGCGGGCCGCGTCGTTGGCCGGGCTGCTGGCCGTCGATCCGGGGCTGGCGGCGGCCTACGCGGTCCGGCTGCTGGGCGAGCCAGACACGTCCCCGCTCAGCGGCGAGCCGTCGATCACGGCGATGGCCGTGCTGGCCCACAGCGGCCAGCCGCTGCCGATCTACCAGTTCGCGCTGCTGCTGGGCGAATCGTTCGTCAGGGACAACAAGGGCGAGGTGGTCGGCAAGGCGCTGGAGCTGATCGGCGGCGAGATTCCGCCCGCGCTCTACCGGTCGCTGGCCGAGACGTTCATCGCGCTGGATTCGCCCGTCGCGTGCAGCGGGATCGTCAACGCCGTCGTCGAGGGGCGCATGGCCGATCTCTACCCGCTGCTGGAGGAGGTGCTCGCCCGCACGCGCTCCGACGACCTGCACCGCTACGGCGCGATCATGCTGGCCGCCTCGCGCGAGCCGGACCTGACCGCGCTGCTGTACCGGCTGGCCCGCCAGAGCACCCGCGCCCGCCTGGATAATTTCGTCGAAGCCGTGGAGCTGAGCACCGGCGACGAGCGCGACGAGATCCTGGCGCTGCTGGCGAAGCGGCGGCGCTAGCCCGCGCGGCCTATTCCATTGGCGGCAGGGGCGCGGCGTCGCCCAGCGTCAGCACGGCCACGCCCTGGTCGTGAATGTGCCCGTTGGAGGCCAGGATGCCGTGCCCCCGGCGCGCTTCGAGCGTCAGTTCGCCGTGATAATCGCTGACCCTGCCGCCCGCCTCGTGGACGAGCAGCATCCCCGCCTGGACATCCCAGGGCTGGGGGCCGCGCTCCCAGTACAGATCGCAGCGGCCCGCCGCCACGTAGCACAAATCGAGCGCCGCCGAGCCGATGCGCCGCACGCCCTGCGTCCGCACGACGAAATGCCCGACGCGCGCGGCGTTGTTGTCTTCGGCGGTCCAGCGGTCGTACGGGAAGCCGGTCGTCACCAGGGCCTGGGCGAGATCGGTCACGCCGCTGACGCGCAGCCGCCGCCCGTTGAGCCAGGCGCCCTGGCCGCGAATGCCCTTGAACATTTCGTCGCGCATCGGGTCGTACACCACGCCAACCAGCGGCCACAGGTCCGGGTCGGACAGGGCCAGGCTGACGGCGAAATGGGGCAGCCGGTGGGCGAAATTGGTCGTCGCGTCGAGCGGATCGACCCACCAGTGATAGGGCGTCTGGTCCGGATCGGGGCCGTAGCCGCCGCCTTCCTCGCCGTGCAGGTGGTGATCGGGGAACGCGGCGCGCAGCGCGCCGACGATCAGGGCCTCGGAGGCGCTGTCGGCCTCGGTCACCAGGTCGATGTTCGTGCTCTTGTGGTTGGCTTCGCGCGGGCGCTCGAAGTACTCGCGCAGCAGCGCCCCGGCCTGGCGCGCGATGGACTCGGCCCGCTCCAGGACGGCGCTCAGATCAAGTGATTGGGTATCCATAGAGTTCCTTGCTGGCGTGAAACGGAAATACGAGCGCCCGATTATAACGCGGAGCCGCGCGGCGGGGGGCGCGATCGAAAAATCCCCCCGCTGCGGCAGCGAGGGGATTGGCGACGACGCGAACGAGACAGCCGGCGCTATTCGCTGAACGCGACGCGCACGACCTGCACGAAGCTGGGATTGCCATCGGCCACGACGACATCGCCATTCGACAGGACGCCCAGCCCGCTGATCTCGTAGAACTGCCCCGGCTCGAAGGCGGGGAAGTCTTCCTGCGAGAAGTCGATCTCGGCCAGCGCGAACTGCGAGTCACCGAACCGGCCCAACAACGTGCCGTCCGGCGCGAAGTGGTAGATCGGGCTTTGCTGCATCGCCGCGTAAACCGACCCGTCCGGGGCCACGGCCAGCGCGCTGGCGCCGCCGAACAGGCTCGCCGCGCCCAGCCCCTCGGCCAGCAGGTTGCCTTCGGTATCGAAGACCTTCACGCCCGCCTGCCCGTACAGCTCCAGCACGTACAGGTTGCCGTCGGGGCCAAACGCCAGTTCCGCTTCGTAGTAGAACTCGTCGCTGCCCACCGTGAACGACCGCAGAAGCTGCCCGGCAGGGTCGAAGACCATCACCTCGCCGGACTGCGAGTCGTCCTCGGCGCTGGTGATCGGGGCCAGCACGTACAGGTTGCCGTCCGGCCCGGCGGCCAGCTTGACGCCGAAGCTGAACACCTCGCCCATCTCCGACAGCGACAGCGAAGCGCCCAGGCTGCCATCCGCGTTCACCTGGGACACACCCCCGCTGAAGTCCACGATCCACAACCGCCCGTCAGGATCGATCGCCAGGTCGTTGACGAACCCGAAGAAATCCTGCACCCGGATCGTCTCGCGCTCGGTGCCGTCCGGCTCGAAGACGTGAATGCCCACTATGCCGCCGGCGACGTAAATCGTGTCGTCCGGCCCCACGGCGACGGCGGTCAGTTGGTCGTAGCCGCCGCTCACCATCGCCTCTTCGTTCACTTCGAACACCTGCTGCCAGACCACGGCGCCGGTTTCGGTCGGGACGGCCAGCGGCTTGGCGTCCATGCTGGCGATGATCGCCTCACCGGTGGGCCGCACCCCGTCGATCTCGTCCGCCAGGGCGGCCACGGCCACCATCGCCAGCCCACCCTCGCCCAGGTCGATAGCGTACAGCGTCTGTGTTTCACCGCCCAGGGCGCCGGACACGCGCACAGCCGGCTTGTCGCCGAGCGTCAGTTCTTCGGGCTGGTCGAACGACTCTTCGCCCACCAGGGCCATATACTGGTCTACCAGGGCGGCGGGTCCTTGGTCGAGCACCACGCCGATCATGCTGAACTGCGCTTCGAGCGCCGCCGGCGGCAGCACCGCGATGGCGGCCTGCCCGGCACTCATCTCGCCCGTGTCCATCAGCGCGTCGAGCGTTTCCTGCGAGTTGGCGATCAGGATCGACCCGAATTCTTCCTGGATCACCCAGCCGCCGGGGTAGTCGAAGGTGAGCGTGCCGTCGAGCGTCGTGTACGTCTCGGTCAGGTCCTGGGCCAGCGCCGCCATCGGAACCGCGAGCAGCACGGCCACCAGGCACACAATCGTCGTCAAGCGAAACATAGGCTGTTCTCTCTTTTCACTAAGTCGCCAAACCGGCGTGGCTAGATTGTAGCCAAATCGCGCCGGCGCAGCCCAACGCCGTCAGCGGGCGCGCTCGAAGTGGGCCATGCACTCGATATGGTACGTCTGCGGGAACATATCCACCGGCTGCGCGTCGACCAGCCGGTAGCCGTGCTTGACCAGCCGCTTGGCGTCGCGCGCCAGGGTGGACGGCTCGCAGCTCACGTACACGATGCGGCCCGGCGCGTGAGCGGCCAGGGCATCCAGCGCGCGCACGTCCAGGCCGGTGCGCGGCGGGTCGAGCACGGCGGCGTCGAACGGCCCCTCCAGGTCCGGCAGGACGTCCTCGACGCTCCCTTCGATCAGGTCGATGTTGTCCAGGTCGGCCAGGTTGTCGTCGGCATCGGTCACGGCGGGCGGGTAGCTCTCGATGGACGTGACCAGCGCCGCCCGCTCGGCGATGAACGCGGTGAACAGCCCGACGCCCGCGTACAGGTCGAGCACCGATTCGCCGCCGCGCAGGTCCAGCCGGGCCAGCACCAGATCGACCAGCGCCGCCGCCTGGGGCAGGTTCACCTGGAAGAAGCCGCCCGCCGTCACGCGGAAGCGCCGGTGGTGCACGGCATAGGTCACGTGGCTGGCGCCGATCAGGTTGACCGGCTCGTTGTCGCTCAGCAGGAGGTTGATCGAAACCGGGATGGTGACCTCCAACTCGGGCGCCTGGTCGTCCTTCGTGCTGAGGATCGCCATCAGGTCGCCGTCCGATCCGGACTGAAGCCGGACGCGTTCCAGCTCCGGGATGCCGTCCAGGTTCAGCTCGTCGAACAGGTCGAGCAGTTCGGGCCGGATGATGTGGCATTCCTCGATCGGGATCAGCGTCTGGTTGTCCGTGCCGACGAAGCACAGGCTGCCCTCCGCGTCGACGTGAAAGGTGGCATGGTGGCGATACGCCCACGCGTCCGGGCTGGGCAGGGTGGGATGCACGACCGGATCGCGGAAGCCGCCGATGCGGGTGAACTGGTCGATCACCACGTCGCGCTTGTAGCCGGGCTGGGCGCTGTAGTCGATGTGCTGGAAGTGGCAGCCGCCGCACCCGCCCGGGCCGAAATGCGGGCAGCGCGGCTCGACGCGATCCGGCGACGGCTCCAGCAGCGTTGCGCCGGCGGCGAACGCGTAGCGGCCCCGGTCGTCGGTCAGGCGGGCGAGAATGCGCTCGCCGGGGATGGCGTAGGGCACGAAGATCGCGCGCCCGGCGTGGCGTCCCAGCGCCTGCCCGCCGTGGACCATTTCATCGAGCGTGAGTTCAAACGTGTCGTCGGTCAAGGGGCTCCCTCGCGTCGTCAGGTGGCGTGACGGAAGTATAACGCAGATGGCGGTATAATCGAGCGCGTGCCCAGGAGGACTGACGTGCAATCACATCCAACCCGGTCCGGCGTGCCCCTCTCCGATCACCCCTATCCCCGGCGGGCGTGGCGGCGGCTGACAGGCGTGCTGGTGGCGGCGGGGCTGGCGGGGATCGTCTTCGGGGTGATCGGCCTGCTGGCGTTGGGCATCGGCTACGGCCTGCCGCTGCTGCCGCTGATGGCGATCTTCCTGGCGGCGCTGGCCGTTCCCCTGCTGCTGCTCACCGTGCAGCACCCGCGCGTCACGGTGTACGAAGATGGCCTGTGGCTCCAGCCGCTGGTGTGGCGCGGGCACTGGGTGCCGTGGGCGGCCATCGCGTCCATCGAAGACCACACCCTGATCCGGCGCGGGCAGGCGCGCGACCGCGACACCGAGCACTTCGGCCAGCTCATCGTCGTGGAGGGCGCGCTGCCGCCGCTGTATGCCATCGTGGGGATGATGGCCGGGCTGGGCCGCGTCCGCGCCTTCGGCATTTCGACCCACAGCCACGCGGACTATCCGCGCCTGCTCAACGCGATCCAGCGCCACAAACCGCGCCGCCGCGCGCGCTAGCGGTCGCCGTCCCCGTCCGGGTCGATGGCGTCTTGCAGGCGGCTGCGCAGCGCCTCGCGCTGGGCGCGATTGAGGTGCGGCGTCGGGTGCTCGTGGCCGATCAGCTTGTCGTAGGCGTCGCGCAGCAGGGCCGCGCTGTGCGTCCAGGCGTGCTGGCGCACCACCCACTCGCGCCCCTCGCGCCCGATACGCTCGCCCAGCGCCGGGTCGTCGAGAATGGCGAGCACCGCCTCGGCGAATGCCTGGGGCGTGTCGCGGAGCAGCATGTGCTGGCCGTCCACTGCGTCGAGTCCTTCGGCGCCCACCGACGTGCTCACCACCGGGCAGCCGCAGGCCAGCGCCTCCAACAGCTTGAAGCGGGTGCCGCTGCCGCTGCGCAGCGGGCACACGAAGACGGCGCTGCCTTGCAGGTAGGGCCGCGTGTCGTCCACCAGCCCGGTCACCGTCACCGCGATATCGGGATCGTTGTGCAGCCGGATCAACTCCGGGGGCGGGTCTTTGCCCAGCAGCATCAGCGTGAAGTCGCCGCGCCGGGCGCGGATGCGCGGCAGGATCTCCTCGGCGAAATACAGCACGGCGTCGGTGTTGGGGAAGTACTTGTAGTCGCCCATGTAGACCGCCGTGCGGTTGTCGCGCCGGACGGACGGATCGGTCCGGAAGAAATCGGTGTCCACGCCGTTGGGCGTCCTGACGGTCAGCACGCCGGGCGTGGCCCGCTTGACCGCCTGCGCGTCGACGTCGGACATCACGCCGACGACCGTCGCCTCGGCCCAGGCGCGCGGCTCCCAGAACCGCATCTTGAGCGCCTCCAGCGCGATGCCGGGCCGCGCCAGCCACGACTTGGCGACCTGGGCATGGCGGCCCCACGCCACGTATTCGATCGCCGGCTCGGACAGCAGCACGGGCACGTCCAGCCGCGTGGGCAGGTTCTGGAGCATGTAGAACGATTCGACGTGAATCAGGTCGATCGGCTCGTCCGCCAGCACGCGCGCGATGGTCCGCCGCATCTCCGGCGTGTGGTACAGGCGCATCGTCACCGGCCTGGGCGACGTCAGGCTGAGCACCGCCGCCCTGAGGGTGCTGGGGCTTGGGGCGCGATCGACCACGATCAGCTCGCACAGGTCTTGCAGCGGGCTCAGGTCAAACGCCCGTTCTTCGGGGCGCCCAAAACAGACCAGGGTGATGGCGTAGTCGGCTTGAAGGTGCTTGACGAGGTTGTACGTCCGGCTCCGCCCGCCGCTGGTGGGTGGGTAGGGCAAATAGGGCGTGAGCATGAGTATATGTGGTTTTGCCATCGCGTCCGTCCCCAGCCTGACTCTGTGGAAAAGTGTACAGGTGGCCCAGAATACCGTCAAATTCGGGCGCGGGCCAGCGGGCCGGGCGGCTCGTGCGCGGGGCGGCACGCTGCTATACTGGCGCCACCGGTCGGACGAGCCGCGAAAGGACGGTGAACATGGGCGATTTCCGGTATGGTGTCGTGGGCGCGGGGCGGCAGGGCGTCGCCACCGCGTATGATATGGCCGCGCAGGGCGGCGGGGCCAGCGTGCTCGTGATGGATCGCGATGCGGACGTGGCGCGCCGCGCCGCCGAGCGGATCAACCGGCTGCTGGGCCGGAGCGTCGCGCAGGGGCGCCCACTGGACGCCCGCGACGGCGACGCCTTGGCCGCGGCGCTCGCCGGGCTGGACGTGTTTCTGTGCGGCACGCCGTTCGAGATGATCCCCCAGGCGACGGAAGCGGCGCTGCGGGCCGGGGTGAGCATGGTGGACTATGGCGGGCACACGCCGACCGTGCTGGCCCAGCTCCAGCGCGACGCCGAGGCCAAAGCGGCGGGCATCGCCGTCGTGCCGGACTGCGGCATGGGCCCCGGCATGAACAACACGCTGGGCGCGTACGCCGTCGAGCTGATGGAGGGCGAGGGATTAGACCCGCGCGAGGTGTACCTGTGGGACGGCGGCCTGCCGCAGAACCCGGTCCCGCCGTGGAACTACCAGCTCACGTTCAACATCAACGGGCTGACCAACGAGTATTACGGCGAGGTCGCATTTCTGCGCGGCGGCCAGATCACGATGGTTGGCGCGTTCGAGGAACTCGAACACCTGGCGTTCGACGGCGTCGGCGCGCTGGAGGCGTTCACCACCACGGGCGGGACCAGCACCGCGCCGTACACCTTCGAGGGCCGGCTCCAGGTCTACCAGAACAAAACCTGCCGCTGGCCGGGCCATTACGCCACCTTCAAAGCCTACCAGCAGCTTGGCCTGTTCGAGCTGGAGCCGGTCATGGTCCAGGGGCAGCCCGTGGTCCCGCGCGAGGTGTTTCACGCGCTGCTGGCCCCCCAGATCAGCGCGCCGGTGGTCGAGGATGTGTGCGTCATGCGCGCCAAAGGCGTCGGGCTGGACGCCGGCGGGAGGCCCCGCGCCGTGATCATCGACCTGGTCGATCGTTACGACCCGGCGACGGGCTTCACCGCCATGGAGCGCATCACCGGCTGGCACGCGGGCATCATGGCCGAGTTCATCGCGCGGGGGCAGGTGGCGCCGGGCGTCTGGCCGATGGAGCGGGCCGTCCCCGCCTCGACGTTCGTGGAAGCCGCGCGGGCGCGCGGGTTTGCGATCACAGTGCGGTGGGAAGACGCCTGACCCGCCTACAGCGGCGAGTCAGGCCGGTTGGAGCATATCACTCTACGGTGACGGTTTCGCGCTGCACGACCGGAAGCTGGACCGGAGCCGGCGCGGACTCGTCGACGATGATCGCGCGCAACTGGTCGATCGGGCTGCTTTCGGCGCCAAGCCCGTCGCTCGCCAGCCGGCCCACCTGCTCCATGAACTGCGACATGCGGCGCCCGTTGGTGGACGTGACAAGCTGCAGGATGTCGGGATGGACCGTCGGCAGCGTCTGCTCGACGTGGTCGTGCAGTTCTTCGTGCAGCTTCTCGCCGGGCCGCACGCCGGTGAACTCGATCGGGATGTCGATGTAGGGCCGCAGGCCGCGCATCCGGATCATGCGCTCGGCCAGGTCCAGAATGCGGACCTCATCGCCCATTTGCAGCATGAACAGGTCGTCGCCTTTGGTCAGGCAGGCGGCGTGAATGACCAGGTTCACCGCCTCGGGGATGGTCATGAAGTAGCGGCACATCTCCGGGTCGGTGACGGTCACCGGGCCGCCCGCGTCGATCTGCCGGTTGAAGGTCGGGACCACGCTGCCCCGGCTGTTCAACACGTTGCCGAAGCGCACCGAGGTATACAGCGTGCTGTTGTGGCATTTCTCGGCCAGGGCGTGCATCATCAACTCGCAGACGCGCTTGCTGGCGCCCATCACGCTGCTCGGATTCACAGCCTTGTCGGTCGAGATGAGCACGAACCGCTCCGCGCCAAATTCCATCGCCAGCTCGGCCACCTGGCGCGTGCCGCCCACGTTCACGCGGATGGACTCGTCCGGGTAGTCTTCGAGCATGGGCACGTGCTTGTAGGCTGCCGCGTGGAAGATCACGCGAGGATGATGCTGCGCGAACACGCGCTCCAGCACGGGGCGGCTGGTGATGTCGGCCAGAACGGGCACCAGCTTGTGCCGGTTCTCGTCGGTGATCAGCTCGGTGACCAGATCGTGCAGGCCGCTCTCGTTGTTGTCGAGCAGGATCAGCTTGACCGGCTCGTACTTGAGGATCTGGCGGCACAACTCGGAGCCGATCGACCCTGCCGCGCCGGTGACCAGGACCACTTTCTGCTGGACCGGCGACACGTCGACGCCTTCGTGCCAGCCGACGATCTGGCGGCCCAATAGGTCCTCGGGTTGGACGTCGCGCAGCACCGTCGCGCCCTTGTCCTCGCTGATCACGGCGAACACGTCGGGCATGACCTTGATGCGGGCTTTGGTTCGCTCGCAGTAGCTGAGGACGTCGCGGAATTCGGGGCCGGTGATGTTGTGCACGGCGACCACGATCAGGTCCACATTGTGCGCCATGACGAGGCGCGGAATGTCGGCGCGGGCGCCGAGCACCTCGGACCCTTCGACGTAAAGATGCTGCTTGGCCGGATCGTCATCGACGAAGCCGACGACGCGGTAATCCGAGCCCGACGGGGCGCGGTGCTTCAAGCGCCAGGCGGTGGTCTGGCCGGCGTCGCCCGCGCCGACGATCAGCACGCGCGTTTCCTGGTTGGGGAATTCCTGCCGCCAGATGGCGCGCCAGCGCCACGTCGCGCCGCTGATCACCCGCGAGCGGTAGCGCACCGTGACGAAGCCGATCAGCGAGAGGGTTTGCCCGACCAGCACCGCCGCCGTCGGCAGCGGGCGCGGCTCGATCGTGTAGTTGGCCGCCGCGATGATCAGCGCCGCCCCAACAGCCGCGCGGACGATGACCGTCACGTCGTGGCCGCTGGTGCGCATCCACAGGCGATGGTAGCCGCCCGACAGGTACAGGCAGATCAGCGTGATCGCAACTGCGAACGCCATGAAGCTGGCGCCCTGCCTGAGGTCGGGCATGTTGGTGGTGCGCGCGGAGTAGGCGATGTAGTAGGCGATCAGGATAATGGCGGTGTCCATCGCGGCCAGCGGCGCAATGCGTTTGACATGGCGACCCGCGCGCTTGAAAAAGGTTCTGGTACTCATAGGGCGTTGAATACGCATCCCTCGACTTTCCCCCCCAAAAAATTCCGACCGGCCCGGCAACCCTTAACGCCCGTCAGTTCCTCAACGATGTGACTATTGTACAACAAGATTTTGGCTGCACAAATCTATGATACCAAACCCCATCCAACGGATTCAACACAGTCGTCACTTATTTTCTAAAATTTTTATAAGTTGGCGCGAGACATATAGAAACCACAAAAAAACCAGCCGCCCGTGCTGCGCGGGTGACTGGTCGGTGAGAGCCCGCCTGACATTTCACCAAATGGCGAGTCACGGGCTCGCGGTCGATCTCGCCCGGTAGCGTTCCAGTCGATCCCTCACGGCGGCGTTGGCGATTGCGGCGATGGCTCCCCACGTCAACAGCAGCCAGCACGCGACCAGCACCGTGCTGACCGCCGCCAACAGCGCGATCATGATCAACAGCGTGGTCGTGAACAGCGGATTTTGCAGGACCATCACCAGGGCGTTCCGGGCCGCGCCCAACACCGCCGGATCGCTCATCTCGTAGTAGATCGGCCACGTATAGAGCAGCATGCCCAGCCAGGCCAGCGCCGCGACAAACCACAGCCCTTCGAGCAGCATCACCAGCGGCGTGTCGATGCTGGCAAAGGCGATCAGGTTGTTGAAGTTGATCACGGCGAACAGGACATTCGCCGCGCCCCAGGGCAGCGAACGGCGGAAGTTGCCCCGGAAGGCTTCCCAAAACGCGGCCAGATCGGCCTCCGTGGGATCGGTGTGGGCCAGGTGGCCGACACGCATCAGCGCGCTGTACGCGGCGGGCGCGGTGATCACCGGCAGGCTCAGCGCCACGAACGCCAGGTTGGTCCACACGTAGGCATAGCCGAGGTTCCGGAAGTTCCCCAACCCCCGGAACGCCGCCCGCATGCCGTCCCACATCGGCCTGTTTCCTTTCCGCCGGGCATCGCGCCCTGGCGCGCGGCTATCCTTTCAGCCCGCTGTAGCTGACGCCCTCCACGAAGTAGCGCTGGAAGTAGAAGAAGATCAGCGCCAGCGGCAGCGTGGTGAGCACGGACCCGGCCAGGAACGCGTGCCAGCGCAGCGTTTCGCCGTACGCGCCGCGCAAAAAGCTGAGGCCCAGCGTCAACGTCCACAGGTCGCTGTCCCCGGACAGGATGAGCAGGGGCATCAGGAAATCGTTCCACGCCCCCTGAAAGCTGAAGATCGCCAGCGCCGTGAGGGCCGGCGTTGCCATCGGCAGCACGACGCGGAAGAACATGGTCAGCCGGTTCGCGCCATCCACCATCGCCGCCTCTTCGATTTCGTTGGGAATCGACTCGAAGAACTGCTTCATCAGGAAGATGCCAAACGCGTCGACTGCCAGCGGAACGATCAGCCCCTGGTAGGTGTTGAGCATCGACAGCTCTTTGAGGATGATGAACCGCGGAATCAGCAAGACGATCGCCGGGACCATCATGGTCCCCAGGATAGTATAGAATACCAGCCGGTTGCCGGGAAACTTGAGGCGGGCCAGCGCATACCCCGCCAGCGAGTCGAAGATCAGGCGCCCGATCGTGATCGCGACGGCGAAGATGGCCGTGTTGTACAGCCAGCGCGGCAGGTTGGCGTCGGCGATCTCTTCGTACCCTTCCAGCGTGGGGTTGAACGTCACCGCGCCGGAGACCTCCCCCGGCGACCGGGCGGCGCCCGTCTCGGTCTGGCACTCCGCGCCGAACGGCGGCACGGGAATGATCGAACGGGGGTAGGACTGCACGGCGGGCAGGCACTTGAACGAGTTCGCCACCGTGAACACGAACGGGAAAATCTCCAGCGCCGCAAACACGATCAGCACGGTCCACCCCACGACCGTCAGGGCGGTCATCAGGGGCGAGCGGCGTTCGTGCGGCGCGGTGGTCGTTGAGGCGGTCATCGGTACTCTCTCCTCTATACGTTCGCGCGTTCGCTCACGAACAACCGCTGCAGGAGCGTGAAGGCGAAAATGATCACGAACAGGATGATCGCCGTCGCGGCTGCCAGGCCCATCGCCGACCGGTTGAAGCCGTTCTGGTAGACCATGTACGCGACGGTCAGGGTGGTCTTGGCCGGGCCGCCGCTCGAAATGACGTAGATCTGGTCGAACACCTGGAAGCAGCCGATCAGGCCCAGCGTGACGACGAAGAACGTGGTGGGCCGCAGCAGGGGAACGGTAATCTGCCGGAAGATCCGCCAGGCGTTCGCGCCGTCGATGGCCGCCGCTTCGTACACCGACGACGGGATGTTTTGCAGCGCGGCCAGGAAGATCACCATCATCGTGCCGATCGTGGTCCAGGTGTTCAGGATCATGATCGTGAGCATGGTCACGCTCGGCCCGCTGAGCCACTCCCAGGTCGTCAGGCCCAGGGACCGGTTGCTCGCCCAGTCGCCCACATTCGCGCGCGTGACGCCGAACTGCTCGAGGATGATGTGAATCACCCCGCGCGGGTCGTCCAGCCAGTTGACGAACGAATTGCTGTCGTAGCCGGAGAAGACCGCGCCGATGGTCGTGTTGATCAGGCCGCCGCGCGTGAACATCCACATGAAGATGATGGAGATCACCACCGACGACGTGATCGACGGGAAGTAAAAGGCGGTGCGGAAAAAGCCCTTGGCCTTCAGCCAGCGCTGGTTGACGATCACGGCCAGGATCAGTGCCAGCAAGGTCTGGGTCGGCACCACGCCGAGCACGTAGTACGTGGTGTTTTTGAGCGAGATGAAGAAATCTCTCTGGCGGGTGGTGGCCTTGACGACGCGGCCATCGGCTTCGGTGTGCTCGCCCAACAGCAGGTCCCGGTAGTTGTCCAGGCCGACCTGCTCGTAAGCGCCTTCGTCGAAGACCGGGGTGATGCCATTCCAATCGGTGAAGCTCAGGTAAACCGCCGCCCCAATCGGAATGATCAGGAAGACCAGGAAAATCACCAGGGCCGGCGCCATGAACATGTACCCGGTCAGGGCTTCCTGGCGCCGCTTGGCGGCCATCGTCGTGACTTTTGGCCGCGCCAAGACTTGGGGTTGGGCCATCCGTAATCTCCTTCGACAAACACTATTTGGCGTGCAGGTATGCGCTCTCGCCATCGGGCGAGAGCGCATCAACTCAGTTGATCGGAGATTACCGGGCCAAAACCTCCTCGGCCACGCCAATCGTATCGATGATCACGTCCTCCGCGAGGTACTGGCCCTCGAACGCCAGTTGCAGATCGGCGTTGAAGGTGTCGAACACATCCTGGAAGCCGACCGGGAACTGCCACTTGTGGGCATACTCCGCGCCGGCCAGGAAGCCCTCACCGATTTCGGGACCGATCGCTTCCAGCCACGTGTCCGCCGCGCTGATGGCCGGCGGGATCACGCCGAAGCCCTCTTCCGCGACCAGTTGCGAGCCTTCGGGGCCGGTCAGGAAGTTCGCCAGTTGCCAGGACTCGTCCGGGTAGTCATTGTTCGACGCGACGCCGTAGCACACGGTGAACACCATCGACGCCTGGCCGCCAGCGGGGTGCCTGGGCAGCTCGGTCACGCCCCAGTTCAGGTCCGGGAACTGCTCGACCAGGTAGGAGATCACCCAGTTGCCTTCCATCGCCAGCGCCACGCGGCCCTGGGCGAACGCCTCGCCGCCCCAGCCGGCATCGACCATCGAGGGCGGGCCGGCGATGCCGTCGTTCACCATGCCGATGTAGAACTCCAGCGCCTCACGCGCTTCGTCGCTGTCGAGGGTCACTTCGGTCCAGTCCTCGTTGAGGACCGATCCGCCAGCCTGGTACAGGAACGGCAGCCAGCGCTCGAAGTTGGGCGGGGTGACCAGGCCCAGGACCTT
Source organism: Anaerolineae bacterium (assembly GCA_018432315.1). Taxonomy (GTDB): domain Bacteria; phylum Chloroflexota; class Anaerolineae; order Aggregatilineales; family Aggregatilineaceae; genus LM3-B42. The sequence goes on from JAHDLB010000021.1 coordinate 69,104, forward strand.
CTGGCCTGCTTCGTTCTCGCCGGTCAGGGCTTCAGCCGCCGTGCGCAGATCGTCCCAGGTCCAGTCCGGCGTGGGGTAGTCGAGCCCTGCCGCATCGAACATATCTTTGTTATACTGGAGCGCCATGATCGAGAAGTCTTTGGGCGGGCAGTACAGAGTACCGTCGTAGGTAAACGCTTCCAGCAGCGACTCGTAGTGATCGTCCAGGTTCTCGATCATGCCTTCCCCCGATGCCAGCACACCGGCTTCGGCCCAGTCCGGCAGTTTGGAGCTGTCGACGTAGAATACGTTCGGCGAATCACCGCTCGCGAAGGCGGCCTGAATCGTCGTGTCGTATTCCGGCACAAGCTGCACGTTCACCGAGATGTCGGGGTTGGCTGCCTCGAACGCCGCGACCTGCGCCAGCAGGGCGTCGTTTTCCTCGGTGGACGACGACCACCCCATCAGGGTGATCTCGACGTTCTGGCGGGCCAGCGCGGCGCCCGCCGCGGAAACGACCAGGGCCAACACCACAACCAGGGTCAATACGCTGAGTTTACGCATCGTGTTCTCTCCTAAAGAACTTGATTGGATACGGTCGAATAGTCTTTGGCTTTAGCGTTCCGGTTTTCGAGTAAGTCGCGTTTCACCTCCTTGGGTTGTCTCCACGTGAACCCTCTCGCCACGATAGCGGATCGCAAACGATACACGTTTCCAGTGAGCGGGCAGGCGCGGCTTGACGACGATCTCCTCACCCGCCAGCCGCAAACCGGCAAATCCGAAGACGACCGCCTGCCACAGGCCGCCCGCCGACGCGGCGTGAATGCCGTCGTGGGCGTTGCCGCGCACGTCGTAGAGGTCGGCGCGGGCGGCCAGCATGAAGTGCTCGTAGGCTTCGTCCGGCTGGCCCATCTCGCAGGCGGCCCAGGCGTGGAAGCTCGGCCCCAGCGACGACCCGTAGCGGTGATCGGTGATGGGCATGTAGGTGTCCCAGTTCCGCTGCCACGTCCGGGCGTCGTACTCGTCGCGCAGCAAGCACAACAGCATGATCACGTCGGCCTGCTTGAGCACCTGGCTCTCGTTCGCGCCTTCGATCCCCAGCACGACCTGCATCGAGCGGTCCGTCCGCGCGATCGTCTCGGGATCGACCCGCTTGAGGTCGAAGAAGCCCTCGAACTGCACCATCAGCCCGGTGTCAGGATCGTGGTGGATGGTGATGTGGTCGATCACGTCCTGCCAGTGGCGTGTGACGTCGCGGGTCAGGTCGAGCTGCTGGCGCAGGGCGCGCGCCTTGCCGGGGTGCCCGGCGTCCAGCCAGCCCAGCACGTCCAGCGCCGTCTGCAAATGCCACTGGGCCATGCGGTTGGTGTAGGTGTTGTTGTCGACGTGATCGTGATACTCGTCCGGGCCGATCACGTCGCGCAGGGCATAGCGGCGCTCGCCGTCGACCATCACCGGCTCGGCCCGGTCGCCCCAGAAGCGCGCCGTGTCCAGGATGATCTCGGCCCCGTAATCGCGCAGGAACGCGTCGTCGCCGGTGACCTGCCAGTACTGCATGATGGCGTAGGCGACATCCGCCGAGATGTGAATCTCGATGTCGCCCGTCCAGATGCGCACCAGGTGGCTGCCGTCGAAGCTGGGGACCCAGGTGGGCGTGACCTCGTCGCCGGTCGCCGCGCTTTCCCAGGCGAACTGGGCGCCGCTGTACCCGTTTTGGGCGGCTTTGCGGCGCGCGCCCGCCAGCGTGTGATAGCGATACAGCAGCATGTTGCGCGCCATCCGCGGCTGGGTATAGCTGAAGAACGGCAGGATGAAGATCTCCGTGTCCCAGAACACGTGCCCGCGATAGCCCAAGCCGCTCAACGATTTCGCGCCGATGCTGACGCGCTCGTCGTGCTGCGGCGCGGCGATCAGCAGTTGGAACAGGTGAAACCGGATGGCGAGCTGGGCTTCGTCGTCGCCTTCGATGAGGACGTCGCAGTCCCGCCAGAGATCGTCCCAGGCGCGGACCTGCGCCGCGCGCAGCGCCTCGTAGGACTGCCCGGCCAGCGCCTCGACCGCGCGGCCCACCACACCGGCGGCGTCCGGCACGGCGTCGCGGCTGGCGGTGTAGCTCACCAGCTTATCGACTTGCAGCGTCTGGGCTGCGTCGATTTCGCCCGACAGGATGAAACGCGGCTGGCCGGGGCACTGCTGGATGGTGGGCTCGATGGGCAGTGAGATGTCGATTGCTGCCGCCGCGGCCAGGTCGAGCGCGCTGTGGCGCGTGCGGCTGTGCAGCCAGAGGATGCCGCCGTCCGCCTGGCCCTGCGCGACGTGGTTCCAGTGCAGCAGGTCCTCGTTGGCGACGTGGCCGTCGATCCCGGTTTCGACGGTGATGCGGCAGGGCCGGTCGACCGGGGTGATCAGCACGCGGAGCGCCCCGATATGCTCGTGCGTGTAGCTGGCGAACCGCTCGAAGGTCAGGTCCACGACCGCGCCATGCGGCGCCCGCCAGCGTACTTCGCGGCTCAGGATGCCCTGGGCCATGTTCAGGTGGCGCTTGAAGCTCAGGCACTCGCCCCGGTCCAGCCGGAAGGGGTGCCCGTCGACGGCGATCGCCACGTCCAGCCAGTCGGGCAGGTTCGCCAGCTCGGTTTGCAGGATCGGGATGTCGTCGAAAATGCCGTGCGCCAGGGTCAGCGGGTGGTCGCCGGGATAGCCTTCCTCGAGGCTGCCCCGGCTGCAAAAGTAGCCGTTGCCCGTGGTGAAGACGGTTTCCATGTGGTGCTGGTTGTCCGCGCTGAAGCCGGACTGCGCTACTTCCCACGTGGCGGAGCGCGTCGCTGCCGCCTCGAGGTCGGCCATCTGGAGGCCGGCGAGGGTGTCGCGCCGGGGCAGCGGGCCGTACCTGCGCTCGACGCCGGCGAAGCGCCCGGCGGGCCCCAGGGCCAGGCAGGGCATTCCCGCGATCAGCGCCGCTTCGACTCCGGCGGCGGCGTCTTCGATCACCAGGCATTCGCTGGGCAGGACGTCGAGCCGCGCCGCGGCATAGCGGAACAGGTCCGGCGCGGGTTTCTGCCGCGTGACGCTGGCCCCGTCCGCCAGGACGTCCACGCGCCCGGCGATGCCCAGGCGGTCGAGGACGGAGGCGGCGTTATGGCTGGCCGACGCAATCGCGAGGCGAACGTTCGCCTGTTCGAGCAAAAAAAAGAGCGACTCCACACCCGGCAGCAGGTCCTGCGGCGTGATCTGGGCCAGCCGCGCCTGGTAATAGCGATTCTTGCGATCCATCATCTCCTGCATCCGGGCTTCCTCGACCCGCCGCCCCTTGAGCAGCATCAACAGCGACTCCCGGCGCGGCACGCCGCGCATGTGCTCGTTGGCGGCGCGGTCGAAGGGCAGGCCCTCTTCGTCGGCCAACTGCTTCCACGCCTGGTAGTGAAATTCGGCTGTGTCGACGATGACACCGTCCAGATCGCAGATCAGCGCTTTTAACGTCATCGATGCCCCTAGCTTGGTTGGTAGCCCTGGCTGGACTCGCGGATAATCAATTCGGGCGGCAGCAGCACCTGCCTCGCCTCGGACGTGTTCCCTTCCAACTGGTCGACCAGGATCTCGATCACGCGCTGCCCGACGTCCCAGGCGGGCTGGCGCAGCGTGGTCAGGCCCGGTCGCAAATAGACGATCACCGGCATGTCGTCGAAGCCGGTCACGGCGATATCGCGCCCGACGACCAGCCCCCGCTCGTCGATGGCGTGCATGGCGCCGATGGCGATCAGGTCGAAGACGGTCACGATGGCGGTGGGCCGCTGCCGCGCCGGCAGGGCCAGCAGCTCGTGCGCGGCGGCATAGCCATAGTCGTATTCCCCCGCGCCGCGCTTCACCCACGCCGGATCGACCGGGATGCCGGCCTCGTTCATCGCGTCCAGGTAGCCCGACAGGCGATCCGTCCCCACACGCGATTCTTCCGGCCACGCCAGCACGGCGATCCGCTCGTGCCCCTGGTTGAGCAGGTGCTTGACGACCAGCCGCACGCCCGCGCGCCCGTCGACATCGACGAACGAATAGGTGCAGTCGTCACAATGGGTGCGTCCAAACGCCACCAGGGGAATGTTCAACGCCTGCAGCGCCGGGATGCGGCGATCGTCGTAGCCCAGGTCCGACAGGATGAACCCGTCCACGCGCCCGGAATACACCAGCTCCTCGTACGTCTTGGATGAATCCGTCCCTTCGGGCTGGGGAAACAGCAGGATGTGATAGCCGCGTTTTTCGGCGGCCTCGACCACGCTTTGCTCGAACTCTTCGAGAATGGGGCTGAGGAAGTTCTGGCGCGACGGCTGCCACGAGTAACCGATCAGGTGGCTGGCCTGCGTGCGGAGGTTCCGGGCGGTGACGTTGGGCCGGTAGCCCAGCTCCTCGACGGTGCGCTGCACGCGGGCGCGCACTTCGGGCGTCACCTGGATCTGGCCGCGGAGGATCTTGGAGACAGTCTGGTAGCTGACTCCGGCGTGTTTGGCGACATCTTTGAGCGTAACTTTTTTAGCCATGAGGCCACTTGTTTAAATAAAGTCTATCGGCCAGCACGCGTCAGGCGAACGTTCGCCTAACCTCAATTAAAGGCGATTTCAGCACGTTTGTCAAGCCAAATCTAAGAGTTGCCGGGATTCTCCGCTGCCGGGCGGCGAGGATCGCGCCATTGCGGGCGCGCGGCAGCCGGTGGAACATCCGAACATAACCCTAACACTTTGGCGCCCGGCGGCGTTGTCCTCGATCGGCTTTTGGTGCCACAATACCCGTGTCATCATCGAGCGGAGTGGCGGGCTATGCGTTCAACGTTGGCTCATATCGCGGTCGTCTTCTTCATCGTCTACGCGTCGCTTTTTGGGGGCGTGGTCGAGTGGCATCCCATCCTCAAGATCGTTCACCAACTGGGCAGCGCGTTCGTCGTCGCGGCCTGGCTCGTCAGCCTCGCACTCCGCAAGCGCCCCTTCCCGGTCACGCGGATCGACGGGCCGCTGTGGGCGCTCGGCGGCGGGTGGCTGGTGGCGGCGCTGTTCGGCGAGGGCCTGCGCGTCAGCTTCGAGTTCATCTGGGTCACGTTCATCCACATCATGCTGTTCTTCATCGCCGTCGACCTGATGCGGAGCGGTAAGCGGCGGTGGCTGTTCGAAGGGCTGTTTTTCACCGGCGGCGTGGTCGTCATCCTGGGCGCGGTGGAGATGCTGCTGTGGTATTTTGGCGTCCCGGTCCTGCCGGGAATCAGCGGCCAGTCGTGGCCGGAGGTCGGCGGCTTTTTTTCCATCCCGCCGGTCATTCACGAGCTGAGCGCGCCGCTCAACCACAACAACCCCACCGGGGCCTTCACGGTCATCCTCATCCCCGTGGCCCTGGCCTGGAGCAACACGAGCCGCGAAACCGATCTCAAGTGGGGCCTGCGCGCCCTGGCGGCGGGGTTGCTGGGCGTGTTGATCCTGACACAGTCACGGGGCGCTTACCTGGCGCTGGCCGCGCTGGTGGCGTTCATGGCGCTGATCTGGCTGCTGCGGCCCGACGTGCGCGCGCGGTTTCCCCGGCGCGTGCAGCCGTTGGTGTCACCGGGCATGGTGCTGGCCCTGGCGACGCTGGGGGGAATCGTCGCGTGCGTCATCCTGTACCAGATCATCATCGCCCCCAGCCATCCCAACCCGAACGACGTCGCCCGCCTGGACCTGTGGTACAGCGCCGTCCGCATTTTCGAAGACTACCCGCTGACCGGGATCGGGCCGCTGCAGTTCAAGGGGATTCGCCTGTTTTACGGCAACTGGGACTATTCCCAGGGCTATCTCTCCCTGGACCACGCGCACAACATCGTCTTCAACATCCTGGCCGAGGGGGGCGTCCTGCTGGTCGCCCTGGCGCTGTGGGTCGTGGTCCGCGCCGGGCGGATCTGGTGGGCCGCGTGGACCCATGCCCCCCAGTCGGTTCGGCGGCGGTTGGAAGGCATCCTGGCCGCGGTGTTGGCGTTCAGCGTGCACAACATGGTCGACGCGTTCATCCAGACGCAGTTCATCGTCCCCCTGGCGATCTTTCTCGCGTACACCGTCGCGCACGATGCAGCCCCCGCGCCCCACACGGCAGCGCGGCCCCGCCGCGTCGCCGCGCCCAATGTGCGGTTCGCCCTGGCCGCGACCGTGCTGGTAGGCGGGCAGATCGCGTTCATCCCCATTCACCGGGGGGCGGTGAAACAACAGCAGGCCAGCGTGCACATGGCGCAGGGCCGCATGGTGGAGGCACTCGACAGGGTCCGCGAAGCGCAAGACGCCGATCCCTGGCTGGACCTGTACGTGCTGGAGGAAGCGGTCATTTTGGGCGAGCTTGCCGCTGACGCGCCGGACGTCTACCTGGCGGATGCCATCGCCGCCTTCGAAGACAGCCTTCAGCGCAACGCGATCTGGGATGCCGGGTGGCACAACCTCGCGGCGCTGTACGCGCAAGCCGGCGACTACCGGCGCGCCATAGACGCCGCGACGAAAGCCTACCGCATACGGCCCCCGCTGGTCGATTACCAGCTCAAACTGGGCGAGTACTACGAGCTTGCCGGGGACGTTGACATGGCCCGCGCCGCCTACCGCGAAGCGCTGGGCGACCATCCCTGGCTCGCGGCGTCGGCTTTCTGGCACGACCCGGCGCAGCCCGACCGACCGGCATTCCTGGAAGATGCCATCGCGCATTACGCCGGCACCGAAACCGGCATCAGCCTGCTGGTCTATTCGGGCGCGATCGAGCGCATCCCCGCCCTGGGCGATCCGGCTCCGGCGGAGGTCGAAGAGCAGTTGCGCGTCTTGTGGCCGGACGCGAGCGGATCGCCCTGCGTTTACTGTTTCTACGTGCAGGACAACGCGCTGCTCTTGCGGGCGGAGACGCTGCTCCACACCGGGCAGCTCACGCCGGATCTCGCCGACCGCGTCGAAACACTGGCGCGCAAGGCGATCTTCACCGGCGCTTCGAAGAGCGAATGGGGCTGGTATATCCTGGTGCGCCTCGCCGAGCAGCAGGATCTCACCGGCGACGAGATCGCGCTCTACCTGGCACGCGCGGCGGCGTTCCCCAAAGACTACCGTCTCGGCTTCGACGGCGTGTACCGGATGCGGGGAACGTTGGACATCCTGCCGCAGGCGCGCGTCCCGGTGATGAGCCCGATAGCCTACGAGCCGTGGCTGAAACTGGCCGAGTGGGAAGCCGGGCGGGGCAACGTCGACGAGGCGCGCGAGCGCTATGACATGATCCTGAAAGCCGACCCCCACGCGCCGACCGTACCCGAGCGGATCGCGGACCTGTCAGCCTCCGGCGAGCGTGCCGGCTGACGCTCATGAAAACCGTCTGAAATTTCCCCGCGCAGGCCGATCGCGGAAGATAATTATCGTATACTAAAGAACGTAAAGAAAACGTTGAGGCAGAGGCGTCTCTGCGACCGGGATTGCATCCTCATGAGCAAACAGTTCAGCCTGCGATTCACCCTGTTTCTCTTTTTGTCGGACGTGGTGCTGGTGTGCCTGGCGCTGTTCCTGGCGACGCAGGTCCGCTACGTCGTGCCCCTGGGCCGCGATCTGGGCGACAACATCGGCGAGAACGTCCCTCACGCCGTCTACGGGCTGGCCGCCATCATCTGGGCGATCACGTTCCTGACGCTCAACGCCTACGATCCTCGCGAAATCTCGTTCCTGAGCAAAGAGCTGGTCAAAGTTGTCGAGGCGTCGCTGTTTGCGTGGCTCATCCTGGCGGGCGTGTTGTATTTCAGCTATCGCGACATTTCGCGCTTGCTCATCCTCTATTTCTTCGGCCTCGACGTGCTGCTGGTCATCCTGCATCGCATCGTGCTGCGCGCCGGGTTTCTCTCGCGAAACGGTTACCGCTACCACACGCGGCGCGTGTTGATCGTGGGCACGGGGGAGATCGCAACGGCGGTCGCGCGCTCGGTGCGCGAGCACGCGTGGATGGGGCTGGTCGTCGCGGGGTTCGTGGGGCCGGAGCACGGCGACGAGGCGATCGACGGCAAGATCCTCGGCACGATCGATGAGACGCTCGACGTGGCTGTGCGCCACGATATCGAGGAGGTCGTCATCGCGCTGCCGCGTGACGATGCCCACAACACGCGCCAGCTCATCTACAAACTCCAGGCGCTGCCGGTGAACATCCGGCTCATCCCCGACTACTTCGATTTGGTCTTTCTGCGCCTCGACTTCGAGAGCTTCAGCGGGATGCCGCTGCTCACCCTCAAGGAGCCGGTGCTCGATCCGTTCCAACGGATCGAGAAGCGCGCGTTCGACCTGATCGTGACGGGGCTGGTGCTCATTCCGGCGCTGCCCATCATGGCGCTGATCGCGCTGGCGATCCGGCTGGACAGCCCTGGCCCCATCCTGTTCAGGCAAAAACGGGTTGGCGAGGGGGGCGTCCCGTTCACCATCCTCAAGTTCCGCACCATGCGCCAGGATGCCGAGCAACTCCAGGCGAATCACAATCACGTTGACGACGAGGGGAACGTCATCCACAAGCACGAAGACGATCCGCGCGTGACGCGGGTGGGGCGTTTTCTGCGCCGCACCAGCTTCGACGAACTGCCCCAGTTGTTCAACATCCTGCTCGGGCAGATGAGCCTCGTCGGGCCGCGCCCGGAGATGCCGTGGCTGGTGGACATGTACGAACCCTGGCAGCGCAAGCGCTTCGAGGTGCCGCAGGGGCTCACCGGGTGGTGGCAGATCAACGGGCGCAGCGACAAGCCGATGCACTTGCACACCGAAGACGACCTGTACTATATTCAGCACTATTCTCTGCTCCTCGACGTCAAAATCCTGCTGCGCACGATCAAAGCCGTTGTCCTGGGCCATGGAGCCTTCTGACCAATTGGAGATGCTGTGTCACGCTGCCCGTCACTTCCCCGCACGAACATCCTGGGCGCAGGCGTCAGCGCCATCACCATGCAGCAGGCGCTGGACCAGGTCGCGTGCTGGATCGAGGAACGGCGGCGCGCTTACGTCGTCGTCGCTAACGTCCATACGGTGATGGAAACCCAGTCCAGGCCGGGCTACCGGGCGATCGTCAACCGGGCGGACCTGGTCACGCCCGACGGGATGCCGCTGGTGGTGCTGAGCCGCCGGTTGGGGCATCACCCGGTCGAGCGGGTGTATGGGCCGGACCTGATGCTGGCGTTGAGCGCGCTCTCGGCGCAGCGCGGCTACCGGCAGTATTATTTTGGCGGCGCCGAAGGCACGCCCGAGCGCCTGGCCGGGATGCTCGGCCAGCAGTTCCCCGACCTGCCCATTGCCGGCACGTATTCGCCGCCGTTTCGCCCGCTCAGCGCCGATGAAGATCGCGCCGTCGTCGATCGAATCAATGAGGCTGACCCGGACATTGTGTGGGTGGGGCTTGGCTGCCCCAAGCAGGATATCTGGATGGCCGAGCACCGCGACCGGTTGAATGCCCCGGTGCTGATCGGCGTGGGAGCGGCGTTCGATTTTCTGTCCGGGCAGAAGCAGCAGGCCCCGCGCTGGATGATGCGCCATAGCCTGGAGTGGTTGTACCGGCTGCTGCAGGAGCCGCGCCGCCTGTGGCGGCGGTACCTGGTTTATAATCCGTTGTTTGTCGTTCTCGTGCTCCTCCAGATCGCCAGACTGCGGCAGATTCCCCTGCCCGATGGGCAGGACTGACAGCGTGCCAAGGACCCGACGCGTGCGATCGTTCAGGATTTCGCTTCCCCGGCAGGACCACGGTCGATACGTGCGGTGGGCGCGTAAGGGCACGCTCGCCGTGCTGGACCAGGGCCTGTTCTCCGGTTCCAACTTCGTGGTGAGCGTGCTGCTGGCGCGCTGGATGTCCGAGAGCGACTACGGGGCGTATTCCGTCGCGTATTCGATCTTTTTGCTGGTTTCCGGGTTCTACAACGTCTTGCTGCTGGAGCCGATGGCGATTTTTGGGTCTGTCCAGCATTTCGGCCACTTTGTCGCCTACCTCAAACAACTCACACAACTGCATATGCGGGGGGGCGTATTCACAAGCGCCGGGCTGCTCATTGCGGCTGGTATAACCTATGGATACGCTCCAGACTCAGCACTCGTTGGCGCGTTTTTGGGGCTGGGTCTTGGGCACAGTCTGATCCTGTTTTTCTGGCTCACTCGCCGGGCATGTTACGTTCATGGGCAGACTGGCCGGGCGTTAAGCGGCACACTGCTCTATTCTTTGTTTTTGCTCATTGGAACGGCTGTTTTGCACCAACTGCATATCCTGACGCCACTTTCGATTCTCGTGTGGAACGGGATAGCAGGGGTAGCTGCCGGCATGCTATTGGTGCATTTGCTGCGCAAAGACCACCTGGCGCTGGCCTCTCTGCTTGTTAGCCGGGATGTTCTTCGTCAAAACTGGGTTTATGGTCGTTGGTTACTGTTTTCGGCGGCGCTGTATTGGCTCTCCGGCAACGCTTACTTTGTTGTGACCGGTACATTGCTGAGCCTGGAGGATGTCGCGGCCCTGAAAGCCCTGCAAAACCTGATCAACCCGATCCTTCAAATTCTTGTGGCCATGAATTTGTTGTTTTTTCCCTGGGCGACACGGCGCTATGATCAACACGGTGCAGGCATATTGATGCGCGACCTGGGGGTATTTACCGTCTTGCTGCTCGGATTTTCGACAACGTTTTTGCTGTTGATGATCGTTTTGGGGAAACCCGTGTTTACGCTGCTTTACAATGGCAGATTTGCAGACAGCCGTTGGTTACTGCCCGGTATGGCGCTGATCCCGGTTCTGACCAGCGTCATATCAATCTGGATCATGGGCCTGAAGATTATTGGCAAGACGCTGTTTGTTCCTATCGTGGATGCCGTCGGCGCAGTAGTGACCTTGACCGCTGGTTTGTGGTTGGTGACCACCTATGCTTTGAAGGGAGCCGTAGGCGGGCTGATCCTCAGCGCCGGGCTGCGTATCCCGGTTCTGCTGCTGATGGGCATGTGGTTGATTTATACCGCGCGCAAACGTATTGCAGAAAATTCGTGAGGTAAAAACATGCCGTGTCTTAAACGGTACGTGCTGCGCATTCGCCAATCATTCAGTCGTTCGGATATGCGGCAATCGCCGGTAAAGGCCTTATGGCGGCGTGCCTGGTGGAAAATACGCTGGCGGTTGAATCATTCGCTATGGCCGATGACATTGAGCGGAGATGTCCCCGTTTTGGTGCCGCGGACGGGGGCCGGTGCGCTGATCTATTACCTGGGCAACAGCGAGCCCGCGATCGCTCAATTTATAACGCGCTTTTTACACCCCGGCCAGGTGGTGTTCGATGTGGGGGCACACCTGGGTGAATACACGCTGCTTGCTGCGCACCGCGTGGGTAGCACGGGGCGGGTGTATGCTTTCGAACCCAATCCAGAAATGGCCGAAGTCCTGCGGCGCAACGTGATGTTAAACCAGGTGACGCAGGTGCATGTATTTGAGACCGCTGCAGCCGACCATGACGGCGAAGCCGCTTTTGAGCTGCACCGTGAAGCGTCAATCTCGGCGCTGCTTTCTCGCACGGCTGATCGCAAGGACATTACCCGGACTATTCAGGTTCCCATCCGATCTCTGGATTCGGTATGGGAATGGATGGGCAATCTACCGGTGAATTTGATCAAGATCGACGTGGAAGGAGCAGAACTGGAGGTGCTCAAAGGGGCTACACGTTTGCTCAAGCAACCGCCAGATTACGCTCCTGTGTTAGTCTTCGAATACAGCCCGCGAAATTATGCGCGCTTTGGCCACACAGGAGCTGATGTGCTTGAATACCTTCATCAGTACGGGTATGTTTTTTTTCGCTGCGAGGCGTGGGGGGTATTAGTGCCGTCTTTGATATCGGAGCTGGTCAGTGTCCCGCGTGAATCACTGCTTAACTTGATCGCCGCTAAAGAGATTCGTGCAGAGGATTTTTATGTCGATTCAACTTGAAACACCGATCGCCTTTATCATCTTCAAACGTCCCAACACCACACAGCGCGTTTTTGAGGTAATCCGTCAGGCACGCCCCAGGCAGTTGTTTGTTATTGCCGACGGGCCGCGCACGCCCGAAGAAGCGCCGCGTTGTGAAGCGGCTCGCGCCATCATTGACACTGTGGATTGGGACTGCGACGTGCGAACGGACTATGCCGAAACGAACATGGGGTTGAAGCGCCGCGTTTCGAGCGGTATCGATTGGGTGTTTTCCCAGGTCGAAGAAGCGATCATCCTTGAAGATGACTGTCTGCCCGATATAACCTTTTTTCGCTTCTGCGAAGAGTTGTTGAGCTATTACCGCGATGAGCCGCGCGTGATGCATATCAGCGGGAACAATTTTCTGCGCGGACGTGTGTCCATCGACACGAGTTACTATTTTTCGCGCCATCCGCACATTTGGGGATGGGCAACGTGGCGTAGGGCGTGGCAACATTACGATGCTGATATGAAATTGTGGCGTGAAAGTAGGAAGAAACACCAATATTTGACACCGTTTTCCAGCCAACACGAGCGCAACTACCGGCGCTTTATCTGGAATAAGGTCATTGCGGGGAAAACCGACACATGGTCCGCTCAATGGGTGTTTGCCTGCGCAGTACAGAATGGATATGCTGTTACGCCTAACGTGAACCTTGTTTCGAACATAGGCGCGGGAGCTGACGCTTCGAATACGTTCAGGAAACGCCTGATTCATGAGCTGGAAACCGCGCCTATGATCTTTCCCTTACGCTCTCCCGAGACCATCGCTATCAACGAGAAAGCTGATTCAATATCAGTGCGTGACGCCATTCTCAACGCACCGTCCGGGAACGTTCTTCTCGATTCTGCTCGTAGTATCGCCAAGCATCTCTTATGGGCAATCAGGCGGTGATGGCTGTGAACTTCAAACAATGTCCAGTATGCGACGCACCGATAAGGGTGCTCTGGCCCACCGTAGCGGTATGGCGATGCACAAACTGCAAGTTGCTCATGCGCAACCCGCAACCTACTGAGCAAGAATTGGGCAACCTGTATGATGGAAGCTGGACCGCCCCCGAAGAGAATTCGCGCGAGACAGGAGGAACTAACTCCTATCTGGCAGGCCATTATGCAGCACAGCTACTTCACTCTCTCCGGTTACCGAGCTTTGCTGGCTTGACCATTCTAGATTTTGGGGCAGGACGAGGGGCAACAGCCGCCGCGCTGGCGTCTTTAGGGGCGCGCGTGGTAGCGGTCGAACCGTTTGGCTACGCATATCTCCAGCAGCGTGGAATAAGCGTGTTTCAACAACTGGCCGACATCCCGCAAGGGACCCGCTTCGACGGCATTGTGTCGATTGATGTGATAGAGCACTTGCCCACTCCAGTGGAGACGATCGGCCAGCTTGGGCCGTATCTTTCGGATAATGGCTGGTTGTTCTTGGCGACACCGAATGTTGCTGGAATCAGTTGCAGGGTGAAGCGGGCCGCGTGGAAAGAAGTGCGTAATCCGGGCCATCTGTACCTTTTTTCTCCCCAGAATCTCGAACTGTTGCTCTCGAAAGCGGGATACAGCCGCCCACGTCGCCTGCGATGGTATATACAATACAGCGCCAATCCCGCACACCGCGCGTTACACACTGTTCTACAAAGCTTTGTTGTGGATGGTGAACCGTACTATCTGGCCTACAAATCATGAGAATCCTGATCGCGCACAATTTCTATCAGCAACCGGGGGGCGAGGACGAGAGCTTTCGGAGCGAGACGGCCTTACTCGAAGATCGCGGACACACGGTCATTCGCTATACCCAGCACAATGACGCGTTCGCCTCGATGAATTCGCTGCGGGCTGCCCAGGTTACGTTCTGGAACCGGCGTGTCTACAACGAGCTGCGCGCCTTGATTCGCCGCGAGCGACCAGACGTTGCCCACTTTCAGAACACGTTTCCCCTGATCTCTCCCGCTGCTTACTACGCTGCGCGCGCTGCGAGGGTGCCCGTGGTACAGACTCTGCGCAATTACCGGCTGTTGTGCCCCAGCGCTGTCTGCTTCCGAGAGGGGCAGGTCTGCGAGCTCTGCGCGCAGCGCCACCTCAAATGGCCGGGCGTGCGATACGCGTGTTATCGCCAGAGCCGACTCGCGACGGCAGTGGTTGCGCTGATGCTGGTGTCGCACCACTACGCCGGCACGTGGCAGCGCGCCGTCGATCGCTACATCGTGCTGACGGAGTTTGCGCGGCAGAAGTTCGTCGCCAATGGCCTGCCCGCCGGCAAAATCGCGATCAAGCCCAACTTCGTGCATCCCGCCCCCGCCGCAGGGGACGGCACCGGCGGTTACGCGTTGTTCATCGGGCGGCTGTCGCCCGAAAAGGGGATCGAAACGATGCTGGAAGCCTGGCAAACCCATGCGCCAGGGCTGCCGCTCAGGCTGATTGGCGACGGCCCGCTCCGCGAGCGGGTCCAGCAGGCCGCCGCGCAGCATCCCGCCATCACCTGGTTGGGAAGACAGCCCAATGAGCAGGTTTACTCCTGGCTGCAACATGCGACCTGCCTCGTGTTCCCTTCGTTGTGTTACGAGGGGATGCCGCGTGTGATCATCGAAGCGTTCGCCACGGGCACGCCGGTGATCGCGTCCAACCTGGGAGCAGCCGCAGAAATGATTCAGGATGGGGAGACAGGGCTGCACTTCCGCGCAGGTGATGCCCACGATCTGGCGGTGAAAGCCGCGCAGGTGTTCGAGCAGCCGGGCGATAGTCGACAGATGGGCAAGGCAGCGCGGGAGGAATTCGAGGCAAACTACACCGCCGAACGCAACTACGAACAACTGATGGCGATCTACGAGCAGATCGTGTGACGGTGGCGAGGCAAACGCGGCCCACAACGAAAGAACCAGCGGGCGGATGCTGGTTCGTTTCACGTCAAATATAGTGGGCCTGGCAGGATTCGAACCTGCGACCGACCGGTTATGAGCCGGCTGCTCTAACCGCTGAGCTACAGGCCCAGGGGCCAAAAACGCCCGGTGAGCCGGGCGCCGGAAGCGGGCAACGGGACTCGAACCCGTGATGACAGCTTGGAAGGCTGTTGTGTTACCGCTACACCATGCCCGCGTCACCCCTAATCTTACCCGAACCGTGCCCGCTTGACAATAGGATGTTCGCGGGAGGCCGGCGCCCCGCGCGCCTGGGATGGGCATTGCCCGACCCGGCGGCGATCCGTCCCCGCCGCGCCAGACTCACCCTTGCAACGCGGCGCAGGCGTGCTATAATCGCCCCGCTTGACACCGAGGAGAAAGACTCAACATGTCCGTACAAGACGCACTGCAATTCATCCAGATTTTGACCTCCATCGCCCTGATCGTCGTGATCGTCCTCCAGGCTCAAGGGCAGGGGCTGGGCGGTCTGTTCGGCGGTTCGGACAGCATGGGAATCACCAAGACTCGCCGCGGCCTGGAAAAAACCCTGTTCCAGATCACGGTCGGGCTGTCGGTCGCGTTTTTGGGCAACGCCATCATCCAACTGCTGATTCAGAAGATCTGACCGGCCCGCGCAGACCAGCAAACCAATCACGATCACATGGGGGGTGTTTTGCATGCGTGCAGAACACCTCGTTGTGTTTCAGGAGGAGCTTATGCTGAAGGGACTACGCTGGCCGTTTCTCGCCCTGGTGATGGCGAGCATCTTGATGGCGCTCGCGCTGATCGCCCAGCCCGACGAGACGCCGCAGGCCGCCCAGACGGCCCCCACCAGCACGCCCGCGCCCACCGACCCATCCCCGGAACCCTCGCCCGAGCCCGCGCTCGACACCCAACCGCTGCCGCCCAACCCGACGCCGGTCCCGCCCGAATCGATCCTGGTCGAGGCGCTGGTCGGCCAGATCAGCAAGCTCAACCCGCTGCTGGCGACGTATAACCCGGTCGACCGGGACATCACCGCGCTCATCTTCGAGGGGCTGACCGCCGCCAACGAATACGGCGAGATCGTGCCCGACCTGGCCGAATCCTGGACGATCTCGGACGATGGCTTGGTGTACATCGTCGTCCTGCGCCAGGATATCCTGTGGCAGGACGGCATCCCCTTCACGGCGCAAGACGTCGCGTTCACGTTCGATCTGCTCAGCAATCCCCTCTTCCCCGGCGCGCCGGAGCTGCATGAATTCTGGCGGACGGTCGAGGTCGAGGCGCTCGACGAGTTCCTGGTTCGCTTTCGCCTGACGCAGCCGCTGGCGTCGTTCCTCGACCAGCTCCGGATCGGGATCGTCCCGGAGCACGCGCTGCGCGGCGCGCCGGTCGAGGCGCTGGGACAGCACCGCTTCAACCTGGCGCCGATCGGCACCGGCCCGTACCAGATCGAGACGCTCACCGCGTCCAACGGCCAGATCGACGGCATCCAGCTTCGCGCCGCGCCGGTCTACCGCCAGCGTCCCGAGGGCGCCGAAGGGTTCGCGCTCGACCGGATCGTCTTCCGGACCTATCCGGACTTCCGGTCCGCGCTGGACGCGTACGACCGGGGCGAAGTGAACAGCCTCGGGCGCGTGCCGCCTGCGCGGCAGGAACAGGCCCAGCAGGTTCCCGGCCTCAGCCTGTACACGGCCATCGAGCCGCACGTCGGCGTGCTGATCTACAACTGGCAGCGCGACTCGGTCTGGTTCTTGCGCAATCTGCGCGTGCGGCTGGCGCTGGCCCATGCCGTGGACCGGGCAACCCTGGTCGCAACGCACCTCGGCGGGCGCGCGATTTTGGCCGATAGCCCGCTGCTGCCCAACTCGTGGGCCTACCGGCCCGGCGAGTGGCCGGCCTACGACATGGGGCTGGCACAGGGCGTCCTGGAAACGGCCCGCTCGGTGCTGGACTCGCCGCCCGCCCCGCCCGAAGACGAGGCCGAGTCTGAAGCGACAGACGAGCCCGCCGAAGAAGCCGCTCCCGATGGCGAAAGCGAGCCGCCGGCGGACGGTGACGGTGGTGCCCCGCCCGACGCCGAGGGTGAGCCACCCGCCGAGCCGGCTGAAGACGCCACCGCCGAGCCGACCGAACAAGCGCCCGAGCCCGAAGCGCCGCCCGCCCTGGCGATCACCATCCTGACGCCGGACGATCCCGCGCTGGAAGGGCTGGCGCAGGACGTCGCGGCGAGCTGGAGCCAACTCGGCTTCACGACCGCGGTCGAGGCGGTCGACGCGGCGACGTTCCAGGGCCGCCTGGAAGCGGGCGATTTCGACGCGGCAGTCGTCGAGCTGAGCTTCGAGCCGAACGCCGATCCCGACCCGTACGTGTTCTGGCACCAGGGGCAGGCGGAGAGCGGCCAGAACTTCGGCGGCATGGACGACCGCCGCGTGAGCGAGGCGCTGGAGACGGCCCGCCGCGAGCCGTACGGGATCAACCGCATCGGGCATTACGAGCGCTTTCAGGCGCTTTTCGCGGAGCGCGCGCCGGCCATCGTGCTCTACTACCCGCTGTACATCTACGCCGCCGACGAGCGGCTGGAAGGCGTCCAGATCGGGTTCATGAGCGCGCCCAGCGACCGGTTCCAGACGATCCAGGACTGGCGCTTCAGCGGGTGATCGGGCCGGGACCGGGGGTTCTCCGGCGCGATTTTGGGATTCAGTCTTGACATGCGGCGCAAGCACGCTACAATGAGCATACACAGCGCCGAAGTGGCGGAATTGGCAGACGCGCTACGTTCAGGGCGTAGTCCTCATTACGGGGGTGTGGGTTCGACTCCCACCTTCGGCACCAGACGACCCAGGTTGGACACCAGCCTGGGTCTTTTCGTTGCCCGGATCGGTGCGTTGTGGTACGTTTGAGTTTGTTATCGAGGAACAGACCGTGACCGACGAGTTCACCACCGACGCCGCGCCGTCCCGGCCTCCGCGCCGCGAGCGGCCCCAGCAAATCTCCAGCCTGCAGATCGTCTTCGCGGCGATTCTGTCGATCGGCCTGCTGCTGGTGATCAATTTCAGCGGGCGCATCGCGCGCGGCCAGCAGATGGACAACGAGCGCGCGCGGCTCCAGGCGACGATCGACGTGCTGGCGACGCAGCACATCGACCTGCTCAAGCAGCGCGATTATGCCGCCAGCGAGACGTACATCGAGCAGTGGGCGCACACCGAGGGCAAGCTCGTGCGCGAGGACGAGGTGCTGGTCATCCCGGTGCCGGTCGGCGAGGAGCCGAGCACGCCCACGCCGCCCCCGCCGGTCTTCGTCAGCGCGCCGCGCTCCGAACCGGAGACGCCCAACTGGCACCTGTGGTGGAACCTCTTTTTCGATGGCGAGCCGCCCTTCTAGGCCGGGCAGAGATCCCATGAACACACCCACCCTGCACACCTTTTCGATTGTGGCCCACGACCCCGCCGCGCGGGCATGGGGCGTCGCCGTGGCGAGCAAATTCCTGGCGGCGGGCGCCCTGGTGAGCTGGGCCCGCGCCGGAGCGGGCGCGGTGGCGACGCAGGCGTTCGCCAAGGTGGGCTTTGGCCCCGCCGGGCTGGACCTGATGGCGGGCGGACTGAGCGCCCAGGAGACGCTCGATCGCCTGCTGCGCGACGATCCCCTGCGGGACCGGCGGCAGGTGGCCTGTGTGGACGCGGAGGGGCGCAGCGCCGCCTTCACCGGCGAGGGCTGTTTCGCCTGGGCGGGCCACCGGACCGGGGACGGCTACGCCTGCCAGGGCAACATTCTGACCGGGCCGGAGACGCTCGACGCG
Source organism: Anaerolineae bacterium (assembly GCA_018432315.1). GTDB lineage: Bacteria > Chloroflexota > Anaerolineae > Aggregatilineales > Aggregatilineaceae > LM3-B42. Next base: position 87,707 of record JAHDLB010000021.1, read on the forward strand.
ATGGCCGCCGCGTTCGAGGCGGCCCCCGGCGACCTGGGCGCGCGGCTGGGCGCGGCGCTGGCAGCGGGTGACGCTGCGGGAGGCGACCGGCGCGGCAAACAATCGGCGGCGGTGCTGGTCGTCACGCCGGGCGGCGGCTACGGCGACGACAACGATCGCTACCTCGACTTGCGCGTCGACGACGATCCCGACCCGGTCGGGCGGCTGGCCGGGCTGCTCAAGCTGCACGACCTCTATTTCGGCCAGACCGACCCGGCGCGCCTGATCCCCATCGACGCGGCGCTGGCCCGCGAGCTTCAGGCGCTGCTGGCCCGGCTGGGCTATTACCAGGGGCCGGTCGATGGCGCGTGGAGCGGCGCGACCATCGACGCGTTCTGGGCGTTCGTGGGCACCGAGAACCTCGAAGAGCGCTGGTCGCCGGACGACGCTCACCGCCTCGACCCCGTGATCCTCGACTTCATCCGCGAGCGCTTCTAACATGACTCGCCTCACCATCGCGCTGGTCGGAGGGCCGGATTGGGCCGGCCCGATCGCGCCCCTGCTGCGCGATCGCGGCTTCGACGTGCTGCGGTGCGACGACCGCGCGCGCCTCGTGGACCTGCTCGCCGACCGGCACGCCGCCCTCGCCCTGGTCGATGGCGCGCTGCCCGACTGGCCCGGCTGGGTGGCGCGCATCAAGACCGACCAGGCCACGCGCCGGATCCCCGTCCTGGTGGTCGCGCGCGATCTGTCGCCGGAGCGGGCGGCGGGGGCGGGCGCGAATGGCGTGCTGGCCCCCGGCACGCCGGACGGCGGCTGGCTGGATCGGATCGGCGAGCTGGCGCGCGGGCTGGACCCGGCAGATGCCGAGACGCTCGCCTGCCAGTGCCGGGACGCGCTGCCGCCGCTGGCCCGGCTGGGCGTGGAGAAGTTCAACGCGGGCGCCTACTACGCCCAGCACGACGCCTTCGAGGAATTGTGGATGGCCGAAACCGGCCCGGTGCGCGAGCTGTACCGGGCGATCCTGCAGGTGGGGGTGGCGTACTATCACGTCACGCGGGGCAACCACGCCGGGGCGCTCAAGATGCTGCGCCGCAGCGTGCAGTGGCTGGCGCTGCTGCCGGACGTCTGCCAGGGCGTGGACGTGCGCCGCCTGGAAGCCGACGCGGCACGCGTGCGTGGGGAACTCGAAGCGATGGGCCCGGCGGCCATCGCTTCGTTCGACCGGGCGCTGCTGCAGCCCGTCCGGTTGGTCTCAGGTGACGACTCGCCCCGCTAGCTTCTCAGGCGGCGCTCGCCCCACCGGGCCACGTTATCACCTGGTCGCCCCGTCCGGGCGGTTCGCATGCAGCAGGGGGCCGCCCCTTCAAGCTACCAGGACCAGAGGGCGTCAATCAGCACGCAGGAGGATCGTCCGCCCATAGGGGTCTTGCACCTCCAGAGCTATTCCGCCATCCGGTTGGCTGATGCGATTGATGGATGTTGTGTAACCTTTTTCCCAGTCCGTCGCCCAGCCGAGTCCCTGGCGCGCCTGCGAAAAGTGTCCCCAGACTTTGCCAAAGCCCAGGATTGGACTGAACATTCCGGCGGGTGGCGTTTCGCTCACCGGGTTATCCGGCAGGGCGCCATACTGGAGCGAACCATAATGTTCCGTCACGCCGTTCGCATACAGCACCCAGATCGAGCCGGTTTCCGGCCAATAGAGCATGCTGCCGCGTTCGAATGTCTGCATGGCGGCGGGCATCGTAGCACCGTCTTGCAGGCTGTCTACCGGGCGGACCGTTTCCACGTACCCCCAGCTCCCGTCTTCGCGGATCAGCAGTCGTGCCCGAATCGGCAGGGCAACCGCCACCTGCCATAGTCCGCCCGCCGTGAAACCGGCTGATTGGAAGGTGGTGGTGTAACTCACTTCGTCGGTTGTCGCCCAACCAAGCTGCGCGCGCACCTCTGCGAAGTTGCCCCACACCCGTCCAAACCCACGAACCGGTTTGATCAGTTGATACGTCCGTGGCGCCTGTTGAACAGGCGGCGTCTCGCTCACCGGGTTATCCGGCAGATTCCGGTACTGGTCCTCCGGATAATACGTGGCGATCCAACCGTCATGGGCAAATACCCAGATACCGCCCGTATCCGCCCGCCAAAGCATATACCCGTTTTCGTACTGCTGGAAGGCGGCCTGGGTGGTCCCTTCGCCGATTCCACTGTCCGCCGAAACTGGTTGTCCGAATGTCAGCAGCGATATCCCCAGCACCAGCAGAAAAACACTTGCGGTTCTCATCAACCTGTCCTTTCCACCAGATTCGCTGAGTGCCTGGATATACCATACTGATTAGGACAAGCACGATGCTGAACGACAACTCTACGCTTCGCCTACCCCAGCCGGGCTTTCCGGAAGCGTTCATGAGGCTGTTGGGGGGTCGACAGATTCACGAACCTGTCGACCTGTCCCATGTCATTTGCCCGTGACACGTTCGAACGAGGGGGATTGGTGACGGTGACCTGGCTGGCGGGTGCGGCTCGGCTAGGGCAGATCGCGCGGGCGGATGAGCGTCACGTAGTCGCCGCTGTTGACCGGGATGATGATCTCCGTCACCGGGACGCCGTTCCGGTCGGCGTAGGCGCCGGGGACCGGCAGCGTCACCGGGCCATCGCTCCAGTTCAGAAAGACGAGGCCGCCTTCGTGGGGCCGGGTCCACACGTTCGGCTGGATCTCCTCCGCCGGGCCGGTATGCCAGCCCAACGCGTGCTTCATCTCGGCGTAGTACGCTTCCGGCAGCGCGTTGGGGGTCACGCCGGCGTGTGGTCCGAAGAACGAGTTATCCCCGCGCCCGATCAGGTAGGCCATGTAGGCGTTGCGCACGTGGTCCTCGACGCGGTTGTCCATCGGGATGAGCGACCGGACCAGCGTCACCCGGCCCTGCTCGCCGAACCAGATCAGGCGGCGCAGCACCTTGAGGCTGTCCGCCTTCCGGTAACCGACGGTCAGATCGGCTTGCGGAAAGCCCTCCGCCATCAGCCCGTCGATGTCGGCCCATACCTCGGTAAACGTGCTTTCATCGGCCAGCGATCCGCTGTTGGCGATGATGTGGATATCCGGGGCCAGCTCTTTGACGCGCCGGAAGAAATACATCACCGACTCGCGGTATTCTTCCTCCGACTGGGGGAATGGCGCGTCCCAGCCCGTGGACGGTTCGAAAATGCTCTGCATGAAGATCGCGTTGTCGATGCCGATCCAGATGTTTTCATACGGGTACGGCTCGCCGGTGGACGGGTTCGCCAGCAGCCGCCGGCGCACGTAATCGTCGATCCAGAAGTCGATGAACCGGTCGTCGCCGACGTTCACCGCCTGGCGCGGCCCGTTCTGCTCGTCGACGAACGCCACCACCGGCTGGCCGCCTGCCGTGATCAGCATCGATGGGCGGCCCGCCGCGACCTCCGCGTTGTTGAAGGCGACGAATTCGTTCCACGGGAACCAGGCATAGCCATTTTGGTCGTGATAGCTGAACTGCGTCAGGCGGCCCAGCGGAATCTTCAAGGCTTCGGGCTGCATCTGTGGGGCGAAGCTGTCGGTGTGCTGCGGGGTGAAGACCAGCGCGCCCAGCTCGGGCAGGTCCGCGGGGCTGGGCCACAGAAAGTAAAATCCGCGCTCCGTGTTCATCACCCACCGGTTGGACGCCGCCTCCGCGCTCGAAGCAGGCGCGGCGAGCCGGTCCGCCCCGGGGCCGGAATCCACCACGCCGGCGAACGCCAGCGCCCCCACCATCACGATCAGGATTACACGCAAAACCGTCATCACACTGCCACCTCGCCCTGGTTTTTAAGGTTACCAATAACAGATGGATCGTCTTGACCCACGTAGGCAGATTGTAGCCGAATCAGCTACCGGCACCAATTTTCCAATCCTCGCGCCCGGCTCAGGTGAGGGGGCAGTGGCTCAGCCGCCCCTGGGCCACCGCCAATCTGACGTGCTGCCTCGCTCGATAGGCGCGTGACCATCCGGCACCTCCCCCTTCTTGCTGCCGGACAGCGGTGAGTATTCAATCTCTTTAGCAAAATCGTAAATAGATTTCTTCATAAAATCAAGGGATATAGGTTAATATATGGCCGGATTCCAGCCTCCTATATCGCAGGTCAAGACTGCCGACTTGCGCTAAAATACTGCCGTATTCGAACACGGGAAGGATTACAGGGATGATTCGACGCGAAGAATCCGACTCTTTCTGGCTGATTCACCAGGCTGCACACGCATTCATTTCGGGCCAGATCGCCGGACACTGGATCGGGCAGGACGCCGCGACCCCGTCCCTGCGCGAGGAGCTGATCATCGCCGCCACCTGCCACGACGCCGGGTGGGCACGCGCCGAGCGCTCCCCCCAGATCAACGCCCAGGGCCAGCCGCGCACCTTCACCGAGATGGACATGGACGATCACTTCGTGATCTGGACCGACAGCATCAACGCCGTTTTCGTCCAGAACCGCTATGCGGGCCTGCTCACCAGCCTGCACTGCTCGGACCTGTACCAGAAGCGGCTGCGCTTCCTGGCCGATCCGCCGCCGGCGCGCGCCCGGATTCACGACTTTCTGGACGAGCGCCGGGCGTGGGAAGAGAACCTGATCGGCGCGCTGTCCGGCCACCCGCGCTACGCGCTGGCCGTCGAGGAGAAGGCGCTGGCGCACAACCTGCGCCTGCTGCAAGTGTGGGACTACCTCTCGCTGGTGATCTGCATGCGCGCCGTCCACGAGCAAACGCTCGAAGATGTGCCCCTCGACGGCGGCGAGCGCGTGCTGCTGCGCATTGCGGGCAGCGGGCCGCGCGGCATGACGCTCGATCCCTTCCCGCTGGACGGGCCGCTGACGCTGTGGATCGACGCGCGGCAGATCCCCGGCGTGCCGTTCGACAGCGACGAAGCGCTGCGCCGCGTGTTGGAAGGGGTGCCCTACAAACCCCTGGTGTTCGAGATTGGCCCGGCCAGTTGACGCTCTGCAGGAGAATACCATGATCGGCAAAACCAACCTCAAAGTGCTGGTGCTGGATACCGACTATTACGCCCGGCAGGCGATCAACAGCTACCTGGCCTGGGACCGGCGCACCCGCGTCGTGCACCTGGCCGAGACGATGGAGTCGGTCGTCGATTACGTGCGGCGCGTGCCCGAAACCGAGTGGCCGGACGTCGTGTTGTTGGACGCGCAGGCCGCCAATACGCCGCAAGAACTGGCGGAGCTGGTCAAGCATATCGAGGACACGATCCCCGACGTGATGACGCTGGTGCTCGACCGGAAGCTGGACATGGATGCGCTGCGCGCGTGCGTGAAGGCGCGCGTCAACGGGTACCTGCTGCGCGACGAGCTGCGCATCCGGATCGCGTGGGCCATCGTGTGGGCCCAGGAACACGATTTCGTCGTCACCCAGAGCGTGAAAGACGCGCTCAAGGACGAATTCGAAGGGCGGTTGTTCCGCGCCCGCGTCGTGCCGGACCGCCGCGTCTATCCCGAACTCACCGAGCGCATCCGGCAGGCACTGCAATTGTGCGTGGTCGAGGGCATGTCCGCCGAGCTGGCCGCCGACGAGATGGGCATCAGCCCGCACACCGTCCGCAGCTACATCAAACAGGGCTACCGCATCCTCGAAGCGTACGACGATACCGTCTACCCGCCGGACATGAGCCCGCAGGAGCGCGCCTTCATGCGCTTCACGGCGCTGGTCGAGGACGAGAAGAACGTCCAACCGGCGAGCAACGCGCCAGAGCCCTAGCCGCCCGCGCCGGGTCACCGCCGCCGGGCATGGCGAACGAGGTGGAGGTGCGCGCATTTTTTGCAATAATCTACACACGAATCGACACACGCCAGTTGAAACGAAGCGCCAATGCGCGTAATATTTCAACGGCTATTGATGTAAAATGCCACTTTGCGCCCAAAAAGGCACCTTTTGTCACGGGTGCGGATGTGGAAAGGGCTGTCGAGATCGAGTATTATATCTTATGAATTTTTAGGAAATAGAACGTTCATCGTCGGAAAGCACAGGCAGCAAGCGCGGCAGTTTGCGCGAGTCAGTTCCCGGCTAGAGGGGGGGAGCGACTGCTGACGCATTCGGTCATCGCTTGCTGCTTGTCTGTTATTTATCAGGAGACCACGCCATGATCGCTGAGATCGGCATCATCGCAACTGGCCTGGCGTTTGTGGCGGCAGTGTACGCGATCGTCGCGGCGCTGGTGGGCATGACGACCCGCCGCGACGCGCTGGTGACGAGCGCCCGCAACGCTGCCATTGCCACTTTCCCCCTGCTGACCGTGTCGTGCGGGCTGTTGGTCTACGCCATGCTCGACCACGACTACAGCATCGCCTACGTCTGGCAGACCACCGACAACAACACGCCCGCCTTCTACCTGGTTACCGGGCTGTGGGGCAGCCAGGCCGGGTCGCTGTTGTTCTGGTCGTGGCTGATGAGCGGCTTCGCGGCTGCCGCGCTGCTGCTCAACTGGCGGACCGAGCGCCGCCTGATGCCCTACGTCATCGCCGTGACGATGGCGACGCTCGGCTTTTTCCTGATCCTGAATAATTTCATCGAGAACCCGTTCGAGCGTTATTGGGTCACGCCGGAGACGGGGCGCATCCAGCCCGCGCTGTTCGCCCCGGCAGGGGGCGAGGTGTTCCACCCGGCGGACGGCAACGGCCTGAACCCGCTGCTGCGCCACCTGGGCATGGTGATCCACCCGCCGATGCTGTACCTGGGCTTCGTCGGCTTCACCATCCCGTTCGCGTTTGCCTTTGCGGCGCTGGCAACCGGGCAGCTTGGCTCCGGCTGGCTGCACGCCACGCGCCGGTGGGCGCTGGTCGCGTGGCTGTTCCTCAGCCTGGGGCTGCTGCTCGGCGGGCGCTGGGCGTACGACGTGCTCGGCTGGGGCGGCTATTGGGGCTGGGACCCGGTCGAGAACGCGGCACTGCTGCCCTGGCTGACCGGCACGGCTTTCCTACACAGCGCCGTCGTGCAAGAAAAGCGCGGCATGCTCAAGTTCTGGAACATGCTGCTGATCATCATGACCTTCCTGCTGGTCGTGCTGGGCACCTTTGCCACACGCAGCGGAGTCGTCAGCAGCGTGCACAGCTTCGCCGAATCCGAGATCGGGCGCCCGATGTTCGCGTTCCTCGGCCTCTCGATGCTGGCGAGCATCGCCCTGCTGGCCTGGCGCCAGGAGCGCGGCGACCTGCGCGGCGCGGATGAGCTGGACTCGGTCTTCAGCCGCGAGAGCTTCTTCCTGCTCAACAACTGGATGTTCCTGGGCCTGACGGTCGTTGTGCTGTGGGGCTCGTGGGCCGAAGCGATCACCACGATCCTGGTCGACCTGGGCCTGCGCGACACGATCATCAACCTGGGGCCGGACTACTACCCGCCGGTCGTGCGCCCGTTCCTGATCGGGATCTTCATCCTGATGGGCATCGCGCCGCTGGCCGCGTGGCGCCGCTCGACCGCCGAGCGCCTGGGCCGCGCCCTGATCGTGCCCACCGCGCTGGCTGTCGCGCTGATGGCCTACCTCGTCGCGACCGGCACCGACAGCCCGTGGGCGCTGTTGGGCTATGGGCTGGTCACTTTTGCCGGCCTCGCTACCCTGGCCGAGATCTGGAAAGGCATGGCGGCCCGGCACCGGCGCGGCGAGAATTACCTCGCGGCGCTGCTGGCGCTCGTCCGGCGCGACCGGCGGCGTTATGGCGGCTACTTCATTCACCTGGGCATGGTCGTCATGGGCATCGGCGTGATCGGCAGCTCCGGCTTCCAGAAGACGACGATGCAGACGCTCAACGTGGGCGACCGCCTGACGTTGGGCCACTACGAGCTTCAGCATAACGGGCTGTACGAAGCTCAGGCCGAAGATGGCCGCACCATGATCGTGGCGCGGACGGCGGTCTACAGGGATGGCGAGCTGGTCGCCAACGTGCGCCCGCGGCGCGACATCTTCATGACGACCGATCCCGCGACGGGCATGCCCACGCCGGGCACCAATATGAGCATTCCCGGCAACTACAGCACCGTTGCTGAGGACTTCTACGCGATTATCACGCACTGGAACGGCAACACGGTCACCTTCCGCGCCTACCTGAATCCGCTGATCAGTTTCGTGTGGATGGGGGGCTTCGTCCTGATCATCGGGACGATGGTCGCGCTGTGGCCGTCGCGCCAGCCGGACGCGGTTACGCGCAAGCTGGCGGTGCCGTCCGGGCATGCCGGCGCGCGCGCCGGGGGAGGGGACTAGATGCTGCGACAGACAAGCCTGCAAACGGCGCTGCTGGCCGGGATGGCCGTGCTGCTGGCGCTGCTGGCGCCGCTGGCGGTCGAGGTCGCGCCGGTGCGCGCCCAGGGCGGCGAGTTCGATCTGCCGCCCGGCGTCACCTGGGACGAGGTGAACTCGATCGCCCGCCGGATGTACTGCGACGTGTGCGAGGGCATCCCGCTGGACGAGTGCGAGAGCGTGGCCTGCCGCCGCTGGCGCGAGGAGATCGCGCGGTTGTTGGGCGAGGGCTGGACCCGCGATGAGATCATGGATCACTTTGTCGAGCGCTATGGCGCGGACGTGGCCGCGCTGCCGCGCAGCACTGCCGACCGGATTCTGGCGTTCGCCACCCCGGCGGCGATCGTGCTGATCATCGGCTTGATCGGCGCGCTGCAAGTCCGCCAGTTTCGCCGGCGCGGCCAGCAAACCGGGGAAGTCGTGCGCCGGTCGGGGAGCCGCTTGCAGGCGCGCCCCGTCCCGGACGACGTCGATCCCGCCTATCTGGAACGTTTGGAACGCGAGTTAGAGGGTCTTGAATCATGAGCGAGAACGAGTTGACCAACAGCCCACCCCCACAGTCCGATCTGCCCGACTGGCTGGAACAGATGGCCGGGGGCCAGCCGCAGGAAGGGGACGAACCGGTCCAGCAGCGATTCTCGGCGTTCGGCGTCACGGCCATCCTGATCATCGTCGGCCTGCTCTTCGTCATCGGGTACGCGCTCTACCAGCGCAACCAGTCCACGCCGACCGAAGGCCCGGCGCCGGAATTCAGCGTGACGGTGTTCGATGCTGAGCAGTTGGAGCGCCAGGGCGAACGCTTGAATCTGGCCGACTTTCGGGGTAACGTCGTGGTGATCAATTTCTGGGCCAGCTACTGCCTGCCCTGCCGCGACGAGGCGCCCGTGTTCGAGCGCGTCTGGCGTGAGTACCGCGATCAAGGCGTGGTGTTCCTGGGCATCAACACCGACGATATCGAGCGCGACGCGATGGCCTATATGGCCGAGTTCGATATCACCTATCCCAACGCGCCGGATCAGGGAGGCCGCATCGAAGACCAGTATCGCATCACCGGCATTCCAGAGACGTTCGTGATCAACGCCGACGGTGAAATCACCTGGCATATCCCCGCTCCGGCCAGCGAGCGGGAACTGCGCGCCGAGATCGAGCGCGCCTTGCAGAGCTGATGCGTACTCAAAGTGAAGTCTATCGATGTCTGTAACGAGCCTGATCATCGCTGTCGTCCTGGTGGGAACGGTCGTCTTCGCGACCCTGCTCCCCTTGCTCGAAAGCCGGCCCGCGCCCCAGAAACGCCGTTCGGGGCGCGGCACGCTGCACCAAAACCAGGTCATCGAAATTCTGTGGGATGAAAAAATGCGCGTCCTGCGGTCCATCCGCGACCTGGATTTCGACTACGATATGGACAAACTGCCCGATGCGACCTACCAGGCCCAGCGCCTGCACCTGATCCGGCTGGCCTGGGCGATCACCCAGCGCCTGGACGATCTGGAGGCCGAGGTGGCGGTGCAGGACGCCCGTATCGAGGAAGCCGTCGCCGCGTTTCGCCAATCGAGCGCGGCAGCCAAAGCGAAATGACGCTGATTCAACACTGGGATAACCGGATTGCCATCTATGTCTGATTCGACTGTTCATCGGTATTGGTTTGTCGTCGCCCTTGTGCTGGCCCTGGCGCTGAGCGCGTGCGGCGTGAATATGTCCGGCGAGCCGAAAGTCATCGACGAGATCGAGATTCTGCCGCAGCCCACCCAGCCGCCCACGCAAACGCCCGCGCCCACCGCTGAGGACGCCGCGGCTGAGGAGGAGGCCACCGCGCCCGCCGACGAGCCCGCGGATTCCACGCCGGAAGCGCCGGCAGCGGCAGGGGATTCGCTCGCTAACCTGGACGCCGCCGACTTCGACCAGGGGTTCCAGGTTTACCTGGCCGAGTGCGCCTCATGCCACGGCGCCCAGGACGGCGTCGGGCCGCCGCTGGCGGGCATGGCCGAACGGGCCGCCGAGCGCGTCGAGGGCCAGTCTGCGGCGGATTACCTGTACCAGTCCATCGTCGACCCGGCGGCCTACGTCGTCGAGGGCTACCAGAACATCATGCCCGGCGGCTATGCCGACCAGCTCAGCGAGCAGGAACTCAACAGCCTGGTGAAGTTCATGCTGGAATTCACCCCCGAGTCGATGATGGCCGGGACGGGCGCGAACCAGGCCAGTGTCCCGCCCGCTGACGACGCGTCGGAAACCACCGGGGACGCCGCGCCGGAAGAGACGCTCACCGTCCGCGGGCGGCTGGTGCAGGGTACGATTGGCGGCGACCCGCTGCCCGGCGATCTGCCGCTCGACCTGTACGTGCTGGACTCGCACGGCGAGCTGGTCGACATCTACGAGACGACCTCGACGGACGATCACACGTTCGAGTTCACCGATGTGGCGCGCGGGCGCGGCTATATCTACCTCGTCCAGACAGACTATGCCGACGTTCCCCAGGGCGCGCAGATTCCGTCCATCCAGGGCAACGAGCAGGCGCTCGAAACCGAGATCATCCTCTACGAACGCACGACCGACCGGTCGTCGGTGGCGGTGCGCTGGGCGCAGATGCTGATCAACTTCGCGCCGATCGAGGAGTTCGGCCTGGAAGTGTGGCTGCGGCTGGAGCTGGCGAACACCGGCGACGAAATCGTCGCCACCGACGAGGTCGCGGCCAACAACTGGCCGGTGTCGGTCGAGATCGAGCTGCCGGTGGGCGCGTTCGGCATCCAGCCCATGCAGACCGAAGGCAGCCAGCGGTACGAAGTGATCGTCGAGGAGGGCGTGCCCATCGTCAAGGATACGTGGCCGCTGCGCCCCGGGCAGACCCACTCGATCACCGTGGCGTATTACCTGCCGTACAGCGACGGCGCCGTGCTGGAGCAGGGATTCGGTTACCCGGTGCTCGATGCGACGGTGCTGGTGCCCAACGATACGGTCACCTTCGCCAGCGACCAGCTCGACACCGAGGGCGACTGGCGCTACCGCGTGATGGCGGGCGGCGCGCGCGTCAGCGAGCTGGCGCCGGGCGAGGAAATCGATCCGGAGCGCGATTTTTCGCTGGTGAGAGCGCACGACCTGCTCCAGCCGCTGCGCGCCGACGATCACCTGGTCTTCGAGCTGATCGGCACGCCCACCCGCACGCTCGACGTGATGACGGCGGATAGCTCGTCCGGCGGCTCCGATACGGACCCGTTGCCTTACATCCTGGCCGGGGCGGGGCTGGCGGTGATCGCCCTGGCGGGCGTGTTGTGGTGGCGCCAGCGCGGCGCGCCGGAGGCGCCGGTCGATACGTGGCAGCCGCCCGACGCGTCGGCGGGCAAAGAGGCGATCCTGAAGACGATCGCGGACCTGGACAACGCCTACGAGGCCGGGTTCATGGACGAGGAAACCTACCTGCGGCGGCGGGCGCTGCTCAAGGAACGCCTGATCCCGCTGATGGACGACGACGAATCCTAGCGCCTGTTGGCGGGCTGCGCGTTCGGCGGCCTGCCAGAGCTGCGACACGACGATGATCGAAATTCGCAAACTGACCAAGACCTTTGGCCTGAACCCCGTCCTGCGCGGGCTGGACCTGGACGTCGAGCGCGGCCAGTTCCTGGCGCTGCTGGGCCCCAACGGCTCCGGCAAGACGACGCTGCTGCGCATCCTGGCGGCGCTGTCGCGGCCCACCGGCGGTACGGTCCGCATCGGCGGCTGGGACCTGCCCGCCGAGGCCGACTTCGTGCGGGCGCAGTTGGGCGTGGTGAGCCACCTGCCGCTGTTGTACGACACGCTCACCGCCGAGGAAAACCTGCTGCTCTTCGCGCGGCTGTACGACCTGCCCGCCGAGGAGCGCCGCCCGCGCGTGGATGCGGTCCTGGAGCGCGTCGGGTTGAAGCGGCGGGCGCGCGACGTGGTGCGGACCTTCAGCCGGGGGATGCAGCAGCGGCTGGCGATCGCGCGCGCCATCCTGCACGACCCGGCGATTCTGCTGCTCGACGAGCCGTATACCGGCCTGGACCAGGATGCTGCCGCGCTGCTCGACACGCTGCTGCGCGAGGTGGCGGTCGGCGGGCGCACGGTGGTCATGACGACTCATGACCTGCGCCGGGGCCATGCCCTCGCCGACCGGATCGCGATCCTGAGCCGGGGCAAGATCGCGCTGGACAGCCCGTGCGCGGATATCGATCCCGACGCGCTGCCCGCGCTGTATTCCGACGTGACAGGAGCCGCCACTACACGATGAGCGCCGAACCAACCGCCACCTCCGAAAAGACTCAGGCTGCGGCCCCCGCGCGCGCCGCCCGGCAGCGCCCCGTGACGCGCTACTGGCAGGCGGTGGGCGCGATCGCGTGGAAGGACCTGCGCGCCGAGATTCGCAGCCGCGAGCTGATCAACTCGATGGTCCTGTTCACGCTGATGACGGTCATGGTCTTCAGCCTGGCGCTGGAGCTGGACTCCGACGCCCGCCAGAACGTCGTGGCCGGGGTGCTGTGGGTGACGGTCGTCTTCGCCGGGATGCTGGGCTTCAGCCGCAGCCTCGCCGCCGAGCACGATCGCGGCAGCCTGGACGCGCTGCTGCTGGCGCCCATCGACCGCAGCGCCCTGTTCTTCGGCAAGATGATCGGCAACCTGTTGTTCGTGCTGGTGATCAGCTTCGTGCTGATGCTGCTGCTCACGGTGATGTTCAACATCAGCCTGATCGAGCCGCTGCTGGTCGTGATGCTGCTGTTGGGGAGCGTCGGTTTCACGACCATCGGCACGCTGATCGCCAGCATGAGCGTGCACGCCCGCGCGCGCGAGACGCTGCTGCCGATCCTGCTGCTGCCGGTGTCGCTGCCGCTGCTGATCAGCGCCGTGCGGGGCAGCGCGGCCATCCTCAACGAGATGCCGTCCGAGGACTGGCTGCCGTGGATTCAACTGCTGGCCGTGGCCGACGTGATCTTCCTGGCGGCGGCTTACAGCCTGTTCGGTTTCATCGTCGAAGAGTGATCATCTGGAATAAACACGGCTTACGTATACAATATTAGACGGCACCATCCGGGCAGCGCGATCCGACCGCGCGTGACCATCGAGAGAGATCGTTCGCATCGTTTGACCGAGGAGCAGATCGTCATGGCTTATCCTTCACAACGCACGCGCCTCCTCCAGGGGCTGACCGTGGCGACGGTCGTTTTGTTCGCCATCGCCCTGTACCTGGCGCTGTTCTGGGTGGGCCCAGAACGCACGCAGGGCGAAGTTCAGCGTGTTTTCTACGTGCACCTGGGCTCGTTCCTGGGCGCCTTCCTCTCCTTCACGGCCACCGTCGTGGCGGGGATCGCCTACCTGCGCACGCGCCACCCCAAATGGGACACGCTCGGCCTTGCCAGCGTCGAGATCGGGCTGGGGCTGTCCGCGATCACGGTGATCACCGGCATGACCTGGGCCAAGCCGATCTGGAATACATGGTGGACGTGGGACCCGCGCCTGACCAGCGTGGCGATCATGTGGTTGGCCTACGCGGCCTATCTCATGCTGCGGTCGGGCATCGAGGACCCGGAGCGCCAGCGGCGGTTTGCCGCGGTGTACGGGATCATCGCCTTCGCCAGCGTGCTGTTCACGATCATCATCGTGCGCGTCCGGCCCGACACGATTCACCCGGTCGTGGCCGGTCCCACCCAGGCCGACCCGACGGGCAGCTTTGACGTGACCGACCGCATTCGCGACACCCTGTTTTTCAACCTGTTCACCTTCGCCGTCATCACGGCTGTGTTGATCTGGCATCGCATCCGGCTCGAGAACCTGGTCCAGCGGGTGTCACGGCGCAAGATGGAACTGCTCGCGGAGCTGTAGTCAGTAAGGGAAATGTGATGCCTGACAATATCGAATATATGTACATGGGCTACGCCGCCATGGCGATCATCATGCTGGCGATGATCGGCTGGATCTACTGGCGCTACCGGCTGGCCGCCCACGAGGAGCAGTTGGTGGACCAGTTCGAGGCCGAAGAACGCGCCGAGCGTGCCGCCGCCGGGCGGGCAGGGGCGCGCCCGGTCCCCGAGGCGGGCGCCGACGCGCCGGCAGTCGTGGCGAATTCGCCGCTCTCCGAAGAATCCTGAGCGGCGCTGAGATAATTGTAGGGGCGCAGCGCGCGCCCCTGTTCGGGACTGCGTGAGGGCCGGTGTGCGCCTCGGGGACCGGGCGCGCCGTCACGCGACGACGAACGACTCGTGCAGCTCTGGCACGTCGACCTGTTCGTACCCGGCTTCCGATTGCAGCGCCGACTGGAGCGCCAGCGCGGCGTCCTCTTCGCCGTGAACCAGGAACGTGCGGCGCGGCTTCTTGGTGATGGCCTCCGCCCAGGCGAGCAGCTCGTCGCGGTCCGCGTGGCCGGAAAAGCCGTTGAGCACCTCGACCCTCGCCTTGAGCTGGTATTCCTCGCCGAAGATGCGCACCACCGGCTCGCGCTCCACCAACCGGCGGCCCAGCGTGTGGGGCGCCTGCCATCCCACGATCAGAATAGTATTGTCCGGGTCTTCGATCCGGTTGCGCAGATGGTGCAGGATGCGCCCCGTCTCGGCCATGCCGCTCGCGCTGATCACGATGAACGGCTCGCGCATGAAGTTCAGTTCTTTGCTCTGCTCGACCGAGCGCGTGTACCGCAGTGAATCGAACCCAAACGGATCGCCTTCGGCCAGCATGAAATCGCGGATCTCGGCGTCGTAGGCTTCGGGGTGGAGCCGGAAGACCGAGGTCGTGTTGATCGCCAGCGGGCTGTCGACGAACACGGGGAGCTGCGGGATATCGCGCTGGACCATCAGCTTGTGCAGCGAATAGACGAGCTGCTGCGTGCGCCCGACGGCGAAGGCGGGAATGATCACCGCGCCGCCGCGCTTGTACGTCTCGTTGACAATTTTTTCGAGCTTGCCCTCCGACGCCATATACGGCTCGTGCGTGCGGTTGCCGTAGGTGCTTTCCAGGATGAGCACGTCGGCGTGCTCGACCTGCTCCGGGTCGCGGATGATCGGGATGCCCACGCGGCCCAGGTCGCCGCTGAAGACGAGGCGCACGTCGCGCCCGGCGTCGCGGTCCTCGATGTCGAGCGCGACGATCGCGCTGCCGAGCATGTGGCCCGCGTCCAGAAACGTCACGGTGACGCCCGGTGCTACTTCGCGCGGGCGGTGGTAGCCGATGGCGTTGAAGTATTCCAGGCTGGTGACGGCGTCCTCGACCGTGTACAGCGGGTCGATCGGCGGCTGGTCTTTGCGGGCGCGTTTCTTGTTGACGAACTCGGCGTCGCGCTCCTGGATGTGACCGCTGTCCAGCAGCATCGTCGAGCACAGGTCGCGCGTGGCGAACGTGCACAGGATGTCGCCCCGAAAGCCGCTCTTGACCAGGTTGGGCAGGTTGCCGCTGTGGTCGATGTGGGCGTGGCTGAGGATGACGGCATCGATGGATGACGCATCGAAGGGAAGATTGCGGTTGCGATCGAACGATTCGCGGCGCGGGCCTTGATACAGCCCGCAGTCGAGCAGCAGCCGCTGCCCGTTGACCTCGATCAGATGCTGCGACCCGGTGACGGTTCGTGCTGCGCCATGAAATGTGATTTTCATCAGAGCCTCTTCGATCTCTTGCGGCAAAAGCGAATAGTGCGCCGGCTGCCGGTCAGGTTGAGTCGTCGGTGTCGGCGTGGGCCAGCACGTCCAGTAAATCCGCGCCATACGTCGCGCGGCGCCAGGGGCCAAGCCCTGGAATGTCGTCCAGCTCTTCCAGGCGGGTCGGGCTGCGGTGCGCCAGCGCCCACAGCGTCTCGCGCGGGACGATCACGTCGGACTCGACGCCGCGCGCGGCGGCGCGGTGCTTGCGCCAGGTGTGCAGCGCCTTGTAACGCGCCTGCACGTCCGGGGCGGGCGGGGGCGTCCGGCGCGGCGGACGCGGCGGATCGGCCTGGCGACCGCGCGCGATGCTCTCGACAATCGCCACCCCAAACCGCCGGACTTGCAGCGAACTCAGCCCCTTGATGCCCACCAGATCATCGACCCGGCGCGGGGCGATCCGCGCCAGCTCGGCCAGCACCGCGTCGCTGAAGATTTTCACCGGCGGACAGTCGCGCTGGCGGGCCAACGAATCGCGCAGCAGGTACAACTCGCGGACCAGCGCCATCTGGTCGCGCCGCAGGTCCTGCGCCTGGTGAATGCGCCAGTAGCCTTCCGGGTCGAAGTTGAACTCGGCGGGCGGCAGATCGGCCAGCGCGGCGAACGTCTCCGCCGCTTCTTCCAGGCGATCCTGCGCGGTCAGCTCGGCCAGCAGGCGATCGCGCAGCGCCGGCAGGTAGTGCGTGTCCATCTGCGCGTACAGAAGCTGGTCTGCCGCCAGCGGGCGCGCGGCCCAGTTGGCCCGCTGGAAGCGCTTGTTGGCGCGGACGCCGAACTGGTCGGCCAGGATGTTGCCCAGCCCCACCGCCGCCCAGCCACAGATCCGCGCGGCGAGCATCGTGTCGAAGATCGCGGCGAAGGTGAAGTCGAAGTCGCGCTTCAGGGTCATGATGTCGTATTCGGCGGCGTGGAAGACGATCTCGATGTCCGGGTCGGCCAGCAGGTCGCCCAGCGGGCTCAGGTCGTCGATCGCCAGCGGATCGATGATAGTGTCCTGCTCGCGGGTGGACATCTGGATGAGGCATACCTGCTCGTAATAGGCGTACAGGCTGTTGGATTCGGTGTCCACGGCCAGCAGCGAGTGGGTCTTCAGTTCGTCGACCAGGCGCCGCAGGTCGCGAGTATGGCGGATAGTGCGAGCCGGTTTCAGGCCAGGCGGAGCAGGGTTCACAGCCACCCCCTATGGCGAAAATAAAGCAGCATGGACAGCGCGATGGAAAACATCAACCCGATCACCATCATGAAGGCGTCGGGGTGCTCTTGCAGCGGCAGGAATACGTTCATTCCGTAGATCCCGCTGATCAGCGTCAGCGGCAGCATGATGACCGAGATCACGGTGAGAATCTGCATGACCTCGTTCAGGCGATAGCTCACCAGCGCGTTCGCCATATCCGCGATACCGTTGATCACCTCCAGGTGATCCTCGACGACTTCCCACTCCTTCACCACGTGGTCCAGGATGTCGCCAAAGTAGACGTCCAGCTCCTCGCGGATGAACGGGCGGTCGACCTTCTCCAGGTTTTCGACGATGGCGATCTGCGGGCGAATGATGCGGCGCAGGGCGATGATGTCGCGGCGAATGAACGAGAGATCCTGCATGACCTGGCGCGAGTCCTCGATGAAGATCTCCTCTTCCAGGTGGCGGATGTTGGCATCCACTTTGTACAGAATCGGCAGAATATAGTCCACCAGGCGGTCGACAACGCCGTAGAAGATCTTACTGGCCCCGCGCCCCATGAACTGCTCGCGGACTTCGGGGTTGGTCTGGACCTGCTCGAACAGGTGGCGCAGCGGCTTGAGCGAGCCGTCGCTGGCCGTGACGAGATAGCCGCTGCCCACGAACATATCGACTTCGGCGGCACGGCTCACCCGCTGCACCGGGTCCCATAGCGGAAACTGCATGACGACGAACAGGTAATCGTCATATTCGTCCAGTTTCGGACGCTCGATCCGGCTCTGCAAGTCTTCCAGGTCGAGCGGGTGAAAATGGGGAAACATCTCCCGGAGCTGGTGGATGTCCTCGGGCGTGACACGTTCGATGTTGACCCACGTGACGCGCCCGTGTTGGATGATCTGAGTTGCCATGGGGCCAATTATGGCGTGACGGGCGTTTCCCGGCAACCAACAGGAGTCTGCCGGGCGCGCGCGGGCAAATGTCAACGATTTGATTCGTTTATGAAGAATTCGTGAAAGCCACGCCTGGCTTATTGATTTCACAATTCGTCCATGCTACTATAGGGTCACCTTGTCAATCTAATCGACAATTATCAACCAATCTATCTACCAAGGAGAAATCATCATGATGTACCTTCCGCGTGAAGAGGGCCAGGGCCTCGTAGAGTACGCTCTGATCCTCGTTCTGGTCGCCGTCGTGGTCATTATCATTCTGGCCCTGCTTGGCCCGGCCATCGGCAACATCTTCTCGAACATCATCACCAACCTGTAATCGTCCGCGTTTTTCAGTCGAGAAGCCTCGCCCTGTGCGGGGCTTCTTTTTTGGGCCACCATACCTTCCAGCGGTCGAGAACCGTAGGGCGAGTCCGGCGCTTTTTTGTTACACTAGTGCGGCTAACGACGGTAGAAGGAGTGATGGTATGCGTGTGTCGTATCGAAGCGGGTTGGTAGCTGTGATCGCAGGACTGCTCTTGAGCGCGTGTGGCGCTTTTTCAGGGGGACCGAGTGTGGGCGATCTGGAGACGCAGAACGCCCAACTGCAAGCGACGATCAACGAGATGGGCACCCCGGCGGCCACCCTGGCCGCGCTCGAGATGACGGCAGACCGGGGCATCGTGCTCCAGGCCGAAGCGAACAACGCAGCCGCCACCGCGGTGGCCGCCCAGGCGACGCTGACGATGCTCCAGCTTGGCGGCTCGGGGATGGTGAACCAGCCGACTCCGGCCCCTGGCGGGGGCGGCTCTCCGGCGGACGGGCAGGTTCCGGCAGGCGCGCCGACGCCGGCGGGCCAGGCGTCCAATTTCTCGAACACCACGACGGCCACGGGCCGCGACGATCTCGACTGCCCACTGGGCGAAACTGCCGTATTCGAGGCCACCGAGGACACCATCTACGTGATCGCCCGCATCGCCGATCTGCCCGCCGGCTCGACCCTCAGCGCGCGGTGGTATGCCAACGGCTCGATGTTCTTCGACGATGCTCAATGCTGGGTGCCCCAGCAGGATTGGGTCGACGTGTGTGCCTACTGCTCGATAGTGCCCGATGGCCCGACCTTCCCCACGGGGAGCTGGATGGTCGAGATGCTGCTCGACGGCCAGTTGATGTCACAGACGCAGTTCCAGGTCATCGACTCGACGCAGCAGGACACCGGCGCGACCGGTGACGGCACAACCGGGGACGGCACGACCGGCGAGGAAACCGGCGACACGAATGGGTAGCGCGCCGCGCCGCCCGGTGAACCCCCAATCGAGTGACCCGACGAACGCCCCACGCACGCCAGCGCCGGGGCGTTCTTTGCTGGGGGATGCAACCGGCGGCGCGGCGCTGCATCTAAAAACACGAGATCGTCCGAACGCAAAGACAGCTTACTCAGGAACCCAGGACCTTTTTGTATGGCAAAACGAAAAAGACACTCCACACGCCAGAAAACCAACTTTCTCCCGCTGGCGATTCTCGCCGTCCTGGTGATAGCCGGCGCGGGCCTGATCTTCGTGGCCGCGACCCGCGACAGCGCCGGCGCCGACGAGAACGCCGCGTCGCAGCCGGGGAGCCAGGTCGTGCAGCCGCGCCAGGGCGACTTCACGCTGCCGGGGCTGGACCGCGAGATCGCGCTGGCCGATTTCCGCGGCAGCTACGTGCTGCTCAACTTCTGGGCGACGTGGTGCCCGCCGTGCAAGGCCGAGATGCCCGATCTCAACGCCTATCACCAGGCGCACCAGGACGCCAACTTCACCGTGCTGGCCGTCAACGTGATGGAAGACGCGGCGCCGGTCGAGGACTTCATCGCCCGGAACGGGTTCAGCTTCCCCGTGGCGCTCGACAGCACGGGAACCGTTTTCGAGCAGTACGCCGGGAGCAGCCTGCCCAGCTCGTTTTTGATCGGGCCGGATGGCGCGCTGGTCAAGGCGTGGCCGCCGGGCATGATCGACCGCGCCACACTCGACCGCGACGTAACCCCATTGTTGGAAGGATAATCCTATGGCCCGCGCCAACGTTCACGCCGGGATCTGCGGCTTTCACACCGTCGTCGAGGCGCGCGCCACCGACGATCCGCGCCGCGTCGAGCTGACCATCGAAAGCGAGTGCGGCGCCATCCGCAAGCTGGCCGAATCGCTCACCGAGGTCGACCCGTTCCGCGAGTTCACCTTTCGCCGCGACATGCCGCTGACGCTGGAGAAAGCCGCCGAGTTCTGCTCTCACGCGGCCTGCCCGGTGCCGTCGGGCATCATCAAGACGGTCGAGGTGGCCGCCGGGCTGGCGCTGCCCGCCGACGTGACCATCACCTTTTCGCCAACGGAATAACCGCCGCCACCCTGACCGGCCCGGCACCTTCGCGCGCGATTCGTGCTAGAATGACGCTGCGCTTTTCACCGAGGGGAGTCAACCATGGCCGGATCGATCCGCCTGGTGGAGCGGGTGCCCACTGTGGCCGAACACGCCGCCCTGTTCGAAGGGGTGGGCTGGAGGCCCTACGCGCCGCAGGCCGCCGAGATCGCGCTCCGCAATTCGCTGTTCGCCGTGCTGGCCTATGATGGCGACCGCCCGATCGGGATGGGCCGCGTCGTCGGCGATGGCGGCAAGTTCTTCTACATTCAGGATTTCGCCGTGCTGCCAGGCTGGCAGGGCCGGGGCGTGGGCCGCCTGATGATGGACCGGCTGATGGGCTGGATCGCGGATAACGCGCCACACGAGCCGTTCGTGGGGCTGTTCTCCACCGAGGTCGCCATGGCCTTTTACGCCAAATATGGCTTCGAGCAGCACCTCGACGCGCTGACCGGCATGTGGACCGTCCTGCCGGTGGACCACACCGGGGGCGCCTGACCACGCCGCCGGGCGTCGCGCGGGGCGGCATCACCCCGCCGGGACGATCACCGGGCCGATGCCCACCTGCGGCGAGGTCCCGCCATCCGGCCCCGTGACGAGCATCGGCGCGCCGGTTTCGGTGTCCAGCACCGACAGGCTGAACGCCCACTCGCCGGGCGCGGGATTCTCGCCCAGCGGAACGGTCACCGTATCGACGAACGTCCGCCCCGGCGACCAGCAGCTCGGCGGATAGTTCCAGTTCAGCGGGTTCCAGGTGATGGCTTCCTCGGGCGGCGCGTCCGGGCCGAGGCGCAGCAGCGAGAGCGCGTAGGGCCGCTCGACGGGCGCTTCGGCCCGCCAGTACAGGTGCAGGGTGACGCTCCCCGGCGCCGTCTCGACCGTCATGCCAACCAGCGTGATCGCGTCCTCGCCACGCCGGAAGGTGCTGTCGCTGGCGAAAGCCGGGGCGCTCGCTGCCGGGGGCGCCTGGGCTGGCTCGGTGAGCCCGGTGAAGTTCGCCCGCAGAAAACCGGCCATCACCAGCACGATGGCCGCCTGCACCGCCAGGAAGGCGACCTGCTCGCGCCGCCGGAACCCGGCCAGCACGTCCGCCGCCAGCAGCACCCACACCGGCGCGAAGAACAACCACACCCGCCCGGTTTCGCCGCGCGCCGTCCCGCTCAGCACCAGGATCGCCAGCGCCAGCGCCGCCGCCCCGGCCATCACGTCGCCGGGCGCGAGTGACGCTCGCCCGGCCCGGCGCAGCCGGGCGATCCGCCAGATCGCCAGCCCGGCCACCGGCACCCCGACGAAGATGAACATGTCGTAAGTATGCATGACCAGCCACGGCCAGTAGGGCCGGTACATGTCGTAATGCTGGTCGAGCGACGTTCGCGCCAGCTCCCACGGTGACAGGCCGCCCAGCGCCCAGGTGATCACCCAGACCGACGCGCACCCGATCCCGAACGCGACCAGGTCGCGCAGCGCGGCGCGGGGTTGGGCCGGGGGCCGCGCCAGCCGCCAGCCCAGGATGATCAGCCCGGCGAGCAGGCCCAGCGGCACCAGCGACAGGTTGAACAGCATCCCCACCGACAGGGCGAATCCTCCCACAGCGAGCCAGCGGGGCCGCTCGCGCAGCAGGCCGCGCCACACGCCCAGCAGCACCAGCAGCGCGATCAGCGGGTAGAACACGTTGAAACGCGGCTGGAAGATCGCCAGGCCGGGCACCAGCGCCCACATTACCACCGCCAGCCGCGCCCGTTCCCGGTCCCAGACCAGCGCCCCCAGCCGGTAGAGCGGCGCCACGCCCAGCGCGGCCCACAGCGGCATCGCCATCTGGAGCCACGCGCTCGCCATCTCGGCGTCCGTCCAGGTCATCATGAACAGGTTCTGGCACTGCAAGGGGCGCACCACCCCGCCGAGCCGGTCCGCCAGCGGCGGCGCGGCGTCCAACAGGCTGGCGCCCGCGTCGTAGGCGGCCAGCAGCCCTGGCGGGCTGAGCGTCACGCCGCCCGGCGGCTCGATGTTGGCGTGCGCGCGGTACGTCGCGACGAAGTCCGGCCAGTGGCGCAGTGTGTGATCCAGGTCGCTCGCCAGCGCCGCGGCGTACTGGTAACCGCCGGTGACGACCGACGCCGACCGCGTGAACAGCAGGAACAGCGGGCGCCCCTCCAGCGTGAGCAGCAGCAGCCACAGCAGCGCCGCCCCGGTGAAGCTCCAGGCGATCAGGCGGACGGGGTAGCGGTCGCGCGGGGCGCGGTCCAACAGGCGCGCCGCCCCGGCCACGTAGATCGCCAGCGCCAGCGCGCAGGGGACGACCCAGGCCCAGCGCGGGGCTGCATAGGGCCAGATCCAGCGGCCCAGCAGTGGAATCCAGGGCACATCGCCGCGCAGCCACGGCAGCAGGTCCGCCGCCAGCGCCACGGCGAACAGCCCGCCCAACGCGAGGATCAGGGTGAACGCGCGCGATCGGTTCACGGTCTTCGTCCCGGCAGAATCGCAGAATCAAGTCACAGAATCAAAAAGAGCGCGACACAGCGCTCTCTACGATAGCACGAGTTGGGGGGATGTCAATCGCGCGGGCCGAGGATGGTCCCCGGCGCGATCACCTGCTGGGGGACCAGATCGGGCGTGGCGACCAGATCATAGACCATCGCCCCGGTGACGCGCACCGGCACGAATTCCCCGGTCGGCAGCTCGCCCTCGATCAGCACGTACCCGTCGATCTCCGGCGCGTCGCGGTACGAGCGCGCCAGGCTGATGATCTCGCCGGTCGGGTTGCCGTCTTCGTCGGCGGCTTCGGCGTGGCCCTCGACCAGCACGTCCAGCGTCCGCCCGACCAGCGCCTGGTTGCGCGCCAGGCTGATTGGCTGCTGGACGCTCATCAGCAGGTCGCGGCGGTCGGCCTTGATCGCCTCGTCCACCTGATCGGGCAGATCGGCGGACGGCGTGCCCGGCTCGAAGCTGTAGGTGAAGCAGCCCACGCGGTCGAACTGCATCGCCTCGACGAACTGCATCAGCGTCTCGAATTCCTGGTCCGTCTCGCCGGGGTAGCCGACGATGAACGTGGTCCGGATCGCCAGATCGGGCATGGCGGCGCGCATCTTGCCGATCGTCGTGTGGACCCAGTCGACGTTGGCCGGGCGGCGCATCCGCAGCAGGGTGGCCCGGTCGGCGTGCTGGAGCGGGATGTCGAGATAGGGCACGATCTGGCGGTGGGTCGCCATCGTCTCGATCAGGCGGTCGGTCACGTAGCCGGGATAGGCGTACATGACGCGAATCCAGGGCACGTCCGGCACGGCGGCAACGAGCTGGTCGAGCAGCGCCGCCAGCCCGTCTTTCTGACCCAGGTCGTGGCCGTAATCGGTCGTGTCCTGGGCGATCAGGATCAGCTCCTGCACGCCGCCGTCGCGCAGGCGCCGCGCCTCGTCGAGGATGCGATCCGCCGGGCGGCTGACCGCCGTGCCCTTGATGGCCGGGATCGCGCAGAAGGCGCACGGGCGGCGGCAGCCATCCGCGATCTTGAGATAGGCGCTGGCCCCCTGCACCGCGACCCGGCTCACGCCGCGCTCGTCGGTGCCCACCGTCACGGCCTCGTCGGGCAGGTGGTAGACCGGCTCCGGGTGTTTGCGCGCCCGCAGCCGCCGCACGAGGTCGACGATGTCCATCCAGCGGCGAGTGCCGATCACGCCGTCCAGCCCCGGCACCTGGCGCGGCAGGTCGCGCCCGTAGCGCTGCGAGAGGCACCCCGCGGCGATCAGGTACTGGTTCGGCGCTTTGTGGGCGGCCAGCTCGCGCAGCGCGTCGAGACTTTCCTGGCGGGCGGATTCGATGAAGCCGCAGGTGTTGACGATCAGCACCTCGGCGCGGCGGGCGTCGTCCGTGCCGCGCAGGCCCGCCCCTTCGAGCAGGGCGGCCATCGAGTCGGAGTCGACGGTGTTTTTCGAGCAGCCGAGGCTGAGCAGATAATAGGCGTTCGAGCGTTGGGACATACCGGCACCCACCCACAGATTTTTTACGATACGGATTAGAACAAAGGCTATCATACCGGATTCGCGGGCGGGATGCGAGGGTGAGATCGCCCGCGCCCGGCGCTTCGCCCTGGATTTTGCGCCGATTTCGTTTATAATAGGCGGGCGGGTGCGTCCCGATCGTTTCAAGTTCCCTATCCCCGGCGGCGTCGGGCGATAGTTAAAAAATCTACCGGGGAGGTGAGGTTCTCATGAAGGTACGGTCGTCTGTACGCAAGATGTGCGACAAGTGTTATTTTGTCCGCCGCAATGGCCGCCTGTACGTGATGTGCTCGGCCTATCCGAAGCACAAACAGCGCCAGGGCTAGTTTGCGCCGTTTGGCACGTCTCCTAACGAGCCTCACCGGCTCGTTTTGATTCCGGTCGGTCTTCTCCCCAATTTTGTGCCATAATGGAATCATGATCGCGCGGGATGGGCGCGGTTGGGCCCCCACCGTGGCATTGCGGCACGGATTCGCGCGGGCAATCCCACAAAAATAGAATTAAGGAAACCAGGAGGGCGAACGATGACATTCCAGATTCGCAAAGCAGGCGTCGTCGGTTCTGGCACCATGGGGAGCGGAATCGCGGCCCTGCTGGCCGGAATCGGCGTGCCGGTGGTCCTGTTGGACATCCCCGCGCCGGACAGCGCGCCGGGCGATCCCCCCCCGCAGCGCAACGCCGTCGTGCTCAAGAACCTGCAAACCCTCGAAAAAAGCCGCCCCGCCCAGCTCTATCACCCCACCGACCTGAACCTGATCACCCCCGGCAACCTTGAAGACGATCTCGACCAACTGGGCGACGCCGATTGGATCATCGAGGCCATCGTCGAGAACCTGGCGATCAAGCGCGATCTGATGGCGCGGCTGGACGCTCTGCGCAAGCCGGGCGCGATTGTCTCGACCAACACCAGCGGCCTGTCCATCGACGCCATCGCCGAGGAGCGCAGCGAGGACTTCCAGCGCCATTTTCTGGGCACGCATTTCTTCAACCCGCCGCGCTACCTTGCCCTGCTGGAGATCATCCCCCAACCGCGGACCGATCCCGCCGTGCTCGACTTCATGGCGGCCTACGGCGAGCGCATCCTGGGCAAGGGCGTCGTGCGCTGCAAGGACACGCCCAACTTCATCGCCAACCGCTTCATCAGCGTGGCGGGCACGTTCGGCGTCAATTACGCGCTCGATCACGGCTACTCCGTCGCCGAGGTGGACAACCTGACCGGCCCCTTGATCGGGCGGCCCAAGACGGCGACCTTCCGCCTGCTGGACCTGATCGGCACGGACATCATGGCGCACGTCAACCAGAATCTGGTCGAGGCCATCCCTCACGACGAGTCGCGCGCGGTGCTGGAACACGCCGGGTCGCGCGCGCTGCTGGCCGCCATGCTGGAGCGCGGGCTGTTGGGCAACAAGGCGGGCCAGGGGTTCTACAAGCGCGTGGACCAGCCCGACGGCACCCGCGAGTTCTGGACGCTGAACCCGGCCACGCTCGACTACGAGTCGCCGGAGAAGGTCCGCTTCGCGAGCGTGGGCGAGTTCCGCACGATCGACGACACCGGCGCGCGCATCAAGGCCCTGGTGAACGCGGACGACCGCGCCGGGGAATACCTGTGGCACCTGCACGCCTTTTACCTGACCTACGCCGCGCGGCGCCTGGGCGAGATCGCCGACGACATCCCATCGATCGACAACGCGAACAAGTGGGGCTTCAACCACGAGCTGGGCCCGTTCGAGATCTGGGACGCGCTGGGCGTGGCGGAGACGATCCCGCGCATGGAGGCGGACGGTTACGCGGTGGCCGGCTGGGTCAAGGACATGGTCGCCGGAGGGTGCCCGGCCTTCTACCAGCGCGACGATCACGGCGTGGTGATCGGCGTCTACGACCCGGCGCGGAAAGCATACGCCCCGCTGGACAAAGACCCGCGCGCCGTCGTCATTCGCGACCTGCGCGCTGCCGGGAAGCGCATCGAGGGCCGGGCGGGCGCGTCGCTGATCGACATGGGCGACGGCGTGGGCCTGTTGGAATTTCACAGCAAGGCCAACGCCATCGACGACGACATCATCGCCATGGGCTGGAAGGCGCTCGACCGCCTGCGGTCCGATTTCGACGCGCTGGTGATCGGCAACCAGGGCGAGCACTTCAGCGCGGGCGCGAACATCTTCCTGATCGCGATGCTGGCCCAGCAGGGCGAATGGGACCGGATCGAGGCCATCACGCGCGAGCTGCAAGACCTGTTCCAGGCGCTACGCTACGCGCCCAGGCCGGTCGTCACGGCGCCGTTTGGCATGGCGCTGGGCGGTGGGGCCGAGTTCGCCATGGCCGGGACGCGCGCCGTGGCCCACGCCGAGCTGTACATCGGGCTGGTGGAGATGGGCGTGGGCCTGCTGCCGGCGGGCACCGGCTGCAAGGAAATGCTCCGCCGCAAGGTCAACCCGGTCATGCAGACGCCCAACGCCGACGCGCTGCCGCACGTGCAGCAGGTCTTCGAGCAGATCGCCCTGGCGAAAGTGTCCGAAAGCGCCCGGGGGGCGCGCGACATGGGCTTTTTGACGCCCGCCGACCGGATCGTGCTCAACAAGGGGCACCTGCTGGGCGAGGCCAAGCGCGAGGCGCTGCACCTGGCGGCCAGCGGGTATACGCCGCCCCCGCCGGGGATGGTGTGGGCCGCCGGGCGCGACACGCTGGCCGCGCTGCGCATCGGCGTGTACACGCTGCTCGAAGGCGGGTTCGCCACCGAGCACGACGCGCGCATCGCGGACGCCATCGCTTATGTGTTGTGCGGCGGCGATCTGTCGGAGCCGGGATGGGTGCCCGAACAGGTGATCCTGGACCTGGAGCGCGCCGCGTTCGTCGAGCTGTGCCACGAGCCAAAGACGCTCGAGCGCATCGCGCACATGCTGCAATACGGCAAACCACTGCGCAACTAAGGGTCACGTGCCAAGCAAGAAAGGACCATGGGCATGGTCAAACCCGATGAGCAGGGCCAGCCCGCCTATCACTGGATTCTGTTCGACCAGATGGCGCGGCTGACCGGCTATCCGCTCCAGAGGTTCACGGAGGACGCGACCTTCTGGCAGACCCTCATTCACCCCGAGGACTGCCCGCGCGCCCTCGAAGCCCTGGCCCAATTGGCGACGCTCGACGGCATCGAAACGGAATACCGCCTGACCACTGCCGGCGGTGACGAGATCTGGGTGCGCGATTCGCGGAGCGTCCTGCACGATCCCGGCCAGCCGCCCCTGGTCTACGGCGTGATCAGCGACATCACGCGGCACAAACAGGCCGAAGAAGCGCTCCACCGCGCCAACCGGGCGTATCGCGCGCTCAGCGACTGCAACCAGACGATGGTCCGCGCGACGGACGAAACGGGCCTGCTCAACGACATCTGCGCGACCATCGTCCGCTCCGGCGGCTACCGGATGGCCTGGGTTGGCTATCCAAGCAGCGAGTTGGATGTTCCGCTGGCGCCGGTGGCCTGGGCCGGGCACGAAGCCGGGTTCTTCGCCGCCGCCAGCTTCGAGATCCCCGCTTCGCCGGGCCACACCTGCCCGACCGCCCAGGCGCTGAGCACCATGCAGCCTGCCATCGTGCGCGACATCGCCCACGCGGACGGCATCCCTTGGCAGGCGGAAGCGTTGCAGCGCGACTACCGCTCGGCGATCATCCTGCCGCTGGCGATGGACGGCGATCCCCTCGGCGCGCTGACCGTATACGCTGACGAGCCGGACGCGTTCGATCCCGAAGAAGTGGCGCTGCTCGGCGAGTTGGCGGGCGACCTGTCGTATGGCATCGCGGCCCTGCGCAATCGCCGCGAGCGCGAGCTGGCCGAAGAACGGCTGCGCCAGAGCGAATACAACATCCGGACGCTGATCGAAAACACGCAAGAGGCGATCTGGTCGCTGGACCGCGACCTGCACCTGGTCACCAGGAATCAACAATTTTGCGACCTGATCGAGCGATTGTTTGGCTTCGTCCCTCAGATCGGGATGTCGAATCTGGTCTTCCTGCAGGACGATGAGCGGCGTTTGTGGGCATCGGCATACCGGCGCGCGCTGGACGGCGAGCAGTTCGCCATCGAGCGCACCTACAGCCTCGAGACCGAGCAGATCGCGGTCGAAGTGGCGCTCAACCCCATCCTGTCGGATGCGGGCGACGTGACCGGGATCGTGCTGTTCGCGCGCGACGTCACCGAGCGCAACCGGAAAGAAGCCGCCCTGCACGAGTTGAACGCCCGCCTGTTGAAGCACAACCGCGAGCTGATCGCCCTCAACCAGGCCGGGCGCGAGCTGACCGCCACGCTCGATCCGCAGACGATCTATCGCGTGCTGTACCGGTCCGTTGCCTGGCGGTTGTTCGCCGCCCCGCATTTCGTGGTTGCGCTCTACGACGATGCCCGCCGCACGGTCACCTGTGCCTATGCCGTCCTCGACGGCGAGGAAGTCGATCCGGCCCGGTTCGCCCCCTTGCCGCTCGGCGAAGGCCCGTACAGCGCGACGATCCTCAGCCGCAAGCCGCGCGTCGTGGATCGCCCGGCCCAGGACACGGACGCGACTCGCCGGGGCTTCTTCGTGCAGGCCGGAAGCGACGCCGGGCCGCTGTCCGCGATCTACGTGCCGATGATCAGCAGCGACCAGGTGATCGGCGTGATCAGCGTGCAGAAGGCCGGGGCCGGCGCGTTTGACGAGGCCGACATCACGCTGCTGTCGATTGCCGCCAACCAGGCGGCCAACACCATCCACAACGCGAGCCTGTACGACGCCGCGCAGCGCCATGCCACCGAGCTTGAGGCGCAGGCTCACCGCCTGAGCCTGGTGAACCGGGTGGCGACGCGGCTGGCCCAGACGCTCGAGCTGCCCGAAATCTACGACATCGCGCTGACCGAGCTGGCCGCCATACTCAAGACTTCGTTCAGCGGCCTGCTGCTGTTCGAGGATGCCGAGATGGGGCGCCTGGTGGCCGACACGCATCCCTCGCTGGCGGGCAAACTCGAGATCACCATTCCGATCAAGGACAATCCCTCGATCGAGGTCGTGCGGCGCACCCACAAGCCGCTGGTGTCCGAAGATGTCCTCAACGATCCGGCCTTCGCGCCCGCGTGGGATGCGCTGCGCGCGCGCGGCACCCGGTCGCTGATCATCGCGCCGCTGGTAGTTGGCAGCGAGGTCATCGGCACGCTGGGCATGGACTCGACCAAGCTGCGCACGTTCAGCCCGACCGAGATCGAGCTGACGGAAACCATCGCCAACCAGGTATCGCTGGCGATCGCCAAAGCCCGGCTGTACGAGGCCGAGCGCGAGCAGCGCGCCCTGGCCGAAGCGCTACGCGATACCGCCGGCGCCATGAACAGCACGCTGAATTTCGACGAGGTGCTCGACCGCATCCTCTCGAATATTGGCCGCGTGGTCCCGCACGACGCCGCCAATATCATGCTGGTCGAGAAAGACAAGGTCCGCATCGTGCGCGGTCACGGGTACGCCAGCTTTGGGTTCGGCGAGTACGTGGCGAACTGGGTTTTCTCGCCGGAAGACCGCCCCATCATCCAGCAGGTCCTGGAGACGGGTGAGGGCTACGCCGTCCAGGATCGCCTGAACGATCCCAACTGGATCGACGTCCCCGAAGACCGCTGGATTCGGGCCTCGCTCAAGGTGCCGATCCGCTCCGATAACGAGATCATCGGGATTCTGAACCTGGATAACGCCCATCCCGGCACGTTCACTTCGGACGATTACGAGCGGCTGCAGGCGTTCATCGACCAGGCGGCGGTCGCGATTCAGAATGCGCGGCTGTTCGCCGCCGAGCGCGAGCAGCGCGCGCTGGCCGAAACGCTGCGCGACACGGCATCGCTGATCAACCGCTCGCTGGAGCTGGACGACGTGCTCGAGCGCATTCTCGAAAACGTGGGGCGCGTCGTCCCGCACGACGCCGCGAATATCATGTTCATCGAAGACGGGGTCGCGCGCGTGGTTCGGTCGCGCGGTTTCGCCGAGCGCGGGCTGGGCGAGTGGATCAAAGGGCTGCGCTACGTGGCCGCCGACGTCAAAATCTGGCAGCACATGCTCGCCACCGGCGAGCCGTTCGCCGTGGCCGATACGCGCGCCGATCCTTCCTGGGCCCCCCTGCCGCAAGAGGATTGGATCGGCTCGACGGTCAAAGCGCCGATCCGGCTGGAGCAGCAGATTTTCGGCATCCTGCACCTGGACAGCGCCGCCCCGAACGCGTTCAGCGAGGCGGACGCCGGGCGCTTGCAGGCGTTCGCCGACCAGGTCGCGATTGCCATCCGCCGGGCGCAGGCCTTCGCCGCCGAGCGCGAGCAGCGCACGCTGGCCGAGGCGCTGAGCCAGGCCGTCGCGGTGGTCAACAGCACGCTGGATTTCGACGACGTGCTCGACCGGCTGCTGTCGACCATCGAGCGGATCGCGCCCCACGACACTGCCGACATCCTGCTGATCGAGGACGGCGTCGCGCGGGTCGTGCGCACCTATCCGTCGCCCCACGAAGCCACCGAGCAGCAGGGAGTGCTGGACGTCCGCCTCAAGGTTGACGAAGTGGCCAACCTGCGCACGATGGTCGAGACCCGGCGGCCCCTGGTGATCGCCGAGACGCGCGAGTATCCCGGCTGGGTACGCTGGCCGGAAATCGAATGGCTGCGCGCGCAGGCTGCCGCGCCCATCGCCCAGGGCGACGAGGTGATCGGCTTTTTGACGTTGAACAGCCGCACGCCCGGCTTTTTCACGCCGGAACAGGGCGAGCGGCTGCAAGCCTTCGCCGATCAGGCCGCGGTCGCGCTCAAGAATGCGCAGTTGTTCAAGGCCGTCCAGCAGCACCTGGCCGAGTTGGACGCTCTGCGGCGGATCACGCTCGACATCACCGGCCAGCTCGATCTGGCCTCGCTGCTGCAGGCGATGGTCGAGCGCGCGATGGAGTTGTTACAAGGCCAGTCGGGCGGCGTCTACCTGGTCCGCGAGGACCTCCACATGCTGGAATGGGTGGTCAAGGCCGGCCCCTCGCCGATCGCCATTGGCACGCGGTTGGGATACGGCGAAGGGCTGTCGGGCCGGGTGTGGGCGCAGGACAGGTCGTTGATCGTGGAGCACTATGGCGAATGGGAGGGCCGCGCGGCGTTTTACAACCCGGATTATCACCTCAGCTCGGTCGTCGGCGTACCGATCAAGTGGGGCGAGGAGTTTCTGGGCGTGATCGTCATCGATGCGCTGGTCGAGCACGGCGACCGGCATTTCACCGACGGCGACGCGCACCTGCTCGGCCTGCTGGCGAACCAGGCCGCGATCGCGATCAAGAACGCCCGGCTGTTCGAAGAGATCCACTCGCACGCGGCCCAGCTCGAGCAGCGCGTCCGCGAGCGCACCGCCGAGCTGGAGGCCCAGCGCAGCCAGCTCCAGACCATTCTGGACACGCTGGGCGAAGGCGTGGTGCACACGATTGGCCCGCAGATAGTCTACACCAACCAGGCGTTCTGTGACCTGTTTGGCTTCACCCCGGACGCGGTCCTTACCCGGTCCGAGGACGTGATGGCGCACATCTTCGCGCTGGTGGAGGACAGAGAACGGATGCGGGAGGCGGTCGAGGACACCATCCGGCGCGGCGAAAGCTGGCGGGACGAGATGCGGCTCCAGCGCAAGGACGGCAGCGCCTTCGACGCGGCCATGACCGCCACCCAGGTCCCCCGCGCGGAACCGGATCGCCAGCGCGGCACGGTCATCATCTTCCGCGACATCAGCCAGCAGAAGGCGCTCCAGGACCAGAAAGACCGGTTCATCGCCAGCGCCTCGCACGAGCTGCGGACGCCCCTGGCGAACATCAAGACGCGCCTGTACCTGATCCAGCGCCAGCCGGACCAGCTCCAGCATCACCTGGCGATCCTGGAGCGGGTGACCAACAACATGACCGAGCTGATCGAAAACCTGCTGGACGTCTCGCGCTTCGAGCGGGGAATCATCCCCCTGCGGCGGCAGCGCGTGGTGCTGCAAGACCTCATCCGCGACGTGGTCAGCATCCAGCAGGCGGAGGCCGAGCACAAAGACGTCGCGCTCGTGGCCCGGCTGCCCGCCGCCCCGCTGGCGGCTTCGATCGATCCGCAGCGCATCGCCCAGGTGATCACCAACCTGATCGTGAACGCCATCAACTACACGCCGCCGGACGGGCAGGTGACCATCGACATGGCGCGCGACGGCGACCGCGCCGTCATCCGCGTGCACGACACCGGGATCGGCATCGAGGCCGGCACGCTGGAGCACGTCTTCGAGCCGTTTTTCCGCGCCAACCAGGTTGCGGCAGGCGGCACGGGGCTGGGCCTGACCATCGCCCGCGAGATCGTAACCCTGCACGGCGGCGAGATCGCTGCCACCAGCGAAGCCGGGCAGGGCAGCACATTCACCGTCAAACTAGATTTGGAGGAGGCAGACTGATGCGCGAAGCGGTCATCGTCGCTATGTCGCGCACGGCAGTAGGCCGTGCCAAGAAAGGCACCACGCGCACCACGCGCCCCGAGGCGCTGGTGACGGCGGTCATCCGCGCCGTTCTCGACCAGACGGCGGGCAAGCTCGATCCCGCCGCGATCGACGACGTGATCCTGGGCTGTGCCATGCCCGAGGGTCCCCAGGGCCTGAACCTGGCGCGGGCGGTGGCGCTCCAGGCCGGGCTGCCGGTCCACGTGCCGGGCCAGACCGTCAACCGCTTCTGTTCGAGCGGGCTGCAAACCATCGCCACCGCCGCCGAGCGGATCATCGCCAATGGCGCGGACATCATCATCGCCGGGGGCGTCGAGACGATGAGCCTCGTCCCCATGACCGGCTTTCGCATCAGCCCGTACCTGGAGGCGGTCGAGCATCAGCCGGAGATCTACATGGGCATGGGGCTGACCGCCGAGCGCGTCGCCGAGCAGTACGGCATCGCCCGCGAAGACCAGGACATCTTCGCCTATCACAGCCACCAGAAAGCCGCCGCTGCCGCCGACAGCGGCAAGTTCGCCGAGGAGATCGCGCCGGTGACGTTCGACGAGGTGCGGCTGGTGGATGGGCAGCGCCACGTCGAGGCGATCACCTTCGACCAGGACGAGCATCTTCGCCGCGACACGACCGTCGAGGCGCTCGCCAAGCTGCGCCCGGTCTTCAAG
This sequence comes from Anaerolineae bacterium, assembly GCA_018432315.1. Taxonomy (GTDB): domain Bacteria; phylum Chloroflexota; class Anaerolineae; order Aggregatilineales; family Aggregatilineaceae; genus LM3-B42. The sequence goes on from JAHDLB010000021.1 coordinate 121,218, forward strand.
CAGAACGGCACCGTCACGCCGGGCAACGCCAGCCCGCTCAGCGACGGCGCCGCCGCCGTGATCGTGATGGAAGCGGGCACCGCGGCCCGCCTGGGCCTGACGCCGGTCGCGCGGTTCGTGGGGTTCGACGTGGCGGGCGTCCCGCCGGAGATCATGGGGATCGGGCCGGTCGCCGCCGTGCCGCGCGTGCTCAAGCGGGCCGGGCTGTCGCTCGACGACATGGACGTGATCGAGCTGAACGAAGCGTTCGCGGCGCAGTCGCTGGCCGTGATCCGCGAGCTGGGGCTGAATACCGAGATCGTCAACGTCAACGGCGGCGCGATCGCGCTGGGGCACCCGCTGGGCTGTACCGGGGCCAAGCTGGCCGTCCAACTGCTGCACGAGCTGCGCCGCCGCCAGCAGCGCTATGGCATGGTGACGATGTGCATCGGCGGCGGCCAGGGCGCGGCGGGCATCTTCGAGCGCGTGTGAGACCGGCCATGAAATCACTCAACGTCCTCATCGTACACGGCATCGGCTGGGGCGGGCGCGATACCGGCTACGCGCGCCCCTTACAGGACGGCATCCGGCGCGGCTTCGATCAGGCGATCCGCCAGTTGCGCCTGCGCGACGTCGACGGGCGGGCGGCCAGGTCCCGGCACGCGCTGCGCTTCGAGGCTGCGCTGTGGGACGCGGTCACCCAGAAACCTCAGGACGCGCTGCTGCGCGTGATGTTCGGGCGAACCGGCCTGTTCGGGCGGCTCAAGCTGACGATCACCTTCCGGCGCAACCTGGTCGCGCTGTTGGGCGACGTGATCGCCTACGAGTGCGACCCCAACAACGCCGTCTACCAGGCGATTCACCGCGAGGTCGAGCGGGCGGTGGACCGGCTCAGCGAGGCGAGCGCGCCGGAACGGGGCGCGGGCGACCCCGCGCCGCTGACCATCGTCGGGCACAGCCTGGGCAGCGTGATCGCCTCGGATTACGTGTGGGACCACACGCGGCGCGGCGCGCAGCCGCACGTCCTGCCGGAAGCCGGCCTGTCGCTGGTCAACTTCGTGGCGATGGGCTCGCCGATGGCGCTCTACAGCCTGCGCAACAACGCCTACGGCCAGCGTTCCAGCATCACCGAAGCGCTGGACAGCCCGATCACCGTCGAGCCGGACGGCGGGCTGTGGCTCAACCTGTTCGACCCGCAGGACCCGATCGCGTTCCCACTGGAGCCGATCGAGTCCTACCGGGCGGCGGGCGTGATCGACCGGGCCGTGGGGGCGGGCAACTGGCTCACCGGCTGGAACCTGCTCAGCCACACGGGCTACTGGCGCTGCGAGGAAGCGGGGCGGCTGGTGGGCCGCAAGCTGGCGCTGGACTGGGCCCGCGCGAACAGCCCGCGCTTCGCCGAGCGGGACTACGAGCGCGCGCTGGCCGCCTATCGCAAAGAGCTGCGCCGCAAGCCGTAAAAAAGGCACCGCCCCGGTGTGGGGCGGCGGCGGGGCTATTTTAGGCCGCGGACCGAGAAGGCCCGGCGCTGGCGGGTGGGCCGCCCGAACAGGTCGAGCGGGGTCAGCAGCGCCGCGATCACGCGCAGGCCGGTGCCGATCAACAGCACCGCCGTCAGGTCGATCGCGCTGCTGGCGAGTTGGCTGCCCACCATCGGCCCGATGAAGATCGACAGCATCACGATCTGGTTGTAGAGCGTCGAGTAGGGCGTCAGGCTGTCGGCGGGCGTGCTCTCGCTGAAGAAGGCGAACAGGCTGATCGCCGCCACCGTCCAGCCCGCGCCGGACAGCGCCGAGGCGATCAGCGTGACCGGCAGGTAGGGGGTCAGCGCCAGGACGAGGCTCGACACGGCGGTGACGAACATGCCCGCCGCGATGGTGGGCCGGGTGCCGATCCGCCGCACGATCTGGTTCGTGAAGGCGGCCATGATGGCGGCGGCGGCCAGCTCGGCCACGGCGAAGATCGACATGAACCCCTCGTCCGCGCCCAGCCCGTTGACCAGGTGCAGCGGGATGATCGGCGCCAGCGTGAAGAACGAGATGTGCATGATCATAGAGATGAACGCCACGCGCTGGAAGTCCGGCGATTTCCACGGCTTGACGGACGCCACCGCGCCCGGCTCCACGGGGAGCGGCTCCGGCGCCAGCGCCTGGATACGCTGCACGTTCAGGTAGCTCATCAGCGAGAAGGCGAACGCCGCCAGGAACATCACCTGGTAGTTGAGCGGGAAGGCCACCTCTTCGAGCCACACGCCAAAGGCCAGCGTCGCCGCGCCCACCGTCACGTTGAAGATCAGCGACCGGCGGCTCATCAAGGCGGTGAGGCGGGTGTTCTCGACGCTCTCGCGCAGCATCACCAGGAACAGCACCGACGAGATGCCCTGCGGGATGGCCGGCAGCGACACCGCCAGGATCAACCATAGCGGCTGCAACGGCGCCGGCAGAAACGGCGTGAAGACCGGCAGCAGGAACATCAGGCGGTAGCCCAGGCTCGGCCAGAGAACCGCCTGGACGGTCGTCGCGTGGCGGCGGCGCCACCATGCCGACAGCCCGGACGTTGCCAGGGCGATGATCGCGGGCAGCGCCGCCAGCCAGCCGAGCAGCATGGGGCTGGCATCGAGCCGGATGGCGTACACCGAGAGAAACCGCGACGTGGCCGGGACGGCGAGTCCGAACCAGGCAATGTCAAGAACCAGGTGATGGAAGTTACGCTCTGCCTGTTCGGTAGTGGTCAGTGATGATGATTCGTCTGTGTTGTCCATCTTTATGAAGTTCCGTCGCCCTGTGGCGTCTGATCAATCGGACCTCATAAAAAATAAAAAACCCTCGCCTGGTGGGTTTGTCGTGGCAGATATTATTATGTGTCGGTTCACTCATAATGATCAGGCCACTTTTCAAAACTGTCAAGATACAAATATTGGGGTGTGGGAGAATGTCGCGGGCAGCGGTGCGGCCTTTTTCGTGCCGGGTATGTTACATTTGAGATAGACCGATCTAATCCAACGGAATCGCCTATGGCCCGGAGTACCCCGTCCATCCAACGACCGCCGTTCATCGCCGCGCCGCTGGCCGCCGCCCGGCGCCTGAGTCGCTGGGCGTGGAAGGCGGTGGTGCGGCTCGCCCTGCTGATCGTCCTGCTGGCGCTGCTGGGCGATGGCCGGATCCGCGACACGTCGCTGCGCGCCCAGGTAACGGCGCTGGCCCGCCCGCACCTGTTCGATTACGTCGGCTGGGAGATCGACGCGCTGTGGGCCAAAGCGCGCGAGGCGCTGTTGGGCGCGGGTCCATACCTGGACGAAGACGAGGCGCGCGCCCAGGTGGTGGACTATTTCGCCCTGCTGGACCAGGCGCGGCAGATCGAAGCCGGGATCGAGGCGGTCTACACCGATCCGGCAGTCGACGACCCCGCCGCCGAGGCATCCGCCTTGAGCGCGGAGCGCGACGCCCTGCGCGCTCGACTGGCCGAGCGCCAGCCGCTGGTCGAGAGCATCCTCGAAAGCCAGGTGTCCGCCGTGCTGGCCGATGAGGGATTCGGGCTGTTGGGGCAGGTGCTGCCGCCGGTATCGATGCACGTGACGCCGGTGCCGACGCTGCTGGTCGTCTCCCCGCGCGACCGGATCGAGTTCGCCGTCGATCTCAACCTGGACGCGCTGCCGGTTGACGAGCGCGAGGCGCTGGAGGCGCGGATCGACCGCGAGCTGGGCGTGTCGTCGCTGGTCGTGCCGCTGGGCGGGCTGAGCATGTATCCCAGCATGGTCGTCGAGACGGCGAGCATCGCCCGCGCCGTCGAGGTGACGGCTCACGAGTGGGCGCACCACTACCTGTTCTTCTATCCGTTGGGCTGGGAATACACGCGGCAGGCCGAGACGCGCATCCTCAACGAGACGGCGGCGACGTTCTTTGGCCGCGAGGTCGCGCTCAAGGTAATGGCGCGCTATTACCCGGACGTCCCCCCGCCCGTCTACCCGTCCTTCCGCGCGCCGCCCGCCCCGCCCGCCGGCGACGAGTCCCCCTCGCGCGACTCGGACGCGCCGGGGCCGTTCGACTACGCCCAGGAGCTGAACCTGACGCGCGTCCAGGTCGATTTTCTGCTGGGGCAGGGCATGGTCGAGGCGGCGGAGACGGTCATGGAATACCGGCGGCGCGAATTCGTGCGCCACGGCTACGCGATCCGCAAGCTCAACCAGGCGTATTTCGCGTTCTACGGCGGCTATCAGGGCGAGCCCGGCGCGGGCGGCGCGGACCCGATCGGGCCGGGGCTGGAAGAACTGCGCGCCCTCAGCCCGGACCTGCGCGCCTGGATGGGCACCGTCCGCGCGATCACCACCCGCGCCGAGCTGCTGGCCGCGCTGGACGCGGCGCGCGGCTGAGCCAACGCAAACGCCCGGCAGGCCAACCGGGCGTCGCTCGTTTCATCGCAGAACGGGGCAACAGCGCCGTTACACCGCGTCCATGTCCCAATCGCACAACAGTTTGGCGACCAGGGCCGCCCGGCGCGGCAGCGTGCGGATCGCCACCTGCTCGTGGACCGCGTGCATGCCCACGCCGCCCGCCCCCAGGCCGTCCAGCGTGGGGATGCCCATCGCGGCGGTGAAGTTGCCGTCGCTGGCGCCGCCGCTGCCGTCCTCGCGCAGCTCCAGGCCCAGCGTCGCGGCGATGGCCTGTGCGTGGCGCGTGGCGCGGACCATCTGCTCGTTGAACTCCATCGGCCCGCGGTCGATCCCGCCCTCGACGATCACATCCGCGCCGGGCAGGACGGGCGTCAGATGCTGGATGGCATCGTCCACGCGCCGCGCCTCCGCCGCGGTCAGGAAGCGCACATCGACCTCCAGCTCGGCTTCCGGCGGGATGACGTTGGTCGCGATGCCGCCCTTGATCACCGTCACCGACACGGACGTGCCGTTTCTCAGATCGTTCAGTCCGTGCATGACCAGCGCCTGGTGCGCCGCCTCGATCACCGCGTTGATGCCGGCTTCCGGCGCGTTGCCGGAGTGCGCCGCGCGGCCCACCGTCCGCACCACGTAGCGGGCGATGCCCTTGCGCCACACCTTGAGCGCCTCGCCCTCGGCGGCGGGCTCCAGCACCAGCACCAGCCCGGCCTGGGCGGCCTTCTCCCGGATGAGATCGCGCGTGTTGGGGCTGCCGATCTCCTCGTCGGTGCTCAGGAACAGCCAGATCGGGCGGTGGGGCAGCTCGCCCCGGTCGCGCAGGCCGCGGATGGCTTCCAGCGCGACGACGACGCCGGCTTTCATGTCCAGCGCGCCGGGGCCGTACAACAGGTCACCCTCTTCGCGCAGCGGCATCTGTTCCAGCGTGCCCACCGGCCAGACGGTGTCCAGGTGCGTCAGGAGCATGATCGGCTTGCCCGGCGCGTCGGCGTTCCACTTCGCCAGGCGCACGTCGCCCGCCCGCTCGAACGGGTAGACCTCGATCTCGGCGTCGAGCGACTTGCACACCCACTCGACGTATTCGGCCAGCTTGTCGACGTGCTCCTTGCTGTGCGACGGGGACTCGAACAGGACCAGCCGCCCCAGCTTTTCGACCATTTGCTCGGTGCGCGCGTAGAAGAATTCCAGCAGATCGGCCATGGTGAACCACCTCGTGATGTGTGAGAGTAGCGGCGCAGTAAGGTCTAGTTGAAAAAGGTCTTGCTCGCAAAAGTGCCCGGCAGGCGCTCGTCGCAATTCGGATGAGTTCGCCGACGGTGGCCATCCTCAAGAAGTTGTCGATATGAACGTTTGTGCCAAACTCTTCCGCCCTCGCCAGTAAGCCCAATGAGTAACGTAGATGGAGGATTTTTCCATATTGACCGTTAGCCTACGTTTGGACATTGGATTGCCCGCTATGATTGCCTTAGGCGTTTTTCTCTGCGGTTTTCAGCTTGGAGATGTTCATAAGCACGGGTTTGGGCTTCCGCTATGTTGTCCAGGTTAGGCAACCCAGATGTGGTCGTTTGACAGGTTTCACACTCAAAATGGGTAATTACTGGACTGCCCCTGCTATTTCTATCGGTGTTTCCCCATCTTGGCTCCATTTTGAGAAGGCAGTTCTTGCAGAAGGGGCCACTAACTTCACCTGTGGAAAGCTCAAATTCCCAAATGGCTGAGAAGTATTCCTTACAAACTCTTAAAGGTTTTTTTTTCTTCCACGAACGTAGTACTAAATAGAATAGAGTCGCTAGGGAAAGTAATACTCCCAGGCCAGTTAGCATTTCACCGATCGTAAATTCGAGCCTAGTTGCCAAAAAATCGGAGACTTTTGGGAAAATACTGCCCAACATTCTTGGGAATATAGAAATTATAAATAATACTATAACTGATTTAATTACCTCAAACAGTATTTGTCTGATAAATCGCCAAACTGTGGTCAGTTTGTTTGAATGATTCATGGGAGGAAAGCCATCTAATGCAATTATTTGATGCGCAAAATGATTATATCTTAAACTGCTGCGAAATCCATGACCTTTCCCGCTGAGTCGTACACCGAATAACTTAGTGTCAGAACGAGCACAGATCCCCAAATTGGTAGGACCGGTTGCTGTTGAGCGCGCCTCGCACACTAGATCCACCACCTGTGCCGCCGCGCTGGGGGCGCAGGGCGTCAGCCTTCCAGCGCGTACCGCTCCAGGATGGTCACCGCGTCATGCGACATATACCAGTTATTCGTCACCAGGTCAACCTGCGCGACGTCGAACCGCCCCAGGTCGTGATCGCGCAGCGCGGCCACGCACGCCGCCAGCCCCGGCAGATCGCGCACGGGGGCCTGAAAGCGCAGGATCGTCATGTGGGCCGTCACGCTGCGATAGCGCCGGTCCAGCGTGGCGCCCAGGCCCGCCGCCGCCAGCCGCTCGCGGAGCCGGTCGCGCAGGCGGTTGAGCGCGTCGCCCGGCGCGTCACCGGCGACCATCACGCCCTCCGGGCTGGCCGTCAATCCTGAGAACTGCACCGCGAACGGCGCCGTCTCGCGCAGCAGATCGGCCAGCACCGCCCGGTAGCAGTCCAGCGGCACCGCGTCCAGGTCGAAGCCCGGCGCCGCCCCGATCAGCGACAGGGCCGTGATGTGCAGCTCGTCGGCGCGGTAGGTGTGCTGGCCCGGCGCGTGCTGCCGCAGCCGGTCCAGGGCGGCCATCACCCGCGCGGCGGTGGGCGCGTCGGGCCGGATGATCAGCGACAGGCCGCGCCGGTCGTCGCCGGTCCGGTCGGGCAGGTGCGGGTCGAGCCGGGCGCGGCCCGCGGCGAACCACGTCTGCGCTTCGGCCCACAGCCGGTCGTAGACCTGGCGCGGTGTTTCCTGCCGGGGCGTCAGAACGGGCACAGGTCCCCCAACTGGTAGGACCGGTTGCTGGTGCCGTAGCTGTTGAGGGCGCCCAGCACGCTTGAGCCCGCCCCCAGCGAGGCGGCGCAGGCGGCGCGGGCGTCGCCGGTGGCGCGGAAGTTGTCCATGAAGGCGGCGCCCATCTGCGCGAAGCCGTGGCCGGACGAGCCGGGTGGGTTCTCGCTTTGCAGCACGTTGAACCAGTCCTCGGCGCGGGCGTTGCCCAGCCGGGCGTAGCTGATCATGATCCGGAAGGCGGCATAAGCGCGCAGCATCTCCCGCTCGTTGGCGACCGACCACGCCAGCAGGTCCCCGTCGTCGCGCGCCTCGGCGTAGGCGCTGATCGCCTCGCGCAGGCTCCCGCCCTGGAAGACGTCGTCCGCGTCGTAGATGGCGTGGATGCGATAGCGCGGCCCCTCGGACTCGCGCAGGGCGAGCACGTATTCCTCGCCGTTCCAGTCCCAGATGTCGACCACGCTGCGCGGCGGCCCGGCGGACGCGTTGCCCGGCGGGTTGATTTGCGCCGTCAGTTCGAGCACGCCGTCGCCGTCCACGTCCACGATCCCGATCCGCCCGTTGATGGCGACGATCTGGCCGTTGTTCAGTTCCTGAAACACGCCCACGACGGCGTTCCAGGTCAGGATTTTGGCGTCTTTGGTGCACATCGAGGCGCTGCACGTCTCGGTGTAGAACACCAGCTCGTTGCGCACGTCGGCGTTCATATCCCCGACGCGGAGCAGCACCGGCAGCGCCACGCCGGAGTTGAACTGCGTGGCATACAGCAGGCGGTAGCCGCCGCCGTCGCAGCCGTAGACGAGCAATTGCCCGGCGTTGAGCAGGGCTTCGGCGTTGTAGGTGGCCGGGTTGTAGAGCGTGACGATCACCTCGAGCACGCCGTCGCCGGTCAGGTCGGTATCGGCCTGGACCACGCCGCCCGTATCGGTGATCGCGCCCCAGTTGCGCAGGGCCGCCTCCAGCACCGTCGACGATCCGCCCGCCGACAGGTAGCGGCCAATGACCGCGCTGGCTTCGTTGAAATTGTCGGGGCGCGAGGGGGGCGAGGGCGCGCCCGGCGCGGGGCATTCGTTGGGCTGGTAGTTCGGCGCGGGCGGGGGCGCTGCCGCGATCTGGGTGGCGGCCTGGATGGTCGCGATGGCCGCGGTCGCGGTCGCCGCCGGGCCGACCGGGTTCCCACCGGGGATGCTGCCCGGCTGGGGCGTGCCCGGCGCGGAGTCGCCGCCGAACTGGCCGGTCGGCGTCACCAGCCACACCGACAGCCGCCCGCCCGGCGTGGCCGTCGAGAAGGGGATGCTCGTCGGCGTGGGCGGCTTGCGGTCGCCGATGACGTCGGCCACCGGGCCGCACCCGGCGGCGATCAGGCTGGCGGCCAGCAGCCAGGCCGCGGCGCGAACGAGGCGCTTCAGGACGGTTGGGTTCCCCATGGGGCAAAGTATAGCGCGGGCCTAGTAGCAGGGCAACGCGGGCGCACCCGGCTGCTCCCTATCTCCCCGGCTCCAGCGTCGGCATCCGCGTGGAGGATGGCGTGCGCGTGGGCGTGCCGGTCGGAGTCTCGGTGGGGGCCGGGGTGTTGGTCGGGCGCGGGGTGCGCGTGGCCGTTGGCTCGTCGGTTGCGGTGGGCGTATCGGTCGGGACGGGCGTCGGCGTGTCCGACGGCGTGGGCGTGTCGGTCGGCGTTGGCGTGGGGGTGGGCGTGAGCGTCCGCGTCGGCGTGCGGGTGGGGCGCGCCTGCTCGGTCTGGGTGGCGTAGTCGGCCTGGCGCGTGGCCTCCAGGTTCAGCGAGAGCGTCGCCGTGGGCGCGGCAGGTTGGGCGGGCTCGGTCCCGTCGTCGTCCGCGTCGAACACCCCGGCCAGCGCGGCGATCCCCAGCCCGGCGATGATCGCCACGGCGGCGACCAGCCCCAGCAGCAGCCAGCGCGACCGGTCGGCGGGGGCGCGGTCGGTCGCGGTGACTTGCAGCGGCCCGGCGTTGGCCTTCACCCAGCTCGCGGCCAGTCCGGCGCTCAGCGAATACGTGTCGGCTTCGGAGCGGATCAGGCCCTGGTAGCCCAGGCTGCGCAGCGCGGCGGCAAGCTGTGTCTTGTTGACGGCGTACCCGGTCGCCGTCAGGCGCTCGTGGATCGCCTCGAACGTCACCGGCGCAGCGCCGCCCGCTTCGAGCAGGTCGATCAGCGCCAGCAGCGTCAGCCGCTCGTTCTGCGCCGCGCGCTCCCACAGCGGGCCGAAGACGTCGCCGGCCTGTTCGAGCACCGCGTCGGACACGGCAGTCAGATCGAGCGCGGTGATCGGCCCCGTGTGGCCGCGTTCCTCGGACCGGCGGAACAGCAACCGGCAGATCGAATGCAGCAGGAAGGGATGCCCGCCGCCCAGGTCGAGAATCCGCTCGGCCAGCCCGCTCTCGTAGTGGCAGATGCCCTCGATCGGCTCGGTCACCAGCCGGGCGGCAGCGTCGCGCCCCATCTCCGCGATCCGGATGTGCAGGGCGGGATCGTTCACCAGGTCGATGCTCAGCGCGCGGTCTTCGTACGCCTGGTCGAGCGCCACGACCATATCCAGCCGGGGATAGGCACGCAGCAGTTCGGCCAGGTAGTCGAGCAGGTCGGCAGACGTTCCCCGGTCGGTGGCGTCCAGCAGCACGTGCGCGTTGTCCAGCGCCAGCACGAGGTGCCGGGTGCGCAGCGCCGCCAGCGCGACGTCCATGTACGCGTCGCGGAACCATGCCCGCAGATCGGGCGCGGGCGCGCCGGAGTCGTCGTCGGGCGGCGGCCAGTCGGGCAGGCGGTAGGTGCTGGCCTCGGCCTCTTCCAGCGCCAGCCGGATCTCGTCCATGAGCGCGGCGAAAAAGCGTTCCTCGCTCTCGCCTTCGGGCTGGCCCAGCCCCACGATGCACGTCACGTAGCGGTCGTCGAGCTGGTGGTTGAGCTGGTAGAGGATCGAGCTTTGGCCCAGCCCGAAACGCCCGAACAGGACCAGCGCGTGATGGTGGGGCGTGCCAACCAGGTGCTGCCGGAAAAACGCGAAGACGTCGTCCCGGCCAAAAAAGCGTTCCGGGTCGGTCATCGGCTGGAGCGGGTTGTACGGGTTGGCGTCCATCGCGCGGCCCTCGGTGGCGTGTGAAGCGATGCTGCTAGTGTACGCTGGGGGCCCCTGCGGGGCAAGTGAAGCGGCGCGGGCGGGGCTGGTTACGGACTGGCCCCTTGCGACTCACCGGGCGGCTAGAGATCGCCGTGCGCGCGGTACCACGCATAGGTGTCGCGCAGGCTCTGCTGGATCGGAATTTGCGGCGGGCCCAATTCGCGCCACGACTTGCGGCAGTCGAAGAACATCATGTTGGTGCTCAGCCGGAGCTGGTTGCCCTCGATCGGCAGCGGGACGCCGGAGCGGCGCAGGACGTCCGCCACGACCGCCACGCGCCGCACCAGCCACGCGGGCAGCGTCAGCGCCATCATGCGGCGGCCCACCGTGTGAGCGGTCAGGCGCAGCCATGCCTTGTGCGTCAGGTCCACCGCGCCCAGCAGGTACCGCTCGCCGGTGCGCCCGCGCTCGGCGGCGGCCACGTGCGCCTCGGCCACGTCGCGCACGTCGATCAGCGTCAGGCCGCCAGGGGGCACGGTCGGCGGGACGTTGCCGCGCGCCGCCTCGACGATCACGCTGCTCGAAATCTGGTTCAGGTCGCCCGGCCCGATGATCACGGTCGGGTTGAGGATCACGCAGTCCAGCCCGCGCCGGATCGCGCGGTAGACCTCCGCCTCGGCCAGGAACTTGCTGTGGCCGTAGGGCGTGACGTGCTGGTCGTAGTTGAAGCGCACCGACTCATCGACCGGGCGCATGTCGGCCCGGTAGCCCATCGCCGCCGCGCTGCTGGTGAAGATCACCCGCCTGACGCCCGCCGCCTCCGCCGCCAGCAGCACGTTGCGCGTGCCGTCCACGTTGATCGTGTAGATGCGCGCCGGGTCGCTGCGCCAGTAATCGGCCACCGCCGCCACGTGAAACACCCAGTCGACGCCCTCCATCGCCGCGGCCAGGGACGCGGGGTCCATCACGTCGCCGGTGGCGTGCTCGCAGTCCAGGTCAGCGATCGCGTCCAGGCGGCTGGTCGCCCGGCGCAGGATGCGCACCCGGTAGCCGTGCCGGACCAGCGCCCGCGCCACGTGCGACCCGACGAAGCCCGTCCCCCCGGTAACCAGTGCGGTGATCATGCCCTTCGCTCCCCTACTTTTACACCCGGTACGCCCCGCCGTCGATCAGCGTCGCGCCATCGACGACCAGCGTCGGCTCGCCGATCACGCCGTCGAGGTGCAGCGGGGCGCGGTTCTGCCCGCCATACGACGCCAGCGCGTTGTGCCCGATCGCGATGTGAACCGTGCCCATCACTTTCTCGTCGGTGAGCACGTTGCCCTGCAGCCGCGCGTTGGGGTTGGTGCCGATGCCCAGCTCGCAGACCACGCGGCAGCCTTCGCCATGAGGCTTGCGCTCGCCGTCGCGGATCATGTCTTCGAGCTGGCGCGCCTCGCGCCCGCCCGCGATGTCCACCACCCGCCCGCGCTCGACCGTCAGCCGGATCGGCTCGTCGATCAGGATGCCGGGATACGACTTGTCGACCACGAACACGCCGTTGGTCCGGTCCTCGATCGGCGCGACGTAGCATTCCCCCGCCGGCAGGTTGCCGTGATCGCGCGGGTTGTGGAACAGGCCGGTATCGCGCATCACGGTTCGCCCGGCGATTTCCATCTCCAGGTCGGTGCCCAGCGGCGTGGTGATCCGCACGCGCGCGCGCCCGTCCAGCCGGTCGCCCAGGCGGTTGGTCAGGCTGGCGATCTCGCGGTAGTCCGCGCTCAGCTCGTGCTCCAGGATGCTCTCGTTGATCATCGGCCCGGACGCAAAGCGAGCCTGCCCGCGCTCGACCGCCTCGACCATCTCCAGCGCGCGCGGCGTCTCGATCTCCGGGTTGCGGCGGTGCTCGAAAATCAGCACGACGTCCACCTGCCCGGCCAGCTCGTACAGCGCGGCGGGATAATGCGGCAGCGGGCGCGTGGCGTCGGCGACGGTGTAGGTCCACAGCTCGCCCGGCCCCACCTGCACGATGCGCTCCACCAACTGCCGTCGCATCACGGCCATCGGCTCGTCGGTGATCAGCAGCACTTTCTCGCCGGGCTGGATCGCCATGCAGACATCGACAATGTTTTCGACCCAACGGGGAAAAGCCATTCTGGTTATCGCTCACTTTCTGCTTCGTCATTCTCTACGGATTCGGAGTATACCGCACTGCGCCGCGCCCGGCGACGGCTCAGGCGCGCGCCGGTTTGCGCCCGACGAACGTGCTCACGTCGCCGTCGTCCGACGCTTCGAGGACGGTCCAGCCGGGGAAATGTTCGGCCAGCTCGCCAGGGCGCAGCAGGTGTTCTTTGGAAAAGGTGGGTTGCTGTTCCAGCCGCCGGAGATTGAACGTCTGGTAGACGACCAGCCCGCCGGGCCGCGCCCGGTCGCGGATGGCGGGGAACAGCGCCCGGTCCAGGAAGCGGAACACGACCACCAGGTCGTACGGGACGTCGGGCAGCGGGAAATGATCGAGATCGCCCAGGATGAAACTCACGCCGGACACGTCGCGGCGCAGCATCTCGGCGCGGGCGTGGCGCAGCGCTTCGAGGCTGATGTCGATCGCGTCCACGCGGTAGCCCTGCTCGGCCAGCCAGAGCGCGTTCCGGCCCAGGCCGCAGGCCAGTTCCAGCGCCCGGCTGCCGGGCCGGACGGGCAGCACGTGGCGCTCCAGCAGCGGATTGTGCCCCCGTTTCTTGAGCCGGGCGATCGGGTCGGCGTAGCGGCGGTCCCAGCGCTCGCGGTCGGATTTCGCCATGCGCGCCCTACGCCTTGCCCATGTAAACCGGCAGGTACGACAGGGCATCTGGCACGGCGTCCATTGCCTCTTTGTCGCCGGGCATCAGCGGCATGCGCGGCGCGCGCTCGCGCAGGCGGTGGACGTGATACGCCTCGCGCACGGCGTCCCAGCCCGGCGCCCGCCACGTCGCGGGCAGCGCCAGCACCCCGGCCACAGCGCGCACCCGCTGGCCGGGCAGGCTGTTCCAGATGTCCCTGCCGCCGCCCATCACCAGCGCCCGCGCCTGTTCCTGCTCGTCGCTGGCATCCGCGCCGCCCTCGCGCGCCAGCTTGCCGAACAGGCTGCCGGAGAGCCGCTCGAACAGGTTGCCCACCCGGCGCGAATCGACGCCCTTCTCCTCGGCCAACTGCCGGATGTCGGGCGGCAGGTCGTCCGCGCCGATCACGGCCACCGGCGGCTGATCGCTCGCCAGCGGCTCGACCGGCAGCTCGCCATGCCACGCGCGGCGCAGGCGGTCGAACGGCTCGCCGGGGCGCAGATAGCGCTCGAACACGACCGGGTCGGTGTGGCGCGTTTCGCCATCGACCAGCGCAAAGCCGCCGTCTTGCTCGCCCAGCCAGCCGTGAATCACCGGCAGGCCCAACCGCCGGCTGAGTTCCGGCAGCGCCGTTTCGAGCGGCTCCCCGATCACGCGGACCCACCCCTCGCAGGGCGGCGCCACGAACAACCGCACCAGGTCGGACCAGCCGGGCGGCGTGCCGGTCCCGCCGGGGAACGGGTCGTAGGGCGCGTAGCCGCGCGCCTCCAGAATCTCGCGCAGCGCCCCGGCGACAGCCGGGCTGTCATGCGCCGGTAGAAACAGGCTCGACCAGGTCTGGCTCATCACGTTCTCCTTCGGGCCGCGGCTCCAGGCCCGCAAAATCGTCAGGAGGGCAGTAACTCAGGATGCGCGTCAGCGGCACGAACCCCAGGCGGTGATACAGGCGCGCCCGCTCTGCCGTTGGCGCGACCGCGAACACGATATCGCAGCCCCCCTCGAACGCGGCCTGCACGGCTGCCGTCACCAGCGCCGTCTCCAGCCCCATCCCGTGCCACAGCGGGGCCGTCGTCAAGCTCTCAAGCTCGGCGGTCGGCGGGCGCAGCGCCACGCGGGCCGCGCCCAGCGGCGTATCGGTGTAACTCGCCAGGATATAGGCCGCCTGCCCGTCGCGCGCGGCGGCGATCAGCGGCTCGATCTCTTCCAGGTCCTCGACCGGCGCCTCACGCGGATCGTACCCGGCCCGCGCCACGCACAGCCACGTCGAGAGGTCCGCCGGGGTGCGCGCCACCTCTGCCGCCGCCGGGGGCTCGATCGCTGCCGGGATGCGCCCGCGCGGCGTCTCGCCCGGCGGGTCCGGCCCCAGCACGGGGCGGTAGATCATCAGGGCGCGCTCGTCGTCCAGCGCCAGCCCCATCGCCTCGACCTGCTGCCGGAAGCCCGGCGGGGCCAGCGCATCCTCGAATACCAGCCGCGGGGCGCGGCCCAGCCGTTCGAGCGCGCGGAACGCGACCGCCAGGTCGCGCCGCTGGACCCACGCGATTCCATCGTGCGGGCGCGCGCAGTTCAGATGGCGATCCGGGTGGTCGGGGTGGAACCACACGTCGACCGTGCCGACCTGCTCGACGATGACGGGCGCGTAGCGCGCCGAGGCAGCGACATGATCCTGGATCTGCCGGTAGATGGGCTGGTCGTCGTGGTCGAGTGACGTCATGGGTCCGGGCGTTTTCTCCGGGTGAATCGGGTCACTCACCAGTGTACAGGTTTTTCGGCAGAACGCCATTGGTGCCACAGCGATCCCCGCGCTGCGCGGGCCGGCCACTGCCGGGATCAGCCGGGTGTGCTACAATAGCCTCGCCAGTTTTATGCTCAAGGAGTCAACATGAAAATCACCGTCGCCTGGGACAACCCCGAACGGACCATCATCCGCTACGATTTTGCGGACGGGTGGACCTGGGAAGACTTGTTCGCCGCCGTCGCCGAAGACGACAGCCTGATGGACACCGTCGACCATACCGTGCACCTGATCTTCAACGTGCAGGATACGTCGGCCCCGCCCAACCCGCTGTCCAAGATGCGCGGGCTGTCGGGGCAGATCAGCCCCCAACTGGGCCTGTTGGTGGTCGTCGGATCGGATGCGTGGTTCCACCGCGTCACCGAGATCTTTTACTCCGTCTACGGGAAAAATCTCGAAGGGATGGCCGGTGTGCGCCGCGCCGACACCCTCGCCCAAGCGCGGCAGCTCATCGCGGCGCACGGTTAGCGCGCCGGGCGCACCGCTCGCACCTCTCGCAGCCGGGCACGAGTCCGGCTTTTTTTCTTGCCAGGAGTGCGGGTTTTCACTAGAGTTGTAGCAGGGAAGACGCACGACGGGAGCCAACATGCAGGTTGCAATCGTGGGCGCGGGAACGATGGGGGCCGACATCGCCCAGGCGGTCGCGCTGGGCGGCGACGCGATCATCCTGCACGACATCCACGAGCACACGCTGCGGCAGGCCCTGGGGCGGATCAGCCGGGGCATCGATCGCGGCGTGTCGCTGGGCAAGATCGACCCGGTCATCGCGCGGCGGGCCAAGCGCGTCTTCACGCTGTGCACCGACCTGGCGCGCTGCGCCGCCGCCGACCTGGTGATCGAGGCCGTGCCCGACGACCTGGACGTGAAGCAGACCGTGCTGCGCGCGCTGGACGACATCGTCCGGCCCGACGCGATCCTGGCGACCAGCACCAACGTCCTCTCGCTGACCGTGCTGGCCGCGGCCACCCGCCTGCCGGAGCGCGTCGTCGGCCTGCACTTCTTCAAACCGGCGGCGATCATGCGCCTGGTGGAAGTGGTGCGCGGCGATCTGACGCGCCAGGACGCGATCGATGGCGCGGTGGCGCTGGCGCAGCGGATGCACAAGACGCCGATCGTGGTCAGGGACGCGCCCGGCCTGATCGTCAACCGCATCGCGCAGGCGTACTTCGGCGAGGCGCTCGGCCTGCTCGACGAGGGCGGCCTCGACGCGCCGGCGGTCGATCGCCTGATGGAGGCGGCGGGCTTCCCGATGGGGCCGTTCCGCCTGCTGGATTTCGTGGGCATCGACTCGGCCTTCGACGCAGCGCAGACCCTGTTCGAGGCGACGTATCACACCGCGCCCTACCGGCCCCATCCCCGGCTGCGGCGTATGATCGACGCGGGCCTGACGGGCCGCAAGAACGGGCGCGGCTTTTATTCGGATGGCTGATCCGGGCCGGACAGCGCGGAGTAGCGAATGCGGGTGCTAATCGTGGGGGAGATCCCCTTTGTGGACACGCTGGCGGGGATTTGCCGCGCCAAAAACCACAAAGTGGACCTATTCCTGTCGGACGATCTCGAAGACCAGGCCGTGCTCGATGACATGGTGCGCGCGGCCACGCGCTGCCAGATCGCCATCGAGAGCCTCAACGAGTCGCAGTCCGGCAAGCTGTGGCTGGTCGAGGGCATCGAGGCCAACATGCCCGCCGGCGCGCCGCTGCTGACCAGCGCCCTGGCCGCCAGCGCCACCGAGGTCGCCGGCTGGACCGAGCACGCCGGGCGCGTGGTGGGCTATGGCCTGCTGCCGCCGTTCTCCCCGACCGGGCTGGTGGAGTTCGCCCCCGCCCTGCAATCCGATTTCGAGGCCGTGAGCACGGCGCGCCGCTTCTGGGAAGAGCTGGGCTTCGGCGTGGTGCGCGTGCCGGACGCGCCGGGCCTGGTCCGCCCGCGCATCGTCTGCGGGATCATCAACGAGGCCGTGCGCACGCTGGCCGCCAGCGAGATCAGCATCGAGGACCTGGACGCGGCGATGCAGTTCGGCATGAACTTCCCGCGCGGGCCGCTCACCTGGGCGGACGAGATCGGCCTGGACGTGGTCGTCGGCACGCTGGAAGCCTTGCAGCGCTACCTGGGCGAGGCCCGCTACCACCCCGCGCCGCTGCTGCGCCAGAAGGTCTACGCCGGACATCTCGGCAAGAAGACCGGGCGCGGTTTTTATACCTACGAACCACTCGCCCCATAGGACACGCTGCCCATGCAATTCGCGCTCAATTACTCGCCCCAGGCCGCCGGCCTGCTCGACGCCGGCGCGCTGGACATCGATCGCTTCAAATGCCCGGACTGGCCGGACCTGATCGCCGCCGCCCGCGCCTACCGGCCCGTCTACGTCCATTTCGAGCTGCGCACCGACCGCCGCCACCTGACCGCCGAAGCGCTGGACGCCGTCGCGTGCTGGCGCGAAGAGACCGGCACGCCATACGTCAACGCGCACATCATCCCCGCCCGGGACGCGTTCCCCGGCATGCCGTTCGACACGACCGACCCAGACGACGAGCGCGCCGTGCTCGACTGCCTGCTCGACGGGGCGGCGGCGCTGGTCGAGCGCTTCGGCGCGGAGCACGTGATCGTCGAAAACGTGCCGTACTACGCGCGTCCGGGCGACACACCCCGCCCGGCAGTGCTGCCGGGCGCGATCCGCCGCGTGGTGCAGGAGACCGGCTGCGGCTTCCTGCTGGACATCTCGCACGCGCGGCTGGCCGCCCGCCGCCTGGGCATGGAAGAGCGCGCCTACCTGGCGCAGATGCCCGGCGAGCGGCTGCGCGAGATTCACGTCACCGGCATCGGGCGCGACCGGGACGGCCAGGTGTGCGATCACCTGGCGCTGGCGGGCGACGACTGGCGGTGGGTGGAGCGCGTGCTCGATCGCGTCCGCGCGGGGAAATGGCCCGTGCCGTGGGCGCTGGCGTTCGAGTACGGCGGGATCGGCCCGCTGTTCGAGTGGCGCAGCGAGCGCGACGTGATCGCGGCGCAGGCCCCCCGGCTGGCCGAACTCGCTCACGCGGTGTAGGGCGTTTGGGGTACAATCAGGTTGACGCATGATCGACCTTACGCGCAACGGATGATGTCTTATGACAGCCGAATTTGAGGTTTTGACGGGCCATCTGCTGGTCGTCGGCGGGCGCGCGGTGCGACTGCCGCCGCCGGGCGCGCTGATCGAGAGCGCCCCGCGCCGGGCGCCCCGCGTCCGCGAGGGCGACACGTTCTTCATCCTGGTCACGCCCACCGGCGAGGAGCACGCTTCGGCCCCCTTTTACGAGGAGCTGGCGCGCATCGCGGCCAACGCCTATTTCATGAGCGGCGGCGGCGTGACCGGCGGCCTGCGCGAGGCCCTGGCCGCCATCCACCAGCACCTGATCGCGATCGCGCGTGACACGGGCCAGCACCTGCTGGTGAGCGCCGCGGCGCTCGTCCTGCGCGGCGAGGAGCTGTACGTGGCCCGCTGTGGCCGTACGTTCGCCGTGCTGGTCCAGGGCGGGGCGCTGACCGGCTTCCCCGCCGAGCGCGACGATCCGCTGAGCCTGAGCCTGCCGCCGCTGGGCGCCGACGGCGAGCCGGACGTGCAGTTTGCGCGGCACCGCGTGGGGCCGGGCGACAGCGTGCTGTTTGCCAACGATGGCCTGCTCGGCGCGGATGATGCCGCGCTGGCCGCCGCGCTGGACTCCGGGCCGGTGGCGGAGATGATCGAGCGGCTCAAGCCGCTGGCGGACCGCGAGACGTCGGCCATGGTGATCCGGTTTGCGCCTCCGGGTGGGATCGAAGCGCCCGCGCCCGCGCCGGAGCGCGAATTCGCGCCGCCGCCGGACCTCGCCGCCCCGCCGGAGCCGAAACCGCTCGCCAGCGATGGCGCGATGGACCCGCCCCCTGCCGCCGAAGCCGAGCCAAAGGCCGCGCCGGTGAGCGCTGTCATCGGCCAGGTGCGGCGCCGCGCCAGCCAGGTAGGGAGCGCGGCCAGCCAGGTCGCCCAGACGACGCAGGCGCGCGGCCCTTCGGCTTTCCAGACCGCCCGCTACCGGCTGCGCAAGGGGCTGCGCGACGTGGTGCGCGGCATGCTGGGCGCGCTGTTGTTCGTCACCAATGGGCTGTCGTCGCTGCTCGATCGCATCCTGCCCGCGCCGGATGCCGAGGGGCGGCAGGGCATCCCGACCAACGTGGCGGTCGGCCTCGCGATCCTGATCCCGGTGGTGATCGTGATCGTGGTGGTGGGCGTGGCGCTGTCGCGCCAGGGCCAGACCGACTTCGAGGTTTACCTGGAGCGCGCCCAAACCGCCTACGACAACGCGCTGGCGCTCTCCGGCGAGGGCTGCGAGAATGCCACGCTGCGCCCGAGCTGGATCGAGGTGCTGGAACTGGCCGAGCAGGCGCGCCGGTTTCGCCCGAATGACGATACCGCCCTGCGCATCGAGGCCGACGCGCGCAACTACCTGGACTGTTACGATCGCGTCCAGCGGCGCGACCTGACCGTGCTGCACGAGTTCGGCAGCGGGGCGAACCTGGTCGGGCCGATCATCTCCGACAGCGGAGTCGATCTCTACACGCTGAACCGGACGACCGGGGCCGTATATCACGACACGCTCAACGAGCGCGGCGACAGCATCACCACGCGCGACAACGTCCCGATCATCCGGCGCGGGCAGGCCGTGGGCGCGTACACGGTCGGCGACCTGTTCGACATCGAGTGGCTGCGCAGCGGGGGCACCGTGCACGACAACGTGCTGATCGCGCTGGGCAGCGACGGCGTGCTGGTGTCCTACTCGCCCACCTTTTTCGCCAGCGCCCAACAGCTCGTGACCGAGGGCATTTGGGTCAGGCCGGTCGCTATCGCGGTCTTCCGGTCCAACCTGTA
Organism: Anaerolineae bacterium; assembly: GCA_018432315.1. GTDB lineage: Bacteria > Chloroflexota > Anaerolineae > Aggregatilineales > Aggregatilineaceae > LM3-B42. The sequence goes on from JAHDLB010000021.1 coordinate 141,078, forward strand.
CGTGCTGGACGCGGGCGCCAGCCAGGTGTGGCGCTACGTGCCGCCGGCGGGCGAGCGCCGCTACAGCAACGCGCCCGAAGAGTATTTCATCGGCGACAGCCGCCCCGACCTGAGCACCGCGGTCGACCTGGGCATCAGCGACGACGGCGCGATCTACATCCTGTTCGCCAACGGCAGCGTGTCCAAGTACCGGCGCGACGCCCAGGGGTTTGCCGAGGCGCAGCCGTTCGTCTACCAGGACAACCCGGCAGGCTCGTTGAGCAGCGGCGAGGCCCTGTTCGTGGACAACGATCCCGCGTCGCGCAACCTGTACATCCTGGACACGCTCAACGAAACGATCTACGAAACGTCCTGGGCCGGGACGTTCCGCGCCGCCTACCGCCCGCGCAACATGCCGGACGCGTTCGAAGGGCTGACGGGCATGTACGCCGGGACGGTGCTCAGCAACAACATGTACGTGCTGGCCGGTAACACGCTGTATCACTTCCCACGCACGCCCTAGCGCCGTTTTTGCATGGCGGGCCGGGCGGTCGCGTATAAAATGATACATCCGGCCACAAAAAAACAGGTGCTCTATGCGACACACACACCTGCCCGCTGCTTGTTTGCTGCTCGCGCTGCTGGTGGCGATCCTGCCGCCTGCCGCCGCCCAGGATGCGCCGCTTGGCTTGCGGCTGCCCTTCGACGGGGAGATCCGCACCGTCACGCTCACCGTGCCGCCCGGCTATGACGCCAGCACGCCCGTCCCGCTGATCCTGGCGCTGCACCCGTTCGCCTCGTCCGGCAAAGCCATGCAGGCGCTCACCGGCCTGGATGATCTCGCCATGGAGCAGGGCGCGATCGTCGCCTACCCGGACAGCCTCGACCTCAACTGGAACGATGGCCGCGAGCGGACCGGCTGGGCGCCCGCGCTGCAAACGACCGACGACGTTGGCTTCCTGGCCGCGCTGCTGGACCGGATCGACGCGGCGTACGCCATCGACCCGGGGCGCGTGTTCGTGATCGGCGCGGGGAACAGCGGCGGCTCGATGGCCTTCCGGCTGGGGTGCGAGATACCCGACCGGCTGGCGGGCGTGGTCGTCGTCGGCGCGCTGATGTGGGATTATCTGCCCGGCGTCTGCGCGCCGGAGCCCGCCGCGCCGGTGACGGTGCTGGCGCTCAACGGCGCTCAAAACGAAGATTACCCGCCGGAAGGGCGGACTTTTCCCAACGCTGCCGGGGACCGGCCCCAAAGCACTCTGAGCGCAGAAGCCACCGCCGCCTACTGGGCCCGGCGGAATGCGTGCGACCCGGCGCGCGTCCGGCGCGACCCGGACGGACCTCACGCGGTTTATACCGGCTGCGCGGACGGGACCTCGGTGGCCGTGTACAGCCTGGACGGGGTGGGCGGCAACTGGCCGCGCACCGGCGATTACACGCTCAACCAGGCGGGGATCGACGTGACCCGGTTGATCGGGCAGTTCGTCAGCGGCGCCCCGCTGGACCTCACGCGCGCGCCGCACGGCCCGCTGTACAGCGGGTTTCCGCGCCAGTACATCGTCTACGTCCCGCCCACCGCCAATCCCGCCGAGCCGCTGCCGCTGGTGATCGCGCTGCATGGGCGGCCCGGCACCGCCGCCGGGACGGCTTACCTGTTCGACCTGAACCGCGTGGCCGCCGAGAAGGGATTTGCCGTGGTCTATCCGGACGGCAAGCCGCTTGGGGCGGCGGTCGTCGGGCGCGAGTGGAACTACGCGCGCGGCTTCGCCGGTTTCGTGGATAACGGCCAGGACGACGTCGCGCTGCTGCGGACGCTGGCCGGAGACCTGGGCCGCGACCTGAACATCGATCCCCGGCGCATGTACGTTACCGGCTTTTCCAACGGCGGCTTCATGACTCAGCGGACGGCCTGCGAAGCGGCGGATACCTTCGCCGCCTTTGCCAGCGTGGGCGCGACGGCGGGCGTGGACCTGCTCGAGGTGTGCGACGGCCAGCCGCCCGCGCCGATGCTGCTGATCCACGGGACGCACGACATCAGCGTGCGCTGGCACGGCGAGACGATCCAGGACATCCCGATCATGCTCTCCGCGCCCGACACGGCCCTGTTCTGGGCGCTGCACAACGCCTGCCAGCCGGAAGCGACCACCTCGCAGGAGCTGCCCGCGGCAGACGAACAGCCAGCCACGCGCGCTTTCCTGTACACGTTCGGCGGCTGCCAGGACGGCGCGGACGTCTATTTCTACGCTATCGAGGGGGGCGGGCACAATCTCCCCGGCGTGCCGGACCGGCTGGACCCGGCCATCGCCGGGCAGGTGAACACCGACATCCACGCGGCGGAGGTCATCTGGGACTTTTTCGAGGCGCACCCCCTGGTCCGCGACAAATAACCCGCAGCAATCGCGGCGGGTTGTCCTCATTGATGTGAGCGTCCCGGTGGAGGGTGGGGACGCTCACTTTTTGGCGCTGGCCCATGGGCGCTAGATCGATGGCGGACGCCCGGTGATCAGGTCGGCGTAGCAGGCGATTAGCTCGTCCATCATCACCGGCCACGCCTGCGTTTCGGCGAACATGCGGGCGTTCTTGCCCATGACCTGTCGCTTGTTCTGGTGGCTGAGGATCGCGCGCACGCCATCGATCATGCCGCGCACGTCGCCCACGTTGAACACGTAGCCGTTCACGCCGGAGCGCACCATGTCGTCCACGCCGCCCACGCGCGACGTCACCACCGGCAGCCCGGCGGCCATCGCCTCGATCAGCACCAGCCCGAACGTTTCGAGCGCCGAGGGGAACACGAAGATATCGGCGCTGGCGAAAGCCGACCACAGCTCCTCGCCGCGCAGGTAGCCCATGAACTTGGCGGGCGTCCCGGCGAACTGCGCCTGAAGATCGGCGCGGGCGGGACCGTCGCCCACAACCGCCAGCCGCGTGCCGGGCACCTGCTGGAGCACCGCGCCGATCTTGTCGATCTGCTTTTCGGACGACAGGCGGCCCACGTACAGCAGGATCGTGTCGTCCGGGTGGCCGTCGCTCAGCCGGGCGCGCATCTCGGCGCTGGCGTGGCGCGGGTGGAACTGCTGGGCATCCACGCCTCGGCGCCACAGGCCGACGTTACGCACTCCGTGCTTGAGCATGTCGTTTTGCACCAGCCGCGAGGGCGCCAGGGCATAGTCCGCCGCGTTGAAATTGGTGCGCGTGTACCACCAGACCACCGGCTGCAAAAAGCCCAGCCCGAAATGCTGCGCCATGTTCGCCAGGTCCAGGTGAAACGAGGCCAGCGTGGGGACGCTGAGCCGTTTCGCCATCATCAGGCCGCCGGTCCCGACGAGCGTGGGGTGGATGAAATGGGCGATGTCCGGCTGGAAGTCGCGCACCTCGCGGTAGGTGTGCAGGGTGGGCGGCCCCAGGCGCAGCTCCGGGTAGAGCGGGAATCGCACGCCGGGCACGCCGATCACCTTCTGGCCGCGATACTGGGTGATCTCGTCGCCGAGCTTGGGCGCCACCACCACGAACTCGATCCCGCGTTTGATCAGGTGATCCATCAGCAGGACCAGCACCGTCACGATGCCGTCCACCTTCGGCAGGAATGTCTCGGTAAACAGCGCGACGCGCATCACGTCTCCCCTGGACGCTCAACTGTTGGATATGCATCACACATCATAACCCGCAGCCTCATCAGAGGTTACGGGGCTACCCTATGTTCGAGTGTAGCAGGCGGAATTTAAAAAGCTGCCAACAGGCCGTTAAAGGCGCGTAAAAAAGGCCGGCGATCAGGCGCTGTCCAGGGACTTTTCCATGAAGTGCCAGCGCCGCACGCCGAAGAAGATGCGCGTCAACAGGTTGGACCGGGTGCGCACCACCGAGAAGCCGGTTTTCTCGTAGACGTGCCGCGCGCGCGCGTTGTCCTCGGCCACCCACAGCGTCAGGCGCGCGCGGTCGTGATCGCGCGCCCAGCGCTCGGCGTATTCCATCATGAGCTGGCCGATGCCCTGGCCCTGGTAATCGCGCGCGACGGCGACGTCGGTGACGTGGGCTTCGCCCGGCTCGGCGCGGTGGCTGATCAGCCACAGCAAAAACGCCGCCCGCAGCATGCGCGGCATCCCCAGCTCGCGCACGGCGAAATGCTCGATCGAGCGGTTTTCCTCGGGCGTGTAATACAGCGGCCCGACCAGCAGCGTGCCCACGATGCGCCCGTCGCGCTCGGCCACCAGCAGGCCGTCGAAACCGCGCTGCACCGGGCCGGTGTACGCCATTTCGAGCAGCGTCCGCACCTTCTCCGGCTGAGGCGAGACGATCACGCGCAGCTTGGCGCTGAAGGCGTCCTGCAGCACCGCCGCCACGCCCGGCAGATCGACCGACCGCGCGGACCGCACCCGGATCATGGCTCGCGCTCCAGGATTGCCAGCGCCAGCCCGACCGCGCCCAGCGTGCCCAGGTTGCGGAACTGGCCGTCCAGCCACAGCCGCCGCACGTCGTCGAGCGGCAGGCGGCGCTGCGCGATGATCTCGCTCTCTTCGAGCGTGGGCGCGGCCACCCGCCGCACGTCACGCGCCAGGAACACGTGCGACGCGCCGCAGCCCCGGTTGCCGTCGATGAAATAGCGGCCCAGGTAGCGCCAATCGCCGGCTTCCAGGCCGGTTTCCTCCAACAGCTCGCGCCGCGCCGACTCTTCGGGCGTCTCGCCGGGATCGATGTACCCGGCGGGCAGTTCCATTGACGTCATGCCCGCGCCGTGTTTGTAATGCTCGATCATGGCAACCTGGCCCTCGCCATCTACCGCGAACACCTGCACCCATTCGGGCATCTCGATCGCGTAGAAGTCGGGGATCTCGTGGCCGTTGGGCAGCCGCACGTGCTCCGCCACGACGCGCAGCCAGGGCCGCCGGTCGAGCAGTTCTTGCCGCGATAACACCGTCCAGGGTTTCATGATCCTCGTCGTTCTCGTCGCCCCGCCGGGCAGACTATTCCGCGGAGGCGACGGCGCTCAGGTTCAGAAAGGCCAGCGGGTCCACCCACTCACCGCCGACGATGACTTCCCAATGCAGGTGCGCGCCCGACGACCGGCCATTGTTGCCGCTGAGGCCCAGCACGTCCCCCTGCCGGACCCACTCGCCGGGCACGACGAACCGCTCGGACATGTGCGCGTAGCCGGTGTAGATGCCCCAGCCGTGATCGATCAGCACATAGCCGCCGCGAATCGGCAGCAGCTCCGAGAGAATCACGCGCCCGCTGGCCGCCGCATTGATGGACGTGCCGATCGGCATCCGCATGTCCAGGCCGGTGTGCTGGTACCAGTAGGTGCCGTTATACAGCCGGTAGGCGCCAAACCAGCCGATCTGCTCGTTGCCGCTGGGCAGCACGAACCCGGTGTCCCAATAGCGTTCGGGCGTGAACCGGGTGAAGACGTTCGCCAGCCGGTCCAGCTCGTTCTGGTTGACGTCCTGCTCCAGCAGCGGCATCAGCGACGGGGGGAGCGTGACGTCCGACCGGCCAAACTCGCCGTAATTCACCTGGATCGACTCGTCCACGCGCTCCGAGGTGCCGTCCGCATACTTGATCCACACCTGCATCACGTAGGCGCCGACGTCGCGCTCCATGCTGGCCGAGATCAGGCCGGTGAAGCCGCTGCCATCCGGGTAAAAATGGAACACGCGCTCCTGAAACACGGCGCGCACCTCTTCGACGTCCGCCCCGTTCACGCGCACGATGCCGACCTGCCCCTGCCGGATCCACTGGAAATCCATCACGATGTTCACCGGCCCTGCCGCGTCCGGGCCAGCCTGGGCCAGCGCGGGCACGGCCAGCGCCAGCACCATCACCAGGACGATGACACTCAAACCAATCCGTCGACTCACTACCGGTACTCCTCACCCGCTAGGCCAGCAGCCTGGCCCGGCGTCGTCCGATCAAAGCGGATACCAACAAGCCTGTGTTCCAGGCATCATCCACGCCGCGATGCTGCGCACCTTCCAGCGGCAGGGCGAGGCTCTCCATCGCCTCGCGCATCCCGACCTCCCACGGCAGGCCGCACACCGTCGCCAGCAGGTTCTTGACGTTGATGTGACCGGGGCCGAACGGGTATTCGACCGCGCGGCGCACGCACTGAATCTCGAACTGGCGGCGGTCGTAGTCGCCGTAGCTGGCCCACACGCGCTGGTGCGTGCTGTACCGCTCGCGCAGCATCGCGCACGCCTCGGCGAACGGCACCCCCGCCGCGACCTGCTCCGGCGTGAGCGAGGTCAGCGCCGTGCAGAACGGGCTGACGCGCGACCGTTCGGGCCGCACCAGGATGCTGTCGCGGGCCAGCCGGTCCCCCGACGCGACATCCACCACGCACACCCCGATCTCGATGATCTCGTTTTCCTCGCCTGCGGGCGGGGCCGCGTCCCAGCACGTCGACTCGACGTCGATCACGACCAGTTGGCCGAGATGGCCCGCGCCGCCGCCGTTCGCCGCCTGGTGGAGCATGGCATCCAGCATCAACTGCTGCCAGTCCGCCTGGCCCGCCCAGCGCGCCGGCGGCAGCGTGCGTGCCGCGCGGATGGCGGACCGCCGCCGTCGCTTGCGCACGCGCTGCGCCGGGACCGGCGGGGGCTGGTACGTGAGCTGGATGTAAAAGGCGCCCGTCTCGTCATAGCGGGGGACGGCCTTCTTCTTTTCGACTAATGCGCGCGCCTTCGCTACAGTGCACGGCTCCAGGTGGCATCCCTGGCTGTCGACGACGTGCACGCGCATGCGCGGGTGGTGTTGCGACGTCAAACGGCCCTACTCGTCTTCTGGTGGCAAGAACTCAACCGAATCCAGGATTGCCTGTAGCGCGTCGCGCTGGTCGACGATGGCGTGCAGCGGCTCGACCGCGGTGAAGAACGCGAACGACCCGTCGTACACCCGCACCACGCCGAACCAGCCCGCGGTGTCCGTCTCATCGACGCAGTCGCTGGTCTGGTAGGATGCGCCCACCGCCTCCAGCCCGCCAATGCTGAACAGCTTCTGCTCGTACAATCCCAACGTGCACGACTCGCCGATCAGCGATCCGCGCAGCAACTGAACGCCGTCCGCCCACAGGTTGTATTCCCCGTCGAGCGCCGCGACGTTCGGAAATCCCCAGTACAGGTAAATGTACCCGTTCACCTCGTCCGGCAGCGGCCCGAAGTAGATCGTCAGCGGCACCTCGGCCAGGTCGCCGGCCAGGGACTCGAACGGCACGATCAGGTCCAGCGCCTCCCAGTCTTCGGGCAGGGTGATCGTCAGCGGCGGCGGCGTGCCGGGCACCACTGCCGGCAGATCGCCGGCCCCCGCGGTGGACTCTTCCGCCGCTGGGGTCGCGTCTGCCTCCGGCGCCGGATCGTCCGTCCGGGCGGGCCGGGGCGTCGCGCTCGCCAGCAGGATCGGCGTGGGCGTGGGGCGCGGCGCCGTGGCGGTGGCGGTGACGGCGGGAGTCGCCGTCGGGGCGAGCGTGTCTCGCGCATCCAACAGCGCCGGGTCGCCTTCCAGGTCCACCTGCGCGCGGAGGATCCATCCCGGCTGCCCGCCGGCCATCACCTGCAAGAAGTCGCCGCCCGACGAGGCCGCCAGCACGGGCACGCGCTCACGCTCGAACAGGTAGGTGATCGGTTCGGCCAGTCGATCGGGGATGGGGAACACGAAGGCTCGCTCGACGGCCACCAGCGCCGTCAGGCCGTCGCCCGGCGTGGAGGTGGGCGCCTGTTCGCCAGGGCCAGCCGCCGCCGGGTGCAGCGCGGCCAGCCAGAATACCAGCCCAGCCGCCAGCGCCATGCCGGCCATCCAGAGCCGCTTGGCAAAGATCATACGTGATGCTCCTTGGGCGAAGTTGCCGGTGCGATTGTAGCGCGGCCTTGCGAACATCACAACCGCCACACAGCAGGGGAGCCGCGCCGGTATCGGCGCGTGAGGCTGCTCACTACGGGGATCGGCGCGTCGCTGCGCGCGGCACCATTGGCCGGACCGGGCGGCTTACCCTTCGATCCGCGATTCTTCCACCGCCATGGCGATCACTTCGAGCAGGTCTTTGGGCTTGATCGGCTTGACCAGGAAGTGATCGGCTTCGTGCTGCAACGCCGAATCGCGAAACCGGGGATAGGCCGTCAGCACCACGACGCGCATGTTCTTCAGCGAGGGCATCTGCCGGATGCGCTGCATCACCGCCTCGCCGCCCAGCATCGGCATCAGCATATCCATCACCATGACGTCGGGCGTCTGGTTCATCAAGAACTTGAGGGCCTCTGCCCCGTTGCCGGCCTCGTAGACGACATAATCCTGTCGTTCGAGGATAATCCGGTATATGGTGCGCAGCTCTTTGTCGTCATCCACTATGAGTACGGAATAGGCCATCGTCATTTCCCCCAGACGGTACTGCAATTACCCGTGTAACCACCCATGCCTTTGTCCTAGAATACCATGACTCAAGCTGAACTGTATGTGAATAATTGCGAAATTTTTCCACCATCTGACACAGGTTTCACTAAGAAAAACGGCTCCCCGTGGTGGGGAGCCGCTGTGTTCGTGCTGTGCGCCGGGGCGCGGATCAGGCCGGTTCGCCGAGCGGCTCTTCCGGCTGGACCTCGCTGAAGGTCAGCTCGTCGTTGTCGGCGTCGTGATCGACGCGCACCGTGCTGCCCAGCTTGATGCTGCCGGCCAGGATCACGTCGGACAGCTTGTCCTCGACCAGGCTGGTGATCAGCCGCCGCAGCGGGCGCGCGCCGTAGTCCGGATCGTAGCCCTTGTCGGCCAGGTAGGTCCGCGCCGCGTCGGTGATGGTGAGCGACATGGCGCGCTCGGCCAGCCGCTCGTTGACCTTCTTCATCTCCAGGTCGACGATGTCCGCGATCTCTTCCTTCGTCAGCGCCCGGAACACGATGGTCGCATCCACGCGGTTGAGGAACTCCGGACGGAACGCGCGGCGCAGGTTCTCCATCACGTTCTTGCGCATTTCCTGGTAATCCTGCTCCTCGCCGCCCTCGCCGGACGGCAGGCCAAAGCCCAGGGTCGTCCCCTTCTTGATCATCTCGGCGCCGACGTTGCTGGTCATGATGATGATGGCATTGCGGAAATCGACCCGGCGCCCGCGCGCATCCGACAGGTGGCCTTCCTCCATGATCTGGAGCAGCATGTTGAAGGTTTCCGGGTGCGCTTTCTCGATCTCGTCGAACACGACGATGCTGTAGGGGCGGCGGCGCAGCGCCTCGGTGAGCTGCCCGGCTTCCTCGTATCCCACGTAGCCGGGCGGCGCGCCGGTCAGGCGGGCGACGGTGTGCCGCTCCATGAACTCGCTCATATCGAGCTGGATCAAGGCATCCTCGCTGCCGAACATGAACTCGGCCAGCACTTTGGTGAGCTCGGTCTTGCCGACGCCCGTCGGCCCCAGGAAGATGAACGACCCGATCGGGCGGCGCGGGTCCTTCAGCCCGGCGCGCGCCCGGCGCACGGCCTTGCTGATCGCGTCGATCGCTTCATCCTGGCCGACGATGCGCTTGTGCAGTTCGTCTTCCATGTTCAGCAGCCGCTCGGATTCCTCCTGGGCGATGGTCGTGACCGGGATGCCGGTCCACATGCCGACCACTTCCGCCACGTCTTCCGACGTCAGGCGGGCGCGCAGCGTTTCGGGATTCCAGTGGCTGCGGTACCCCTCCAGCTCGGCCTCGATCTCCTGGACCTGCTCGCGCATGCTCTCGCGCTCGTCGTCGGTCGCTTCCTCGCTCAGCAGTTCCAGGTCTTCGCGCGCCATCGACAACTGCGTTTCGAGGCGCTTGACGCGCGACGACTCGGGCGACTTGTACATGCGCACCCGGCTGGAGCCTTCGTCGATCAGGTCGATGGCCTTGTCCGGCAGGAACCGGTCGGGCACGTAACGCGCCGACAGGGTCGCCGCGGCCTCGATGGCCTCGTTGGTGATCTCCAGGTTGTGGTGCTCCTCGTACGGCTGGCGAATGCCGTGCAGGATGTCGATCGTCTCTTCGATGGTCGGCTCTTCGACCATCACCTTCTGGAAACGGCGTTCCAGCGCGGCATCGTTCTCGATGTGGCGGCGGTACTCGTCGAGCGTCGTCGCGCCGATGCACTGCAGCTCGCCGCGCGCCAGCGCCGGCTTGAGGATGTTTGCCGCGTCCACGCTGCTGCCCGCCGATCCGGCCCCGACGAGCATGTGCACCTCGTCGATGAACAGGATGCTGTTGGCCTGCTTGAGCTCTTCGATCACGCGCTTGAGGCGCTCCTCGAACTGGCCGCGGTACATCGTCCCGGCCACCAGCGAGCCAACGTCGAGCTGGAGCACGCGCTTGCCCAACAGGGGCGCGGGCGCGTCGCGCGCCACGATGCGCTGGGCCAGCCCTTCGACGATAGCGGTCTTGCCGACCCCCGGCTCGCCGATGAGCGCCGGGTTGTTCTTCTGGCGGCGGCTCAGAATCTGGATGACGCGCTCGATCTCCATCTGGCGCCCGATCACCGGGTCGAGCTTGCCTTCTTCGGCCAGCGCGGTGAGATCGGTCGCCAACTGGTCCACCATCGGCGTCTTGACCGAGGCACGCCCCGCGCGGTCCTGGGGCGCCTCGAGCGAACGGCGCGACGTCTGCAGCGGATTCTCCTGCAGCACGCGGCGCGTCTGGCGGCGAATTTCATCCGGGCTGATGCGCAGCTCCTTGAAGACGTCCATTGCGACGCCTTCGGGATGGCGCACCAATCCCAGCAGCAGATGTTCGGTTCCGATATAGTGATGACCCATCCGACGGGCTTCGTCGACGGCCAGCTCGAGCACCTTCTTGGTTGCCGGAGACAGGTCCATCCGGGTCACGCCAGGGCGCTTATTGGCGTTGGTGAGTTTTTCGACGAGCTGCTCTACCTGCACCTGTCGTAGCCCCAACTCACGCAAGACACGTCCGGCCACACCACCTTCCTCGCGCATCAGCCCCAAGAGGAGATGCTCGGTTCCGATGTGACTGTGCTGCATCCGCTCGGCCTCTTCCTGGGCCAAACTCAGGACACGCCGAGCGCGCTGTGTAAAGCGCTCCATCTTATTCGACATTGTGTGGTCTCTCCTCATCCCGTTCCTGGCACAATAGCTCGCGCCTGCGCAAGAGCGGTCAACGGTTACGATAACGGGAGCGTCCGATCTTAGTTGATTTTAGGGGAGTCTGGCTCAGAATTACCAGCCTCCTTCGTCAAAAACCCATAAAATCGCGGCCAGAGGTCCAGGGGCTTACCGGCCCTGAGCGGATACCAAGCCCCTTCTACTTCAATTGTAACATAGCCACAGCCAGATGATTACTCTTAAGTATGTCAAAAAAGGCTCTGTCCGCCCACTGCGAAAGAGCCTCGTTTTGCCTACGATGGGACGAACGGGACAATCAGGTTTCGTCTTCCGCCGACTCCGGCGTTTCATCGTTCGAGGGCGAGTCGTCGTCTTCGCTGTCGCTGGCCGGCTCGTAGCTCTCCGGCTCGGCGGCCACCGGCGCATCTTCGGCGTCGTCTTCATCTTGCCCGGCAGCAACCGGCGCGTCTTCAGCCGCGTCGTCTTCCGGTTCCGGCTCAACAGCCACCGCGTCTTCAGCGGGGGCGGCTTCGTCCGGCTCGGCAGCGACGAGTGCGTCCGCAGCCGGCTCGTCTTCCGGTTCCGGCTCAGCAGCCGCTGGCGCATCTTCGGCGGGCGTGGCTGCTTGCTGCTCGAATTCGTCGGCGATGGCTTGCCAATCCTGGTCCATATACTTGGCCGAGTCCACCTGGCGCAGCGACAGCCCCAGCCGCCGCTGGTCCACGTCGATCTTGACGATGCGCAGCGTGAGCACATCGCCGACCAGCACGACCTCGCGCGGGTGGCTCACCCGGTAGTCGGCCAGCTCGGAGATGTGGATCAGGCCCTCGATCTCCGGCGCATCCACCAGCCGGGCGAACGCCCCGAACTTGGTCAGCTTGGTCACCGTCGCCTGGACGAGCTGGTGAACCTCGTAGTTGCGGACCACCTGCTGCCACGGGTCGTTTTCCTGGCGTTTCAGGCTCAGGCCGATGCGCTTGCGCTCGCGGTCGACGCTGATCACCTGGGCCTCGACCTCCTGCCCCACCTCCAGAATCTCGCGGGGGTGGGTGACGTGGCTCCACGAAAGCTCGGTCAGGTGCACCAGGCCATCCGCGCCGCCCAGGTCGACGAACGCGCCAAAATCGGCCAGGCTGATCACACGGCCCTTGCGGATCTCGCCGACCGTCAATTCTTCCAGCAGGCGAGATTTCTGCTTTTCGCGCCACTCGCGCGAGGCCGCGCGTTCCGACAGGATCAGGCGGTTGCGCGCGCGGTCGATCTCGACCACCTTCACGGCGATGTCTTCGCCGACCATGCCGCCCCAGCGTTCCTCGGGGCTCTCGCCAACCGCGCGGCGCTGCCGCTCGCGGCTGACCTGGCTGGCGGGCACGAAGCCGCGCACCTTGCCAAACCGCACGATCAAGCCGCCCTTGTTGTAACCGGCCACCTTGCTGAAGTACACCTGCTGGTTTTCGTGATGCTCGACAGCCATCTGCCAGTTGTGTTCTTCTTCGGCGCGGGCCAGTGACAACACCGGCTGCCCGTCCGGCCCCTGCGTGCGCAGGACGTACACCCGGACCGGGCTGCCGATCTCGAGCGCCTCCAGGGCCGTGCGATCCATGCGTTCAAGCTCGCGGCTGGCGACCGTCCCGATCACGCCTTCGCCCAGGTCCACCTGGACCTCGGTCGGGCTGGTCTCTGCAACGGTGCCTTCCAGGATGACGCCGCGGCGAATGCGCGCCGTCTCATCAGCAGAATCGTCGGGCTGATCGTCATCATCCTCGTCTTCTGCCTCGTCGTCCGACAGGTCGTCACCGGCGTCGTAATCGTAGTCATCGCCGGCGTCCGCATCGCTTTCCGGCTCCGCCTCGTCCGTCTCGTCCGCCACCTCGGCAGCGGCGGGCTCGTCCGCCGCTTCAGCAGCGGCAGCAGTGGGCTCGTCCGGCGTAGTCTCGTCCGCAGGGCTTTCAGTTGGTTGAACGTCTGCCGGCAACTCGGATTGAGTTTCGGCGGTAGTGTGCTCGGTGTCTGGCATGGTCTCGTCAGGCTGCATGTCTTCACCGAGGCTTCGGTTGTTGGACTCCATGAAGTTCGTTCTCCGGTATTCTCGAAGTGCAGTGCGCATTATACACAGTGGCGACATAATGATCAAACGATTTTCGAATTTTGGGGGGTGCCAAAAGCCACCGGATCACCCGCGTGCCGTCACGAAACGGGTGGGGCCCAGTAGCAGGTGCGGCGCGTGTCGTTGTCCATCAGCTTGACCGCGTCGTAGTAGGCGCGCTGGATCTCGTCCGCTGCCTGGAAACGTTTGGCGGGATCTTTGTCGAGCGCGCGCAGCAGCAGCGCTTCGAGCCGCCGGGGGAACTGGGGGTGAATCAGGCGCGGGCGCGGCACCGGCTCGTCGACGTGGGCCAGCGCGGTCATCTGGGCGTTCTTGCCCTGGAAAGGCAGCCGCCCCAATAACAGCTCGTACAGGATCACGCCCATCGAGTACAGGTCCGCGCGGTGGTCGGCGCGGGTGCCCATCGCTACTTCGGGCGCCATGTATTCCGGCGTGCCCACCGACACCCCCGACGCCGTGATCGTCATGTCCTGGCCGGGCCGCTTGCCCAGCCCAAAATCGGTCAGGTAGACGTGGTTGCCCTCGCCGCGCCGTTCGAGCAGGATGTTGGCGGTCTTGAGGTCGCGGTGCAGCACCTGGTGGCCGTGTCCAAAACCCAGGGCATCGGTCACCGGGCGGATGATCTGCCAGGCGGTCAGCGGCGTGAAGCGGTGGTGCAGGATGATGCGCTCCAGCGAAGGCCCGCGAACCAGGTGCATCACGATGTACAGGTACCCGGACCATTCGCCGTAGGAATACACCGGGACGATGTGCGGGTGGCGGAGCGCGATCATCAGTTCCGCCTCGCGCAGGAAGCGCGTCCGGAAGCTCGCGTCCTGGGCGAACGAGGGCTGCATGACCTTGATCGCGACGGGGGCCTGTGTCTCGGCGTCGGTTCCGCGGTAGACCCAGCCCATCCCGCCGGTGCCGATCGTCTCGCCGACGACGTACCCGTTGATAGTCTGGCCGATCAGTTGCTGGTCCGCCATTTGCCTGCCTTTGGGCGCAGGAGTTGCCACGGCGCGCGCCGCGCATCCACCATCAGCGCAGCAGCGCCAGCGATACCCCCACCATCGCCGAGAGAATCCCCACCAGCCAGAACCGCTGCACGACCTGCGTTTCGCTCCAGCCGCCCAGCTCGAAATGGTGGTGGATCGGGGTCATGCGGAACAGGCGCTGCCCGTGCGTGAGCCGGAAATAGGACACCTGCAGGATCACGCTGGCGACCTCGGCCACGGGAATGATCGCGATCAGCGGCAGCAGCAGCCACTGGCCGGTCATCAGCGCGACTGTCGCCAGCGCAGCGCCCAGCGCCAGCGCGCCGACATCGCCCATGAACATCTGCGCCGGGTGCGCGTTGTACCACAGAAAGCCGAAGCACGCGCCCACCATGATGAAACTGAACTGCACCAGGAACGTCTGGCCCTGCAACTGGGCGATCACGCCGTAGGCCGCGAACGCGCTGGCGGTGATCAGGCCGGACAGCCCGTCCAGCCCGTCGGCGATGTTCACCGCGTTGCTGAACCCCACGATGATCACCACGGCAATCGGGATCCAGATCCAGACCGGCATCTCGATGAAGCCGGGTACCAGCGGGATATAGACCCCGTTCGCGTTCTGGAACCCGCCGCCGACAAACGCCATCACCAGGGCGGTGATCACGGCCAGGACGACTTGCCCGGCGAACTTGGTCCGGGCGCGGATGCCCTCGCCTTGCTCGCGGATGCCGCGAATGCCTTCCCAGTCGTCGATGGCGCCCAGAATGCCGAAGCTGATCAGCACGAACAGCGGCAGCAGGATGCTGGACCCGGTCAGGCTCTCCTGGAGCAGCCGGGCGATGTTCAGCCCCAGCGTGATGAGCACGACCGGCACGAGGATCAGGATGCCGCCCATGGTGGGCGTGCCGGTCTTGACCATGTGCGACTGCGGGCCGGACTCGCGGATCTGCTTGCCGATGCGCAGCCGGCGCAGCACCTCGACGAAGGGGCTGCCCCAGATAGCCGTCAGCAGAAACGTGATCGCCCCCAGCGTGAGCGCAAACGGGAGTTCGGGCGTCATCGGCCCCTCACCGCCCGGCGCCGGTCGACTCGCCTCGCGCGCTGTACCGGGCCGCGTGTTCCCCGTATGACCCCCTCGTTGAAGCCGGTTTTTCGAGCGTTGCGCATGTCGTCCTCGCTGCTGTCCTGGGCGCCTGTCGTTGGGGCGAATCCTAACAGGCGGCGCGCCGCCTGTCCAGACCTGCCGGATCAGCCGCTAGTATTCGCGGCTGAAGGGGCTGCCGCCCTGCGCCACCAGGTTGTAGCGCTCGTTGTCGGGCGGGATTTCCATCAGCACCGCCAGCCGCTCGACCAGTTCCTGAAACACCGGGGCGGCGGTCTGGCTGCCCCAATAGCCCACGGGCCGGTCGAGCTTGACCAGCACCGACACGACCGGGTCGTCGGCGGGCAGGAAGCCGATGAACGACGCGATCGACCCGGTCGGGTCATAACCGTAGGGCGTCGGGATCTGCGCGGTGCCCGTCTTGCCCGCAACCTGGTAGTCTTTAAAGCTATAATCGTCGAGACTGGCCGGATCTTGCACGATCTGGACCATGATATCGCGGGCGATGTGCGCCGTCTCCTCGCTGATGGGCCGGTGGCTGGCCGAGGGCTGCGTTTCGATGATCTGGTCGCCGTCGATGCGCGCCTTGACGATGTGCGGCTGCATGATCAGCCCGTCGTTGGCGATGGCATTCATGGCAGTGAGCATTTGCAGCGTCGTCACCGAGATGCCCTGGCCGTAGCTGTTGTTGAGGAACTGGGCCTCGTTCCAGGCCGGGTTGCCGGGCTCGATCAGGATGCCGGCGGACTCGCCTTCCAGGTCGACGCCGGTCGTGCTGCCCATGCCGAACTCGCGCAGCATGTTGTACACCACGTCCAGGCCGCCGCCGCGCTCGGCCATCTGCTTGAAGATCGTGGCCGTGCCCGTGTTCAGCGATTCGATGAAGACCTGCGCGAAGGTCGGGTTGTCGTGCGACCGGCGATCCCAGTTGCAGATCGTCACGCCGGCCTCTTCGAAACAGCCCGGATCGTAATAGGTCCACGACAGGTCGTGCGTGCCCAGCTCCAGCGCCATCGCCATCGTGACCACCTTGAACACCGATCCCGGCTCGTAGGAATCGGCCACGGCCTGGTTGCGGGCGAGTTGCAGGTTTTCGGGCGAGAAATCTTCCGGCCTGTAGGTCGGGTTGTTCGCCATCGCCAGGATCTCGCCGTTGCGCGGGTTCATGACCAGGATGGTGCCGCCGGTGGCCCCGTGGGTCTGGACCGCCCGGTCGAGCACGTCCTGGGCCAGGTACTGCAAATCGCGGTCGATGGTCAGCACCAGGCTGATGCCGTCGCGCACGGTGAGCGTAGAGGTGCCGCGCTCTTCGACGATGGGGATCGTGCTGCGGGTGACGCGCTTGCTCTGCCCGGCGAGCAGCGACTCGTAAAAGCCTTCCACGCCGTAATAGCCGCGCCGGTTTCGCGCCGACTCCGACCCGGCGAAGAACCCGACGATCTGCGCGGTGAGATCGCCCTGCGGATAAATGCGCGTGGGCAGCGGCTCGATGATGATCCCGTCGATGTCCAGGTCCGCGATAGCCTGCCCGGTTTCGAAGCTGACCACGCTTGCCAGCAGGACGTAAGACGGGTAGACGCCGTTACTGTCCGGCAGCAGCCGGCGGTAGAGCTGGTCTTCGGACATGCCCACCAGCGGGGCGAGCTGGGCGGCGACTTCCTGGCGATCAACCACCTGGTTCGGGCTGATCCCGACGCGGTACTCGAACGAGTTGGCGGCCAGCAGGTGGCCGTTGCGGTCGTAAATCTGCCCGCGGTTGGGCATCACCTCGACCGTCTGGTTGTAGCGGTTCTCGGCCTGGCTGGCGAAGGTCTGCCGGATCTGCGGGTCCATCCGGAACTGGAACGACACCAGCCGCACCAGCAGAATCGCGCTGATCGCGATCAGGCCCAGGCCCACCAGCGTCAACCGTCGTTGTAAGGTTTCGTTGTGGATCATCGCTCACCGCTCGTTTCGCCACGTTTCGAACTGTTTCTCGAAGTTGTCCCACTGCTTGCGCAGCCAGCCGCTGAGCGTTTCGTCGTACACCGCGCCGGTGCTCGTCGGGGCGGGGGTCGGCGTGGGCGTGAACAGGGGCCGGTTGTAACGATAGCCCTGGACGTAAATATATTGGATCTCCTCGGTTTGGGCCTCGCGAAAGCCCATTTCCGCCGCCTTGGTCATCACGCGCGGCAGGCTCTGCAGCTCCGCGATCTCGGCCCGCAGCCGCTCGTTGTCACGCTCCAGCCGCGCGCGCCGCTCGTTCATATCGTTCAGCGTGCGGACGGTCGTGGTGGTCACGGTCGTCTGGATCAGGTACAGCGCCGCGATGATGATTCCCACCACGACGACCAGGGTCATAGTCGTGACGAGCTGCCGCTGGTTTCGCCAGGGTTGTTCCGACAGGGTATGCTGCAACCACTCGCTCATACGATGCCATCCGGTATCAACAAACCGCTGTTCCGTCACTATCCGTCTCACCCGCTATTATAACGGGCGAGCGCGCATTGGGGAAACGCGCCCGATCGCGGGCGGAAGATTTCCCGGCGCTCGGATGGGTTCGGGCGGTCACGCTCCCGGTCACGCTGCGGTCACGCCGGGGCGCGATACTGCGATCAGGTAGGATGAAGTGGCTTTTGCGCTCCCCCCACGGTCCACTATAATCAGCGGCAAAGCACCCCTTCATCCAACTCATAATTCGTCAATTAAGCGGTTGTCCGGAGGAAAACATGAAGCAGTTCCGTTCTATTCAGTGGGTGACAGCGATTGTGGTGGTGGCGCTGGTCGCCGCCCTGGTTCCCGCCTTGCCCAGGGCCGAAGCTGCCGGCGGCATGATGAGCTATGGCGATGTCGTATCGGGCACCATCAACAACATGAACTACTTCGAGATCTGGGAGTTCAACGGCCAGCGCGGCGACCGCGTCCGGATCGTCATGACCGGCGATGGCGTCCTCGATCCCTACCTGGGCCTGATCGAAGCCAGCAGCGAGCAGGTGCTGGCCGAGGATGACGACAGCGCGGGCAACAGCAACGCCGTGATCGAAACGACCCTGCCCTCGACCGGCGCCTTCCTGATTATCGCGACGCGCTACAACTTCGACACGGGCACGTCGCAGGGCACCTATTCACTGGAGTTGTACGGTGGGTCAGGTCCGCAGCAGAACGTGTCGTTCACGTCCGGCCCGGAGGAAATCGAGCCCGGCGTGTTCTACATGGGCGACCTGATCCTGGCCGAGCCGGTGAGCGGTGAGCTGAGCGACAGCGCCTTCGCTCAGATCTATTCGGTCGAGCTGCAGGCGGGCACTGAGGTTGTGATCGCCATGTTCGCCGAGAACAGCATCCTCGACCCGTACATCATCTTTGCGACCGAAGATGGCGACGTGCTGGCCGAAGACGACGACAGCGGGCCGGACATCGGCGGCGCCAAGACCGACTCCTTCCTGCAACTGAGCATCTCGCAGTCCGGCACGTACCTCGTCGGCGCGACCCGCGCGGGGCTGGACATGGGCAAGACGTCCGGCGCGTACTCGCTGGTCGTCGGCATTCCGGAAGAGGACACGCCCGACCCGGTCAACCAGGATATGCCGCCGGGCATGGCCTACATGGGCGAGATGGCGTTCGGCGCGTCCGCCAGTGGGAACATCACGGCTGACAGCTTCATGCACCTCTACGATTTCTACGGCGAAGCGGGCCAGATGGTGACCATCACTATGATCGGCGCGGGCGGGCTGGACGCGTACCTGGGCCTGCTCGATCCGAATGACGAGGTCATCGCGGAAGACGACGACAGCGCCGGTGACTTGAATTCGCAGATCGCGATCCGCCTGCCGGAAAGCGGCTGGTACCTGATCGTTGCCACGCGGGTCGGCATCGACGAGGGCACGTCGACCGGCAGCTATACGGTCCAACTCGTCGAGGGCACGCCGCAGCCGCCGCAAAACCAGACGAGCGGCATCGCCGGGTTCGGCGGGCTGCCGGGCCGCGCCTTCCAGACCGAGGACTCGACGTTCTACCTGCGCGGCTTCGGCTCGACGGATAACCCCTCGAAGGCCAGCCCGCTGAAGCAGTTCATGCAGCCCGACGACGCGCTGCCGGGGCGCTCATTTCAAGTGGACGGGGTGAAGTTCGCGCTCAACGGCTTTGGGGCCACCGACGACCCGGCCAAGGCCAGCCCGCTGGCCCGCTACCTGGGCCGGTAGCGCCGGCTATCCACCGCACGAAGTACACCAGGGGCCGCCCGTGCGCGGCCCCGTTTTTTTTGTCCCGCACGGCAACTTGACGTATCAGAACATTAGTGCTACACTGACTCCTGATGGTGTCGTGAAAACAAAAGGGTGTGATCGGTGACATTAGAGTTTAATAAGGTCGAGCCACAGGTCCAGCGGATGGGCCGGGCGCTCGCCGCGCGCAACCTGACCCTCAACGAACGGCTGGACGCCGCCTGGGAACGCCTGATGGCCCAGGACGACCTGGGAGTCATTCACGAGCGGGTCCAGCTCGCGCGCGAACGGGACGTCGGCTTTCGCGGCGCGGCGCCGCTGGGCGAGCCGGTCAACGCCGCCTACCCGCTGCCGCCGCTGCCCGCCCGCGCCACGATCCTCGCCGCGGACGGATCGCAGGTGTACCCCAGCATTCACGCCGCCGCGCTCTACTACCTGACGAATATCGGCGTGTTCGTGTACCATCACGGCACCGAGGACCTGCCGGAGCAGATCACCGAGCCGGCCCTGTTCTACAGCGAGAAAGACGTGCGCGACGAGAACGGCCAGGCGATCACCAACACGGCGGTCAACGCGCGGCGCAATGTGGCCGAGCTGCAAATGCTGGCCCGCGAGACGTGGAACCGCCGCAACGCGGACAGCCCGCTGCTGGCGATCAGCGATGGGCCGCTGCTGTTCTGGGTGGGCAAGGACGTGCCCGACGGCAAGCGGCTGGAGCAGGATTACCTGGGCGCGCTCGTCCACCTGCACGATACACACGCCTCCGCGGCGAGCACCTACGGCCAGTCCGCCAGCCTCATCGGCTACGTGGACCGGCCCACCAGCGCGTTCGTCGTCAGCCTGCTGCACCTGCTGGGCCTGGACGACGACGACGTGCGCGAGGCCGCGCTCAAGTCCAACGGCGACCTGGAAGGGTTGGCCGACCAGCCGCTGATGTTCCGCCTGCTCAAGCCGGGCGAGCGCTCGGCGGTGATGGTCCAGCAGTCGCCGCAGAACAAGCGCTATCACGACAAAGGCGAGAGCTACGAGATCGCGTTCTTTTACTTGAACGTGGGCCAGTCCGGGGCCTATCACCTGGCGCGGGTCGAGATGCCGATGTGGGTGGCGCGCAGCCAGCCCCTGCTGGACCAGGTCCACGCGCTGACGTTCGACCAGTGCCAGCTCATGTGGCGCTATCCTTACGCGCTGACGCGCGCCGACGAGCTCGCCGTGATCCGCGCCGCCGAGCGCACCCGGCTCGACGACATGATCGAGATCGAGCTGCTGCGCAACGAGCAGATCGTCGAGCGCTCCGAAAAACTAGAATCCAAAACCGTGCGGCATGGTCGCACGCGCTACCGCCCAAAATAGCCGGTTTGTGGAGATGGAACGACTATCATGAACGAAGACACCTTACAGCAGCCCGTCATCGGTAGTGTGCTGCGCGCCAGCACGGTTGGGTTCGTGTGCGGCACGCGCAGCCAGGAGATCGTGCATCCCTCGTTTGGCGCGTTCGTTCGCACGCGGCACGGGCAGCTCAACGACATCGACGTGATCGGCCTGATCCACGCCATCAGCATCGACGACGACCCGCTGGTCCGCCAGTTGATCCTGGCGAACAACATCAAGCCGTCGGTGGAGCGCGACCAGCGCGAAAACCGGATGGTCCCGGTCGAGATCGGCGTGGTGAACGTGGGCTACGTCCAGGTGGGCCACATCTACCATAACCTGCCGCCGCGCCCGCCGCTGAGCCTGGACCCGGTGCAGTTGTGCGACACCGAGACGATCCTCCGCTTCACCGAGCGGCTGGACTTCCTGCGGCTGGTGCTGAACGCCAACGGCGACTTCCCGACCGAGGAACTGGTGGCGGCGGCGCTGCTGCAAGCGGCCAGCGTGCGCCCGCCCGGCGAGCGGCTCGATTTTCTGATCGGCGCGGGGCGGCGGCTGACCGGCCTGCTGGCGAATGACCTGCCGCGCCTGCAGCACGTGCTGCAATTGATCAAGCCCACGTGAGAATAGAAATACGTTGTCGAAAACGCCAGCGAAAATCTATTCACTAGAGAGCAATCGATGTACTTGCTGGCGGGTATTTGAGATGCCGTGGTAAGTCTGTTTTGACTTACCAGGACAGTATTTGATATCGGAGCTATATATGACTGTAGTCGTAGCGTGTCATTATCTCAAAACCGCTGTTGTGGTTGCGGACTGTCGTGTTTCTTATGGGAAGGGCGCTAATTGTGTCGATGACAATCTGCTCAAGCTTTACCCATTCTCAAACGTGATTTTAGGTTTCGCTGGTCCCTTAAAAGGGGCCAATGAAGTTGTTGGTGCTGTTAGAGAAAACTACAGAAATTATTCTAAACCGAAAATTGCCAGTAACCTGATTTCTGATATGGAAAGATGGATCAAACATGCTTATCGAGACATCGATCTAGCAGATCGCAAGAACCTTCAGTTTATACTAGCGGCTGTTGAACCTAATAGAGAACCTCGAGCTGTTTGGCGTAACAAAAATGGAGAAGAAATATCAAAACCCGAATGGGCTTCCAACCGACCTGAAATAAAGATAATTTCCCTAAAACCTCCACAATCCAACTCTGAAAAACTGATAACCACGAGAAGCGGACACGGGCTATGTCACATTATCGGAGTAGGTACAGAAATCAGGGACAAAATCGCTCGATGGGCGGGAGAAACATTGAACTTTTCAGCCCAATCCCCCAAGCAACAAGCTCGTGTTCTTGCAGATGGTCTAATGGCTATACTTATGAAGGAAAAAGTTGAAACTGTAGGTGGATTATTCCAAATAGGCCCTTATGCTAGTTTTTCTAGACTGGGAAAGCCAGGCCCTTGATTTGCAGGAAATCAGGTTGTCCCAGCAATCGATTGATGAATACACAAAGCGTATGTGCCGTCAACTTGGTATACAGCCGGGCACACAAGCCC
>JAHDLB010000022.1 GCA_018432315.1 Anaerolineae bacterium
AGAAGTTGCCGAATGCGCTCGCTCGGCGGTATCTTTGCGCTCATGGCGTGGGCTCCTTCTCCCTTTTCGGGAATTCGTTCTTGGACAAACGAATGGTAGCTCACGCCTCCACTTTTTACATCAGTTTACGGACATTACCGGAGGTAGGTGGCGATTGTATTGTTCAAATGCGTGTCGCCAGCGTGCCAAGCGGCAACGGGAAAAATACATTGCTGTCGGCCCCAAATGAGCACTCATTTGGGGCTTTTCATTCAGCCTATCCAGGAATTTCCTGTTTTACAGTAGTTTTGGAACAACAAACTGATTATTCTTCTTGTCTCCTCAAGTACGAGTGCCCATTACCAGTTCTTGGAAGCGGGAGTCTTGACGTATTTTGTCAAAATCGGGATCAATAGCGGCCCATTCTGCATCAAACTCTGGTAGTTTTGCAGCCTCAGATAACGCAGTTATTGCTGCTTCAGTGTTTCCAACGATGGCTTCGAAACATGCTCTTCCATATGGGGAGACATTTGAAAGCAATTCAGACGCGGCAGCTGAGTGTTTTTCACTTTCCACGTTATTTCCAAGATGTTCGTAAACAGATATAAGCCCACAATGGATATCGAATTGCACTTTGTGCTCTATTGCGTTAGCGTTTTCTAATAAGTAGAGCAACGACTGCAATGCTTGCTCAAAAAGCCCCCCAAGTCTTGCGGCGATTGTCATATTCCAATGACAATCGAGCGCACGGGTCGGATCCAGATCAACACTCTTTTGATAAGCTGATACAGCCTCTGCATATCTCCCTAAACGGCGACAGGCTATACCTGCCGAAAAATACGCGTCAGCGTTCTCGTGATCTAGACGGATGGCCCAGTTCAGGTTTCTGATAGCTCGTTTATAGTCTCCACTATCTAGATACGCTTTTCCGCGGTTGCAGAATGATCGTGCGAGAAAAACACGAAGGTGTACTGGTGATCCATACTTTGCACGATTCTTTATGAATTGTCTTGCGGTTTGCTTATGCTGACCCAGGGATACTATTAGTGCTTTCCATTTGGCTCCGCGGATCCTTTGTGCTTCCGACAACAATTGCCATGCCTCAAGATTTCCCTTATCCAATTGAATAGCCCGTTGTAGCAATTCTATACCTTGTTTCTCCTGTTCAGCCTCAAATAAAATCATTCCTACCCCCAGACACATATAGCTGACTGCAGCTTCTCTTGTAGCAATTTCACGTCCGGCAAGAATTTCCAAAAGCTGTTTGTCTGTGGGAAAACTGGAGCGCGCTTGCGAAATCAGTTCAGCAGGGAGATTTGGGTTTATGCGGAGAGACTCTCGTATGTAGCCTATTCCAACTTCGTGTCGATTTCGTTGAATATAGCTTATTCCGATTTGCCACAGTAACCAAGCGGAGCGGGGAATATTCTCGAGTACTTGCCGAATGATGATATCGGCTTCGTTTTCATTTCCTTCAAACAATAGACACTGCACAAGCTTCATTTGGCATAGTTGTGAAGTGGGTTCTAATACGAGTGCTCTATGAAAATGAACTATCGCTTCAGCAAAGTGTCCTTGCATAAGTTCAACATCACCTAAGGCCAGTTGAATATAAAATTCACTGTTATCTTCTTTTTCATAATACTCGTTTAAGTAAATTTTGTATAACTCAAATTCTCTGGCAGCTAAAAAGGCATCTACGGCCTCTTTGATATACTTCGGCCTAAGCTGGGGGGAACACAGTGCCATTACCCGTGCATAGGCGGATGCTGATGCCTCTTCATTTTCGAGCAGACGCTCAATCCGGCCTAAATTCACCCAGCTGGAAATATCATTAGGTTTTACAGCAATTCCTTGTCGGTAATAAGGTGCTGCTTGGCCGTAAAAATTGGTTGCTTCTGTGCGCTTGCCTAACCTACTATATAAGTTCCCGACTTCCCATAAGATATCTGGACGATCTGGATTGCTGCGAATAGCTTCTCTATACGCACTTATGGCCTTTTCGAAATCTCTTAGCTCTACATAGCATTTGCCGAGTTTGGCAAAAAGCTCATCAGACCTATCACCAAAACTAGTGGCACCAGAATAATATGATGATGCCCTAAGCCAATCATTTTGCTTGGAAAAGATATCCCCCAAGGCTTTAGCTGCATCCAAGCGAGCTATTACCTGTTCGGCATTATTATCAAGTATCAGATGATAAGCGGTGACAGCAACTTCAGCCAGTCCCTTTTCGGCAAGTAATTCCGCTGCTGCATAACGAATTCTTGCCTGGATATTGGGGGCCTGGGCTAAAGAAGAAAGTATCTGAAAAGCTGGATCCTCCGCCAAAGAAACGCCACTTGCAGTTTGGCGAATCGAAATTGGTCTAAATGCCTGAATAGTAGGAAAAGGCGAAGAAACGACCGGTCTTGGAGTGGGTTCGAGTGCCGATGGTTTGAATACCCGAATTGCGGCAGCCAAGCGCAGGTTCTCATCAAGTTCACCTTGGCCAGAAATCTCCCTTAAGTCGCTCGATTGAGTTGTTCTTCGAACGGCTTCGAGCCGTAAGTGTATGTTATATCGTGTATCTGAAATGATCTCTCGAGGATCCACGCGGAGATTTCCCAACAAGCTGAAAATCTCATTGATAGTCTCGGCCCATTCCGGCGAATCAGGCGCAGCAGCGTGGGATACTGAAATAAGCAACGGCGGAGGATTTTCAATCTCCACCAGTTTTGAAAGCGTTTTAAGTGCTTGCACCCGAGACAAAGAAGTTTTCTTTTCGTCAGAGATCAATTTTCGTAACTCATTAATGATTCTATTATTATTTCCAAAACGAGTTGAACGTTCTAAGATATATGCTTGGATCATAGGATCCATTTTCTCTTCTTGGGCCAGTTCATTCAGCAACTCAGACTCATTCAGTTCAACAAGAATATCGACGGCGCGTTGGTGCAAGCCCCTTTCGGCTGAGGGCGTTTTGATGATACGTTTGGCAATGCTTATGGCATCTTTTGCATGTCCTAAACTAATCATATTGAGTAGCGCATCATATCTTGTATCAGAATCGAGTTTTGCGTCTCTTGCGAGAGTTGATAATATGCGATTTTTCTCTTCGAAATCACCCGATTTTATCAGTTCATCAAGAGCCTGTTTTCTAATTTCATAGTCTACGCCAGGGGTGGAGATAATTGACCTCAAAGCTTCCACCTGCTTTATTTCCCGTAGAAGGGTCATAGCCTCTCGTGCCAGAGAGGTCTTAGTCATGCTTTTTTGTCCTGAGGAGGTCTGACGGGCGGTCCGAACAAGCAAGTCACTGGCCTGGGAAACATCGCCGACGTTGACAAGCAGCCTCCCTACAGCAAGCATCCGATTTGGATCGGTTCCACATTGGCCAACCATATCCCTCAGGACACGCTGCAGGGATTCCGACCACATGTCCCTTGAAACGGCCTTGAATGCCTCGAGCCTGACCTCGAAATCTATAGATGCATCTACTGCGATTTGCTCTAATTCGGTACTGCGGTTTAGCTTTTTCAGCAGCTTAACCATCTGGAGTTTGGTATCATCACTAGTGGTTGCTGGGTTACTTGAATAACTCGGCAAGAGGTTATCTACAACCTGATTTCTGCGAATGGGTGCACCACGCAATATATCGGTGCGTGCAATTCGCCCGACAACATCTTTAGCATCTGTGAAATAACCGCTTGATCCTTGAACTGACTGGTCAGGGAATGCTCTTTTTTCAACGCCGCTTACAGGAATGACCAGACCCCGTGGCATATTCTGAGTCGCTGTAACAATCCCTTCCGTTGCTTGGGAGACGCCGTTTGTTTGCGGAATGATACTGATCATACTAACACAAAATGCAGCTACAACATCTGAATGGTCCCCCCATTCTGATAACGCTTCCGCTGCTAAATAACGTATATACAAGTCGCACGACTCATCGCTCAACAACTCTAATAGCTCATCGCTTCTTCTTGCCTCGCTCAATAGCCGAATAATATCTTTACATGCTGCGCTATCAAAAGCAGAAAAAGTGTTGATCATCTCGATCAAAGCGAGAATTGTAATGTCAACATGTCCAGATGCAATCAGGGCTTTCGCCAAGTTAACCCGGACCTTGATAGGTATTTCAGGATTGTGAGTGAGAATGTCGCAAAATTCAGGGAAAATTTCTGCCTCTTTCTGCTTCAAAAGCTCCTCAATCGCTTTTGTTCTCAGATGAGAAGAAATCGAGATGTTTAATGCGATGTTCCTGATGACTGCAAGCTGGTTGTGTTCAGTCAACAACGTTATTGCACTGATTTGTTCAGTCGAAGGGCGCTCAGTTTTGTCCTCTGAGTGCGACTGAGCAGTAATGATGTTCTCAACTGTTTGAACCGCAGGCTCAATCATTCGTAATCTGAAAAGCTGTCGCGCGATATGAATCTTAACAGAGGCATTTACGCTAGCGTCTGTTGCCAAGGTTAGCAACTCTGCCGAACAATTCATGTCGGTGAGTGTTTCAACGGCGATCTGGCTTGCACTTGTATTACTTTTGGCAACCTCAAGACAGAACGTCAGCACCGTTTCCCTATGTTCATTTGACACTTCCGCTAGCAAGGCTGCTGCCCCGACTCTTATTTCCGAGTTTTCTGAATCATCATTCATCAATTCAGATAAGATCGAAGTGGCACTGCTTGTAGATATGTCAGCAAACATTTTCCCAGAAAGGAGCCGTGTTTCCTTATGTGCTTCTTTGCTACATAACAAATTCTCCAGCAGGTTTCCCTGCTTCATGGTCGCGAGAGCCTTAACGGCATCGATCTGCGGATTGATAGACCTATTTCCGAATTTCTTTACTTCAGGCTTACGGCGTATATTGGCTAGTCGCAGAAATATGTCTGAAGCTTCTTCAAAGCGGTTTTTCCTTTGAAGAAACTCACCTAGAACATACTTTTGCACATCTGTTAGAGTGTCATCTTGACCTAAGTCCAACAATATGTCCAAGATGGTTTCCATATCTATTTCGGCGGGCACAGGATATAGTGCAGAAAACCGAACCGAGCTTTTTTGTTGAGTACTTCTACTTAGGGAAAGAAGCTCCTCGTATCTTTTTGAATTTCGAAGAAGTGTAATTGCTGCTTGGCGCGCAGTCTCGGCGGTTTTCTCGTTTGCCGCCATTTGCAGAATATTGTCAGCAATCTGATCTACCAAGCCAGCGCTAATCAATGCTTTGGAAATGACGACCTTAACACGATCATGTGTAGTCCGAGATTGAAGCAAAGAAACCAATTCCTGAAGTTTTGATTGCCTAACCAAGATCTGCACGGCATTCTCAGCCGATGGGTCAGGACAAGTCGGGTCGCGTAAGACCTGGACCGCGACTATGCTAGCAACACCAAACTGTTGTAACTCTAATAGGGCACTGGCGGAGCCGATTCTGAGGGAAATAGCAACTGTTATATCCTGTGCCAGTGCCTTCAAGACATCCAACGCATCTTCAGCTTTTCCTGCATGTGCCAACGCCTCAGCTGCTCTGAGACGTATGTGCGGCATGATCCATTGTCCACAGGCAATTTGACGAAGTTCGTTAGTTCGTGAGTTTTTGACGAGCAACTCAAAGATTTTCGTTAGCAGATCATCTTTTGGTGGACTTGTTCTTTGTAGTGGACTTGTTACCTGATGCCTACTGGCTAGCGCTGTCCGCTGAACAAGCTCGTAGCAAATCGAAACGGCCTTTTCTACCTTGCCAAGGGTGTTTAAACCATCAGCCAATAAGTACTGCAACTGTGGGTGGGCAGTAAGCGACAAAGATAATTCGAGTAGCACAGAGGTTTCTCTGAGCCCTACCAGGATATTAACTGATCTTTCTTTGTCTTTGGATGTTCCGAGATCCGATCGCTTGAGGATTGTGCTAGCTATAGAAACGGCTTCGTT
Organism: Anaerolineae bacterium; assembly: GCA_018432315.1. GTDB lineage: Bacteria > Chloroflexota > Anaerolineae > Aggregatilineales > Aggregatilineaceae > LM3-B42. The sequence continues at coordinate 5,887 of JAHDLB010000022.1, forward strand.
GATGCGTTCAACTTGGCGAAAAACCTCAGCGGCTTCAAGCTGTCTTTCCACGTTTGAGCGACCTGTTTCGATAATTTGTAGGATGGTTTCAGAGGCTGAATCACTGTTTGTTTTTTCAACAAGCCTGATTGCTGCATGTAACCGTGTGTCAGTCGAGAGCATTTCTTGATGTATTATCTGGTGCAGTTCAGCAAACGCAGAAATCTCCGCGAGAAAGTCAATAGCGCGGTGTTGGTGCTCTTTTTCAACTCCGCCTTCGCTGACGATCCGGGCTGCAAAATCAATGGCAATCTCTGTGGGGGCAAGATTGAGTTCTTCAAGAATCGAAACCGCAGAAATGCGAATATCGGCTCCAACATTACTATCTCCAGCCAACTCAACAAGGATGCCTTCAACTCTGTTCCCCCGTCCATTTTGGGCCGCAAGTATTGCCGTATCTAATCTCACTGAGGGCACATTGGCGGAATTTTCAGCAGTAGGGATAAGAAATGTCGTCAGAACTGTCATGTCTCCCTGACGAAGGAGTTCCTTTGCGGCACCAATGCGTCTTTCAAGCTCTATATTCTGCAAACCTACAAGATGCCGGAGGATTTCTATAGTTTGAAACCCCACCAGCGACTGATATGCCATCTGTTTTGATGTGGATGGTGCGTTTTCATCTTGCACAATACCTAGAAGCGCCGCCGTGGCTCTGAGTTGTTGCAGCCTGTTAATAGCGTTTTTCCGAGTCTGTGCATCAACGGCGGGATCGCATGCAATGCGGGCGAAGATTGGACAGGCATTTTCTGTATGACCCAGTTCGGCAAGGATATGTCCTACAGACATTAGTGTGGGAGGGTTAGAATAATGGTTGGTGACGATATGCTCGAAAACCTGCAAGGCGGCTTTATCTTCCAGCGACGCAAGAGACTTGGCCACTTGGACACGTGTGTTTACCGGAATTTGCGTGTTCCGGGCAAGCTGCTTTAATTCGATGACGCGTCCGGTTTTAGCAAGTAGCTCGGCACTATTTGTTATTGTCGATGAGTCAGAAGCTCGATCTCTGATAATCTCGATAAGGATCGAAACTGCGTTCTCCAAACGATCTGATTTGATGAAACACTCCGCGATTTGATAACGTAGTCGGCCAGCGATATTAGGCGTGGCCAAGATTGCTGGTAAAAGTTCCTCGGTCGATCTGAGGTCTCCAGAGTCCGCAAGCAAAAGCGATGAGTGAACACGTATGGATGTTGGTAACGATTCATCTTGAACGACTTCATACATTTCTTGCAACCTTGATAACCGTGCCAAGCTATCAAGTGCTTTATAACGGTCTGCTTCAGAACTTGAACCATCGTAGATTAGCGATATTAGAAGAGAGGATGCAAGTTCTTCTTCACCCAGAATCGCTAATCTTGAAGCAATATCTGTCCTAGATGATGAGGTGAGTAGTCGGTCTTGGGAAAATCGCAGGAGAAGCTCTTTGGTCAACTCAATCTGTCCCAACCTCAGAAGCGCCTCGATCGCTTTGCTTCGTATTGAAGCATGTACAGATGAGTCATCGGCGACCATATGAAATAGTGGTATCGCCTTTTCAGGAAAACCCAACCGTATTAGCATGTTCGGGAGCTCTAAAGTAGTGGTTAAAGCCTTGCAAGTATTCGCCTGATTGAGTAGAAATTCATGTGGATTGTGGAAGGTATCGAGAGTACTCAAAACCCCTATAGTAGGCCAAAAGAGATAGTTAAGGGTCTGTCGTTCGTTAGCCTCTGAAATAAATGTATCTACAAACCTCGTTAAAATCTCAACTAACTGCTTTGGATCACCAAAGAGTCGCAGTTTCTCGGTTAGAATCCAGAGTAATGCCCAAGTAGGTTTGTACTCGCTTGCCAATGTTACTAGCTGTGCGGTGGCATAGTCAGCTTCATCTAGCAAGTAAAGATCTGAAATGAGGTGGAGCCTATCATCAAACTCCAATTCGGATTCTCTTGCTAAGTCGTATAGAGCTGTCTTGGGTTCAGCCCCCCCCGTGCTAATAAGTAACCAAATTGCATAACGTCGTTCTGAAATTGAATAGGTTGAGTCGCCCATTACTTGGCGGGCGAGTTGCAATAGAGGATCACTTTTCCCAATTGTGGCAAGAAGGATCGCTGCATCTAGTCGAACCATAATTGGTGCGTCTGTGTCTTGGATTAGTTCCCCAAGAATCGTTTCTGACTCCGTGAATCTATCTCGCCTTAACAATATGGAGACAATTTCATATCGAATCGCATAGTCTAAATCTTTTCGCTGGGCAATTGAAGCAAGGTCCGTGTCCTCAGCCATTCTCAGCAGATCTGAAAATTCAGCAGATATGTTTCTTCCCTGTGTTACAGATAACCCGCGTAATGCATCCGAAACAAGGTTTCTCCACCCAAGCTTGATTATCAATCGAACAATAGCCCATCTGGCCAAATCTGTTGTAGTAGAGCTCTTGAGTTGTTCTGATATCCAAGTTGCCGCCGTACCTATTGCTCCAGTCTTCGCAAGAATTCGCGCAGCTTCAAGACGTGTTTCGATCTTTTCCCCCGTATTCTTGAGGATCTCTAATGCGATTCGATGACCTTCCATTTCCTTGCCCAAAGTGCAAAGTAGGTCGGCGATACGCAAGCGTTCTTCCGCAGTACTGTGAAAACTGTCAAGTTCCAACAATATTTCGACTGCCCATTTTGACTCTCCGATGCTGGCCAGAATCTCTATAGCTTCGCATCGGGTAGACAAAGGGATTTGCTCATCCAGTGCCAACTCCACTAAAATATCAATGATTTCCTGGGATCGATGAAACCGAGCATATGCCGAAATAGCAGTCCATCGGTCACGCACTGGCAATATCCGATTGAAGATCAGAGGGTGCAAGATCCCAAGAGCTTCATCTGTGCTACCAAGGGACCAAAGTAACTTCGCGGCTTCGATTTGAGGGGCTACTTCTCCAATGTCCCTAGATCCCATCTCTTGCAAAATGACCAGAGCGTTTTCTTTGTGTCCACAACGTGCTAATGCTTGCGCGGCCTCTAGTCTATCTGTGTCAGTGATAGAGATATTGCGACCGATGTCAATTAAGAATATCAATCCTTCCTGGGACTGCCCCAGCCGGGTCAGAGTTTCTGCAGCGCCAATTCGCTCTGCCATTGGAGTATTAGTATCTCTTACCAGTTCGCGTAGAAAACGAAGCGCTTCGTTGCGAGATCCTAAATCATGAAGTGTTTCCGCTACTTCCCAGCGAACGCGCGCATCGCTCGTAGTATCTAGAAGTACACCTCTAAGTATTTCTGTAGCCGGAACTTTCTCGCCAAATCGGAGTAACGCTTTCGCAATGTTTTTTCTTGTATTAGGTGGCAAGTTGGCATCGCGACTTACGGCGATTAGGCCTGAAATCACATCATTATTCTTATCGAACCCTGCGATTATGCTCAAAATCTCAGAATGATCCGTCTTTTCAAGGAATCCGAAGGGATCACGGCGAACGCCGAATATGTCAAGAGGATCTTCTCGAGGTCCTTCCTCAACTTCCGTTATCAACTTTCCGATTACTTGTATTTCTAACGAACGTCTAACCTTCGTCCCGTCGGCTAGCGCGTGTGCAGCCAAGAACATCGGAGGTGACTCACCGGCACCGTATCGATTTCTGTTAAAACGTTCCTTAAATGGTTTGGCCAGATCCCACTCTAGCAATTGTTCGACAATGAATGTTGCCGCAGCTTCTGAAAGATGTGCCAGAGTGAGTGGAATGACTTCTGCCCACTGTGGATTATTCACATAATATCTAAGATAGAGCCACCATAGTTCGTTCTCATGGTTTTCATATGATTCGGCCAACATGCGAGCGGCGCCATATTCTTGAAAAGTCAGGTGCCGGAAAATCAACCAATCCTGTTCCCCGATCTGATACGATTCCAGCATTCCGGCTTCGCGCCAAAACATCAGGAGTTCACTAGAAAGCGGTTCGGCGTCATTGCGAGTTATACCCCAAGAGTCCATCAAGGCAGATGCAAGAAGGCGCATGACATCCGTTCGGGATGGCAATTGGTACTTCTCGCTCCCATAATAGGCCTTTTGAAGTTGCAGGGCTACAAAAAACAGACTCCATAATGCCAGCTTGTGAGCATGTTCTCCCGCGAAAGAACCAAAAGCCAGTTTCTTCTGTTTTCGATGGTGCATTTCCCACGAGGTAACTAACCGTTCTAGATAGGCCTGGTAAAGATTCGGGCGCTTTCGAGGAAGATCTGCTTGAGGTTCATCACCAGCTAGAATAGCTAAAAATGTTAGGAATAAGGGTATCCGGGCTAACTCCTGTAAGGCTGGACGCTCAGTTATTTGGGTCTGTAACCATTTCGCCCGCCTAGCGACCCAGTCATCTATGGTATCTACCGGTAAACGGCGAGTCTTCGCAAGCGATTTAAACCATTTGTGCGTAAATGCTTGTGCATCTTCAGGCAGTAGCGGCAAAACTTCGTACAGATCATATCCAGCCAAGTGTTCGTAACCTGTTGGCCGTGATGTTACTACAATTTTGTGTCCATCGGCTCGCCACCCTTCAAGAGCATCACGCACTTCCTGTCGATGAACATGCACTTCATCGAGACCGTCAAACAAAAAACGAACTCGCCTTTGACTCATTAGCCAAAGCAAAACAGCTTGGAGTTTCTCTTTGTCATCACCGATTTTGTGTTCAGAGAGCACGTCTAGAACTGCTTCAAGGAATGGTAGTTTGGTTTCTACCATTCGGATATCAAGTTTCCCTAATGGCACGAACAAAAAGAAATACTCGCTATCGATATTCGCAGTAGACCAAGTGATATATTTTAGTAACGTCGATTTTCCTGATCCTGGCCCTCCGATAAGAACGAGATTGTTTTGCTCTTTTATCTTCGTTTCAGGATTTATCGGTTCTGCATAGTTTGGGTTATCAGATTCAAACGGAGACCTATTTGAGGGTTCACTAGGAATATCGTAGCGGTGTGATTGTAGTGTGTCAATTATGCCTCGGAGTACGTCTGCATCAGTGCTATTCGGTGGGCTTATTTGGGATGTGATGACGTGTGGAGTTTCGATCCTGTAAGGGGAGACGGCTCGGAGGCGAATGAAAACATCATCCAGCTTCATACCTACGATTTTTTGCTGTTGCCGCAAACCGACGACATGTGGTACAGGTATCCCTATCATTTGTAGGCGTGAATACGTTTTCCCCAACCAAGCTAAGTATTGCTCCAAAATCTGCGAGCGGTCTTCTTCCGACAAACGCATTAGCTTGTTGGATGTGCTAAATTGGACTACGAGGACATCTTGTTCAGAATAAATCTGCACAACATCCTTAATAATGCCACTAGTAGTAGAGACTGTCAGTTGCGGATTGCGCTTGCTATCCATAACAGCTTCCTGTATATGTATTTCCTTGACTATATACCGAATTCATCTTTTTGAACGGTGATACGATGTCCAACCAAAGTGAAAAAGCAGACACTAATTCAAGAATTCATAAATACAACAGCGAAAACATATCTGTGGTTCGAACAAGAGGAAATTGGGTCTTTTCCGATTAACCGAATCAACTTGCAAGAAAATCCAGGCATTACTTCACCACTACCCGAAACTTCAGGAACCAGCAGATACTCTTAACAAAGAGGTGTACCTACACCTTTAGAAATCATTTGCGACAAGCGCTTGGTCATAGTTCAAAAAGATGGTGAATTGCATTCCCTAAAGTAGCAGAGTACATGACGATGTTGCCTAGGAACAGGCGCACGCCATCAAGACTATGATTTGTTTTTTCAAAGTCGTCATGTATGGTTTTTGCAGATAACGACTGAAGTATCTCACGCGAATAACTCGCAGACTTAGATAGCGAACAGCGACATATCACGACTAGAGGGTTCCAAGAGATCGGTCTGTTCTGATATGGCACCAAAAGCAGTTGTTAGTCAATTGTCTGCTCGACGTCTGTAATCTCGCTATCATCGGCTTGCACCCGCGCATGGCCATAAGATATTCTCTGCCGCACTCGCCTCACTACAGAATCGCGTGTTGCAACTACCTCAGCAACAGCTTCTTTGCCTCCCATCAAGGACAGAAAATCTGCCACAACGTCAGGGTTTGCTACAAGCAATGTATTAAGTATACTCGCAAAAATGGTTTGACGATCCTCATCATCTGGTCGGTGCGCTAATAGTTGCGCGGCATCCATCAATTCATCATGATTACCGAAATGCTCTTTAATCTTGGCCCATAGCGCAGCAGCCCTATTCCAACCTTTATCTACGATTCTCTCGCTAACTTCTTCTGTCACAGCTTTAGCGACAGATTTACCCAAATTGAGTAATTGGGGCAAAAAAGGAGAAATCACAGATACGACTGCGACTGCCAACTGTGAAAAACCTTCCGAGATGTTATTCATGAGCTTTTCCTTTACTGGAACGATAATGATTGATTTTCTCAGCTAACAAACGTCGGTGTAACCATTTCAGATCGTTTGAGTGAAAACGTGTATGAAGCCCTAAACCGCATCAAATATGACTGTAAAATCGCCACATCAGATACTATTTTATCATAAATATTTGCTCTCTATTACTGGCTGCTGTTCACTCTCCAACTTTCGTGAAGCCTGATTCTCATAATCTATTTTCAAAATATCTGAACAATACAGGCCCTTTGGCTTCCACAACTAGCTTCAGGCATTGATGCTTTGAAGTAGTTCTCGAAGATTCGCCTCCAGTCGATTTTCTACCTCAGGTATTGTCAATTGCCATTGCGATAGAAGGTAATGGTGAACCAAATTCACATGTGAGGGCAAAGCAGGTTCTCCACTCACTTTTACAAATGGACCATCAGTTTCTGTCAGAACACGCTCTTTGGGAATGCGGCTGATTATTTTCTTGCCATTTGCGCTACGGATCATTGCCGGATTGATAGAGAAATAGTCCCCTCTAGAAGAAATCTGATCGATCAACGACAAAGGTCCACTGTACCAATGAAATATGACCGGAGCTATGTTGTAATCGCTGAGCAGTTCAAACACTTGTTTCTCGGCTCGACGCGTATGAAGTGTAGCAATCTTGTGCTGTTTACTCAGAAGACCCAAAACGAACTCAAAAGACTCGATCTGTTTGTCTTTTGTCTCGTTACCCTCTCTTGAAAAATCAAGTCCTATCTCGCCGATAAAATCAGTGTCTGAGAAAAACTTCTTAAACAGATTCCTTTGCTCGCTAGTGTGGTGCTCTGCAACCAGTGGGTGCAAGCCTAAAGCTAACTTCAGATGCTTAAAAGGATGCATGTGTGGCCTAGCGGCTGCATAAGCTGAAGGCAAATTGGTCACTGCGACAGTGAAAATACCGGCCTTTTCCGTTTCAGCCGCCACCACTGGTGGGTTTTGGTACAAATCCAGATGGCAATGTGTGTCGTGCATGTTTTACTCGTTTAGGCCCGCCCAATCAAGAATATAAGGTTTAGCTTTATCCTTAAAGAATTGTGCAACTTCGGTTACGCCTGATTCAAGAACATGCCTGGCAACTAGCCGTTCGGAGTCTGGCAAGGCCATTGTCGTAGCTTCAAGTCCAGGGTTGAATTCCCCAATGCGAGCCTCATAAAGCCAGTTGAGAACTGCCCGCAAATCAGATGCTTTATTATCATCTAACTCTAGCTCTCCTGCACAAATGTCAATGCCATAATCTTGACCATCGTCAAGACCAACTCTGTGCATAGCTGCCCTTCTTAGAATACAGGGGATACAATATCCGCAGTTATTTTTGTCGCGCCGGAGCCATGGCTGGCGTCGGCTCGGATGGGCGCAGGAGACCGTGTGACGTGCTAATTCACTTGCAGTATTGAAATCGACAGCCTGTTGAATTGTCTCTCCCTTTGTGAGATGTCCAAGTGGGTTCAAAACCTGGTTAGTAATACCAAGTTGTGCGACTAGGTTACGGAAATACTGCAAAAACATGGGGTGGGCTGTTCTCGTACTGCACGATCCCAACCGGGAGCTTGTCAGTGGGGGATTGAGTGCAATGAAACCATTTTCTGGTATCAGCAAGGGGATTGGCTCATTGACTGACAAACGTCTAGCGGCGTAAAGACCCAAAGCCAGGAAGATCAACGAACGACTGCGGAAGGTGGGTTCCTTTTGGCTATCGGTAACTTGTGTATAGATACTTTTTCCTTCTTGAAGTTTCAGAGTCCCTCCAACGCGAGCTTGAATAAGAGGTAGTCTATTCGGATATTCAATTCCGAGTCGTTGGGCTATTCTGCCCTGGACTGCTTTTGCTGAGGAACCTAGATCGTAATGTCCCATAAGCGCCAGTCGTCCATCATTTGTAGCTAACCAATTGGTTGCTCCAATGAATGAGTCTAGACCGCCAGAAAAAAGGCTAACAGCAGCGACTCGACCAACGGGCTTCCGTCGCAGATTTCTATACGGTCTCCCAAAGACACGTCGTTCTTGCTTTGTAAACGTAAAACTCCAAGCGTCGCCGGTGAGAAAGGAACACGTGGCAACCAAAAGTTCAGCATTTGCAGACCATAAATCAGGATCCGCAGCTGGAAGTTCAACCTCCAGTTCGCGTGTCCATCTGTCTTCAAAAATTGAACGCGGCACAATTTGATCAATTAGGTAAATACTTCCGGCTACCAGAAGCAAATCATTTGCAGCATCTTCGCTACGGCCAAAGTAACGGCAGAAATTGTCTAGGGGAAGTTCAAGATATTGCAGGACGTCAATATCCGGCACACGAGCTTCATACGCAGGCTCGCCAGGCTGAAGCCCAACTCGTTGAGAAACAATAACTTTCATGACTCTGTCCCGTAGACTCGCCACACGCTGGTCAAAATCTCTTGCGATATGTTTTCGCCCTCAGCACCCCGCCAATCGATATCTCTCAGGTCCTGTCCATGGGTCCGTACATCAAGTTTTGCGAAGATGAAATCTTTAATCTCTCTGAGAAGGCGTTTTACAGCTCGAACCCCTCCTGAGACTTGCTTCAACAGACGCTCAGTCGAATGAGTCTCGAATCGCTTGTAGATACACATTCCAAAAAAACGTTTGACTATCGTGGTTACTCCATCACGCTGAAGCAACTCTGATATATCTTCGCTCAACTCCTCATAGGTTTCACTCTTATCGAACAATTCCAGTTGGAGATCTAATAACGCCTCGCGGACTATGTCGTCTTCCAAAATACTGCCATCTCCGATCAGGTGATCTGTTATACCCCGAAGAACATGCATTGGGGGTTGCCCCACCAAATTGTCTAGCCCTTCTGAAACGAGTGACTCGGAGAGACCTATGCGTTGTGCATTTGACAGAAAGCCTCCGAGTTTCGCTCCGGTCCTGCTGGCCGACGCCATCTGCTGAGCTGCTTGGCGAGGACCCCCATGTGCCTCGGTATATTTGCCCATTGTTCTGCCGATTTGTGCCGATTCGACAGGTCCAGAAGATCCCGAAGATGACAACGAAGCAAGGTCTCTTTTGAAATCTGGCCAATTGCCAGATGTAGGGAGGCTATACCCAGCAGATGTTCCCATTATCGCTCTCGCTTCAAATCGTCAAGCGCATCTTTGGCTGCAATACCAAGTGTATTGCTTTCTCTAGCCCATTTGTCGAGTAATTGGGCGACACTAGTTTTATGGCCAGGGACATTCTGAGCTATTCGTACCAACCAAATTGGAGTAGTTCGATTTAGAGATGCTGGAGCGATTTCCGCAAGAACAGTGATGAGTTTTGGTATGTATTCTGGCAGCATTTGCGCAACCCTGATCCAAACGCCAATTGCATTTTGGCTTCCAGGCTCCCGACGAGCATAAGCCGTCAACTCATTAAACAAAACAAGTTTCTCGTCAGACAAAAGGGTTTTGATCTGAGCTTCAGTCTCGCCCAATATAGTGCTATCGCCCGAATCTAGGAGGTCTGCCAGAAGATTTCGCAAATGAAGCGGAATTGCAGCAACACCGGATAGAATCCCAGTGATACGATCTCTAGTTATCCAGAAGTAATTCCGTAGATCTTCATTGACAAGGGAGGGAACCATTTGAAGCCATGTCTGAACAGCTGTTGTTTGCCAACCAGGTTGCGATTTAAGTATCTTGTCGGCCATATCCTTGAGTTGCCCGTCGGCAGATTGCGTTCCTCGCTCAAGAGCTTCCAGTTCCTGAGGTTTACCTTCCTGAGCACTTTGCCATTGATAAAGTTGAGAAAACAATTCTGGTTGCAGATACTCGAGAATCATCAGCTTGACCAGGATTTGATCAGAAAGCTCAATTCGCGCAGCCTCCGCCAGTTTTTTGCGAAGCAACAAGGCATTAAGCAGACGTTTCGTTTGGCGAGGGTTTCCTTTCAGCAAATCACTTAAGGTGAGTGAGATGCTGCTACACCAGGCTAATTCGCTCGCTAGTACATCAAGGAGTTTCACATCGTGATGCTGCAAGGCCCCCGTGATTTCCTGATGTCGAAAAACTTGAGTGATATCCTCTTTACGAGAGGCGAGGAATGCATCATGAACATGCTTGAAGTCATCACCTAGCCGAAGCTGACAAAAAAGAAGACTGATGTATGTTTCGATTTCGCTCGCTGAAAGGCGAGGCAGATGGTATGGAATCTGAATTAGTTTTTCAAGATAGTCTGTGACCAGATCAAGCTGGCCGGCTGCTCTGCTTTCGGCTTCTTCAATGCGTCCTGTCTCATAACGTTTGGCAATTGCATAGCGAACAATACGTTGGTCAGCACCGATCACGAAAGCTACGTTTGCTACTGATAAAAACAGCTTTATTGCTTCTAGTGTTTCTACAAGGCGGCTTGGTTCACAGCGATCTAAATCATCGATAAGGATAACCAACGAATCGAGTTTCGTTTCAGCAATTAGCTCTTTGAAATCAGAACGAAACTCTCTGGCCCCTACGATCCCTTGGCTTGCAGGGTTTCCCCTAAGAAGTTCGGTTAAATCGACATCAGCTAGGTCCGGCGACTTGTCAGAAGATGCAGGCGGCGAAACTGGTGCAGCCATAGGGAAGGTGCCCGTCATAGACGCAATCTGTGCCGTTATGATTGGTGCAACAACTGTTTGGTACCCCACACTAAACAATCTGAGCCAGTTGATTCTTTGTAGAAGGTTTGCTGCCTTTTCTTTGATTTTTGCGTCAAGCTTCTTGTGTTCGCCAAGCTCCAGAAGAATTGAATGGATCAATGCGGACTTGGCCTCGTCGTATCCCTCAAACTGCCAACCGTTAAAGTAAATACAGGCGATGTTATTTTCGGACTCAAGAGAGTTTTGCAGCATTTTGATGATGCTTGACTTACCGCTTCCCCAGTCCCCAAAGACCCCGACTGTTATTGGGAGTAAGCGGCTGTCTGTAACGATACTCTGTATCAGGTCGGCATGAACTTGAAAACCCAATAGGTCTGTCTGTGTTTCGTTATCTGCCCACATGTTTTTTAACCGATTTCTCTTGTAGCGTTTGTCTGCGAATAATACCACAAATTCAATTTCAAGGCTGTGAACAATACTTCGGTACACCACGATCAAAGTCTAGGTAATTCGAAACAGTCTGTCGGGATCCGAAACTCGGGCGAAGAAAAGCCAGTATTATCTGACTAATCTGCCTAGTTGGGGTTGGAAATAGCATGACATCGGTGATGAGCGTATGCGCGCGGAAGGTCTTTTACATAATCGGGAATTAGCCACACTTCCGCTGGAAATTACCAGATATTCCGTTTTCTTTTTTGTACATATGTGCTATAGTTGACGTATCTGGAACTCATTGCGCTTTTTCATCTGATGAGTATTATAGAGTTCCAGAAAGCATTTTACGTTACAACAAAGTCGATCTCACACCACTGTCAATGTAGAGCACAAGGAAATCGACATGCATGAGGGTATTTATTGGTGCGACAACTGTCAGGCTGTGTTCAAAGCAAAAACCGCGCGCCAAGTTAAAAGTGTAGCATGTGTTGATTGTGGCAACGAATCACGCTATCTGACGACAGATGTACGTCCGGTGTTTTCGCGTGAGCGCCGGATATTGCAGTTTTACGGGCACGGGCCTTTGCTCACGGAGCAGGTTTGGCGTAGCAGTAAATCTGTTTACTACTATATTAATGGCGAGACCGTGCGGCTCCCCAGCGCCGAGACGTTGAAGGAAAATTTGCCTGCCATCGGAGACTTCATCGCCGACAGCAACCACTACGACGCAGTCGATGAGCAACTTCTTAAGATGTATCACCATCAACTCGAAATCAATCGGCCACATTTGAATAATTTGGAAGACGAGTCGTTTCAGTATATTCAACATGTCGGCAAGCGATTTCGGCGGCGGTTGTTTTTGGTATCGTTCAGCGGCGGGAAGGACTCGACAGTTGTTTCTGACCTTGTGCGACGAGCACTAGGGAGGTCCGATATTCTCCACGTCTTTGGTGACACCACTCTGGAGGACGAAAACACATACGCGTATGTACGTGATTTCCGCGAGCAGAATCCGCTGGTTCCATTCTTTGAGGCGCGCGCGGAGCACGATTTTCACGAATTGGTAGACGAAATTGGGCCCCCCAGCCGTGTGATGCGGTGGTGCTGTACGATATTCAAAGCCGGTCCCATTAACAATTTGCTGCAAACGCTCGGCGACCAAAAATGCCTCACGTTTTATGGCATCCGGCGCGATGAGTCTGTTCGCCGTAGTAACTACCAGGACCCATCCAGAAACAGCCCGGATCGCGTCGGTACGGTCATTGAACTAGATCGTGATGCTAAGGAACTCTATGGTATTCCCGCGAACGTGACCGTGGATGCGAAACTCGGTCAGCACGTCATGGCGTCACCCATTGTTGATTGGACCGAGTTTGATGTTTGGCTGTATATCTTGCTCAACAGACTTCATTTCAACAAGTCATATCGTCTCGGTTATACCCGCGTCGGCTGCTGGTTGTGCCCCCTCAACTCGGATTGGTCAGAACTCATCGGCAGCATTTTTTTCCCAGAAGACACAGCGCGTTGGCGCGCTCAACTCCTCGATTTTGCCCAGCGCATTGGCAAACCTGATCCGGAGGAATACATCGATTCACGTGCCTGGGTGAAGCGTTTTGGCGGCGCTGGTATGCCCAATAGTTTCACTGCGCCGGAAACAAGGGCTTGTGGCGATATGGCGAATACCGTCCAGATCGAGATAGAACGCCCGGTGAATGTGGAGCTGGAAGAGTTTCTCAAGCCCCTCGGCAAGATCAACCGAGATCGCAGTCGCGCCGCGTTGGGAGAGATCTACCTTGAAGGGCGCAAGGGTCAGAAATGGGATGCTATGATCGTCCAAGCACCCGAAAACAGCACCACACTGCGTGTCACTGTGTTGAATCCGCAAGACTCGCTAAAGAATATTTCGGCCTACATCCGCTACCAAGCTGGCAAGTTCCAGACATGTATTCAGTGTACGGCGTGTTCTGCTGTCTGCCCGGCAGGTGCGATTACGATCAAACCGGACCAGCGGATCTACGAGATCAATCAGGATGTGTGCACCGGATGCATGGAATGTGTGACCCACTTTGGCTCAACCGGCTGTTTGGTGGCGAAGAGCTTGAGCGTTTACGGTAACTCTAAGCCGCAAGTGGCTCCCGCCGGTAACAGCGGTTTCGTTCCTATCGATTCACTGTAGGTGAACTTATGTATTTCGCAAAACATGAAACTTTCCACATTCGCGATGGCTGGCTGTATAAGGGCATGAAAGCCATTTGTGAGGACGAAAACATCTTTTTGGCAGAAGACGCGCCCGAAAGACTTGGACTTGGCAAGAACATGGTTCGTGCCTTGCGCTACTGGATGCAAGCAGTTGGGCTGTCTAGCGAAGAATTCAGCGGTGGCAAAAAAGCTCAAGCCTTGACGCCCGTGGGCGAGCTTATCTGGATGAACGATCCCTACCTGGAACTAGAGGGAACGTTGTGGCTACTGCACCACCAGTTGATCAGCAGTGAAGAACTGGCCACGACCTGGTACTGGTTCTTTAATCACTACGTGCCCGTTGCTTTTATCTCGCGGGACTTTGTGGAAAGACTGGGGCAGTGGATCAATCTTCAACTCCCTGAAGGCGCGAACCCAGTTGCTGAAAACTCGCTGCGCAAGGATTTTGACTGCCTACTGCGCACCTATCTGCCGGGAAAAAGGGGGCAATCGCCGGAAGATGTGATGGCATCTCCGTTTACTACTTTGGGACTGCTATCATCTTTTACTGAACAAGATGAGGAATCTCGGAAGCCCATCCGTGCCTATCGGTTTGAAGCTGGGTTGCCACAGACCATCCCGCCCCTGATTTTCCTGTACATTCTCCTGAATCGTCAGGCAGAGGAGCGTCCCGGCGCAAATCAGGTGGGTCTGAATATCGTGCTACGAGAACCCAAAAACGTTGGCCGAACCTTCAATATCGGCATGTTGGCGTTGGAAGAGCTGCTCATGCGGCTGGAAGATATCCATCCGGAGTGGGCGGTGCGCCTGACTCGCACGGGGGGGCTGGATCAACTGACCTTGCCTGATGTACAGGCATTCGATGTGCTGCGCGTGTTTTATGAGGAACAGACTGTAACAGAAGAGGTCCGGCCATGGCTACAGCCACTCCACTGATTCAGACTGCATCCCGATTTCAGCGCGCGATCCACGTGCGTTATGACTTGCGCGACGCCGAAACCATCCGGCAGTACATCCCGACCTACAGCGCAGCCAACGCCTTGTCCTCTATTCTGGTCGGCACGCGAGCCGATGGTACCCAACGTGCGCATGTGCTATACGCCGCTTACGGGTCTGGAAAATCACACTTCGCTGTCGCTCTGGCGGGATTACTTGAAAACGATGCGGCGCTGCGAGCAGCAGTGCTTCGTTTTGTCGAAAATGTATCGGAAACAGATCAGCGGGCGGGTGATTTCGCCCATGAGTATCTTAAACGCGACATGCGCTTGTTGCCTGTCGTACTATCGGGTAACGAGGGCGACCTGACGACAGCGTTGTTGCGTGCTTTGAGCCGGTCACTACATGAGGCAGGACTGGGTGATGTTCAACTCGCAACTCGGTTTGAAGCTGCGTTGAGCATCATTCATCGTTGGGGACAAGCCTATCCTGATGTGCTCAATCGTCTAGCTGAGATGACTCGCCAGCAAGTTGGCCTCGAACTTGAAGACCTACTCGAACAACTCGAAAGACACGATTCACAAGCTTTCGACGTCTTTGAAGACATTTATCCGCATCTAACGGGCGGTGCAACCTTTGATCCGTTCTCAGGACAGACACCGGACCTTGTATACCGCGATGTAGCTGCTCAACTTTGTGGTTTAGGTTACGATGGCCTAGTTGTGCTATGGGATGAGTTCGGGCGGTATCTGGAAGCGCGAGCATCCCAGGCATTTAGTGACGAAGCCGCACTGCTTCAGAACTTTGCGGAAGCTTGCAATTACAGTAGCGACAAACAAATGCATTTGCTGCTGCTCACTCACAAGGAACTTCAAGGCTATGCAGCCACGCTGCCGAAAACGTATCAGCAGGAATGGTCGCGCATCGAAGGTCGTTTCCAGCGTCACAATCTTTCGACCGATCCCTACATCGCGTATCGGCTCATTGACGCTGCAATCCAGCATCCCGATGAAGCCCGTGTCGATGCTCTACTTGATGCTGAATTAGACTTTCTCGTCCGGTGGAGCCGGGAAAAGCATCTGTTTGGTGTGCTTGAAAGCGAGGCCGTCGCTCGGCTCATACGCGGGACATGGCCGCTGCATCCGCTCACGGTTTTTGCGCTCACACATCTGTCCAACCGCGTAGCGCAAAATGAACGCACGATGTTCACTTTTTTGACCGCTGATGAGCTTCACTCCCTGAGCAATACTTTCTCTGCGATATCGTATGACGACCCGCGCGATATCCTGGTGCGGCCAGACACTCTGTGGGACTATTTTCAAGATGCGATTCGGTCGGATATCGGTGGCACCGGCACACACCATTTTTGGTCGGGTGTGATCCATGCGCTAGACAAAGTCGCTACCGGCGATATGCTTACCGCTGCGCTGGTGAAAACGCTCGGTGTTCTGCTGGTTTGTGCTGAGTTTACAGCGGTTAAGCCCGATACAGATACGCTATGTTGGGCAGTCGGCGCGGACAGTCACGATCAGCGGGCTGCTGTCATCGCCACACTTGAGAATTTGCGTCGGCGCAAGGTGGTCATTCATCGCGAGATCGATGGATATTGGAAGTTTATCGCTGGTAGCGACATCAACTTTGAAGAGCGTTTGCATCAGGTACTCGAACGCATCAATCCCACTTCCGCGCAACTGCGGCGCGTGTTACAGGAATACGTTCCAGCTCCGCATACTCTGGCCCGGCGTTACAACCAGGAACATGCCATGATCCGGTACTTCACGGGCATGTATCGCTGGCCGCAGGAGATGGAAGGGACGCCATGGGATACGCAACTGGCGCGTGAACGCGCTGATGGACTTGTCATCTATGTGTTGGCACGAGACGATGTCGATTGGGACAGGACGTTTCAGGTGTTGCAGGCTCACAATAGAGTTGTGTACGTGCTGCCACGCCGGGATGATGTGCTGGTATCGATCGAGGGGATTCTCCGTGAGTTGATCGGGCTTCAGAATATCAGCAACGACGCATCACTCAAACAACACGAAGATCGCGCACGCATCCAGCGCGAGATTGACTGGTTACTCGAAGATGCCCAGACGCGTTTGGAACGGACGATAGCTGCCCTGGTCGATCCGCGTGAAGACAAATCAGTCTGGGTTGTAGTTGATGGCGATACGGCTCGATGTTATCCTGTTAACAGCCTAGGACAGACAACCAAAATCGTGAGTGATATTTGTGCTGAGGTGTTTCCGCAAACACCAGTCTTCAATAGCGAAGGCTTAAACGTCTATCAGCCGTCGACTCAACAACAGAGTGCCGCCCAAAAGGTCATCGATGCGTTGTTTGTCAATCCACCTAGTGAAACATTTGGTATGGAAGGGCGAGGACCTGAAATCTTGGCCCTGAATACTCTACTCCAACTGCCGGGCATTCTGTGCCAAGACGATGACAAAGAGTGGATGATCGCTCGCCCTGATGACCACGCTCTATTGGCAGATGTGTGGGATGAAATCACTGAATACTTAGCGACTTGTCGTGTTGATCAGGGTAGGCCACTCGATCCGCTGATAGAACAGCTAACTTCGCCGCCCTACGGCCTGAGACCCGGCGTGATCCCGGTGCTCCTAGCCGCAGTTTTGCGGGACAGTCTCATCGTAACGACAGTGCGGAGAGACGGTCGTGCTGTGACACCGGTCGATGGTGCACTCTTGATTAAGGCGGTGTTTGAGCCGAATCACTACAGTTTTGAGCTAGGCGAATGGAATGAGACGCTTGAGCATTTGCGGCGAGCGCTTGAAACCCAGTTTAGTGTATACATTCATCAGAATGAACGTAATCAGCAGCCATTGACAATGCTTCAGATGTCAATGCTGCGCTGGTTGCAGAGTTTGCCGCCGTTCTGTCGAGATACCCGGCGAATATCACAGGACGCACAAGCGTTTCGGGAGCTCGTGCGAAAGGCTCAGTTGGAACCATCTCAGGCTCTGTTTGATGAGCTTCCAATACTGCTCCGCGTCGATGAGGCCAACGAGCTGAGCCAGATTACGGCGCGTGTTGATAGCCTCATGACAGAGATTAGTAATGCCTATCTCGATTTGCAGCGGCGACTGGATGTGTTTGCTATCGAGGAGTTCGGACAGGGTATTCAGCAACCGGATGGGCTGAATGCGATGCGAACCTGGATCGGACAAATTCAGGGAGTCAATGGGCGCCCGATCACCGAGTTCCGGTTCGGGTCGTTGGTTACCCAGGATTTGGTCGATACGCTCCTCGCCTCGACGAACGGTGATGGGCAGTTCTGGGATAAGGCGTCAGTCGCTGTGTTGGGTGTACAACTACGCGACTGGAATGACAACAGTGAAGAACGCTTTTATGAGCGGCTCCGGACGGCACGTGACGAAGTAGAACGTGAAGTAAGCGAGCTGATCGAGGAAGACGCGGTCGTCGCGCTGTCGCTTCAGTTACCAAATGATCAAGCCCAGGAATACCGTTTCCGCCATTCCGATCTGTCAACACAGGGCAAGCACTTGCTCCAGAACTTCAAGTCCACACTAGATATCGCCGGACGTCCACTTTCGATGGACGAAAAGCGCCAGATAGCCGTGGCATTTCTCACCTACGTGATGGGAGAAGATATTGACGACTGAGGACCGTATCATCTATCTGGACAACGCTGCGACGACGTTTCCCAAACCCGAAGTGGTCTATCAAACGATGGACCACTTTTACCGAAATTTCGGAGGCAACGCTGGACGCGGTTCCAATCCGCTGGCTCGCAAAGCTGCTACTCTGGTCGAGGAAACGCGATCGTTACTTAGGTCGTGGCTTGACGCTCCCGAAGTCATCTTCCAACCATCTGCAACGATTGCACTCAATACGGCAATCCTGGGAGCGGGTTTGAGTGCGGGGGACATCGTGTATGTTTCCCCGTTTGAGCATAACTCGGTTTTGCGGCCACTTGAGCATCTTCGCCAGACAGTAGGCATTCAAATAGAAGTGCTGCCATTTGATAGGCAGACGCTCGAATGCAAGCTCGACGAAGTGAAAGCCCTGTTTCGGCTCGATCCCCCGGCGATGGTGTGCGTGTCCTTGGTGAGTAATGTGCTTGGTCTGATACTGCCAGTTGGCAAGATTTGCCAGTTTGCCAAGCAGATTTCTTCTCGTGCAATAACCATCGTTGACGGTGCGCAGGCCGCAGGGTTGATCCCAGTTGATATGGTTCACGTAGATGCCCTGGTTTTTTCTGGACATAAATCGTTGTACGGACCCTACGGGATCGCGGGAATTACATTTGGTACAGACTGGCGGCCCTCCCCAGTCATTCGAGGCGGAACTGGTACCCAGTCTGAAAGCATCGATATGCCACTCGACGGGCCATCTCGATTTGAGGCTGGAAGTCAGAATATAGCGGCTGTTGCGGGCTTAAAAGCGGCACTTGAGTGGCTAGGCCAAACCGGGCAAGATAGCATTTGTAGGCATTCGCAGGAACTTTCCGCTCTGCTCTATGAGACGCTAGTTCAGTACCCCCGTGTCGTAGTTCATTTTCCTGCTGATCACAAGAAACATTTTGGATCAATCTCATTTTCGGTTGATGGGGTTATGCCCCAAGCAGTTGAAACGGCGCTGGGGTCCAGCGGCGTTGCTGTTCGAGCAGGGCTTCATTGTGCGCCTTGGTGCCATGAGTTTATCGGCACAATGGCAGCGGGTGGAACGACGAGAGTGAGCGTTGGCCATTTCACCGACGAAAACGACGTCGCTGAATTTGCTACCAAGTTCGATAAGATAGTTCGTGGATAACATCCCCATCCGTTAGGCGTTGGAAATGAAATGTACGTGAATAATGAACACAGTGACTGACCCGGGTGTCATACTCGACGGAACACTTCAGAATATCGAGGGATTGAATGTTCGTATCTGGTTGGCAAAAAGGCTATCAACCACCGCATCAGAGTTTGCCAGGCTCGGTCACCGTCAAAACTTGTCATTTGAGCACATGGTAACGACGCCAACAATTGCACAACGGCGCCGAAGCGCTGAGATTCACTCACATAATCATCCACTTGCTTGATAATTGGAAACTGCAACAACAGCGTTCCCACGTATTGTTCAAATTGCTCGCCACTCAACCCGGTTGGGACATCTAGGAAGGATAGATCAGATAAAGCTGACTCTCTGGCTGCAGCAGTGAGATCATCAAACCTGCCCTGGTAGGCCACGAATAGTTTTTCAGGTGACCTCAAGGTTGGAATCCAGGCTTCACGCTTCATTCGAGGGTACGACGTTTCAGATTCAGTTTGAGGCAGATTCTGCTGTGTGTTGACGGAGGGACGGAAATCGGCTGAACGCAGTGCATCTGCCATCGTTTTAGCCCGGTCAAAAACATCTTGATCGATCTCAACACAACCCTCAAGCAATTCCCGCTCGAATTTGATCAACATGTCATCATGAGCAGTAGCGATCAGCAGTTCTAGGTTTGGGTTTCTCGTCCAGCCCAGTGCAGTTAATGTCAGATTTGCTGATCCAATCAAGCAGTGACGATCTGCTCGATAGTACTTCGCGTGCAGATCGTTTCTTAACCAAAGCGATGACTGGTTCCGCGTTTGCAGGAAGGGCCAAATCTCAATATCGCTCACACCAGAGGCAATTTCCTCTGGCCGCCAGCGCGTAACGCATGTTATGCTTACGTCTTTAGCCGCACTTTCGAGCAGGCGCTTCAGCGCCTGCAACTTGATGAATGGCGCGACAAGTAGTAATTCGCACTTCGCTTGTTGACAAAGCGTTTCCAACTGATAGCCAGGGTTGTTCACTGATTTCCGTTCCGCCTCAGCACATCTTTTAGTCGACGCCCCCAACCACTACGTGCGTCTTCCGTTCTTTCTCGGACCCTTCGAGACGGTTGGTTTTCTTCAAATTCCGCCCAAGCTATAAGTAGCAACTTCATTGTCTCACCAGCATCAAACGGTTTTTGTCCTTGTGGCGTAACCGACTTGCCATTGCTCGATGGCTCAATCAGATCCATTACTCGCGCATAGATAGGATGATTAGAGTTGATTATTATGTTGGCAACGTTGCCTTCGTTTTTGATTGCAAAGAACGAGTGATCATCTATCTCTGCCGACGAAAAAACATAGTGTATGCCACAATCAATTGTTATGGCATGAAGATTGTCTTCACTATCGGATTGAGCACCCAGGCTACTATGTCGATTTGATATAGGCTGCCCGTCGGCTTTTTGCAGTAGTTGAGGCTGAAGGTATTCGCCCATTTCCAACTCGTCGTGCGGGGAACTCTCGTGTCCTGTCTCTTTTTCTCCTGGTAGTTCCTGGAGAGATGGCTGGACGTTCGTTTGTGTGCTGGTCGCGTGTGGCTCGTGGTTCTGGTCGCGTTTCCTCAAATGGTATACGTACACAGGCGCGAGCGTAGTGTGTGCTGGGGGTTCTTCAGGTTCAGCCAATATGTGTTGCTGCCTAAGAGTTTGAAGTTGTTCGTATATATCACGATGATGAACTGCTACACCGAGCCGCCTGGTCAACGCCCCCTGCAGTTCTCCGATAGTGGCGGTTTCACGTTGACCCAGAAACTCTAGTATTGTTTCCCGAATCTGATCGGGTGTGACGGCGGGTTTTTCCTTTGTTCTGGGGTCTTGCCCATCCATCTTCTTCAGTCGAAACATTAAGACGGGATGTTGAGGTGTACTCGATGCGTGTGGTTCTGGGCGTGCGAGAAAGCCCGCTTTATGAAGCCCTCTCAGCGCTTGGTTTATTTGGGTGGGATCAATCCTGTGATCATATATCCGTGCTAACTCGTCTACCAAATCCCGCGACGTGATCATCTCAGAATTCTCAAGAATCCTCATGATACATTCCGACAGATCCGATTCCAGATGGGGTAACTGTAGCTCGACGTTTTCGTGTTCTTCTGCTGCTGGTTTTGCAGCAAGTTCGTATATGAATATTGGCTGTCGAGTCGTGCTGTCTGGGTGCTCATGAGGTTCTATGACCACCTTTTTCCCCCTCAGAATTTTCAGGTGTTCATAGATGGTAAGCCCGGTGGACCGAATCCCTTGCACAGCGAGTGCGTCCACAAGCTCGGCTACTGTGGCAGATCGAAGCTCCTGAAGAGCATTGATGATGTGTTGCTCAAGATCGTATTGTTGTGGCAGTTGTCTAACCTGAGGTTTTTCGTTTGCCGCTTCGTGTCTGTTGTCAACATCTGTGTCGATTAACTTTGGGCGACTGGCATCAACAATTGGTTCTCCAGCATCGGCTTGAGCATTGGATTCGATATCCATCCAGTGCATGTGCGAGGCATTATCATAGTAGAAGTGGGTGCGCCCTTCTCGATGAAGCACGCTGTTCACGAGCGATTTGTCTACTACGACTCCTCGGTTGGCTAACCCAACAGTGATCTGCCGACTCATGCGTGGCTGTCCGTCAGCCAGTATTTGCCGAATGTGATTCAGAATTTCCAGGCGCACGGTAAGATCGTCGTCTGCTTGGCGGTTGCCCCATGAGCGCAACAATTTCATACTTGATGTCACTCCTGCCGCATGAAATCGCGGGCTATTTTCCCCCAATCGGTACGTGCGTCTTGTGTACGTTCACGCGGGACTCCGTCGAGTTGTTCATCTTCATAGCGTGCCCAGGCTAGCAGTAACAGTTTCAGCCCCTTGCTAGCTCTTTGAAGACGAGACTGCAATGTCTCTATATCTTCTTCATCCTCAATGTCACCGGTTTCGAGCACTTCCAGTAACTGCTCGTAGGCGGGGTGATTGACATTAAGCAGTACCGTGATTACGCCGCCTTTTGGCCGAACTGTGAAAAATGCTGAACCTTCGAGATCTGCCACATCGAAAATGTACTTGAGACCACTGTCAATAGTGAATGCGGCAAGCTCCTCAGCGTCTTTCTCTGGAATACCACTTGCAACTAGTGTTTCCTGGACCTGTATCTTGCGCTCCTGAACGGGCAGTGTTCTTTCTTCTTCATCGCTATGGCTGACATGCCCTTCATCACGCCGCCGCTGGGTGGCTTCTGTAGCAATCGCTGGCGGGCTTGACGGATCAGAGTGACGAGATCGCCGCTCTCGCTCACCACTTTTTTGGGCTGCAATCTGCCGACGCATCATGCGGATGTTCTTGTCGATTCGTTGCGTTATCTCATATAGCGGCAAGCGGGGGTCCTCGGCAGCTTCCAGTTCAGCTATAGTATCTTCAAACACTTGGTCTTCGGTTGCAATCATCCGTGCAATATCAGAGAAGTTTCTAGCAGACTGCTTGTTGTTCGTGACGCCGAAGAGATCATCCAGTGCCGGCGGAAAATCGATTTCGACCCCCCACCAGCGTTCGCGAGGATCGTAAGGGACAGCCCATGCTGCATCCAGCTCGAGTTCTCGATCTGCTCGCATGAGCGAAACTCCTACGTTTCTTTTGGCATGTTTGCCGTGTGGCTTGCTGCCCGCCTGAGCGCCGCTTCGGGCCTCTTCGGTCGCGATAGAAAACCGGATAATCACTTCTTGCTGTTCTCCACGAAAGCTGACAATGGGTCTGACTTCGTAGCTTTCTGGTGCTGGCCACGGCATGAACATAGGCTGCTTGTCAAAGGGGGCTGGACAGGAGGTTTCGGCCATCAGGTAACAGGGATCATTAGGGTGTGCGGCCTTCTCCGTCAATATGTTTGTGGGATTGTCCACATCAAAAGTTTTGAAAAGAATGGTTGTTCTGCCCTGAGTAATGAAGCGACGGTATATGCGTCCCACCAGTTCTTCGGAGTTATGGATGATTGCTCGTGATGTTTTCCAAAGGCAGCGATCGATCCCTGACCAGACAACAAGTGTTCCAGCGCTTTCAAAGGAGTTTGTTACGTCGAGCCATATGTTCGGAATATCGCGATAAGCTGGTTTGGGAATGCGGGTCAGAGTTCCTTCCTCGATTTCATCTAGATCCAGATAGGTATGTAGCAGCGTGTCGGGCCCGTTCGTCCAAGACCACACATCGACGCGGCGACACTGGGAAATCGATGAGGAAGGCAAGCCCATACCGAAACGGCCAATTCCCGTATGGTTCCTGGGATCTAGATACAGACCATTTCCAAACTGAAGCGCCATGTGCAGCACTTCAGCATCCATTCCACTGCCGTTGTCGAGAACCGCTATTCGATCAATACGAGAGCGTGAACGTTGGTCGACGATATCTGTTTTGTCTCCACATAAAATCTCTACACGTGAGGCTTCTGCCTGGATGGCGTTATCTACCAGTTCAGCTAGGGCGTATGCCGCGTTTTTGTAGCCACTGTCCCGCATGGCTTTGATGGCTAGGCTGGCGGGGATAATGTCGTGTTCTTCTGCTTGATTTGTCATGTTTAGTCTTCCCAGACGTCTTCCCAGTTGTAGAAAGCTTCGGCAAAACTCCCAAACCCAGGGAGTTGTTGATCAACGACTGTTACAATTTCTGCGGCTTCGTTCCCACCTGCGCGTGTTCCGCGCATAGCGCGGCCTACCATCTGGCTGTAGAGCACCAACGATTTTGTTGGGCGTGCGATTAGAGCAGCACTCGTTCGGGGAGCATCAAACCCCGTAGTCAAAACACCATAATTGCAAAGCACTTTGGGAGTGTCTTCCGGATTCATATAGTCTGCGATGATGCGAGTTCTAGTGCTGGAAGGGGTGCTGCCTGTCACGGAATAAGCCTGAATGCCTCTGGCCTGAAGGATAGCCGCGATTAAATCCGCATGTTCGACAGTCGTCGCAAACAAAAGGATACGGCTGTGTTGTTTGACGAGGCTTTCAACTTCCAACACAATCCGGAGATTTCGTTGATCGTCAGCGGCTAGCTGCTTCAGAATGCTAGGTGGGATGTCCAACAACGTTTCTAGCTGTCTGAGATCGGCATCCGATAGTTCTAAGCCGCTATTGTGAAACAGCGGGCGGAAGCTCGCTCTAGCCAAATAACCTTCGTGAATAAGGTATTCAACCGGGTTATCAAAACCAGCAACTTTCAGAGTTACTTTGCGTCTTGCAAAAAATCTGGATAGTTGCTCGTCTGCTTCAATATCTGCCCAAGTACGGCCCGGTGTAGCAGTTAGACCAAGTAACGCAGTGTGGGGAAACGGGATAACTAGAGAGTCCAAGACCAGTTGATAGGTTTCTGCTACAGCCATATGTGCTTCGTCGATAATCACGAGCGAACAGTGCTGACCGAGAGTACCGATTTTTCGAATGCTTTGCTTCAGTAAGTTATAGAGTTTGGCGAGACCTGCAACGACAATACCGTCTTTGACCTGTGCTAAATCAAGTTCGTAGTCTCCCCAAAAACGGTGAACCGAGATGGATCTATCTCCAAGTTGTTTCCAGGTCCGTTCAAACTCGCTTGCCGCCTGTTCACACAACTCTTCGCTGTAAGCGAGCCAAACCACAACCGTTGGTTCTGTAGCGCGGAGATGATCGGAAATGATCGACATCGCCGTCCGCGTCTTACCCGATCCTGTGGGCATGTGCAGCATTACACGGTGCGGCGGTTCTGTTAGCTGAATCTTAATTTCCCTTGCGGCCTGACGTTGATGTACGAACAGTCCATAAGAAGAATCGAGAACCGTTGTACTGGGCGGTTGATCAACCACTTCTTCACGCGGAATAGACAAACCAAAGAAGTCGAAAAGGATCTGTTCGCGCTCAGAACCATGACGAAAACGAGCCTGTCTTAATGCCGCGTAATTATCAGTGCCATCAAGCCCTAACACTATACGCAAGCTTTCAGCTTCTTTGGGTCGCAAAAAATCAAACAGGATCCTTCTATCCTCAGGGGATAATAACAAGCCTGCCCGTGTTCGCAGATTCACGACTAGGTTGCGCAACTCACTAGGTGACATTAGTTTCGGATCAAGATGCATCAATAGCCGCACAGCATCGCCACCTACGAGCTTTTGCAGCGTTTCATCATCGAGTCGGGACAGAAGATTATCAAAATCCAAAGTCTATATCCTTGTTCAACCTGACACTCCTATACTTTATATTACAACCAGGAATTTTTTGCCAGCTACTTAAATGAAAACTATGTGAATTCAAACGAGCGAGTTCGGAGTTTTGAATCATTTTGCTCGAAACTGTTCCGCGGGCTTCGTTACTGCGCATATCGCGCCACGCGCCACCCATCCTCGCTAGGACCAATCGATGGGTTAGGTGCGAGTTGTTCGCCACTGTCGCACGGCGCAGGGCCGTGTCCAGCCCTGTGGGCTGCTGCGACGAGTTTCTTCCTGGCTTGCGCCGGGGCGATTGATAAGGCTAATCGCCCCTCACCAGAAACTCGTGCAGGGCTACGCCGACACGTCCCTCCGACGCGCCGTGCGCAAAAGCGGGCGAACTCGCACCTTAAAAACCCATCGACCGAACTGGCCCGGCTACGGGCGGATTGCAAAGCTTCATGGCGCTGCGGTCTATCCGCAGCTGAAACCCTATCGAGCCGACGTCAGTTCCGAGATGAAAACTCCTCCGAAGTAACAAAGCAACCCCGCTTTGTTACGGGCATTTCCGATGGTCGTGGACTACTTGAGATCGATCTCAAGTGCCGGTAGGGCCTCTGAATGTGTACTGGATTCTCCGGTGTGTTCGCCGCACGCCGCCAGTTGCCACGTCCAGGCCGCAACCGGGAGTGATAGAGGAGCTTGAGCAAGTTCTAACCATCCCCGGATAGACATGCTTTCCAAAAGCCCTTCAATTCATCTCGGAGGTATTGCATGTCCCAAACAACAACCATTCCGCAGGCAGTGTATACCCGTTACCACGCCTGCTACAACAACGATACCTATCGCGCGTTTAGTCTTGGCCTCGCGAATGCGCTGGGCTTAGATGAACGTGTCGTGCGGGCAGAAATGCACGATGAACATCACAACCGCATCATGAACCAACTGACTGATGCGGCGATGGAACTGGTCGGTGCGGAGTTCTATGCCGGAGCCGGAAAACGGCTGGGTAATGCGCTGGGCGCGCTCGATGAGCATACACCACTCCTGGTCAAGCACGCTATCAACCACCTCAACAACTTCGTAACCGGCGATGAACCCTGGGTTGCACGACAAAAGATCGCCCATCTGGCGACGCTGTCACTGGCTGAACATGCCCGTCGTGCGCTGGTACAGACGCTGGATCATGCGGCACTGCTGCCGGGCTGGCGCGGCACAGCCCCGTACTACTGGCTGCGGGCCTGCTCGCTGCTGGTGCAGGCTGCCGAGATTGTCTTGCGCGATGATCCCAGCGAAAGCTACCTGGTCGAGAAGTTCAGCACTTGCCTTCAGTCTCTCACGATGGGTACCGGTGAGGTGGTTCGTTATGGCAATCCTTCCCTGGCAATCCAACGTTTTTATGAGCAGCTTACCGCCACGCAAGACGGGAGGCATCCCGATGTCTCAAAATGAAACCATCACGCAAACCCTGACCGGCAACGGCCTGGTTTTCGCGCGTACTGAAAGACCGGGTACACCTCAGCCCTGGTGGTGGATTTCCGACGCGAAACGGGTACCAAAGGCGGAGTCGCAGACGTACCGCCACCGTGAGACTCTCAAAGCGTATGGTTGCCGTTGGTCCAAGCGCAGATTGGCATGGTATTTCATCGGCGCAGAGTTGCCCAATGAGATCGCCGCTCTGGTAGGTCCGCAAGACAACACCGGTGAACCAGTGGCGCAAGACGATGTTCCCGTCTCCGATGCACCAATGGCACCACGTTATTCTCCACGTTTGACCGGTTCTGTCACCCCTGTTCGCGAGTCGTACCAGCAGCGTGTCCTGCGTCGTTTTGCCGAGCAGTTCCAGGCCGATCTGGATCGCATCACGCGCTGTCCGGCGCTGCCTGCGGTCGCGACCATTCGCCTCGACGATCCCTGGGCGTAGGAGGTGACAACCATGACAACTCAGCTCATCCCGCAGCAATATGTGGGGCGTATGAACGTTGTGGGTGACTGCTTCGTGTTCGGGGCGGCGCTGCACGACAACCAACCGGTATATCTCGACATCGCCGGTCCGGCTACGTCCGTTGAAGCAGTCTGGGCACGTTTGGCGCAAGGCAAGGAAGCCCGCATTGTGCCGGACACCGGGTCAAGCATCGTCTTACAACCACCCGAACCGGGGTTGTACACGCGATTCCAGCGTAAGCTGGAAGGGCTGGCGATAGATCACCTGCTGCTGGTTCACAAAGCCATCACCGAACCGGTCTACTCCGAATTGACGACCACCTACATGTTTTTCGCCGACAAGGACCAGGCAACGGCGATCCTGGGTGACCACATCTCGAAGCTGGTCAAGGTAGCTGTGTTTCCCGAATGGTATGCATTCCTGGTGCAGCAAGGTCGCCTGGAACACCTGATGCAGCGCTGTGTATGTTATGGCGGTGCGCAGGTGTGGATGATTACACTGGATGAGTCCCGCTGGACACGCATTATCCAGGGTGGCCTGGTTTCCGGTGTTATTTCGCTTCCGTAAAACGACTCTTTCGTCAGACAGCGCCCCGTGATCGGTTCTCCGGTCCCGGGGCGTTTTTGTGTTTAGGGAGAAATTATCGTGTGCGCACGTCTCACCTCTATCGAATTGGGAGGATACTATCCGGCCCCACGGGATCAACTCCCCGCTATTGCTTCGTTATTCGCGCCAGCATCCAACGGCGGGCGTCTGCTCGATCCGTGCGCGGGTGAAGGCGAAGCGCTGCATTATCTGGCTGAAGCGTGGCAGCTGACGCCCTACGCCAATGAACTCGACACCGACCGCGCCGCCGCGTGCCAGACATTGTTTGGCCCGATTCAGGCCGTGCAGGGAGATCTCTACACTTTGCGCGCTTCGTTGGGCAGCTTCAACGCGGTGTGGTGCAATCCGCCGTACACCTGGGATGTAACCAACAAGGACGACAAGCGGCGTGAGCTTGGAATGCTCAAGCACAGCTGGAAATGGCTGGCTCCTGGCGGGTATATGGCATGGGTGGTTTATGGACACCACGTGACCCCGGATGCGGCGGCATTTCTGGCCAAACACTGCAAGACCGTCGATGTGTGGCGGCTGCCAGGGCTGCATCTGGGCGAGTATGTCCATGTTGTGGTGGTCGCGCAGGAAGGCATACCACCCGATGAACCGGCCCAGTTCGCACAGCGTATTCTGCAAGACGCGGCCAATCCCCGTGAGCTGACCGTGCAAGACACACCACTCTACACCTTCCCACAACCACGCACCACCCGCCGCTTTGTGTTCGCTCCGAAAGTCATCACACCGGAACTTGCGTTACAGGCGGTTCAGGCGGATGGCGCGCAGTTTGGCGCAGGTTTTCAACGGCTGCTGGAGCCACCCCCACCGGTCGAGAACGTGCGTCCGGTGGTGCGGCCACGCGGTGGACAGTTGGCCCTGGTGTTAGCGGCGGGCTTGTTCAACGGCATTGTCGTGCAGACCGACGAAGGTCGCGCAGCCGTGCGCAGTACGGTCGAGCCGGTCGAGCAACTGGTCGAAGGTGGCGAGATTGATGAGGCCGACGAAACCACAACCGAACGTGAGGTATATCGCACACGCCCGCAGGTAACGATCACGCTGCTGAACGAGCAGGGCGAGATCACCGACATGAGCGGCGATGCGGCACTGGTGGACTTTATCGGGCGGCATAAAACGGCTTTGCTAGGTTATCTGGATGAGCATTTTTCGCCCCTCTATGACTTCGAGTACAGCCAACTCGCGCCCATCCTGGATCGAGTGCGGCTCAAGGGTAACCGGCTCTATGAGACGCAAAAACACGTCACCGCAGCAGCATACACGGCCCTGCAACAGCGCAAAGGCGTCATCGTCGTGGGCGAGCCGGGTGTCGGCAAGACGGTGGTTGGTGCAACCCTGGCGATTGCCTTACGTCCGCACATGAGACCGGACCAGGTCGCGATCGTGATGGCACCGCCTCATCTGACCGGCAAATGGCAGCGCGAGGTCGAGATGGTCGCCCGTTCGGTGGGCACGCGCGTTCACGCGAAGGTGCTCAAGAATGTGGACGACGTGCGGGCGTTCATGGACGCCAATCTGCCCATGACACTCAAGATCGGCATCATCCCGCGCGAGATGGCGAAGCTCGGCGAGGGCTGGGAACCGGCGGTCCATTGGCGCACAGTGCGCACGGCACGCTGGGGGTATGGCGAACCGCGACCGGAAAACCTGACGGGTGACCGCATTCTGACGACGAAAGTTCCCCTCTGCCCGAACTGCAACGCGACCATCACCCGCAATAAAAACGGTGAGGCGATCATCGCCGATGAGAAGTGGCTGGGACGCGCACCGCAGAAGTGCCCGGCTTGCGGTGGGGCGTTGTGGCAGCATTCGCGCACGTTTTCGGCTCCCAAGCCCGGTGAGAAGTACCCCAAACGCAACCCGCGTATGCCGTTGGCTGACTACATCGCCACTGTGTTCCCGAATCGCGTGTACCTGTACGAGTGCGACGAAATCCACGAAGCGAAGTCAACCAGCACCGACCAGGGCGCGGCCATGATGAAACTGGCGCAGACCGCTGAAAAGGTTGTTGGGCTGACCGGCACACTCTACGGCGGCGTTGCGTCGTCGCTGTACGGGTTGCAGTTCGTCTTCAATCCGCGTGTGCGGCTGAACTACCCCTGGGGCGTCAAAGGCCAGGCCGGGTGGGTGCGCGACATGGGAGCGCTGGAACGGATTGTAGAGTACCGCCCGGAGTACGACAAGGGCGGGCACTACACCGGCAAACGGCGCGTTGAGCACAAACCGAAGGAAGCGCCGGGCTGCTCCCCGCTCCTGGTGCGCGAAATCATCGATCACACGGTTTTTGTCGGGTTGCAAGACATCGGGCGCGATATGCCGGAGTTTGAAGAAATCCCGGTCCCTATCCCGATGGATGCCGACATGGAGCTGCACTACAACCGCGCCAAGGACAAGATGAACACCTACCTGTTCCAGTGCCGGATGGAAGGCGACGCGAGTTTCCTCGGACGTTACCTGCAAACACTGCTGGCCTGGCCGACTGCACCGTTCCGGAGCGAGAAGGTGATCCACAAACGCCGCTTTGACCGTGAGAGCGATCAGTTCATCGAAATCCCGGTGCATGACATGCCGGGTTTGAGCGAAGACCGGCTGTATCCCAAAGAAGAATGGCTGGTCGAACTGGTGCGTGATGAGCTGGCCCAGGGCCGCAACGTTGGCGTGTTTCTGCGTCAGACAGGCACCAGAGATATACAGCCGCGCATCGAACGCATCATCCGCGAGCATATTCCTGACGCACGACCGTATGTACTCAAGGGCAGCGTGGCTCCGGAACGCCGCGAGAGCCTGGTGCAGCAGCAGCTGGATGCAGGCATCAATGTGCTGGTGTGTAATCCTCGCTTGGTCCAGACCGGCCTCGACCTGGTGGCTTTCCCGACGTTGGTGTTCCTGGAACCGGATTACAGCTTGTTCGTGATGGGACAGGCGTCCCGGCGGGCGTGGCGTATCATCCAGGACCAGCCGTGCAAAACGTTCTATCCTCACTATCTGGACACGATGGAACACCAGGCAGTCGAACTCATCGGGCGCAAGCAGCAGGCGGCCAATCTGCTCTACGGCGATACGAGCGCGGGCGGATTGAGTGAACTCACCGGTGCGAATGGCGGCGGTGGCGACCTCATGGCCGAGTTGGCGAAAGCTATCGACCACGACGAAAGTGTGACGGACCTGCGTGACCTGTTTGCGCGACACGCCCAACAAGCCGATCCGACCGACAGCGCGTGGTTTGTGGCCGAACCCGAACCGGCGCACGACACCGAAGGCGAAGACGATCTCATTCGTTTTGGCCTCGAAGAACTCGGCGGCGTTGTGGTAGAGATGGCGGAGAGCGACGAGCGCGTAACACGACCGGCTCCCAGTCCCGCCGCACTGCCACCGCGCACGAAACGGCGGCGGCGTAAGGTCAGCATCCTCGATGTGCCCGAAACCGATGAAACGCTGATTCAGGTCCCGGATTGGCCCAAACGCCAGCGGGAACAGGTGCCACTCAAACCGGCTGAACCCCAACAGCTTGCCCTGTTCTAAGGCGGTGCATCATGCATCCCGATACACAGGCGTTTCTCGAAGCCCTGTTTGCCCCGTGCGAGCAGGGCTTTTTGACCTTCACTGCCATCCACCCCGATGGGCAGCACCCAACACCTTCGCGCCATGTCCCGGTCGGTGATCTGGCCTGTCTTACGCGCACTGTGGAGCGTCTTACGGAAGCAAACCAGCAGGGTTGGGGCGCATACGTGGCGATAGCGACCCGCAAGACCAACCTCGGACGCTGGCGGCGCGGCGGGCTAGACGACCTGCTCGCGCTGCCTGCGTTGTTCGTGGACGTGGATGATCCCTCACCGGATACACTGGCACGCCTGCAAACAGTGCGTCCAACACCATCCTGCATCACGTTCACCACGGGAGGATTTCACGCTTATTGGTGGCTGCGAACTTCGCTCACTGACTTCGATCTTGCACGGCATTTGCTGCACGCGCTGGCCGCCAAATTGGGTGGAGACAGATTGTCACCCGCCCAGTCGCTTCGCTTGCCTCAAACACGAAATACAAAACCCCAGCGTGGTAATGCATTGTGCAAAATCGTTGTCTTGCGTGATGTGCGTTACACACTGGCTGACTTCGATCTGCCCAGCGAACATCCGCCGCTGCGACGTTGCTGCACTCGACCATCGCCAGTTGCTAGATATGCTCGATCCAATCGCGCTTTGAATCCCGCCCTGATCGCGGCAGTAGCAGACAACCTTATCGAGCAGGGTTATCGCCGATCTGGAGATTGGTTGAGTGGTCCCTGCCTCTTTCCGCAAAATCATCATCATGCGGATACACACACCTCGTTTGGCTTCAATGTTCGCACGGGTTACGGCAATTGTTTTCGCTGCAACTCAATCCTGCTCAAGGATATCTGCCAGACGCTGATGATCCACCCGTCAGATTACGGCGGATTATTCACGCAAGACAGCTAATCCGATCATCTAGCTTCCTCAAATAGAAAAGGACAATCCCATGTCGAAAAAGACAGAGACACCGCCCCCAACGATCATCACCCTGACGTTACCTGAAACCGGCAGCGAAAGCACACTGCTCATCCAGCGCGACGATCTGGCGCACCTGAGCCAGTTTGCCTATTCACCGGAAACTGACTTCACTGCTGTGATTCAACAGGCTGTGGCCGCACTCACGGTCGTGGAAAGTGATCCACCGGCCATCCCCGAAACACCGCAGCACAAGACAGCGACCCCGCCAGCAGCATCGTCAGAACCACCAGAGCCGGTGATCCAGGTACCGACCAAATCGAAGAAGGGCACAACTGCTATCCCGGCGCGTCTCTTGCAGATCACTGGCGACGAGACGGACGAAGCGGCGCAGCAGGCGTTGAAGGTGGCTGGACGACTGCTCAACAGCGAGTTGTGGGATGGAAAAGTGCCGATTGGCATCGACGATGCGCCTGCCGTGCTGCGCAGACTGGATGGGTTGACCGACAAGGAATTGAAGGTGCTGTTCAGGCTGGAGCAGTTTGTGCAGCTCAATCCAGCCGTGGCCGCAGATGACATTGACACACCGCAAGACGATCTTGTCGAAGACCCGGCGGCGCAAGACGTTCCTGAAATCTCCGAAGGTGCTGATGCTTCCGAACAATCCGCTTTGATCTAGCCGTATCTATCGCCCAATACCCAAGCTGAAAGGAACCAAATCATGACGAACGAAACCAACCCGACTCCGCGCGTTTTTGTCATCGGTGCCACCCGCATCAAAGAAGATGCTTCGATGGCTGGCCGGAGTAATGAGGAAATCCGCGATCTTCTCAAACCCACGTATCCCGAAGTGGCTCATGCCACCATCCGTGAAACTGAGCAAGACGGACAAAAAACGGTGTCCTTCCTCGTTCGGCCCGGATATAAAGGTTAAATTCCGTGTTGACCTTGACACACGACGATCTGTGCGCGTGTCTGGCCGCTATGCCACCGGTGGAACTGCTGGGGATGACCTTGCTCAGGCAGGGAAGTCCCCAGCTTTATCCGGCGGATGTGCCGCGTGACACGCTGCGCGAAGCGGTCACGGAAATTGTGGCCTACACCGGGCGCTGTACGGCGGCTGCGCACCGTCTGCGCAATCTGACGCCCATTCCCCTTCTTCACATCAGTATTCCGGAATACGCACTATGACCACACTAACCGATGTGCACAGTTTTCTCGCGGCAGGTTTGCGGGATGATCCACTGTTGTGTCTTGCGCAGGCTGTGGCGAGATTCGACCCGTTCTGGAATGGACTGTCAGACGATGAATTCAACGATGATGGCTCACTGTCGGCTGCGCTGGATGTCACACGCGATGTGTTTCCTGATGTCTATGCTCTCGCAGTTGATGCACTACACCACGGTGCGGAGTATGACGATCTCGACAACCTGATCTGCGCTGAAATCTCCGCGCGGGGTATTCCACTCGATTGTATCGAATCGATGGGGTTTGGAATTCCCTTGCCTGCGTATGGCGCGCAGTTGGACGATCCGGATTTTTATGCGCATCATCCCGATGTAGCGCCAGTGGCAAAGCTGTTTGGCATCCAGCCAGCAGACGACTACCCGGTAGATATACCGGATCATGCGTATGCTGCCATGCACCAACTGATGGTCAGCCTGGTGGAACATCCCGACCCGCGTTACCAGCAGGTGGGCTGGGTGGTCGGTTGGCTCGGTTCAGCAACCGGCAATAGCTCGATCGATCTCGATTACTCGACGATGGGGGATTACGAGCCGCTGTCCTGGGAGCAAGATCAACTGGAATTCGCTGTGGCTATCATCCAGGAAGCCGACGAGATCATGGAGTCGGTTCAGGCCGGACTGGCACTGCTGCAATCCAATCCCTGCATTCAACAGGCGTTGCAAGACAACATTCAGCGTCTGTATCGTTCATTGGCACGACAATCCAAATCCAGGAAGGAGCGCAAGAATCATGACCACCCTCGACTTCACTGGCCCGCGCTTGACAGCGGCCTTACAGGAACAACCGAGTCTGACCCTTGAGTTT
This sequence comes from Anaerolineae bacterium, assembly GCA_018432315.1. GTDB lineage: Bacteria > Chloroflexota > Anaerolineae > Aggregatilineales > Aggregatilineaceae > LM3-B42. The sequence goes on from JAHDLB010000022.1 coordinate 40,511, forward strand.
TACAGTTTTGGCGTACTGCTGCGAAAGCGCGAAGGTGATGCTGTGACGGAGTATGCGGTTGATCCCGAACAAATCGCCCTGGCACTGGCCGCGAAAGTGACCTTTGATACTGGACTGCTGACTGGCGACACGCTGCTGGTCCGGCAGGATGGGGTCAAGCGGTTGGTGGTCGAATACCGCCGCCCACAGAAGACCGGTATCTTCATCGAAGGTTCTGAAACACCTTTGCGCGTGCCGATGCCGCCGCTGGTGCTCATCCGCACGACCACCGAAAACAAGAACCCGCAGTATCAGGTCTACGCGGTCAAGGAACGTCCGGCTGCGTTGGATGCGCCGCTGTTTCATGCGCCCCTGCCAAACGTCTTCAGTTCCGGCAGTATTTGCTGGGGCAGCGTGCAGCGAGTGGGCGACGCCGCACTCCAGACGAGTTCACTGGCCGCAGACTGGGATGCACTTCTCGGATCCCCGTTTGGCAATCATGCCGTAAACGGCAAATCGCGATCCCATCCGCACGACATCCGGCAGAAACTGGTTGAACTGGAAGCGCGCAAGGCACGGGTATATCCGAAATCAGACCTCATTCCGGTCAAGCGCACGCTGGCTCAAGCGATTGGAGATGCATGATGAACGTCTTTGATCCCCACATCCATATCCAGCAGATCGTCATCGTTGGCGTAGGGGGTACCGGTGCCCAGGTGGCGCGCACTGCCGCGCGGATGGTGTATGACATGCAGCACAGCCGGATGCACGTGCCCCGGATACTGCTCATCGATCCCGACCGGGTAGAGCTCAAAAATTGTGGCAGACAGCTTTTTTTGCCATCTGAGATCGGTACTTTCAAAGCTGAAACGGTTGGACGCAGACTGAACCTAGCGCTGGGCCTCGATATTGCCTGGATCACTGAACCGGTCAATGCGGACAAGCACTTTGACCAATCCGGTTCTGTGGTGATTAGCTGCGTCGATAACCATCTTGCACGACGCGAAATCAGCCGTATTGCTGGAAATCATGTTTTTTTATGGGCAGGTAACCACGAGTATAGCGGACAGTCCTGTATTTCAAACTGCGGTGATCGCGAGCAGGTGATGCAGCACCTCGATGGCAAAGATGGCGTATACGCTTACCTGCCACACGAAAGCCTGCTGTTTCCTGAACTGCTCGAACCGCAACCGGAGAGCGAAACGGAACCCGCGCCGGTTTCCTGCGCGGCTTCTGTACTCGTTGGTGACCAATCCATCCTGATCAACGATTGGATGTCTTGTCTGATCGGAAACTACCTGTATGCGTTGTTATACAGGCGTCCTATCACGTCATTCCTGACGTTTTTGCACTGCGACGGGATGGTATCAACAAGAAATATCCCCATCAATCGAGAGGAGCTTCTGGCATATCTGAAAACCGTGTAAATTCCAAAATTAGCGTAGAAAAACCGGAAGTTACAGAAATGACGTAGAAAAAGTGTGATCCCGGTCTCGCCTGTTGAGGTCATTTCACGCCGAGAATCTTGGCTTACATTTTCTACGATAAAGTTGGAAACCTCTACTTTTTCTACGATAGCGCTGGATTTTTCTACGCTGTACGAGGTTGTAAACTGAGCGTGCTTCCCTCACTCACCGTTTTTCTATTCTACGATAGCGTTGGAAGTCACAAACCGCATGATCCAACGACTCAAAGGAGAATCAGCTATGCACAACCAAGTTCTACGTGAACTGGACTGGCAGCCCGCGCTGCTCGTCAATGTCAGCCAGCAATCTTTCGGCCAAACCTGCTATTGCCTGTACGTCAACCGCGTGTATCTCGCACTACATCCGGATGGTGTGGTTTGTGCGGCATGGGACGTGCTCCCTGAAGACCGAACTTTCCCGCGCGTTCATTTGGTCGGCTGGAAGCCACTACGCGACGTGCCCTTCGATCTTCCTGTCCGATTCGAACGGAAAGGTGATCCTCGCATCTCATCGACTATCCCCAATGGAACCTGGGTGCTGCCTTACGATCCCAACACGTACTCGCAGTTGGAGCAGGCGCAAGTCGCACTACAGCAGGCAATCGATCACGTTCGCACGATCTTATCGAATGTCGTGCGCTGATTGCCGGATACGAACTGCGTGCGACACGATACTGGTTCAACTCGTTTGTATTGCAGGCATTCTGACTTACGAAACCGGGGTAATTCATGTCTCACATTTTGACCAACTGGCAGCGCGTGCTGCACGCCAGTTTCAGAGCGTCAGCGCGCCTGTCGTGCGATGTAATTCGATATCCCTCAATATCCCGGTTTGCGCGTTGCAGGTGTGGACGGCACTCATTGGGCTGATCTACTCTGTTTTTCCAATCGCAAGCGGCCACCCCTGGCAACCTTGTGATGTGGTCCTGAACGACGAGCAGTTCCAGCACACGGCTTACTCGGACAGCTTAGCCCAACGTGGGTTGTCTTACACGATGATCGCTGTTGCTGCAACGGTCACACGTTTCGGCTTTGCCACAATCAGTCACTGGTTCTGCTGTATCCTGTTTTCCTTTTGACTGGCGCATTTACCGGTCCATCACGCCGATTTGGAGGCTGACAGCATAGCAGGTGCGCCGGTCGTCAACATCTGCGGGGCAGATGTCGCTACGCCTGTTTGCGCCGGGCTTGTGCCGCTGCGCTCATTGCAAACAGGCAGCGCCCTGCGGGTGACCACCGGCTGGTGACACCTGCTGATGCAAGGTCAGCCAATCGGCAATGGAGCCGGTGAAAATAACAGCGCCCAGGGCGCAAGGAGAAAAATCATGTCTACAAGCCTCAATATCACCTTGACCGGATTTGTAGGTGGCGAGCCTGAAACCAAGGCCGTTAATGAGCAGCAAGTGGCGACCTTCTCGGTGGCAGTCAACCGCAAGACCCGTTCGGGCGAACAGACGCTGTGGGTGCGCGTGAGCTGCTGGAATGGGCTGGTGCCCGTTGTTCAGAAGTACGTTCACAAGGGTTCGCTCTTGCAGGTGAACGGCGAGTGGCTGCGCCCGCGCGCATGGGTTGATCAGAGCGGGAATCCGCAGGTCAGCCTGGACATGAGCGCCACGCGCCTGGTCCTGCTGGACCGCGCCAATGCCGACGAACCGGTTGAGGATGAAGCGTTCTCGTAACATCATCACCCGCATGACTGAAGGGCGGCGCTCCGGTGCCGCTCTTTTTGTGCGTTGGCACGCCTTGGAGGTGTGCGCGTATCCGAGTAGTTTGCCGATTTGTCTTACAACCAACTTCAGCCGGTGTGTTGTGTGGTCTTGTGTTTGTTCGTAATCGACCTTGTGCGCACTTCAGGCGTGCCACGGGCACGCCAATCGCCGCGCAGCGGCGATCTACCGATTCGGGAAACGCAATCAGCCGTGTAAGACAGTGTGTGTCTTACGCGGTCTGGGCGTGTGATCGTTTCCCGAATCGGTAGCGAGCTAAAAGCTCGCACCTCAGACGCCGGTGAGGCTGGCGTGCCCCGCTGAGCGGGGGCACCCCTGCGCGGGATAGAGCACCCGCGCAGCGGCTCAGCCTGGGTTCCCAGGCTGAGCTGTCGCACCCCACAGTGTGCCTACCGGCAGCGCTGTTTTTCCGGGTGCGACGGTCGCGTGCCCGCGACCAACTCACGGCGCACGGCGCGTGAGCCAACGCGACAACCGTCACGTGCGGAATTTTGCTGCACCATTCCGGTAAATTTCCATGCTCCAAATGGTAATTCTCCGCATCTGGTAGCACCCCGGTTTGAGACAATGAGGAAGCCAATACAACTGAGAGGGTTTCCCATGCGAGCAACCAAAACCGTACGGCGCAGCGTCGCAATGACGCCTCAACTGCGCGCACGCCTTCAACAACTGATCGACAAGCAGGATAAGGAGATCACCGAGGCGGAGATCATCCGCCAGGCTATCCGCGAATACCTGGATCGGCAGGAAGACATCACCGGCAGCAAGATGCACTTCCGCAAGGCGTTTCAGGGCCGGATCGACGAACTCCAAGACGACCTTGAATTCCACCTGCATGTGATCATCGCCCTGATTGCGCACGGGCTGGCGGTCATGCTGCCCGTATTTACCGAACAGCCCATCACGGCAGCAGAATTGATTCAAGCCGCGATTGTCTCCGCTGCGCAAGACACCCGGATCCTCAAACAACAAATCGACACGGTGCGTGAGCGGTGAGCAAAGCGATTATCGTGCCCGATCTGAAGTACAAGTCGCCTAAGCGTCGAGGGCGTGGCACGGGGCCAACAGGATTACGCAACGGTCTCAAGTATTTCCAGTATCGCGAAGATCACAACACCAAGGCCAGCCCGGACAAGCTGCGGGATCGCTGGCAGGACCGGGGGTTGGGCGCGCACTACCGCGAAATCGACGCCAACTGCAACCGTCTCAAGAGCCAGCATGTGCTGGCCTGGACCTGGGTGATTTCACCTGCGCCCGACCTGATGGCGCTGGTCCCCGAAGACCAGCGGCGTGCCCTGGTGATGGATGTGACCGAACGTATCGTCGAAGCCTACTACGACGCACGCGGTTTTCAGATACCTCTCTATACCTACGTCTTGCACGACCGGCAGACCAAAGAGGGCGAACAGCAGTTGCACACTCATGTTGTACTGCCGGGTTTGGCTCCGACCGTCGGGGGATGGGAACCCATGTATATCAACAAACGGCAGGGCCATGATGAGTTGTTCAACGACATTGCCCGCGAGGAATTCGAGCAGGCGCTGGACCGGGCGATTGGTCCGCAGTGGCGTCGGCTGCGGGAAGAACCGGAGATTACGGACAACATCCCGCACGACATTGACGATCTGGACCTCTGGTTTCCACGTTAGGGAAAGGAAGGAAGATGTTTCGAGCAGGCTTGCTGTCATATATGGGTGGGTTGGCACTGCTGGCGGTGCTGCTGATTGCCGCCATCGTGCTGAAGCAGCTTGGCGTCAGTTTCAGCGAAGCGCTGTACCTGTCGGCGCTGGGACTGACCGTCATGAGTTATGGCATCACCGAATGGCGTTTGAGACGGGAGGAGTAAGATGATTTACCTGTGGTCGTTATTCGGCGATTGGCGCATCGCGTTAGTTGGCTGTCTTGTTTCATATCTGTGTCTGCTTCCGCTTGTTTCGGTGCTCATAGCGCGATGGATCGGTAATTCGCTGCGACGTGCCGACCGAGACAGGTGGCAGGAGTAACCTATGTTCTACTGGCTGTTCACCGAAGGACGAGCGGCGCTGGGCGGGTGTCTAACGCCGCTGCTGTGCCTGATCCCGTTGGCTCCGGTTATCGCCGCAGCCTTGATGGGCGCATCCATTCGCCGCACCGGCGAGGAAAAGCAGAGCACGACACGGGATCATATCTTGCGGCTGTTGGCGCACCTGGCGGTATCGTTGGGGATTGGGGCGATCTATCTCACCCTGATGAGCAATTTCGCCATCCAGCACACACGAATACCACAACCTGATCAGGGTTTCATAGCAACCGTAACTGGCGGCCCGCCCACCATTCATCGCACGCGGCTGTTCATGGCCGGTCTGATGGGGTGTATGGTGGTATGTGTGGCGAACGTTGTCCTACATGATGGACTGCGCCAGGGTGGATGGCTGCGTGAACGGGTAGACCGCCTGCGCCGCCCGGCCATCCGGCGCGGCTCGCTTGGCTCATCACACTTCTGTACCATGCGTGAGTACCGCCGCTACCGCCGCCAGGACCGCGAAGGTGTGAGTTTCCTGGGAGCATTCTGGGGTGAAAACAAGTGGCGGCTGGACTACGGCACCGGCACCTTTCATCTGAGCGGCGAAGATGCAGCACGAGGCATATTGACACTTGGCTCGGCAGGTTCGGGTAAAACGCAGGGCGTGATTCTGCCGGTCATCGGTGATCGGATGCTGGCCGGACATAGCCTGGTGGTGGCCGACCCGCAAGGCGAATTGAAAGACCATGTGATCCGGTTCGCGCAGGTTACCGGTCACCTGGTCGCCGTGCATGATCCCACCAGCAGCGCTGGACCGCGTTACAATCTGGCCGCCGACATCCTGAGCGTATCCGACGCCCGCGCGATTGCCGATGTGCTGGTCCCCAGTGCGCAAGGCGACAACCGCTTCTGGACCGACAGCGCCGCCGCACTGTTGGCCGCATGTTTGATTCGTTTTGACACCCTCGGCGACATCTACAACGCGCTCAATGACCTGAAGACACTTGCGGATACACTGGCATCGGGCAAGGACGACGCTTCACTGCTGGCGAATGCGTTTATTGCCAGCGCGAAGTCGGATGGCAAAGTGGCGGCTAATGTAGTCGCTACCCTCGCTACGGCGTTGACCGGCTGGGCATCGGCGGATGTGCGTGCCAATACCAGCGCGTCGGACTTTGGGGCGGAGATGATCGTCTCGCAGCCGACCGTTGTCGTGCTGACCTGTCCGGGCCGGATGCGAGCGGTCTATGCATCGTATCTCGGCGCGACGCTGCGCAAGCTCATGCTTGACCTGGATACCATCGGGGAACAAAACGGCGGCCCGCTGCCGGTACCGGTTGGTGTCGTGTTGGACGAGTTTCCCACACTGGGCAAGCTCGATAGCCTGGTGGCTGATGTCAACCTTGTGCGTAAGCGCCGCATCAGCATTCTGATCGGCGCGCAGACTAAAGGGCAGTTTCATCTGATCTATGGGCAGGAAGGCACCCAGGCGCTGCTCACCGGTCTGGCGACGCAGATTGTGTTTGGTGGTTGTGATGCCGAAACCGCCGAATACTACTCAAAGGCATCCGGTATCGCCACCGCGGACGCGAATAGGGACGATCTCAACAGCCACCTGCGGCAGCGCCCACTGCTGACCGTGGATGAGGTGATCACGCCTCAATCGGGGAACAGCACCATCTTCGCGCGGTACGTCGAGCCGAACTTCGCCACCCAGGTGATCCTGACCGCACGACTGACTCGCCTCTATGAGCGCCGCGACTGGCGGGAACGCTTTGCCGTCGCAAAGAATGTAGAGCCGCTGCTGCTAGAGCGAGGCATTGTCCTCGATTTAAAGCCAGTCGTCTCACAGCCGGAATCGGTATCGACCGCCAAACCTGGCACAGACCGGGAAATGCTGGAACGCGCCCACCAACGTGTAATGGCACAGGTGGAACAAAAGACGCAGGGCAAAACGCCATTCACCGATCTGGCGAACATGCGGCAGGCGCGCCAATCCCGGTTAGCCACGATGGAGCGTGACTGATGGCCTTGACGAAAAACAAGATGGTGAGCGAGATTGGCCGCCGGACGCGGCTGCGCAACCACGACGTGCAGCAGATGTTGGAAGCGTTGATTGATGTCTGGTTCGAAGAACTGGCTTCCGGTGGGCGGATTGAGCTGCAGAACTTCTTGGTGTTGGAGGTGCAGCGCATCGACCGAGGGGAGCGGCGCGGCATGTTGAGCACGGGTGAGCCTCGGCGGGTGATTTACCGGCTGGTGATGCGACCAAGTAAGCAGTTGAAGGGAAAGCTCAACAGTAAATATCGTGGTAAATTGTGAGGTAGCATTGTATCGGATACTATCGTCAGTACAGGCACAGAAATTCAAGCAGCCCAATTGGCTTAGCTGAAAGACGCAAATGACGCAACTTGCAGATTATCTTCCTCAAGCGGCATCATGGTTCTCAAATACGTTGACTTACAGTGGCAGAGGTCGTATTGAGTTCCTTAGCCCTAAAGGTTGGGTGGAGGGTGAATTTTCTTGCGAGGTTAGTCGCTTGGGAGAGATGACAGTTATCGTTAAGGTTCAAGTTTGGCACAATAGCGAAATGCCCAGTGATCCTACCTCGGTCGCCAGTCGAGATTGGCTCGTATCAGGTGTTCAATTGAATAGCGGTACCCCATGGCCAATGTACCCAGAGCCGACGCCAATTAAGAACACTATTGTTTCAATCGATGTCGAAGCCTCTGACGGTGGTAGATTAACATCAAAAGACATACCTCACTATGCATGGAACCCCATCGAAAACACCATGAAGCTGTATCTCGACCTAGCTACTTTTATTGCCAATAACCAATCGAAGACAAATGCAAAATACTGGGTGTTGCCTTGCATCAATGTCAACCTAAAACATCCTTTTGGGATTACACAAGCTCATAAATACACAGAATTGTGGCAGCATCCACTACGGGTTTTCCCAGTACCTGAGAGAACACGTGCCTTTTTGGAATCAGAGGCTCCAGAACAGGATAAAGCTTGGGTTTTCCACAACCTGACGGCACTAAGTTATGTTGTCGGTTTTTTGTTCGACGGTAAACCAGCATTTATTGAACGTCTCCCTGATTATGATCGAATCATCCAGGATTTAATGGATGGCCAGTCCCGCTTAGACGCAACCAGCCTAATGGTTGGTGTCTATTCGTCCGAAGTAGATGAGATGCGCCCCTTGGATTTATTACCGGTATTGGGCTTGGCTACTGGACGCCCCGTTGGAGCGTCCTGGATCGAATTCCGCAATGAAGACACTAACCTGGTTTACCGAATTCATGGAAATCTAGGACGTTTCACATATGGTCACGGTCGTCCTGTTGTGCATGATGTAATCCATCGGGGTGGACTTGGACAACTGCTAACTGAAGCTGCTAGGTCAACGATGTTATCTGAACCATTGATTCGTGGCGCATTGCGCAACACTGCCCATGCGATTTCGGGAGGGGATGCTACCACGATTTTTTATTACACCTTCACAGCGTTCGATGGGCTTTTTACACGTTACAGTATCGAACAGAAGATACATCCATTAACATCTTTCCTTTCTCAATCTCAAATAGACGATATCAAACGAATATTGGTACAAACCAAGACGGATATAGAGAGTTTGAAAACCAAAATCACAAACCCGAATTCCATCGCAGGCAGACAACAGTCTAGTGTTATCGACAAAGTAGCCAACAAGGCGCGTAGCCAACCCCTGGAAAAAAGGAGTCGGTTTGGTGACAAGTTAGTAGCGCTTATGATGCATTTTGGAATCTCAGATATGGAAGTGCCTGCTACTCATTATCCAGACATCGAAGTTTGGATTACACAGGTAAATGATTATCGGAATACAACCATGCATGCAACACACTATGAGAATGTTTTCGATCCTGGAGCCCGACAGAATTTTGAGTTCATCACCCCACACCTAATCGATATTCTCATTCGCATTTTGTTGAAGACTGTCGGATATACAGGCAATTATGCTCCATATATGGAAACTCCCAACTCAAGCGAAAGCCTGGATTGGGTTACGCCAACGTCATCAGCTAACTCGTTGGGCTACAAATAAGTTGAAGCCGCTTTCGACCATGTAAAAATTACTTGGATTAAGGGGAGGGCAGGTTGCCGAGAGAATCCCTCTCGGCAACCTTTGCGCATTTACAGGTCAACGTCGAGATTTACAGCTTCTAACGCAGGGTTGGATGCTTCATTTAGCCTGGGCTGCCATGCCTCAGCCGGATGCATAACACGCCATTCGCCCGCCTTGAGCTGCTCCAGAGATTGCTCGTCCATCGTTTTCCACCGGCTGTCCATTTTCAGATCGTCCGCAACTGCTTTGGCGAACGCGGGACCGGGGATGTGGCTCAGTTCTTCCATGCCCGCCAGCGACATGAAATCATCTCGGAACTGGTTGGCCCTGTCCTCGGTCTGGAACTGCGCGACTTCGAGCCACTGCGCACGCTGCGGCGCATCCGGCGAAACAGCCTCAGCGAGATCGGCAAAATCTACCACGCACACCGCCGAATAACCCAACGGCTCACCTTCGGGATCACGCGCGGGCACGATGTCCAACCGCCAGGTTGGAGCGATGTCCTTCGGCTCAAAATCCTCAAAGACAAAGTCCTGCGCCTGGAGATACGGCGTGTCAGGCTTGATGCTGATCGCGACCAGCGTGTCATCAGCCAGTGGGGGTGTGGCGGTGGGCAGACTCTCGTGGATGCGCTCGGTGTCATAGATGTTTTCCGTCACGACTCGCACATGGTCGCGGTAGGCTTGCCACTCCTTCGACGTGAGCGGTTCCCAGGCCGGTTCGTGGTCGCCATCGTAGTCGGGCGGGTAGTGCCCGTCGTTCTGTTCGAGCAGGTCGGTCAACGCGGCGTCTGATTCGGCCAGCGCGATACGTTCAAAGAGGGCCGGATTGTCGTTGAAACCCGCCGGTGAGAACGCCGATTCGCGGTCTTCAGCCACGCGACTGAGCAGCGTCTGCTGCTGGTAGGACAAAGCTCCATCAAGCGTGTCGAACTCGCCCATCGGCAGCCAGCGTGCTGCCCACCGGTTGTCTTCGTGGTTGGCATACACATCGACCACACCGACGCTGTAACCGTCATCCACACCCTGCGGCGTGGCCGACACCAGCGCAGCATCGAAGTGATACCAGCCGGTTTCCGGCTTTGGCTCAGGTTCATTTGCACCCAACGCAGGCAGTTTTTCAGGGAAGGGCAAACCGTGATCACCTGCCGTATTCCGTGCTAGTATCTGCGCCGCCGAGAGGTCGCCGTTTTCCAGATGCAGGTGCAGCGCAGGCAGCGGCCAGGGCGAGCGGTCAGGATCAGCCACCGGCATGACTGGCAACGAGTCGTGCAGGATGATGTCCTCCTCGGTTTTGTGGGCGCGGAAGTAGCGCAGCTCATGTGAGACGTCCTCTGGCAGCGGGCTGTCCGACGGGCGATCAATCACCGAAAAGAAGTGAACCGTATCCGCCGCGTCGCGGTGATGCGGGACATAACGTCCCTGAACATCAAAGGGTGTCATGTCGTCGCCGAACGTAACCGGCAGCACTAGCACGGCAGGCCGGGGTGTGGGCGGCTGGTCCCAGACGCTGCGGTCCGGCCAGTCGGGATGGTCTTCCCATTCCGGCGGCGTGTTCCCAGTTTCAAATGCGGGTAATGGATTTACCGTCAATTCGACTCCTTCCATGCCAAACAAGGGAGTATGGGGGCCAGGGTATGCGACCGCACCGCTTCGGCGGTAGCTGCCTTCAGGAACACGTCCGTATCACCTTCCGCCTGGACTTCGAACAGGCGCTGCTCAATTCCCGCCATCTCCGCGACCGGACCGCGCGCGACCGGCGCGATATCCAGCCGGTCACCATCGAAACGCAGCACATTCAGCGTGGCGAAAGCCACATCCGGGGCAGGTGGATACAACCCAATGAGATAGAGCGGTTCGTCAGTCTCGTAGGGCATCGCCGTGACCAGATTCATTTCGACATCCAGCCCTTCGCGCCCCTGATCCAACAGCGTTTGCTCGACTTCGCGGACGTGTTCCTCCGCCGCCATCTGCGAACGATATTCGGCCAGTGTCAGGCGCTGCTGGCGTTCGTCACCCTGCGCGTCGTGTGTGGTGCGCACCAGGTCCACGCCATACGGCTCGTCGCTCAAGAGGCGTTTGGGCAGATCAAGTTCAACGCTGTAAGCAGCGTCCGTGGTGCGGTACACCAAACCCTCGCCCTCATCGAGCGCGACGTCGCCGTTCGGGAATTCCTTGCGAGTGATAGTTTGTTCGCCGGTCATTCCACTCGCTCCACCGGGCGCAGTTTCAGATGGAAAGTGCGCCCATTTGCCGCAAACTGGCCGCTGCCGTTGTTACCCAGGTCGATCTTGGACTGCCGGATCATCCGCCGCAGGACTGCCCCGCGATCACAGCCCAACTGCTCAGCCAGTTCGGCCAGAGCAGTCTTGTCCTCATGGGAAAGCCGGAAGGTGAAAGAGGTATTCAGATCGCTCATAGGTCCAGCTCCCACTGCTGCGCGGCATATTCGCCGATGTCCTGGGCGGAATCCGGTTCAAGTTCAACGCCGCGCTCGTGCTGCCACTCACCGCGCTGATTGCCCGCAATCGCCATACCTTCAGCTGCTTCGAAGACACGCTCGATGTCGTCACTGCGATCAGCCACACCGATCAGGTGCTCGCTGGCTTGGTACGCTTTGTCCCAGTCGCCGACCACACACGGCGCAAGCTGCGCTTCATACGCGCCGGAGTCGGGATCGCGTGTCAGCGACAGGATGCTGGCGACACAGACGTCCCGGTCATCGGGATCGGGCTGGTAGACGCCGATCCAGTAGGCGGTGTTGGTCGCCTGGTCATAGAACGGCGGCGGATCACGGTCAGGATCAAAACCATCGGCAGACAGCCCTATATCCTCCAGCGCCTGCGCCGCCGGGTAGTGTTCCGGTTCCTCGATTTCAACTGCGACGCCGCCCAACTCGTAAGCCGTGCGCAGCAAGTCGTCATGGGCATATTCCGGCGGAACGTCCGGTTCGGGGTTTTGTACCAGACCAAACTCACGCTCGAACAGGGTGTACTCATCCGGCGTCAGCGCGCGCCATGCGGGAGGTTCCTCACCCTCACGCCCGGCGATCTTGGCCGCCGCGCGTTCGGCCAGGTCGGGTACGTCGTGTGCGCCCATCCCCTGGTCATAGGCGTAGTTGTTGAGGCGGTTGAACAGGTCTTCGGCCTGGTCGAGTTCATCCGGACCAAACGCCTGCACGCGCAGGAACGTGCCGCCCAGATCGCCCGACACCGTGTCGGCGTAGAGGTCCACACAGCCAACCTCATAACCGGTCAGGTCGCCACCGGCATCAACCTGTTCCAGCCCGACGAAACGCGCGTCCAGCCAGGACCAGTTGTCAGGTGGGTCCGGCGGGGGCGGCTCAAAACCGGGCAGCGACTGCTGATCCGGCGAGACCACAAACGGCTCCGGTTCATAGTCGTAGGACTCTGGCGGGGCTTCGTCCATGAAGCGCAAGTCATCCGGCGGCGGCTCGTAGTCATACTCGTAATCCAGCGGTGGTTCTGCCGGAACACCTTCCGGGGGAAAGTCGGCGTAAGTCATAGCTTACACTCCTCCCTAGCTCGTCGCGCCGCGCAGCGTGACCGGCTTGTGTTCCAAACCGCGCGTGTAGCCGCAGTCGGGGTAGTTCATGCAGCCGATGAATGAGCCGTGCTTGCCTTTGCGCTCGACCAGGTCGCCGCCACAGGCCGGGCAGGTTTCATCGATGGGTGTGGGCGACTGGCGGCGAGTTTTGGTTTGCTGCTGGGCCGCCTGACCGGCAGCGCCTAACTGCGGCGTGAAGTCGGCCCAGAAAGCTTTCAACACAGCCAGGCGGGTTGCTTCGCCGCGCGCGACTGCATCCAATGCTTCTTCAAGGTGCGCGGTATAGGGTACGGCGAACAGGTCCGGGAAGTGCTCGACCAGGAAATCACACAGAAGCGTGCCGGTGTCGGTTGGCACCAGGCGCTTCTTCTGGAGTTTGGCGTATTCGCGCTGCTTCAGGGTCTGGACCATGCTGGCGTAGGTCGATGGGCGACCGATACCGCGTCGCTCCAACTCGCGCACGAGCGACGCTTCGGTGAAACGCGGCGGCGCTTTGGTCTGGCGTTCGATGGGCAACCATTCGACCAGGTGCAGGGCAGTGCTTTCTTGCAGGAAGGGTAGTTGACTGTCCTGCTCGGCTTCCGCATCCGGATCGGGCGGCTCCTGATAGACCTTGAGGAACCCATCGAAGATCAGGCTGCGGCCTTTGGCCTGGAACGTCAGCGGGTAGGCGTGTCCCTGTGTTTTGCCCGCCAGGATTTCAACCGCCTGCACCGCGTAACGTGCCTCAGCCATCTGCGACGCGACAAAGCGCTGCCAGATAAGCGCATACAGCGCCGCGCCATCACCTTCAACCTGGACTGGCAGTTGCGCCACGTCGGTAGGCCGGATCGCCTCGTGCGCTTCCTGGGCGTGTTTGGCTTTGGCCTGGTAGCTTTGCGGTTGATTAGGCACATAATCACCGCCATAGGTACGGGCGATGTGCTGCAAGGCCGCGCGCTGCGCTTCCGGCGCGACGTCCACGCCATCCGTGCGGTGGTAGGTAATCTGTCCCGCTTCATACAGTCGCTGGGCGATCTGCATCGTGCGTTCCGGCGACAACCCTAATGCCTGACTCGCCGCCTGCTGCAAGGTGCTGGTGGTGAAGGGCGGGTGAGGATTACGGCGCTGCTCGCCGTGTTTGACGCTGCCTACCCAGAACGCGGCGTCGGTCAAACCTTTGGTCAGCGACTGTACCTGTTCATGGTTGAGCCGTTCGGCGGACTGCTGCTTGACGGTGTTCAACCGGGCAGTGAGCTCACCGGTATCGGCTTTCAGCAACGCATCCAGTGTCCAGTAGATTTCGGGCGTGAAGGCGGTGATCTGGCGCTCACGCTCCACGACCAGGCGCAGGCAGGCGCTTTGCACCCGTCCGGCGGAATAACGCCCATCCAATGCCTGACAGACCACCGGCGACACGAGATAACCGACGAGGCGATCTACGATACGGCGTGCCTGCTGCGCTTCGACCAGGTTCACGTCGAGCGGGCGGGGGGATGCAACAGCCGCTCTCACGGCGTCTTCGGTGATGGCGGTGAAGGTCACACGAAACACCGGTTTATCCGGCGGCAGGTCGGCCAGTTGCAGCACATGCCACGCAATCGCTTCGCCCTCGCGATCCATATCCGTAGCGACATAAACCGCTTCTGCTTCCGAGATCGCTTTCAGCAGCCGCCGGACGATGTTCACCTGGCGCGGCAGCACCTCGTACAATGGGCGGAAATCAGCTTCGACTTCAATGCCCAACGTGTTTTCAGGCAGATCGCGGACATGGCCGTGTGTGGCTTCCACCTGCCAGCCTGCGCCGAGCATTTTGGCGATGCGAGCGCTTTTGGCGGTGCTCTCGACAATCAACAGCTTGTTAGCCATCGGGTTCAGTTCTCCGAATCGGATTGAGCAGAACCACGAGCGCTTTCAACTGCTCGCGGGTTCGCTTGCGGTCGATTTGCGGCCAGGTAGCTGGCGAGTTCCTTTTCGCGAAGAACCAGCCATACGGGCCATTCCAGGAAAGCATGATACGCTTCCTCCTCCATGACCTTGAAGGGGCTGGTGCTGGACTGTTTGACCATGTGTTTTCCCTCATGTCGTCCCAAAACGAGCAAACTCTGAGATAGGCGGGCGAGCGTTACTAAGCCAGAAAATTCCCTCATCCTGGATGTCCAGAACAAACTGGAAGCGCGGCAGCGAAGCGATGATGTCCCGGTGATGCTGGTTCAGGTGCTGAAACGCCGCATCTTCACGGAAGACGTTCATGCCCTGCCGCTGCGAGAAAATGACGCGGATCGGGCAGTTCTCGAACACCAACCGCGCCTTGTTTTCCAGAAAAACGCTCATCTGTTGATCGATCACCAGGAGCTTTTTTCGTTTGGTGCGGAAGGTCTTGGCCGCCTCGATCAGGAAGTCCAAAAGCGACGGGTGGCGCATCAGACGGTAGACCTCATCGACTGCAATGATGCGCGGCTGCTCGTCGTACAGGCTGTCGCGGCGGATAGCCGACAGCACCTGCGCGTAGGCCAGCGCAGTCATGACCGGGTCGCCTTCGAGTTCGTGGAATGAGAAGACACGCGGGCCAATACTCTCGCGGCTGCCACGCCCGAAATCGACGGTGGTGTGACCGTTGAGAAATCTGGCCCAGGGACCGGAGCCGGTACACAGCCCGGCGATTTCGTCGGCCAGGTCGTGCGCGATCTGCTGGATGTGCGGCTTGTCACCCAATCCTGCCAACACATCACATACCGTCTCGCAGGTAGGGGTAATGTCAGGCGAGATGGCTTCCAGGTCACCGAAGCCCGCGTACAGGATTTCGAGCGCTTCGCCAAGCAGACCACGCTCCAGGTTTTCACGCTGGCCGCCGGAAAGCTGACGACCAAGCACGGTTTCATAGATGCGGATGGTGTGCGACTTCTGCTCGATGAGCGTCGGAAACATCACATCCTGAGGGTTGAGACAGGTGTGTTGGGCGCTGAGCACGTACCAGGGCAGGTTGAAGGCTTCGACGATGTGGCGGCCATGTCCCATCGGTTCCAGGAAGTCAAACGGGATGCCCGCTTCGGCGTACTCACGGGAAAGATAGCCGTTGAGTAAGAATGTTTTCCCGTAACCGGTTTGGCCCACCCACACTTCGTGAGTGGCGCGTTTGTCGCGCCAGGAGTTGTGGAAGACCGGATAGGACGCGCCGACCGCTTCGCCGCGCAAGACGCCATCGGTGGTCGAGAGCTTGCGGTAACCGAGCGGCGCGAGCATGAGCGCCAGTTCGCGCGACGTAACCGGCCAGGTGGTGGGTGGGACACTGATCAGCTTACTCGGCGCATGGGAAAAGAACTGCACCGACCGCGACAGCAGTTCGCCTACTTCCTGTCGCAGCAGGAACCAGGGACGGGTTTCGTTGATCACCTCATGCGCGCGGCGCTTGAGGGTGCTCAAATCTGGCGCGAACACGGCGATGCTGATCTGGACCTGATGCAGCGCGTCCCCAGCGTTGATTTCCTGCAAGGTGCGGCGGCAGTCGTTGATACGTGTGACCGAGCGGCTGTCCTCACCGGTTACACTGGCAAGATGCACCTGGTAGGCGGCAATGATGTTTTCGACCGCATCGACCGCCGCGTTGCGCTCGAAGGTTTTGGGGATGTCCACGACAAGCGCAAGCGGGATATTCAGGCGCAAGACGGATGCCAACGGGCGGAAGAAGTTCCACGCCGCAGGCAGGAACTCGTAGCTGGTCAGGATCGCGACCAGGGGACGACCACCCGGACGCCCGACCGGAGCCAGGTGCCAAAGGGATGATTCACGCAGGTCATACCGTCCCTCGAAGAGCGGCGGCAGCGGCGCTTCGAAAGCGGGCGTGTCAAAGGCGGAACCCATGCCACCTGCCAGGGCACGTGGGGTTTCGTCCGACCACAACGCCATACCGCACAATGTGCGCTGGTAGTCGGCTTCGGCTTCCAGCAGTTCGTAGTGGCGGCGGTACTCCATCAGCAGGGCGGCGCGGCGCTCGTCACCGGTTTCACGGGCGGCGCGGCTGACCTGGGCGATTTTCCCGTCCAGGCTGGCGGGCGTCTGCCAGCAGAAAAACCGTGCCGGACCGGGCAATGTGCGCAGCCAGGTGGCAAAGCGCGCCTGCAATGCCTGCACACCCTCTTCGGTGGCGTGCAGCATGATGTCGAAGGGTTCGATCAGGAATGTGCGCACCGGAATGTCTTTGTCAGCCATTAATGATTTCCTTCCAGGGGTTTCTCGACAAACACCAGCCCGCTGTCGTGGTCGGCTTCACCGGCGTGGGCGAAGGTGATCCACTCGGTCATGTCGGCTTCGACGTCACCTTCCGGCGGCGCGAAGACCAGGTCGGCGTCGAGCGCTACCAGGCCGGTGGGCATGTCGAATGTGGTGCCCAGGCGACCGGCGAGGCTTTTGGGTTTGCGTTCGGCGGCGAGCATCAGGCTGCCGCGCATCCGGTACAGCAGGCGCTGCCACAGCGGAATGCCGCCGCGCGGACCGGTCAGAGTCAGGGCAAGAATGAACGTGAGGGCGGCCACGAGAAAGGCCAGGTTGCCCAACGCAAAACGGGCGATGATGAGGGTCATGCCGCCGCTGACGCCGCCCAGCAGCAGGCGTTTGAACGGAATGCCCATGAACCCCTTTTCGTCTCGGCGCAGGACGTGTGATTTGAGATCGGCTGCCATCCATATCTTCCTTGTTCCCTGAGCAAAAGCAGCCAGCCCATCAGACTGGCTGCAATTGCTGTGGGGTAGGTGAGTGGGCGGGACTAGGTGAACGAGATGAGGCTGGCGACGGTCGAGGCGGCGATGACGAATAGCAGGCCCATGACGACCTGATTAGCGGCGCGTGGATTGTCCTGTTTCCACTGGCCGATAATAGGCCATGAAGAACCCATATACATGAGGCCCAATCCAATAAACCCGAGGAAGGCGGCCATCGGAGCGACGATTTGCGCGACAGCTTGCGCTTCGGCAAACCACTGTTCGAGAGTCTGGCTGATCGACACGATGAAATCCTCCACATGTGGACGTTTGACGAATGTGCCAGGGGCGGGGTGGGAGTCGCGCGCTCAGACGCTGTTCTCCTCCTGGATGTGTGGGGTCTCGTTGCGGCTGCGCCACCCCGCTCATCTGACACTTTCAGGATAACAAAGCGAGGGGGTCGAACATGCGGAGAATTACCGTTTTGGGCATGTAAAATTGACCGGTTCCAGATGTAAAATTCCGATCTGGCCTGGATCAGAAAAAAACACAGCCGACCTGAGTGATCGGCTGTGAACATGCAAAACGTAGGACCCTGTGATTAGGGTTATAGCTCGAAGTCGTCTTCTGCCTAGATTTCTTCCCATTCTTCCCAGGTGACGCCGTAGGGCGCGCCACCGCCGGTGTAGCCGATAATCATGGCAAAGGTATCATCTCGAGGCCATCCGAATGCGCTTTCCAGTTCCGCTGCGCGTTCCAGTTTCTTCTGCCGCCGGATTTCAGCCTGTCGTTCCACATCTCGCAAGGTTTGTTCTTTGCGGGCCGGATCGATTTCGACGCCAAGCATTTCAAGTTCGGTGAATGCGCACCGGAAATCGACGCCATAGCGTTTCCGGTAGCCTTTTACAATGTCCTTGCCCTCGTAGGTGGGCAGCCAGCTTTTGGCCGCATCCAGACGCTGCGCACGCTTGAAGCGTTTGCGGCGTGGTGTGTTATCCGGTTTGCGCTTTTTCTTTGCCATAGGAACTCACTTTCTCGACTTGTGTTCAGCTTACCATGCCGGTCTGAGGCAGGACAAGTTATCGCTCTTCAAGCTGCAAGGCATACCGGTACACGCCGAAACGCAGCATGGCATAGGGTTCACCCGTCCAGGCCCAATGCAGTGTGAGATCGACAGCCTGACCGGGCAGCAGCGTGAACGGCTCAAGACCGTCAGCAGGCGTCCAAGGACCAGGTGGACGCGGAGCATAACCAAACGCAATCGCGACATCCTCCGGTCGGATGTTCACCGGTTCGGGCTGGCCGTTGTAGGCGCGCAGTTGAATGGTGATTCTCCCGCCGGTTGTGACGACGGAGATCACGTCCACATGCAGCAGGTCGCGCACCGGGAGTGGCGTCGCGGTGGGCGGTGGCAGTGTAGGCGTCACATCGACTACCGGCAGGTCCAGGAGATCGGCCACCAGCACATCATCGCGCGAAAGCTCCTGCTCCGGCGGGTAAGTGGCAAGCACGAGCAGGCGTGTAGCCGTTGGCGCGCCGCGCTCATCCCGTTCACCAATCAGGACTAACACCAGACCCGGCTCAATCTGCCGGAACGCGCTGGTGTCGCTGCGGCTGACCTCAGTCTTCGAAGCGAAGTCAAACTGCTGCACCGCGCCGGTGTTCAGGCGAATGCTAAACGTGGCTCCCGGCCCCAACGATTCAAAGAGCGCTTCATTCTGTGGCGACCAGGGTACACCAATCACCGGGCGCACGCTCAGAGCGTGGATGAACGACGCGGTGTCGGGATTGGGATCGTACAACCACTCGGAGAGTTCGACCTTGCGTCGCTGCACGACAAACACACGCGGCTGGGTTTGCCCGGCAGGCAGGATTTGCAGGTTGACCGGGTAGGCAGGCGCACGGTCACGCACACCATCCCGGATGATCACATCCTGCTCTTCGAGCGCAATCGGCGTTGGCGATGGTGTGTAGCGCAGAGTCGGCGTGGCGTAAGGTGAGATAGTCCCGACGTCCATCACGGGTTGAGGATCATCCCCACCGCGCCGTGACAGCAGCATGAAGACGAAAAACAGTAAAAACAGCGCCGCCCCACCCAGGATCAGGAACACCTGAGTCTTGTTAGTCGCAGGCGGCGTGAACTCTGCTTCAGGCGGCACCAGCGATTCGCCCTCCCTGACCGCTGCCTGGATACGCGCCGGGGTTTTGGCCCAGCGTGCGCCAATCGGCACCAGCGCGCCCTCGTCATAGCGCTGGATGAGGGCGGTCACGACCTGCTGCTCCAGGGCGTCCGAGCCGGACGCCCCGTTGGTGCGCACTTCGCGCTGGTAGACGGTCTGGTAGCGGTGCTGGCGGTCGGTGGGCACCAGTTCCCATAGCGCGCGCAGGTCCTCGATGCTCAATGCCCGCAGTTCTTCAATCGTGTGGTATGTCAGGTGTTCGCTCATGCTTCTCCTCGTGGAGGCACAATCTGGCTGCCCGCCAGCCCTGCCTGTGATTTCATGGCGTCGTCAAGACCGCCGCCGGATGATGCGGCACCTGGTGGTGACGCAGGCGCATTGACCTGGACCTGCACATTTGGCGTGACGGTGACGTTGGGCACCGCCGCCGTACCCCGCGCGGTGATGGCGTTCGGCAGCATCACGGCAGCACGCTGCAAGGCGCTGACTGCGCGTTCCGCGCCTTCCCAGCCGGTATTGAGCGTGCCGCGTGCCTGCTCAACCAACATGGTGCGGGTGGGCGGTGTGAGTTCGCCGGTCGGAGAGTTCTTGACCTCGGTAATCACGGTTTGCGCTTGTTGGCCGGTCATTCCCAGGCGCAGCGCCATGTCGCCAAACAACCCCAACCGTGACACATCTCCCTGGACGGGCGCGCGGTCATCCGGTTCAGGCGTCACCCCCATTGCCCGTGCGACGCCTTGCGCTACGGTGAAGTGATCTGCGCCGCCGGTCATGGGTTGGTCATCCAAGGTGCGCTGGACACGTGTTTGGGCAATGAAGTCACCCATCACGCCGGCGACGTTGTCCGCACCTTCCACGCGCATCAGTCCCATCACCGGCTGGGTTTGTCCGGTTTGCAGGGTTGCGCCCAGGGTAGCGATGCGGTCTTCCACTTCCTCGCCGTGCATGTCCGAAGCATAGGCCGCGCGATCCTGATCATGTTTCGCCTGACCCGCCTCTGACCGGACATCCGCACCAACGGCGCTGACCCGTTCTTCGACCTCTTCCCCTTGCGTATCCGTGCCGTGCTGGACACGATCTGCTGCTGCGCGTGTTTGGCCCGCATGTGAGCGCACCGACGCGCCGACGTCGCTAACGCGCTCCTCGATTTCCTCACCGGGATCGCCTGCGGCCACCGGAGGCCGGATCACGGCAGGCGGCGGCACGTTGTCAGGTAAAGGCGTAAACGTGCCCATCCGTCGTGGACGATTGGGCGGCGTCTCGCGCGGGTTGGTTTCGTCCACCGGCTCCGGTTCGGCAGGCAGGCGGTAACCGTGACCACGCGATGGACGCTCGGAGCGGTCGCTGAGCAGATGCGCACCAATCACCGGGCCAGCCACCCCGCCCACCACCGGGATGCTCTGCCCGACCTGGCGCAGCATCGACCCTTCGGTGAATTCGTCGGCCATCTGGCCCAGGGGAGTGTTGCGCGTGCCGGGCAGATACGCCAGCGTGCGCGCGGCACTCTGCAAGCGCCGCGATCCACCCAACATCACGCCCGCAGTCTGGGAAACGGTCGCCCCCTGCTGCATGGCGGACACACCGGCCAGCGCGCTGCTGCCCACATTCACTGCCGCAGCGGTGGCTCCGACGCCCGCCGCAACTCCGGCTCCGGCCAATCCCAGACCGACCGCTCCCGGCGCGACCATCACGCCGCCGGTCGCCTGCCCAATCGCGCCAAACAACCGGTTGAAGCTGTTCCACACGGCTTTGATGCCGCTCCACAGCAGGACCAGGATGAAGATGGTGCAGAGCAGGGAGACACCCAGGACCACCAGTGCATTCTGAGTTGCGGCTGCACCGAGCAGGAATGAGATGATGAGCGACTGCATCAGGGCGATGACCACCGTCTGCACAATGAGTTCGATCCACATATCCAGGATCGAGCGGGCGATCACCTCTGTCTTTTTGAAAAAGGCGAACAGAATGGCAATGCTGAAACTCACAAAGGTCAAGCCCTGAGCAATCGTCAGCAGCAGGAAAATCAACTGCTCGACCACGCCAAAGATGACCATCGGCCAGGCGGAGAAGATGCGAAACTGCGCCGCGCCCGCTTTGTCGATGGAGGCTTTGCGCTCCTCTTCGTTGAGCGGGTCGCCAAAAAACTGCGAGCTGTTACCCACGTAGAAGTACGAGTCCTCGTAGAACTGCCAGTGCGTCGGCAGGGCGGGATCGTACAATGCGCCGCGTGGTTGGTAACAGGTGGTCAACGTCGGAGGTGGGTAGCCCATCACATCCTGACCGTCGGCCAGCAGGTAAGCCAGGGCAATATCCAGGCCATCGACATCGTTACTGAAGCCGGTCGCGCCGGGCAGGTACGGTCCCAGCGCATCGCAAGCTTCCAGCGGCGGCAGGTCGCTGCTGGTCACCGCTCCGAGGGAACTGAACGGACTACCCGCGCTCTGCATACTGTCCAGCGCGACGGTATAGAACCCGGTGCTCAGGTCACGGCGGAAGTCGTTCATGCCCTGGTACAGCAGCGGGCCAAGCTGGAAAAAGACGATTCCCGCCAGGTACCAGCCAATCGCACCGCGTGGACTGACCACGTCCAGCTTCACGAAGGCCGCCAGCATATACGTGATACCCAACACCATGAGGGCGATTACGAAGGCGAGGCTGGCCGTGACCCGCATCTGGTTGTTGGTCTGCGTGATGAGCGGTGCAAAGGCGTTCTCGACCAGCCAGAGATTGGCCAGCTCAATGGCATGGCCCATCATGAACAGCCCTTTTTGCAGCGTCCAGCCCGCCAGCGCCAGCAGGCGCAGCAGGTCGTACCACAGCTTGTCGATCTGGACTTGCAGTCCGTCAAGGACGTCATCAACCCAGGGCATACTTCCTCCTACGGCTCGGCGATGTCGCCGGTGCAGATGGTATTGACTTCGTTGATCCACGACACGATGTTCTGACCCGGCACGATGGTAGGAATACCGCCGCCATCATCACGGGTGGTCACGTCCAGCACGTATGAGACGCGCCGCGCTGTGCCCCGTGGACCGTAAGCGGCCAGCGTGAAGGTTTTGGTTTCCCCCGGCTGCACATCGGTCAACTCGTAATTGGGCGTGAACCCGGCTTCTTCTGCCGCCGCGAGGCTCGCTCCCCATACGCCTTCGGTCTCCATGCCGCTGGGCAGCGTGATGGTGCTGACGTACATCTGGCCCGCCGGGAAAATGTCGTACTCCACCGAGCCGACGTTCTTGACCTCGAACTCCCAGATGAAGATCGACTGTGGCTGACCACCCGCATCGGGTTCTGCCGCAGGCAGATCGCTGATGCGGGATACGCGGAACATGAGTTGCAGACCGGAAGGCTGCACCGGGGTATAGATCGCGTCGCCCACGAAGTAATCATTGGTGCGCACGTACTGCGTCGGCGTCGGCCAGGGCGTGTAGGTCGGGCGTGGCGTGGGCGTCATACTCCCCGGTGCGCCGCCCGGCGGTGGGTTGAGCGGATTCGGATAGATATAGTACGTCACCCGCGTGACACCATAGCTGCGGCTCGACCCGGCCACGCCGCTCGCGTAGATGCTGACCGAGGCGTAGTACACGCTGGTCGGGATGGTGATGGCATACAGGTTGGTCCGGGTCGAGCCAGTGATGGTATCGACCGCGATATACCCATTGCTGCCGGGCCAGTAGTACGGGTAGGTCATCATACTGCCCGAATATGACAGGTAGACCGTGCCGGCATTCTGGCCGGTCCACTGCGCATGGATCGTGTTGAAGTTGGGCGCGACCTGGTACCAGTTCAGGTTGGACGAAAAATACGGTGGCCACAGCGGCTGGCTGGTCGCAGGCTGCGTATGTGTCGGGCGCGGCGTGCTGGACGGGCAGATGTACTGCGGCAGGCCGGTGACCTGGAGATTGTTCACCGTACCCGCGCAGGCCATGGCGGCTGCCAGCAGCAGCGACAGCGCGATGATCCAATGGATACGTCGTTTGTTTCTCATGACTGTCCTCTAGGGTATAAGGCCGGGCTGGTTGCCTGCGGGCAGGAGCAGGGTGAAGGTCGAGTCGTCGCCCCATCGTCGTGAGACGTCCCACGACTGGCCGAAGTAGGGCACGACCAGGCTGATCTGGGCATTGGTCCGCAGCTGGATGCGCGCATACCCCGACTCATCGGTGAAAGCTTGTGCCAGCGCGCGATTGGTGGTCACATCCACCAGCCTGACGGGAATACCGCGCACACCTTCCGCCGGGTCTACCGAGCGGTTGGCGTTTTCGTCGTAGGCGATGAGCACGGCGACGGTCACCAGTTCCGGCGGCGCATCGGTGGCAGTCGGCTGAATGGCCGGAGGACCCTGGATGAGTTCTACCCGGCGCGCGGGCTGGGCTTCCGGCGAGGCTGTGAAGGAAGCAGCAGACGTGATTACGGCGGATGGACTGCTGTGATAGGTCAGCACCGCGTCCAGCGCGAGCATGGTGTCCGAACTGGCCGGGTCGCGTTCGCCGGTGTTGCGGATCACCAAGGTGTGCGCACCGGCCTCTACCGGAAACGTGTCGGTGCAGGTGAAGTGCGCTTCGGCGGAGTAGGCATCGACCGAGCCGACGACACGACCATCTACGGCCACGTCCCAGATGCCGCCGTTCCAGAAAGCGACGTAACACACGCGCACACCTTCGCCTTCGAAGTCCAGGCGCACGGCGGCGTCCGCGTCCACACTGTAGCGGTACTCGTTTTGCCCGGCGGACCAGGACCACATATCCACCCACTCGCCGCCGAGGTAATCCAATGCAGGGTGATCTGACTCAAAGCGCACCCACTCGTCGAGTGGCAGCGCGTCGGATGTTGCCAGCAGGTCCGCCGCTGGTTCCAACGCTAATCCGGGCATCACGGCGGTGACTTGCAGCACCCGCACTGCCAGCGTGGGCGTAATCGTCTGGGTAGGCAGCGGCGTGTGTGTTGGCGATGCGGTCGGCGTCAGCGTCGGCGTGAAGGTTGGTGGAATGGTGATCTCCACCGTCGCCGTGGCTGTCAGGGTGGCGGTCGATGTAATCTCCACCGGTGGGGTGTCATCGTCGCTGCCGCCGCAAGCCACGAGCGTCAACGCTACGAGCGCGAAACAAAGGATTCGGGTCATACGACTGCTCCAGAGCTAGATGAGGTCGGCCATCTACCATAGTAGCGGAGCAGGGGTGTGTGGAATGCGGAGAATTACCGTTTTGGGGTGGGAAATTTACGCGATCCGGAGCGCAAAATTCCCAACACGAACAGAAGTGCCTGGTTTGCCACACCAGGTACTTGTGAGTTGGTTGTGATGTACTCTAATTTCCTGCCTTAATCATACTGTCGATTTGGTTGGCTAGATCGAGATAAAGAGTTTCTCTGAATGTTTTCACTTCCAGACTATCTCGATACTCTCGCGCAGCCTTTTGAATTGCGCTGACCTCCGCACGTGATCCCGGATTCATCAGGTTAGGATTCCCCATATAAGTTTTATAGGCTTGTGGATTTAGCTCTGCCCAAAAGGCGAATACCCGGGCCACGAATACGCTGTCAATGGAATACCAGGCCAGTCTTCGGCAGACTTCAGGGTTATTTTCGACATAAGCCTTAAAGGAGCCATCCAAGAGCTGGACTGCTTCAACAAAGGATACTGTGCCAGGACTAATTACCCCGTTTCTATCGAAAATTTTCTCTCCATCATAAAAACCGAAAGCAGCAGTGGAATAATCAATGGGTTCAAGTCGCTCAAGATGTTCTGTCCAGGCAGGAAGCCATTTGATTTCCGGGTGCTGAATTGCGAATGCCACCATATAGGGCTTCAATTGTTCAAGTGCAAGTGTGATGACCTGATTGGGATCAAGCAGGTTGATCACCTTGCTCATCATGCGCTCGCAATCACGGAATTCATGGGTTTTTGCGGAGTTTCGCAGGTGAATCAGAATATCTTTACTCATATCAGTTGCCTGTTTTTCTACATGTTGTTGAGAGCGAATTCAAGTGGTGGTAGAGGAATACTGATTTTGTAAATCGTATTGTTTAATACCAATTTCGACAGGATCAAAACAGAAACCCCTCTGTCGCAGCGAGGGCAATAAGCTGGATGTTCGTCTCGGCACCAAAGCGGCGGCGCAGCCGCTCGCAAACGCTGTAGACACGGCGCACCGGCACATTGCGGCGCAGGGCGATCTCCTGCGGGCGATATCCCCGTGCCATCTGGCGCAGGATTTCGCGCGCTTCGGCGTCAAGCTGCCAGCCCGCGCGCTCCGACTGCATTGCCAACAGGTATTCCGAATTAGCCGTAGGGGAGAGATAGGGCCGACCGCGCATCACGGTCTGAATGGCTTCGACGAGACAGAGGCTCAGGGGATC
This sequence comes from Anaerolineae bacterium, assembly GCA_018432315.1. Taxonomy (GTDB): domain Bacteria; phylum Chloroflexota; class Anaerolineae; order Aggregatilineales; family Aggregatilineaceae; genus LM3-B42. The sequence continues at coordinate 66,568 of JAHDLB010000022.1, forward strand.
GTTCTTGTAGAGGTAACCAGCCGCCCCAACGGTGAACAACTCCTGGACGATCAGTCCGTCGGACAGGTTGCTCAGGATCACGATGCGCGCACGTGGGGCGGCCTGTTGGATGCGCTCGACCAGCGCCAGCACATCCAAGCCCGGCTCAATCTTATCCCCGACCAGGATCACGTTCGGGCGTAGTTCGACCAATGCTTGAAGCATTTCGGAAAGCAGCAGGTAAGCACCGGTGACCTGAAAAGAATCATGCTGGCGCAGGATGGCTCTCATGCCTTCCAGCGCCAGGTCCATGTCGTCTGCCATTACAATCCTGACCGTCATGCCCACCCACCTCACGGGGAAACCTTACCCTTAGCATACCACCAACTGAGGCGGGAAACATGAGCAATTCAGGAAGTCACGACGGGCAAAATTACCGAGCCTCTCCGTAATTCTCCGAGGTCATCCATCACCACGCAGCAGTCCCCGCCGCACGGCTTCGGCCACAATCTGCTCGTTGGTGTCCACTTCCAGAATTTCACGCAGGCGCTTGCGGGCGTTATACACCGCCCGGTCGGTGATGCTTAACTCTTGCGCTATTTCCTGGACATGACACCCGCGCGCCATCAAGTGCAGCACCTGGTCGAGACGTGGGGTAAGTACCAGAGAGGGTTCGAGGCGCCCCGCGATCAGCGCGGCAGATGGAGAAAGATAGACCTGCCCGGCGTGCGCGTGCCGGATACCCACTACCAGCATATCCTGCACCGGCTCATTCTTGCATACGACGCCCAGCGCACCCGCTCCGATCACGCGGTGAATATCGTGCGCCGACATCTGAGAACCGAGGATCAGAACGGCGGCGTTGGGACATTGTTCCTGTACGGTTTCGTAAGCCTGGACGATATCTGTGTCCGGCAGCGAGTCATCCAGCAGGACCACGTCTGTGCGTTGAGCGGCAGCAGACCGGCAGAATGAAGAAACATCGGAGTACCCACCCAGAAAGGTGATGTGCGGGACGTCGCCCAGCGACTGCCGGACCCCCAAACGGATAATGTCCTGATCATCCACGATAACCACGTTGATACCCAACCAACCCTTCCTTTCGAAGAAGGCCCCCGCCTGCTACAGGGTTGAAATCAGCGGTGTAGATGGTGGCCTATGCAGTTGTTTATAAAACTACCTGACCCTTCATGGTGTGCGACTTGCTAACACATAGCCTGTATTATAATTAAAATCTATAGTTTGCGAAAGATGATGATATGGTACAATTATCCTAATTGAGCCGCCTGTCTTTCCGGTTATCATCAAGTGGTGCCGGTGAACAAAGGGGAATATCATGAGTAAAGAACCAGAACCACTTCCACTCAAAGACCTGATCAACTTCCTGTTTGAGCATGTTAAGCACCCCGAAGGGCGACCCTACATCACCCAGGAAGTGGCGGACCAGGTCCGCATCAGCCATGCCACCATCAACCAACTGCGCACAGGCAGAAACAAGAATCCCACGGTGCCCACGCTGCAAGAAATCGCCGGATTTTTCGGCGTGCCGTTGAACTTCTTTGACTGTTCGACGTTTGACGAGTGTTATGCCGTGTTGTCCGGCCAGCGCCCGGAGGACTTACCCGGCACAATTGCCGAGATCGCGTTCCGGGCTTCCGGACTCTCCGCGAAATCCCAGGAGGATATTCTGAAGATCATCACCTGGGTGGAAGCTGCCGAACGCGAACGCAAGGCGGGCCGTGCCATGCCGGCCTTTCCCGATGACCTTGATGCAGAACCGTAGTCGCTAACCACCGCTTTCTCAACGGTCGTCTTGCAGCGTCATATTTTCCCATTGTCATGATTTGCGCCTGCGGCCAAACCGGTTACAGTTGTGAACTTTGACACGGATCGGGACTCATGCGCCTGGTCCGGGACCGGTCTGGTGGAGATCGCGGGGAGTACACACATGACCGACGGTGAAGCACGGGTGCAGGCCGCTGTAGACGGGTTGGGTTACGACTTCAGGCAGTTCACCGTACCACACTTCGTCAAACACCTTGAGGCGCTTCGCACGCGCGATATCATCCTGCACGGCGTCGCTTTTGATCAGGGACTACACGGGTTCTGGGTGCAGGCAGAGACCGCCGACTACGTGTTTTTTAACCGGCGCACGCACGAAGTCCACCAGGCACATCACATCCTGCACGAGTTGGGACACATGATGTTGAGACACCAACTGCGTGACCTGGCCGCGTTCCTTCCACCGGAACTGATGGCCCATCTGCGCGCTTCGATTTCCGCTGCGCCCCAGGGTCACTGCCGGAGGTGGGATCCGCATGACACGCCGGAAGAACGCGAAGCCGAGCTGTTTGTACGCAGGTTGCAGCGCGAGATTTTGCTGGCCGGACGTCTGGCCGCGCTGACCCACCCGGACACCAGCATCGGCGCACTGGACCGGTTCACGCGGGGTTTGGGTTACGATGGTTGAGATCGTCCTGTGCAGTCTGGTATGGGGTTTTGTGTTGTACGGGATGTGGCGGGGCTATCGCCGTGCGCAGCGGATCGATCGCTACGTCCTCATCACCTGGACCATCTTCACATCACTGGGTGTGGTGTTCACCCTGCGCATCCAAGCAGTCCAGCCCTTCATAGACGCGTATTTCCACGACTACCCGGTCACGTTCCTGGTTAGCCTGCTGGCGGTGCTGGCGGCGACTGCCGCTTACTCGTTGACCCTGCTGTGGCTGGTGCAGCGTTCGCCGGGCTTGTACCGTCTGCGGTGGTTCCACCTTCGTCTGATCCAGGCGACACTGGGTATCACCGGTTCACTGCTGGGATTGATGGCAATGCACGTCGCCGGGTGTGTGTCTTCGTTCCGGGTTCAATACATGATGAAGTGGTTGGTTGAAGGATATGGACTGCTGCAATCGGCGCTGGTGTTTGTGCCCATCAATGCGGCTATGTTCCGGCAGGAACGGGTCTTCCCGATGCGGGTCAAACATCTGGCGACGCTCGTGCTCACGACAACCTTTGCCATCAGCGCTGCATTTTCAGTGATATTCATCCCGCCGATTATCTTCACCAGCCACCCCAATCAGGGACCCTACGTCATCCCACGCGGCCTGATTGCGGCCCTTTGCCTGGTGATCATCCTGGTCCCGCATCGCTGGCTGGCGCTGCTGCTGCTTCCACCGCGACTGCGCCGCTATGCACGGTTGGCGGATACCGAACGACAGATTGAAAAGCTGGTGTCGATCCGGCGGGAAGCACCTGTCTGGTCGTTTGTGTTCGACCCGGAGGAAGTGGAGCTGGCGATCTACGTCACAGTGATCAACATCCTGGACCACTACCGGCGCGTGGCCCTGGGCGATCCGCGCGGCTGTGAACTGGTCGCGCAGATTGACGCGCTGTGGCCGGAGTGTGCGGGTTATGACGAACTGGTGGAGGGCTTATGTCGCATCAGGCTGTGATCGATCCGGTCCCGCACAACGGCAATCGCCTGGGATACTGGCTGGGTTTGATTTTCCATCCATTCACCGTTTTTATTCCGGCGCTTATCGTGGTGCTCAAGGACACTGAGCCGCTGGTGGCGGTGGGGTGGGTGGTGTTCATCGCTGTGATCATCCTGGTGCCAGCCCTGACGCTGATCCACCTCGCCAGGCGGAAAGGTCGTTACACTTACCAGCGTGGAATGCGGCACCCATTGTACCTGGTGTTTTGGGCGAGCATGGTGTTGTGTGTGGGTCTGGCCGTGACGCTGGATGCCCCGGAGCGGCTGGTGTTTTCGCTGCTGGCGCTGGTGGTCTGGGTGCCGCTGCAAGCTGTGATCAATGCCCGGCTGACAAAAATCTCCGCGCATACCGCAGTCGTCACCGGTATCCTCACCGCGCTGTTCCTGATGGGCGATCTGGATTCGCCATTCTTAGTGGTAGGCGCAGTGAGTGTCGTGTGCGCTACGGCCTGGGCACGAGTCGTGACCGGCCACCACTCGGTCTCGCAGGTAAGCCTGGGGGTTGTAGTTAGCGCGGTATCGGTCGCCGCTGCGTTCGGGTTGGTGGCGCTATTTTAGGTGTTTTTACGTCGTCCGTTCCCTCGATTGACCATCGCAACTTCCGATTTTCCACATTCAAACTTCCGAAATTGACCATACCGATGTGGAAAATTGCCCATCCCAACTTCCGAAATTGACCATGATCTGACGCCCGGCTCCTGGTACGCTTGATCCATCGGTCGATCAAGTGAAAGGAGTCTGTTATGACACCCCCACCATTATCCAGCCTGTGTTGGACGAGTTGTGGAGCCAGACGTCATGCATTCCCCCTTATCTGAAGTCAATCTTTCCCCACACGACACGTATGTGTTGGCCCGTGTTCTGGTTGGGCTGGAGTGGCGCGACCTGCCGTGCAGCCCGCTGACCCGCCTGCTCCTTTCCCATGTCGATATTTCCGTCCCGGATGACCTGGCCGCCCTGCGCCGGTTGCTCGGACCGGAGGGCTTGCGCATCATTCTCAGTATTGACCCTGAAGTCCCTTTACCGGAGGACTACCAGCAACGTTCGAGTGATGTCAATACGGTACCCGACTTACCAGAGTCGGCGTGTTTGACACCCGATCAGCAGGAACAGGCCGCTGGAGTGGGGCAGTGGCTGGACCGGTATGTGGCCTGGGCCAGCACGGCTGCGAATGAAACCCCGCTGCGGTTTCACGAAGGCGCGGGCCTGTGGCTGGCGGCGCTGGCGATTGGCCGCCGGTTGTTCATTCACACTCCCTGGCGGCAGCGTGTATTTCCGAACCTGTACATCATGTCGGTGGCGGTCTCGACCTACTACCGCAAGTCTGCCGGGCTGAATCTCGCCAACGACGTGGCGCGCGCCGCCATGCCACACATGATTCTCCCTCAGCCGGGGTCGCCCGAAGCGTTCATGAGTATGTTGGGCGGGGTGCTGCCGCCCAACTTCGAAGACATCGCCTACCGCGACCGCGAGCGTTTGGTCAAGGGTAATCGTTATGCAGCCCAACGCGGTATCCTGCGCGATGAATTATCGGCGTTGTTCAAGTCGTTTGGCCGGGATTACATGTCGGGCATGAAGGAGCTGCTGATGCAGCTCTACGACTGCCCGGACTATCTCGATTCCAACACCAACAACCGGGGATTGGTAGTCATTCGTGATGCGGCGCTGTCCATCCTGGGCGCAGCTACTCCGGCAGAGTTGTCCGTCTCACTCAGCCATAACGACTGGCACAACGGGACGCTGGCACGCTTTGTGTTGCTCACACCGGAGCCGGACTACGCCGAGCGTATCGCCGCGCGTGACACAACCATGCCGCAGGACCTGGTGCGGCTGCTGCGCCAGTTACACGAGACGCTGCCCGCGCCACCGGAGCCGCAGGCCATCGGCGACAAGCAGCCTGCCATCGACCCTTGGTCGTTGGTCGCGACAGACCTGTGGGAGCCGCTGCACGCCTACGAGCGCGTGCTGCGTGAGATGACCGCGCCGAGTTCGCCGCTGGATGACCGCCTGCGCACGGTCTACGGGCGGCTGCACGTCCAGGCGTTGAAGGTATCCATCATCCTGGCGGCGCTGGACTGGATCACGCTGGACGAGCGGCGGCAGAGCAAGCCGGTCGTGCGCGCGGCCCACTGGTACCGGGCGCAGCAGATTGTCGAAACCTGGCGGGCATCCGCGCACCGCCTCTTGCATGACCTGGGGGAGAGCGAAGAAGCCCGCCTCGAAACCCGCATCATCAAGCTGTTGTCATCCAATACAAACGGTTTATCGGTCCGCGACGTCTACCGCGCGCTGCGCTCGCCGCGCAAGCCGGTGATGGAAGCGCTCAAGGCGCTGGAGCAGGACGGGCAGGTAGTTCCCGAAATCATCCAGAGCGGCGACCGGGGCCGCCCGTCGGAACGTTACCGGCTGGTCTGAATACTGGCGCGTGACAAAAAAAGAATTCTGTCACGTGTCACACCGGCGTGACAAAAATCGCCGGACGCCGATTTTGAGGGAAAAGAATTTTGTCACGCACCTGTGACAATAAAGGAATTTTGTCACGTGTCACGTGTCATATATGCGGGACAATAATGCAGAGGTGAAGTGAAGTGGTCGATACCAGGGTATTAAAAGCGCAGGTGGACCTGCGGCGCATCGTCGAGCAGGACCTGGGACCGGCTCCCATGCGCGGCGGGCAGGCGCTGCTGTGGCGCTGTCCTTTTCACCACGAACGCCAGGGCTACAGCCTGGCGGTGTGGGCGGACGGGTTTCGCTGCTTCGGCAAGTGCCAGGTCAGCGGCGACGCGCTCGACTGGCTGCAGTTGTATCGCCACCTGAGCTTTCAGGAATCACTCCAGGCACTCGGCGAAGCGCCGCGCGCTGCGCCCGGTCTCGCGGCCAACCGTCCCACGCCCCCGGCGGAGCCGCCACCTCTCGAGTGGCAGGCTGCTGCCCGGCAGGTGGTGGAGGGGGCCGAAGAAACGTTGTGGTCCATTCGTGGAGAACAGGCGCTGGAATACCTGACCGGGCGCGGGCTGGAAGGTGAGGCCATCCTGAAAGCGCACCTCGGTGTCGTGCCGGGCGGATACCGGCGGTGGCGGACCATCGCCGGGCTGAACGTGCCGTGCGGCATCACCATCCCGTGGATCACCGGCGAAACGTTGTGGGCGGTGAAGGTGCGGCGCGCTGCCGGGCAGCCCAAATATGCCCAGATTGCCGGTGGCAGCAGCAGCGGTTTATATCGTGGTGATACGCTCCCGGATACGAAAGCCGTGCTGTTTTGCGAAGGTGAATTTGATGCCCTGCTGGCGCACCAGGAAGCGTCGGACCTGGTCGCGGCAGTGTCGTTAGGCAGCGCCAGCAGCGGCCTGAGTGACCGGTGGATTATCGACCTGGTCACCGTGCCACTGATCCTGGTTGCCTATGATGTTGATCCGGCAGGACTCAAAGGGGCAGCTCGCTTGCAAGCCTTATCCGACCGCGTGCATACCATTCAAGTGCCCAAAGGCAAAGACATTACCGAGTTTTTCAAGTTGAGTGAAGAAGGTGCTGTGTTCACCTGGTTGGCGCGCGAACTGCGCCAGGCGCGCCAGCGGGTGATGTTTACAGCTGCCGGACAACAAGAGGTGACCTGATGGCTGAGCCTGACAAATCTGTCAAACACAGGGTCTATTATCCGCCGGAACCGGCGGAAATCGAGGAAGCAGCCGCCCTGCTGCGGCAGAAAATGGATCGCGACAGTGATTTTGAAGACGGATTTGGTGGCCTGTTGAAAGCCATTGCCAAAGCGTATGCCAACCATCTTAACCGAGAGAACGGCTCCGGAGTGCTTGACAATGACCACGAAACCGCGTAAGCTACACGAAATCAAGGTGAGTACCGAGGTGTTGCAACCACCTCGGCACTCTGGACGATGCACTAGTGTAGGTAGCGCACCGACCGTATCAGACTCTAACGTGTCTGGTGGCGGCTCGCTACTGACTCGTATCTACCAACTGGACACGCAAGGAGTCTGAAGATGTCCCCCAAGAAGAAAAAACGGTCTGATTCTGCCCCGGCGCAAGTAGCGTTGTGTTACGTGCGCCAATCGTTTACCCGTGACGAAACCGACAAAGACAGCCCGGAGCGGCAGCGCGCCAACATCGAGCGTGTCTGCCAGGAAAACGGCTGGACCCCGGAGTGGTATGAAGACGCAGAAGGGCATAAGTCCGCGCGTACCGTCAAAAATCGTCCCGGCTGGCTGGCGCTGGAAAAGCGCCTGGGCAATGCCGATGTGGTGGCCCTGGTCGGTAACGATCTGGCCCGCCTGCACCGCAAGGGCTGGCGCGTTGGCGACCTGATTGACCGGCTTGAGAAACATGACATATCGTTGGTTTTGGCGGCTCCCAACCGCCAGGTCGATACCTCCACCCCGATGGGTCGCATTTTCATTCAGTTCGCAGCTATTTTCGATGAATACTATTCGGAAGATATCGCCGCAAGAGCGCGCGACAGCGTCCGATTTCGCAAAGGCAAGGGCATCACCATTGGGATGCCGCCCTTTGGCACCGAGCGTGATGCGGACGGCCACCTGGTGCCCAGTCCGGAAGGGGCCTGGCTGCTGCGCGATGGTCAATTTGTCGAAGGCGATGATCCCGACGATCCCCCGGAAAATGCGTTGGTCTGGCGCAGTTACTACGAGTGTGCCGGGCACATCCTGACAATGTACGCCGATCTCAAAATTGGGGCGGACAAAATCGCTGAGAAGCTGAATGAACAGGGCTGGCCGTTTCGCGACCGTCAGAATGTGCCGCGACCGGTCAAACGAGATGACGTGCGGCGTGTGTTGGCTAACTGGATTGAATACGGTGGAGTGGTGATGGACCAGAAAGCCAAAGACCGCCCGGCGTATGCCGAGCCGGATTTTGACGATCTGTCGATCATGGAAGACCGCACTGTCTTTCCCGTCAAACTGCTACAGAAGGTCGCCAAGCTGCGCAAGAAGCGGTCGTTTGTGCCGATTGACAACGGCATCAAACACAAGGACTACCCGTATCCGTTATCGGGCATTATGCGCTGCGCACACTGTGCGCAGATGGCGCAGGACCAGGATGATCCCAGGCTCATCACGCGCCTGGGCGGTACGAATATGAATGATGTGTTGCGCTACCGGCATCAGGCTGGGGCGGCGTGTGGCACGACCAACAAGTCGGTGCGGTGTGACCTGGTCCACGAAGACTTTGGCCGATTAATTGAACTCCTGACGATTGACGAAGAAGGTCAGGCGAATTTGCTTGAGCTATCAATGGAACTCGATATGGCCAAACGGGGAGGGGAGAATGGTGAAGACCCCGAAGTCACGCGCCAGAAAGCGATTGCGCTCGCCAAGCGCAAGCTGGACGCGGCCATCCATTTGTACTCGGAAGGGTTGATTGCCCAGGATGAGTTCGTCCGGCGGCGCGAGTTCCTGGAACGCGAGATTTCCCACTGGGAATCCTGGACGACCGAATCCGAGCAGATGGCGTTGGAACTGGCGATGTGCATTGATGCGGTCGAAAAGCTGCATTTCATCTGGGAACAAAGCAACGACGAAGACCGGCAGGGTTTTGTGCGCAACCTGTTTGAGTGGGTCGAGTATGACCTGGATGCGCGCCGCATCACCAACTTCCGGCTCAAGTCCTGGGCTGACCGATTCATCATTCTACGTGGTGCGCTCTATGAAGAAGACAAACGGGATGGTCTGGGGGATGATTCGGATGACGATGGCAGCCCATCTGAGGGGAAAAAAGAACTTGCTCCACCCTCTCAAGAGGTGAAGCAAGCTGTGCCCCATAGGGGCCTTGACGTCCCATCATTCCCCAAACTGCTGTTCGCGATGGTCTTCGCGACGGCTATCAGCTACTACGGCCAGGTATTGCCGCAGACGCCGGTTTCCAATTCAACGTCAGCCAAGTGCGCTCGAAATGCCGAGATTCGTGCTCGTTATAAGCTAGGAGAATCCAGAGCAACGTTAGCTGAGGTCTTCGGCATTTCCGAACAGCGGGTATGGCAGATTTTGAATGATCGCCGGAAGTGAGGGTATTGTGTGCGCATCGCATAGGACTTTCAATCTTCAGGTCGCTTTCCTTTCAGTGAAAACCCATTTCTTGGAAAGAACATGACAACCACAAGCGTCAACAAACAATCGAACAGGATCAGCGTATTGCTTGTGAGGATGTAACCTGTGTGATTCACAGACATCGTTTCAAGTTGTAGAATGAGGACATGGACAACGAAATCAGAAGACGATTGACGTGGATCAGGTTGTATGAAGAAACGGGCGATGCCGGGTTCGTCTGTCGTCGCTGCGGCATATCACGTCCAACATTGAGAAAATGGCTGCAACGCTACCAGGCTGAGGGTGAAGCAGGTCTTCGCAGCCGGAGTCGACGGCCACATCGTTCCCCCAACCGCAAGGTATTTGAGCAGGAAACCCAGTGGATACTGGAACTGAGACGGACACGGCACCTGGGAGCTCGCCGTATTCAAAATGAACTCAAACGACTGTATGACTGCCAGCTAGGGCTCGCGACCATCCAGAAGGTACTGCAACAGCACAACGTTCCTCCCCTCAAGCGGTTTCGTCGCAAACAACGTTACCAACGCTACCAGCGACCGGTACCTGGAGACCGCGTCCAGATGGACACCTGCAAGATTGCGCCAGGACTGTATCAGTACACAGCAGTAGATGACTGTTCGCGTTTTCTAGTCGTAGCCTTGTTTTCCCGTCGAACAGCTGCCCATACCATCGAATTCATCGACCGTGTGGTGGAGCAAATGCCATTTCCAATCCAGCGATTTCAGACCGATAACGGACGTGAGTTTACGGCTTATAAGGTTCAGGATTTGCTGCTGGACTGGGGGATCAAATTCCGGCCAATCCGTCCTGCCACGCCTCGTCTTAATGGCAAGGTCGAGCGTGCGCAGAAGACCGTTCTGGCTGAGTTCTACCCCACGGTGACCCTGGAAGATGTTGATTTACAGGATAAGTTGGAGCAGTGGCAGTTTTACTACAACTGGCAACGTGTTCATGGTTTGCTAGGCAAGACACCCATCGACCGATGCTGCGAATTGTTTGACAAAACACCATTCTCAGAAGAAATCGATCTGCTTTTCGATGAGGTCAGGGAACGTCAGTTGCAAAACACACGGCAACTCAGAAAAGTGAAATGATGTCTGTGAATCGCACATGTAACCGATGCTGCCTGACTTATCACACTGCACAGACGCTCGATGAGAGTTTGCGGGAATTGGTGCTCTGCTGCCCGCCGCTTCGATAAATCATCCAACCAGACAGTTTATCCATACCAGGTTTTGAGTTGCTTTTTGCGCCTACAAGTGGCTGGTATAAATGTTATACTGCTCGGAAACGATTTTGAGTCGGATGAGATTGAAATCAACAATCAGTCTTCAACCAAAACACCCAGCTGAACGGTTTTGAAGCTAACCATTCACTACATGCCAATGAGAAGCCAGTCAGCTTGACCTGATTTGAAAAGTGATCACATGGACTTAACCGACCGAAAACCACAGACTCGCAGCCGATTGATTGAGATGCTGAGACAGGACTTGGATTTTCATGATGAGGACAGTCTTTACGCTTCTCATAACTACCATTCTTTTCCTGCGAAATTCCCGCCGCAGCTACCTCGTCTACTGATTAGCGCTCTTTCTAATCCCTGGGATATCGTTTTGGATCCCATGGTTGGGTCAGGCACTACGGTGGTTGAGGCGGCTCTTTTGGGGCGCAATGCCTTAGGCTTTGATATTGATCCCCTGGCTGTTCTGTTATCCCGAGTGAAGATAACCCCTGTCGACAAATGTGAGGTCGAACAGATCGGAGCGATAGTCCACGAACGAGCTACAGAGGCTTCACAAACTCAACGACTTGAACAACGGCTTGAATCTGCTTGGGATTCAAGGACTCGGAAATTCATTGATTTCTGGTTTGCACGTGAGACTCAAGTAGAGCTGTTTGCCCTCGCTAATGAGATCAATAAAGTCCCAGATACTAAAATTCGCGACTTCCTGCGGTTAGTATTCTCCAGCATTATAGTTACAAAATCCGGAGGGGTGTCTTTGGCCTTTGATCTCGCTCATACTCGTCCACACCGAGCTAAGGTTGTTTATTCCTCTTCAGGGACACTACTGTTGGGTTCCGAAAACCTTAATAGCAACTCTTCGAGGGTGCAGCTTCTAACAAAAATTCTGCGATCCCCTTTAGACGAATTTGGAAAGCGCCTGGAACGCAATTTAGCCAACTTACCCAGTGCTTCTAACGCGGAAATCATAGCACAAATACAATTTGGAAATGCCCAACGGCTTCCTCTATCTGATGCGGTCATCGATCTTATTGTTACTTCTCCTCCATATATTTCGAATGCAATTGACTACATGAGGGCTCACAAATTTTCACTCGTCTGGTTTGGCTATCCAATAGATAGTCTGCGCCGTATCAGGCAAAAGTATATTGGAGGAGAGTCAACAGTGGATATCCCCTATACCGAAATGCCACCCACCACTCAGCGCCTAATCGCCAAGATCTCCGAAAAAGATCCGAAGAAATCGTTGGTGGTTCACCGTTACTTCTCTGAGATGGCACGAACACTGAGAGAAATGTACCGCGTTCTCAAACCGAACAGGGCAGCTATCTTGGTTGTGGGAACCTCAATGTTAAAAGGAATTGACACTGAAATCAGCGAATGTTTGTCTGAAATCGGACAGGAAATTGGTTTTGATGTTCCATGTGTTGGGGTTAGAAATCTTGATCGGAATCGACGTATGCTCCCCGCGAGTATGAATGGCATTCAAGGGTCGCAAATCGAGCGACGAATGCACAGTGAATATGTTATCGGTTTTTTCAAGCCATAGGCGTTTTAATCAATTGTCAAAATTCAGTGCTGACGACCGCTTTTTTTCGTGTGTTGGATGCGCTATACCCAAGACGTTGCTCAAGGTTTGTGAGGACACAGCCCTACGTCAGATCGAAAGCCATTGTGAAACTCGTGCCCACTCGGCTGGTGTCGGTGTCATCATCCCCTGTCCCTTGGTAGATCTCGGCTAGCTCGACCAGGTCAGCGTATCGCCATCCGCTGGTCAAGTCCAACAGACTATCGACTTCAGACATAACGGCATCAACTTGCGCTGGCTGCAACTGGAGAAGGTCCTTTGCAATCTGGCGCAGCTTTTCTTGCGCCGCGTATATTTTGTCCTGGTGGGTAGCTGATTTCATATGAGCTCTCCTGTTTTTCGGCCATCACTATATATTCCGGGCTCATTGGCGAAATGCGATGCAGAAAAAAACGCCTGTACCGAACAGGCGTTATCATACCAGCTCTCAATATGCGTCGAGTCAATCAACCATGCGGAGTTTGCAGGGGGTGGGGTCAATCGCAACCATCAATGCCCGGGATACGCCTTCAACCTTGACAACGGCTTGTCCTGCTGACAGATTGCGGACACGGTCCCACATGGTCTCATCAATACCCCCAATCGACCGCTTAAGTGTGCCGATGGTGTTGGCGTCGCCAATCTTGTGGAGAATATAGCTGTTGATGAGTGCGAGTACCTCGTCAGGTAAGTGTTGCGGTAGCTGTGTGATAAATACCATCCCCAGCCAACGCTTGCGCCCGCGTTTTGCGATCTTTGCAACTTGTTCAAACAGTTTCTCCATCTTGGCGATGCGTTGGCGAGATAGGAATTCGTGTGCTTCTTCGATCATCATCATGACACGCGGCGGGGTAGTCCTCTGTTCTTGGGCATTCTTGTAGTTTCTCTCTTGTTGTTCCTGAACACCGCGTAATAGCTCGGCGATAACAAGATTGTTGATCTGCGGGGATGTTGTGTCACTCAGATCAATGATCGTCACTTGTCCTGGAGTTGTTATAGCTGCGTAATCTGGGGTTTTATCTGTCACGTCAAAAATATTGAGACGCGTTAATGTGCCCAACTTTCCCTGTAGCGCTCGCCAGCTTCGAAAATCACCGGGCACCGACTTTTTTCGCTGTTCTACGTAGCGATAGAATTCGGCGCTTCGGCTGTAGAACGTTTTGTTTCTGATATATGGTAAATCATCTTGGTTGCCGCCCGCGTGAATGTGCGCGAACATTTGCACAACATCATAAACTACATCAAGCGTTATAAAAGGATAACCTCGTTCAAACTCATCGATTTCAAGTGCAAGAGCTTTGTCATTAGCTTCTACCGGCCAAATCTTCATCGTTTCCAATATTCGCTTCGCCGTATCATAAGCGGCAAAATAACGATCCTGTTGCGCAGTCGTCAGATCTAAGATTTCCATGACAGCATATGGAGAAAGCTGATCAAACGAAATGCTAAATTCGTACTGAGGCTGGAAATCCTCATTCGTGCCTTCGCGGCCAACCAGGCGCAGTATTTGAACGTTTGCTACGCCTTTGGGCTGCATATCCCGCTGTTCTAGCAACTCTTCCATTGTTGCGTCTTCCGTTGGGTACATAATCTCTGTATATTCCCCTTCGGTGTCAAAAACAATGGTGGCAATGTCCGCCTGTTGGAATTGATTGATCAGACGCGAGACGGTAGTTGATTTTCCGCCACCAGTCGTACCAAGAATACCGAGATGCCGCGGCAGAACTTGTTTGCTGTTGGGATTCAAGCCATATTCAAGATCTGTGTATCCAAGTACCAATCCGAGTTGAATTCCTGTTTGCAGCCCTAAGAAATGGGCGGTGTCGTCATCTGATAAAGCAAACACCGGACTATTCGGCAAGGGTCGAAATCTGGGCGGTACCAGCTTACCTCTCTCTGTAAGCTCTCCAAGGATTTCGACGTTGGCCCGCCCATGATAGTTGGGCATCAGAATCCCACCCCGCACATTGGCCGACACCATAATGGGCGAGTCTGCTTTTAGTCCGTCCGGCTCAGAAAAAGGTCCTTGGGTGACAATGCCAATATAGTCACGATCCCATTCACCGCTTTTCTTCTTACTGCGAATATAGAGCAGCGCTTGCGATGGAATATGTTCGATATTATCTGGAGTAGTGAGCACAACAATTTGATTGTCTTTGCTTGCCTGAGTGTCAAACATTGAGCGGCCAATAGCATCTAGCTCGTCTTCTGGAATCTGGTGACTTCCACCCAGCTCCTCAGCAGTTTCTTCAATGTCATCCAAGGCGTCAGTCGGTACTCTACCTGATTGAAATTGCATGTGGGTCTCTCCTCTTTCGTCGAAATCAGCCATTGCTATCCCCTGGAGATTTAGCCCGGACGATTCGCACGTTCAGGCGTGTAGCTGAATGGAGCACCGGCGCTAAGATAAGCAGTATCCACGCTTGGGGCGAAACTATCGGCTCCCATCAAGTTACGACACACGGTATCAGCCAGATCTATCAGTGTGGGAAAACCACGGTGTTCGACTAAAACACTATCAGCCATAGCTATTAGCGCGGCCTGGTGAATGAATTGACGATGGCCGAAAAACACTTGTGCTGGCGCGATTCGATTAGTGCGGTAAATGCCGATGAGAACATTCGGTCCTACCGTATTCGCAAACTCCAAAGCTCTATTCCGTTCACGTGCCGCATAGTGCCCTTTTTCAATAATCTTGAGCATTTGATCTTTGGCCGATTCCACGACGATGTATTCAAGCGGATTCAGGGCATCGCCTAGAGTTGGATATAGCCGACCACGAGTACTTGTTGTACTTGGCACGTAGACGAAACGCCGATGTACACCGAGTAGTTGATGCAGTATCTCGAGACCCTTTTCAAGCAGGGTCGGGGAGCCCGAACCAGTCAGAATCTCGTAGGGAGCAGGTATTCCGTGTCCCATCCGCCACGGTTTATTCGAGCGATTTAGCAAAATGGCCCGTTCGGCGTATGCCATTACGCCACGTCTGGCCAATGCACTGAGTTGGTTCTGTTTTTCTTCTTCATCAATTGCCCCGCGCTCTGATCGTCGTTGCAGCAAGTCTAGGGTTTCAGATACTACGTCGGTGCTCTGCTGCCTTAAGTCCCGGCGGAACAGTCTGTGGGCCCAGGTCCCTTGCTCGCCATGATAAGAAACCAGCGCTACGCCAATCTGAGTAACAGTTAATGGCAGTCGATCATCGACATGAGAATTTCCATCACAAGCTTCGACTCCGCCATTGAATAAAAGGTCACTGTGAACCTTCTCAATTTCCTCTACAGTTGCCTGATAAACACCTGATTCCGGAACCGACGTAGGGCTGTCATATAGTCTAGGGAAAATCATATCTCTCACTTGTGCTCGAATATTGTTTCCTTGTTCTACCGCCTCCATCACCTCGCTTTCAAGGCGATTGTAAAGTAGCAACAGATCATCATGTGATGACCACGTATCAATATCCAGTGTTTGATCCAGTGATTCCCCAAAAGATGAGGTAAAGTCGTTACCCTCTAGGATGAAGTCGTCCATCAGCAATCCTATCGCCTTTGCATCTTTTTCCGAACGAACTACACAATATTCCGACACGGGATCAAAAATGCGACAGTCTTATGCGTTACACCTCATAAACCTAGCCAGTCGCGAATGTTTTCCTTCCTTTGATAATAATTCGCAATCCTTTTTGCATATTCGTGTGTGGTCGATTGGGGGAGGCCAAAGGCAAACAAAAGAATCGGACCAATTCGCCTTACTATTTCGTCTGATGGTAAAGAAAAGGGTTCAACTTGAGCCTTCATCAGTACATCCTTGTGAGGAGCTAAAAGCTCAAAGGCAATCTGATCCGCTCTTGTTTCGGATTGAGTAGTATCATTGCTGAGGATTTGATTCTTCGGTCCGCGTAACAGCAAATCTACGTAAACGTAGAGTTGGGTGCAGGATAAAACGGCATGAACCCGCTCAATTTCGGTGGGCTGACGGTTACCATCTAGAACTTCCGTAATTTCACTACCCAGAACTTCAATGGCTCGTTGGCGCGGTGCTAAATAGTCTCTCAAAAAATGACCTGTTTCATGGGCAATGGTAAAGCGGATTTCCCCCGAGTTGGCCTTACTATCTACAAATATGTATCCCTTGCCACGCGCCGCAACCAAACACCCAAACACTTGACGAGTCTGTCCCTTAACACGGTCTGGGAGTATCAGTTTTTTCGTTTGCAGCCACCAGTGTACTTTTTGAAGATCAAGATCGGGAAGTGGAACACATGTAATCTGCAATCGCCACAATATGCTCTCGAGGTTCCGTGGAAATGACTTGTCTTTTTCAGGTACATCCTGCCAGAATTTTGACACGATAGAGTCTATTTCCTGATCCAGGAACATGTAAGTTTACTCTTCCTCGTCATCTCGGTCACGAGCTGCCAAGAGAAGCTGATCATCCGCGGACGATTGGAGATCGCCTAAGTTTTCAATTTCTGTGATAAACGTGGCTATAACATTTACATCGAGAGCTAAGTACTCAGCGATTTCAGTCATATCCGCGATCCAGTAATTCTTGCGCGGGCGTTTACAAAGCGCGAGCTTCGCCAACTTTTCTGTACTTATTTCTTGGCTCCGAGAGACTGCTTCCCAACTAGAACTTTCTGAGGTAACAAGCCTATCAATCAGGTTCGCAATCAGAGTAGGGTTTTTCGCAGCCCGTTTCGCCATGCTTATCAGTCTGTCATTCGACATGATTTCTAATCTCTCTTCCTACGTTTGCCAAATCGGGTTAGTTTTTTCTTTAAGCGATCTTTCGCGTTTTTGACTTCGCGACGTTGAACTTCTATGGGTTTATGTGCTATTTGCAGCAGGTCGGCATATGGTTCTGTCTCTCGGACATTCTCTATAATCCACAAATGAATGATCTCGATCTCAGTTTCACTTAGCTCATTTCTCAAATCTTCGATTATTGCATTCACATCTTGCCCAGTGATGGCTTCAACCCATTCGTTGAGTTCTCTTTCTTCTTGTATATTGTTCCGACCTGCGATTCGATCTGCGATGTCAGGGTCGTCAATGCTAATGGTTTTTCTCTGGCGTCTTTCAACTTTATCTGCGGCGTTTTTTAGATCACCACGCGCATCCATTCGCAAATAGCCGACAAGCCCTAAACCTCTTTCCGGATCATATCGCTTGGGGTTTTGCTCATAAAGGAGAAGAGTGTCAGTTGCCACTGTTTCACACAACTGCTCATCATTGGTGATACCTGATTGCACTAGATGATCTACGAGATGATCGAGTACTGCTTCGCATAATTCAGCGAATGCCGTTCGACTTTCTGAAAGCATACGGTGGTGGATTTCGTTTTGCCACTCCATTGAGGGTTCAGAATGTATCATCTACTTTACCTTTTCAGGTGAGATTATGGTCGGTAATAACTGAGGGTGACTGTAAGTCATAAGGATCTTTCGGAAATAAGCAGCACGAAACCAAGAGAGACATATAGATAGCTTGAACGGTCCGTTGCCGATGGTATTGGCGTCGCTGCTGTAGAGTCTTTTCCTTGATCAAAACATGTCTTGAGTGCACCTCCAGTTTCGCCAGCGGGCACGGTGCGCTATCGGAAAGTTATGGGCGGCATCATTCGCGACTATTATCGCGAGGCCGCCTAGGGCTGGATTTCCTCGTAGATTAATTTTCGGCCACTACAGGGTCCTGATACCCGCCCTTTTTTCAAACCGGTCTCAGTTCCATAATGAAGTGGAGTGAGCTTGGCACGGTGCAGGTGCTGACATGTTTTCCGCTAGACTAAGATAGGATTGAATAGGAGCCAAAAGACATGTCGTCTGCTTATCGAACGTGCCATATTGATTTGTTTGTTGTTGGACACGGAAAAAATAGACTTCAAGGGTACTGCGGGTTACAGCGACATGTAACTGCCTCGCCGGTTCACTGAGATCAGATTCTGCAAGGCTGTTGTTTCGACAATTCTTGCATATTCTCCAGTTTGGCATACTGCCGTCTTCCACCCCAACTAATATTACGTGTTCGAACTCCAATCCCTTAACTCCATGAATCGTGGAGACAAAAACCCGATCCACGCAACGTTCTCGAATTAAAGCTCCCCAGTTGATCTCCAGATAAAGATGATTTCTGAAAATCGCTGCTCGTCTTTTTAGGGGCAGATTTCGATATCGTACATCATACTGATGTGCCATTACATGTAGTAGGTTGAGCACCGGATCGCTTTTCCCTTCACCATCGGGCTTGGGAACAATATCCAACAGGCTTCGAAAGGTATCAGAGCCATTTTTTCCGATTTCGGTCAATTTCTCTAGGAAAAGCTGGTGTTTGGCTTCGACCTCTTTCGTCTGAAATGATGGTATAAACACATAAGGTACTTTAGGGGAAACCTCTAGCTGTTCGACTATGCTGTTCAACCGAAATCCCGCGGCAGCGAGAACGCAGATTTCATGCAAAGAAATACCACCCTGCTGCAAACCTTGAATCAACTCGACCACTCTAGGCGCTTCTTCAGCTACATCGCGCGACAGAACGAGAGGGTATTTCCTTTGAGGCGATATTTCGGTACCAAAGTCATCTGTCCGAAGAAGACGGCCTAAAGCGTCAATGTCATTACTTTTTACCCTATGGTTTTGCGTTAGCCTGATTGTCTCTCGGCAGCCAAATTCGCTTAGGGCATGATCTACATTCTCTGGGTGTGCATCACGAAATTCGTATATTGCTTGTTCTTTATCTGCAAATATCATTACTGGGCGATCATCATTTTGAGGGGCAAGCCCCTTTACCAATAGTCTCAAAATTTCAAACTGGCACGGATTAGTGTCCTGAAATTCATCAACCACGATATAGCGATACACTGCCCGGTATAGGGCTAAAATATGCGAAAGTTCCAATAACGCTTTTCCTCTTAAGAGCAAATCATCGTAAGTCAATCCAGGCCCATTGTCAGTTTTTTGTTCTCCCACGACAATAAAGTCAGGCTGGATTCCTATTTCAGTGCCATAGGCCACAAGTGCTTGATAACAAAAAGAGTGGAAATTCATAATGTCTATACACTCGTGGAATTGTTGATCCACTTCATGCGCAACTCTTCGTTGCATCGTGGCCGCAGCGGAATTTGTAAAAGTCAATCCTAGAACCCGATACGGGGGACGGACATAACCCGCTGTGATTAGGTAGGCAATACGTTTCGCCATCACATAGGTTTTGCCGTATCCAGCAGGGGCAATAACCACATAATGAGCATCAACCGGTGCATAGATAGCCTGTAATTGAGAGGGATCACGCATTGGAGTCTGGTACATCCTGCTCACCTTTGGCTTTTCGTCGGGCATCCAAGAGCATACGCTTGTAGACAGCAGGCACATATTCCGGCTTCGTAGCTTTTTGTGCAATTCTGCGTCCGGTCATGTACCCTTTTTCTTTATCTAACATTGTCCTAATTTGCCGAGTCAAGTCCTGAATTTGCCCGTTTTTTACATTCTCCAAACAAGCTATCAAGGATTCCGGAGTTTCTATTCCTTGAAGAACACCTGTTTTAGGCAAACTCCTAACCATCTCTGTGACACGACGCTCGTTTACTTCATAGAGAGCTTCTAGCACCAAGTGAATGGGAATGTTTGCTAGAATTTCGTCCTCGAACTTATGCAGATCAGTGGGAAATCCCCCGAATTTCTCAGCAATGTGCTTGTGAACTGGATCGGTCGAATCGTAGGCAAATGTACTTGGGATTTTCAGTTGCTGTAAAAGGTAAAGCGGATACATCATTTCGGCACCGCATCCGTCAATTACCGTAACACCAACTTCATCAAGGTCAAAACCATCTGTCATATTTTGAGCAAAAACCGGAATTGCCCCCTGTTCTGAAGCACCCTCTGCGACAACAACGCATTGAGCAAAGAGAGCGTCACCATTTGTCAAAAGAAGTTGTTCAGCTTCCAATCTGAGTCTGGCTATCTTCTTCGACAATCCGCCGGTCTCGCCACCTGCCACTGATAAGGCAATAGCTTTAAGGTCTTCCAGGGAACATTTTCCTACCCTATCAGTTCGATGCTTGGGGCCGAGGATTATCAGATTCTCAATTTCGCATCGAGACAAAATATCCGGTGAGTGCGTGGTAAGAATAATCTGGATAGTCTTCCCATGGTCTACAAAACGTTGTTGAAGACTCCTAAGCGCGTTGATTACAAAACGCTGCATCTGAGGATGCAAATGCGTTTCTATTTCCTCTAATCCAAGCAGGAGATAATTGACTTCTCCCTCTGCATCGTCTTGAAGTTGGGCAAGAGCACGTAAGAGTTTTAGGCCAATAACAAACGAACTTTGATGTCCACTGCCTTGATGTTGAAACGGCAGGCCCTCCATTTCAACCGCAGCACTTGCGATAAGTTCGTTATCCTTTATAGGAAAGAGACTTAGTGATGCGTTGTAACCCGGTATCAGCGCCGATGCAATATCTGCTATTTGGGAATGCATACCACTGAACTGCGAACTTTGCGAAATGCTCTCCCGAAGCTCAAAAAGCGTAACCTGAAAATCTGCCCGTTCGATTACAAGGAGAACCTTCTCTACAATTTCTCGCAGGTCTTCAGTGTATTGGTGTTCGCGACCATCAGAAGTGGAATCATCATCCCCCACGAGGCTTTTTAAGGTCGTTTCGATTTCTTTCCAGGCCTGCTTATAATCGCCAATTTGAGGTCGCAAGAAAGGAGGTCTATTGTCTTGTGCGCCCTCCCGAAATTGGCGATCCAACTCGCTAAACTTCGTCTGGATAGTATTGGCAACATCAGCCAATCCTAACTCTCTGAGGGTTTCTGTATCTGATACCACTTTAGCAAGAGTCGCCGATGTCGCCTTGAGAACGGCTTCAACAGGGCGCACAAAATCCGAAGCAAAATATGAGAAAATCTGCCGCAAGTCGGATGAACGCGCCGAAAAGTCAGCGCTTGATGGCACTTCTCGGATGGCAGGGACTAACTCAAATTGAATGTAACGCTTGAACGTCCAGTCGAAAACTGCTCGCTGCCGATGCTCCTCTGGCAATCCGTCTCGTATGATAAGGCACTCGGCATAGACTTCACGGTTTTCTTGCCTCCATTCAGCCTTAAAGTGAACCGTTACTGTTTTTTGCGCCGGATCAATTTGGCCGCCGCGTATTCCGTAAAATGCCGCTAAGTCATGTTCGGTATTTACCTCAAAACACATTTCGATTTCAATGGGACGCGCTAAATCCCCAAAGTCAGAATCCAGAATAGATACGTTTCGAGCACTTCCTGGCCCCAAAACTTTTCTGATAGCCTCTAGCAGATTGGTCTTTCCTGAATTGTTTGGGCCTATTATGACGTTGAACAGACCGAGATCTACGGTCACATTGTCGAGATTACGAAAGTTTCTGACTGTCACTCGTTGCAATATCAACTCGCCACCTCCGATTGTTTCCTGGCACGATCACCCAGCCCAGAACCTTTATCTGAAGACCTCATACGCCACCAATCGCAAATCTTCGGCACGAATCTGCTCCAGGGTCGTCTTGGACATGATGACGTCACGATACAGTTCGTTCTCAACGAAGAACTCGTCTAGGACTTCTACCAGAGTGCGTTGATTCTGATCGTCTCGATAATTGACCAAAATCGCCTTCAGCGTTTTATCACGCTTAAAGGCGTCCAGCGAGATGTTCTGGATGACCTGTTGAACCTTCTGACGCAGATTCTCTGGAGCGACAAGGTCGTCCGCTGCAATTTCGGCAGTTGTGAGCAACGTAGGTTGCCGTAGCGCCGCATCTAGTTCGATATTGATCTTGCCAAGCTTGGGTTTGACACGGCGAGCACGAATTGCGGAATTGATCTCTTGAAGTACGTCGTTGGTAGCATGGTCAAGCAGATCATAGACCTCAAAACCGGCAGGAATTGAACGTGGTTCATCCGGGCCGACCATCAAATAGCGGTAAAGACGACGCTTATCACTGATAACTTCATCCGCCGTATAAAGCCGCCAGAAATGGCGATCTGCTGCCTGGAATGCGAAAAACACGCCGGATGGGCGAAGTGATTTGGCAATACCAGAGCCGATTCCCAGGGGAATGCTCTTAACCTGTTCAAGTCCAGCTTGCTGCAAGTACAGGATAAGCGGGAGCTTCATTTCATCGGTTGAGACAAGCTCAATTTCCCGCTCCAACTCATCGATCACGCTTTGATCTTCCTGGTGCAGCCGTCTGAGTTGTTCGAGTGAACGCGAGCTGACAACTTCGCCCAGGATACTGGCATCAAGGCCAACTGTACGGTCGATATCACGGATGCGGTCTTGTAATCGCTCCACCAGCCCCAGCAATTGCTCCAAACCGGTCTGGGGAAAACAGTTGAAGACATGCAGTGTATCGAACTCGGTGCCCAGGCGATCAATACGGCCTGCCCGTTGAATCATTCGAATCGGCGTCCAGTGAAGGTCGTAGTTGATGATCACGCCCGCATCTTGCAGGTTCTGGCCCTCACTGAGTACATCGGTTGAGATCAGGATGTCGATCTCTGGATCAGCTTCGGAAATCGGTGGCGGATTGTCTTCAGTTGTATTTGCCTTTGGAGCAAAGCGTTTGACGAGATTCTCGCGCCTATGAGGATCGGTTTCGCCGTGAATGACCTCGATCACAGGCGGGCTGGACCAGCTTTCTTGCCAGGATGGATCGCTCGCAATCGCTTCGTAGACATATCGGGCCGTATCCCGGTAGTACGAAAAGAGCAGGACTTTTCGTCCACGCAGATCATCGGACAGCAACCGTTTGACCTCAGCGAGTTTGGCATCGCGTTTTTGCTCGTCATCCAGATGCTGGACTAACTCGACCATGTCAAGAATGGCATCGAGCGTCTGCATATCCAGGCTAAGTTCGCGGCGAATAGCACGTAGATCGTAGTCCCGAATATCCGCCTCAGGCAGTGATTCGATGATTGCCTCAATGTCATCGGTCACCGTGTCGTCTTCCAGCGCTTCCAGAGCCAGCAGGCGGCGGTTGGTGGCTGAGTCAAGCAGGCGCTCGTGGTTGACCAGCATGTCGTAGAACCGCTGTTGAAACTGCTGCTGGCGTCGGATGCTGACTTCGAAGGCTGCCAGCGAGCTTTCCAGACGCTTGAGGTAGAGCGTTTTCAGGATGCCAATCAGCGCATTCGAATACTGCCGCACACGCTCGACTTCCTGATCGATATCACCTTTGCGATACTGCTCGATGTTAAAGCTAATCAGGGACAGACTTTCGATCCGCGCCACGATCTTCTCGTAGAATCCGTCATAAGTGGCTTCCAAATCATAGTTGACGCTATATAGCAGCCGCTCCGGAAAATGAATGATCCCCTTACCTGGCAGGCGGATTTCCTCACCTGCCTGCTGGCGCAGCTTCACATCCTGGCGGCTGCGACGGACCATCGTCTGCTCTAGCAGCGTGAAGATGTCCGCGCCACCGTCCTGCACCTCTCGGAAAAAGCCCTTGAGATTGCGGATGCCGTATTCGCGGAAGAACACATCCTGACCGCGCGTGATAAATGAAATCTGGTGATACAGGTCCCACACCGAATTGTTGACCGGCGTTGCCGTTAGGAGAATGACCTTCGTATCCGGGTTGCCGGTGGCCAACATCTTCATCAGATTCTGGTAGCGGTTGGTGCCCGGATTGCGGAAGTTGTGGCTCTCATCGATCAGCACCACATCATAGCGGTTGAAGTATTTCCAATCGAACGAATCACGGCTTACCAGTTCTTGAGAGATAACTTCTGCCTTGATACCGTATTCATCCAATTTGGGTTCCCAGACCAGATCGCGTAACTGCGCCGGGCAGATGACCAGCCCGCGCGGAATGTGCCCCTTGCGACGCTTGCCCAACACGTAGTGCTCCAGCAAGCTCATGCCGATATAGGTCTTTCCAAGCCCGACCGCATCGCTGACAATCACGCCGCCATGCCGGTCGATCAGGCGAATGGATTCTCGAAGACCTTCTTGCTGGAAGCTTGCTAACTCAACGCCTATGCGCGCCTCGACTTCTTCGGGGATGATGCGGTCGCGGAAATATTCGTACAGAACCTTGATGAACACATCGTGCGGGGTCCAGGGGGCATCGCCGAACTTGCTTTCGTTCAGCGCGTCAATCAGGTCTTGTTTGTGATCGGTCGAATAGACCCACATCTGCTCGAACCAGTTTTCGCGCAGATCACGGATGACAGCGTCATTCTTCTGCACCAGATTCAGTTCGGCCTGGCGGGTCATGCCGGACGGCGTGAAGTTGCTGCTGCCGACAATCGCCGCATGGGGCATCAGGTAGGCTTTGGCGTGCAGAAATGCCCCATTGTAGTATCGGACTTGAACCAACTCCTGGGCCAGAAAAGCGGTTAGGTCGTCGATCAGGAAGGCATAGTCCCGGTTGAGCGGCAGTGCTTCGAGGTCTTCGCGCAGGCGCTGGCGATAGAACCGCTGTAAATCCACTACCCCATCGTCAGCCTCGGGGCTTTCTAGTTCCGGAGGACGGCCCAGTAGCAGGCGGAAACTCACCAATCTTCGCAGGGCAGCGCCCAACATCTCCCAGACCTTGGGCTCAAAGAAACCGCTGGCAATGTCCAGTTCGTGTTCATCCCACTCTATGAGCAGGCGGTGCAACACAACGCCGAGTACGCGTTCCTCAGCGGTATTGTCGATGTAGTCGGGCGGATGATACATATCCTGTCTATCCTTCGTCAGCGATCGCGGAGCCTAATTTGTGGCGGCCCCATTGTGTCCATTGCCGCCTGTTTTTTCTGAAGGCTGCTCTGCTTGTTGCTTGTATGCTTCCGCTAGCTCTTCGCGCTGATCAAGAAGGCTCTTCATCAGATTTGATTCGTAGGCTTTAATCACACGCTGGGAATAGTAACTTAGGGATGTGAGACTGATAAAAAACGTGGCGGCAGAGATAGAATACAGAACAGGAATTAATGTATTGACTTTGTTTAACACGTGGCCCCGAATCGACAGGCGGAATATCTCATCAGGAGCGGCAGTGAGTAGAAGTCCAAGAGCTGATGCCAACAGAGAAATGGCGGTAGCTAACGTAATATACCGATCATCCCGCATAAACTTGTGGAACAACCCATGTACATATAGATTTGGATCTTTGGCCATATCGGCATTCTGCGAAATTGTAAATAACGCGAACACAGTCAAAAACAAGGTCATGACAGTAAGCAATGATTGGCCCACGACCTCATAAAACCTGATAACACCATGGACGATTTGTTCAGAATCCGGGTCTGACAGATATGCTGCGTAACGTGCAGGTGCGTCGTTGGAGAAAACCGCCAGTGAAAACAGCGTTACCACCAAAATAACCAGTGCAAAGGTCAGTGTTTTCCATTCCTCCACGACACGTGACTTCCAGAAGGACGGTAGGATGTTGCCAATTACATCAGGACTATGCAGAGCAATATCGAACTGGTCACTATCTAAACGTTCATTACTCACGATTTGCAGCCGCGTTTTTGAAATCAGCGGATAGGTCACAACGGCGCTTTTGGCTTCAGGCCCGAAAATTATCACGAACGCCTTCAATCGAGTCGTATCGATCTGCGCTGCAAGAATCTTATTTGTTTCTGCCAATGTACTGAGTTCAATGGCATTTACATACGATTTGCCCTCTAATACAGCCCGGGCTATTTCCTGGGTTGAGGGTTTAGTCGTCATTGCCGTCCCCTTCATCGGCAAAATAATGAGCGGTAAGTGCCATAAGATTTCTCACTAACTGAGCCACATCTTGCTGCACACCTTCAAGGGTTAATGTCAGGGTAAGGGGACGCGCGACAGCATCACTATCGTCCGCTGAAACAGGATACTTTTCGTTATCTGAGGAAATCTGCACTTTGAATCGGTCGGCAACGCGGGTTGTCAATGGAATACTCTGTCCATCGCCACCAGGATCCACTGCCAGCGACGTTATATCTCCGACAACTGCCCCTAATCGAGCCAAAGCTGTATCACCTAAATTGTCTGACTCGTCTGATTTTAGCTCGAGTCTATCAAGACCTAGTTGTATATCTTCCTCAAATACTTGACGGAAAATTATGTCATCCTCAACACGCGGATTGAAGATTTTAAATTCCTCATAGGTAGGGACCGTCTTCCCCTTTAGATTCACGATTCTAAGGAAAGTGGTCTTATAGTTAATGAAAATTTGATACAAGTGCTCTGTCGTTATTTCCAATCTGTCTTGTTCAAGAAACAATCGAATAACTGGAATATTCACTGAGTTCATCAGTTCTTCGACAGCAACCGGAAACTGTCTCCGCATGTCGGAAAGATTCATATCAACAAAACCAACAATCCGTGTCTTCTGAATTGCAACGATACCGGATCTGATATGCAATGCGAACAAGATATGGGCAAATGATCGTTCGGTAGTTGTTTGGACGTTTACTTTTGCATCATATCGGATAATTTCTTTAGCTCCTTCTTGCGTGAAGTAGCCTAATACAATACCCCTCCTATACTGGCAATCAATGAAGCCATATTGTCGGCCCTCTTCACCAAACAAATGACTTCCAGTAAACGCTCTTCCCAAGCGCTCGGCAACGAGATCATCAGTTACCGTCGAATTCCATATTCCTGAATTGAAACGGTAGCGCAGCATCGTGACTTCACGGGCCATTGTTACCTCCAAGGTGTGTTGATTCCAGCACCGCAAAACAAAGAATTTCTGAGGGTATGAGAAATGGTAGTTGCTCTAGGTTTTGCGTGAGAGATGACCTTCTATCACGGCGATTTCATCCTCATTTAGCCCGTACGCCTGAGACATTAGCGTTGAACCGAACAATCATTGTTTCCCAGCGCGTTCCGGCGGCTCTATTGGCATTCGAGGCGGAGCCGTGCGCCATATCAACTCGATATCCTCCGGTGTCAGCCCATAAGCCTGATTAACCAAATTCGATAGACGTTGTTCCAGGCGACGCATCTCCGTCTGCGTAGCGTGGGTTTGCGACTCTGTCGAGAGGGCGATCAACTGTTTGACAAGTGGCTCGATTTTTGCCCGGATTTCACCAGTCGGTTGAGCAATAGGTAGAGTTTCAGTAAATGAGTAGATCATGCGCAGCGCGTCATCTTTTCCGTGCATGGCATTGCGCCACATGAATGCCCAAAGTAACGGGGAGTTGACAACCGCCAACAAGTATAAATCATTGGTTGGCCAAACATAAGCGGTGTTAACCAGATAAACGGGGCCTTCAGTGAAAGCAAACTGTGCGCGCCAAGTAATATCTGTGTGGATAATCTTGGGTTGCTCAAAAATCTCGTAATACGCACATGATCTGAGTTCCCACCAAAACCGACCTTGATCTTGACGCTTCCGGAGTTTTTCCTCCAACGGTTTCATATGTGCGTAGAGTGCCGGGTAAGTCTCCGCGAAAACCTGCTCGGCGCGTGTACCTGCTTTGCTCCACGGCCAAGAATGATTTTCACTCGACTTGAGAAGGATCATCCACAACCCTGCCCACTTGGGCGTCCAGCGCTTGATATCCTGACCGCGCAGATAGGGGCGGATAATCGCCTCGCACGCGGGGTCTTCGGCCACCAGGTGATCCCTGGTTGCCGTGTCGATCAGAAAGGCTTCGTTCAGCCCGGTCTTGATTCCATAGTAGGGTTCCGCCCCAATAAACTCACGCAGCGGGACGCCTGCCGCCTGAATCTTGGCCATCAAGCGCTCGATGTCCGCGGGTTCCAGACTCCAGGGAGCCGCCGAGAAACGCTTCGCCGCAACTGGGTGGCTCTGGTCCTCGACAAAATCGCGCAGGTCCCACTGGTCGAATTCGTCTCTGGGAAACTGGGTCACGCGGACATGAGCGGCGTGTGCCGGTGTGCCATTGGCTTTCTGGAATACCACGATACACGGGAAGGTATCCGCACCCTTGAAAATCGACGCGTGGCCAAAGTCAATGATTTGCTCGATGTGCACGGAGTTGACGAAATACCCGCGCAGCTTCTCACCATAGCTTGCTCGCAGCCATTTGTTCGGCGCGATGTAGGTGATCTGGCCATGCGACCTGAGCAGTTGAATGCCCCGTGCGAAGAAGTACACGTATAAATCTGCCGTGCCGGTGTACACCTCAGGATAGGATGCTTGCAGTTCCGGCTTCTGGTCGGTGATGGCTTCCATGCGCACATAGGGCGGGTTGGCAACCACCACGTCGAATCCGCCTTTGCGCGTGAAGACCTCGCTGAAGTGCAGCCTATACAGAAAGAATGGCAGTGTGGCTTCCGGGTTGCGCATGGTTTCCTGCAAGTCGGTGATACGCGTCAATCTGGCGCTGGCGTCTTCGAGCTTGCGCTGATCGGTGCGGCTCAGGATGCCGCCTGCCAGCGCAGCTTTTTTGCCCAGGTGGTCGATTTGCGTTTGCAGCGCTTCGGCCTTTTCCTTCAGGCTCGAAAAGACAATCCGCCGTTCTTGAGCGGTGATCTCTTCGCGCAACTGGCGGCGTTCCTCCGGTGTTGCGCGAAAGAACTGCTGACGTAGTTCGTCGAGCCTGACGCGTTCCTGCTGGGTCTGTTTTTCGGACTCAAATAACCCCATGCGCATCTGCATCGGGTTGGGATCGAACATCTTGAGCTGCGAGTCGGTGTGCTCCCATTCGTCTTTCGCCGATGCATCCAGCATAGCCGTGGCGCTATCCGTCAGTACCGGCTCGCCGTCGATAGTTTCGATCAGGCTGTTGCCTGCCATGAGTTTGTAGTCCAGGTTGGGTAGGGGCCGCGCCTGCTCGATGGTCTGGTCCACCACTAACGCCAGCCACAGCCGAAGTTGGGCTATCTCAATCGCTTCTGGCTTGATGTCTACGCCGTAAAGCGTGTCGCGGATGATCGCTTCTTTCCAGTCAGCCACCAGCGCCGGAGTGACCTCAACGTCCAGTGCGCTGGCACAAGCTCGGCGCAGCAGAATGATCTCTCCCAGCATCCCAATCAGGAATGAGCCGCTGCCGACTGCCGGATCGAGCACGGTCAAGGTGTCCAGTGCGGCGTTTATGCGCTGCGCTTCTTCTGGCGTGAGGGCTACATCAGTGTCGGGATCAAACTGGGCGCGGGTAGTCTCGCGTGGGATATTCGCGCTCTCTTCCAGGTATCCAGCCAACGCTTCCTGGCACATGTACGAGACAATCGTGCGTGGCGTGTAGAAGCTACCCGTCTGGCCCCGGTCACGCTCTTCGAGCATGTTTTCGAAGACCTTGCCGAGCATTTCCGGATCAACGGCCACGTCCTGTTCAAGCGGGGTATCGTCGGCAATGGTGAAGTTGTAGCGGTTGAAAAACGCGAGCAATCCATCGCTACTGTTCGGATCAAACAACGAGTCTGGTAGGACAATCAAGCCCTCTGGATCACGCGATTTATCGAACAACCCACCGTTGAGATAGGGAATCCGGACACCTGGCCAGCGTGTGGCATTTTCGAGCCGCCGCGTATTCATCGTTTCAAAGAACAGCGGCTCCAGAACCTCGGTGTAGTAGTAAAACGTTTCCTGATCACCCCGGAACTCACCGGCATGACGCCGCACGGTTTCAATAAACTGGTCGCCCAAGAAGCGCTTTTGTCCGCCAAGCCATCCCTTACGCTGAAGGAAATAGAGAAACATCAACCGGCCTAACAAGCGCTGAGTGAAGGCGTGCAGCTTGGCTTCCTGGTCGGCGTTTTGGAATTCGGGAATGCCCCGGTTGTAGTGGCGAATAGCTTCGCGTGCGAGGTCGTAGTGAACTTTGTACTCGTCGTAGAAGCGCTTGGTGATCTTGGTGACGTTGAAGGCTTCGGCCTGCGCTTCATAGACCTGCTGGCCTGTACGCCGGTGGGCGTGAATGGTGTTCAGGGTGTCAAGGTCGTGGCGCGTTGGATCGCTCACGATCATCTTCAGCTTGTCCACGCGCACATTGCTTTTGGTAGGATTGCCGACAAACCGAGGGTGAGCGAAGACAATCTCGCGATAGTCACGGGTTACAACAAGCAGGGCTGTCCCGCTCCGTTGGAGCGCGTTCCAGGCCAGTCCGCGCAGTCGTGTTTGGCGAAGATCATCGACCTCGTACAGATAGACCGCGTGATTGTCGAGATTGGACACGACGTAGGCGCGGTTAACTGAGGCCACGTCAACTTCGTCGAGTTCTAGTTCATCCAGATCAGGACCTTCGAACGGCTCTGGCTCATACACTGGATATCCAAGAAGCCGGAATAGTTCGTGAATGTCAGCGGCGGAACGAAGTGACAGATGTTGAAATCCCAGGGAACTGATCGACATGACCCACCCTTGAAAAACATAGTCTCTGAAAAACAGAAATCACTGGCATCACAAAGGCAGCCAAGTCTGCCCTATACCACGGAAATAGCGCTACATTACGCCGTTCTTACTATGATAGGCAGAACGACAGAATGCGCAATAAAACTACGACGGCACAGTATGGTCCATTCATGAAACATCTGTGAATTTGTCACTCTGCACGTTACTCCAGGCAGAATTCGTGTCCTCATTCGGGGTTGTTAAGAAGCATCCACAGCCGATCATGACACGTCCAAAAAACTGCGCGAGAATGCGACTACTTGAGACCAATCTACGGTCTCCCCTACGGTAACCAATAACCGTAGTTTTCTCCCGAAAACAGACCAAGATCTACCGAAAATACTACGAACTCCCCCTCCGAACCACACCCCACCACTACGTATATGTGAGAGAGGGCGGGTTTTTGATTCACGGAATTTTCGTTCTTTTGAATTTCTCTGAAAGAGCGTTTCAAGTGTTGTGGGGGCCAAAAAGACAATCCGCGGTGAAATCGGGTAGAATTCCTCGCAGTATCACATTGTAATGAGCAACATTTCCCCGCAAGGTTATCAACCAGTGATCGTCAACCAGATAAGAAGAGAGATAAGCGAGGTCATACAACACAGTGCGACCTGGCCTGAGACGCGGTTCAAGCAATGGACCCGATCAACAGTATTCCGCAGAGATTGCGTCAATCATCGGACTGCCCGCCAAGAGCGCCAGTCTGCGTCGGTCCGCTGTTATCTCTAACGGGTCGAGCAGCAAATCACCCTCCAGTAAATCGCTGGCCCATAGACCCAATGCACCCTGAGGATCACCAACAAGATTGCCGGACAACGAATTGACTTTGCCGAACATGTCAGGCCCTTCGGCTGCGGTGTTCCCCGCTCAACTCGCGCCACACCAGATCATAGAGGGCGGCGGTTCCGGTCGCGCCACCGCCAATGACCAGCCCCCACAGAGGTTGTGGTCGAGGCAGTTCTCCTACCCTGACAGAAGATGAAGCGCAGTCTGGTCGAAAGCTTGGCACGCCAGGCTGCGCCCTGTCAGTAACACCCATCATGTTTTGCCGCGCAGAACGAGCCGAACGACAGGGGAGCGCGGCGCGGTATCCGTCCAGACTCCTTTATTCGCGTAGACCGGCGTAGAGGAATTCATGCAAGTCGGCTGGGTGACACCACTCGCCAGTTTCCGGATCGAAGACAATATCATCGCGGAAACAGTAGTAAAGGCCGGCCCAGCGAGCCATGGCCTGTTCCCACAGGACACGCTCAGCCGCGAGGCGCTCTTTCTCCTTGCTGTAGCTGCCCCTTCTTCTCGAAATATACAGGACAAAAAGCCCACAGAAGACTGCCCCGCAAAAAACATTAGCTGCTCCTCCGGAGTCACCAGAAATAAGCCCAACCACAGCCCCTAGGACAAGCAATATTGACAGAACGGAGAGAGCTATCAAGCTGCAACCATCCCACAGCGGACCGATCTTGAAGTACAACCATTCATTGAACCCTTCAGGCATAAGCCAGGCCCTGCGATACCAAGGCAAGCGCACTTTAGGTTCGTCTGGTGGCATTAAACGCTGGGCTAGCAAAGTGCTCGCAGTACCACTTGTTGCCGAAGGCCCTCCGAACGCCCCCCACTGACCGCCTGAGTATGTAACCCCTCCAAAGCCCCCGGACGACCTCACCTCGCTGATTCCTCCTACCACCGCTGCCTGGACTTTCTGTATCCGATCATCATGACCGCACTGTGGGCAAACTACACCGGACATTTGTATATTCTCCTTTCTCAAAATGAAAGCCGATCGAAACAGACAACGCAATTGGGGTGAGCAGGCGCAATAATGTTTGAAACGCAGTGCCCCGATCTACAGATGGTCATTTAGCCAGCAGGAGCGTCATATGTGATACTCTCAATGATCTCGTAGGCGATGCCTTCGAAGCCAGCCAATTCTCCTTCGAGGGCTTGCATTTGTATCCACGCTAGCCAGTCATCATCGAACTCGTAAGCGATGTTGAAGCCGTACGACTTGGTATCACTATCGATAAAACTGGCCCGTGCAGCTTCGATTGTCCCGATAGTTACCGCTTCTACATTGCCGAACTGAAAACTATCCCCATCTGACGGTGTCATGTCAACAGGCGTGTAAAACATCTCCATCACTCCCGTGACGCCTACACTTTTCACTGCTGCCACATCAGATACGCCCAAAGCGGCAGCAAGATCGGCCCAACTTACGGTATTTATAGTGAGAAAGAACCCCCCTGCTGGCATCTGACCTGGTGCATCGGAGTCGAGGTTATCGAGTACGGCCTGCGAGTTAGCTACGACCGCATATACCAGGGGCCCCTCTACGAGATCGCGCGCGACCCAGCCTTGCGGGTAACGGAGCGTCACACCGTTAGCCGACACGAATGTTTGCGGTAGCGATGTGTCAGCACTACCATTGGCTTCATCTTGGCTAACCTCGTTTTTGCTGTCGCTGCCACCGCACGCGGTCAACGCCAACGATGAAACGATCAGCAGGATGAGCAGTAGTAAACCGGATTTACGGTACATAACCATTCTGTTCTCCTTCATGGTTGATAAATCTCCTTCGCAGTTGATGTTCGGATAGTGATAGTTGTGAACTGGCATGGTATAGAAGTGGCTTAACTGCCTGGCACATTCCACAGTTGCACAGTGCCATCTGTACCTCCGGAGAGCTGGTGAAACTCCCGCGCTTCTTCTACCGCATCCTGGACGGTCTGATCGGTAGCCTGGTAGCTCAGGTCATACGCCACGATCCGCAAGGCAGCGCGTTGTTCCTCGGGTAGCGCAGCCAGCGGTGAGTTGTGGAACAGTTCTTCCGGGAGTCCGATCAACCGTCGTTCATGTACTGCTGTGTCGATCACCAGGCCGCTTTCATTATCAACCCAATACATCGCGTTGTACTCATAGTAGTATTCCAGGGGCACCTCCCCTTCCCAGGTTTCAAACAAACCAGGCATCGCGTTCTTGATCGGGTCCGGCATATCACTCGCGACGATCAATCCGATAACCTGCTCTTTAGAGAATACCAGTGGAAGCTGCATCTGCTGAATCACCGCCGGATCAATCACGTGGGGCCCGCCACTGGCCGTGAATAGGGATAGAAACATACCGCTGCGTTCGTGCATCTCCCAACCGTCATATGTGAGTGTTACAGCGATGCGAAGATCATCTGACCACATGGTATAATCGCGCGGCTGCACATTGGAAGGCCAGTCAATGGGAACCAGACCCTCACCATCCCACAACCCTACCTGTCCCGCCCATGCGACCGGAAAATCGCGTACAAGCTCCATCGTACGGGTATCAATCGGATAGTGGGCCACACGGTGCAAGAGCGGTTGTCCAGACCAGCTTAGCTCCTGGTCATTGCGAACAAGCGCCAGCGTGCCGGCTGTGTGATCTACCAGGCTGTAACTACTCACCAACGAGACGGGAATATTGCGCAAAAACTGCAACGTGCTGGGGAATAATATCACTTGCCCTATGCCATCATAAGTCCGTACTCTCTTGAGCGAGGCTTGCTGCGAAATCGGAGGTGACTGAACAGCACTTTCTGTCGGCAACGCATCCAAGTAGGCTTCAAGGCCATGTTGCCAGTGTTCGTGAGGAATAGGAAATTCCGAAACGAAACAGGGGAGGTCAGGTATATTGAAGGGTTCAGGGGCCGGGCCATCATTCACGACATACCATGCTTGCTGATAGTTTCTGTAGGCTTGTTCGGAGCGTTGTTCCCGGCAGGTGTTCTCTGCAACAACGGGGACGGGGTCGGAAGAGAAAACCACATGCAAATATCGTGGCCCTTCAGGAAAGGAGGCAGCAAACCCGCCCAGGGTGATCACGTTGACTTGGCGAAGACGATTAGCACGTTCACGATAGTTCATTGCGAACTCCATGAGCGCAGCTGATGTGATGGCTGCACCTTGACTGTGTGCGACGATCGTCACCTCATGGTCGTACAACAGCAAATAGGTCAGGAGCTTTTCAACAGCCGGGTTTATCGGGCCTTTGCGTTCAAGGCCCAGGCCTTGTCTTAAGTCGTCAAAACCTTGAGCGATATCAGAGAACTCCCCTTCAGTCGCATTGTAAATACCGATCACATCAAGGCCGGAAAAGACATTCGATACTCGTATCAGTCCATCCTTATGTCCCGGAGCGTCCGTCAGTATTCCATTCACGAAAATCACATCCGCATCCGCGGCTTTGATGGGCTTCAATGAGGTTAAGATACCATCACGGTAGTCCTTTGGAGCCTGCACGACCTCCAAATCGAACTGGGCGAGTGTGGCCGCTGGAGTCAGCAAACTAACGAGCAGAACAACAGCGATCAGACGGAGAGCGTTTTTGGTCATCGTGATCTCCCTCAAATCCAAGACCCGCGTGAGGGTTGACAGTACAGTGAATGGCAGGACGACATCCTGGTATTTGCTGCGTTTGAATGTATCACGGATGAGGTCGGCAACAGACCAGATGAAACTGACTTTCTCGCTGAGAGTATTCACTACTCACCCCGCAGACAATCAACTACAAGAGTGGATGAAATCATCTGAGTAGCTTGATTAAGGGCGCAATAATAATCAGAAACAAGATCCACCCTGTCGCCAAGTATACTCATCGCGCTCAGGCCGGAAAGTGAAGATGCTCACCTGTGCTTCTCAAGCATAATGAGAATGGACATCCCGACACAGAGCTATCTACGGTCTCCCCTACGGTAACCAGTAACCGCAGTTTTCACCCAAAAACAGGCCAAGGCCTACCGAAAAATACGACGAACTCCCCCTCCGGACCACCCCCACTACTACGTATATGAGGAGAGAGGGCGGATTTTTCGATTCGGCGATTTCTTGCACTTTGAATTTCTCTGAATGAGTGTTTCAGGTCTGCTCTTCAATGGCTTTGCTTTGCATCTGCCAGGCTTTGGTCTGGAGATCTGCGTCCACTTCCGTGACCACCTCCCAGCCTGTTGATATCAGCCACTCAGAGACCGCTGAAACATACGCATGTCATTCTCAACAGCGCCATAACGCATAACACGAAAGCGCAGCCGCAAACGGTTCACTCCCTGATCTGCCCCTTGTTTGTTATACGTATTGTTATATAATATTAAGTAACAATACATATAATAGATAACAGGAGGTATATGACACAACCTGAATCACTAGAAGACCTTTACGCGCAAGCCGTCGAGGCTATCCCCTACGATCTGGAACCCACCAGCGTCACGGTGGGCGAGTTTGAACCGGACAGCGCCGGTTATGTTGAGTACTCGGAAGAGTTCACTTTCAAAGTCGGCCAGTTGTTTGATATGGACCTGATCGCCGGTGGCTGGGTGGAATTACGCCAGGAAGATGGCGAGGTCACTATCACGGCGTTCATGGGAATTGCCCGTGACGGAGACTGGCAAAAGGGCCGCATCCTGCCAGATGATTCGGCACTCCAGGGAGTGTACGACCTGGAAAACGAAACCTGGGAATTCTGGATTGATCAATTCTGAGACACCAACAAACCACAGGAGGTATATGACCCATCACGAATCACTCGAAACCATGTTTCGTCAGGCGCTTGCTGCCATGCCCTACGACCTGAAACCTGTCGGAAACCCGATGGGGGAGCTTGAACCAGACAACACCGGTTCTGTCGAATACTCAGAAGACTTCACGGCTATCGTTGGGCAGTTATTTGATATGGACCTGATCGCCGTAGTTAGTATCACGTTGCAGCAAATAAATGAGACCATAACTATCACCGCGAAAATGTACGTTGGCGGCACTGGCGATCTGGATTA
The DNA here is from genome assembly GCA_018432315.1 of Anaerolineae bacterium. GTDB lineage: Bacteria > Chloroflexota > Anaerolineae > Aggregatilineales > Aggregatilineaceae > LM3-B42. The sequence goes on from JAHDLB010000022.1 coordinate 103,023, forward strand.
TGAACCTATATTGTCAAGTTACACCTCATCCTGCGCAGCGTACGATTTCAAAACCCATAGATGGAGATTCTGGATAGAACGACACTGATATCTCTTCAATTCATTGTTCCTGAATACATAGTCCTACAGACTGATGCTAAACTATACGGATGAGCCAACTATCAAGCCAAGCAAACCCCACGCCTGAAATCATCTCCTCGACCCAACTCCAGCGCAACATCGGCGACACGCTGCGCCGGGTGTTCAGGGACAAGCAGCATCTCATCGTCGAGCGCGATGGACTCCCCGTTTTGGTCATGCTCCCCATCGCTGACTACGAAGCACTCAAGCGCAATACCGATCAAACAACTAACCAATAACGCCAGAACTTGCCATCAATTCAGTCCATTTCAGCCGTTTTGTATAATGTTCGTGTGAGGGGCAGGGAAAAACCACCGTCGCCAGAATTAGACCGCACGATTTTGCGCCGGTACGCCAAGACTTTCATCCCCCGACAAGACTGCTACCCCATCCAAACCGAAGACGGACGCTACCTGACGATCAAGCGTCGTTTCCAACTCGACTACTTACAGGCCCATCTCAAAGGCATCATGACACTCGGCGCGTATGCGCTGGATGAGCACAGCCGGGCCCGCTGGTTGTGCCTAGATGCCGACATGCCTGAACAGTGGGGCGAGCTGCTCAAAATGACCAAAGACCTGGAACAGGATGGCATCACTGCCTACCTGGAGCCCTCCCGACGTGGCGGGCATTTGTGGTTGTTCTTCTCCCCTATTCCAGGAGCAACCGCCCGGCAGTTTGGCCAGCGCCTCCTGGGACGCTATGGCCTACAAGGCATCGAGCTTTTCCCTAAGCAGGATGTGCTCAAAACAGGTCCTGGTTCACTGGTCCGCTTGCCACTGGGTAAACATCGCCTCACCGGGCAGCGGTATTACTTTGTCACACCTGAAGGTGAACCCATTGCGCCAAGCGTGCGCGAGCAAGTACGCCTCATGTCAGCCCCGCAGATTGTGCCACCTGACTACATCAGGCACGTGTCCACGGAGCGATCACCAGTTGACCTTTCCCAGGTCAAGCCACTCTTCCCCGAAGCCAGCCACGAGCCAGCCGGAGCCACGCTATCCGAGCGCCTGAAAAACTCGATCAGCGTCTACGATTTTGTGCGACGCTACGTCGAACTCGACCAAAACGCGACCGGCTGCTGCCCTTTCCATGAGGACCAACATAAAAGTTTTGGCGTGAACCGAGAGGAAAACTTCTGGCACTGCTGGGCAGGCTGTGGCGGTGGCAGCATTATCGACTTCTGGATGAAATGGCGACAGCTCCAGGGATTGGACTCCAGTTTTACCGCGACCATAAAGTCGATGGCAGATATGCTTCTGCCGCGCTGAGAAGGGTCAAAATCGGCGTAAACAGGCACTATTGCAGGCAAATCCCTACTTGAAAGTCCATCCGTTTTGTGCCCATACTGCAACGGATATAAATCCAGGTTTTGCCGAAATAACCTCTAGCTAGGTTTTCTGCATACCGAAAGGAAAATATGACTATCTCTGTCGCCTCGCAAAAAGGCGGGGTTGGGAAAACAACCACTTCAATCGCCCTCGCCGCCGGACTGGGAAGACAAGGCAAACACGTTTTACTGATCGATATTGACTCCCAGGCAAATTCCTCGAAAGTTTTGCTGGAAAACTACCCCAAGATCTCTAAAGATGACACGATTTATACCACCGTCTTGGAGCGCAATCCCCTGCCGGTTCACCCAACGAGAATTCCAGGTGTTGACCTGGTTCCCTCACACATTTTGCTCTCCAATACCGATATCGAGCTGACAACAGCCAAAGACCACCGTGAGGCCCGGCTGAAAACCCAGCTAGATCAGATGGCGGGCAATTACGATCACGTCATCATCGACTGTCCTCCCACCCTTTCCTGGCTGACCATCAACGCGTTCACTGCCTCGGACAAGGTGTTGGTGGTAGTCTCACCTGGCTACTTTGAGCTCGACAGTATCAATCAAATCAACAAGACCCTGCACGAGGTCAAGGAATACTTCAACCCATCCCTGGAACTACTGGGCTACTTGTTCACTATGAGCGACTCGACCATCAATAGCAGGACATCACTGCAAATACTGCGCCAGTCGTATACCAGCCAGGTGCTCAACACCATCATTCCCCGCAATACGGATATTCGGGATGCCCATTTCAACAAGACCGACATTTTTGACTACAACCCAAACGCCCTGTCGGCCAAGGCCTACCAAACCCTACTCGAGGAGATCAGTTTATGAAAAAGAAGTTAGAGACCAGCTCGATTATGAATGAGCTTCAGGAAGGCTCGGCTTTTTTCCGCGATCACACCCCTTCTCCTGCGCCAGCCACCAGGTCAAAAAAAGCGTCACCGGCAACCACTCCCTCAAATCCGACGAAGAAATCGGAGCAAATCCCTAACACTACCCAAAACCGAACGGTCGAACGGTCTGACCGAACGGAATCACCGAACGGTGATATGGACAACACACACTCAACGAGTTCTGTGCTTACTTCAATAGATGACCCACAAGATGAAGACAAGCGCTTGACCGAAAGATATAGCTTTGAGATCTATACCGACCAGAAAGAAGTGATCAATGACGCGAAATACCTTTACTACAAGAAGACCGGGAGAAAGGTGTCATCGAGCGAGCTTATTCGCGACGCCTTGGATATCTTTCTCACACGGCTCATGGAAAAACTCGAGGACTAATGGAGCACATCGGCGCATCACTGGCCAAGTACGAGCAGATCATCCTTGAAGGGTTTGACCCGATATCCGCGCATGGCTTTACCCAGGTACCCAACGTCGTGCTGCGTGATGCGAATTTATCTCCCGGCGCGAAGCTGTGTTACGCGATGCTGTTGAGCTACGCCTGGCAGAAGGATAGTTGTTTTCCTGGTCAGGAAGCACTCGTCAAAGACACCGGTATCTCGAAGCGATCCACTGTGCGCTTCATGAAGGAGCTTGAGCAATCCGGCTACCTGGAAAAGAAGCGCAGAGGTTTGGGAAGGACGAACGTTTATACCTTGCGTAGCAGGGTAGAGAAGGCCGAAGTGAGGCGTAAAAAGTAGAGCTACCAGGCTTGAAGTGCCAAATTGGCACTTCTGGAAGTGCCATTTTGTCACTTCCCTATATAGAATAAGAATATTAAGAAAGAAGAATATTAAGTTTAGGCGATTTCAGTTTTTCTTTTTCGGCGAATATGCTGGCACTGCACCTGCTACTCAGGCGCAGATTTCCACCCTCACTTCCGCTATGACCCCCGCCAGTAGCGCGGCGGCCCCGGAAGGGTCGTGGAAATAATGGGCCAGCACTTTGTCGCCTTCCTCAAGCAGGGTATTCGCTCCACCGGTTGCATTGATCGACCAGAGGTCAGCCAATTCACCAGTTACACTCAACCCCACCATCGTCAGGCGACCCCCCGTCGGCCTTCTGCGCTTGATGACGCCTCGCTTGAAGCCCGACCGCCCCGGTCGCCGCCGCCTTTCATGAAAGATGTGTGATTTTGAATGTGTCCCAAGCATGTGTATCGATCTCGCAGGTGAGTAGGAGCGGCGGGCGTCGGACGCGGGTAGCTGACGATGAGGCTGCCAGCCACCACGCTCGCCCAGGGCGGTCGGCCTTACAGGCCGACGGGGGAGAACCCAGGAACTTGGCCGCGTCTGCCGCCGAGTGCCGTTGCCGAATGCTCAAGTGGAGTAGAAAACCCCTCCGGTGTCCGGTACACTGCAACAAATGGAGATGTTTCCGCTCAAAAAAGCGCCCACTCAGGCCAGGCGACCGAAAAAGCCCGCCCCGATGCAACTAACCCAGCGCGATACCCGCATCATGGAGGCGATCCACGCGTTTGACGGTGTGCTGGCGGATTATCAGGTTCGACGGATGTTTTTCACCGGCGAGCGACAATCCCGAGGCCGTTTGAGCCTGCTGTTTCAGCATGGTTATCTGGTCAAGCCCAGCCGCGCTCAGCGGGCGGGCTTGCCGTGCATGGTCTATTGGCTGGGCAAGAGGGGAGCGGCGCACGTGGCCGGGTTGCGGGGTCAGACGCTCAAGGAGTTTGCCTACCGGCGTGAGCCGCGCTGGGCGCAAATTGCCCACGACCTGGCGGTTAATGATTTTCGAATGGATGTAATTGAGGCGTGCCAAGACAACCCGGACTTCACGCTGGAACAGTGGATTCCGGAAGGGGAGTTCTGGGCCCACCCGGACCAGATCGAGTACAAGCAAGCTAGTGGCAAGAAAGCCAAGCGCCTGGTGCGCCCAGACGGATTTTTCGTCATCAAGCACGGCAGGCATTACTCCAGGTTGCTGCTGGAAATCGACTGTGCGACCGAAGACAATCCTCGTTTTGCCCGCGAGAAAGTGCGGCCTGGTGTTGCTTACCTGCGCAGCCGCGAGTACAAGCAGCGCTTTGGCTTCCAGTCCGGGCGCTGGCTGGTGGTGACAACTGGCGAGCGGCGGATGCGCAATCTCAAACAACAAACAGAAATCGCGGTGGGTAAGGACGCGCAGGTGTTTCTATTCACCACCGCCAACAAAGTGACGCGTCAGAGCGTCTTAAACGACCCAATTTGGTTTCGTGGGGGCGATGACCAACCCACGGTTCTCTTTCCAAACTCTAACACTATTTTTGGGTTCTAGCGCGCTTTAATAAAACTGGCACCGCACCACTTGCTGGTGCCGCTGCCATTACCGGCGCGGAGTCAAGTCCTGACTCCGTTCTATCGGCAAGAGATCGGAGCTTCTTCGCCCGGCCTGAGCGAAGACGTTGGGGGACCAAGGCAAAGGTGGGCCACTTTGCCCCTCAGCGGGGACTGGCTTCGCGCGGTTCTATCGAGCCATCTGGACCGATTTCCCCAAAATAGAGAGTTGATATATAACTCTACCAGATTGATCTAGTTAATTTTTCCGCAACACACCGCGAGGAGTGATATGCCTTACGAAAGTGAAGATGATCCTGTAGTAGAGGCCCTCAATGGCATGGTCTGGAGCATCATCGGCTTGTTTGCCGGGATATTGGCCGCTCTGGGTATTTTCGCCTGGCAGAAATACACCACCCCTAAGCTTCCAGATGCGCTGGAAGGTCCGATTCAGAAACCAACTCAAAAACCAGCATTGCTTGAGGGACTAACGTCTAACCCCGACCGGCAGCCGCTCTTTATGTTAGGGGGTGTGGTATGCGTGGCGATCACGCTCATCCTCCTTCCGGGAACCGCAGCATATTTGTTCGCTATTGTGGGGGCAGCCTTGTTTTTTCTTGGTTTTAACACCGATTCTGCACAGTCCACCCAGACCAGTGAGCAGGCTGATGCGCACAAGCCGTTGTCCGAGCCGCGCCGGTATCGCATTGTTTTGCCCAAAGGCGAGAATTTCGAGACCGAAAATGCCAAGCGTTTCGCCGAGTATCTGCTGCGCACCACGGTCCATCTGGCGCTGCGGATTGTCGCCGAGCCCAATCACATCTGGTGGGAGATTACCGATTGGCGCAGCGATCTACTCCCTGATCATATCCTCCGAGCGGTCAACACGTACTATCCCAACGCCGAAGTAGAGTGGGGAGCCGACGAAGGCGAGCAGCGTGAGTACCCGTTTTACCGCTACGTGCTGTTTTTCAAGCAAGGAGCGGAATTTGTTTGGCCGATTAAGTATGTCGATGATCTCAAAAGCTTCGATCCTCTCGCCGCCGTAACCCAGGCCATGTCCGGCCTTCAGCCGGGCGAGCGCATCACGTATGCGGTGGCGTTGTCACTGCCTGCTGAGTACGCCTACAAGGTTGGTGAAAAACTGATCACCACCAGCCCGGTGCACCCGCTGGAGTTCGTGACACCAACCAGTCTGCATAAACTGGTCGATTCGGTCGGAGTGCGCTCGGAGCGCGCAGAACGCTACCAACCTGCCGACCAGGCGCTAGCGCGCCAAAAGCTCAGCCGCCCGCTGTACCAGTGTTTCTTGTCGGTGATGATTGACAGTCCGGTGCGCGAGCGCGTGCAGGAGTTGGCCACCCTTGACAGTCAGGTCTGGCAGTTTGTGCGTGATCCGTACAACGCTCTGGTGTGGGACGAAGAACCGTGGCCGGACTCGATTCGCTCGATTACTAGTGAGGGACAAGACCAGCGCTATAATACGCTGTCACTAATTTACCAGTGGGTAACTGGGGCTGGCGAGAGGTGGAAACGGACGCGGCTGATCCTTACCCCGGAGGAAATCGCCAGTCTGTGGCACCTACCGCACAAGGGATTCCAGGCTAAGGAAATCATGTGGGCCGCCGAAGGCAACGTCGCGGCTCCCACCACGGCGGTGCACGAGCTCCCCGGTGTGGTGATTGGCGAGAATATTCATTCGGGCCAACGTACACCCATTGCCCTGGCCGATGCCGACCGTGCCCAACACGTCTACATGGTTGGCAAGACCGGCGTGGGCAAATCCACCACGCTGCATCACATCATCACCCAGGACATTCTCGCTGGAGAAGGGGTGGGGGTGATTGACCCGCACGGCAGTCTGGTGCGAGCGATTCTACGCAGTAGTATCCCCCCTGAGCGCGAAGATGATGTGGTGCTCATTGACTTTGCACAGACCGAGTATCCGGCTCCACTCAATCCGTTTGCCGTGCCGGAAGGAGTGCCGCGTGACGCAGCCGTGAGCCAGGTGATGGGTGTGCTCAAGAAAATCTACGCCGAGGACTGGAGCCGCACCCGGATGGAGAACGTCTTGTACAGCGCGCTGGTAGCGCTGATGTACGAGCAGAACGCGACCCCGCGCGATATCTCGCGCATCATGATGGACGCCGAGTACCGGACCGAACTGCTTCAACACGTCAAGGACCCGGTGGCGCTGGAGTTCTGGTGGGATGAATTTGACCGGCTCAGCGAGGCGATGCAAGCTCAGGTCCGCGAGCCAGTGCTCAACCGCATTCGTATTTTCTATCGCAACAGTGCCGTGCGAAACATGGTGTGTCACCCGCACCGGCTGGATTTCAAGAGCATTCTCAACGACGGCAAGATTTTTCTGGCTAACTTGAACAGCGACGAAACGCGCAGTGAGCAGGCTAACCTGGGTGCGATGCTGATGACCGACTTCCAGATGGCGGCCATGACCCGCCGAGTCAATGAGAGCGAGGAGATTCGACCCTTTTACCTGTTTGTCGAGGAAGTCCAGCAGTTTGTGACCACTGCCTTGCCGGTGGTGTTCTCCGAGGCACGTAAATTCGGCTTAAGCCTGACGGCAGCTAACCAGTATCTGGGGCAGCTCAAAGGCAGCACGCTGGAGGCGATTCTGGGCAATGCGGGCGCGGCGATTATGTTTGCCTGTGGTCCGGACGACGCACGAGCGCTTTCGGGCTACTTGAAGCCCAACCTCACGCCGGACAACCTGATGAACTTTGACCGCTTTCAGGCCGCCGTGAAGATGCAGGTTAACGGCAAGACGGTGCCGACCTTCAGCATTCAGACCTTGCCACCAATCGAAGAGCCGCCCGACGCCGATGAGCGCGCAGCGCGAATTCGCCAGAAGTCCATCCAAAACTACACACCCTGGACCCGACAGGAGGTCGAGGCGTGGATGGAGGAGCGTTACGAGCAGCGCTTGCGCCAACGGCCACGCGGTACGGTAGCCGACTTCGATTGATGCCTGAGGGTGAAACGTATGAAAACACCCCGTAACCGGCGCGTGGACAACCCGCCGCCGATGCGGCTGATGGAACGAGACGTTGAAATCTTGAAGGCCGTGCATGAGTTCCGCATTATGCGCGGAGACCAACTGCAGGCGCTGTTTTTCGGCTCGCAGAGCACGACTTCCTATCGACTGTCGCGGCTGTACCAACACGGCTTTTTGGACCGGCATTTTCTGCCAACGCTGGGCGGGCTGGCCAGCAGTCCAGCGCTTTACACTTTGGGAAAAAGGGGAGTGGACATCCTGCGGCGGGTGTTGGATTGCGGCCCGAAGGATATCCGGAAGCCACCCAACAATCAGGAGCTCAGTCCGCTGTTTCTGGAGCACTTGCTACAGATCAACGACTTTCGCGTGGCGGTGACGGTCGCGGCGCGTCATCTGGACTACACTTTGGAAAAGTGGCTCGATGATTACCAGTTGAAGGCGGACTACGAACGGGTGGTGATTCAAACGCCGCACGGGCGCAAACGCAACGTGTCGCTCATTCCCGACGGATATTTTGTTTTGCAGGTGCCCCAGGGCCGCGCCTGCTTTTTCCTGGAGCTTGACCGGGGCACGATGACCCGCAGCCGCTTCCGCGACAAAGTCTTGGCTTACCAGGCGTACATCGCCAGCGGACAGTATGAGAAGCGGTACGGCACGCGCAGCCTGCGCGTCCTGACCGTCACGTCTGGACCCAAGCGGCTGGAGAACTTAAGGGAAGAAGCTGAGCAGGCTGGAGGCGGGCGAGTGTTTTGGTTTACGACGAGCAATTTGGTCTCATATGACGCGGTGCTCAGTGGGGCAGTCTGGCAGGTAGCGGGAAGTTCACATTTGGAAATGATGATTCCGCCTTCAAGCAGAGCCTAAATTAGGTCGTCCGCATGTGTGTCCTAGACGTTTTATTTTGCACGAGTATCTTTGGAGAGGCTCGAAACACATGTCACAGATCTTCAGATTGTGGTTGGTCCTGACTATGCTCTCAACGAGTATAGTAGTTGAACAAACGAGCGAAGCGCGGACACAATCCAATTCAGAAAATTGGTTACTCGGTATCTGGGAAAACGTGGATTCAGAATACGCCCAAATCAAAGGAATAGCTTTCTTGCCAGATGGACAAATCCGTATTTCAAAAATGGAAGGGATGATGTATGGAGAATACTACTGGATAGATGAAAGTCATATCGGACTAAATCTTGTGTTGCCGGGCCCCGGTGGATACTTTGAGAACTGGAATGGAGTGGTAGTAGAAATTCTTCTAGAAAATAACTTGCTTAACTGGTCAAACCCTGAGTATTTTTGGCATGGTCCCCATACCTTTCGCAAGATTCATGATTTCACGGCGGCAAATCAAAACAATTGTCCTGGAACACTCCCAAGTCATATTGTCAAAGACTTTTTTGGCTATGTGACCTATACGGATGGAAGCTCTACTCGCCTACGAGCACAACCGGCTCTAGACGCTAGCGTTCTGACTAATGTGAGTGAAGGAAGGTGGTTTCGGGTAATAGGAGGTCCCGTCTGTGCTGAGGGATATACATGGTGGCAGGTAGAGCTAAAAGATACGCATGACGCAGGCTGGATGGCGGAGGGTGGTGAAAATTACTTTATTGATCTACTTCCATATACAACAACGCATCTTCCCAGTATTCATAACCAGCACGAACAGGCACAGGCAGTAGTAACGGGTACCAGAGGAGATTGCCCCGGCGCTGTGCCGCCTCGTTTGACAGTCAACCATCGGGGACGCGTAACTTATACAGATGGAAGCCCTACTAACTTACGATCCGGTCCTGCATCAGCAAATATTCTCATGGCTATGCCTGAAGGCTACGAGTTCGAGGTGATCGGGGGACCAGAGTGCCACAATGGTCTCAACTGGTGGCAGTTGCGCACCCCTGATGGAGTGGCTGGCTGGGCACCTGAGGGCACAGATGGGGCGGAGTACTGGATTGAGCCACTCCCAATCCAAAGGAATGATGATTCTCAATTGGTTTCTCTGAATACCGCGAACTGCCAAAACGAGCCCCATATTGGCATGCGGTTCGTTTGGTACGAACTCGATTCAGCTTCCAACATCGGTGTCCGTGCTTGGCCAACTGCTGAAGCAGCTTTACAGAGTGGTGATGCTGGGTATATAGAGACATCAAGTGGGCGCGTATCAATGTCGGGAACGATAGATACGCTGTCTTGGGACTTCCCTTCAGCCATCATGGCCAGAGATTTCACGAACACACATCAGGTTCTTGACGGACCCGTTTGTGAGGGCTCCCGCTGCGCTTGGCTTGTTACACTCTACGACGGCTTCGGTTGGGTAAATTGGCACGAAGACTTTTGTGAGTGGCGTTATGGGGAACCGCCATGGCAAGAAGGGGACGCCCTCACAGTGAATGCTGAACCTTTTTCCCGCATTCCCATCTTCTATGGCGATCCAGTTCCCGGTACTGATGTGGGGATGTTGGACAATGGAACCGCTGTCTTCGTAGTGGAAGGTCCGGTTACTAATGCTGGATGGTACTCACGGTGGTTTGAGCTCCAGGCTCCTGTGGCCCCAGACCCCAGTGTTTACGGATACCGCTGGTGGTTGATACGGTCGTCTGACGGGACCACCGGTTATGTTCCAGAAGGGCTGCCGATGGCTGAACCGTGGCTAGTGAAGTCTGAAATACCCACGCAGTTTGTTGGGGCAGATCTTCCCTGGAGCATCACCTACATGTACGTTCCGGCGCCAGTTGCTCTAGATGAGATTGCCGTTCACCGCGCACCGAATGAGACGAGCTCTATCTCAGGCTACCTGGAACCACTGAGATATTATGCCTATACCCCCGATCCACAAGTTCCTTATTGGATGCATATCACCAACCCTTATGGATTGTCAGGTTGGGTTGATCTTCGGCAAGTATCCAACCTAATCAGAGTTGGGAATTTGCTGCAAAGTGATTTAACCGATCCTCGCATTGAGGAGATTATCGCTCAGTCACACATTGCTACCTTGACTACATTAGACCAGTTGGAGCCCGAACAACTGCAAATCCTGCAAAGCGCCCTTGACCAGGAAGGTCTACAACTGGTCGTTCAATTGGCGGATACTGCGGCATTCCTCATCGAAAACTTTCCAGTGGGAGATAGTGTCGCCAAGCTCGACTTGATATGTCTTCCGAATACTGCATTAGGACTAGTTCATCCGAATGTTGCCAGTGAGATTGGTGATATGGTCTGTACGTTGCTGGAGCTAACGCCAAAAAACCCGAATCCATTTTTTGCACTGGCAACGATAACTGCGAATCCCGATTTATACATCGACTCCTGGTATCTTCCTCTACAAACACAATTTCTTGATCGAGTCTCAGGTGCTTGTCTGTTTGCCGATCTGTTCATAGATAGCGGAGGCGGTGACTATTGCGAAGGCAAAAACGAGTTTGATTTCTGGCAATAGGCTTTGCTCCTAGGGTAGCCCCAGTAAAGGCTACCCTAGATATGTCATGACGATTTTTCGCAGGACAAATACTACAACGAACCCAACAGAGATAAAGTAAGCCCAAGCTTCTCCCTGTGATATGTAACGGGCGGTCCATGTTCCTGACGGCTTCGGTTTTCTGGATTCCCCCTTTGGTACGTAACGAGGAACCCACGCACCCGGGCCTGGTTCACTGGGAAGCAAAGCGCCTTCGACCAAAATAATAAAAAGCGTCCATACATAGTATTCCATTCGCAGAAGGAGGATTACGATAAATAAAAAGAAATAGCGATAACCCCAGGTTTCCACCTGTATAACGGCACGAGCACTCCAGGTCGCTGGTCCTGGTTCACCAGTATGAAACAGGGAGCCAATAAATCCGACCACAAGAAATACGGGGACATAGTACTCCAACGGAAATGTCAGAATAACTACGGTTGAGACTATGGCGTATAGCCGCAGCGGCCAACCGGTTACCTTCCAAAACGAGCGCGTCAGATATTTCTGAATCAAGTCATACATTACTCCCATAGGCGTGATTATAGAACACGCAGAGATCGTCCTGAGCGATCAATCAAGGTGTGGATCTAGCCGAGGGTGAGATTTTGCCCAAATGATACAATACCCCGCGATGAGCGAAGACACCATCACCCTACCAACTTCGACGTTGGAGAAATTCTCGCAATTGGCTCAGTTATTGGAGCAAGCAGGGCGGCTGGCGCGTGAGATCAGCCAGGAGAAACGCGAGTCCATCGCCGATTCTCAGTCTTGGTACTGGACGCAGATGTGGCAAACGCTGGAACGTGAGGCAGATAACGCCCTGGCAAAGGGCGAGTATCGCGAATTTGACAGCGCCGAGGCGCTCATTACCGACCTACACGCCCATGTATGAAAGTGGTCTATCTTCGACCATTTGCCAAGCAGTATAAAAAGTTACCTGCGAAAGTCCGTGAGAAATTTGATCAGCGGCTACGTCGCTTGGTGAAATACCCCCAACACCCATCTCTGCGCGCCCGCAAGATGGTCAACCGCGAGGAAGTCTGGAAATCACCATCAAGTCTTTAAATTCATAGTTTTTTCTGTCATGCTGCTTAGGCTATGCCTATTTGCGGCGAATTACTCAGCTGGCTACGACTATTTTGGTTTCGCCTAGTTGGGTTGGAAACGCAGAGACAAGGCAGTAGACAAGGCGGATTTGCCATCACCGCCTCGATGCTCCTTATCGGGGCCGTAATGATCGTCTCAGCCGCCATAATTCCTTTAGCCAGCTACATTTCCAACACGAGCACTGATAACCGTTCCAGCGCCTCATCGGAACAATGTGCCTGGTGCGCCGGAAATGACCAATGCTATCAATCTACTGGCCATGCGCCCGAATCTGGTGGTCCAGTTGCCGTTTGCGGCGGCCTTTCCTGCTGCACTGGATACGTTCCAGCCGGTAGTGGCGGGAGCGGCGGAAGTGAACAACCGGCTCCACAGAGTTGTGCTTCCGGCTGGTCCTGCAACGGCAAGTGTGCCGACGGAAACACCGTGAAGCTCTTCAAAAACACCTGGTGCGACGGAAAAGCACAATGGCTTTGGGAAGCTGCTGGTAACAACAGTGGTTGTGGAGGATCTCCTTCCACACCAAAGAGTGAAGGGTGTGGAAGCACAGCAGGCGGGTCACAGAGCACGCCAGACACGACATTGGGCCAAGGATGCAGCACCCGTGGCACTGCTTGCCCGGCTGGAACTATTTGTTGTGGTGGGTGTATTGATGGTTGTCGCCCGGCGACTCAAGGTTGTAATGCCTGGATTGATCAGGAGTGCACCGTAGCCGGTTGTGGTGGAGAAGGTACCGCCCCGGCCCCTGGAGAAAGCTGTTGTCCTGGGCTAACAAAATGTGCAAATGGTCGATGCGCCAAGTCTTGCCCCCTAGACCAAAATCCGGTCTGCGGCGGAATCAGAGAAGGAAGCGATTGTCAAAACGGTGGGAAGTGGGTTTGTGAGTCCGAAGATCCGGGTGGCAGTGGGCACTGTGAAGGAGGATCATGGAGTGTTGGTACAGGCGGGGCCGGTGGTGCTACCGAGCCAAAACAGCAGTGTTCAACTCCGCTAGGAACACTCAGCGATGGCGAGAGTAGGCAAGCTCAGCAATGCGGAACAAATGACTGTCCTTCAAACCAAAAGGCGAAGTATGTCTGCCAAGATGGGGTGGCCGCCAAATCGTGTGTCGCCAGTCAAGAGTGCGGAGCAGAAGCCTGCGAATATAACTCATTAGGACAATGTAATGCTTCCAAAGACAAGCGTTGTTCTTGCTCTGGTGGAACCTGCTATTGGAGAGCCGACACTACGTGTTCCACTTGTTCAACACCAGTCGGTACTCTAAACCACGGCGAGAGCAGGCAAGCTCAGCAGTGTGGAACAGATGGTTGTCCCTCAACGCAGCGCGCCGAATATGGTTGCGATGGTGGAGCAGCAACCAAATCATGTGTGAGTGTGGGGTGTGTTAGTCCCGAAGAATGCGCACGACATAATCTGTTTTCCCCGTACGAAGCAGGGGCTGGGAAATGCGCGAATATCCTTCCAACGTTTATCGACGGATGTTATGAATGCCAGATCAACCAGGGTGACCAGTGCCAGCTTGACCGCTGTACTTGTCCAGATGGCGGTACAGTGGGGAATCAAGAAGAATGTGGCGGACAGAGCGAATCAGAATTGCCAGAAAACGAATTTGGAGACATCGCGGGCGATCCGACTCAAGTCGAGGATACATCTCAATGTAAGGACGATCAAAAGGGCACATGCCCGGATGGCCAGGAATGCGTCTGGATGGCTCCGTACGGAATTGGGAACTTCTACCAGTGTCTTGATGAGGCTGAAGTGAATCTCATCGAGCCGGATGCACCCCAAAATGCTGCCCCGGATACCGTTGAGCAGGAGGAATTAGGGGAAACCTCTCAGCGCAGTTCAGATCAGACCGAGGACTTGCCATCTGATGAGAAATCGTGTGGATTCACCTGTACATTGCGAGAACTCCTCCAGCCGGTTGTTTCAACGATAGTCCAGAACCGTGAGGAGTTGGCGCAGAAAGCTATTGACACTTACTACACCAATCAGGTGACGTGCGGCACCATTCGATTCCAGGACGACTGTGAAAAAGTCCTCGGCTGCACATTGGACACAACGGGAGTGGGCTATGTTTGCAGGCCGGACCCTTCCTACGCGCAGATTAATACAGAACAGCAATGCCCTACAGCGAACTTCTTGATCAATGGTCACTCCATGCCTATCACGGCCAAGGTCGGCTTTGCTGGGTATGGTGAAGACGGTTTTTGTTATCAGTGCGTAGACTCATCTTCTGGCCCAAGATATGTGGTCGCAGACAATTACCAGTGTCGAAAGATGAATCAGCCAAGGGTCGAGGCGGATTTCCCCCAGTCCCCCTGCTATTCGTTTTCTGCGGAAAATTGCCGACAAGACACCACCTGCACGATTATCGAAGGACAATGTAAACCGGTATCCGATCTCGTAAATGCTGAACAGCCGTTAGAAGTCCGGCTGGAAACCGAGAATATTGACGTGCCGCTATATACCAAGACCATGAACTATGCCTTTAATATCTTGCCCGATCATATTTATGAGAACCTCACAAAAATCCAATTGATTGAGTATATTCCAGGCCATTGGTACGCCGGTGCTTGTGGGATAAATGGTGGATCAAACGTTGCCCTAACATCAGCTTGTCACTGCGCGGACACCGGCTTGAGCTCTGATGTGCACGCTCGTATATCATGTGACGTCACTCTTGAGGACGGCGTCGATCCGGCACTGCTACACACGACCGTCCATGAAATTAATCACCTCAATTATGATCGCACCTATATCGAGTCGCCGTATTGTGAGGACCCTTCGGGAACATGCGCGGTGTCCGAAGCTTTGCATGTTGCGTCTGCATTGGGGCCAAATCCCCTCGAGTTTGATAGTCGAGACAAGTTGGCTAATGACGATGAGTACCTTCAAAGCATCTATGCTTCCGACGAGGATCCTGCCTATGAAGTCTTGAATGAGTTGTTGACCTGGTACGTACTTAGCCCAGATAAGCTTCAGGCAGAGTTCCCGGACGTATATGAAGTGGCTAGGACGCTCTATCAAGGAGCGGAATACGAGCGCTTTGTCGATGAAAACGGCATACAAATGATTAGAAGAAAAACACTATGAAACGAAAACTATGGCTCTTATTCCTGTTTGGCTTCCTTTTCATGTTGAATCGCCAGGCGCTGGCAGAAAAGCCAACCTTTGACGAACTGGGTCATGGTGTGTCTGAGACGGTGGAATCCTTTGGAGATCCGTTGAAAATCACGCCAGAAGACGGGTTCCTGGTTTATTGGTATGAGTCCCGAATCAATCCGGAAAAGGCAACTCTATTGTTCGTCATCGATCAACAGGTTGTTGTTGTCAGTGAGGGCATTGCTCGAAAGAAGTTCTCACTGAATTTCTATTTGACCCAATATGGGCAACCCGACCAGTCAATTCTTGTCGCTGATAGTGGTTCCTCTCTTGACACAATCCACGTGTGGGAAGATGACCGTTTGGCTGTTCTGGCAACCGGTAGCAGTGCGACTGATCTGGTAAAAAAGCAAGAGAAGTTCCTTGATTTGGATACCTACTGGCGCAGATGGAAGATAGCTCCCACGACGTCGGCTTCAAATCCGATCAGTCTTCCTACTCCCACCCCATACCAAGCCCCCCAGCAGTCAAATGGCTGGCGAGACCTGCCAAACCAACCATTGGTCCTCCTGGGATTTGTGATTGCTTCAACCTTCTTGGGCGGCTTGCTGGCCGTTATTCATATCAGAAAAAGACGACGGCACAACGACACTCAACTAAGCCTGGATGTTTCTGGGAGGGAGGCTGATCAATCTCCCCCTGGCCAGCCAGATACTGAACTGTAGGCTATCCCTCTTTGATATCTCGGTGACTGCTATAATGAGGTCGTCACAAGAAGGGACCAAAGTGAAGTTACATGGTTACGAGTTTCTGGGCCGGAAGAACTCAGAAGCTGGCAAAGCCGAGATAAGAACCAGAGTCGATAAGATGGCCGCCCTCATGAAGGATCAGGCGGAAAGCCTGCTTGAATCGTCTGGCGAAGCCGCCGCCGCAGATTACCTGAGGGCTCTGGAACATCTGGATATATTGATCGATATTGCCTCATCCCGAGTTCATGACGACCAAGACCGCCAGCGCTTTGTGCAAGCCGTTAAAGATGCCATGCAAGCTCTAGAGAAATCAATTACGGTGGGAAAGCCTGATGAAGTCAAAGAGCGAGCCGTTGCACTAGCTGAGAATCCGATGTCTCTGGCCCAAGAAATCCGTTATTTACTTGCCAGGCGATTTCGCGGTCGAGTGTCCTGGACAGAGTAATCCAAAGCGGTCAGGCACGGAGCGCCATCCCTGACGATCCGCCCGATTTCGAAGCCAATTGGGCTTGTTGGCTGGAGGAACAAATGGTGCGGAACCGCATAATCTGGCCCCAAAATGATACAATACCCCCCAAATGACCAAAGACACGATCACCTTACCGGCCTCGACGTTGGAGAAGTTCTCGCAACTGGCTCAGTTATTGGAGCAAGCAGGGCGGCTGGCGCGTGAGATCAGCCAGGAGAAACGCGAGTCCATCGCCGATTCTCAGTCTTGGTACTGGACGCAGATGTGGCAAGCGATGGAACGCGAGGCGGATGACGCTCTGGCGCAGGGTGAGTATCGCGAATTTGACAGCGCCGAGGCGCTCATTGCCGACCTACACGCCCATGTATGAAAGTGGTCTATCTTCGACCATTTGCCAAGCAGTATAAAAAGCTGCCTGCAATCGTCCGGGAAAAGTTTGATCGGCAGCTACGCCGTTTAGTGAAAGACCCCCAACACCCTTCCCTGCGTGCTCGCAAGATGGTCAACCGCGAAGAAATCTGGGAAGCCCGCATCGACATCCAATACAGGTTCACCTTCCAATTCAACGACGAAGACATCGTGTTGCGCTCAATTGGCACGCATGAGATTTATCGGCAGAGGTGATGGCTCACGACCGATCACTGCCTTGCCAAGCGCCGTTTTCGCCGTACAGCACCTCGTCAATGGTGGTGGAGGCATCGGTGATGCCGTGCTCACCAACTCCGTCAAGCTCACGAAGACCCTCATATACTCTACTGATATGATCCGGGTCAGTGTCAGGTTTGACCGGCCCTATCACGGCCATTGGCTTCCCTGCCCTTTCCACCACAAAGCTCTCACCGCGATAAAACACGCGATCCAGGAATTGTCCGGGACTTTTGCGTAACTCTGTGGCGGTTATGGTGATCGGGGCAACTGTAGTGAGTGGCCCACTTGGTTCGACTGAGGTACTCGCTTCAGTGGTATGGACTGGGTTGTTCGTTGCAGGAGTTGTATCTGTCATAACTGAGATCATTGTAGTAGGTGCGATGATCACAATCAACCACCTACTTGCAGCGACTACGCTAACCATAGCAGCCAAACGCCCAAGTAAACACAATATCTATTAAGTTTACTATTACTAAGAATTGCCGGTAAATCAGTGCTTGTCACCACCCGCCGCGTCTGTTAGGCTGTTCCTGGTGAACATATTTGCTTTACAAAGCGGTTGTGTTCACTGCAAACCACGAAACACCAACACCCGAAGGAAATATGAACTTTGTTGAACCCATTCGCGACCGCAAACGAATCGCGCAAATAAAGAACCAATTGCGCGGCGAAGGTCGCTACCGCGATTTGTTGCTGTTTGTGGTGGGGATTAATACGGCACTGCGCATTTCGGACTTGCTCCAATTGCGCATTAGCCACTTCCTGGATGAACACAACCATATCCGCCGTCGTTTTGCGATCAAAGAGGAGAAGCGCGGCAAGCGCCAGGAGGTCGTGATCAACGACAGCATTCGCGAAACGCTCGACGAGTATTTGTCTGCTTATTCGGGTGTGGCGAGCGATCCGGACAACCACGTCTTTTTCAACTCCAAGGCGAACCGGTTCAATGAGGCGATCAAGCGGGGGCAAGCTTGGAAATTCATCACGTCAATTTGCCAGGATGTGGGCTTGAGAGGAAACTATGGTACACATAGTTTGCGCAAGACCTGGGGCTACCACGCCCGCATGAGTGGTGTAGACCTGGCACTGATCATGTACAAGCTCAACCATGCCAGCCTAGCATACACCAAGCGGTATTTGGGAATTACAGATGATGAGCTCGAGGAGGTGGTCAAGCGGCTAAATTTGTGAGATCACTTTATACGCACCCCGAAGCATTACCAGTCAAAATCATCTTCGTCCAGGTCTTCATCTATCCACAGAAAGGTTAGTACAGAATTGAAGGCAGGTATCGACCAGGATTGTTCTTGAATTGCAGCCTCTTGACTATACTCACCAGACGAAAACCAAGCAGACGCTCTCACCCGTCCAGATGTTTTCGGAGCGATGTTTCCACGAGATAACCGTGCCGCATAAGTTGAATCACCAAGTCGAGCACGTAAGTCAATGTAGAGCCCTAGGTCTTCCTTCAATTCCGTGAAAGATCTACTGCCTTGAAACCACTTCATACGGCCATTCTCTGAGAAGATCAGCACAACTGGTTCATCGCAGAAACACAGGTAACGAATTGCGGTTGCCGTCAGCGAGACCTGAAATCGTTCTGCAAGGTCAGCAATGAGATCCAGCGACGGGTCTGTCTCTTTGCATAATGGGGCAAAGAAACGGCCTGGTAGCAGCAACATCGAGGCAAATTCATTGGCTTGTTTTTCTAAATCAGGACTTGAGTTCTGGAATTCCCAGTCAATATTTTTCGCTTCACATGATTGCACTACGCTGATATCACGGTGTATCTCGAAATGACCCAGTTCATGCGCGATGCTGAAGCGTTTTCGTTCAGGCGAGACAGTCTTTGATGACACGGTAATAATGCCCTTTTTCCCAAGTACCGTGAGTCTGGCCTCGGCCCCCTGCAAGACCTGTTCTTTAACTCTGGCCCCGCGCGCGCGAGCAATCTGCGGGAGCAACAGCAAATCACTTGGGTCGCTGACCCCTAGTTCGTCCAGAACTCGTTCAGCCGCGTAAGCTGGTGATACCACCCCTTATTCCTCTCTATACACCCTACTTTTCTTGTTCATCGTCAAGCTCCTGTAGGTCTTCCAGGAGGCTTAACAGATCCTCATCGGTCGCTTCCTCAAGATTGCGAAAGTGGGCAACCAAGGGCACATTGCGCTTGGTGTAAATTCTACGAATAGCGGCAATGATGTCCTGGCGACTGAGTGGTTGTTTTTTTCCCGCTTGTGATAAATCAAAACTGTGTGCGTCAGTATCGTCTATTTTGTTTCGCCAATTTAGGGGTGAGTTACCAATTGCTCTCTCTATTTCTGCCCTTAAGTCCGACACCAGGGCTTTGCGATCATATCCCTGAGCATCAAGATATGAGGCGATTTCATCAGGTGTATCGGGTTCGATTTCCTCGAATAGGTCGGATAACGCCTGAAGAAGCTCTTTATATGACTGAGGTACTCGCTGTTTGCTCATCTGCCCTCCCGAAGTCTCAACGCTCTTCTGCGTAGTCTGTTTACTCTATTACGTGCCTCTTGAGGAGAAATGCCTAATTCATCAGCTATGAAACGAGTTTTGTGTTCACACCCATTCAAAAGTGCATCGATAATTTGCTCGAGTTCGGGTTCTCTCTGGATATTTTGACACAACACATCTACGAACTCTTCGGCCTTCTTTTCTTCCTCTTGAGCAATCACAACATCTTCAGGATTGATCCCAACGGAATCGCCAAAAATTTCACCCTCAGCCGCGCGAACGGTAAGCTTACCTTCGATGAACTCAGAATCTTCGCTATCTGGATAGCGGGATTCGGGGTGGCGTCTATAACGTTCACGAGCGTTAGAGATTAAGCTTCGGATCTGCGATTTTAGCCACGGCACAAATTCTCCTCGCGCTGGATCATACTTTCTTTTGCCTTCAATAGCCTTGACAAGAGCATCGTTGACAAAGTCCAGTGCGGAGCAGCTTTCGGGAAGAGTGTTGGTTGCCTGATAGAATTGGACTCGCCAGTCTGCAAACGCGATCAGTTCTTCCAGGTTTTTGTCCGACAACTCATGAACTAGTTTCAGAATATGCGCGTTCAGTTTTCTCCTCCTCTATCAAATACTACTTAGTCCAAAGCGGTTTCGATGAGTAACGTAAGAAAAATCTAACTTCTGCTCGAAAACAGAGTTTGGTTAGTAGTATATGTTAAGAGCGTGTTTTCGGGCTAGTGAGGCCGCGGATCACAGCCGGTAACATCGCTCCAACTTCGCACGCGCCGAATGAGGCGTCTGAGGTAGGAGGAAAACGAATGGCACGATGGGCCGATTACGGCATCTCAGAAGTTCGATATAACTCGAACAGGACGCACATCGAGAAGGTCAAAGTACACACCATTGGCAACGACAACACTGTTGGCTCGGCCAGTGAGTGGTCCCGAGCGCAGGTGATAACGAATATCAAGAATGGCAAGTCGTTCGTTACCATCCTGCGAAACTACGGCTCCTGGAAAAAGGGTCAGGATGTCCACATCGTCACAGTCAACGGGGTTGAGTACATCCGAACCGACCAGAATCGGCGGACTGCCGATAATCTGGAAAACCTGCCTGAGTTTTAGTGGGGCCAGGTTGGGACGGCTCCCGAAGCCAAGGAGCCGTCCCACTTGTTGAACTCGAATCTACCCCCGATGCTCAGAAAATGTTAACCAGCAAAGGAGATCCAAGTTGAGCAAGAAACAGGATAGAATCGTCTACCGACGCGAAGATGGTAAATGGGTCAACAAACGCAACGATAGTGATCGAGCAACAAGCCTTCACGATACCCAGGGCGATGCGGTCAATGCTGCCCACGAGAACCTACAAAATCAGGGCGGCGGCGAGTTGGCTATCAAGGGGCGCGACGGCAAGATTCGCAGCAAGGACACGATCAAGCCCGGCAATGACCCTAATCCGCCGAAAGACACAGAACACTAAGGCCGTTGGGGAGGCATTCACCTCAACCCATGTCTCGCCCAGAAACCGGTCAGGAATGCCTCCAACAGCCGGCTCTCAGAAGACGTAGACGAATCATCAGGAAGGTTGATCTCACGGATTTCGCGCAGGTTCTCCTGCTCATCGCGCATCATCTCGTAAATCGCCACGCGCGCTCGATGTGATTTGACCTCTACCCCATTGACGATGAGCACCTCTTTGCGCTGTGGGTCCTGAGAAGGCGGCACATCGGGGAGTCTTCCGTCCTGAGCCTGGCTAAGC
Source organism: Anaerolineae bacterium (assembly GCA_018432315.1). GTDB lineage: Bacteria > Chloroflexota > Anaerolineae > Aggregatilineales > Aggregatilineaceae > LM3-B42. The sequence continues at coordinate 124,476 of JAHDLB010000022.1, forward strand.
CACGCTTCAGACACAAAGTAGACACTACGCAGTTGCCCAGCTCCACCGTCGCGAGCGAGAGCCTGTCCGGCCACGAACATTTGCTGAGCGCGACCCTCGAAAGTTGGAGCCAGTCCGTCGATTTGGACAATAACGGGCCGAATACTGCCATCAATGATTAGAGTGGGGGCGTGGTAGCCGTCACGCAATAGGGTTTCCTGAGCTAAGCGCGTGACTTGCTCGAAAGTGATGGGCGCTGGACGTGGTTGCCATTCCTTGCGCACAGGCTGAGAATCACGTTATCAGAAGAGGAAGGGACTTTTCAAGTTGTATATCGCAAATCAATTGGACCCATACCGCACACCATAGCCCTGGTTGAAAACCTTTTGGACTTGCGCAGGCGAAAGCGCGTAGTTGTAAAGTCGAATATCGTCAATTTGCCCTGGAAAGAATTGACCTGAAGAGGTTCCCTGACCGATCACTTTTGCGTCAGCATTGTCCGTGATCGTATAAGTGGTAGATCGGAAAATAGGGGCCAGATTTCCGTTAACATAGATGTTGCCGGTGTCGCTGTTTGAACTTCTTGTATATACAACATGGTTCCATACATTTGGGGTCAGAGCGTCATTGGTTGTTTCCTTTATCCAGGTATTGAAACCTGATACACCTACCCTATTTGAGCCGCCTGAAGCAGTTCCGACTTCAAGCTGCCAGGAACCCGAAGGGTTGTTCAATCTGGTTGAAAAGATTCCATACCTTGATGACAGTGAGGTTGGTTTAATCCAGGCAGCGATGCTAAATGTCCCGCCCACTTGCAATGAAGAAGAGTTGGGAATTGACGCATAATCATCCGTCCCATCAAACTTCAGGCTCCCCTCAAATTTCCCACTTGCCCCATTTGCCCACGCTCCGGAAGTCGAGCAGGTGCCCGCCGTGGTCTGGGTGCCGGTTGCGCCGATGTTGATCGTGCCGTGATTCTCGTTGCCGGAAGCGTCGTGGGCGACGGTGCCCTCGCACTCGTCAAACTTCCAGTGGGCGACAGGCGCGCCGCGATTGTAGTCGTAGGCGATTTGGGCAGGCGTGCGGGCGTAGTCGTAGATTTTGACGTGGTCGATTTGGCCGTTGAAACTGGAACTTGTTTCGTAACTGCTGACGTTACCGATATAGACGGGCGATGTAGTGTTTTTGAGACTGTTCGTATAGGTAGCGCTTGTCCCAGTTTGTTGGCCGTCAATAAATATATCTATTTGCCCGTTTGACACGCGGCCAACGACATGATGCCAGATGTTTCGGCTAAGGCCATTGCCCCGAATAACGTCGGTATCCCAGCTTCCCGTAGAATTTCCGATCAGAAACCGGATGGCATCCGATTGTGACGGGTCAAAACCAAGCTCCCATTCTCTTGATCCATTTGTTCCAGCTTTACTGACTCCTCCCCAGAAGAAATTCGAACCTCCTGTTCTCGGATACATCCAGAATTCAACGGTAAAGTCCTCTTGAAAAGTAAATTGTTCAATGTCACCCATGGTGACATAATCATCCACCCCATCAAACTCCAAGCACGCCCCCTGCTGACACCCCGATTTCCAGGTCGCGCCGTTGACGGTGCCGTCGTTGGCATTGCCGCTGGAGTCGTAGGCAACGGTGCCCTGCTTCTCGTCAAACTTCCACTCGGCAATCGGCGGAGCGCCCGCGCCGTCGGCGAGTTCGTCGGCCTCCTCGCTGCCCACGCTATAGGCGACACTGGCCCCGGCGTTCATGTCTTGCTTGATCTGATCGGCGGTGAGGGCGGTGTTGTAGATTTTGACTTCGTCGATTTGACCGAGGAAATTGGTGATTGCAGAATTTCTCGATTCATCACCGATGCGCACGGTGTCAACCGTGACCGGGTTGGCCATAGTGTCACTTCCAGAAGCAACTTCTACTCCGTCCACAAAGATCTTCATCATTTTGGATGAGTCTCTTCTTGCCGCAATATGGTGCCATTGGCCGTCGTTCACAGGGACGGATCCAGTAATGTACTCGAGGCCTGTCCCGTTATTATCGCGGACAAGAAAGGAAGGTATTCCTGAGTTCTGGTTATTGACTCCGTTGTATCCAAGGACCAAGTCTATCACCGGATTACCGTTTGCTGAATGCCTCATGCCAATAATCGCAGCATTGCCTGCTGATGTTTTGATCCACGCTGAAAGGAAAATCTCACTTGTGGCCGAATCGAGATCGACTTGAGAACCGTCTGCAATCTGCACATAATCATCCATCCCATCAAAACTCAAACACCCATTCACCTTGCACTCCCCCGCCGCCGTCCAGATCGGGTCATCGCTGCCTGGACTGGTGCTCGCGCCGAAGGTGCCGTGATTGTTGCCGACCTTGTCGTGCGCGGTCTGGCCGTACTTCTCGTCAAAGGCCCAGTGGGCCACGAGCGAGTCGCTCAGGGTGCCGCCCGCGGGCGGTGCAACGGTGGGGCCGGTACCCATGACCGCCGCCGCACCGAGGTTGTACTCGGCTTTGATTTGGTCTTCGGTGAGGGCGTAGGGGAAGATTTTGGGTTCATCGATCTGCCCAGGAGTGAAGCCAGTGAACCCAGGCGAACTGGTCGCGCCAATCACGAAACTGTTAGAACTGCTGCCTAGGGAACCCGAGCTTGAGACAGTCGAGGTGTCGGGTATTCCATTTATGTAAACTCGTTTAGTGGTTCCATCATAGGTGGCAGTAATGTGATACCACCTGCCTGTCGAGAGCGTTGTCAAGGTGGTGAGAACCGATCCAGCCCAATTATTTCCTGTAAGGAATCTGATTTGCCCACTCGGGTTCAGGGATATTTTGTATACCCCCTCTTTCCCAATCACCGTCGTGATCGAAGATGGTAGGGTTGCAGTTTTGTACCAAAATGAAAGGGTCACATTGTCAAAGCCTTCCAGGCGAGACGCGTTCCCCATATCAACATAATCATCCGTCCCATCAAAATTCAAACACTTCCCGCTCACGCACTGATCTTCACTGGCCCAGGTCGCCCCGGAGATGGTGCCGATGTTGTTTCCAGCGGAATCGTTAGCCGTACTCCCGCTTCCCTCATCAAACTTCCAGTACGCCACCGGTCCGGGACCGGTTTCCTCGACTTGGGTAGAAGTGGTAGGTTCCGCAGAGGCGTATTTGCGTATCGTTACCTGGTCTACCCAGTAATCATAACCACCAAAGATGTAGAGACGGGTAAATGAGCTATAGCTAGAATCAGCGGAACTGTGCTCGCCAATGAGCAAATCACCAGAAAATCTTCGAGCAGTAATGGTGTTGTCAGAAGAAATGATCAGTTGGGCTTTGACCCAAGTGTCCATGTAACCACTATCTGCTGAAGAGGTAGTGTAGCTTGCGGTATAACTAGTTCTCTTATCCTTACCGATAGTGTTACCTGCGTTGCTGTAGAACCATCCATAGCCATTTCCGCTGTTATCGATTAAGCCCACTCTGTCTACGTCACCACCCGTATAACCCGAATTCCTATTGACCATGAATTCCAAAACAACATTTCTTCCCAGAGTTTGCCCGATATCTTTATAAGCTCCATGCGGGTCGCCTTCTGTCGTTTTGTGGGCTGAATAGTCTCCAGAAAAAACTCGAACATCATCTTGAGAAACCTGGCCGTTCGAGTAAGTGGTCCAGCCGTCCCAATCTTCCATGTCCTCGAAGAACTCAAACACCTGCTCCCCGTCATGGTCAGAACTTACCGCCGCACCCGCGTTGCTATAATACACGTACAAAGTGGCTCCAGATGCAGGCAAATTTGACATCTTCGTCCAGATTTTCGTGTTGGCATTATTGCAGCCCGGATTGTTTTCTTCAATCCAGTAGGGTAACTCTCTGCCGCCGATATCAGTGAGGCGAATGTCCTGGCACTGGCCTTGAAGCTTGCCCGCCGAAATGAGTGAGGCCGTATCCAGCGTAAAACTAACCTGAAAATCAGTTAGGTCAGTCGCGTTGGAGTTGCTGACATCAATCCGCTTCCGATACTGCCAGGAAGGATTCCACCAAGCGGCTTCGGCGTCTGGAACTTGGGAGCCGCGATAGAGCGCAAATGGAATAAGTGCGAGCAGGAGAAGAAGGCCGATCAATAGTGGCAATCTCGCGTGCCTGCCCCGCCGGTTCATTGGCCAGCTCTGTGGGAGTCTAAACCTTCGGTTTCGGTGAGAAACGCTGATGACCGGCATTGGAGCAAGCACGCTATGGGCATTATAACGGCTAAATCTGCGCGAAGTACCCGTAAATCACTACCGCCACTACCCCACGCGGTACCAATGCCAGCGTGGTGGTGTCTGGTGTTATCTCTGAGCCTGGATTTTCCGGCTTATTTTCTTCATCAATGGGCGCAGGCTCAGTAAACATTTGGTATGTCTGTTTTTGAGCCGCTCGCTGCCTATCGGCTTCGATTTCTTCATCTGTGCGGGGATCTTCGGGAATAAGTAGCAGCTTGGTGTTGGGTGATAACGGCAGCAGCGGGTGTGGATTCACGCCGAATTGAGCGATTTCACGCTGCGAAAACATCTCGGTCTGCTTGGGTTGCCCGCGTTCCTTGTCTTGCTTTTTCTGCTTTCTAGTACGATTGTCCACCGGCTCGCCGGTGAACATGTCAAACTGAAGTGGTGGCCCTTCTTTGCTCATATTCCCTACCTCAAGCCCTCGTCATCTTCATCATCGAGCAGCCAGCCCGGCATATCTTGCATTTCCGCCCAGGCACCGTCTTCATCGGTAAGGTCGGCGAGCATTTCAAATAGTTGACCCTGGCGCGTCTGCGTGTCTTGCTGGGCATATGCCTTGACTTCGCGATAACGCTCTTCAATGAGCCGTTTCGCCTCGCCACGAGGAATGGTGGGCTGAGAAATCAGCGCCGATTGGACCGACTCATACCAGTACCAATCCTCGGCAATCCACTTTTCCCGGTATTCGTGATAACCCAGACCGTAGAAGGTGATGAGAATGCGTTTTTTGGTGCCGGGCCGACTGACCGTGACAAACAGGTATTCGCCATAGCTGTTAGTCGATTCCTCTATCCGGTGAACCTTGGTTTTGGGATCATCCAGGAATTCCAGGAAACGCTCGTGACTGACTTTGTCAAAGAGCCGCTCGCGCTCGGTGAAGCCGAACTGCTCGGCTGATGTTTTGGGGCGTGGTGGCTCGCGATGCTCTGCTGACATACTCTCCTTCTACCGTAGGTGATCCCTCCGGTGCTGTTCCTGTAATTCACGTAAGTTGGTGGGCTCAAAGAACTTGTCCCGCTCGATAGGCAGCCCTAACGGACCATGCACTGATTCCAACTCAGACAGAGAGAAATAACCGAGCTCGACTTCGAAGCCACTGACCAGACCGAAAAAAGTATCTTCACCGTCAAACTCGGAGGCGTACCAGGTCCAGTTGCTGTCTGGCGTGAAGAACTTGACCAGTGCCTTGGCCTCTAGCCCCTGCTCTTCTCCGCTGTAGAGCGGGGGTAGTTGGGCGCGGATTTCGTCTGGGAGCAAAGGAATTCGCGGGCGCGGAGCGCTTTGCTCCGGCTTGACTTTGGCAATGTCCTGGATTTCACCCGCTTCGTTGTTATAGGTAATCAGGAAATGCTCGTCATCGTCGTTGCCCCAGACTTCCAGTTGGTTCTCGCCGATCTTGCGGGCGACATAACCGCATTGCTCGCCGACATAGCAGGCTTGGGAATACGCTTCATCACGCGCCCCCTTGAGGGGCAGGTCCATCTCGCCGAAAATGTGCACGATGCCGCCCCGTTCAGGGTTGCTGCTTTCCCAGATTTCGAACTCTTCTCCGGACGGGAAAGCGATCATCGGGAACTTCTCGCCCGCCGTCCAGTCGCGCCCCCAAAGCCTGGCGAGAATATCGCCATCCAGGAAAAACAAGCCGGAAAGCGGCATACCATCAAACGGTGTCGGCTCTTCCTTTTTTGACCAGCCCATAGACTCCTTTCGGTTGGTTTAGCGCGTTTGGTCGAGCCGCTGGTGCGCCAGGTACTCGACCTCATCCCAAAACACGTCGAAGACCAGGTGCTGCATGACAGCGGCGGATATGTCCTTGAGGTCTTCGGCGCTGAGACGCGCAATTTCGTCCGGAGTGAGATCTGTGTGACGGGCAAGATCTGCGCCGGTGATGGCTGGAGCGGATGTGTTTGGGGACGGGGTTTCGGGGCGAGTTGAAAGGAGCCTGATCGCGTCAGCGGCCCAAGGGCCATACGCGCTGTTGAGAACGTTATTCATTAGGACCAGAAACATGCTGGCTTGGTGTTCTGGGGGGAGGCGCTGCCACTGCGAAAGAATACTATCCTTGATAGTGAGCAACTCTTGATGGGCGCTGGGGGAATTGGCAGATTCCACCATGCGCGAACAGCATAGCAGAAACGTGATTTAGCTCAAAGAGTGAAATGGGAACACTCTGCAACACTTGACATTCAGTAATATTATTAATAATATTCGATCATGACTACCATCCGCGCCTCTTTTGTCCTCCCGGCGGCGCTCCACCAGCGTCTTCTCATTGCCTCTAAGCAAGAGAACAAGAACTTGTCTGAAGTTGTGCGGGAAATCCTGGACCGCGAACTCGCCAAACGTGAACAGAACCGACTCGACCAGATTTATCAGGGAATCAGGGAGATGTCTGGAATTGGGGAGCGCGGTATCACCGATGCCTCCACCACCATTGACGAGGTGCTGTACGGCGAAAACGGCGCATGGCGAGGCAGCAGCGATGAGTAAGTTTCAAGTGCTCATCGACAGCGATGCTTTCGTGGGTAATTCCTATCCTGATGATCCTCATCACCTTCGAGCAATGGATATCTTCGCTCGGCTAGAGAAAGAGCGTCGCAGTATTGTGACAACAAACCTGGTTGTGTTGGAAGTGGCGACCGTGTTGAGCCATCGCAGTGGCCAGTCACTTGCGGTCAAGTTTCTCGATATGATTGAGAACCGAAAGGTGCCAGTCATCCATCTAGACGAGAAGTTACAGAAATCGGCGCTGAATACGTTTCGAGATCAAACGGCCCGAGGTACGAGCGTAACCGATTGCTCCAACGTGGTGGTGATGGACTATTTCAATATCCCTGAGATTTTCAGTTTTGATCGCGTTTACGCGAAGGCGTTTGGGCTAAAGCTGGCGACCTGAATCCTTCAATTTCCTCTCAGCACACCCACGATGTAAACTCATGCTATGGCTGATGAAACGAACGACTCTTCAAAGAACAAAGCTGTAAAGCTTATCTCTTTGGTGGAGGCCGCTGCGATCAGTGGTTTTTCGACTGGCTATCTTCGACGCCTGCTTCGCGAGGAAAAAATCCAGGGAACTAAGATAGGCCGAGATTGGTTAACCACTGAGGAAGCGGTCAAGGACTATCTTTCCACTGAGAGACGACCGGGGCCTAAGCCAAGAGAAGATTAACTCAGGCATATCCCCAAGATATTGTTATTTATTGACATTTGTTCCGCTAGCGGATATGATTATAACAACTACACAAACGTAGTTGCCTTTAAAGTTATGCGGGATACGAGTTTACAAGGAGTAAAGCCATGGGCGGCGGCAGCACGTAACCTGAGGGATGGGCCGCTACCACGTCCACTTGATGGTATATGTCTCAAACAGCTTCGGGTTGAGGGTTTCCCAGAACACCCGATGACGACCGTCAGGCAGGACTTCCGCGTTGGACTCTCCGAGAAACGTGGTGCGGTTCTGGTTGACCTCCAGCAGAGTGATCTGTCGGGGTGGACGCTTGGCAGGGAAAATCACGGAAGTCCGGAAACGGTGTGTGCGATGTTGCACCACCGTTTCACTCCATCCAGTCTTGAGCGTAAAGCTGTTCCGAACCGTGCGGTCGATGGAGATCAACATCGTCTCTCCACGCCGCCGAATGCCTTGAAGCGAAATCAGGATGCAGCGTTTATGACCCAGAAGATACTCATCAACCGGCTTGCCCGGACTGCAACGATAATCAGCGAGTATGTCTCCTCTACCCCACGCCTGATCGACGTAGGATGCCACGTAATCTTGCAGCAGCTTAACCTTCTCACGCTTGCGAAAAACGGCTCGCTTGCCTTTGACATCACACAACTCAAGAGTGTGGTCAAAGTCCAGAACTTCATAAAGGCCAACCATTCGCTCAGCGCGAATCTTCTGGATGAGTTCCCATGCCTGAAACACAAGGACCAGCCAGTCGGAACTGGCAATCTGAAACATTTGACTCCAGAGATTGGAGCTTTTTTGTTGGATAGATTCGGACATTATCGTTATGGCCAGCGTAGAGGGTTCTCAAAAACGTGTCAAGGAATGGTATGAAGCACACTCATCTATCTCTTTCATTCGGCGCGGGGTATCAGACAAACTCAGCCTGGCAGGAGTTCTGGATGACTTTGCGGGCGCTGAACCGGCGTGCTGAACTGCTGCGCCTGATTAGCTGGGCTAAGCGCAAGCGGCTGGACGGCCCGCTTAGAGCGTATCGAGCGCGTCTGGAAGACGAGGAACTGCGGCTTATCCGTTTTGCCATCCGGTTTCCACGCCCGACACGATGGGCATATCGAATACATTATTTGAACAACCTGCTCTTCCCTGCTCCACGTCATTATTCGCGGGGATCAGCGCGGAAGCTCTATAGCAAGCACAAGAAAAGATAGAAACGAAAAGGAAGTCGGATGAGTCGATAACTAGAAAAACAAATCGCTCCGGGCGGGTGCTCGTAACACCCACCAGGAGCTAACCAACCCGGCTGAGTAGCAGCCAGGGGGCTAACACGCAATTCTAACAGGCGTGTCCAAGCCGTCAATCGCTGCTACACCAGAGCCATTGACGGCTTTTTATATGACCGGGAACAGAAAGGAGTACATGAGTGAACCACAACAGCTATGCCTGCTACCGAACACTGAGATCAAACAACCCAGGAGACCCGTCGAGTATGTCGCGCCTCCCAACGAGGAGATCGAGAAGTTCGCTAATACGTTCTGTCGAAAGCTCGGAGAGCGGCATGGGACGGACTACAGCGATACCGCAACCGCACAAGGATTCACATCATTCCTCAAAACTGTGGTGAGCATCAAAGTCAAAGCAATGAATGCGGGAGCGAATCATGTTCAGGAAAAAAACGACATCTGACGCAGAGAAGGTAGCGTTGTGCTACATCCGCCAGTCCTACACGCGCGATGGCGATGACCAGAACAGTCCGGAACGCCAACGGTCAAACATCGAACGGATCTGCCAGGAAAACGGCTGGAAACCAGAGTGGTACGTTGACGCTGATGGGCACAAGTCTGGACGAAAGGTCCAGAACCGGCCTGGCTGGTTGGCGCTGGAGAAACGGCTGGGAGATGACGATGTTGTCGCACTGGTTGCCAACGACCTGGCACGAGTGCATCGCAAGGGCTGGCGCGTAGGTGACCTGATTGAAAAAATGGAGCGCTACCAGATCGCTCTGGTCCTGGCGGCACCAAATCGTGAAGTGGATACCTCTACTCCAATGGGCCGCATTTTCATTCAGTTTGCGGCCATTTTCGATGAGTATTACGCTGAAGACATTTCCCAGCGCGCCAAAGACAGTATCCAGTATCGTAAGGCTAAGGGCATCGGGGTAGGTAAGCCGCCGTTTGGCACTATTCGCGGTGAAGATCGCTATCTGAAACCCAACCCCGACGGGGCCTGGCTGCTGCCCAACGGCAAGTTTGTGGCAGGCCAGGCGGACGAAGCGCCAGAACAAAGTGCGATCTGGCGCGGATACTACGAATGCGCAGGCTATATCCTGACTCTCTACTCCGAAAACGATCAGGGGCTGGAAAGTATCGCCTATCAACTCAATAACGAGGGGTGGGCTTTTAGCGACCGATGGGGAAACCCGCGCATGATCACCCGCGACGACATCCGGCGAGTGGTGGGCAACTGGCCCGAATATGGGGGTATCGTCATGGACGAGAAAAGCAAGGATCGACGCGCCTATGAGCAGTTGAATATTGACGACGTCCCGCTGCGCGAAGACCGGGCGGTGTTCCCATTGGAACTGGTGCGCAAGGTCGCGCAGGTGCGCCAGGAGCGCTCCGTCCGTCCGAAAGATAAGGGCGTCAAACGCGAGGCAAGTGCATACGCGCTAGCTGGATTGACCTTTTGCGCCCACTGTGATGTCTTGGCACAGGAAGAGGATAATCCCAAGTTACGTACTCGGCTCACCGGGCGGACTGACGCCAACGGTGTTCGCCGGTACAAGCACAAAACCGGCGTGACCTGCGGTGTGCAAAATCGCTCGATCCCCTGTGATGAGATCGAGGCTGATTTGGGACGGCTGATCAAGTTGTTGACGGTCAATCAGGAAGCGATTGACCTGATGACAGAGTTGGCGATACAGGCCGAAAACGGTGGCATTCCGGACGACGAGGCGGAATTCGAGCGCCAACGAGACGAAGCGGTTGCGTTGTGTCACCGGCGGATTGAAGCCGCCCGGCATCTGTATCTGGACGGCGAAATCAGTCGCGAGGATTATCTTGTTCGCAAAGAGCAGAACGAGCGGGAGATCGCCCACTGGCAGACGCGCACGACGGAAACGCAGAAGATCGCGCTTGAGCTTGGTATGTGTCTGGACATCGTGAACAAGCTGGCACGGCTGTGGGACATTGCCGACGATGAAGATCGCAAAGGCATGGCGCAGGACATCTTTGAAGAGGTCGTGGTCAATCTCGACACGCGTAGGATCGAGAGCTTCAAGCTGAAGCCGTGGATTGAGCGATTCCTGGTCGTGCGGATGGAGATGTATCGGGACGATTATCCGGAGCTAGCCGAGGAAATTGAGGCAGAACTGGCCGAAAATGAAACTCCCCCGGCTGGTGAAGGCCAGGGGAATCATATGCCCCATAGGGGACTCGAACCCCTGTTTCCGCCTTGAGAGGGCGATGTCCTAGGCCGCTAGACGAATGGGGCTTTTCAACGACCGTTCCGAATTGTACCAGCCCCCGGAATCGTCGTCAAGGCTTCGTGCTGAATTCCCCAGGGCAAACGCATCAAAACGTGAATAAAAGCTGGGGGGCGCTAGAATCCATCGCAACGGAGAGAAGAGGTTGAGATGGACGACGAAGCGCACGTCAGCCTGGAAGTCTACTTTGGGGATATGCCCGACCCGCGCGTGACGGGGCGGTGTGACCATAAGCTCATCGACATCATCATCGTAGCCATTTGCGCAGTGCTGAG
>JAHDLB010000023.1 GCA_018432315.1 Anaerolineae bacterium
GGCGCGTGTCGCGGATCATGGCGTCGAACTGCTCGGCGAGGTAGGCCGGCACGGGGTCCAGTCCCGCCTGGGTCCGGATGCGCCGGTTGTGCCAGTCCATGCGCGTCCGGCTCAGGTCGCACAGCGCGACCAGCTCGCACGCGTCGCGGTAAGTGGTGGTGATCGCCTGGATGAACATGCCGGCGCGGCCACCGGTGCCCACCACGGCGTAACGCCTCTTGCGGTTCATCGCGGCTCCTTTTCGGGCGGCATGGCGCTCTGGCGGATCACCAGGTCGGGGATCAGGACGTGCTGGTGGTGCCTGTAGTCCGGGCCGGCGATCTGCTCGAGGAGGAACTGGGAGGCCAGCCGGTTCTGCATGTCGAAGTCGAACGCGACGGTGGTGAGGGGCGGGATGAGGTAGGGCGCAATGGCGTCGTCGTCGAAGCTGACGATCGAGACGTCCTGAGGGACGCGCCGCCCGTGCTCGTGGAGCGCGCGCAGGGCGCCCATGGCCGCGTGGTCGTTGACGGTCAGGATGGCGGTGAAGGGTGCGCTGCGGCGGAGGAACTCGCACACGCCCTCGTAGCCGGTCCGCATGGCGTTGGCGAAGGTGGAGTAGTCCCCGGTGTAGGTCGGGCCGGGGTCCAGCCCCCGGTCGGTCAGCAGGCTGAGCCAGGTGTCGTGGCGCAGGCGCGGGTTGATGAAGTCGAGCGAGCCGGTGATCTCGGCGATCTGGCGGTGGCCCAGGTCGATCAGGTGCCCGACCGCCAGGCGGGTGGCGTGTTCCTGGTTGTAGCCGACCCAGGTGAGCCGGGACGCCAGCACGTAGTCGCGGCGCACCAGGGGGATGCCGTGGCTCATCGCCAGCAGCTCCTCGTCGGAGATGTGCAGGCGGGGGGCGTAGAGCAGGATGCCGTCCACCAGCCGCGCCGCGGCGGTGTCGAGCGTCTCGGCGAAGTTGTCCTGGGTGCATTCGGAGTAGAGCGCGGAGTAGCCCGCCGCGTTGACGTACTGCGCCATGCGGGGCAGCTCAAGCCCGAAGTGCACGTCCATGACGATGAACTCGATGATGCCCGAGCGGTGGGTGGTGAGCATGCGCGCGCCCAGGTTGCGGTGATAGCCCATCTTCTTCATGACGCGCTGGACGTGCAGGCGGGTGGCGGGCGCGACCTCCGGGTGGTTGTTGAGCACGCGCGAGACGGTGCCGTAGGACACCCCCGCCTCGCGCGCTACGTCCCGGATGGTGGGCCGTTTGTCTTTGGGCTTGGGCATGGATTCGCTCCGGTGTACTCTGGTGTGCCCCAAAGTGTAACATTTTTCCATGAAGTTCATAGCGGTTCGGGGCGTCGTAACCAGTCACGAAAACTATATCATAAAATCGCGAGGTTGTCGATATGCCTCGCGGTTTTTCTTTCTGTGAGGGGTGACGCACTCTATGCCGGGACTGTAACCAGTCACGGAAAAGCGAAACTGTCGATCCGCCTGATGAAAAATGGTGCGCGGGCCCGGGCGAAACCGGCCCGCCGTCACAGCGAGAGCCGCTTGAATACCCGCTCTGGAATCAGCCGGATGATCCACATGATGTACCGCCAGAACCAGGGGGCGTACACCACGTCCTCACCCTTAAGCATGGCGACGTAAATCCGCCGGCCAACCGTGGCGGGGCTGGCAAAGAGCGGGTTCTTCTTCAGGTGGGCGGTCATCGGCGTGTCCACGAAGCCGGGCTTGATCGTGACGACGGCGACGCCGGCTTTGCTCAGGCGCGCGCGCAGCCCGCTGGCAAACAGGCTGACCGCGCCTTTGGCCGCGCCATAGACGTAGTTGCTGCCACGGCCCCGGTCCCCGGCCACGGATGCGATCACGGCGATGCAGCCGCGCCGCTGCTGCTCGAAGCGCCCCGCCAGCAGCGTGAGCAGCGAGATGTAAGTGAGCGCGTTGGTGGTGAACGCCTCCAGCGTCGCTTCGACGTCGGCCTGCGCGCGCGCCTGGTCCGGCAGGGTGCCATGCGCGATCAACACGGCATCCAGCGCGCCCATCGCGTCATACGCCGCCGCGATCAGCGCCTCGTGCTGCGCCAGGTCGTTCAGGTCCAGCGTGTGCAGCACGACGCGCCCCGCGCCGCGCACGTCCAGGTCGCGCTGAACCGCCGCCAGTTTGTCCGGATCGCGCCCCACCAGGAAAAACTCCGCCCCGTCGGCGGCGAACTGCCGGGCCGCTTCATGCGCGATCGCCGAGGTCGCGCCAATGATCATCAGCTTCATGATGGTCCCTCATTCATGGGTGGTCTGCGTGACGCGCCGCCAGAAACTCGACGAGAACTTCGGGTCGATGTGCCGGGCGAACTCGCGCCATTGCGGATAAAACGCCTGGAAATTCTCCGCCGACATGCGGGCGTCTTTGGCCGGGTAGAGCACGCCGCCATGCGCCCGTACGATCTCGTCGAGGCGGTCGAGCAGCGCCAGCGTGCGCTGGCCGCGAAACGGAAAGTCCAGCGCCAGCGTGACGCCCGGTCGCGGGAAGGACAGCATCCCCGGTGACGGCACGTCGCCGAATACCTTCAACACTGCCAGAAACGACACCACGCCGGACTGGCTGATCTGCCGCAGGATGTCCTTGATCGCCGTGCGGTCCTGGGCATAGGGCACCACGAACTGGTATTGCAGGAAGCCGGGCGCGCCGTAGAGCCGGTGCCATTCCTGAATGGCGTCCAGCGGGTAGAAGAACGGGTCGTAGGGGACCGTCTGAAACGTGCGCCTGGTGAGCTGCGAGCGATAGTACAGGCTGTTGAACGCTTTCACCGTCGCCAGGTTGAGCGCGAAGGCCGGGAGCTGCACCGGCATGGTGAACAACGAGCGCGGCTCGGCGGCTTTGCGCGGGATGCGCTTGGGCCAGGTGTAGTTGCCGCGCATGAACAGCCCGCGCCCCAGGTGTTTGCCCGTCGCCAGGCAGTCGACCCAGGCCATCGTGTGCTCGAAGCGCTCGTCGGACTCGGCGCTGATCTCGAAGAACTCGTCGATGCTGCCAAACCGGATCTGTTCCTTGGCGATGAACGGCCCGGCGACGCGCTGCACGCGAATTTCCGCCCACAGGATCAGGCCGGTGAGGCCCAGCCCGCCGATGGTGGCGCGGAACAGGTCGGCGTTTTCGTCCGGCGAGCAGATCAGCCGCTCGCCATCCGAGCGCAGCAGCTCGAAGCGGGTGACGTGGCGGCCAAACGTCCCGGCCCTGTGGTGGTTCTTGCCGTGCACGTCGTTGGCGATGGCGCCCCCGATGGTGACGAACTTGGTGCCGGGGGTGGTCGGCAGGAACCAGCCGCGCGGCACGATGAGCTTCAGGATGTCGGCCAGCGTCACGCCGGCTTCGCAGCGCAGCAGCCCGGCCTCTTCGTCGAAGGCGATGAAGCGGTTGAGCGGGGAGGTATCGAGCAGCGTGCCGCCGCCGTTCAGGCAGCTATCGCCGTAACTGCGGCCCAGGCCATACGGCAGCACCGGGCCATCGATGCGCGCCAGGTCGAGATCGTTGTTGCGCCAGTAGACCGGCCTGACGTTCTGCTGTTCCACACGGGGATAACGCCCCCACGATTGGTAAGCGCGCCGGTGTCCATTGGCTGTCATGTGCTAACCTCGCGTCCGGATAGGGTGTCAACGTCACAGCACTAGATTATACACAGCCAGCCCCGGTTGGCGGCCAATGGATAAGCCGGCGTGGGGGACGTTCGCGGCGATCTCCGGCGCGGAATCCGGCTGGTGCTCCGGGCGAGCGATGCCGGTGCGGGGGGCAGCACGCGGGCCGGGCCGGCGCGGCCCTGGCCTGCGTCTCATGTGGGTTTTGGCCAATGTTCGGCAGGACGATCGAGAAGAACAGCCGGTATTCGTTGGCGCCATCGACGTTGCTTGACACCACAAACGTTTTCTGTTAGTGTGAGAACAGCAAACGTTTTCTGTCAGATGTTTGCAGCGTGAGGACCAACGACCATGGGGGTTACACTAGAGGAAATCGCGCGGGCTTCGGGCTTCTCCGTCTCGACCGTGTCGCGCGCGCTCACCAATCCCAACTACCCGGTGAACGAGGTGACCCGCAAGCGCATCACCGAGGTGGCTCGCGCCATGGGCTACAAGCCGAACATGGCGGCGCGCAGCCTGCGCACCGACCAGACCAACACCATTGGCATTATCGCGGATGACATCCTCAGCCCCTTCGTTCCCCCGATCATCCGCGGCATTCAGGATTACCTGCGCGAGCACGATTTTCTCAGCCTGATCGTCAACTCCGACTGGGACCCCGATATCGAGCAGGACGCCATCAACGCGCTGATCAGCCGCCCGGTGGACGGCATCGTGTTCGCCGAGTCGTCGCATCTTGCCATCAACGACAACCTGCGGCAGTCCGGAAAACCCTACGTTTTCGCGCACCGCCTGTTCGGCTCGACGATCGCGAACTCGGTCGTGCCCGACGATCACTACGGGGCCGCGCTGGCTGTCAGGCACCTGGTGGGCCTGGGCCACCAGCGGATCGCCATGATCAAGGGCCGCGAGGGCTGGCATTCGGCCAGCCGCCGCTTCGCCGGTTACCAGGCCGAGCTGGCGGCCCAGAACATCGACTTCGATCCGGCGCTGGTCCAGCAGGGCGACTGGGAATACGAAGGGGGCTATAGCGCGGCCAGGGTGCTGTTCGCCGTGGCGTCCCCGCCGACCGCGATCTTCGCCGCCAACGACCTGATGGCGCTCGGCGCGATTTGCGCGGCGCAGGACGCCGGGCTGCGCGTCCCGCAGGATATCGCGATCGTGGGCTACGACAACCGCGAATTCACCCGCATCGTCCGCCCGAAGATCACCACCGTGAGCATGCCCGTTTACGAAATGGGCCACACTGCCGCCAAGCTGCTGCTGGGTCAGATCCGGAACGGCCAGGAAGATTTCGAGGAAATCCAGATCAAGGGCCGCCTGTTCATCCGCGAGAGCTGCGGGGCCGACGTCTCGCAGCAGACGGTCGAGGGGCTGGATCCTGCCACCACGTCGCGCCGCATTCTGCTGGACCGCGACCCGGACCCGGATCGTTAGGCGGGCCCCGCCTGCCGCCCAACGCGCCGCCGGTCTGCCAGCCCGCAATCACCGATAGCATGGACGATAACCGGTTCTTTCTCGGCACCAACCGGAAACAGGAAGGAGGTGGCAAGCGGAGCGAGACCACAACGGACCACCTGCTACACAAAAAGTGAGTTTACGTCTCTCCACTCGGTCCCCGATTTGCCGGAGAGCCGCCGGCCTGTAGCGCTGCTTTGAACTGCTAGTATTCCTAAGGAGACTGAAATGCCTACCTCATCCAAATTCAAAATTACGCGCCGAGAGTTCCTTCGCAGGGCAGGGAGTGCTGCGGCGGGTGCGGCACTGGCTGCGAATGCGCCCGGTGTGGTCGCCGCCGCCAGGGACGCGAAACCGTTCGGCGTCCCCCACATCCGCCAGAATCGCAAAGTCCGCATTGCCGTCGGCGGTTGGGCCGAGCAGAACATGCTGGACCTGCTCGAACGCACCGATTTTTCCGGGCAGACGGGGATCGACGTCGAGGTCGTGCTCCGGACCGACACCAAAGAGACCGAGATCACCAAGATCGTCGGCGCCGTGCAGGCCGGCACCAGCCCGTACGACATCATCGACTTCGAGGACGAGCTGACCACGACGCTGTCGCAGGCAAACTACATGCTGGGCCTGGACGACATTCTCCCGTCCGATCTGTGGGACGATTTCTCGCCGGAGATGGTCGCGTACAGCAAGGTCTGGAGCATGCACAATGACGAGACCTTCCGCGTCATTCACAACTGGGAAATGCCGATCTGGTGGTACCGCAAAGACTGGTTCGACGAGCGGGGCGTTGCCGTCCCCACGACCTGGGACGAGGTCGCCGCGATGGGCGAGGTCTTCACCGACGAGGCCAACGGGGTGTGGGCGACGGAGGACGGCCTGATCAAGGGCGCCTTCCTGAACGTGTACCTGGCGTGGATCACGCTGCAGGCGGGCGGCAACCCGTTCGATGTCGGCGAGCCTTACAAGGTCGCCCTCGAGTACATCTACGACCTGATGCACACTCACAAGACGCTGAATCCGGCCTCGCTGCAGAAGGACTACAACCAGCAGAATGGTGACTACGTGGCCGACCGGGTCGCCTTCATGCGCCAGTGGCCCTTCTTCGGGGACTTTGCCCGCAGCGCGGAGAACGAAGAATGGTTCCACGAGGACAAAGTCGCCATCGGCCTGCCACCGGTTGGGCCGGGCGGCATAGGCGGCTCGACCTATCCTGCTGCCTGGGGGTTCGGCATCATCAAGACCTCGCCCA
Organism: Anaerolineae bacterium; assembly: GCA_018432315.1. Lineage (GTDB taxonomy): Bacteria > Chloroflexota > Anaerolineae > Aggregatilineales > Aggregatilineaceae > LM3-B42. The sequence goes on from JAHDLB010000023.1 coordinate 6,313, forward strand.
ACCTGGAAGAGGCCAAGGAACTGCTCAGTTTCCTGGTGTCGACCGAGGTGGCTGTGGAAGCCATGAAGGTGGGGTTCTGGTTCCTCAACGCTCGCAAATCCGTGCTGGCGGAGGCGCCGCAGGACAATTGGCTCGTCCAGCAGTTGCAGATGTACACCGACGCGGGCGTCATCGGCGTGCGGCCCTTCCATCCGCAGTTCGTCGAGGCCCTCACGATCCTGGAAGACAACGCCTCGGCGTTCCTCACCAACCAGATGAGCCTGGACGACACGCTGAACCAGACCCGGGCGCAACTCGACGATCTGGAGTAGTCACCAACCGCATTGACGTACCTGGACGGGCCCCGGCTCGTCCAGGTCACCCTTCTCGCGGGTAGGTTGAAGAGAGATCGGTGCGAAGATGACCTCGACCCTCGAAAATAACGCTGTTGCCCGGCGCAAAATGACCCTGAGACTCCCGTCGAAAGCGACCCGGCGGCGCTATCTGCTGTTCGTGCTGCTGGTATCCCCGGCGTTTGTGCTGCGGCTCGCCACCGCCGTCTACCCGATCGTCCAGACGATCCTGTATAGCTTCAGGAACTACAGCTTGTTGAAGGGCACCAATGAATTCGTCGGCCTGGAGAACTACGCCAACCTCGCCAACAATTACGGGGTTCGCGGGGCGCTGTCGTTCACCATCATCTACGTCGTCGCTTCGACGATCCTGGGCCTGATCGTCGGCCTGCTGATCGCCCAACTGCTCAATGCCAACTTCAAGGGCCGGACCTTCGCGCGAACCATCAACCTGATTCCCTGGGCGATTCCGACGATCGTGGCCGGTTACGCGTTTCGCTGGCTGCTGGACGATCAATTTGGCCTGATCCCGTACTGGTTCACCGAGCTGACGGGCCAGCGCATGGTCGTCTTCATCGATCCCACCTATGCCCGGCTCACCGTCATCCTGGTGCATGTTTGGAAGGACGCGCCGTTCATGGCGGTGGTGTTCCTGGCGGGCATGCAGGGGATCCCGCTCGACCTGTACGAGGCGGCCAGGGTGGACGGGGCCAACGCGTGGCAGCGCTTCTGGCACATCACCATGCCGCTCGTCGCGCCGCTGGTGATCACGATGGGGCTGTTCCGGCTGGTGTGGTCGCTGGCGAGCTTCGACCTGGTGTTCGGCCTGACGTCCGGTGGGCCGGGGGTGGCGACGTCCGTGCTGGCGCTGCAAATCTTCCGCGAGGGCATCCTGTTCTTCAAATTCGGGTTCGCTTCCGCGATTAGCGGCGTCTTGCTGCTCCTGGTGGCGGTGATTGGGCTGGTCGGGCTGCGGCTCTACCGGCGCTTCGATGTGACATATTAGGGGCGGATACTGCTATGGCTGCCGTAAAGACATATTACCAGGAACGCCTCCGCATTTCGGCCATCTGGAACTCGGCGGGCATCTACATTGCGTTTATTGTGTTCAGCGTGGTGGTTTTGCTGCCCATCTACTGGATGCTGCGCTCCGCGTTCGCCGTTCAGGCCGATCTGACTCAGACGCCGCTCGTGTACCTTCCCAGTCCCACACTGCACAACTTCGAGATGCTGATCGACCAGGTCCCATTTGTCGAGTATACTCGCAACTCGATCGTCTTCTCCGTGGGGACGACCGTGACGACGCTGATCGTCAGCTACCTGGCGGCTTATGCGTTTGCCCGGCTGCGCATTCGGGGCAGCGGCATTCTGTTGTGGGTTTTCCTGCTCACGATGGCGCTGCCGGACGTGGGGACGATTGTGCCCTTGTACCGGATTCTGTCCCGATTCAACCTGCTCGATACCATTACCGGCCTGACGATCGTGCTCAGCAGCACGCTGACCCCGTTCACGGTGTGGGTGCTGGTGGCGTTCATCAAACAGGTTCCGTACGAGATCGAAGAGGCGGCGATTATCGACGGCGCGTCGCTGCCGACCATTTTATGGCGCATCCTGCTGCCGCTCACCGCGCCTGGGCTGGTGACAATGGGAGTCATCAACTTCATCAATGCCTGGAACAACCTGTTGTACCCGCTGTCTTTCTCGGTGACGCCGGCCTCGAAAACGCTCAGCGTGTCCATCACGGAGGTATTCGCGGGGTTCTCGCCCTGGGGGCGCCCCTGGGAACTGATCATGGCGGTGGGTGTGACCATGGTGATCCCAATCACGCTGCTGATCCTGGTGTCGCAGAGGGCGATTGTGCGCGGCCTGACCGGCGGCGCCGTCAAGTGATCCCCCGGTAGCGTTTTGGCGAGCCAGGGACTGCGGATAGGACGATTCGTGTGCTACTACCTCATGCCTCGACTGGAGATCGATCATGCATATCTCGAAGCTGACCTCAACCGAAGCTCATCTGCCGTTCGCCCGCTGGCATGGCCTGCCGCTGGAGTCGGTCCGGCTGAGCGCCGGGTTCTGGGCGGCGTGGCAGGACACCAACCGGCGCGTGACGCTGCCCCACGGCCTGCAGATGCTGGAGCAGGCCGGCACGCTTGACAATTTCCGGGTGGCAGCCGGTTTTAAGGACGCCCCGTATCGCGGCGCGATGACGTTCCACGATTCCGACGTCTACAAGTGGCTCGAAGCGGTGGCCTACGAGCTGCAGGCCAATCCCGACCCGGTGCTGAGGCAGCAGGCCGACGAGGTGATCGATCTGGTGGCCGCCGCGCAGCAGCCCGACGGGTATCTCAACACGTATTACCAGCTCGTCGAACCCCAGAGCCGCTGGAGCGATCTCGATTTCGGCCACGAGCTGTACTGCGCCGGCCACCTGTTCGAGGCGGCGGCGGCCTACACGCGCGCGACGGGCACCACCCGCCTGCTGGACGTCGCCACCCGGTTCGCCGATCTGCTCGACGCGACCTTCGGCCCCGGCAAGCGCGAGGCCACCTCCGGCCATCCGGTAGTCGAGCTGGCGCTGGTCAAGCTGTACCGGGCGACGGGTAATGCCCGGTACCTGGACCTCGCCAGGTTCTTCGTCGATGTGCGGGGCAGGGGCGTCATGCGCGGGCTGGGCTGGCTGAAGTCCGAGTACCACCAGGATCGCGTGCCCGTGCGCGAGCAGGACATCGTTGAGGGGCACGCCGTGCGGGCGATGTACCTCAACGCCGGGGTGACCGATCTTTACCTGGAAACGGGCGAAGCCGCGCTGCTGGCCGCGATGCAGCGCCAGTGGCGCGATATGACCGGCGGCAAGATGTTCGTCACCGGCGGGTTGGGGTCGCAGTACGAAGGGGAAGCGTTCGGCGACGCCTACGAACTGCCGTCGGACCAGTGTTATTGTGAAACGTGCGCCGCCATCGGCAACGTCTTCTGGAACTGGCGCATGCTGCTGGCGACGGGCGAGGCGCGCTTCGCCGACCTGATCGAGCGCGCGCTGTTCAACGGCGTGCTCAGCGGGCTGTCCGCGGCTGGCGACTCGTTCTTCTACATCAACCCGCTGCTCAGCCGGGGCGGGTACGCGCGCCAGCCCTGGTACGAGGTCGCCTGCTGCCCGCCCAACCTGATGCGCCTCCTCGCGTCGCTGCCGCAGTATTTCATGTCGCACGATGACGGCGGCCTGCAGGTGCACCTCTACGGCACGGGGACGGCCCAACTCGCGCTCGAGTCGGGGCAGCCCCTGACCCTCTCCATGCAGACGGACTATCCCTGGGACGGGAAGATCGAGCTTCGCATCGACGAGGCGGACGGCTCGCGCTGGGCGCTCCGGCTGCGCCGTCCCGGCTGGTGCACGGGCGCGGCGGTGACGGTCAACGGGCAGCCGGTCGACGCCCCCGCCGTCGAGGCCGGTTACATCGTGCTCGACCGGGCGTGGCAGCCGGGGGACGTCGTCCAGCTCGATTTGCCGATGGAGCCCACGCTGGTCGAGGCGCATCCGCGCGTCGACGCGGTGCGCGACAGCGTCTCCATCCAGCGCGGCCCGGTGGTCTACTGCGTGGAAGAGGCCGATCACCCGGGCGTCAACGTGATGGACCTCCGGCTGGACGAGAACGCGCCGCTGCGCGCCGTCTGGCGCGAGGGGCTGGTGGGCCGGGGCGCGATGGTCGTCGAGGCATCCGGCGCTGTCGCGGACCTCAGCGCGTGGGATGGCCTCCTCTACCGGCGCGCTGGAAAGCGGGGCGACCTGCCGCTGCGACCGATCACCCTTGTGGCGATCCCGTACCACGCCTGGGCCAATCGCGGCGCGAACGCGATGCGCGTCTGGATTCCCCGCGCCTGACGCCGGAATGCATGACCGGAAGGACATGACTTGATGAACCAGATCAAACTCGATCCCGAGCGCACCCTGAGCACCATCGACCGCAACATCTTCGGCGGCTTCGTCGAACACCTGGGGCGCTGCATCTATGGCGGTCTCTACGAGCCGGAGTCGCCGCTGGCTGACGAGGCGGGACTCCGCACCGACGTCCTCGACGCGCTGCGCCGCCTTCGCATGCCGGTCATGCGGTACCCCGGCGGGAATTTCGTCTCCGGCTATCGCTGGCGGGATGGCGTCGGCCCGGTCGAGGAGCGCCCGGCGCGGCACGACATGGCCTGGAATTCAATCGAGCCCAACCGGTTCGGCACCAACGAGTTCATTGGCCTGTGCCGCAAGCTGGACACCGAGCCGTATTTCGTCGTCAACTGCGGGGATGGCGACATGCGCGAGGCGCGCGACTGGGTCGAATACTGCAACGGCACGCAGCCCACGCACCTGGTCAGGCTCCGCCACCAGCACGGTTTCGAGCAGCCGCACCGGGTCCGCTACTGGGGCATCGGTAACGAGGTGGACGGTCCCTGGCAGGTGGGCATGAAGACGCCCGAAGAATACGCGCGCGCCTATCTCGAATTCAGCAAGGTCATGCGCTGGGCCGACCCGTCGATCAAGCTGCTTGCCTCGGTCACGTCGGCCTGGGACGCCACGTTCGTCGAGCGGGCGCAGCTCTTGATCGAACAGGCGGCGCAATACGTCGACTACGTCTCGATCCACTGGTACGTGGGCAACCAGGACGGCGATTTTGCGAGCTACATGGCGACCTCGGAGATCATCGAGGACCGGCTCAGTTCGTTCGAGGGCCTGATCCGCGCTCTGCGCTTCCAGCAGCAGGTCGCGCACCCGATCGCGCTGGCCGTCGACGAGTGGAACGTCTGGTATCGCGCCACGCCGGACCCGGCTTCCCCGAACTTCAACGGCCTGGAAGAAACCTACAACCTGGAAGACGCGCTGGTGGTGGCGCTGCAACTCAACGCCTTCATTCGCCACGCCGCCTCGGTGCGCATGGCGAACCTGGCGCAGGTCGTCAACGTCATCGCCCCGATCGTCACGCGCCCCGATGGACTCGTGCTGCAGTCCATCTTCTACCCCTTCGAGCTGTACAGCCGCACCTGCGGCGACACGGCGCTGGACGTATTCTGGCAGGGGGAGACGTTCACCCCGGCGGGCCATGCCGCGCTGCGCGTGCTGGACGTGGCGGCGACGCTCGACGCAGCGGAGAAGACGATCGCGCTCTACGTCGTCAACCGGAGCGAGACGGACGCGATGGAAACGACTATCTCGCTCCAGACGGGCGCGTTTGCCGGGCCGGTCCAGGCATCCGTGGTGAACGGTCCCGACATCAGGGCCGAGAACACGTTCGACCAGCCGGGGCGGGTGGGCGTTGCTGAGGCGAGCGTGAGCGCGGACGGGAAGACGCTGCCCTATACTTTCGAGCCGCATTCCGTCACAGCCCTGGTGTGCCGGTTGGCGTAACAGCGGGCGGGCCGGCATGCCGCTGGCCCGGCATCTCCGAGAATTCTCCACAGGGCGCTTGACAGCGCCCGATTTTCTTAATATGCTGTAGTTAAGGGCTTAACTACCCTGCACCGTCGATATCTTTTTCACCCAACAGTTAATCGCTTAACTATAGGCTTCGCCGGTCGTTAGAATAAAAAGGTTTCTTTGAGTGCCTACTTTAGAGGATGTCGCCAAACGCGCGGGTGTGTCCACCGCCACCGTGTCCAAGGTGCTGTCGAATACGCCGTATTTCACCGACGCCACGCGGCTCAAGGTGATGCAGGCGGTCCAGGAGTTAGGGTACGTTCCGAACCTGGCGGCCCGCGCCTTGTCGTCCGGCAAGACGCACATCATCGCGGTGGTGTTCCCCTACGTTTACGAAGCGATCTTCACCGATCCGAACATCATGAACACCCTGGCGGGCATCGAGGCCGAATGCACCACGCAGGGCTACAACATCCTGTTGAGCACGCCGCAGCTCGCCTCGGATGAGCCAGACACGCATTACCAGCAGTTGATCCAGAGCGGGTACCTGGACGGCGTGATCGCGATCGACAGCTATCCCACCGCGTCGGCGCTCAAGCCGGTGCAGGAAAAAGGCATTCCCGCCGTGGTCATCGGTTACGAAGCCTGCGATTATTCCGTGCGGCACGACGACCAGGCGGGCGGCCAGAAGATCATGGAGCACCTGATCGCGCTGGGACACACGCGGTTCGGGCTGATCGAGGTGCCGGAAGACACCAACTACGGCGTCAAATACCGGAGCATTGGCGTCCGGGCCGCCGCCGAACAGGCCGGGCTGGACTACGACAGCTTCCCGCGCACGAGCGGCGACTGGTCCACGCACAGCGGCAGCCGGTGCGCCGCGGCGCTGCTCGCCCAACACCCCGACGTCACGGCGCTGATCTGTTACAACGACCGCATGGCGATGGGCGCCATCCAGCAGGCGCGCAGCATGGGCCGCGCCGTCCCTGGCGATCTGTCCATCACCGGCTACGACGACATTCCCTCCGCCGTCCTCTGTGACCCCGCGCTGACAACCATCAGCCAGCGCTCGCCCGAGCAGGGGCGCATCGGGGCGCGGCTTCTGTTCGAGGTGCTCGACGGCACGCATCCGGACCCGGTCGTATTGGACCCGCTGCTCATCGTTCGCCAATCATCGGCGCCGCGGCCTTGAGCGGCCTGGGCGCCGACCAGAACATGACGCACGCCGGTCGCGTGTCGTCAGCCGGAAAGGAGGCAGCAACCATCTCTCGTCTGTTCTGAACTCGCCAACTAGTGCACTTTCGTGTTTAGTGTTTATGAGGAGTGAACCGTGTCTAAGATCACCAAATCAGGAATGTTTATCATGCTGGTGCTGGCCCTCGTCATGCTGCCGGTCAGCCTCAGCACCCAGGCGCAAGCGCCCGAATACATCACCTACAACTCGATGAACAGCGATCCACTGCCGCGCGCCCTCGATGAAGAGGTCGTGCAGTTGTGGAACGAACGCAACCCGACGTTGCCGGTCGAGCATTCGATCATTGCGCACGAAGACTTCAAGCAAGCGATCCGCGCGTACCTGACCGCCGAACCGTCGCCCGACGTGCTGACCTGGTTCGCAGGCAACCGGGCTCGCTTCTTCATCGACAGGGGGCTCATCCTCGATACGTCGGATGTCTGGGAGGAGTACGGGTTCAACGACACGTACGCGCCGGGCTTCAAGGCGCTGGCGACCGTCGATGACAAGCAGTACTTCCTGCCGACCTCATACTACTGGTGGGCCGTCTACTACCGTCCGTCGCTCTTCGAGCAGGCGGGCATCACCGAGATTCCCGAGACCTGGGACGATCTGCTGGCGGCCTGCGACGCCTTCAACGAGGCCGGGCTGTACCCCTTCACCATCGGCACCAAGTACCGCTGGACGACCGCGGCCTGGTTCGACTACATCAACATGCGCGTCAACGGGCCGGAGTTCCACCTGGACCTGATGCTGCTCAAGGAATCCTACACCGATGAGCGCGTCGCCGCCGTGTTCGACTACTGGAAGCAATTGTTCGATCACAACTGCTTCCTCCCAGACCCGGCTGCCTATAGCTGGCAGGAAGCGCTGGACTTCATGATCCAGGGCGAGGCCGGCATGTACCTGATGGGCGGCTTCATCACCGACTCGTACCCGGATGAGATGGAAGACGATCTCGATTTCTTCCGCTTCCCGATCATCAACCCGGACGTGCCGATCGGTGAGGATGCCCCGACCGACGGCCTGTTCATGGCGGCCAACGCGCGCAACCCCGAGGCCGGCAAGCAATTCCTGGCTTTCATGGGGTCCCAAGAGGTGCAGCAGATGGCGTTCGACGAGATGGGCCGCCTGCCAACCCGCACCGACGTGGACGTGTCGGCTGCGTCGGAGGCTGTGCAGAAGGGCATCAACCTGATCCAGACGGCGGACAACGTGCTCCAGTTCTACGACCGCGACACGACCCCGCCGATGGCTGACGCCGGCATGGATGGGTTCATGGCGTTCTGGGATAACCCCGACTCGATCGACACGATTCTGGCTGACCTCGACGCCGAGCGCCTGCGCCTGCTCGAAGCAGGCGACACCGGCGAGTAAGGTCTATCGCGCGCCGAATCGCGGGTGATAGCGTGGTGAATGGCACGGTCAATGCCGCTCGGTCTTGGCCGTGCCCCCTCCCTTCCACATGCCCATTCAGCCCCAGGAAGCCGAAATGTCTACCATAGCCTCAACCGCTCCGCAGCAACAGCCCAGGCACGCTCTGCGTGCCCCCATCGATCCCACCTGGGCCAACTTCGTGGGATTGATCAGCGCCGCCGCGCTCCTGTTCGCATTCCTGTTCGCGCCCTGGTACTGGGGCGAGGTCAAATACAACGGGGCGCGCTTGATGTCCGAAGTGTTGGTCGACCGCCCCTACGGCCAGTACACGTCGGCCATGATCATCCTGATCCCGCTGGCCGCGTTGGGCACGGTGTTGATCACGCTCTGGGGGTTGAACAGCCCGGAACGCGGCAAGCTGGCCTCCTTCGGGACGTCGTTGTTCGGCCTGATCGCGCTGTTCTATTTCCTCGACTTTTACGCTTTGCAGGACAACGAGTTAATCGACCAGTACGTACAAACGAGCAGCGGTTTCACGATCGCGCTGGTGGCAGCGGTCGTCCTGTTGGGGCAGGCGGTGCTCCTGCATCCCTGGATCAACGAGGGCCTGTTCCGCCTGAGCGAAACCGGCTCGGCGCGGCTGCCCGCCGTGCCGGCCTGGCTGATCCCGTACCTGTTCCTGGCCGCGCCGCTGGCCCTGTACGTGGTCTGGATCATCGCCCCGACCATCTACACGTTCTATCTCAGCCTCACCGACTGGGACGGCGTCTCGTCGCCGCGCTATATCGGCCTGAAGAATTACAAAGACCTGTTCGCCCATCGCTCTTTCACCGAGGCGCTGGGCAACAACGTGCGCTGGCTGGCGGTGTTCATCACCGTGCCGACGACGCTCGGCCTGGCGTTGGCGCTGATCTTCAACACCGAGATGCGCGGCGGCAAGTGGTACAAAGTGAGCTTCTACTCGCCTCTGGTGTTGTCCGGCCCGGTGATTGCCCTGGTCTGGTCGTGGGTGTATCACCCCAGCAAGGGGCTGATCAACCCGCTGCTGGTGGACTCCGGCATCACGTCCAGCCCGCCCGGCTGGCTGGCCGACCGCCAGATCGCCATTTACTGCATCATCGTGGCGGCGGCGTGGCGCCAGGTCGGTTATGTGATGGTGCTCTACCTCGCCGGGCTGAAAAACATCGACCCGACGCTGCTCGATGCCGGGCTGGTGGATGGGACGAACCGCTGGCAGTTGTTCCGGTACATCATTTTTCCGCTGCTGGCCCCGGTGACGACGATCATCGTCATCATCTCGATCATCGATTCGCTGCGTGCGTTCGACCTGGTGCAGATCATGACCAGGGGCAACCAAAACACCGAGGTGCTGGCGAACCTGATGTACATGGAAGCCTTCAACAATTACCGCATGGGCTATGGCGGTGCGATTGCGGTCATCCTGTTTTCGATCAGCGTGGTGTTCGTGGGGCTGTACCTGTGGCGCACGCTGAAAGACGAGCTGGAATATTAGGAGCGCATCATGGCAACCGTTGCGAATCTCACCCGGCCAGGCGAGCGTGCCGAACAGCGACGCAAGCTCGTCTTCGCCGCGATCAAGTATGGTGCGCTGACCGCCTTGACGCTGCTATGGCTCGTCCCGGTCTTCTCGTCGCTGATCACGTCGTTCCGCACGATGGACGACATCTCGATCAACGGCTTCTGGAGCATTCCCTCCGAAGTGACGCTCGATAAATTCCAGGAAGCCTGGAAGGCGGCGCGCATTCGCCAGTACCTGTTGAACAGCTTCATCATCACGATTCCATCGCTGGCCGGGATGTTGTTCCTGGCGTCGCTGACGTCCTATGCCCTGGCGCGCTTCCGGTTTCGCGGGAACCTGTTCATCTACTTCATGTACGTCGCCGGGATGATGCTGCCCTTCCAGATTCTGCTGCTGCCGGTCTTCCGGCTGGTGAACCGGCTCGGCCTGTACGACACGTATGCCGCGCTGATCCTGATTCACACGGCGTTTCAGCTTGGCTTTTGTACGTTCGTGATGCGGAACTTCATGCGCACCGTGCCGGGCGAAATCCTCGATGCGGCGCGCGTCGACGGCTGCGGCGAGTTCCGCATCTACTGGCAGATCATGCTGCCGCTCAGCTTGCCCTCGCTGGCCGCCCTGGCAACGCTCGAATTCACCTGGGTGTTCAACGATTTCCTGTGGGCGCTGATCCTGCTGCAATCGGACGCGCTGCGCCCGGTGACGGCGGGGCTGGCGACGCTCCAGGGCCAGTACGTCACCGACTGGCCGCTCATCACGGCGGGCGCGCTGCTGGCAACGCTGCCGACGGTATTCGTCTTCGTCTTCCTGCAGCGCTATTTCATCCAGGGGCTGACGCTGGGATCGGGCAAGTAGCGCGCGCGGCTCTGGTCGCGTTCGCCGCGGGGGATTGGCATCGACGACCGGCGAGGCTTAGCTGACCAGCTTGTAGCCGATGCCCGGCACGGTCAGGACCAGCTCCGGGTCGCTGGGGTTGATCTCGATCTTGGCCCGCAGGCGGCGGATATTCACCGTGACCACCTGCTCGGTGTCCGGCGAGTGGTCGTAGCCCCACACCGCGTCGAGGATCTGCTCGCGGCTCAGCACCTGGTTGGGATGTTGGGCCAGGTAGGTCAGCAGGCGCAGTTCGGTCGGCGTCACGTTGATCACCTCGCTGCCGCGCAGGACGTTCCCCCGCCGCCGGTCGATCACCAGGTCCCCGGCGTACAGCGTGTCGCTGTCACCGATCGCCAGCTCGCCATAGGCGCGGCGCAGGTGGGCCCGCACGCGTGACAGCAGCTCGCGCAGGCTGAAGGGCTTGGTCACGTAGTCGTCGGCGCCCATCTCCAGCCCGATCACCTTGTCCGCTTCGTCGGCCTGGACGGTGAGCATGATCACCGGCTGGCGCACGCCAAGCTGGCGCATCTGGCGGCAGAAGTCGAAGCCGGAGCCATCCGGCAGGCGGATGTCGAGGATGATCAGGTGCGGGTTGTGATCGCGCGCGTAGGCCACGCCGCTCTCGCCGTCCATCTTCCAGTGGACGCTGTAGCCTTCGCGCACCAATGCCGTTTGCAGGCTCCCCGCGATGCCCGGATCGTCCTCGATCAGCAGGATGTGATACGTGACCATGGTTACCGTCCTTCTGGGACCTCCAGGGGCAGGCGGACCGTGAAGCGCGTGCCCTGCGCGCCGCTCTCGACGTCGATCTGCCCGCCGTGATCCTCGACAATCGCCTTCGTGATGACCAGTCCCAGGCCATTTCCGGGGTAGGCGGCTGCGTTTCGCCCGCGATGAAACCGGCTGAACAGCCGGGACACATCCCCGGCAGGAATCCCGATGCCCGTGTCGGCCACCCACAACCGCGCGCCGTCCGCCTCGCGGCTCACGCCCAGCGTCACCGTCCCGCCGTCGGGCGTGAACTTCAGCGCATTGTCGAGCAGGTTGTCGAACACGCGCGCGACCTGGGCCTGGTCGCCCCGGACGATCACCGGCCCGGCTGCGGCGTCGAGCGCCAGCGCGATGCCGGCTTGTTCGGCCCGCGAGGTATAGTGCTCGTGCATCTGCCGCGCCAGCACCGCCAGGTCGACCGGGGCGCGCTGGCGTGGCGCGTCGCGACCTTCCAGCCGCGACAGAGTGAGCAGGCCGCGGGTCAGCGTCTCCAGGCGCTCTAGCTCGTCCTGCGCGCGCCGGATGTCCGCCTGGAAATCGGCGGGCGTGCCGCCGGCCCCGGCCAGCTCCAGGTTGGTGCGCAGCGCCGTGATCGGCGTGTTGATCTCGTGCGCCGCGTCGGCCACGAACCGCTTGAGCGCGATCACCGTGCTCTCGACACGCTCGGCCATGCTGTTGAACGTGCGCGCCAGCTCGCCGAACTCGTCGCGGCGCTTCAGCTCGCTGCGCACCGACAGGTCGCCCTCGGCCATGCGCCGGGTCGTTTCGGCCAGCGCCAACACCGGCTGGTTGATCTGGCGGCTGGCGAACCAGCCCGCCGCCGCCGCGAGCAGCACGGCCAGCGCCCCGGCGCCGACCGCCTTCTCGGCTACGTCCTCGATGATCTCGCGCCCGAAGGCCGGGCTTTCCGACACTTCCAGGTAGCCGTGAATCTGGCCGCCGGCGTCGCGGATCGGCACCGTCACGCTCAGGTCGGCGCGCGTGTTGCCGTCTGCCGAGCCGACCGCCGACAGCAGGCGGCCCACGCCGCCGGAACGTCCCTGGAACTGGTATCGCGGCATCTCCGGCAGGGCTGCCCATTTGTCTCCCTGAACGCTCAGAAACGTCTCGTAGCGCGGCTGCGGGAGGGCTCCCGGTTCCGTCACTGTCGCCGCCGGCGGCCGTCGCAGGTCGAGGCTCAGCGAGTCCTGCTCCGTCACCGGCCCGGAATCCGCGATGAGCGCGCGGTCGGCGTCCAGCAGGCGCACGCGCGACCGGACGAGAAAGGAGAAGATGTCGGCGGATGCCTGCAGCACGTCGTCGGACAGGAACTCGCGGTCGCGGTACAGTTCCTCGGCGCTGCGCAGAACGACGTCGACGCTGGCGTCGAGGTACTGCCGCTCCAGGCTGTCGTAATGCTGCCGCAGCGTGACGAGCAGCAGGCCGCCCAGCGCCAGCGCCGCCAGCAGCGCGATGCCCGCATAACTCAACGGGAGCCGCCACCGGATCGAATGAAGATTGACCATGCCTCGCCTGCTGCTCATCGCCTGTCCCCTTCTCGCCCCTACGACTTCACCGAGTCTAGCACGAATCGGGCTTACATCCCGCCGCCGCTCAGTCCGCCGCTCGTCGCGCTGGGGTCCACAGTGGGCGTCGGCGTGGACGACAGCGGCTTGTAGAACGTCCACGGCCCGCCTTCCAGGCAGGCCACCTGCACGAAGTCGCGCCCCAGCGGGTACACGTACCAGGTGTACATCCCTTCCTGCGAGAGGTGTTCGGTCAGGTTGATCGTTTCGTTCTGGCGCAGTTCGATCACGCGCTCGAAGACGCTGCCGTCGGGCCGGATGATGCGGATCAGGTTGATCGGCGCCTGCGGCCCGCGCCAGTTGAACGTGATCGCGCCATCGGCGGGCACCGTCACCGACCCGTCGAACGGCGTCAGCACCTCCCACGGGACACATTCGACTTCCGGCTGCTGGGGATGGCCCTCGCCCGGCACGTGCAGCACCTGTCCCACCACGATCAGGTTCTTGTCGGTGATGCAGTTGCCCTCGGCCAACTCGTCGGGCCAGGTGCCATAACGGTCGGCGATGGCGCTGAGCGTGTCGTCGAACTGCACGGTGTAGGTCAGCGTCCAGTCCGCGCGCGGCACGCAGCCCGGTGTCGAGGTCGGCGTGGGAGTCTCGGCGCCGTGCAGGCCGGGGATCGACACGTCCACGTCGATGGTGGGCGCCGGGGTGGTGCTGGGCGCTTCCGACGGCGCGGGCGTGGACGTGGGCGGCTCGAACGTGGGCGGCGGCAGCAGCGTGTTCGTCGCGCTGGGTTGGGGCGTCGTCGTCGCCAGGATCGCGTTCGGGTTCGACGCCCGGATGTAGGTCGGCGGCGCCGCCGGGATGTTTCGCTCCGCCTGGGCGAGGGGGTTCTCGCTGGCGCCCGGCGATTCGCTCGACGACAGCAGCGCGCCCAGCCCGGCCAGCCCCACGACGATCACCAGCCCCCACGTCAGTCTCATCACGATCCGGCCCATATCTCATCCCTCCGTTCGGGCACCGATTCGGTTTCGGGCCCGGTGCGCCGGATGACCTTGCCATCCAGCAAGTCGTATACTGCGTCTACGTATTCCACGACCAGCGAATCGTGGCTGACGATCACGAACGTGATCCCTTCTGCGCGCGCCATGCCGCGAAACAGCGCCAGGATGCGGCGCGCCGTCGCCGTGTCGATCCCGTTGGTGGGCTCGTCGGCCAGGATCAGCCGCGACTGCAAGGCCAGCGCCCGCGCAATGGCGATCCGCTGCTGCTGGCCGCCGCTCATCTCCTCCGGCATGTGATCGGCCCACGCGCTCAGCCCCACCGCCTCCAACGCCGCTCGGACGCGCCGCCGCCGCTCGAAGTATCCCAGCCCCGGCAGGCGCAGCGCGAGGTCGATGTTCTCGCGGGCCGAATAGGTTGGCAGCAGCGAGGTGCTCTGAAACACGAACCCGAGCTGCGCCCGGCGCAGGTGCGCCCGGCGGCGGTCGCTCAGGCGCACGATGTCGCTGCCCAGCACCTCGATCTGCCCGGCGTCGGGGCGATCCAGCGCGCCGATCAGGTTGAGCAGCGTCGTCTTGCCGCTGCCCGACGGACCGAACAACGCCACCAGCTCGCCGGCGCCCACGTCCAGGTCGACGCCGCGCAGGACGTGCAAATCGCCGAAGCGGCGTTCGACGCCGCGCACCCGCACGCACCATTCCGCGCTCATTGGTGAGCCTCCTCCCGTGCCGAGCCACCCCGCCGGAACGGCCACCACCGCTTCCCGGCCCCGTTGTGGCGCGGCAGCATGTCCTGCAGCAGCCCGTCGGTGTCGTCCTCGCTGGCCTGTTCCGGGCGCAGCAGCACGCCCTCGGGCCGGACCTCGACCGCGATCCGCGCCGCGTCGTCCAGGTGCGCGCGCACGGCGGGGGGCAGCCGGATGCGGCCTTCCTCGTCCAGCCCCGGCGGTGATTCCTCGGCGGCGGTCAGGTCCTGGCCCAGCGCGCCGTCGCGCAGCGTCAGCGTGCGGTCGGCGTACGCCGCGAGTTCCATGTCGTGGGTCGCCATCAGGATCGTCAGGCCATAGCGCGCGCGCAGGTCCGCGATCAGCTCCATGATCTGCTCGGCGCTCTGGCGATCCAGCGCGCCGGTCGGCTCGTCCGCCAGCAGCAGGTCCGGGTGGTTGGCGAGCGCCACCGCGACGGCGACGCGCTGCTGCTGCCCGCCCGAAAGCTGCGGCGGGCGCTTGTGAGCGTGCTCGCTCATCCCCACCGCGTCGAGCAGTTCCCGCGCCCGCTGGCTGCGCGCGCGCCGTCCCAGCCCGGCCATCATCATCGGCAGCGTGACGTTGCGCAGGGCCGAGCGGTGCGCCAACAGGTTGCGATCGACCTGCTGCCACACGAAGCCAACCTGCCGCAGCCGGTATTCGGCCCGCGCGCGCCCTTTGAGGTCGAGCAGGTTCACGTCACCGGCGCGGAGCTGCCCGGCGGTGGGCGTGTCCAGCCCGCCGAGCAGGTTCAACAGCGAGCTTTTGCCCGCGCCGCTCGGCCCCACGATGGCGACCATCTCGCCGCGCTGCATGGTGAAGTCGATCCCGCGCAGCGCCACGATCTCGTGGTCGCCCACGCTGTAGGCTTTCACGACGTGCTTGCAGTCGATGTAGGGTTTTCCGCTGCCGTTGTTGGATGGCATTCGTCTCCGTCCTTTGAGCCGGGCGCGTTACGGCGCGATCACGACGTCGCCCTCTTCGACGCCGCTGGCGATCTCGACGCGCTCGTCGGTTTGCAGGCCGAGCGTCACGTCGACGGTGCGCGGGCCGTCCGGCGTGTCGAGCACGACGAACGTCCGGTTCTGGAAGGTGCGAATCACGCTTGGCGGCAGCCAGAGCACGTTCTCGCGCACGTCCAGCGGAAGCTCGACCTCGATCAGTTGGTTCTCCGGGATGTCGTCCGGCAGCGACGCGGCGACACGCGTCGTCTGGTCCGCGTCCCGGCTGCTGAGCGGGATCGAGCGGACGGCGCAGCCCACCGCCGTCTCCGGGCGGTTGACGACCTGGCAGACGCCCGTCATGCCGGCGCTGAGCCGGTTGGCGTCGGTGATTGCCAGGCTGGCGATCACCTCTTTCGGCTCCGGCAGCGCGATCACGATCACCGTGTTGTACGCCTGGACCGTGTCGCCCGGCGCGATGGTCACTTCCAGGATCACGCCGTCGATGGGCGCGTACAGCGACGACTGGCCGATCTTCTGCTGGATCTGGTCGATCTCCAGTTGGACGCTCCGCACGTTCTCGTCGCTGACGCCGCCCGCCGCCTCGGTGATCGCCCGTTGCAGGTTGAGCTCGGCTTGCAGCACGGCGTTCTCCGCCTGGTCGAGGCTGATCTCGTACTTGTCGTAGTTCTGGGCCGACGAGAAGTAGTTGATCTGCGCGCTATCAAGCTGCTGCTGGGCGTTGAGCACCTGCTGGTAGGCGTTGTCGACGGTCGAGGCGGGATTCTCCGGGTGGCTGAGCGCCTCGTTATAAGCGCGCTGCGCGTCTTCCAGGGTGCGCTCCGCCGACTCGATCTGCAGCCGGGCCGACGCGATGCTGGTCCACGGGCTGCCCGCTTTCGTGTTCTCCAGCGAGAGCCGCGCATTGGCGAGCGCGATCTGCGCGTTCTCAACGGCTTCGATGCCGCCCAGCTCGCTCGAGTCCACGTTGGCGAGCGCGGTTTCGAGCCGGATCTGGGCGCTGCTGAGCTGGGCTTCCAGGTCGGTGATGTCGTAGTCGGCCAGCAGGTCGCCGGCGCTCACCGCGTCGCCGCGCTGCACGTTGACGCGCCGCACCGTCCCGTTCACCGGGAAGGACAGCGCCATCTGGTCGCGCGGCTGCCAGCGCCCGGTGAAGCTGAACACTTCCTCGACCGTGCCGCGCTGCACCGTGTAGGTGGGCCGCGCCGCGATTTCCGCGGTGGGCACTGGCGTCGAGGTGGGCTGCGCCTGGGCCTGCGCGCCTGTTACGCCGTCCATCGACGAGCAAGCGCTCGCCGCCATCACACCGATCACCATCAGGCCAGCCATCAGGCCATAGCGGACTGTCGTCTTCAATGTCAAGGACCTCCCTCGCATGCGATTAGGCGTCTCCCAGTTTCACCAGCGTCGAGATGTGCTGCCGGCTGAGGACGAGCGTGGTCAGCACCGTGACGCCGAACAGCACCCCGGCGAAGACCGAATACACCAGCACGATGTCGTCCCACGCCACCCGCACCAGGTAAGGCGGCAGCCCGCCGCTGAAATCGAGCAGCGGCAGGAACAGGAGCGTGGTCGCCGTGCCGATCAGCGTGCCGCCCGCGATCCCGCCAAGCGCCGCGATCCCCTGGGCCAGCAGCAGGTAGGCCGCCACCGCCAGCCCGCCCAGCCCCATCGCGCGCAGCGATCCAAGCTGGACCGCCTGGGCGCGGAACGATGCCGTGCTCTGAATCACGCTGCCGACCAGCGTCAGCAGGATGGCCGAGACGAACCCCACCGACAGGAACCCGAGCACGCCGCGCCGGGTCGGGTCCGCCTGGGCTTCGGCGATCAGTTCGTCCGGGTCGAGCCAGTCGAGGACCGGGAACCCGGTCGCGCGCACCCCCTCCAACACCCGGTCGCCATCCGCGCTGGGCTCCAGCCGCAGCCAGATGTTGTGCGGCAGCTCGGTCCCCACCAGCTCGAAGACCGGATCGAGGTTGCCGACGATGAAGAACCCGTCGCGCGGGTCGAGGGTGGGGAAGTAATCCAGCAGGCCCACGATCGGCACGGTCGTCTCGTACCACGCGTTGAGCGCGGCGATCTGCAGCGTGATCTCCTGCCCGACGGTCAGGCTGTAGGTTTCGGCGGTCACCGCGCTCAACAGGACCCCGGCGCGGTTGCCCGCCAGCCGGTTGAGCGAATCGGCCAGCGGCTCCGGGCCGTAGTCCTCGCGGAAGGCCGCGATCGCCGCCATCGACTCGCGGTCGACGCCCAGGATCGTGCCCGATATGCGCTGCCCCGGCAGCACGATTTGCGCCGGGTAGCGCCCCACGCGCGACACGGCGTACACGTCGTCGATCTCCAGCAGCGTGCTGGCCGGCAGCGTGTTGTAGCCGACGACCGTCAGCTCGGTCCCGCTCTCGGATGAGTCGCCCTCTTCGGTTTGCGCCTCGGACGCCACGACCAGCACGCGCTCGGCCCCCACGTCGTATTCGATCACGTCTTTCAGGCTGCGGTCGAGCGTGCTCGCCATTGACGCGGTGAACCCGATCAGGCTGAGCGTGAAGCACGTCATCAGCAGCGTGCCGCGATAGCGCCCCAGCGAGCGCGTCAGCTCGCGCAGCGCCATCAGCAGCGCGATGCTCTTGCTCGTGCCCACCAGCCGCGCCGCCTGGGCCAGCAGGGACGGGTAGAGCCGCAGGAACATCAGCGTGAAGCCGAACGAAAACAGCGTGGGCGCCAGGAACACCACCGGATCGCTGAACGGATCGGTGGCCCGCGCGGTCAGCCCGCTCTGGGCCTGCAGCGTGTAGAACACGTACCCCGCCGGCACCAGCAGCAGCACGTCGAGGTACATCCGCTGCCACCACGCCTTGCCGGACCGCGCCTGGGCGCGCTTGAAGGTGTTGATCGACTGTCCCGTCGCCCGCCACGCCATCACCAGCCCGCTGCCCGCGGCGAGCAGCCCGGTTACCGCGCCCGCCAGGATCGCCCCGCGCGTGAACACGATGTCCAGCGGCGCGCTCGGATAGTCGAAGCTGAGAAACGACGACGTGCGCCCGATCAACTGTACGACCAGGGGCGACACGGCGATGCCGGCCCCCAGCGCCAGCCCGGCCAGGATCAGCCACATCAGCGCGTGCAGGCCCAACAGCCGGGCGCGGCTCATGCCCCGGCTGGCGAGCGTCACGTCTTCGTGCTGCTGGCGCCCGACCAGCATCCCGGCCAGCATGGTCACGAAGTAGAGGATCAGCCCGGCGACCGGCAGCACCACGATCACCAACTGCTGGGTGAGCGCGTTCACGTCGTCGCTGAAGGCGCGCAGCCCGCTTTCCGGCGAGACGTCCAGCCGCACGCCGGACAGCACTGCCGCCACCGCCCGCGTCCCGGTGGTGATGCCGTCCAGCAGCCCGGCGACGTCCGAGGTGCGCAGATCGCTCCCGTCGAAGACGATCTGCCAGTCCACTTCCTCAACCGGGCTTTCGATCCCGTCCAGCGCGGCCCACAGATCACCGGCCTGCATCAAAAACACGCTGTCGAAGAACTTGGGCGTCAGGATCCATGCCGGGTCATCCGCATCGACCGGCGACCACAGCGCCGCGATTTCGAGCGCCAGCGGGGCGGGCGCGCCGGCCCTGGTCACGGTCAGCACGTCGCCGACCTGCAGGCCAGTCTGGTACAGCAGCTTTTCGGCCATCAGCACGGGGATGGCGTCGCCGCCCGTATCGCCCGGCGGCCATTGCCCCGCCGTGATCTGCATCTGCGCGTCCGCGCCTTCCAGCGCGCCCAGCGTGTAGACGCCGAAGGCCGCGGGCGCGTCGCCCTGGCGGGTGACGTTCCAGTTGCCGCCGCCCGTGAAGCGGGCCGCTCGCGCCACCGGCAGGCCGATCGCATCCGCGAAGCTCCCTTCGATGGCCGCCGTCGCCCGTTCCACGTCCGCCGGGGCGATCGTGCCCTCCCAACTGCCGAGGTAGCGGAAGCGGAAGGCATACGGCGGGTTGGACAGCCGCCCGGTGAGCAGGTCCGTGTTCACGGCGTCCACGTACAGGGTCAGGCTCAGCGCGAGCGTGGTCGCCGCCACCAGGCCCGCCAGCGTCCAGAACACCAGGGCGCGGTGCTGCCACAGGCGCTCGAAGGCGAGCAACACGAGATCGAGAAATCGGGTCATCATGCGGTCCACCGGCGGTCCCTGCCGGATATCGGCTCAGTCGAGCAGGCTGAAGGACGGATCGACCAGCGTGGCGCACTCGCTCATCTGGCGGAACTGCTCTCCGCGCTGGTCGGGCGCGGTCGTGGACGGTTCGACCGCGATCCCCTCCACGCACGCCAGATAGGCGAGCGTCGTCGCCTCGGCTTCGGCCAACGCCATGTCGAGATCGGCCCCTTCCTGCACGTAGGCATCCATCGCCGCCCGCAGCCAGTACGACTGCATCATGCTCAGCTCGCCGCCGCCGCGCCCCGCGGTGAACGTCGGAAAGACGATCGTGTTCGGCGCGCGCAGCAGCGCGTCGATCTGCCGGTATACCGCGACGATCTCCTCGCCCTGGGCCGCCACGACGCCCGGATCGCTCACCAGCGACTGCCGGGCGGGCATGCCGGAGAGCACCTGCGGGCTGCGCGCGACCGCGCTCAGGAAGCGGTAGGCCGCCTCAGGATTCTGGGCCGTGGCGCTGATGTAGCCGGTCGTGATCTCGTAGGCGATCGCGTTGTACTGGCTGCCCTGCGGATAGGCGATCGTCACCCTGTCGGGCTGTTCGGTGCCCGCCAGCCGCATCAGTCCCGCGCCGCGAAACTGGTTGAGCGTGTTGGTCGTGATGGCGGGAGCGGTGCCCTGGCCCGGCGCGGCGGCGACGAACTCGGCCAGCCCGCCCAGCGAGATGTACCCGCCTGCCGCGAGATCCAACACCTGGCGGATCGCGTCGACGGTGGCCGGATCGGTGAAATTGACGGTCGGCGGGTCGGTGCGGTAGTCCAGCGGCAGCCCACCGAAGGCGGCGATCAGCATCATCAGGTAAGACCCGCTCGGGTCGTTCGGCTGGAACGGGGCGGGATCGGTGTCGTAGGGCTTCAGCATCCGCAGGGCATCGGCGAAGGCGTCCACCGTCCACCCGCCGGCGGGTTCCGGCACGCCGGCCCGCGCGAACTGCGCCGGATCGTATTCCAGCATCTGCGGCTGGATCGCCAGCGGCAGCGCCCAGGTGCGGTTATCCTGCTGGAGCTGGGCCAGGGTGTTGCCGATCACGTCGTTCCGGTCGAACGCCGGATCGGTGTCGAGCAGCGGGTCCAGGCTGAGCAGCGGGCTGAGGTCCGCGCCCTCGACGGCGTTGGAGGGCAGGATGAAGCAGTCGTACTGCTCCGCCAACCGCGCCAGGTCCGTCTCCTGCGTCGACTCGAGGACGACCGCGCCCACCGCCGCATCACCGGCGACGAAATCGGCGATCAGCCGGTCCCATTCGTCCTGGTTGGCGAGCTGCGATCCGCGTCCCATCCCGCCAAAGCCCAGGTTGACGCCGCAGGTGATCTGGATCTCGCCCGCGGTCAGCGGGGCGGGCGTCGCGGGCGGGACGACGACCAGATCGGTGGTATCGGCGCGGGCGGTCGCTGCCTGCATATCGGCCAGCGCCTGGGCCTCGACTGCTTGCAGCGCGGAACGGGCGTCCGTGCCGTTCGCCGTCATGTCCGCCAGCGCGGTGCTGAGATAGGACGCGTACCGCAGTTCGGACACCGGCAGCGCGACGTTAAGCCCCTGGTCGACCACCGGCTGGACGGTCTCGGGGATGGTCCGGTTGCCGCCGGACATCCCGCCGCCCGGTCCCCCACCCGGACCGCCCGCGTTGGCGGGCTGCGCCGGGTCCACGCTGGTGCGGGCCGGAACGGCGCTGAAGGTGTTGTTCGCCAGTTCGGAGCGCGTCGTCAGGAAGCTCGCCAGGGCGTAGGCCAGCTCCGGCTGCTGCGTCCCCGCGCTGACGGCGAATCCCTGGACGTTCAGCACTGCCGTCCCGCCGGGCAGCAGCGACGCGTAACGTACTTCGTCGTCCCGGTTGTTGAAGCCGCGCTGGGCGTAACCGTTGATCCCCTCCACGCGCAGCGGAATGTCGCTATTGCGGCCTCCGCCCTGGGCCAGCACGACCCCTTCCTGAACCAGTTGGTTCCAGGTTTCGAGCGCGTATTCCAGCGCCGGATCGGAGAAGGCGGGCGCGTTGGGGGCGGTGGCCGGATCGGTGAAGCTCGCCCCGGCCAGCGCGCGCAGGAGGACGGTCTGGTTGTTGCCGCCGGACACGGTCGAAAGGCCCGGCACGCTCACGCTGCCGTCAGCGGCGTATGCGGCCAGCCGCCGCGCAGCGTGGGCGAGGTCGTCCACCGTCCAGCGCTCGTTCGGGTAGGCGAGGCCCGCCGCGTCGAAGGCGAGCGGATCGTAGGTGAGCAGAATCACGTCGACCGACAGCGGCAGCGCCCAGATGCCGTTATCCCACTGGTACGACTGCCACGCCGCGGGGACGAAATCGGCGGCGTTCATCGCCGGATCGCTCATCACCAGCGGAGCCAGGTCGAGGAAATAGCCCGCCTGGGTATCGGCGGCGGTCAGCGAGGACGAATCGACGTAGAGCACGTCAGCCACCGCGACGCGTTCCTCGGTGGCGTCGAGCTGGTCGTCGATGGACGACACCGGCCCGCCGAAGTCGAAAAACGCCGTTTCGGAGTAGGTCACAACCACGTCCACGCCGGGATACTGCGCCTCGAACGCGCCCAGCACGTCCGGCGTCAGCACATCTTCCCACATCGAGGGCACGCTGACCACCAGGGACGTCGTCCCCTGGGCAGACGCATGTCCCCCGGCCAGCGGCAGCACCAGGCTGACGCTCAATACGACGCCGATCAGAGCGCCCAAACATTTCACGACCACATGACGACGATTCACTGACTTTCCTCCTACGAGACACGTGCATCCGGGACTGAGCTTCGTCCATCATGCGCCAGCCACATTACACCGGCCTTACAGCGGCATTACAATCTCGTAATGCCGCGCGCTGCGCCGGGCCGGGGTAGGGGAATCAAAACGAAGAAGGCGCGACCGCGTGGTCGCGCCTCCCTGGTGCTGTTAGAGCCGGGGGAACGCCGGGGATTTACCAGACTTCCCACGTGAAGCTGTAGCCGTCCGGGCCGGATACCCACAGGTAGCCGAACGGCGAGTAACCGGCGGTGATCCCGTTGGCGGAGCCCAGGACCGCATCGACGCCCGCCAGTTTGGCTTCCTCGACCGCTTCCGCCGGGATAGTCAGCGCCCGGTATCCGGCGCCATCCGCGGTGATGCCCCAGATGTCGATGGCGCTGATGACGCCCTCTGACGACTGCTGCCAGTATTCCTCGCCGTCCTCGTCTTCCGCCAGGGTAGACGTGGTGACGACCTCGTAGTCATAGTAGACGGCGACCGACTGGACGATGTCCATCGAGTTGAGCCGGCCATCGCAGTAGCCCGTCACCCAGACGCCCAACTCTTCGTTGTAAGCCGCCGGGCATTCCGTCCCGCCGTCATCGGCGAGGACGTTTGCCGCGCCGAACGCCATTACGAGCACCACGACCGACACGATGAGCGACACTTTCTTGACCATCTGATACTCCTTCCAATCGACTGAATTCGGTTCGTTGGCCTGAGCCACTTTGAGGATCGCCGCGCGAGATTACACGCCCATTACAGCCGCCATGCGGTTCTGTAACGTTACCGGCCTGTAATGCTGCCCGGCCAGCCGTGCGTGACTCGCGTGCTGTTTGTTTAGTCTGGGAATTGGCGCGCCGCGTTCCATTTTGGGGTGGGCGAACCGCGCCGGGGCAACGAGTGGGGGATGGCGCCCGACCGCGTCAGGCTGATGTCGGGCCGGGCAAGGCGGGCGGGGATGCGCCGGTCACCGTCCCGGCTGCCACACGCACTCGGTCGCCATGGTGATGGTCACGAACCCGAAGCGCTCCAGGATGGGGCGGCTCATCGGGCTGGCATCCACGACCAGGAACCGCCGCCCCCGCGCCTGGGCCTCTTCGGCCCGCGCGGCTAGCAGCCCGGTGTAGAAGCCCCGCTTGCGATAGCCGGGCAGCGTCGTGCCGCCCCACAGGCCCGCGAACTGGCTGCCGGGCGTGTACTGGACCCAGGCGACGCTCACCAGCTCCCCATCCGCGAAGGCGGCGTACAGGCTGAGAACGTCGGCGTTCTCTCGCATTTGGGCGGCGAGTTCCTCGCCCAGCGGCGCGAAATCTTCCTCCCAGACCTGCGTCAGCACCGCCATGAGCGCGGGGATCTCGCCGGGATCGGTGACGCGCCGGATCGCCTCCGGGATGGGCAGCTTCAGCGCGTCGGGCAGCGCGTGCATGTCCAGGACCATGATCGCGTCGGCTGGCTCTCGGACCTCGAAGCCACGCGCCGCCAGCCGGTCCTTGAGGTCGGCGGGTTGGTCGTGGCTGTACACTTTCCACTCGAACTCGCGTCCTGTGCTCTTGATCCACGCGAGCTGCTCGTCGATGGCCGCGTCAGCCGTGTCTTCGGTCAGGCGGGACCACAGAATCCAGCCCTGCTGCCGGCCCGTGGTCTGGACGTGCCGCACGATGATCCCATCGACGACGTCGCGGCGCGTGTCGGGGTAGGTGACGTCGAAGCGTTGGTCCTGGTCGTAGGTGGCGCGAAGTTCTTCCACGTTCATGGGGTTCCTCGTCGTGACGCTGCATGGCCGAAGTGAAGCGAGGGCGAATGATAGCGTATCTGGCCGGCGTGGGCGATTTCTCGTGCGAATGCGTTCTGTGGGCAGGTCGAACGTCTTCACGATACATTCTGAGAGCGCTGCAACACATTCCAGTTTGACGGGAGACGGATCGATGACACATGCGGCAAATCCAATCGAGGTCTACGTGGAGATGGGGCAGAAGCGGGCGTTCGCCGTTGCCCTGGATTGGCCGGGCTGGGCACGCAGCGGGCGCGACGAAACGTCCGCCCTGCAAACGCTCGTCGATTATGGGCCGCGCTACGAGCGGGTTCTGCAACAGGCGCTGCCTGAATTTCGGGCGCCGTCGGCGGTAGCGGACCTGGTCGTCGTCGAGCGGCAGCCGGGCACCGCCACCACCGATTTCGGCGCGCCCGACCTCGCCCTTGCGCGTGACGAAGTCCCGGTCGAGCCGGGCGAGCTGGAACGGTGGCGGACCATCTTGCGGGCCTGCTGGGACGCGTTCGACCGGGCGGCGGGGGCGGCGCAGGGCAAGACTCTCAGCAAGGGCCCGCGTGGCGGCGGGCGCGATCTGCCGAAGATGATCGAGCACGTGCGCGACGTCGATCTCAGCTATCTGCGCACACTCGGCGGGACGGCGAACATCGACAAGGCCGCCAATCCCCTGCACGTGCTGCCGAAGGTGCGCGAAACGATCCTGGAGACACTCACCAGGGCGGTGAACGGCGAGATCGAGCCCTACGGGCCACGCGGCGGCAAGCGCTGGACGCCGCGCTATTTCGTCCGGCGTCTGGCCTGGCACGAGCTCGATCACGCCTGGGAGATCGAGGACCGGGTCCAGTAGGCGGGTCAATCCATCCAGCGCCGGATCAAGGCGGCGACCTGCGGATCGAAGTGCTCGCGGAAGAGGCGGTAGTAGTACAGCTCCTCTTTGCCCGAAAGCCGGCGCCCGGTTTCGGCCTCGAACTGCCGCTTCTCGCGGGCGTAGTCCGCATCGCCGATCGCGTCTTCCGCGACCTCGACCAGCGCGTCCGCCGACCCGGCCCCGATGGCAAACTGGGACTTCTTGCGCCAGATCACCTCGTCGGGCAGCATGCCTTCGAACGCTTTGCGCAGCGCCCACTTTTCGACCTCGCTGTCCTGTTGCAGCCGCTGCGAGAGATCGACCGCGGCGGCCACTTCGATGAACTCGGTGTCCAGGAACGGGACGCGCCCCTCCAGGCTGTGCGCCATCGTCATGCGGTCCAGCCGCTGCAGGTTGCAGTCGTGCAGGCCGTCGGTGATGCGCACCAGCTCGCTCTGCAGGGCGGCGGGGTTGTCGTAGTCTTTCAGGTAGTGATAGCCGCTCATCAGCTCGTCGGCGCCCTCGCCGGAGAGCACGACCGTCACGTACTCGCTGGCGAGCTTTGCCAGGAAGAAGTTCGGAATGGCGGAGCGAATGATGGCCGGATCGTACGATTCGAGGTGATAGATCACGGTCGGCAGGATGTCGATCATCTCGTCGACCGTGTAGATGGTTTCGTGGTGCTCGGTGCCCAGGTAGTCGGCCACGAGGCGGGCGTAATGCCGGTCTTCGCTGGTGCCTTCGATGCCCACGTTGAAGGAATGCAGGTGGTCCATTTCCTGGGCCACGATGGCCGCTACGAGGCTGCTGTCCAGCCCGCCGCTCAGAAAGACGCCCAGCGGGACGTCCGACATCAGGCGCTTGCGGACCGCTTCGGTCAGCGCCTCGCGAATCTGGTTGAGGGACGGGGACGGGCGGTGCAGCGCTTCGGTGATGACCGAGGCGACGCTGTAGTAAGGCTGGAACCCGTGCGCCGTGTGGTACCAGTGGCCGTGGGGAAACTCGCGCACCCGGTCCACCCGGCCCTGGAGCGCTTTGATCTCCGAAGCAAACTGCAAATGACCGTCGCGCCAGCCATAGTACAGGGGCTTGATCCCCAGCGGATCGCGGGCCATGTACAGCCCGGTGCCATCCCACAGCGCAAACGCAAACATGCCGTCCAGGTGCCGGGCGGCCTCCACGCCATAGCGCTGGTACAGGGGCAGGATGATCTCGTTGTCAGAGGCGGTCTGGTAGTCGTAATCGGTGAACTGCTGGCGGAGCGTCTCGTGGTTGTAGATTTCGCCGTTGCACACCAGCCACGAGCCGTCCGTTGCGTTGGCGAGCGGCTGTTCGCCCCCCTCCACATCGACGATTGCCAGCCGCACGTGCCCGAACGTCCCGGCATCGAACTGCACCACCGCCTGCCCGTCGGGGCCGCGATGGCGCATCCGTGTTAGGTGTGGGTCCAGGTCCTCCCCGGTTTCTCCGAATATGCCCGCAATGCCGCACATGCTTTACTTCCCTTCTCGATAGGTAACACTGCCGCCAGACACGATAAGACCCTGCCGCAAACCAGGGTCTTCGAGCGGTGTCCGGACTCTACGAGCCTAACAAAAAGCCGGTGAGGCGGCAAGCCGGGCGGCGCACAAGTCCTCGCGGTTCGCCTGAGTAGTCGACAGGGTCAGTACACGTCGATGATGTCGGGCGGCACGGTGGGGGACGCTTCGGGCGTGGGGATGTCGGCCAGGTCGAACTCGTCTTCGTATGCGGCACAGCTTGCCATCCCTGCGAGGATGGCGCGCCGTTCGTTTGCGTCAGGATTCATCGCCAGGGCATCGGTGAACAGCGTCCACGCCGTCGCACAGTCTCCCAGATAGACCAGCGCCAGCCCGCGAATGTAAGCGCATTCCACGTCACGCGCGCCGGGTGCGATTCCCTGCGCGCTCTCCAACTTCGCGCAGGTTGCCAGCGATTCAACGGCGCCTTCGAAGTTGCGGCGCTTGTACTGAATTTCGCCCAACTGCTGGTAGGCGTCGATGTAGTCCGGTTCCAGCAGGATTGCCTGTTCGCACGCCTCCTGGGCGCGAGTCCATTCGCCCAGCGTGTACTGCGTCTCGCACAGGCGGGTATACGCTTTGGCGCTGTCCGGTTTCAACGCCAGCACCCGGTAATAGACCGCGACCGCGGCCTCGTAGTTCAGCTGGGCTTTGTAGGATACGGCCAGCTCGAAGTAAAGCGCATCCAGGCGGGGATGAAGCTGAAGCGCCGTTTCATATTGCTGGATGGCCGCATCAACTGCGCCCTGTGACTGCAAGGCCAGCGCCAGCGCGCGCCGTGCATCCACCGACTCGGGATTAAGTGTTACGGCGCGCTGCGCCGCGTCGAGCATGAAACTCGGCCCCTGCGCTTGCAGGTAGGCCAGCGCGAGATACGCGTACGCCTCGGCAAAATCCGGCGCGATCTCGACGGCGCGCAGTCCTGCCCCAATAGCCTCGTGAGGGCGATTGGCCTCGACCAACGCCCAACAGAGCAGCGCCTGCGAGCGCGCGTCGTCTGGCGCCTGCTCGACCATTTCTTCAGCGACAGCGAGCGCGTCCCCAGCATACGATGCGGACGAACGCCCGGCATAACTCTGATAGATCAGGTTGCGCCCATACTCGAAGGCAATGCCGATATGGCCCGGTTCCAATTGGTGCGCCTGGCCGTAAAGGTCGATTGCGCCAGCCAGATCGCCGTTCATATAAGCGCGTTCGCCTTGGGCGGCGAGCGTGGTGGCATGGGGGGTAGGGGGCGGCGCACCCTGAAGCTGGGACAATACCCAGGATTGCGCGCTGTCGAAGCGCAGCACAATCGCCAGGGCAGCGCCCACTACGACCATCCAGGCAACGAACCACACAAGTTGTCCGCGACGCGCGTGGCGTCCAAACCGCAGATGCGGTCGATCTCGTTGGATACGCATTGTTTTTAAAGGCCATTCGAGAAGTGCTCTTATTCTCGCTGGCAGAGCACTCAATGGGACGAACCACCTCTTTTTCACCCTTCCCCCTCGTTGGGGAAGGGAAGCGGACCCGAAGGGTTCGCGGGGATGGGGGTTCTCAAACGGTCTCTTAGAACACGCCGCCGTCTTCCAACTGACTCGTGTCTCTTCGAGCAAGACCGGGCACAGTGCCCACCATGAGTCTACCACATGCCGATAGCGAGACGCTTGAGAGTGGCGAAGTCATGAAGCTCAACGGCTGTACGGTGTCGCGAGTGGGCTTTGCCTCAAGATGGCGGCTTGCAGTTCGTTGCGCATTGCGCGGCGGCAGGCAGTGCTCGGGCGTACAATCAACGCTTCACGCCAGCGGAGCGAGAGGTCGGGCGGCGCTGTCGGGCACGCGGTGAATGCGGCGCGCTGCGGTCGGCGTGTCCGGCGAAGCGCGATTCCTGTTCCTCCCCCGCGGTATAACACGCCACACAACCCTGCATGGTTAACCACACATGCGGGGTTTTTCACGCGGAGTACTTGCGTAACGGGCCCGGAAACAGCATAATTAAGTGGATCTCGTTATCAGCTTCTCCGAAAAATCGGGGAGGGAGATCGATCGTGCTGGCTGCTTGGAGGCCAGCCCCGCTGTAAGACTTGTTCGGTGAATTCGCGACTGAATGCGGAGGGAGCAATGCGACGTTTCATAACGGTGTTATTCGTCCTGAGTTTGATCGTCATGGTTTTCGGGACAGTTACTGCCCAAGACGATGAAAAGGTTTTAGTGGTTGGCCTCTCAGAAGATTACCATTCACTCGATCCCAACCGCGCCTATGAACCCGGTGGCTCGCAGGTGCACCACTCGGTATACGACACGCTCGTCACCTTCCCGTCCGATTCCGTAGACGAGATCCTGCCGAACCTGGCCGCCGATTGGGATATCTCGGAAGATGGCCTGGTGTACACGTTCTACCTGCGGGATGACGTCGTTTTCTCCAATGGGGATCCGCTGACCGCCGACGATGTCGTGTTTAGCTTCAACCGCATGAAGAACCTCAAGGATAACCCCGCGTTCCTGGCCGATACGATTGCCAGTGTCGAAGCCGCTGACGATCTGACGGTGGTTCTGACGCTCGAACACCCCGATCCGGCGATCCTTGCCAAGCTGATCTTCGACGCGTTCTCGGTGGTCAACGCGGACGTGGTCCGCGAACATGGCGGCACCGATGCCGAAGACGCGGCTGAGACGGACACCGCGGAAGACTGGCTGATGAACAACTCGGCTGGCACCGGCCCCTACATGGTCGAGAGCTACGAGCCCACCGTGCAAACCGTCCTGGTGCGGAATCCGAATTACTGGGGCGAGCCGGCTTACTTCGATCGCATCATCATTCAGAACCTGCCGGAAACCTCGACCCAGAAGCTGATCCTCGAAGCGGGCGACATCGACATCGCGATGGACGTCATCGCGGATCAACTGCCTTCCCTGCGGCAGAATGACGCCATCGAAGTCTTCTCCACCCAGAGTGACACGCTGATCTTCTTGCTGTGCAACCAGGATCCTGAGATCGGTGGTCCGATGAGCGATCCGCTCGTCCAACGGGCGCTGCGGTACGCGGTGAACTACGAAGAACTGAAGTTCCTCAGCGGCGAGGGTGCCGACAACCCCGCCGCGATGGTCCCGATCGGCTTTGCGGGCGCGCTGGACCCGTCCGAAGGGCTGACGCGTGACCTGGATCAAGCGCGGGCGCTGCTCGCCGAGGCGGGCTATGCGGACGGATTCACGATCGACCTCGAGTATCCGGACTTCAACTACATTGGCACGGAGTTCGGCATCGTCGCCCAGAAGGTTCAGGCTGACCTCGCGGAAGTCGGGATCACGGTCAACCTCGTGCCCCAGGAATTCCAGGTTTCGCTGGAAGCGTACCGCGCGGGCCGGCAGGGGTTCAGCCTGTGGCTGTGGAACCCGGATTACTACGACACGCTGGACTACGTGGAGTTCTTGCCCAATGGTGTGGTGGGTAACCGGGCCAACTGGACCGACGAGAACGCCGACCAGGAGATTCTCGACCTGCGCGACGCCGTCATCGTCGAAACGGATTCGGCCACCCGCAACGAGCTGTTCCGCCAGATTCAGTTGTACGAGCAGCAGAACGGGCCGTTCGTGCCGCTCTTCCAGCCGGGCGTCCACTTTGCCTATGATGCCAATCTGCAAGGATTCGCCTACAATGGGCAGTGGCGTGTAGACCTGACAAGACTGCACTACTGAGTTCTGTCGCCAGGGTGCGGCGGCGGGATCTGGGTGATAGATCTCGCCGCCTTTTTTCATCACCTTGAGGCAAGATTATGTCGCTTCATGTTTATCTGATGCGCCGTCTGGTGTTGATGATCCCGCTGCTCGTCGGCATTTCGATCGTGTCCTTCACCATCTCGAATGCCATCCCTGCCGATCCGACCGCCGCCAACCTCGGCGAGCGGGCCGCGGCGGATCCTGACATCGTAGCGGCATTTCGCCACAAATGGGGCCTGGACCAACCACTCCACGTGCAATACCTGACGTACATGCGCAATTTGCTGCGCGGCGATATGGGAACCTCGATTCGCAGCCACCGCCCCGTGGTTGAGGAATTGCGCCGGTATCTTCCCGCTACCATCGAGCTTGCTACAGCCGGCATCCTTGTGAGCGTGATCGCGGGCGTGATCTTCGGCGTCGTATCGGCGGTGTGGCGCAACAAGCCGATTGATTTCGTGGTCCGCATCCTGTCCCTGATCGGGGTCAGCGCGCCGGTCTTCTGGCTCGCCTTGATCGGGTTGTTGGTGCTCTATCTGCGCTGGGACGTGGTTCCCGGTCCTGGCCGGTTGGATGCCAGGGTCGTTCCCCCCGCGCGCGTCACCGGGTTGTACACGGTCGATAGCCTGGTGGCCGGCGACCTGGGCCTTTTCCGCAATTCGATCGAGCATCTCTTGCTGCCCGCGCTGGTCCTGGGCGCGTATTCGGCGGGGCTGATCACACGCATTACCCGCTCGTCGATGTTGGAAGTCCTCTCGCAAGACTACATCACGACGGCGCGCAGTAAGGGATTGCGCGAATGGGTGGTGGTTATGCGGCATGCGCTGCGGAACGCGTTGATGCCGGTCGTGACGATCATCGGCCTGTCATACAGCAGTCTTCTGTCCGGAGCGGTGCTCACCGAGACAATCTTTGCCTGGGAGGGCATTGGACGCTACGCCTATAACGCAGCACGGACGCTCGACTTTCCCGCCATTATGGGAGTGAGTATGTTGATCGCGTTGGTATTCGTTGTGACAAACCTGGTTGTAGACATCCTGTATTATTGGCTGGATCCACGACTCCGGCATGGATGAGCGCCATGGATAATCTACACACCGTTCGGTTGCGAATGCGCCAGAATCCGCTGATGGTCGTGGGAGCCATCGTCTGCCTCGTCTGGATCGTCATTTCGATGGCCGCGGGGGATCTCGCGCCCTACCATCCGCTTGAACAAAGCGTGATGGAACGCCTCCAGGCCCCAAGCAGCGACCATCTCTTCGGCACCGACCAGCTTGGGCGTGATGTGCTGTCGCGCGTTCTTTACGGCGGGCGTACGTCCTTGCCTGCCGGTTTGCTGGTGGTGACGAGCGCGATGCTTGTCGGGACGGCCTTTGGCGCCGTCGCCGGTTATATGGGCGGCATGTGGGACGAACTGCTGATGCGTTTTACCGAAGTGTTTATGGCGTTCCCGATCATCATTCTGGCGATGGCGATTGCAGCGGCGCTGGGGCCCAACGTGACGAATGCCGTGATCGCGATGAGCGTGGTGTGGTGGCCGAACTATGCCCGCATCGTCCGCAGCCTGGTCATCAGCGTGAAATCCGATGCCTACGTCGAATCGGCGCGCGCGATAGGGTCGTCGCCGGTTCGCATACTGCTGATCACCATTCTGCCCAACTGCGTCGCCCCCGCGCTGGTGATGGCGACCCTGGATATCGGGAATGCGATCCTCATTTTCGCGGGGCTGAGCTTCCTGGGGTTGGGTCCCGAGCCATCCTCGCCAGAGTGGGGACGCATGGTGTCCGACGGCATCGACTATTTCGATCAGTGGTGGCTCAGCACTTTTCCCGGCCTGGCGATCTTCACGGTGGTGATGGCCCTCAATTTCGTCGGCGACGGGATGCGCGATCTGCTCGATCCACGGACGCGCAAGCAGATTGGTTGAGTGCCTGATCGCGGATCACGAGTCACCCGAATCGCAACCCGCGCCCATTCATCCTTGGCGTTCTAGGTCGGGACGGCCTGTTTGGCGATCTCGTAGCCCGTCCGGATCAGCTCCTGGTAGTTGCCGAAATCCCACAGGGGCGTTTGGGTGGGACACTTCAGTTGCACGTGACGGACGGGCACCCCGCGCGCCTTTGCCAACGCCGTCTCCAGCGCGACGTGCCGCAGGTTCAGAGCATAACTGAGTTTCTCCACGTACTGGACGAAGCCGTCGCCCCAATAGCCTGACAGCGTGTCCATCTCGTTCAGGTCGAGCGCGATGATCTCGGTGGCCCCCATGGTCAGCGCCGGTTCGATGG
The DNA here is from genome assembly GCA_018432315.1 of Anaerolineae bacterium. Taxonomy (GTDB): domain Bacteria; phylum Chloroflexota; class Anaerolineae; order Aggregatilineales; family Aggregatilineaceae; genus LM3-B42. The sequence continues at coordinate 39,102 of JAHDLB010000023.1, forward strand.
GCAGGTTGCTCAGAAAGCCGCCATCCACGATGTGCCGGCCTTCTTTTTCCACCGGGGCGAACCACGGCGGCAGCGCGATCGAGGCCAGCAGCCCTTCCAGCACCGACTGGGTGGGATCCGTCCCGTAGATCACCGGCTGCCCGGCGTCGAGATCGGAGCCGACCATGCCCAGCCTGACCCCTTCGATGTGCTCGAATCGCACGTCCGACGTGATGCCCTTCGACGCGAAGAACTGCGCGATCTGCTGGGTGGCGCGCGTGTTGGGGCGCCCCAGCAGGCACCGCAAAAGCAAGCGCGATAGACGCGGGTCCAGCAGATACGCGTCAGCCGCATCGCGCCAGGTGCGTTCCAGCACGTCGAGCCCGTTCAAGTCGACGCCCCACAACGCCAGGCCGGTTGCATTCACCGCGCCAATCGAGGTTCCCACCAGCAGGTCGGGCTTCAAGCCTGCTTCGAACAGGGCGCGCATCGCGCCAACCTGCAACGCGCCGCGCGCGCCACCGCCGCCCAGCACGAACGCCAGGCATTTTCTGCGCTTCCTTCGCCCGTCAGAATAGCTCATAGCCCTGATGCACATCCCTTTCACCACGTTCGCATCCTCCTGTCGTTGGAGAAGCCGGGCCGTAGGGACTTCACCCGTGGCATTGCCGGTTTGTTCTCATTATAGCATGCGCCTGGTCGCCAGAGGCTCACGGTCCGCGTTTCCGGTTCGCAGGCGCGGGACGGTTCTTCGGCCAGATGATCGCCGGTGACCCGTGGGCCCGCGCCCGTCACCCGCTGCCCGGTGTCTTGAACCGGCGGGCCCACACTTGCCGCCCAGCGGATCCGGGTCGCGCATGCCGGCGAACAATGGGCTGCCCTGCCGGGGGTTTATATGCGACAATCCTCTTGTTGAGATAACCTCGTTCGCCCGTGTCTGCTGCCCAACCCTGGAGCGGAGACACGGTATCGATAGCACGATCGAAGGGACGATCAATGCCATTACATGTCGATGAAAGTGGAGCGCCGGGATCGCCCAGCATTGTCTTTTTGCATGGCATCGGCACGAGCGGCTGGATGTGGTGGAGGCAAGTCGCCGCCCTGGCCGACTTCCACTGCCTGACGGTGGACTTGCCGGGGCACGGCAAGAGCAACCATGTCGACTGGGTTTCGCTGGCGGATACGGCGCGCCAGGTCGCCGCGATTATCCAATCTCGCGCCACGAACGGGCGGGCGCACGTGGTCGGGCTATCGCTCGGCGGCTACGTCGGGCTGGTGATGCTGGAACAGCACGCCGATCTCGTGCAGCGCGCCATCCTGAGCGGCGTCACTGCCGCACCGATGCCCAACCGGATCCTACTCAAACCACAGCTTGGGCTGATGTCCGTCCTGCTGAAACGGCGGTGGTTTGCGGATATGCAGGCCCGATCACTGCGCGTTCCGCCGGACATGCAGGCGGCGTTCACCGACAATCTGCTGGCGATGTCGATGCAGGCCTACCGCCGGATCTGGAAAGAAGCGGCGGTGTTTTCTGCGCCCGCTGGCCTTCGAAACGTTGATGTCCCGACGCTGATCACGGCGGGTGGAGCCGAGTCGGACATCATTTTGCAGGCGGTCGATGCGATTCCGACACTCATGCCCAACGCGCAGGGACGAGTCGCGCCGGGGCTGGGTCACGGCTGGAACGTCGAGGCTCCCGACCTGTTCAACGCGATGGTGCGCGCCTGGATTACGGAGACGCCACTTCCATCCAGGATGCAGGCGGCGAACGGCAGTCACGGCACCGGCGGCTGATAGCCCCTCCTCCCTTTTCCGCCGCCTGCGATCGACGCGGCTTGAAGCGGTGACACACAGCACGACCAGCCCTGGCGAACCGCCCAGGGCTGGTTTTTGTCACTCACGTGATCGGTGAGCTGTCGCCCACCATCGAACGGGCGAGGGTTTTCCCGTGACGGCAGTTCCCCGCCTTACCTCAGCGGGCCGAAGAAATCCGCCGCAGAGGGATCAACCCGGACCGCGCAGTCCATGAACTGCAGATAGTACGCCTCGAACGCATCGCTGCTGGGGTCATAGGGCGCGATTGCCGCGATGCAGTCCTGGTAGTTCCTGGTGAACAACTCCGCGTCGGCCAGTTCGGTCGCCAGGTTGGCGTCTTCCTGCACGTAGCGATCGAAGGCGCGGTTGAGCCAGAACGAAAGCAGCGTGTTGCCCATCGCGGCAGGGTCGAAGTTGAACCCCGTCGGGATGACGATCGTATTCGGGGTCTGCATCAGGGCATCCATCGCCTGGTAAAACGCTACCTTGTCCTGTCCCTGCGCGGCGGCGACGTCCGGGTTGTTGATCAACGAGCGCCGGGCAGGCATGCCCGTGATCAGGTCGGGACGTCTCGACAGCTCGCTGATGAAGCGGTAGCACGCCTCGATGTTCGGTGACTTGCCGCTGATGTACGCGGCGCTGACATCAAAGGACGTGGCCGTGTACGTCGAGCCTTGCGGGAAGGCCGCGAACAGGTCGCGATTCCCAGGGAACTCCGGTCCAACGCTCCCCACACTGCCACCCCCGGCGGGCGCGATCGCCACCACCCCGCCGCCGCTGATCTCGCCGATCGTGTTCAGAATTTCCGTATACAGCGGCGTCGTATCGTCGACTCCGATCCACCCCCCGTTACTCGTGCTGGCCAGGGCGCTGTAGTCGATATAGCCGTTTCTGGCGAGATCGAGCACCTGTTGGATCGCGGCGACTGTGTTCGGGTCGGTGAAGTTGGCGGTGGGCGGTGTGGTCCGGTAGTCCAGCGGCAGGCCGCCGTAGGCCGCGATCAGCATCAGCAGGTGCGTATTGTTGAAGGTGCGCGGCACGAACGGGGCCGAATCGCCGGTCAGGCTCTTGAGCGCTCGCAGCGCGTATTCGAATTCCTCGACCGTCCAGCCATCCGTGGGAGGAACTGCGCCCGCCTGGGCGAACAGATCGGGATTGTAGCGCATGGCGAGCGGCTGGATCATGACCGGCAGCCCCCACGTCTGCCCGTCGCGCTGCACCTGCTGCATCGCGCCGTTGACGATGTCGTTCGGATCGTAAGCCGGATCGGTTGCCAGCAGCGGATCGAGACTGCGCAGCAGGCTGAGGTCCGCTGTCGGGACCACGTTGCTCGACGCGAGGAAACAATCGTAATCGTCCGCCGCATCCGCGAGCGAGCCGGGAAACCCTGACTTGATCTGCACCAGGCCGACTTCGGGATCGCGGGCGGCGAAGTCTTCCGCCAGCGCGTCCCAGCGATCTTGATCCGGCAGCGGCGCTATGATCGACGACACGCCAAACGTGAGCGCGATTTCGCCCGGCGCCAGGTTCGCCATCGGCAGCGGCGTCTGGACGGTGATCGGCGCTTCATCTCGCCGGGCGGATGCCGTTTCCAGGCGGATCAGGGCGCTTTCCTCGACCATCTGCAAGGCGGTGAACGCATCGACGTTGTTTTGCACCATCTCCCGGATGGCCTGCGCCAGGTATTCGGAAAAGCGCATTTCGCCCGGCGGGAAACCCTGGTCCAGCGCCACGGGAACCAGCGGCGCCAGTTCGGGCGACTGCGCCCCGCCGAACGCGATCGCCGGGCCGTCGCCGGCCTGGACGCCGGCCAGATCGCGGCGGGCGGGCGTGCTGCCGATGAAGCTCGTGGCAACCTGGGGATCGTTGATCAGGAACGTGACCAGTTCATACGCTTCTTCCGGATACTGCGTCCCGCTGCTGATCGCGAAGCCGCTCACGTCGAGGCTCGCGCGTCCGCCGGGCAGCAGGGCGGGGGTTTTGGGCGCGGTGCCGTCGGGGCCCACGCCGCTGAACGCGCTGCGTCCCATTTGCAGCGGCGTATCGAAGATGCTCATCCCGTCATCACCGTCGGGAATGGCCGGCGGGTCGAAATACCCTTCACGTTGCAGTTGTGCCCAGACATTCAGCAGGTGTTCCAGGTCGGGCGAATCGAAGCGGGGCACGCTGGGGATCACGCCCTCGTCGTAGACGCCGTGACCCAGCAGCGCAACCGCCAGCGCCGCGGGGCCGTACTCCACGTTCATGAAACCGGGCCTGGCGACCGTGCCGTCGGGGTTGAATTGGGTCAGCGTGCGGATCGCCATGTCGACATCCTCGATGCTGCGCCAGGTGTCGGGGTAGGGCAGGCTGGCGGCGTCGAACGCGGCCTTGTCGTAGAACAACAGGATCGGGTCCGCGGCCACCGGGAGCGCCCAGTTGCCGCCGTCCCACTGGAACGACGGCCAGACCGCCGTGTAAAAATCGGCGCTGTTCAGGTCCGGATCGCTGTTGACCAGCGGCGTCAGGTCGAGGAAATAGCCCGCGCGGGTGACTTCCGGCGACAGGTCCGCCGAACTGACCGCGAGCACGTCGGCGGAGCGCGCGTAAGCCTCGCGCTCGTCCAGAACGTCGTCGATGTCACCCTGGCCGGCGGTGCTGCCGGCGCTGACGATGATCGCCGCGCCGCCGCTGGTGACCAGTTCGACCCGTGTTCCGGGGTGCGCCGCCTCGAACCGGTCGATCACGCCGCTGTCGAGCATGTCTTCCAGGTAACCGGGGACGGCGAGCTGTAACACGACTTGCTGGTCTTGTGCGCGCAGCGGACCAACGCCGCCCGCAAGCACTAGCAGCAGAACCACACCGGCTACCACCATTTTGAGTTTGTTCATCAATCGAATCTCCTTGGCACTGTGACAGGTTACCGGCTCATTGTGCGCGAAGGAGATTGCGGCCCAGTTTCGAGGAGGTTAAGGTTTCGTAATCAGCCCTGGGGTAGCCGTGCCAGCGGCAGCGTCACCGTCATTTTGGTCCCGTTGCCGCTGCTTTCAGCCGCGATCGAACCGCTGTGTGCCTTGACGATGGCCTTTGTGATCGCCAGCCCCAGGCCGCTGCCCGGATGATCCGAGGCGTTGCGTGCCCGGCGAAAACGCTCGAACAGCAGGGGGAGATCGCCGGGGGGAATGCCGATACCGGTATCCTGAACGATGAGTTCCAGCGCCTGGTCGAACGTGCGCGCGCAGAGCGTGACCGTGCCGCCAGCAGGGGTGAATTTGATCGCGTTGTCCACCAGGTTCGAGAGCACGACCTCAAGCTGGCCGGGCCGCCCCAGAACCGGCAGCGCGTGCTCGGGCAGCGATAGCTCGAACGCCAGCTCGGACTGCTCGGCGCGGGAAGCATAGAGCTCGCTGGCCGACCGGATCAGCCCGCCCAGGTCGACCCATTCCGCCGGGCTCGGATCAGATTGGGCTTCGATGCGCGACAGCGTGAGCAGGCTGTCGGTCAGTTTCTCCAGGCGGATCACCTGGTCGTGGGCGCGGCGGATCGCCGCTGATGGATGTTCACTCTGAACCAGTTCCAGGTTGGTACGCAAGGCGGTCAGGGGCGTGTGCAGTTCGTGGGCAGCATCCGCAACGAAACGCTGCAACGTGATCACGGTCTCCTCGATTCGGTCGGCCATCACGTTGAACGAACGCGCCAGCGTCCCGATTTCATCTTGCCGCGCGATGGCGGCCCGCCGGGATAAATCCCCCGCGGTCATGTGAGCGGTCACGTCAGTCAGGGCAAGCAGCGGTTTGCTGAGTTGGCGGCTGACGAACCACCCGGCAGCCGCTGCCAGCAGGACGGCAATTCCCCCGGCCATCAACCAGCCACGCGCCACACTCGTCACGATTTCGCTGCCATACGCCGGGCCGTCCGACAAGATGATGCCCCCCAGCCGGTTGTGATTCGCATCCGACAATACACTGGTGATCTGCTGGTCGGAGCGGGGGGCTGTATCGACATTGATGGCAGGGCTCGCGTTTCCGCTCCCCACGGCAAAGCCAAACAACGCGCTCGATAGGGGGAACGCCGACACGGCATCCATAATGATCTGACCGTCAGCGGGCGCAGAGCCGGAAAACCCCGCCTCCTGTTCCCCGGTCGCCGTCCTCCCGGTGATGATACCGCTCACCGAGGCCTGGGGAACGAACGGATCGACCAGGGATGGCCCAGAAGTCGCCGTGGTTGGCTCTGCCGGATTCACGGGCTGCCACTCGCTTCCCTCAGCGCCCAACACGTGGACGCTTCCGCTCATGGCTGCCGGCTCGCCGGGCGGATTGAGCAGGATCGATCCACTCCCCAAATCATCCGGGGCCTGGTCCGAAGTCGCGTACAGAAAGGACATGACATACGGGTCGGTGGGGATGCCCGTGTCGATGAGTTCCTGACCTTGAATATCCAGGACGCGAATGCGAACTTTGGAGATAAACGCGAGATTCTCAAGCTGTGATTGTAGGAGGTTGATCGGGACGTCCTCAGCGAAGGCGCTGGATACCAATGCCCCAATGCTTTCCGCGTTGCTGGCAAGATAATCGCGCTCCTGTATCGCGTAGTGCCGGCGCAAAATACCGAGCAGGACCGCCCCTAACGCCAGCGCAGCCAGGCAGGCAATCGCGGCATAACTGAGCGTCAGCCGCCAGCGTATCGAGTGAGCGCGCATCGTCCCATCCCTTTCACATTGTCCCTACCATGTCCGGAGGATGTCACAACCCGGTTTCAGCGTGGTTACGGTTTCTTAACCGGCTCAGCCGGCGAGACGGTACCCAATCCCCGGCACCGTCAGGATGATCTGGGGCTGGCTGGGGTCGAGTTCGATCTTTTCGCGCAGGCGGCGGATGTGCACGTTCACGGTGCGATCGCTTTCGACATCCGCGCTGTAGCCCCAAACGGCATCGAGGATTTGCTGGCGCGACAGCGCCTGCCCGCGATTCTGCGCGAAGAAGCTCAGCAGGCGGAATTCGATGGGCGTGAGGTTCAACGATTCATTCCCGCGCGAAACCTGCCCGCTGGCCCGGTCCAGCACCATATCCGCGACGTAAATGATATCGTTGCTGTTGATCGTCGCCAGTTCGCCATACGAACGCCGCAGCAGTGCCCGCACACGCGAAAGCAGCTCGCGCAGGCTGTACGGCTTGGTCATGTAGTCGTCCGCGCCCATTTCCAGCCCTAACACCTTGTCGATCTCCTCGCGCTGCACCGTGAGCATCAGGATCGGCTGGTGCAGTTTGCTCTGGCGCATCTGGCGACAAAAATCAAGGCCGGACCCATCCGGCAGGCGAATGTCCAGCACGATGAGATGGGGATTATGCATTCGAGCGTATTCGATCCCCTCGACGCCGGATGCTTTCCAGGTCGTGGCAAACCCCTCGCGTTCCAGCCCATCTTGCAGGCTTTGGGCTACCGCTGCGTCATCTTCGATCAACAGGATGTGGAAATTGTTCTGGTTCATCGTCGTTGCGGCTCTCGTTTTTGGCGCGATTATAGCTCGGCGGGTTTCTCTGGGTAAAGCGATCGCTGGCCGGACCCTGTTGCGTTGCTTGTAGGGCCCCTGGTGGATGCGCCGGGCTTCCCTTATTGCCGTGGATACCAGCCCAAAATATTGCCGGTTCGGTATTGGAGGATATCCATTTCCAGCGTGTGAATGTCCAACAGAACGGGATAACCGTCATAACCGAATGTCAGCATGTTCCCATCGGGTGACCACCGTGGAACGTTGGTGAACCAGAACTGGATGCCCGACTCATTCAGGCAGTAGTCGCTGATCCGTTTCTCCAGCAGGTCGGCAACGAACAATTGCTCCTCCGCGGTGAAAGCCAGGCTATGACCATCAGGGGAGAAAACCGCGCATCCAGCATAACCAGCATATGAAAATATCGTCTCGACATATTGCCCATCACGATCAAAGATGTCCAGTTGTCTGTCTGTCGAGCTACCTCCCTCAGAGGCATTCTGACCTTCCATCACGAACCCTGACGCGTCAGGCATCCATGCAAGAAATCTGGACGTGGACTCAAAAGAGGCGAGCATGACGTCGTTCTCGACATCGTATAACCCGCTGACTTTTTCTCGCCATTGGTGAACTATCGCGCGGGTGAAGTCCGGCGAAAAGTGCGACAGGCGTGACAGCCAGGTTTCCCGTTCCCATGGCGTGAATTCTGCGGTGAAAGGGTTCACGATGCCATCGTCGCCCATCTCCCTGTATGCAACAAGCTGCTCGTTGTCGATCCACTCCACGCGAGGTAATGCGAATGACCCGGTTTGCCCAAACCCCTGCTCCTGCCATGGAACTCGATACACCACTTGTTGGGGATCGGTGCTCACGACGAGGATTGAATCGGCAACGTAGAAATGATCTCCCGCTGAGTTGACGTACCAATTCATGCGCCCAACAGGATAAGCAAACCATTGCCCATTGGGCGAGAATGCTCCAGCGCTGGCAAATGACGTACCATCGTCAAATGCTACGAAATAGGACGTGGGGACGTCCGTTCGAATCGCGCGTACCCCGTCCCCGGTTTCACTGAAAATGACGCCTTCGAAATCCCACTGTTCGCGCGGAATCTTCGAGGACGGCACGTCGGCGACGCAGGCCCGAATCACTTCCCAACCGTCATTTCGAGGTTGTTGATCCTGCGCGTGTGCCAAAACCGCTGTGAGAAGACATATGCTGACCATACATATGCTGAGCAAACGACGCATATAACCCACCTCCGACCGCAGACTGCCTCTGCGCAGCGTTTTCTGGCTTTTGATAAGCGGCTGGGAGCAGCCCGTCAGGTGTGGACGTCCGGATAGCAGGCCAAATCGTCGATCACGAGCCGCTGATTTGTTCCATCCACAAGCTGGGCTTGATCACCAGCACCGCAGGAATTTGGTAGGGGCGGATGACATCCGTGAGCCCTTCTGCGATCTCGCCGTAGGCATCAGCGGCAACCGCTACCAGATCGTAAGCGCGATTCGCCACTTCGGCCCGGATGATCTCGATGAAGGCGCCCTGCCGCAGCCGCAGTTGGCCGGGAACGCCTGCCTGGTCTAACTGCTGTCTGATCTTCTCCAGATGCTGGCCCTGCGGCGTCTTGCGATCCGTCAGGTAAGCCAGGTTGCCGGATACGACTCCGGTGTCCGGCAGCAAGACGACCTCGGACGCGTGTGCTTTCGCCAGCGGAACGAGGCTGGCGACCACCACCTGATCCGGCGTGTGCAAGCGCACTAAATGCAGAATGCGCGCGATAGGTTGGGCAATGCGGTTGACCAACAAGGTTGAACTGAAAAGTTTGGGGGACAGCGTTTCGGAAAAACGTCGAATGAAAAGCGTGTTCTCCGCCACCTCGCCGCTGCCATCGACAATGTGACTGCCGAAGATATCCGCGAATTGGCGCGCATAGTGGTTCACTACCGGATCATCGCTCGGGGCGGTTATTTGCAGCCAGGGAAGCTCTTGAATCGGGTGCCAGATCGTGTCGAGCAGGCGGCGGATGTGTTCGGCTTCGCTCCGCACCGGAATCACCGGCTTGCCCAAAGCGCTCTGAATGATCTCGCGCGCTTTCACGTTATCCGGCTGGGCCATCGCTATCGTGATGCCCTCATCATCGATCCCGATGGGAAGCGCCAGGTGATAATAGGCCAACTGGCGCGACAGCCGGCGCGCCAGCGCCTCGTCCAAAGGAAAGTCGTCTAGCGATACATTCGGATACATCGTCACGCACGACAGGGCAGCAGGTGATAATCTCGCACCCCAACAACCACACGACTCTGGTGCTGAATATTGTATTCGTGAATGTCCACCAGCGACACCATCGCCTGAATGCGCGTGCCATTCTCCAGGCGCACCGTCACGCGCTCGTGCGTTCCGGCAAACTCGATTTGTTCGACGATCCCCTGTCCAAGCGGATTCTGAACGTCGTAGCCAGCCGGTAACACGACCACGCTTTCAGGGCGAATGAGCAGGTCCACGTCGTGACCGGATAAGTGATCGGTATTCTCCGGCGCGGGAAGTTGGAGATGATCGACGTACACGCAGCGGCCATTGCGTTGGGCCGAAAGCCAGTTCGCCTGGCCGATGAAATTGGCGGTGAACGCTTCTTTCGGGTGGCGGTAGAGCTGGACAGGGGTGCCCACTTCCAACAATTCACCCTGCTCGATTACCCCGATTCTGTCGGCCAGTTCGAAGGCTTCCTCTTGATCGTGCGTGACCAGGATCGCGGTGATGCCAAGCTGCTGTTGAATCTGGCGCAGCTTGCGGCGCAGTTGGGTGCGGATGTTGACGTCCAGCGCGCCGAAGGGTTCATCCAGCAGCAGCACGTCCGGTTTTGGGGCCAGCGCGCGCGCCAGCGCCACGCGCTGCTGCTGCCCGCCCGAAAGCTGCGCGGGCCGGCGGTTGCCGTGTTCCGGCAACTCGATGAGTTCCAGCAGCTCCTGCACGCGCTGTTTCTTCTCGCGCCGCGGCATGCGTTTGACATCCAGGCCAAAGGCGATGTTTTGCGCCGCCGTGAGGTGCTGAAACAGGGAGTAGTTTTGAAAGACGAACCCAACGCCGCGCTTCTGGGGGGGCAGGTGCGTCACGTCACGCTCGTTGAGGTAGATGCTTCCCCGGTCGGTTGCCGCCAGCCCGGCGATCATCCGCAGCAGGGTTGATTTTCCGCTGCCGGATGCGCCCAACAGGACGAACAGCTCCCCCGGTTCGATGGTCAGCGACAAATCACGCACGACCTGTTCAGTTCCATAGATTTTGGTGACACGCTCCAGCACTATCGACATGTCATTGACTCCGCCTGCTTTGAACCTGTTTGAGGATGTTCATCGACAGCAAGACCGCCACCGAAATGACGCCCAGGAGAATCGCCATGCTGTAAGCGCCTGTGTCGTTGCGGTCGTGGATCGAACGGAAGATGTAGATGGTCGCGTTTTCGGTATACCCCTGCACGCCGCCACCGGCGACGGCTGCCGCGCCGAATTCACCCAGGGCGCGCGCGAGAGTCAGCACAAGGCCGTAGATGACTGCCGGGCGAATCGTCGGCAAGATGATGCGGCGAAACGTCAACAGGCGTGACGCTCCCAGCGTATAGGCCGCTTCTTCCTGCTCCGGCGGCATTGCCCGCAAGACCGGCATGACCTCCCGCACCACGAACGGCAGCGAGACGAACACCGTCACCAGCAGCATGGCCCTGGGCGTGAACGCGATGGACAGCCCCGCAAACCAGCCTTCACGGCCAAACAACACGATCACGACGTAGCCCACGATGACCGGCGACATCACGAACGGCAGATCGACCAGCCCATCGATGAAGCACCGCCCCGGAAAACGGTAACGCACGAGCACCCACGCCACGAGAATGCCCATGACGGTGTTGATCGCTGCCGTCGCCAGCGCAATGATCGCGGTCAGGCGCAGAGCTTCCCGAGCATCCGGCGCGGTGATGCTGTCCAGCATCGGCTGGATGCCATCGACGAACGCCTGCTGAACGATCGCTGTGATGGGCGCGATCAGGAGGATTCCGGCATAAGCGACCACCAGCACAATGAGCACGAGTGCCGTCCAGTGAGTTGCGCGTTTTTCAGCCATGCTGGCGGCTCCGCTGCATCCAATCCACGCCGAGGGTGACGATCAAAGCCACGCCCAACAGCACCACCGACACGGCGCTGGCGGCTGGCATATTGCCCGCTTCGACTTTGCCGTAAATGTACACCGGGGCGGTCTGGGTGCGAAGGGGAATGTTGCCCGCCACGATGACAATCGCGCCGAATTCGCCCAGTGCCCGCGCAAACCCTAACATGCCGCCGGACAGCATGGCGGGCCGGATCGCCGGGAAAACGATGCGGCGGAAGGTATACCAGCCCGATGCCCCCAACGTATAGGCGGCTTCCGGCTGGCGTTCGTCGAGCTGCACGAGCACGGGCTGAACCGCGCGGATCACGAACGGGTAACAGATGAACAACAGGGCGAGCACGATCCCCGGCCTGGCGTACAGCACGCGCACGTCGAACCGGTCCTGCAGGAAACCCGCCAGCGCCGTTTGGGGACCATACAGCAGGACCAGCATGATACCGGTCACCAGGGTTGGAATGGCAAAGGGGAGATCGATCAGCGCGTCCAGCACGTTTTTGCCCGGAAAGCGGTAGGTTACGAGGACGTAGGCGGTCAGCGTGCCCATCACGACGTTGATGACCGTCATGATCGCCGCGGTGACGAGCGTCACGCGCAGGGCGGATACCGCGTGGGGATGGCTGACGTTGTCCCAAAACCCTGACAGCCCGGCTTGCAGCCCGCTCGAAAAGACGACGAACACGGGGAGCGCGATCATCACCAGCAGGTACACGATCGCTGTGCCGCGCAGCCCCCAGCCTGAAAGATCGAGCTGAGGGCGCGGAGCGTTGACCGCTTCTTGTTCCAAGCGAGCCGCGTTCTGCATGGCTACTGGGCCTCCGCGATGGCGCGCGTGTAGATGCCGTCATCTCCGAAGAAATCGCCGCCGATTTGATCCCACCCGCCGAAGTAAGCCACAGTAAAGATGTCCTCCACCGGCGGGAACCGGTCCGGATCGAGCGCGCTTTCTTCCCACAGCGCGCCGCCACCGGGTTCGGCGGTTTCCTCTTCCTCGTCCGCGGCCTGCAAGACGGGCGGGCGATACCCTTTGTCGGCAAAGACAGCCTGGGCCTGGTCGGAATACAGGAACGCGACGAACGCTTCCGCCGCTTCACGCACGCCGTGCGCGTCGGCATAAGCATCCACCACCGCCACCGGATTCTCGATCAATATGGTCGACGTGGGATACACGATGTCGTATTCGTCGCCGGCAGCGATCCCGGCGAAATACTCGTTCTCGTAGGTGATCAGCACATCCCCGATCCCCCGGCTGTAGGTGATGACGCTGTCACGCGCGCCGGGATCGAGAACGGCCACGTGGGACAGCCAATCGACCAGGAAGTTGTACGCGCCTTCATCATCGGCGGAATACCCATCCACGTATCCCCGCTGGGCCGCGCCGTACGTTGCCAGTACGTTCCACTGCGCCCCGCCGCTGGTTGCCGGGTCCGGGGTGAGGACTTCGACCCCGTCACGCGCCAGGTCGCCCCAATCCGTGACATCCTTGGGGTTCCCCGGGCGCACCACCAACACCGCGAGCGAGGTCGAAACCATGCCGTTATAGGGGTTGCTCTGCCAGTCGTGCGTGATGAGGCCGGCATCCACCAGCCGGGTGACGTCCCGCTCCAGCGATAGCGCGACGACGTCGGCTTCGAAGCCGCCCTCCACCGCGCGCGACTGTGCCCCGGAACCGAGATAAGACGCCTGAAACTCGACGCGCTGCCCGGTTTCCTGCAGCCAGTATTCCTCAAACAGCGGGATCACCTCGACGTAAACCTCGCGAGGCGTCGTGTAGGCGGCGAGTGTCAGCGTGATAGCCGGTGCATCCTGCGCCTGAACACCAGAAAAGCCTGTGAGGAGAGCCGGTAAGACCAGCAGGAGAACGATTCGCTTCATAGAAGACTGCTCCTTAATGTGTCAAACCATCATGGAGCATTATAGAAGCTGGGGGTGATAGCGGCGGTTATGGGGTGGTCACAAAGCGGTCACAGAATCAGCGTTTTCGCTGGACCAGGGCATAGCCCACGCCGGGCACCGAGTCGATGTAAACGTCGCACGCTTCGATTTTCTGGCGCAAGCGGTAAACCAACTGCTTGAGCATGGCCTTGTCGCCGCCGCCCGGCCAGATACGGTCGATGATGGTTTGCGTGGGCAGCACGCGCTCGCCGTTGATCATCAGCAGCTCGATCAGGCTGTATTCGAGCGGGCTGAACTGAACCGGATCGGCATCGACCTGTTCCAGCAGGTGACGCTCGGGGTTCAGCGTGACCGTGCCAAGCGAGAGCTTGCGGGGCGCGGACTGCCCGACGCGCCTGAGCACCGTCTCCATCCGGGCGGTCAACTGCGCGGGACTGAACGGTTTGGTCACGTAATCATCCGCGCCGATGCGCAGCCCTTCGATAACCTCTTCGTCGCTGTCACGCACGCTCAGGATGATAATCGGCGTATCGTGTGTCTGCCGGATGTGGCGGCAAACGGACAGGCCATCCAATTGGGGCAGGTTGAGGTCGAGCAGCACGATGGTCGGGTTTTCGGCGTCGAACTGCTCCAGGGCGGCCCTGCCATCCTGCGCGTGAATGACTTCATACCCCTCGCGCCGCAGCGTAAACGACAGCACGTCCATCAGGACCAGGTCATCTTCGACAATCAGGACTTTCATACGGCACTTTCTCGCGTCAGGGGGATCGAGAACCAGAAGATCGATCCACCCCCCTCCCGTACATTCACGCCCACCTTGCCCCCATGCGCTTCGATGATACCGCGCACCACCGAGAGCCCTAACCCCGTGCTGTGATCGGCCCGGGCCGATTGCTCCAGGCGCACGAACGGCTGGAAAATCGCCTCCTGTTGGGCTGGCGGCACGCCTTTTCCGCGGTCGGCCACCCCCAGCCAGAGTTCAGCCGGGTTGTGCGTTACGCTGAGATCGATCTCGGCGGCATCCGGGCTGTATTTGCTGGCATTCGACAGCAGATTGACCACGACCTGCACCAGCCGCGTGTGGTCGCCTTCGATCGGTGGCGAGCTGAGCGGCAGGTTGAGGGCGATAGGCTGCTGGCGGCGCTTGAGCAGGGGGTACATGGTGTGCAGCGCGTCGGTCAGGATCTGTTCGATCTGCACGGGTTGTCGGTGCAGTGAGAATTTCTGCGCTTCCAGCTTGCTGCCTTCGAGCAGGTTGTCGATCAGGCGCTGGAGGCTGGACATGCTCATCAACAGGGAAGTGAAAAGCTGCTGTCGCTCGTTCCGCGTCAGCGACCGGTCGTTGTCGATCAGAAGCTCCACCAGGGCTTTCATGCCCGAAAGCGGCGTGCGGAATTCGTGGGACATATTCGCCAGGTAATACGCCTGGGCGCTGGACTGGCGGTTTTCTTCGGTGATGTCTCGCAGCACCAGGGGAATCGCCCCATCCGGCAGCGTCCGCGCGCGTGTGACCGCCAGCGTGATCGTATAGGCGTCCGGCAAACACACCTGCAGCGATTTTCGGCTGCCTTCGGGCGGCAAACACGCGGAGAACGGTTGATCGGAATCGGCCAGGCGAAACACGTGGTCGACCTGTTGGCCGGCCTGGTCCGTCTCCCAGTGCATGATCTGGCGGGCGCTCTGGCTGTGGAACACGATCTCGCCCTGGGGGTTGATGGTGACGATCCCCTCGATGATGGACTGCATCAACGTGTTCGACCAATCGCGTTCCTCTTGAAGCTGCTGCATCATGCGCCGGATGCGCTGGCGCGTGGTTTCCAGCGTGTCGGCCAGCGTGCGAATTTCCGGTGAATACGTCACGACGTCGATCTGCCGGGCAAAGTCACCTTCGCCCACCATTTGCGCTGCCCGGCGCAGGTCGCCCAGGGGCCGGATGCGCCGCCGCATGTACAGCCCGCTGATCACCGAGCCCGCGCCCGCCGACACGAGCGCAATCGCCACGATGGCGGTCATGGCCGAGGTCTCGACGGACTGCGCGTCCTGCGTGTCGATCAGCACGGTCAGCGTGAGATCGCTCGACAGGCGCACCGGTCGGGTGCGGTAGCCCGGCCCCGGCTCGGCGTGTGAATCGGGAAACCGGTACAGAAACCCGGTCTGTTCGTGCAGCCGGTCCAGCAAGCGCGTATCCACCACGAGGCCGCCCACCAGCGTCAGGTCGCCAGCGAGTGCCCGTTCCGCCGCCTGGATCGCACCGGCTGCGGGGACGGTGCCGGCCAGCGCCGTGCCCTGCTCGTTTGCTACGTACAGGAAATCGAGCGTGGTGCCCGCGTGGAAATCCGCCAGGTACGAATCGAGCGCGGCCCAATCGCGCTCGTCCACGAGCCGGCGCAGTGTGGGACGCTCCGACGCTAACTCGACGGTCTGGCTCATCTGGAGCTCGGTCAGGGCCCAGATCGTCCGGGTGTGTCGTTCTCCGGCAGCCAGCCGCAGGTCGATCTGTCGATCCAGTTCGCGGTGAAACAACCACAGCGCGGGCAGGGCTGTGATCATGGCCGTGATGAACATCGAGATCACCGCGATGCCGGTAAGCTGACGGGTCAGGCTCAGCGTCCTCATAAGTGCCTCGTGCCGTCCCTGTGGCGTAAATCTGGCCCCACGGCGTGCCCGAATTATAGACGGGCGTCAGGCCGCTCGCCAAAACCGCGAGATCCCCCCCCCCCAACGCTCTGGATTCTACAGGCGGGACTGTGTGAAGCCGATCTGTCGCTCGCGGTCCGGGTGGTTCTTGTCGCGCCACACCGCGCATTTCTTAGCCAGGTTGACTGCCGAGAGGTAGTAGTCCGGTTCTTCGGGGCGGTGGCTGCGTTCGTATTCCACGATCGGGCCGATTTTCTTCCACACCTTGACCACCACGGGACTCAACCAGCCGACCACGTCGTCGGACGTGACCCAGTCCTGCTCGACCAGGAAGCCGAAGTAATCGATCAGGTTGAGGACTTCCTTGATGTTGCGCCTGGCCTCCTCGTCGCCATCCAGGATGGCCCGGATCGCCGCGTCGCGGGCATCCGTGTCGCCCTCGGGGATCGTGGGAAGCTGTTGGTAGACGAAACGGCGTGCCTCGATCTGCTCGAGGCACATCATCTTCTCGTAGATGTCGCGGTAGATGCCCAGGTTGCGGCTGTCGTTGGCCTCGGAGATCTGGAGCAGGACCGTCACGCCGGCGCCGAGGGCAAACGCCAGGGTTATCACAGAGATGAGCGCGCTGAGCCCTGACCACTGCTGGTCCGTCAGGGAGGCTGCATCGAGCAGGGTGGGCGCCAGGGCAATCAAGATCACCACGCTCGCGATCACCATCAGGATGATGATCCCCATCAGCGCGCCAATGGAGCGGCGCTTCAGAAACCGCAGATGTAGAACTCTGTCTCGTGGTCGTGCCATCGCGATTCCTCCAGGATGACGAGCCGCGCGTACGGCCCGGTTGCGTTTCAGGCATTCTACTGCGAGCGATGGTTCAAGGGAAATTCTCCTCGTGGCCCACTTTGGATACGAAAAACGCGCCGAGAACCATGCGGCCACGATTGCCGTAGCCGCGACAGTTCTCTGGCGCCAGTTGCATGCGCGCCCTGCACGCCCTAGCTTGGCAACTCGCAGTTCAGCCGGGCGAGAGCGGCCTGCCATTCCTCTTCGCTGGTGGCTTTGCGGGCGCGGAAGTTGATCCCCATCGTGCCGAAACTCGCCGCGCTGCTTTCCTGGGGAGCCCCGCCGAACACGTCGGCCCGCCAGGTGATCTCGAAGTCGACGAAACCGGCCATCACCACGGCCATCTCCAACTCTGCTTCCAGCAGAGCGCCGGCAATTCAACCGGTCCACAGGTCGATGTTGCGTTTGGCTCCCGCTGGCACGGGTTTCTCGACCAGGATGTCGGCGATCTGCAGCCGTCCGCCCGGCTTGAGCACGCGGGCCATTTCGCCCAGCGCGGCGTGCTTGTCCGGCATCAGGTTGAGCACGCCGTTGGAGATGACCAGGTCCGCCCAGCCGTCGAACACGGGCAGCGCCTCGCCAAAACCTTCGCGGTACTCGACGTTACGCAGCCCCGTGTCGCGGGCGGCCTTCCGCGCTTTGGCGAGCATGGCCGGCGTCATGTCCACGCCCACCACGTGCCCCTCCGGCCCGACCATTTTGGCGGCGACCAGACTGTCCATGCCGGCGCCGCAGCCCACGTCCACGACCCGGTCGCCGGGCCCTGGCTGCTCCATGCTGAACGGGTTTCCCGTCCCGGCGAACGAAGCGATGGCGGCTTCCGAAATGCCTTCCAGCCAGGCATCGTCGTACCCCAGCATGCGGGTCAGCGGGCGCCCGGTGTGGAAGTGAAAGCCGTGGTCCGGATTCTCGGCCACCACCTGGTACTCGGTCTGGATTGCCTGTCGCAGGCTGTCGAGATCGAGATCGGGGACGGATGGGCCTGTGGGAGAGTGTGTGTCCATCGTCATTTTTGCACATCCTTCTCGTTCAGGCGCAGTCTGTTCTGACTGGCGCGGAATGGGGAGGGGGAGGAAGACCTGCGGGCCTTCCTCCATTGGCGTTATGTCCGGTAAGCCGAACGCCTTCAGTCTGCGAGCGCGACGCTCACCGGGACCGGGTTGCGGAGCATGTCCAGCACGGGCGACGTGCGCTGGACGTAATCGCACAGCGCCTCGATCTTCTCGCGCGGGGCGTCGCTCTTGACCCGGTAGGTGAGGCGGATGTTCTCGAACCCCGGTCGCACGTCCTCGGATAGGCCGAGGAACGCCTGCAGGTCCAGATCGCCCTCCAGGTCGAAGTTCAGACTCTCGACGGTGATCCCCTGCGCAGCCGCGTTGTAGACGAAGCCGACCGCCAGGCACGACGCGAGCGCGTGCAGGATGGCTTCGACGGCGTTCGGGCCGGCGTTGCCGCCGAGCAGCACCGGGGGCTCGTCGCCTTCGAGGACGAACGGCTGGCTGCGGGACTCGTCTTCCTGGCCCGCGCCGTAGAACCCCTGGATGGTCGTGCGCGAATGCCCGCCATCGATCCATTCGTTCTGGGCGCGGAACTGGAACCGCGCGATCTCCGGTTTTTCCTGGATGGCCTGGACCGTTGCAACGAGCTGATCGACGTTGACGCCGTTGACGCGGGTGGTGACTTGTGTGTTCATCATTTGTTCTCCTTGTGATTTTTTCACGTCCATGTGAGTCCCACTTTACCGGCCTGCCGTGCCGGATGCGTGACAAAACGCGTCCCACGAGCGTGATTTTTGATGATAAATAGGTTTTTATGTTAAAAATAAGTGTATAATCGAGAGACAGTCATGCAGAGTAGCAGCAGGGAGGTGAAAACCAGGCCATTGACTTCACTAAAGCTCATATTGTTCGGCCCTCCCCGCGTGGAGCGCGAGGGCCAACCGGTAGATGTGACTCGTCGTAAAGCCCTGGCTTTGCTGTCGTACCTGGCCGCAACCGGGCAACCCCACAGCCGCGATACGCTCGCCACCCTTTTCTGGCCCGATGTCCCTCAACGTCAGGCTCGGGGCAATCTGCGCCGGGCCCTGTCCGATCTGAATGCCGAGATCGGTGATGATGTCCTGCTGCTGGACGGCGAAACCGTCGCGCTAAACGTCGACGGCGTTGAGTCGGACGTGGCGCGGTTTCGGGCGTGTCTGGCGGCGTGTTCGGCACACGACCACCGGCCCGACGACGTCTGCCCGAATTGCGTCCCCTTGCTGGCCGAGGCCGCCGACCTGTATCAGGCGGACTTCCTGGCCGGTTTCACCTTGCGCGACACAGTCGAGTTCGACGATTGGCAGTATTTCGAAGCCGAAGGGCTGCGCCAGGATCTCGCGTCTGCGCTGGCTCGCCTGGTGGAAGGGCTGGTCGTCCGGGCCGATTACGAGGCGGCCATTTCCTATGCGCGCCGCTGGGTCGCGCTCGATCGCCTGCACGAACCGGCTCACCAGCAGCTCATGCGCCTGTACGCCCAGCTTGGGCGCCGCCACGATGCGCTGCGCCAGTACCGCGCCTGCGCTGAAACGCTGGATTCCGAGTTGGGCATCTCCCCTTCGCCCGAAACCGAGATGCTCTACCAGCGAATCGCGGGCGGCGACGTATCCCTGCCGGCTGCGGCGAGTCCCAAGCCGGCCTGGCTGCCCCCGGCGCTCACCGCCGTCGCGGTGAAGCACGGCGCGCCCCTGGCTGGCCGGGACGCGGAGCTGGAACAGATTCGCGCCAAAATCGATGCAAGCTGGCATGGCGGGGGGCAGACCCTGCTGCTGGCCGGCGTATCCGGGGTGGGCAAGACGCGGGTGGCCTACGAAGCCCTGCAGAGCGCGGCGCAGTCCGGCATCACGACGCTGCTAGGCGCAGCCTACGAACAGGAAGGGCACCTGGCGTACCATCCCTTCATCGAGGCGATTGACCGCTATCTCACCGACCAACAGCGCCCCCTGGAGCAGAACCCCATCACCTATTACAAACCGTTGGGCGCCACCGATCCACAGCAGGAACACACGGCCCTGTTCAAGGCTACAGCCATGTTCTTTGCAGCCCTCGCCGAAAACAACCCGGTGCTGCTCATGCTGGATGACCTCCACGACGCGGACGAAGCCAGCCTGAGCATGTTCCATTATCTGGCGCGACAGACGCGCTCGTTTCCTATCATCCTGCTGGCGACCTACTCCACCGACATTCCCATCAGCGGCGTCTCGCCATTTGGCAGCCTGCTCAACGCGCTGTACCGCGAGCAGTTGAGCGAGGCCATCGACCTGTCGCCGCTGTCGGAAGATGCCGCCGCCGAGATCGTCAATCACGCGCTGGCGGGGCGGGCCGATCCGCACCTGGTCAAAACGATCTACGACGCTGCCGAAGGGAATCCGTTCTACGTGCAGGAAATCAGCCGGGCGATGTCCAAGGATGAACACCTGGTTCGGGCGGGCGATGGCTTGCGGCTGCGTCCCGAGGCGGCTGTCCCCATCCCCACCGGGCTACAGGATCTGCTGCGCGAGCGGGTGCAGCGGCTGGGCAAAGATGTCGAGTCCGCTCTCAGCGCGGCGGCGGTGGTGGGGCGCGAATTTCGCTTTGCGGTCCTCAAACACGTCACCGATCTGCCCGACGGCGAACTGTTCGATGCGCTCGACACAGCCCTGTCGGCCCATCTACTCCAGGAAACGGATACCGGGTACCGCTTCCAGCATGCCCTGATTCGTCACGCGCTCTACGAGGCGCTGAGCCGCCGCCGCCGGGCGTGGCTGCATGGGCGCGCCGCCGGGGCAATCGAGGCCCTCTATGCCGGACAGGCGGGCGGGCTGCAGCCCCATGTCGATGCGCTGGCCCACCACTATGACCTCAGCGATCAGCGCGACAAGGCTTTGCCGTACCTGGTCCAGGCCGCCGACAAAGCAGCCGGGCTCTTCGCCCTGGAGATCGCGTCCGATTACCTGGAGCGGGCGATTGGCCTGATGGACGAACTGGGCATCGAAGATCCGGCGGCCCGGTGGCCCCTGCTCGAGAAGTTGGGCACCTGGGCCAAGGTGTTGGCGGATACCAGCCGCGCCGTGTCGAGTTACCAGCAGGCGCTGGCTCTGCCCGCCACCGGCGATTGGCAGCCCAGTCCTGGCGACCGGGTACGGCTGCACCGCTCGGCTGCCCGATCGCTCATTGCCACCGGTCGCATGGCCGAGGCGGAGCAGAATTTGCAGGCAGCCATCGAGCTTGTCGCGGATGTGGATCAGGCGTCGCTGGATTACGCTAATATCCTGTACGATGTGGCGCTGTGGCACTGGCATAACGACGCCTACCAGGAGGCGTATACCGCCGCTCAGCGCAGCCTGGAGATCGCCGAGAAGATCGATGACACGACTGCAAGGGCCCAGGCTTACGAGATGCTGGCGCTGGCCTGTCACTCGCTGGGCGAGTGGCAGGAGGGACTCAGCTTCGAGCAGCAGCGCTCGTTGTTGATCGGCCCCAACCTCGACGTGACGGAGGCGTTCGACGCGCACCTTTGACTGTGGGAATATCACCTGTACGGTGATAAGGAATACGATGAATTCAGGGGCATCATCGACACGACCCTGCATCAGGCCCGGCGCATGGGCGCGCCCCGCGCGATAGCCCTGTGCCAGAGTTTCAACGGCGCGCTCGAATTTCAGGTGGGGCATTGGGCCGAGGCTGAGCAGTCTCTCGACGAATCGATCCGCCTGTTTCAGGAGATCGGCGCGGCAGATGGCGAGGCGCTGTCCTACCAGCGGCTGGGCATCCTTCTGACCGCGCAGGGCCAGTTGGCGCAAGGTCTCTCGGCCCTCGAACAGGGGATCGTGGCGGCCAAACATGCCAAGCTGCGGGCGCACCTGCAGGGGCGTCTGTACGCCGCCATCGCCCGCAACCGCCTGTTGGCCGGGGACGTGCCAGCGGCGGACGACGCGCTCTCGCTGGGGGAGGCGCTGACCGAAAGCCACGGTCACTGTGCGCTGTGTGAAGCCCTGCTGCTGCCGGTCGCCGTCAGTGTGCGAATCGCCCAGGGGGACCTGGCTTCGGCAGCCGAATACTGCCACCGGCTCGATGAGGCGGCAGCGCGTTATGGCAGTGACGCGTGGATGGCGCTCGCTGCTCAAGCGCACGGGGAACTGGCTGCAGCCCAGGAAGATGCAGACGCGGCTGTTGCGCATTACGCGGTGGCCCGCACGTACTTCGAGCAGGCGAAGAACGAGGTCGCCGCCGGGCAGTGCGCCGACGCGCTCGCCCAGCTTCAGGCGTGACGTTACGTGCATGTCGCAGTGTGAACTGCCCTCGTAACAGCCGGTTTCGTGCTCGTTGGGGTTCAGCGGCCCGGCTCACGCTGCTCGCGCGGCTTCACTCGCCTTCCACGTCGGTGAGCGCTTCGAACCCGGAGGCAATGTCCAGCAGTTCTTCGGTGATCGAGCTCTGGCGCAGGTGGTGGTACCGGGTGGTGATCTCCCGCAGGCGATCTTCGATGTTCTGCTCGGCGGCCTGCATGGTTGCCAGGCGCGTGGTGTTCTCGCTGGTCAGCGACTCGACAAACGCGCGGTAGAGCAGGACGAAGAAGTACTGGTGCAAGAGCGCCGAAAACAACTGGCCCCGGTCCATGGTGAACATCGGCAGCACGCGCGAGTCCCATGCGGTGGTTTGCAGGTCGCGCAGCCAGTCCAGGTCCACGGGCAGCAGCCAGCGCATCCGGGTATGGAAGGCGGTGCCTGAGGTGGGGGTGTTGAAGAACAGCACGATCCGTTGAACGTCGTGCTGCTCGCGCCACTCCTCGACTTTTAGCAGCACGTCGATCACGCTCGACGTCACGCCCGCCAGCGAGCTGGGCGACGCGATGGCCTTTTCCACC
Organism: Anaerolineae bacterium; assembly: GCA_018432315.1. GTDB lineage: Bacteria > Chloroflexota > Anaerolineae > Aggregatilineales > Aggregatilineaceae > LM3-B42. The sequence goes on from JAHDLB010000023.1 coordinate 61,777, forward strand.
GGGTGCCCGGCGACATCCATGTGGGCGGCGGTGCGCAGCCCGATCACCAGGACGTGGCGCTGGTCAGGCGGTGCGGCGAGTTTGTCCATGCCGCGGAGCGCGTACGACACGACCCGGTTGCTGAACTGCCCGGCCAGTCCCTGATTGGCGCCGATGACGATCGCGCCCAACGCGCTGCCGGGCCCTGTCTCCATTCCGGGGATGGAACGCGCCTCGCTTTGCAGGACGATCTGCAGCCCCATTTCGATCGTCCGGTAGTACTCGACGAGCGATTCGAGCGCTTCCCGGTAGTGGCGGACGTTGACCGCCGCGAGCACCTTCATCGTGCGGGCGATCGAATAGAGATCTTCGGCGCTCTCCATTTTGCCGCGCAGAGACTCAAGCGTCTCCATGCTCATCCTCCGCCAGGGGGGCGATGGCTTCCTCGATCGTGCCGAGCAGCGCCTCCCGATCGGCCTCGCTCAGTGGCTTTCGCTTGTGGATTCTCTCGTAGAGGTCGGGCTGTTTTCTGGCGGCAGCGGCACGGATCGCTCGTTCTGCTTCGGCGATCCGGTCCGGGGGCAGAATGTCCAGGGCGCCTTCGGTCACAGCCAGCAGCACGGCGATCTGGTCGGCGGCGGACAGCGGGGCATATTGGGTTTGCTTCAGCGTTTCGCGGACGCGCCGCCCGCGCTCGATCGTCTGGCGTGTCTCTTTGTCGAGCTGTGTGCCAAAGCGCGCGAAGGCTTCTAACTCCTCGAACTGGGTGTAGGACAGGCGCAGGTCGCCGGCCACCGCCCGGAACGCCGGGAGCTGGGCTTTGCCGCCCACGCGCGACACCGACCGGCCAATGTCCACGGCGGGCAGCACGCCGCGTTGGAACAGCGTCGGCGAGAGGTAGATCTGGCCGTCGGTGATCGAGATCAGGTTGGTTGGAATGTACGCGGAGATGTTCTGCGCCTCGGTTTCGACGATCGGCAGCGCCGTCATCGAGCCGCCGCCCAGGTCCGGGTGCAGGTGCGTTGCGCGCTCGAGCAGGCGCGAATGGATGTAGAAGATGTCGCCCGGAAACGCTTCGCGGCCCGGCGGACGGCGCAGCAGCAGCGACAGCTCGCGATAGGCCCGCGCGTGGTGCGTCAGGTCATCGTAGATAATCAACACGTCGCGTCCCTGTTCCATGAAGTACTCGCCGATCGAAGTCGCGGCATACGGCGCGTTATATTGCAGGCCGGGCGCGTCCTGCCCGGTCGCCAGCACGACGATCGTGTAATCCATCGCGCCGTGTTCCTGCAGATCGCTGATCACCTTCGCCACCGACGCATTGCGCTGTCCAATGGCACAGTAGATGCAGATCACGTCTTTGTCGCGCTGGTTGATGATCGTGTCCAGCGCGATCGCGGTCTTGCCGGTCTGGCGGTCGCCGACGATCAGCTCGCGCTGCCCGCGCCCGATCGGGAACAACGCGTCGATCACTTTGATCCCGGTTTGCAGCGGCATGGTCACCGGCGCGCGGTCCATGATGGCCGGGGCGTCCCGCTCGATGGGCAGGCGATCGGCTGTTCCCAGCAGCTCGCGCCCATCCAGGGGGCGGCCCAACGCGTCGATCACCCGGCCCAACAGGGCCTCGCCGACCGGAATGTCGGCCACCCGCCCGGTGCGATAGGCTTCCATGCCGGCGTACAGCCCCTGGTTGCTGTCCAGCAGGACGACGCCCACTTGGCCCGGGTCGAGGTTGAACGCCATGCCCAGCCGCCCATCGGCAAACTCGATCAGCTCCTGGGACTGCGTGCCGGGGAGCCCCTGGACGTGTACCGTGCTGCTACCCACGCTGACCAGCGTGCCAATCTCGTCGACGCGCAGCGCTACATCGTGGCTTTCCAGCACGTGATCCAGCGTCGAGAGCACGTCGCCTACCACGGCGGTGAGTTCTGGCCTGTCGCTCATTGGGCGCTTGCCTCCGCAGCGTCTGGCTGCGCCGCTTCTTCGGGCGGGCCAGCGGGGTCTGCGATGGTGGGCATGTCGCCTGCCAGCGCCTCGACAACGCGCTCCTCCAGCAGGTTCAGGTAGTCTCGCAGGTTCCAACCAAGCTGGTAGTCACCCGTTTTCAGCAGGATCCCGCTGATCAGGTCCGCGTTCACGTCGAACCGCAGCGCCACGTGATTCCCAACCTGCTGCTGCAGGATATCGGCCAGGCGCTCGCGCGTTTCATCGGACAGTTCGAACGCGCTGTGAATCACCATCTCGCGCGAATCGGCGAACGAGGTTTCGATCACCTCCGGGGCGACCGAGCGCAGGCGCGAGGCGAACACGTCGACTACGTGCTGCTCCAGCTCGACATCGGCCAGGTCGGCCAGGGCGCGCCGGATGACGCGGAAAATGTGCTCGCCGACCCGCTCGCGCAGCGCGCGCAAGAAGGCGTCCTTTTCGCGCTGGACGGCGGCCTGCCATCCGTCGCGCTGCGTTTCCACTTCGGCGCGCATCTCGTCGATCAGCTTCTGGCGGCGTTGTGCGGCGGCTTCCCTGGCCTCGGCCAGCAGTTCTTCGCGGCGCGCTTCGATGTTCTGGCGTTCCCGGCGATAGGTTTCGGCCTCTTCTTCTGCCCGCTCGCGCTCGCGTTCGGCTTCTTCGATCTGGGCTGCGATGCTTTCCTCGCGTTTTTCCATTGCGGCAACGATCGGTCCATAGAGAAAACGACGCAGGAGCGCGACCAGGATCAAGAAGTTGATGATTTGAGCGCCGAACGTGAACCAATCGATCTGCATGGTTAGCCTCCTGCCTGGGCCACCACGTAGTCCCAAAACGGGTTGAAGAAGATGATGATCATGGCGACGACGAAGCAGTAGATGGCCGTCGATTCGATGAGCGCCAGCCCGACGAAGAGCGTCCGGCTGATGTTGTTCGACTCGTCGGGCTGTTGGGCCATCGACGCCAGGGCCTGAGCGACCGCCCGCCCTTCGGCGAGCGCCGGCGCGATCGCCCCGAGCGCCATGGTCAACCCTGCCACGATGATCGAGCCAAGACCGATAACGGTTGTCTGTTCCATTTTCTGAGTTCCTCCCGAACAAAGCGTTACGATTTCGTCGTCGCAGATGCGATATACACCGTAGCGAGGACGGCAAAAATGTAGGCCTGAATCTGGCCGATGAGCAGGCCCAATATCTCCAGAACGACAGGCACCAGCAGCGGGACGATGGACAGTAAGATCGCGATCAGAATGCGCCCGCTCATGATGTTTCCGAACAAACGCACGGCCAGCGCCATCGTGCGCGAAAGCTCGGAGATGATGTTGAACGGCAGCATCAACGGCGTGGGCTCGATGTAGTTGCGCAGATAACCGAGCACCCCGCGTTCCATGATACCGAAGACCGGCACCGCGACGAAGACGCAGATCGCCAGCGCTGCCGTCGTCGACAGCGACCCGGTGGGGGCCGAGTAGCCAGGGATGATGCTCAGCAGATTGGACATGGAAATGAAGAGGAACAACGTGCCGATGAAGGCCATGTAACGCCCCGGGTCTTGCTGCGTGATGTCCCGGATCTGGCTGCGCGTGAGCACCACCACCGTCTCGAGCAGGTTCTGCCAGCGCGAGATGCGGGGGCCGCTCGACAGATTCCGCGTGACCAGCCACGCGCCTCCCACCAGGATGATCATGACCAGCCAGGAAAAAACGACGGTTGCGTTGAGCGTGACCGGCCCAAGATCCCAGACCGTGATTTCATCAGGACTCAATTGCACGCGCCTTCACCTCCTCTTCAGATGATTTTTGGGGTCGCACCCACCGGGACATCACCATCCGGGCCAGGACGAAGCCCAGGACGGCAACGAACAGGCGCTCCAGGTGCTCCCCGGCGATCACGTAAAACCCCGCGAGCGTTATCACGCTGCGTCCGATAAAACTACCGGCCAGCAGCAGCGCCGGGTACCGGGCGCTCTGCATTCTCTGGAGAGTCAGCCACAGGCCGCCAAAGAACACCACTCCCAGGGCGGCGCCCGCGAGCAGTGACAGCACGTAGTATCCGGAATCACTCATCGTCGTCGTCCGTATCCTGACCTATCGAAGCGCGCTCTTTCGACACCCAGTACCACGCGTTCAGGCATCCGATCACCAGGCCCACCGTCAAGAGGGTCAGCCGCCACGAGAAGGCCGCCGGCACGCGCGTCTCCAGCCACGCGCCCACGAGCACGCCGATCACCGTGGGGATGGCGATGGACCATCCGACCATGCCGAACGTGCCCAATCCGAACCAGACGCTGCTGGTTGGATCCCGGCGCCGCGCGCGCGCCCGGCGGCTGGCTTTGCGACCGATCTCGGATGCAAACTTATTCCGTGGTGTCTGGTCTTCTGCCTGTTTCGTCACGGGCGCTCTCCCAGTTCCAGAAAACGGCGAATCATGGTTGTTTCCAGGCCCACCAGGGCCGAGCGAGCCTTCTTCTCGTGCTCGTCAAGGTGCTCGAATTCCGTTTCGATCAGCGCCTCGAGTTTCTCCAGATCATCGCTGCGGACGGCGCGCAGTGTCGAAACCAGGACGTCGCTCTCCCGCTTGACCAGGATGCTCTCGTCCACCGCCAGAAAGACCTCGGTCCCATCTTCCAGCACACACGACAGCACCCCAGGCCGGAGCACCGTGACGAAGTCGATGTGGCGCGGCAGCAGGGTGAACGAGCCGTTCTCGGCTTCGGCACTGACCTTTTGCACCCGTTCGTCCAACAGGATGCGGGTGGGCAGCAGGATGCGCAGTCTCATGGCGCCTGCGCCTCGTCGATGGAGCCGATCATATACAGCGCCCTTTCGGGATACTCTGCGAACTCGTCGTTGAGAATGCGCTCGCACCCGTCCAGCGCTTCTTCGGTCGAAACGGTCCGGCCCGGCGTGCCGGTGAACTGCTCCGTGGTGTGAAATGGCTGGGTGAGGAACCGTTCGAGACGCCGCGCGCGATTGACCACGCGTTGATCGCTTTGCGACAGCTCCTCGAAGCCCAACATGGCGATGATGTCTTTGAGATCCTCGTAGTTTGCCAGGGTTTCGCGCACCGCCCGCGCGATCCAATAGTGGCGCTCGCCCACGATGCGCGGCGACAGCATCTCGGAATCGGACCGCAGCGGCTCGATGGCCGGGTAGAGCCCCTGGCTGGCTTTGTCGCGCGAGAGCATGATCGAGGCCGAGAGGTGCGTGAAGGTGTGCACGACCGCCGGATCGGTGAAGTCGTCGGCGGGCACGTACACGGCCTGCACGGATGTAATCCCTGCCCAGGCGGTGTTGCTGATCCGGTCCTGAAGCTCGGCCAGCTCTGACGCCAGGGTAGGCTGGTAGCCCAGCCGCGACGGCAGCCGGCCCATCAGGCCCGACACCTCGGAGCCGGACTGGATGAACCGGAAGATGTTGTCGATGAGCAGCAGCACGTCGCGCTGTGCATCGTCGCGAAAGTATTCGGCCATCGTCAGGGCCGCGTGCCCAACGCGAAACCGCGCGCCGGGCGGCTCGTTCATTTGCCCGAACACCAGCACCGTGTCGTCCAGCACGCCGGTATCCATCAGCTCGTGGTAGAGTTCTTCCGCTTCGCGGCTGCGCTCGCCGATGCCACAGAAAATGCTGACGCCTTCGTGCTGCCCGGCCACGTTGTGAATCATCTCCGCGATCAGGACCGTTTTGCCGACGCCGGCCCCGCCAAACATCCCCGCCTTGCCGCCGCGCTCCAGCGGGGCCAGAATGTCGATGGCCTTGATCCCGGTTTGCAGTACTTCCGCTCGCGTGGTCTGCCGGGTGAGCGGGACGGGGAGCTGGTGGATCGAGCGGCGTTCTCGGCCCTGCACGGGCTCGCGCCGGTCGAGCACCTGGCCGAACACGTTGAACATCCGGCCTAGCGTTTCCTCGCCCACGGGGACCCGGATGGGCTGGCCGGTGTCGATGACGCGATCCCCGCGCGCCAGCCCCTGGGTGGACGTCAGGGCGATGCCACGCACGGTGTTGGCATCCAGGTGCGACAGCACCTCGACGATATACCGGTCGTCCGCGCCAGCCTTGAGCTGGTTGAAAATGGCGGGGAGCCGCCGGGGGAAGCGAATATCGACCACGCTGCCCTGCACAGACGCGACCTGGCCTACGTTGGGATCGGCGTTCGTGTTGCTCAAATTCGACTTCTCCTTGCCCGGAATCCTCGATATGTCGCTCATCCCACGAGACGCGACCGGTGTCCAGGGTGACCTCCGATGTCAGGACCACATGGTGATCGGATTAGGGCGAATCAGGCGGTCACAGCTACAGCGTCGTCGCTGTGAGATGAGAAGCGGCAGGGGTGGGATAGGCGGGCTATGGCGAAAGGGTCGTCTGCCGCATCTATCGATATCGAACGGTCGTTGGTATAGAGTATAGCAATCTTTTCGATCTGTTGACGGGGACAAGGTTCTACAACATGGGCCTGGCTTGTTTCCGCCCCGCGAGTCTTGTGGTTGGTGCGGTGGGCAACTGCGCACGATGGAGATCGCGTCGGGCACAGCGGTGCCGCTTCATTTCGTTAAGCTGTGAAACTGGTCCGGCTGACACAATTTAAGAAGGATTTAAGGAAATTTTGAGGTCACGTTCAAACAAACGGCTCGCATTCCGCCTATTGTGGAGCAGGCTGAGTGCCGCCTCGATATCCTTCACGCTACAAAAGGAAGCAATGATCATGACCAAAACACCCGCTGCCTCGCAAAACACCCGCCGCATCGCGCCGCGTTTTCTGTTGGGGGCGGTTATCCTGGCCGGCCTGCTCGTGCTGATGCAGCTTGCTCGATTTGTCGTGCCAGGGCTGAAGCTCGACAATCCGCCGGTGAAGCAAACCGTAACCTGGGACTCCACAGAAACAGCGCGCCTGTGGGAGACGACCTGCGGCGACTGCCATTCGAATGAGACAGTCTATCCCTGGTATTCGTACGTTGCGCCAGCCGGCTGGCTGGTCGCGCACGATGTGCACGAAGGGCGCGATCACCTGAATGTCTCCAAGGATTCCCGCGTTGATGTGGGCGAGATGATCGAAGTTGTCCGGGAGGGCGAAATGCCCCCGCAGGTTTACACGATCATGCACCCGGACGCCAAACTGAGTGATGCGGAGAAACAGGCGCTCGTCGACGGTTTGCGGGCCACCTTTGGCACAGGCAGCGATGGCTAAACCGGCGTCAGATCGTAGAAGGCGACGGTTCGCGCCGTCGCGAAGGTGGGTTGAATCGACATTCTGCTGCCGGGTTGAGTTCGGTGCTCAGCCCGGCGTTTTTTCATCAGCCTCATTTTACGAGCATTTAAGGTGAATTTGAGCGTGTGTTAAGCACCGGGCGGGCGATAGCCGGTAGACTGCCTGTGTAACCGTCAAGGAGGAACACGCGCATGAAAATGACATCGACCAAACGCTTCGCAGTGCGTACTGCCCTCGTAACAAGTACCACCCTGGCGACCGTTATCGGGGCACAGGCGCTGGCTTCGATCGATGAGGCGGCGCGCGCGCAACCCATCCCCGCGCCCACGATCGCACCTGCCGATCCCGTGCTGCAACCCACAACCGCAACCGGACAGCCGGTTTCCGCCGCTGTGCCGAATGTCGTCATCCTGCGCCATGCCGGCGAGGTCAGCGCCCCCGCGATCAACGTCGAGCCTCAGGCTCCGGCGCGTCCATCGGCCAGCGTGGTCAGCGGATCAGCCGCTCCGATCCTGCCGCCGAACCCGGTCCAGATCGCGCCGCCTGCGCCGGTTGTGCAGCAGGTTGCCGCGCAGCCCGCGCCTGTCACCCGATCGAGCCGCTAATGTCCGTCTTCATCACGGCTTTTCGGGCGTTCGGCAGCCAGGTCAACATCTGGCTGGATACGGCCACCCCGGCGGCGGACGGCGCGCCGGTGCTGCGCCAGGTTCCCGGCTGGCTGGCGGATATTGAGGCCGCGCTCTCGCGCTTCCGTCCCGACAGCGAATTGAGTCGCCTCAACCGGCGCCCGCGCGAATGGGCGGACGCGAGCGAAACGATGCTGAGCAGCCTGGACGCCGCGCTGCGCGCCGCGCGGATTACCGGCGGGCGGGTAACGCCGCTGGTGCTGCGCGCCCTGGTCGCGGCGGGCTATGACCGCAGCTTCGAGGAAGTGGCCCGGGCCGGCGAGGCGGGCGACCACGCGACGCCGGTGCCCGCGAGCCGCTGGGAAGCCATCCAACTGGATCGCGCGGCGGGCCGTGTCTGGCTGCCGGATGCGATTGACCTGGGCGGCACGGCGAAAGGTTGGGCCGCCCAGCAGATCGCACAGCGCCTCGCTGCGCACGGCCCGGCGTTGGTGGACTTGGGCGGCGACATCGTGGCGCAGGGCAAACCCTGGACGGTCCACGTCTTCGATCCCTTCCAGCCGGAAACGCCGTTTGCCGTGGTCGCGCTGCACGACCGCGCCATCGCTACCAGCGGCACGGATTACCGCCGCTGGGGTGCCGACCGGCATCACATCATCGATCCCCACACCGGCGCTCCGGCCCGGACGGATGTCGTCAGCGCCACCGTGATTCACCCCGACGCGGTGCTGGCGGAAGCCCTCGCCAAAGCGGTTGTGCTGCAGGGCAGCATCGCCGGCCTGGACTGGCTGGCGCAGCACGAGAGGGCCGCGGGGCTGGTCTTTGACCGCATAGGCCGCGTCCTGGCGACCGAGAATTTCCAGGCCTATCTCACTCAAACCCAAACCCATACTCAAAAAGGAGCATAACCCGTGAAACGCCTGTCCTCGTTCATCCCTGTCTTGCCCTTGCTGTCCCTGATGATCTCGGTTCTGCCGTTTTCCGGGGCTGTCCATACGGCCCGCGCGCAATCCGGCGACGACCTGATCGTACTCAACGATTCGACGCCCGGCATCGATGTCGTCATCAACCCCAGCCCGGATACCACCGGCGTTATCGGGGTGGAGATAAACAACGCTTCCGTTACCGTGACCGATGCCGTCGGTAACCTGGTTTTCGAGACTGTCGATCCGGCTGTGTCCGGGCTGGAATTCAGCTTTGCGCCGAACGCGGGGACGCACACGCTGACGATCAACCGGCTGCCGGGCGCGACGCAGGGCTATGCCCGAATCGCGGCCCTGGCGGAGATGACCGCCCTGGAAACGACGCCGAAGTTGGTCACCAGCAGCACGCTGTCCCCGGCTCAGGAAGCGGACTTCCCGCTGAACGCCAGCGCGCCGTCGTCGGTGGTACAGGTCACCGCGCCGGATGCCGCAACCGTCACGGCTCGTTTTCCCGGTGCGCCAGTCACCGCGCAGTTGGTGGACGTGAGCACGAGCCGCACGCTGGCGACGCTCACCGGCAGCCTCATCGACGGCGTTCGCTTCACGATGGACGGTGGCAGCTACGAGTTGGTGCTGCTGAACAACAACGCCGCGCGCGAGACGGTGGCGAACGTCAGTGTTGTGCCTGCCCCGGCTTCGGACTTCGAAACCCTGGTGGCCCAGGCCGAGACGTCGGCCACAACGACCATGACGAACACCGGCCCGGCCAGTTCGAACGCAGGCAGCGCCGTCCAGGATGCCCGGTGTACCCTGACCATTACGGCCAGTTCCGTGAATATGCGCAGCGGGCCGGGGATGGGGTACAGCGTCCTGGATTACGCCTTTCGCGGCGAAAACCTGGCCGTCGGTGGCGTGAACCCGGAGAGCGGTTGGCTGCTGGTTGGCACGGATACCGGGTCAGCCTGGATGTCCAATGAGGCAGGCACGCTGGCGGGAGCCTGTGACAACCTGGCTGCTTACGACATCCCCTATCGCGCCGCGCCGACGCCCCAGGTCACGATCCAGCAGCCGCAGGTGCCGGTATACCGTGATGATGACGACCATGATGATTACGGTGACTACGACGACGATCACGATGACGATCACGACGATGATCATGGTGACGACCATGATGAGCACGATGACGACGACTGATCGTAACGCCTGACGACGACCGGGGTGGGCAGCTTTGCCCGCCCCTTTTTTAAGGAGGAACTGTCATGAACCGGGAAACAGGATGGTTCGATCTTTTCTCGCTTGTGTTCACCGTCATCATGCTTGTCCTGGTCGCCACTTGGACAATTCAGGGCGAGTTCCTGGCGCGGGTTCTGGACATCGACCGCTCGATGACCTGGCAGCTCATCCGCTCCACCGGGCTGATGGCCTACATCCTGTTCACCGTCTCGGTGATTTGGGGACTGGCGCTGAGCAGCAAAGTCGTCAAGGACTGGTCACCCGGCACGCTCTCCATGCTGCTTCATGCATCGGTGTCGTGGCTAGGGACCGGCTTCGCCGCCATCCACGCGCTGCTGCTGTTGTTCGATGAATACGTGACCTACACGGTGCCCGAAATCCTGCTGCCGTTCGGCGGGCCGTATCGACCGCTGGCTGCCGGCCTGGGCACAGTGACGTTCTGGATGATGCTGCTGGTCGCGCTGAGTTTCTCGGTCAAGAAGCGGTTGGGACACGGGCGCTGGAAGCTGCTGCACATGAGCAGTTACGCCGGATTTTTCATGGTGACGGCCCATGCGCTTTTTGCCGGGACGGATGCTGGTAGAATAGGATTCCAGGCGATGGTCGGGCTGGCGGTGCTGGCTGTCGTCGTCCTGACCGGCTACCGCATCGGGGCCGGGAAACCGTCCAGGCCCGCGCACAGACCGGCCAGCCCCGCGCGTGCCGTGCGCGAGCCGCGCAAACAGGCATCACAGCAGGAGACGTAAGTGGCCGAAATACTGATGATCGAAGATGATCCGCTGATTATCGAACCCGTGCTGGAAGCGCTGCACCATGCCGGGCACACTGTCATCACCGCGCGCGACGGTAAGCGCGGATTGGAACTGGCGCTCAGCCGCCAGCCGCACCTGGTTCTGTTGGACATCATGCTGCCCGGCATGGATGGTTGGGAAGTCTGCAAAGCGATCCGGACCCAAAGTACGGTGCCAATTCTGATGGTGACGGCCCTCAACGACGATGTCGATCGTATTCTCGGCCTGGAATTGGGCGCGGACGATTACCTGACCAAGCCGTTCAACACGCGCGAGTTGCTGGCGCGTGTGCGGGCGACGCTGCGGCGCGTCGAATTCGAGCACCGCGACGAAAAGCCGCCCGCTGTGCTGCTCATCGGTGATGTGCGCCTGGACCTGGAAGCCCGGCGCGCGTTCAAAGGGACTCTGGAACTCACGCTGCGCTACAAGGAATTCGAACTGCTGAGCCTGCTGATGAGCCGGGCCGGAGAAGCGGTCAGCCGGGCGGACCTGTTCGACGAGGTGTGGGGGATTGAGTGGCTGGGCGATACGCGCACGCTGGATGTACACATCCGTTGGCTGCGCGAGAAGCTGGAAGCCGACCCCAGCCACCCGGTTTACGTCCAGACGGTGCGCGGCGTGGGGTATCGTTTCATTGCGCCCGGTGAGGTGGCCTCGTGAGGTGGCTTTTCAGTCTGCGCATTCGCCTGATCGTGCTCTACACCGGGCTGATTCTGCTGGGGTTTGGCGGGCTGGGGCTGTGGGCGGGCCAGCAGCTCGAAACTGCTGCCGAAGAAGATTTCGAGCATCGCGCCGAGAGCGAGGTCGCGATTGTGGCGCGGGCGCTGGCCGAACCGGTCGATCATTACCTCGAAAACGAAATCGACCAGAGTGGCGTGATGGGCGTGCTGCAAAACTATGCCCAGCAAGGCGGGAGCCACCTGACGCTGATCAACAACCAGGGCCGGGCCTGGCTTTCGACGCTGGGGCCGGTGGCGGAGTTGCCCACTGCTGATTACCTCACCCTGCCGGAGATCATCACCGCGCGCGAGAACCGGATTACGCACGAAACGCGCCTCGATGCGGGCGATCACTGGATGATTTACACCGCGGCGCCGATCGTCGAAGATGGACGCGTGATCAGCATCGTACAGCTTGTCCTGCCGCTCGACGACGTGCAGGCTTCGGTCCAGCAGCGGTGGGCCACCCTCGCCTTGGGGATTGGCGGGCTGGGCGCGGTTGCCATTCTGCTCAGCATCGTGATCTCGGCCTCCCTGACCCGCCCCTTGGCCCGGCTGCGCGGGGCGGCGCTGCGCATTGCCGAGGGGGATTTTTCGGCGCGGCTGCCCGACCGGCGGCGCGACGAGATCGGCCAGCTTGCCAACACGTTCAACATGATGGCCGGGCAGGTGCAGGCCATGATCGAGGAGCAGCGCGCGTTTGCCAGCAATGCCTCGCACGAACTGCGCACGCCGCTCACGACGATCGGGCTGCGCGTCGAGGCATTGCTGTCCGGCACGGCTGACCCCGAAAAGCACACGCGCTATCTGCACGAAATCGGGGCCGAGATTCAGCGGATGCGCCACCTGATCGATGATTTGATCCTGCTCTCTCGCCTGGATGCCGGCTCGGTGGAGATCGGGCGCGACGTGGTCGACCTGCCCCGGTTTGCGCGCCAGATCATTCACGAGATGGACGAACAGGCCCGCGCGCGCGGCATCACCATCACCCTGGAAGCCGACCCGGCGCTGCCCCCAGTCCATGCGAACCTGACGCATCTGCACGTCGTCTTCCGCAACATCCTTGACAATGCGATCAAGTATATGGGCGAAGGCGGGCCAACTGGCGCGGCTCCCTGCATCCACTGGCAGATACGGCACGAGGATGGCTCGCTGGTATCGCGCATCACCGACAATGGCCCCGGCATCGCGCCCGATGACCTGGACCGGGTGCTCCAGCGCTTCTACCGCGCCGACAAATCCCACTCGCGCGCCGTGCCGGGGGCCGGTCTGGGCCTGTCCCTGGTAAGGTCGATCGTGGATGCCTACAGCGGCACCTTCACGCTGACCAGCCCGGGTATCCGCCAGGGAACGACGGTCCGGATCGCCTGGCCGGTGACACCGCCCGCTTCTCCTCAGGCGCGTGCCTGAACGGTTGGATCGGGCAAAGCCCGTGTTAGCCGCAGCCGCCGCTGGTGGGGCCGCTCTTGGCCTTCATCTTGACCTTCGGCGTGTACTCCAGCTCGAACTCGTGCAGAAGGGGCCGCGCAAAGGAATAACGCGATCCCAGCGCCGACGAGAACGAATAGACCAGTTGATCGCGGCTGGTGTCCGCTGGCGATTGCGCTGCCTTGAACTCGGCGCTGGCGAAGGTGTCGATCCAGCCGTTGATGCCGCCTTCGAGGATGTAGACGTTGGGCACGCTCTCCGCCACCAGGATCTTCCACGCCTCGGTGGCGTCTTCCTCCCCGTTGCTCATCACCACCGTCAGGGTATTGGCTGGCTCGCCGCGGAGATCGTCGGTCTGGGCCTTGATGTCCGCGAGGGGCACGTGCCGGGCGTCGAGCAGGTGGAACAGGTTGTATTCCGCCTCGTCGCGCACGTCGAGCATGACCAGGTTCAGGCGCTTGTCGTACATCTTTTCGAGCAGCTCGCCGGGGTGAATCTGGACCTCGCGCTGGGCCAGTAGCGCTTCTTGCTCGTCCGCGATCCACTCCCAGCGGTCCTCGGTGGTGGGCTGGCCGATCACCAGCACCACGGCGGCCAGTGCCACCAGGCCGCCTGCCGCCGCGAATCGCCAGCGCGGACGCTCGGACGGCGCCGTTTTGTTGCCGACGATCTTCTCGACGATTTCGCCGCCGTAGAAGATCAGCAGCGCCATGATCGTGATGCCCAGCACGACGATGCCGGTCGGCAGGCCCAGCATCTCCGGCAGCGTGTAGCGCCCCATGTAGGATGAGTTGAAGAAATCCTCGAACAGCCCCACCGTCTCGCCGAACAGGAAGATGCCGAAAAACGCGCCCAGTGTGAAGAACAGGCCATCCAGTTTGAGCGTGGCCGCAGCGACCAGCGACGTGCCGGGACAGAATCCGCCGACGATGAAGCCGACGCCCATGATCAGGCCGCCCACGATGCCGGGCCAGAGGTACGTCGGGTTGACCCAGATCATGTTGTAGTCGAGCAGGCCGAGCGCGGTCGCCAGGAAGATCAGGATCATCGCCGTGACGATGGCGGTGAACATGACCTTGAGCACGGTCAGGTCTTTGAAATAGAACTGCGCCGCCAGTTTTTTCGAGTTGCCGAAGCCGGAGATCTCCAGCACGAAGCCGAACGCGAACCCGATCAGCAGGTAGACGATGTAGGAACCCCAGTGGCCGAGGAAATCCGTTAAGGTGAGCGGAAACGGCGTCATGATGGGCCTCCTAATTCCACAGCTTGCGAACAAAATACGCCAGGGCGTAGGCTCCGCCAAAGACGGCGAACATGAACGCCCAACTGCCCACCGACAGCACCGCGCCGCCTGACAGCGCCTGGCCGGACGTGCAGCCGCGCGCCAGCCGGGCGCCGTATCCCATGAACGCGCCGCCGACGAAGGCCATGACCCAGCGCAGCCGGATCGGCACGCGCGGCCCGCGATTGGTCTCGACCTTCAGGCGACCGTGCAGCCAGCCGGACGTGAAACCGCCGATCACCACGCCGATCGTCACGAACACGACCCAGCTATCGAGCGGGTTGCGGTCGCCGCCGGCCATCTCCAGCAGGTAGGGCGTGGTATCGACGTGGTCCGGAACGATCGCGTCCTCGACGACCACCAGCAGCCGGTTCATGCCGCCCGAGGCGCCCAGCCCGTTGCCGGTGATGAAGAAGGCGAGGAACAACACGATGCCCAGCAGGATGCCGCCCACGTACGGGTGCACGTAGGGTTTTGCTGCGCGCCGCAGCCAGGATGAGCTGCGCGCTTCTCGTGTGACGGATTGTGTAGCCATCTATGCTTCCTCCGGGGACTCATGACCTTCAAGCTCGCCCCAGCCCGTGATCATCGACTTGATCCCGGTGACAGGCGTGCGTTCGGTGGTGGTCAGATAAACGTGCATGACGATGAACGCGGCGAACGACCAGGCGATCAACGTGTGGAAGGGCGCCAGGATAGTGAGCCCGCCCAACCGGTCGGCCACGTCGGGCCAGGTTTGGGCGCCCCACATCAGCGCGCCGGTGATCACCTGGAGCGGCAGCAGCACGTTCAGAATCGCCAGGTAAGTCACCTGCTGCAGCGGGTTCATTTTGCGTCCGGGCGTCCGTTCGAACGGGTGCGGCTCGCCGCGAAAGATGCCGCGCAGGTAGTACAGGGCCTGGGCAAATGCCTGGCCGAAGAAGCCGTGCGGTTCGGGCAGATACTGGCGGATCTCGCCGCTTGCTAGGTGATAGAACGCCGCCAGCGCCGCGTTGATGACCAGAATGGCCGCCAGGACGTTGTGCACCACGACCACGTAGCGGAAGCTGAACATGCCGAAGATATCCGGCTTGTGGATGACCAGCCCGGTGAAGAGCAGCAGCAAGATCAGCACGGTTTGCAGCCAGTGCCACTGGCGCTCGTAGACCGAGTACATATACTCGCGGCGGTACGCCTGCGGCGCGTGCTGCAACGTCTGGCGGCGCGCAGCCAGGTAGCGCAGGCCGCTGTGTGCGCTGACGCCCGCGACCACGCCCAGGAACATCAGCGCGCCGAGCGCATCCACCCAGAAGACGCTGTCGTGCCCAAAGACGTACAGGCCCAGTTCGTCGCTGTTGTGGCGCGGCTCGAAGTACAGCGCGCCATCGTCGACCACCAGCTCGCCGCCCGCCGCAACGTCCGCGCCGCCGGCAAAGCCCGGCAGCACGCCGTCCGGAATCGACCCGGCCAGCAGCACGCGCGAGGCCAGCCGCGAGTCCGCGCTGTGGCAGGTGTCGCAGTCTTTGATCGCCCACTCGTCCGTCGTCACGTTATGGCTGATCGTGTAAGGCCGCACCTCTCCCTCGATCCGCGGTGCGTCCAGCCCCCGCGCTTCGAGTCGGGCTGCGATCAGCGCGACCTTGGCCTCGTTGTCGAGCACCAGCTCGCCGTCGTCCAGGCTGCCGCTGCCATCGGCGTCGAAAGCCTGCACGACGTCCGGGTGATAAGCGTCGCCTTCAAGCCACGCGGCCCGCAGGTCGCGCAGCGGAACCGGGCGCGCCGGGTCGCCATAGACCCAGAACCAGGTCGTGACCAGGTTGTGCGGCGCCAGCGTCAGCGTGCCGTCCGCCTCTTCGCGTGGCAGCAGGACGGGAGCAAAGCCGGTGTACAGGTCAGGATTGTCGGTTCCGCCCACGCTGGTCACCCCGCGGCATTCGGTTTTTGCCGTTCCATCCACCGTCAGCACCGTCCAGTCGTTGGACTGGCGGGCCGGGCCGAACAACTGCGGGATGTGGCACGTTTCGCAGCCAAGCGCCGCCGTGTGGCGGTCCAGGTAGGGCAGCCAATCGTGCCCGGCGCTCGCATCGTGGCACGACTCGCAGCGGCGGAGCGTGTTGTCGAGATCGGGCGCGAGCGGGCTTTGCGCGCTGTTCCCCTTGGCGAACTGGTGCACCGGGCGGTAGAGATACTCGCCCAGGTCGATCCGGCGCGGATCGAACAGCAGGTGATCGAGCTGCTCGTCGCCGGCCTCGCGGTAGTAAACCGGGTTGTTCAGCGCGAAATGGCAGTTCACGCACTCGACGGCGCGCTCGGCGTGCACGTCGAACGAGCGCGTCAGGTCATTCTTGCCCGCGAAGTTCGTGCCCGTGATCGCCAGCGGCTGCGGCGAGAAGACCTGCCCGGTCGTCGCCGTGCCCGGCTGCGCTGTCTCGCACCCGTCCAGCACCAGCGGAATCTGGTTGTCGGTGTGGACCTGCCCGTGACACAGGCCGCAGTTCTCGGTGTCGGGGTCCTGCAGGGTGATGGCATCCTGGCTCAGCTCGCCTTCCGCGGTGAAAGCCTCCCCGTTCCAGCGCCACGCGCCGCCGTCCTGCTCCACGATGCCCGTCCCGGCCAGGGTGGCCGTGTTGGCCCAGGCGAATTCGCCCGCTTCCAACGCCGCGATGCGGGCTTCGTTGTCGGGACCCTCCATGTGGCACAGGAAGCAGTTCATCTCCACGACGCCGGACTCTGCCCAGTCCCAGGGAGCCAGCGCGCCGGTCGCCGGGTCGACGATCTGCGTTTCGGTGCCGGCGGCCTCGCCCGTCAGATCGGCCAGTGGCGTGCCGTCCCGGTTGTAGACTGCCGGCCCGCCGCCCGCGTGATACAGGCCCAGCGTCTGGATCCACTCGGCAGTGGTGAGGTCGATTCGCTCGTCGCCCTCCGGCGAGAGATAGCGATAGGTGAGCGGGTCCCAGCGCCCGAACAGACCAGGGCTGGTGTCCCACGGCTGGAAACCGCCGGTGCCGTAGTCCTGCAAGCCAACGTCGGCGTGAAAGCTGTGCTCGGCGATGAACGCGGTGTCGTGGCAGGTGCCGCAGGTTTGCATGGTCGAGACGGGCTGCCCGCTTTCGAGCACGTTCTCGCCGTTGGCGTCGAGCAGGGGGAAGGTGGGGTGCAGCGGCGAGCCGCCTTGCGCCCCTGCGGGATTGGCGCCGCCCACGAGCAGGGCGGCAGCCACCGCCGCCGCGCCCAACACCCCCATCACAAGGTACGCATGCTGCCGGATCGTTCGATTGATGCTCATCGTGCCCCCGCGTTTCATTCAGAACCCTTCGCGCCGGCGTTCCGCCCGCCCCAGCGCATCGGATCGCCCAGGTAGCCCAGGGCTTCCCAATTCATCCGGCTGTCCGCACTGTGGCAGTCGGAGCATTTGAGGGCCAGCTCCGCCGGGGCCACCATATGCGTGATCGGCCAGTACATCTCCGTCCAGGTGAAGCCGTACTCGCCGCTGTAGTCCAGGCCGGTCGCGTCCGATCCGAGCTGCGCGGCCAGGTCCCAGTTGAATTCGGTCCAGTAACCGCCTTCACCAACGGTCTTGGGCACCAGGAGAATGTTATTGACCGTGTCGTAAATCTGGTTGGCGCGATGGATCTTGAACGGCCAGATCTTGGCGTTGGGATCGTCGATGTCACCGATCGGATCGTTGATCCGCGTCACTTCGTTGGGGTCGATAGGATCGCCCAGCAGGTATCGCTCGGCGGTGCCGGCATACCAGTCGTAAGCGGGGATGAAGTCGCCTTCGTAGATGAAGCTGCCTTTGATCTTCAGATACGAGTGCTGGTCTTCGGGCAGGTCCTGCCCGGCAGCCGACCAATCCCACACCATCTTGGTGGGCTCGCGCCGCGCGCCCGCCGGGATGTGGCACGTCTGGCAGGCCACCGAGTCGGTGTGGGCGTTCACGCGGGCGTCATCGTGCGGCGCCGCGTCGTGGCAGTCGGTGCAGGCCACCTGGTTGGCGTTATCCACGCTGACCGAGATCGAGCGGCCTTTGATGTCGTGATCGGCAGTCTGGTGACAGTCGGTACACTGGAAGTCGTGGCGGCCCATGTGCACGTCGAGCGCTTCGTCCGGGTAGTAGAGGGTTTCGTCGAGATCGCCGTGCTTGACCGCGTCGCCACCGCCCCCGTTGAAGTGACAGTAGCCGCAGTTTTCGCGCGTGGGCAGGCCGACGCTCTGAGCCGCTGCGACCAGGTCGACTCCATCGGCGGGCAGGCCCGACGCCGCTTTGGCATACTGGCCCGATTGGTCGTGGCACACCAGGCAGTCGACATCGTCTTCGGTGGCCGTCTCGATGAAATCGGCCCCTTCCCAGCCATACCCCGCGTGACAGCGGGTGCAGCCCGTCCAGTTGGACTGAATGCCGATGCAGAAGTTATTGAGCACGTTAGCTTTGCCGGTGGACACCGGCTCCTCCCGCCAATCGACCTCGACCGGGGGCGCCTGCCACGTCCAGTGGTTGGTGCGCATCACTTCGGTGGCGGCATCGTCGTGGCAGTCGAGACAGGCGAGCGTGACGTCACCGCCGGTTTCGAACGGTCCCTTCAGCAGCGCGCTGTGATCGGTGGCCGGGCTATCCTTGGGAACGTGGTCCCAGGGGTTGGTCGCTGCTTCCGATTCAGGTTGAAGGACCAGCACCACCGGCACGATGACGATCAGCGCCGTGCCGATCAATCCCAGAACCCAGATGTATTTGAAGTCTCTCATGGGCTGTCGTCATAACCTCTCAGGATTGCGATGGGGAATCCAATACGCCAGCCTGACGTTCGAGCACCTCGCGCAAGATGCGGCGCATGTCGTCCAGCACATCCAGGATGCGCGGATCGGTCAGGCTGTATACGACCACGGACCCGCTGCGCTCCGAGGTAACCAGCAGACGCTGGCGCAGCAGGGCGAGATGCCGGGACACAGTCGGCTGGGGCATGTCGAGCAGGTCGGCCAGCGCCGTGACGTGCATCGGCTGCTCGCCGAGCGCATAGAGGATCTGAATGCGCTTGGGATCGTTGACCGACTGGCAGATGTAATTGTGCAGGAGCTGAATTTCTTCCAGGGGAATGAGCGGCACGATGGCCCCCTTCGTTTATTCGCACATCCGAATATGCTTATATTCTCCTGTATTCGGGGCTGCTCGTTAGCGATGTTTGTCACGAATGGCATGTGCCAAAAATCACTTGTTGGGGGCGCGCCGCGGCGCAGGCTCGCGCCACGAAGAGTATTACACATGCAAATTTTTTAGGGTCAAAATATCACTTCTCGCCGCGCCAACATGATCGTAGACTGGGACTATGGCTTCTGTTTTCAGGGAGAGCAGGCGATGAAGCGCGTGTTGGCGGTCTTGTTGATCATTCTGCTGGTGCCGGGTGTCTCGATCGCGCAGGATGACGATTGCCCCGTTCAGGTGCAACGTGTCTTGGCTAACGTCGCGCGCGACTGCGCGGGCACCGAGCCGGGCCAGGCGTGTTTCGGACATGGGCCGATCGAGGTGACGACGCGTGAGGGCGGCGGCGCGTTCGGAGCGGCGGGCGACATCCTGGCGCTGGACGAGACGTGCTGCATGCGCCTGGCTGCGCTGCAAGCGCCGGACGAATGGGGTGTCGCGGTGATGGAGGTCGCGCCTGATGTGGGCGAGCACAGCCTGACCGCCGTTCTGTTGGGCGAGGTCGAGATGCAGAACGCGGCCAGCTTCTTCTCCGAGCTTGAAGTGCGCGTCGAAAGCGACACGCCGGTTTACGCCGGGCCGGGCTCGCATTACGATACCGTGGCCGGTGTGGTGGCGGGGGATGTGTTGCATGCCAACGCGTGCAACTGCACGCAGAACTGGCTGCGCGTGCGCCTGCCGAGCGGCGAGATTGGGTGGATCCCCGCCCGGCGAGCCACCGTGCTCGGTGAGGTCGATAGCCTGCCGGTCGCTGCTGAGGACTCGCCGATTTACGCGGCCATGCAGGCGTTCACATTCCGCAGCGGCACAGCGGAACCCGCCTGTGCGTCAGCGCCGGAGAGCGGCATTCTGATCCAGTCGCCAGCCGGTGCGGAGGCTGCCCGCCTGTGGATCAACGGCGTGGACATTGTCGCCCGCGCAACGCTGTTTCTCCAGGCGATGCCGGAAGGCGAGTTCAGCATCGAAGTGCTGGATGGCGAAGCCATGATCACGGCGGATGACGAGACGATCGCGGCTCCCGCGGGGGTGCGCGTGGCGATCCCGCTGTCGAGCGGTTATGCGCCCAGCGGTCACATGCGCGTCGAACCTTATGCGGCGCCGGATATCGAAAACCTGCCTTTCACCCTGCTGCCCCAGGCCGTGGACACGGTGCCCTTCGACAATCCCGATCCGCTGCTGGTGGGGCAGAAGGCGTGCACCGTCGTTTCCGATCGCGGGGAAACCATCTGCGCGCTCCATTTCGTGAACCTGGATGGCGACGCCATCGTGCGGCTCGAGACGGAGTTCGTCTACGCTGCTCAGGGAACGTGGGAAGGCAGCAGCCACGAGACCCCGGCGATCATCGAGGGCGACACGGTTTCCGGCGACCTGGCGTGGCCGGTGTCGTGCTCGTTGGGGGGCGCGAACTTCATCGGCCCGGTGATCTGGTCGGTCACCATTGCCGATGAATCCGGACACGTCAGCGAACCGTTCGAGGCCAGTTTCAACTGCGTCGATGGGTAGACATGTCCCCATCGCCGGAGATGTCCAGACCTGTGCTGGCCGATCTCCTCAACTGTCCGGTGACCGGGAACGTGCCCTGGGGATTGACGTCCTCATGATTGCAGAATCCACCTGAAAGGCCAGTCCCTGCTCTGCCCTTGCCGGAGTCCTCCGGTCGAGATAGACACAGTTCAAACATGAGTAGTGGTGAACAATTGACTGATAGCGGCTGCTCAACTGCCCCCATCCCCTGGCCCCTTCCCCCACGCCAGGCGGAGGGAAGGGGAAAAACCGCCTTCCCCACCTTGTGGGGGAAGGATTGAGGATGGGGGACAAAACAGGCATCAGTCAAAACCTCGCCACTATCCAAACGTGATCCACTCGGGAACACCTGCTCGCCCGATAGACCTGGTCCATTTACGTTTGCCCTCACAACGAATTAACGTGTTATAGTAGTATGGCGCTTAAATTATCAAGGCCGCGCGCTGTTCTTAGCCGTTTGTACGATCGCTGGTATGAACGGATCGGCAAGCTGATAGAGGTCGACCAAAGGAGGTGTCCGCCTGGAGGATCTGAGATCGAACCTTGCCAGTAAGAAACACCAGACTTTTAGCTAGAGGAGCAATTCAATGAACACCAGAACAGTAAGAATTCTACTCCCCCTTTTTGTTGTCATGATGCTGCTGCTGCCGCTTGGCCCGGCCGCCGCCCAGGATGACACGCTGCGGTTCTGCCTCGCTGTGCACGACGACCCGACCGGCTCTTTCTGGTCCGTGGTGGACCGCGGAGCCAAGGATGCCGCCGCCCTGTATGGCGCTGACCTGACCTCTGGCGGCAGCCTCGACCCCGTCGTGCAGACGCAGTTCGTCGAAGACTGTGTCGCCCAGAACGTAGACGGGATCGTTGTGTCGCTGGCGAACCCCGACGCGCTGCGCGATTCCGTGTTGTCGGCGACGCAAGCCGGCATCCCGGTCATCACCATCAATTCCGGTGTCGATGTCTTCAGGGAACTCGGCGCGCTGACGCACGTCGGCCAAACCGAACTCGTCGCCGGGCAGGGTGCGGGCCTGCGCTTTAACGACCTGGGCGCGAGCAAGGTGCTGTGCGTGATCCACGAAGAAGGCAATATCGGCCTCGAAGAACGCTGCGACGGGCTCACCGAAACGTTCAACGGTGAGGTGGAGCGCTTCAACGTGGCGACGACCGGTGTCGCTGACCTGGCCGGTACGTCCGGCACACTCCAGGACAAGCTGATCTCGGACGACAGCATCGACGCTGTGCTGACGCTGAACCCCGATGTGGCGGTCGCGGCGCGCGATGCCATGGCGGCAGCCGGCACGGAGCAGATGCTCGGCACGTTTGACCTCAGCCCAGACGTGCTGCAGGCGCTCGTTGACGGCGAGATGGTGTTCGCCATCGACCAGCAGCAGTACTTGCAGGGCTACCTCCCGATCGTCTTCCTGGCGCTGTACAACCAGAACGCCAATGTCGTTGGTGGTGGTTTGCCTGTGCTAACCGGTCCCGGCTTTGTGGACGCCAGCAACGCCGCAGCGGTGATTGATCTCTCCGCCGCCGGAACGCGCTAGCCACTGACTCATAAACCTGTGCAGGAGAAGGGGGTGGCCTCTTCTCCTGCCTGAGCCTGGGCGCCCGGCGTGCTGGCGGCTTTTCGACGCGGCACGTGCGGCGGATCAACTATTGCGTCGCCTTGTCCCGCTTTTAGCACAGACGAGATTGAATAGATTATGACAACACACGCACAACCATCATCCGACGAGCGCGTCGTTAGAGTGGGTATGGCGCGCCGGTCTCTTGCCAGCCCCGAAATCGGGGCCATTGTTGGCGCGACGGTCATCGCGGTATTTTTCTCGTTCATCGATCCCGACACCTATCCCACCATCACCGGCGCGGCCCGCATCCTCGATCCGGCGTCGACGCTCGGCATTATGGCAGTGGCGGTCGGCCTGTTGATGATCGGCGGCGAGTTCGACCTGTCAGCCGGGGTCATGACCGGGTCGACCGGGCTGGTCGTCGGGCTGCTCGCCACCGAAGTCGGGATGAACGTGTGGTTCGCCATCGCGTTGTCATTTGTATTTGCCATGGCAATCGGCTTCATCAACGGCTACATGGTCTTGCTGACCAAACTGCCCAGTTTCATCGTGACGTTGGCGACGTTCTTCATCCTGCGCGGCATCAACGTCGGCGTCACGCGCCACTTCACGGGCCAGGTGCGCGTCAGCAACATCGATGGCGTCGCGGGCTTCGAAGCGAGCCGCGATTTTTTCAACACCGAATTCACGTTTATGGATACCACGTTTCGCACAGCCATCATCTGGTGGATCATCATTGCGGTGGTTGCGACCTGGGTTCTGCTCCGCACGCATTACGGAAGCTGGATTTTCGCGGTCGGCGGGGATGTCGAGGCGGCGCGCGGCGTCGGCGTGCCGGTCAACCGGGTCAAGATCGCGCTGTTCATGACCACGGCGGGCGCGGCGTGGCTGGTCGGGGTCATGACGTCGCTGCGCCTGCGGTCCGCCCTGTCGAGTCAGGGCATCGGGCAGGAATTCGTGTATATCATCGCCGCCGTGATCGGAGGCTGCCGCCTGACGGGCGGCTACGGGTCCGTGATCGGGGCTTCAATCGGCGCGCTGATCTTCGGCATGACGCGCGTCGGCATCACCTTCGCCGGGTGGGATACGGATTGGTTTTACACCTTCCTGGGTATCATGCTGTTGGTGGCGGTACTGCTCAACAACTTCACGCAGAAACAGGCGTCGAAGGTCCACGCGCCACTGAGCCGGCTGGACAACGAAGAAGACGTGGGCGGGGAGTGATGGCGATGGAACAACCGATCATCGAAATGCGGGGCATCTCCAAGATGTTTGGCAGTGTGATCGCGCTGCGCAACATCTCGATTTCGGTCAGCCCTGGCGAAGTGACGTGCCTGCTCGGCGACAACGGTGCCGGCAAGTCGACGCTGATCAAAATCCTGTCCGGCTTCCACCGACCGACCGAGGGCCAGTACCTGTTCGAGGGCAAACCGGTCGCGTTTTCGTCACCGCGTGAGGCGCTCGCGCTCGGCATCGCCACCGTCTACCAGGACCTGGCGCTGATCCCGCTGATGTCGATCTGGCGCAATTTCTTCCTGGGGTCCGAGCCGAAAAAGGGCCGGGGACCGTTCACACGCTACGACATCGAGTTCGCCAAACGCACCGTGCGCGACGAGATGGGCAAAATGGGCATCGATATCCGCGATCCGGAACAACCCGTCGGCACGCTGTCCGGCGGCGAACGGCAGTCGCTGGCGATCTCACGCGCGATCTACTTTGGCGCCAAGGTGCTGATCCTGGATGAGCCAACCGCCGCGCTGGGGGTGAAGCAGGCCGGCACCGTCCTGAAATACGTCGTCCAGGCCAAGTCACGCGGGCTGGCGGTGATCTTCATCACCCACAATCCGCACCATGCCTTTGTGGTCGGCGATCGCTACATCATCCTCAAGCGCGGGCGCGTCTACGGCGAGTGGCACAAAGACGAGGTCGAACGCGACGTGCTGATTCGGGGCATGTCCGGCGCGGATGAGCTGGACGTGTTGAAAGATGAGCTTGACCGCACGTTGAACCAGGAGATGTTGGCGACGTAGAACAGGCGAGGGCCCTGGTGTCAACTGCGAACCGCCAGTAAAGGACAAACTGAATGACGACGATTGGCATCGGCGTGATCGGCATGGGCTGGATGGGGCAGACCCACAGCCGGTCGTATACGTTGATTAAGGACCGGTTTTATGACGCGGGGATCACGCCGCGACTGGTGATCTGCGCGGATTCCGTCGAGGCACGCGCCAGGCAAGCCGCCGAACGCTTCGGTTTCGAGCGCTTCACGACGGACTGGCGCGACGTGGTGAACGACCCGGACGTGCAGGCCATCAACGTCACCGGGCCGAACGGGATGCACCTGGAAGCGAACCGGGCCATTGCCGCGGCGGGCAAACACATCCTGTGCGAGAAACCGGTCGGGCGCTTCCCTGAAGACACGTTGCAGTCGTATCAGGCGGCAAAAGAGGCCGGGGTGATGACCCTGGTTGGTTACAACTACCGTTGGGCGCCGTTGGTGCAGTACGCCAGACAACTGATCGAGGCCGGCGACCTGGGCACGATCACGCACTATCACGGGCGCTTCCTCAACGGCTACGCCAGCAACCCCAGTGGGTTCCTCTCGTGGCGGTTTTTGGGCGAGCAGGGGCTGGGCACGCTTGGCGACCTGATGTCGCATGCGATCGATATGGCGCTGATGCTCAACGGCCCGGTGCGCAACCTGGTCAGCAACCGCGAAACGTTCATCCGCCAGCGCCCGATCCCCACGCCGGGGATGGTGTCCCATTACGAGGCGGCGACCGGCGACCTGGAAAAGGGCGCGGTCACCAACGAGGATTACATCAGCGCGTTGGTGCACTTCGCGAACGGCTCGCACGGCATTCTCGAATCGTGCCGCGTGATCAATGGGGCCCGGTGCGATATGTCGTTTGAGATTCACGGCACACGGGGCGCGCTCAAGTGGAACTTCGAGACGATGAATCAGTTGCAGTTCCAGCGCCGCCGCGACGATAACCCCGCCGAGGACGGTTATACAACGCTGCTTACCGGCCCAGCGCATCCCTATCACAGCCGGTTCAATCCCGCCTGGGGGACCGGCCTGGGCTATGACGATCTCAAGGTAATCGAAGCGTTCAAGTTCCTGGAGTCGGTGGCGACCGGCGTCCCGGCGGAGCCCGGCCTGGCGGCGGCGGCCCGGGTGGCGCGCATCCAGCAGGCGATCATGCGCTCCTGGGACTCTGGGCGCTGGGAAGACGTCGAGGGGATCGACATGCTCTAGCGAACCAGCGCCTGGGCCTCTGCCAGAAGCGGCATCTCCAACCCTTCAGTGAACCCGGCGAGTACGGCGCTCAACGTCGGATGCGCCTCGCTGGCTCTGCCATCTTCAAACAGCAGGCGACATAGACTCATCGCCGCGCGGAGTTCCAGAAGCCGGGCATTCTGCTGCCGCGCGATCGCGATTGCCCGTTGGTATTGTTTCTCTGCGCCATGACGGTTGCCGGTTAGCCTCAGGATATCACCATGGATGCGGCCTATCTCCGCTGCATGCTGGCGTTCTCCGGTCTTCTCGACGACCGCCTCCGCTTCTGTGATCTGCGCGAGTCCTTCCTTCACGCGCCCGGTGTTCGCATGGGCCCAAGCGAGTTCGGCCAAACGCAGCGGGACGAGGTGCAGATTGCCCTGCGCGCGCGCCATGCGCAGCGCTTCCAGCAGCAGGTCAATTCCTGCCTCGTACTTGCCTCGCTGGAGCAGCGCTGATCCGCGAAAGCCCGGTGGAAACGGGTGCCAGTGTTGGAGCCCGTGCTCCGTTGCGACAGCCTCCAACGCCGCGGCGATCGCCTCGAGCGCGTCAGGCATATCCAGAAACTGGTGGCACAACCCGCTGAAACCCAGTGCAAAAGCCTGCGCTGTCGGAGCCTCAAGCGCTTGCGCCAGCCTCAGCGCAGCGGCGATGCCCTGCAGACCCTGCTCCGGGTAGCCCAATAGACAGCGGACATAACTCACGTGCGAGAGCGAGGAAATCTCCAGGTCGACGCCGAGAAACGTGTCGGAGCCAGGATTCATGTCTGTTTTTGCCAGCGACATCACGCGCTCGGCCTTCTCCAGGGCGCGCGCGAAGCTCCCCGTGAACATCAGCGATGTTTCCAGGGTGGCAAGGGCCATGATCTCTGCTGATCGGTCGAACTGCTGGGCGAGTTCCAGGGCCTCTTCCGCGATGCGCTGTGATCTGTCCCATTCGTCATTCCCATAGAACAGGCTCAGGATCAGGAGAATCTGGAACAGCTCCTGGGGCGCGTCGAGCCGGGTTGCCAGCATCCGCACGTGTTCAGCCGCCCCTTGGACCTTATCGCTCGTCCAGCCACAGACAACGACTGTGGGCGGCACGAGGCACATCGACAGCGCAAGCTCCAGACCGTCGCGCTCGCCCGACGGCGGTACGTTGTCCAGGTTGCAGCGTGCACGCTCGAACGTCGCCAGCGCTTCGTGATGGTAGCCGGCGAGGGCATAGATATGCCCAAGACCCGCGCAGCTACTGGCGATGAGATCGAGACGATGATGGTCTTGAGCCCAGTGCCATGCGGCGCGCAGATTGTCGATATCCGGCAGTATGTCCTCGAAGGTAATCTGCGCCTGGCCGCCATCAGGCGGGTGTTCGAAGGCGTGAAGCATACCGAGATAGTATTGGGCATGTCGTTCCAAAGCGAGTCGTTCCTCGGCGGGGTGGGTGCGAAGCCGCTCGTAGGCGAAATCTCGGAACAACTGGTGCATATCGAAACGCCGCGTGAGATGGTTCGCGCTCACGAGTGACTGGTTCACCAGAGACGCCAGGGCGGTCACCGGGATGGAGGCTACGGCCTCGGCTGCATCGAGGTGGAACCCGCCCCGAAACACGGAAAGGCGCATGATCATGCGTTGCTCCGCTTCAGACAGCCGCTGCCAGGCGTTTTCAAACAGCGCGCGGAGGCTCCGGTGCCGCGGCTCTGCCGGGGCATATGTGACCTCCAGCTCCGTGAGCGCCTGCATGATCTGCTGGCAGGACATGATACGCAGCCACGACGCCGCGATTTCGATGCCGAGCGGCAGCCCTTCCACAAGCCTGCAGATTTGCACGATGCCAGCCGGATCGTCGCGATGCGTAAATGCAGGCCGGACGCGCCGCCCGCGCTCCACGAACAGTTGAACCGCGCTGTAGGTTTCAAGACGGTCTGTCTCTGCGCTTTCGGGGTGCGGCATGCCCGCCAGCCAGAACGGCCATTCCCAGCTCAGATTGAGCGCCCGCCGGGAGGTGAGGAGCAGTTTACAGTTGGGAGCGTTCGCCAGGATTTCCTCGATGATTCCGGCAGCGTGGGCCAGTTGCTCGAAGTTGTCCAGCACCAGCAGCAAATGTCGCTCGCCAAGATAATCCAGCAGTTCGTCACGCGGAGACGTTTTCCCTTCCTGGAACCGCAGGCCGAGCGCGCTGGCGATGGTGGCGATGAGTGTTTCGGCTGTGGTGACAGAGGCTAACGGGACGAAGAAGACACCGTCCTCGAAGTCGTTTGCATGGCGCCGCGCCACCTCGATCGCCAGCCGCGTCTTTCCGCAGCCTCCGGCCCCGACGATCGTGATCAGCCGGCAAACCGGCTCGCTCAGTTTCGTGGACAGTTCCGCGATCTCGGATTCGCGTCCCACGAATGACAGCGGTTGCGGAGGCAGGTTGCACGTGAGCTTGAGGGGATGAGTGATGCTGTCACGCTCATCCGGCGGGGGCACGTCGCTGACCAGAAGGCGCTCGTGCAGGCGGGTTGTCTCCATCGATGGCACCGTATTGAGTTCGTCCCGGAGCAGGCGCTCGCATGTCCGGTATTGGGCCAGGGCAGCGGCTCGTTGGCCGGAGTAGGCGAGCGCGCGCATGAGGTGCCGGTGCGCCTCTTCGCGCAGGGGATCGATCTGCAGAACGCGCGCTGCGAGAGCGGCGCCCGTTGCGAAGTCCTGCCGCGCCAGTGCGCCTTCGATCAAGCGATCGGCTGCGTTGAAGAACAGAAAGCGCAGCCGGTCACGCTCCAGTGATGCCCACTGCTCGAAACCCGCGCTGTCCACATAGAACCCCTGCAGGAAGTCCCCCTGATAGAGCGCCAGCGCGTCCTCCAGCACGGTTTGATCGTCGATCCCGCCCGGGGTCAGCGTGGCCCGTAGGCGGGTTTCGAACTCGGCGGCGTCGAGATACGGGCGGCGGTCCGGTCGAACCGAAACGTTCTCGCGCGTGATGTCGAGATGCGGCGCGGCCATCTGGCGCAGGTTGTTCAGCGCGACGCGCAGATTCGCCAGCGCGCGGTCTTCAGACAGCTCTGGCCAGAACAGATCCGCCAGCAGCAGCCGCGCCTGCGGGCGGGCCGTGCAGGCGAGATAGACCAGCAGCGCGCGCACTTTCTGCGAGACGAATCCGCTCGCTGGCTGCCCGTCCTGGCGGATCGCCAGACCCCCCAGGGTCCGAATCTCCAGGGGGCTGATGGAACGCGACGAGTCGGGCAGGTCGTCCATAAACGAGCTCTGAACGCTCTCTAAACGCGCGCGGACTATGATGAAGATGAGTGATCCTGCTCGCCTGTGCGGCAAGCGAGCACTCGTGGTACTGCGGGCATCCGGATCGACATGGCGCGCTTCGGATGCCCCAGGTCCGGCGTAGTTGGCTGCGTGGGGCGCAATGAGTCTTGTACTCATTGTATTACAACTTTGGCCGGAATCGGTCGGTGTTCCGGATGCACTGGCAGGTGAACAGGGCCTGGGGGTGGTCGCGTGGGCGAGCGCTGGTTACCGTCCGGCGCTCGCCCGGAGTGCTTACTCCATCTTCGTCGAACGGTACGAAAGTGAGGAGGTTTTGCCATGAACGCTCGCTGTTCAAGACTGATTCTGTGCGTTACGTTAATCGCCGCGCTGGCGGTGGGGCTGGTGCCTCTCGCAGGCGCGCAGGAGGGGCCGGCAATCACGGTGGATTTCGCCATGCACGAAGGCAATCCTGTGCTGGCTGCAGGCGCGCCAGGGACATGGGATAGTATGGTGGTGAGTGAGCCGCGCGTAATTCACCACGACGACTTGTTTCACATGTTCTTCTACGGGGGGGATAACCCGGAAGCGCCAACCGGTATCGGCTACGCGACTTCGCCTGACGGCATCGTGTGGACCGAGTACGAAGGTAACCCGGTCTTCACGCCTGAAATGGCGGGAACGCCCGGTGTCCGCAGCGAGGTCACGTACTTCGACGGCGAGCAGTGGGTGATGCTGTTCAATCCTGGCGAAGGCTGGGACGCAGCCGACATCTACCTGCGCGCGACCGCACCCGCTCCAACCGGGCCATGGACCACCGAGCCGGACACTGTGTTGGCAGCGGGCAGCGAAACCGAGTGGGACACCGGCCCGTTTTCGGTCGAATCGGTCGTCTCAACGGAGGATGGATATAGTCTGTATTACGGTCCCATGAACAACCCGGCGTTCGGTATGGCGACTTCGACAGATGGCATAACCTGGACCAAAGTCGACGATGCGGAAACCGCCGAGAGTCCGTATGCCACGAG
Source organism: Anaerolineae bacterium (assembly GCA_018432315.1). Classification (GTDB taxonomy): domain Bacteria; phylum Chloroflexota; class Anaerolineae; order Aggregatilineales; family Aggregatilineaceae; genus LM3-B42. The sequence continues at coordinate 91,727 of JAHDLB010000023.1, forward strand.
CGATCCGGTCTTCGCCGTTGTGAACGCCGGAAGCTGGGCGCAGACATGGATCGGTGCGCCTGTCGTGCGACACCACGCACGAGGCTACGACATGTTCTTCACGGGCACGAACGACTTTGCGACTTCCGGTATTGGGTACGCCTACAGCGACGATGGGATCACCTGGGCCGTGCTGCAGGAGGAAGCAGCTCTTGTCGATTCCAAGAACCTGGCGGTCGTATCGTCGGTTCTGGAAGTTGACGGCACGGTTTACGTGTACTATATCGAATGGGATATCCTGGCCGGCGTGCCGTATGGAATCGGTGTGGTGACCGGCACGGTGACGTGGGAGTAGGGGGAAGACTCTGCTGAAGAGGAAGCGCGCGTGTCGCGTGAAATTACAGCCGCGCCCCACCGGGGGTACGGGCCGGTGGGGCGCCCGCGCGGAAAGCGAGCGCAATCGCCGTCCCGGCATTGCTGCAGGCGCCGGCAGGCGCAATGGGGATCGGTGAATTCTGCGCGGGTGTCGCCGGGGCCAACGTCACCGGGCCGGCTGCTCCGTACGCAGCACTATTTTCTTCTGCTAGGTTCGCAGGGGCGGTGCCGTCGATTCCCGGACAACCAGCTTGGTAGGGAGAGTCATCTGAATCACCGGCGAATCGTCACCCCGGATTCGGCGCAGCAGAATCTTGGCGGCTTTCTGCCCCAATTCGTATTTGGGCTGAAGGATGGTCGTGAGGCTTGGCGTGGAGTAACTGGCTAACATCATGTCGTCGAAGCCAACCACCGATAACTCCTTGGGCACCTCGATCTGATGTCGCTGTGCATAGCGGAGCACGCCCAAGGCCATCAGATCGTTGAAGGCGAAAATCGCTGTTGGGGGCTTTTTGTGCTGGAAAATAAACTCAGCCCCTTCGTAGCCCGAGCCGGGTAGTTCGTCCCCATCGGTGTACACCAGGTCCGGATCGACCTCAATTCCCGCGCAGTGCATGGCATCTTTCGCCCCGGCCCAGCGTCCCTGGATGGTTTCGTGTTCCAGGTTCGACACCACGAACCCGATGCGGCTGTGGCCCAGAGCGAGCAAATGCTCGACGGCTTGCCTGGCTCCTCCATAGTTGTCAGAGACAACCGAGTCAGTCTCAAGCGAGGACAGGGCGCGATCAACCACGACGATGCAGTACCCATCGTCGAGGAGCTGCTGCAAATGCGGCGTGATCTGGCCGGGGCTCACGACCGTGAACCCGGCAGCCCGTTGTTGGTACAACAGATCGAGATGGCCGATCGCTTTGGAGGGCTGTTCGTCCGTATCGCACAATACAGCGACGAACCCTTGAGAAAAACAGACATCCTCAACGCCCTTAGCCATTTCGGCAAAAAAGGGATTCTTGGAATCCGGTATCAGAATCCCAATCGTAGGGTTTTCGCTTCGTCGCAGGTGGCGGGCCAACGCGTTAGGACGATACCCCAGTTGTTCTATCGCCTGGTGAACGCGCGCCTCAAGCTCCGGGCTGACGTAGGCGCTGCTATTCAACACCCTGGATACGGTAGCGATCGATACGTTGGCCAGATCGGCGACGTCCTTGATGGTGGTCATATGCCCTCTTCAGGATCGGTGATGCTGCTCGACCAACTGCCGTGAGCATTATACTACAAGACAGACTGAAAACTTCGGCAATATGCTTGACAGCCGTCTAAACCTATCATATGCTAAGAAAAGGTTTTCGTAAACCTTTTCATGGCGGTCTCGCCAAACTGCGCGTCGAGTTTCTCCTCGGGTTGGTATGTGTTTCGAAAAGGGAGGTGACCACGAAAAATCCAGCCGGCAACAAGCGACCATCATTTTGGCAACTGGAACACTGAAATATCTGCATTAGGAGGTATCACGATGTTGAAACGGCTTATTAGCCTTACTGTGGTTCTGTCGTGTATTTTACTCCCACTCTCCCTCGCACAAGCCCAGGACGGCGTTGATTGGGACGCTGAACTGGGCGATTGGTCCGGCAACACCCTCAAGATCCTCATGGTCGGCGACCCGTGGGTGACCGCCTTCGATGACATCAACCCTTTGTTCGAAGAACTCACCGGCGCTAACATCGTGTTGGATGCTTACGGGTACGATCAAACCCATGAGAAGGAAGTCCTGGTCGGTACGTCGCAGAGCAGCGACTACGACGTGATCGTCTTCGACGCGCCCTGGGTGGGTGAATTCGCCGAGGGTGGGTTTGTCGAAGACCTGACCCCTTACCTCGACGCGACCGATCCGGCGATCATCGCCTGGGACGATTTCATGCCGTCCTTCATCGACGTGGTGACCTGGAAAGAGCAGATCACCGGTGTCCCGTTCGGTCCCTATATCCTGCTGAGCCACTACCGGACCGACCTGTACGAAGAAGCAGGCCTTGAGCCGGCTGAGACCATTCCCGATTTCGTAGCCAATGCTCAGGCCCTGACCAAGGACGGGATGTACGGCGCTGCGCTGAACTACCAGCGCGGCTCACCGATCGGTCAGGCCTGGTTCGAGTATATCTACGCCTTTGGTGGCAAGCCTTTCGAGAGCACGTATCCCGGCTCGCCCGATCCGTATGCGGATATGACCCCGCTGCTGGATTCGCCTGAAAGCATCGCGGTTGTCCAGTTCTTCAAGGACATGCTCGACTATGTGCCCATCGGTGCCGAGAACGTGGCCTGGGATGAGCGCGCGACCCTGTTCGCCACCGGTCAGGTTGCCGCGGTGAACGCGTGGACCGTCCGCACGCCCGGCTTCGCCAATCCTGAGCAGTCGATCGTCGTCGACAAATTCGCCACAGCAATGTTCCCGCATGCTGAAGGCGCGGAGCCTTCACCGCCGCTGGGTGGCTGGGCCATGGGTATCAACAAGTTCTCCGAGCAGAAGGACATGGCCTGGGACTACATCAAATGGTTCACCAGCCAGGACACCCTCAAGCAGTTCGTCCTGGCCGGCGGCCCGCCTGCCCGCATGTCGCACATGGAGGATCCTGACATTCTCGCTGCCCAGCACTGGATCCCCACTGTTGCGGAATCCGTCCCCTACACGTACGCCGATTGCCGCCCGCGCATCCCAGAATCCAGCGAGATCATCACCACGATTGGTAACTATGTCTCGCAGGCTGTCGTGGGTGAAATGTCTGTGGAAGATGCGATGAAAGCGGCGGATGAGGATATCGCCACGCTGCTCAAGAACGCTGGTTACGTCGTCAACCAGTAAGCATAGTTCATCCATTCGGGTAGCCGGAAGTCATTCCGGCTACCCATTTTCTTTGTTGCAGGCGACTGAGGGTTGATAGCGATGGCTGCTAACCGAAGAATCCGAAATCTCTTTTTGGCTCCAGCCATAATTTACCTGTTGTTCATGTCGATTTATCCTCTCATATATTCGCTGTACCTGAGCACAACACGAAAGAATCTGTCGCGGCCCTACCAAAAAGGGTTCATCGGTTTCGATAACTATTCGAATCTGATCACCAACGATTTGTTTCGAACTGCCATCGAGAACACAATCGTGCTCGCGGTGGCGTCGATCTTGATTGAGTTGATCATCGCCTTTTTCATTGCCCGGCTGTTCGTTGCCATCTCGGATGTGCCGGGAAGTTCCATCATCCGCACCGTGTTCATCCTCCCGATGATGCTCACCCCGGTCGTCTCGGGCCTGCTTTGGTCGTATATCCTGAGCCCTTCGCTGGGGATCGCCAACCACATTCTGCGCGAGTTAGGCCAGGCACCCTATCCCTGGCTTGCCTCGTCCGATACGGCGCTCAAGTCGGTCATCATGATCAATGTCTGGCAATGGAGTCCGTTTCTCATGCTGCTCATGCTGGCCGGGCTGATGTCGATCCCGCGCGAGCAGTATGAGGCGGCAGCCATGGACGGGGCCAATATCCTTCAGGTGGTGCGTCACATCGAAATGCCGTTTCTGCGCAACGTGGTCCTGATCGGCATCATCTTCCGCGTCATCGACAACTTCAGGCTGTTCGACATTATCTACGTGACGACGCGCGGGGGCCCAGGTAGCGCTACCGAAGTGGTCACCATGTACGCGTACCGCGAAATGTTCGGGTTCTTCAACGTGGGATACGGATCAGCCGCAGCGGTCCTCATTCTGATCATGGCCAACATCGTGACCTTAGTCCTGAACCGCTTTATCCGGGGAGAGGAAGGCAATGTACGCTAGAAAACGATTGAAAAAGGCCGTCCTCGTTGTGGTGGCCCTGGTGCTGACCATTCTCAACATTACGCCGTTGATCTGGACTTTCATGTCGGGCTTCAAGACGCGGCTGGAGATCTTCACCATTCCGCCCGTTTGGATACCGAAAAGCCTGAACCTGGCGAACTATGAGGCCATTTTCGACAAGCGCCTGCACAACCTGGAGAACTCGGTCGCGATTACGGTGGGCAGCACAGCCGGCGTGCTCCTCATCGCGGTCCCGGCGGCGTTCGCCCTGACCGTCTTCGCCATGAAGAACAAGAAACACCTCGAGTTCTGGATTCTGAGCACGCGCATGATGCCCCCGATTGCCGCGGCCATCCCGCTCTATCTCGGCATCAAGGAGATCGGGCTGTACGATACCCGGTGGGGCGTGATGCTCATCTATATCGGCTTCAACCTGCCTTTTGCAATCTGGATGGCGACTACGTTTATGAGGCAGCTTCCCGGAGAGATTTTCGAAGCAGCCCTGGTGGATGGATGTTCGTGGCCCCAGGTGCTGCTCCGGATCGCCGTGCCGCTGTCTGTGGGCGGCCTCTCGACGGTCGCCATCTTCACGGCGTTGTTCTGCTGGAACGAGCTTTTGCTGGCGGTCTTCCTGACCAGCAGCAACGCCAAAACCTTCACCGTGGTTTTGACGGAGTTCGTCGGTCAGACCAATATCGTCTGGGAGCTGATGGCGGCGGGCGCGGTCATTCAAATCGTGCCGATCGTGATTCTCACGTTCTTGACGCAGCGTTACATCGTCGCCGGCCTGACTATGGGGGCGGTCAAGCAGTAGCGCCGTCCAGTGAGTTCGCTCGCAGTGGCATCTATCCGGGAAGTCGTCACGTGCGGCGAGCCGGAGTCGATGTTCTGAGTACCCTTGCTTCAACCTTTGAGGAGGATTCGTCAGAATGAGTAGGACAGTATTGGTCACCGGTGCATCGAAGGGCATCGGGCGCGCCATTGCGCTGGGCATGGCCGACCGGGGATACGATGTGGCCATCAACGACATCGCTTCCGAGAAAGCGGGTTTGGACACATTGGCGACAGAGATCCAGGAAAAGGGCCAGCGCGCCCTGCCGGTTGTGGCGGACATCAGCAACCAAGAGCAGGTCGACGCCATGTTCCAGAAGATCTTCAGCGCGTGGGAAACGCTCGACGTGCTGGTCAACAATGCCGGGATCCTCACCGTAAGCCTGGTCGAGAATCTGCCGGAAGAAATCTGGGATCGGGTTTTCGACGTCAACGCCAAGGGCACGTTCCTGGTCACCAAGGCGGTGATCCCGCATATGAAGGAGCGGCGTTCGGGCCGGATCATTCACATCGCGTCCATCGGCGGCAAACACGGCGGACCGGGCCAGGCGCACTATTGTTCGTCGAAAGGCGCCGTGATCGAGTTCACGCGCGTGCTGGCGATGGAACTGGGCGAGTACGGCATCACCGTCAACGCGGTTTGCCCGGGCATCATCCTGACCGAAATGGGCCGGAACAACCTGGGCACCCAGGCGGAAATCGACGCCTGGACGCAGAAGACCTGCCTGAAGCGCCTCGGCGAGCCGGAGGATGTCGTCGGCTCGGTCGCGTTTTTCGCCGGTGAGGATTCAGCCTACATCACCGGACAGTCGCTGAACGTGTGCGGGGGAATCATTTTCTACTAAACACTGAGGATAGAATTCGTGGCACTCGATGGGTTCGTGTTCGACCTGGATGGCACCGTCTATCTGGGTGAGGCGGCGCTGCCCGGCGCCGTCGAGACGATCGCTCACCTGCGCGCGCGGGCCAAGCGCGTGCTCTTCGTCAGCAACAAACCGCTTCAGCCGCGCCAGGCGTATGCCGACAAGCTGACCCGGCTGGGCATCCCCGCCGGGCCGGACGACGTGATTACCTCGGGCTACGTGCTCGGCTATCACCTGGCGCGCCACTTCCCCGACCTGGCGACCTACGTGATCGGCGAGCCGGCGCTGCTGGACGAGCTGCGCGCGCATGGCCTGCACATCCTGGGCGAGTTCGATGACCAGGACCCGAAGGAGGTTATCCAGCCGGACGGCGTCGATGCCGTGGTCGTTGCCTTCGACCGCACGCTGGACTACCGCAAGCTGAACACCGCCTATCAGGCGCTGGTGCGCGGGGCGCGCTTCTTCGCCACCAACGCCGACAAGACCTGCCCCATGCCCGGCGGCGGCATCCCCGACGCCGGCGCGACCATCGCCGCTCTCGAACACCTCACCGGGCGCAAGCTGGAACTGCTGGCGGGCAAGCCCTCGGCGCTCATCATGGAGGTTGCCCTCAGCCGGCTGGCGCTGCCGCCGGAGCGCTGCCTGATGGTCGGCGACCGGTTGGAGACGGATATGCTTATGGGCCAGCAGGCGGGCATGAAGACCGCCGCCGTTCTCAGCGGCGCCTCGACTCGCGCCGACGTGGCGCGGATGGAACGCCAGCCGGATTTCGTATTGGAGAACATCGGGGAAATACCGCACGTCTTGCGCGACCTGTTGTGATTCGTCCCCTGGAGGAGAAAAAATGCCTGAGTTTGGCGCACATGCTTTTGTCTGGATACCCGACTGGACTCCCGAAGCCGGCAATTACGCAATCGCCCAGGCCGGCAAGGTCGGCTACGACTTCCTGGAGATTCCCCTGCTGAAGCCGGCCCAGTTCAACCCGGCAGATCACAAGCAGGCCATCGCCGAGGCCGGCATTGACGTCGTGGCGTCGCTGGTCTTACCCCGCGATTCGCACATGCCGCACGAGCCGGAGAAGGCCAAGCGCTTCCTGTTCCTGGCGATGGACAAGCTCGAAGCGGTTGGCGGCAGCTATCTCTGCGGGTGCATCGGCTTCGCGCACGGGTTCATGACGGGCGCGCCGCCCACCGATGAGGAAATCCGGGTGATCACCGACACGCTGGGCGAGGTTGCTGCCGAAGCACAGCGGCGCGGCATACGGCTGGGCCTGGAAGTCTGCAACCGGTACGAAACCTACGTGTTCAACACGCTGGAAGACGCGCAAAAAGTGGTGCGCGCCGTCCGGGAGATGGGCTTCCCGAACATCGACGTGCACGCCGACACCTACCAGATGACCATCGAGGAAGAGGGATTCTACAAGCCCATCGTGGGCTGCGCCGACACGCTCGGCTATATGCACATCAGCGAGAGCCATCGCGGGCTGCCCGGTACCGGCACCGTCAACTGGGACGAGGTCTTCCGCGCGATGGTCGATGCGAAGTTCACCGGCCCGCTGGCGCTCGAATCGTTCGCGGCGATCAACGAAGACCTCATCGCGGCCACGTGCCTGTGGCGCCCGCCGAACCGCCCGCCGGACGTCCTGGCAGCGGAGGGCTTGCGCTTCATGCGCGAGAAAGCGGCGGAATACGGGCTCGAATAACCGGGCCGGTTCGTCTTCTGAATCACGCCCCCTCTGCCGGCTGCGTGCCGAGGGGGAGGTTGCTACCGGAATCAACGTCGAGGAAGGTTCGCATGTCACAAAATGTCCCCATCATTATCGGTCCCGATGCGGTTCGCCATCTGGTCGCGTTCTGCCAGGAGCTTCCCTCCCAGCCCATCACGCTGGTGTCTGACACGAACACCTACCGCGCCCTGGGGGAACGGATTAAGGCGGCGCTGAAACAAGCCGGGCTGCCGGTTATCTCGATCGTGCTCGAAGGTGAGGAGGTGATCGCTGACGAGAAGTATCTGATCCAGACGATGGTGCAGGCGCCGCCCGTCGACCAGGTATTCGTCGCTGTCGGCAGCGGGACCATCACCGATATCACCCGCTACGTGAGCTTCCGCACCCGCAACCCGTTCATATCGGCGCCGACCGCGGCATCCGTGGACGGGTTTGTGTCGACCGGGGCGCCGCTGGTGGTTGGCGGGTTGAAGGACACGGTCAAAGCCCAGGGACCGATCGGCGTGTTCGCCGATCTGCCTACCCTAATGGCTGCCCCGCCGGAGCTTCGAGCCGCGGGCTTTGGCGACGTCATCGGCAAGACGACCGCCCTGGCCGACTGGCGGCTGGGGCACCTGCTATGGAGCGAGCCGCACGATGCCGAAATCGAGCGCCGGGTCCGGCACGCCATGGCGAGTTGCTTCGAATCGACGGACGACATCGCCAATGGCTCCGACCAGGGTCTGCGCCACCTGATGGATGCCCTGATCGAAACCGGCCTGTGCATGCTGGCCGTCGGAGACTCACGACCGGCGTCCGGAGCGGAACATCACTGCTCGCATTACTGGGAAATGGAGCTCCTCAAAGAAAACAAACCGGCCATTCTCCACGGCGCCAAAGTTGGCTACGCTGCCATGCTCGTCGCCCAAGTGTACGACAAGGTCCGCGCCCTGACCCAAGACGACGTGCGGCAGTTGGTAGAGAACGCGCCGTTTCGCGGCCACGACGGCGAGCTAGCGGACATCCGGCGCATATACGGATCCGGCGCTGGGGCGATCCAGAAAATCCAGGAACCGTTCCTGTCCCTGACCGAGCAGGAATACCGGCAGTTGCAGGGGCGTATCGTCGAGAATTGGCCTGCTATTCGCGAGATCGCCGAGACGGTGCTGCCCGCTTCAGCCGTGGCGGAACTGCTGGAGCAAGTCGGCGCGCCAACGGATTGGCGGACGCTGGGCCTGGAAGAGCACATGATCGAGCCGGCGCTGCTGTACGGACACTATCTGCGCAACCGGTTCACCGTGATCAAGCTCTGCCGGTTTCTTGGGATCGACACGCGGCCCGCACCATAACAGCGATTTGGGACAGTTCGTTTTTTAGCACACCGGAAGTTGTGTCCGGTCAGAAAACGTAACGTGAGGAGATAAAGATGAAACAAGCGGTGATGGTTGAGCCGGGAAAAATCGAGTTTCGACAGGTTGAGCGTCCGGTGCCGGGCCCAACCGAAGTGATCATGCAAACCAGGCGCATCGGAGTTTGCGGCTCGGACATTCACGTATACCACGGGCTGCACCCGTACACGGGCTATCCGGTCGTCCAGGGGCATGAGCTGGGCGGCATCGTGGCCGAGGTAGGCAGTGAGGTCGAGGGGCTCGCCGTGGGCGACCTCATCACGATCATGCCCCAGGTCACGTGTGGCGAATGCTATCCCTGCCGGCATGGGCAGTACCACATCTGTGAATCGCTCAAGGTCATGGGCTTCCAGACCGGGGGCGCCGCGCAGGAATTTTTCGCCGTGCCGGCCACGGCTGTGATCAAACTGCCCGCGTCGATTTCCCTCGATCAGGCGGCGATGATCGAGCCCATCTCGGTTGCGGTCCACGCGCTGGCGAGAGGCGGCCCGGTAGAAGGGCGGAACGTGGTCGTGCTAGGGGCCGGCACCATCGGCAACCTCACCGCCCAGGTCGCCAAAGCATCCGGAGCGAAAGCGGTCATGATCACGGACCTGAGCGAGTACAAGCTCCAGAAGGCCACAGAGTGCGGCATCGACTTTGCGATCAACACGGCCAACCAGGATCTCGAGCAGGCGATTCTGCACCACTTCGGCCCCGATCGCGCCGACCTCATCCTGGAGTGTGTGGGGGTGGAGGCGACGGTGACTCAAGCGATCGCGTCCGCGCGGAAGGGAAGCACGATCGTCATTGTGGGCGTCTTCGGCGCGAAACCCCAGGTGGACCTTGGACTGGTCCAGGATCGCGAGTTGAGTCTGGTCGGATCGCTGATGTACCAGAAGGCAGATTATGAGCGGGCCGTGGATCTGGTCGAGGCGGGCAAGATGCACCTCGACGAGCTGGTAACACACCGCTTCGACTTCGACGATTACCTGGACGCCTATCACACGATCGAGCAGTCTGGCGGCCACTACATGAAGGTCATGATCGATCTCGAGTGACGGCGGCAGGGCGATCTTCGGCAGTGGGATCCGCTCCTGGGTGCGCGAATTCGATCATGCTGTTCAAGGGATAGAGTTGATCGGTCCCCCGTACAACAAGACAGGAGTCTGCAATACTCAACGTCAAAAAGGGGACGATCAGATGAGCCGACGAATACTCAGGTTCAGACACGCCGCTTTTTGGTGGGCGTGTCTGAGCCTGGGCACACGTGTTGGCGATGGGGGGATCCTGGCGCCGAACAGGCTAACGCAATCGACCCATCGAGAAGCGTTGTGGCGATAGGATCGACGCCTGGGGCTCCGTGAAGCAGCCGAAAAGTGGTTAGCACTGACGTCCCTTTACCATAATGACGTTGTGCAAGCACAGCCACATTTTTGTGTACCCACCCAAGAAACATGCCGGCGTGTACGTGCGCTTCAAAGTCCTGCCGGCCAAATCCACTCAACACGTACTCGGGTGTGACGTCCTCGAACGCAAAGTCGATCAACGGCCCGCCGGGCAGATTCTGAAAAACCCCACCGCGACGGAGCCACGTAAACGACGACACCCAGTCGCCCGCCCAATAGGTTCCCTGGCGGAGGATCTGCCGCGCGTATGGAAAGCATGGTTCAATCACCTGCTGTCCGGGCGCGCAGGCAGGAATGCTGTCGGGTTGGTCGGCGAGCAGCACCAGGCGTCCCCCCTCGCGCACGTAGGCTGTGAGCGCATCGTCGAGCTGGCGTGCCAGGGCGAGGTCCGCTTTCTCGAGCGCAGACGTCGTGACATATCCCAGGGCCTCACAGTATTCCCGCAGCTCGTTGTTCGGCGTCCACAGCGAAACGTCAGGCAGGGCTGATTGCTGCCGTGCGGGAACGACGGTCAGTGTCAGATGGTTCGTCGCCAAAGTGCTGTTCGGCCTGGAAACCAGCTTGACGGTGAGCCTGATGCGTTGGCCGGTTTCGACCGGCGGCGCATCAAAGGCGATATCGTCCAGTGCGATGACGTCGCCGGGGGCCAGGGTGGGCACCGGTACAGCACCGCCGATGTCGTGATCGTCGATTTGCCACTGAAGCACTGCGCTTTCGACTGGTTCGTTACCCCCATGTGCAATCTGCAATCCAATGCGCGCCGTCTCGCCGCTCCAATATGCCGCCCGTCTCGCCGTTGGAAGTACAACGGTATCTGCGTTCAGCGAAGCCAGCGCATCGAAAAAGACCTTCGGATGTCGCGCCATATCGAGCAGGCCGTTCGCTTCCCAGTGGACGTCGGTGAGTTCGGTGATCACGTAACCGGCAAGCTGTGGGCGGCATCGCATCGATTCGATCTCAACCTTCAGTGCTTGATATTGCTGCCACTGAGTCGCGTCTACCAGCGCTTCCCAATCGCCAAACACGCGACCCAGGTGCCAGTCGGCAAACCGGCCCTGCACACCGTGCGGATAGGCAATCCCATCTCCCCAGTCCATTCCCGTCTCGCACCACCAGGGTTCGCGCCCGTCGCGGTCGGCGAGAAGGTTGAGATCGGGCAATCCCCAGTTGCCAAACTCCGAGACAATCAGTGGCTCGTCTCCTGATCGCACCGCATCGCCATAGGGGCTGAATGTCCAATCAGCACGATGAGCGAATTGCCCGATAGTCTCGTCCCAGTCGCGGCGATGCTCGGGCATGGCGCGATAAAAGTGATAGTCCTCGATATCCGTCTGGATATGGAAGTTCGGCCAGCAAGCCGAATTGTCGATCACCAGCCGCAGCGGATCACGGTCCTTAAGCCAGTGGTACATGCCCTGCAGCCACTGCCGGTGTGACGCATCATAAACCAGGTCCGTCCCCCAGTCCTCGTTGACGATCGTCCAGATGATGATCGACGGGTGGTTGAAGTCGCGCGTTACGGCGCCTTCAAGCGTTTCTTGCAGCCGCGCCTGTGCAGCGGGCGTTGATCGCCCGGTGTTCGGGATATCGAGCCAGACCAGCATGCCTGCCCGGTCGGCTGTCGCCAAATAGCGGGGGTCGGGGATCTTGATGTGGCAGCGGACGCAGTTCAGCCCCATCGCCTTCGCTTTGCGGAACTGGTCCTCTAACAGTTCTTCTGATGGAGGTGTACAAATGGTGTCGAGATAATAGTCCTGGTCCAGCACCCCTCGCAAATACAACAGGCTGCCGTTCAGGTAGAGTTTTCCGTTGCGGGTTTCGATCGTGCGAAAGCCAAAAGTCTCTTCGATCTCGTCACAAACCCCCTGTTCGCAAACCAGCGCCGCGTGATAGCGATAGAGGTGCGGCGTCTCCGGCGACCAGGGGCGCGGATCGGGCACTACCTGAGTCGGTTCCAGATGCCGCGTGCCGGGCGGCACCGGATGCTCATCCTCGAGCACGGTCGTCCCGTCGGGGGTTTGAACCCGGACGCGCAGCGTCCCTGGGTGGCCCTCGTTAGGCGTGGACAAAGCGATGCGCGCGCGCAGTTCGCCGGTTTCGAGAAGCGGGGTGAGCGTGATCCGGTCGATGTGTCCTGGCGACCGGGCTTCGATCCATACACTCTGCCAGATGCCGCCCAGCACGCCGTACCAGCTCTGTTTGCCATGCGGGATCTCGGAAAATGGGAAGTCGGGAAAGCGTTCCGCGTTGTCCGACGGGGCACTGACACGGACCCTTAAATCGTTCGTCTCGCCGTAGCGAAGAAACTCGCTCGCGTCCAGCTCGAAGGGCAAATAGCCGCCTTCGTGCGTGCCGGCGGGCTGCCCGTTGATCCAGATTTCAGCGCGGTAGTTGACCGCTCCGAAGTGCAGGACGACCGCTCGGTCTGTCCAGGAATCAGGCACCGGGAATGACCGGCGATACCATCCCGTGCCGGCAGCCTCGCGTAGGTCGTCGAACTGGGCCTGCCACGGGCCGGGCACCTGGATCGTTCGCCACGCCGTGATGTGGTTCGTGGCTGCATAGTCCACATCGCCATCGCGATCGAAGTAGAACTCCCATGCGCCATCAAGCGGCATGCGTTCTCGTGCCATAAACCGTGTGCCTCCTGCGTAAAAAGATAGCCCCAGCGCGATACCGGGGCTATCAACTGGTACCTGCGAAAGACTTACCGGCGACGCCCGCCGAGCAGTTCGTTGACCCGGTAATCGATGTCCGCCAGCACAGATTCCGCATCCTTGCCGGTCAGCCATGACGCCTGGAGCTCTTCGGCGATGACGTCCATGTTCCCCCGCTGGTTCGGAGCAGGGGGCACAGCGCGCGCGATGGATGCCGTCTCGACGTATTCGGACCGGTGCGGCAGGGCTTCATATTCCGCACTTGCCAGCACGGACGTCCGGATGGGCATGTGTCCCGTTCGCGCCCACTGCAGGTTGTTGTCGTAGAGGAATTTCAGGAACTGCAGGGCGGCTTCCTGCTTGGCAGGATCGGGATCGGGCTGGACTGGCATGACCCACATGTGCGAATCCGACCAGGTCGCCGGCACGTCGTAGAGAGTCGGGAAATCGCGGACGACATAGCTCATCAGCGGTGTGTCAGGATTCGCCGCCTGTGCGTTGTAGGAGTCCACAACCCACGTCCCGTTGATCATAACCGCCGCTTCGCCAGCCAGGAAGTCCTGTTCGGAAACGGAGTAGTCCGCATCCTTGGCGGCGTGGTTATTCTCGTAAATCCACAGCAGCAGATCGAGCGCTTCGCGTCCGGCGTCCGTGTCGAACATGGCCTGAGTGCCCTCTTCGTCGAACACGTCGCTGCCTTGCTGCCACACGATCGTCTCGAAGAAGCGGACGACCATGGGATCATCGACGCCGGCCATGCTGAAATACCGCTTGCCGGTCGTTTCCTTGACCAGTTGGGCGTGCTCTTCGAGTTCTGCACGGCTGGTGGGCAGGATCGGCTCGCCGTTATCGTCGACCAGCCCGGCTTCGGCCATCAGGTCGACATTGACGTGCCACAGCAGCGCGTGCACGTCCCACGGCATAGCATACACCGTGCCGTCATAGGATGCGGCGTCGAGCGCGTTTGGCGTGAAGTCGTTCACATCGATGCCAAACTGCTCGAAGCCCTCGTCAAGCGCCATGACGAGATCGCGCGAGGCGTAGTCGAACAGCGACAGGCGATGCAGCACGGCGATGTCGGGCGGGTTGCCGCCGGCAAAGGTGCTCGACAACTGATCGTAGTAGGTGAACCAGTCGATGTTCTGCGTCTCGACGGTAATCCCAAATTCGTTTTCGGCATTGAAGTTGTTCGTCAACACCTGGATGATCCCACATTCACCGGTGGCCTGCGCCAGGTCGGTGACGCCGGCATACTCATCGGAGCAGCCGCCAAAGAACCGGTAGAACGTGATTGTCGTGCCCTCTTGCGCCTGCGCGGTGCTCAGCGCGGGCAGGGCGCTGGCCGCCATGGCGACCAGCAAGGTGAACACCAGAAATGCTTTCCAATTGGGCTTTTTCATTTGCGTTTTCTCCCATAAGGTTCTGATCGGTCGATCGTTACGAGTGTGAAACAACCATGTCGTATCGGAATGTTTCTTCGTTGCCTCCCTTCGAGCTATCTTTCCCGCAGCGTGATGCAGACTATCCTTTGCTAGAAACGCCCGCCCATGCGGACGCCTTGAATGATGTAACGCTGGAAGACAATGAAGACGATCAATATGGGCGCGCTGGCCGTGACGGCTGATGCCATGAGGAAGCCCAGGCCCTCCGTTTGGGCAAACGTGCCCTGTAGACTGCCCAACCCGACCGTCAGGGTATACATGTCCGTTCGTGTGGCGGACACCAGGGGCCACAGGTAGTCATTCCAGGTCAGCACGAACGTGAACAGCCCCAGCGTGGTCAGCGCTGGAATCGAGAGCGGCATCATGATGCGCGCATACACGATGAGCCGGTTCGCGCCATCCAACTTGGAAGCTTCTTCGATGTCCTGCGGAATGGCCTGAAAGAACTGCGCCATCAGGAAGACGCCCAGCGGAAAGGCCAGGCGCGGCAGAACGAGGGCTTGATAGGTGTTGTGCATTTCCCACGCCGAAAACATGGTGTGCAGGGGAATGAACACCGCCTGCTCGGGGACCATCATCCCCGACAGCACGAAGATATACATCAGCTTCTTGCCCTTGAACGGAATCCGGGCGAACGCGTAGCCCGCCAGTGACGCCAGCACCAGAGTCAGGATGGTCGTGCTGGCCGAAACCACCATGCTGTTGGCAAACCAGCGTGGCACGTCCGATACATTCAGGATGTCCTTGTAGTTTTCGAGCGTGAACGGGTCGGGGATCAGTCCCCTGGTCGATACTTGCAGCACACTATTCGGCTTGAGCGACATGGCGATCACCCAGACGATAGGCGCGATCCATACGATGCTCACGACAGTCAGCAAACCGAGTAAAGACCAGGTGCCGAATCGTCTCCGCAAACTGCCGGGAATCACCTGAGCCAACATCTATGCTTCCTCCTCTTGTGTGAGCCAAATCTGTACGATTGACGTTCCCAGCATGAAGAGGAACAGGATCATGGACATGGCGGACGCATAGCCCAACATCCAGTCTCGAAAGCCCGTCTGATATATCTCCAGGACCAGGACGCGTGTCGAGCCTGCGGGCCCGCCGCGCGTCATCAGGTACACCTGCCCGAATATCTGGAACGAAAACATCACCTGGAGGACGACCACAGCCACCGTGGTCCGTTTCAACAGAGGAAGCGTCACGCGGAAGAAATTCACCAGCGGCCCGGCGCCGTCCAGCTTCGCCGCTTCGTACACCTCTGAAGGGATGTCTTGCAGCCCGGCCAGAAACAGGATCATGTTGAAGCCCACCGTCCACCACAGCGTCGTGATCACGATGGCGGGCATCGCCAGATCCTTGTCCGTCAGCCAGGCGATGGGTTCCGCTCCAAAGATCTCGAGAAAGTGCGCCAGAATGCCTTGCCGGGGGCTCAGCACCATCACCCAGATGAGCGTGACGACGGAAACCGAGAAGATGTAGGAAGAGAAGAAGATGGTGCGGAACAGCCCCATGATCGGCCAGGGACGGTTGAGCGCCACGGCCAGCAAGAGCCCCACGATCACAATCGATGGCGTCGAGAGGACGACGAAATAGAGGGTGTTCTTGGCCGCTTCACGGAACAGCTCGTCTCCCCAACGTGCGGCGCCATCTTGTGGGTGGAGGCCCAGAATGCCGGCGAAAATCGCCACGGCGCTGACGAACAAGACAACCGCTGCGATCCGTCCGATCCGGTCGCGCCGAACGAGCCACCAGAGCACCACGGCAGTAAGCGCAAGGCCCGCAACACGCAGGATCAACTGATAGGGGATATCCCACTGTAGATTGTTCCATAGAAGAGAGCGGTAGTTTTCCAGGCCAACGTACTCGCGGTGCGTGCCAACGAGCTCCCATTCGTGCAGGCTGATATACAGGCCGCGAAACAGGGGATAAATCCGAAACAGGAAATAGACAACCACAAACGGCAGCAGAAAAAGATAGCCCGCGATAGTATCGGCGAACCGTTCTTGGACTGATTTCAAGGAAGAAGGTGGCGCGGCGGCGATTGAGGCGGGTTGAACATTGTCCATATTCTCCGCTCCTTGTGTTTCATAAAAATATGCTACTTTTCATATTCAGCGTATAAGAAAATATCCCGAATGTCAATATATGGAAGAGAGTTTCATCGACATTTCGGCGTAAATCACTGGAGTGGACTTGACTATTTCACATATCCCCTATAAAATATCGATTGAGTGCTTCATGTTATCATGAAATAAATGGTGAGCGAGGAAGCAGCATGGTCGATTCTCTAACTTCGAAAGGTCCCATTCTAAGTATCGATGTGCATTCACCCGAAACACAGCAAGTGCTCAAAGCTTTAGCCTCCGACACTCGCGTTCGCATTCTGGACCTGCTGAGTGATCAACTGCTCAACGTGAGCGAGATCGCCGAGGCCCTGGACATCCCCCTTTCGACGGCCAATTTGCACATCAAAGGTCTGGAAGAAGCCGGGCTGTTGTTGACTGAGCTCAAACCTGCCTCGCGGGGACTTCAAAAAGTATGTGCGCGAGCGTATGAGATGGTTGTCATTCAACTTCCGCGCAGCCACTCACGCCATCAAAATACTGCCGAATTCACCATGCCTGTCGGGGCTTACGTCGACTGCAACGTCGCGCCGACCTGTGGTTTGGCAGGTGAATCAGGCATCATCGGCATGTTTGATGATCCCGCCTCATTCTATGAGGCCAGTCGAGTGAGTGCCCAGCTTCTGTGGTTCCATTACGGCTATGTGGAGTATCGATTTCCAAATCGACTGCCTTCCCAAACGGCATTGGACAGCCTTAACCTCAGCCTGGAGGTCTGTTCTGAGGCTCCGCTGCATGATGACGATTGGCCATCTGATATCACGGTTTGGATCAATGGTGTCGAGCTGGGTACGTGGACCAGCCCGGCGGATTTTGGCGGGCAACGCGGGGTGTTGACACCGCCTTGGTGGGAAAGCTGGAATTCTCAGTACGGGCTGCTCAAAGTGTGGCAGGTCAATCACGATGGCAGTTACCTGGACGGTATGCGCCTGTCATCTGTCACATTGAAGGACTTGCAGATTTCGGAAAATGATTACATTGCCGTCCGGATTGGAGTCAAGCCCGACGCTACGCATGTCGGTGGGATCAACATTTTTGGAAGCCGGTTTGGAAACTATCCGCAAGATATCAAGTTGAGTTTTCGTTACCCTTGACGATGGCGTATGTTATGCGAGCTTGCCCCTGGTAGTGGAGCAAACGGGTGTCCGTTATACTCCAGGAAAGGGAGCATGAGAGATGGTCAAACAAAGCTGAAATAGACACGACTTAATCTGACAGGTAGTGGTGAACAATGGACTGATAGCAGTTGCTCAACTGCCCCCCATCCCCTGGCCCTTTCCCCCACGCCAGGCGGAGGGAAGGGGAAAAACCGCCTTCCCCACCTTGTGGGGGAAGGATTGAGGATGGGGGGACAAAACAGGCATCAGTCAAAACCTCGCCACTATCATCTGGCACTTCGAGTACAAGGCACGGCTGGCAGGTGTGCCGGTGGTCGCGGTAGATCCCCGCAACACCTCGCGTACCTGCCCGACCTGCGGGCACATCGACCGATGCAATCGACCTGCTCAAGCCACGTTCTCCTGTGTGTCGTGCGGTTTCTCTGGACGGGCCGACCACATCGCGGCGATCAATATTGGTCGCCGGGGCGCTGTAAGCCGCCCAATCGTCTCGGATACGCCCCCTGTGGCGTAGCGCCAGGGACAAAGCCCCCGGCTTTAGCCGTGGGGTTGCTTACTTGCCAGGATCAGAAAGACACTCGATGTCCATGAATATGCCCGGTCGCGCAGCCCTTCACCGGTGAGCGCGTCGAAATTCTCTGCCATGCCGCTGCGGTCGACCATTGCACAAAATCGACGACTCAGCTCTTGAACAAACGCGACTTCGCCGACCGCGTTGAGGCCATCGACCAGCAGCATGGTCGATGGCGCCCAGATCGGGCCGCGCCAGTAACCGTCCGCCTGGTAGTATGGACTGCGCAGCCGTTCAGTCGCCAGGCCATGGTTGGTCAAGAATGCGTTGGGTTCCTTGAGGCCGGCGACCAGATGCTGGATCACGTCGGCAGGCAGGCGCTTCCCCAGCAGAAGGGGCAGGTAGAGGATAAGGCTGTCGGAGGGAATCTCCTCGTGGCTGCGCGCATGCCGCGCGACGAAGTGATCCTCGCGCCAAAAGGCTGTGAGCAAGTTCCCCAGCAGATCATCGGCCTTGCGACGCCACTGCTCGGCATCGATGGCGTGGTCAAGCTGCCCGGCGATGTCGGCCAGCACATCCATCTGGTAGACGAGAAAAGCAGCCAGGTCCGGCGCTTCGACGGGAACCCCGTGCGCAAAGACGGTGGCATTATCCCATCCCGAGTCGTTGCCGTGATTGTACTCCGGCAGCCCATCTCCGTCTGTATCTCGATAATGGAGCCACCAGTTGGTCCAGCGACAGAGCGGGGCGTAGGCTTTGGCGAGATGCTCCTGGTCGAAGGCATGACTCCGTTCGAGCAGCCGCCGCAGCGTCCAACCGTGGATGGGGGGCTTGACGAAGTTCCACACGCTTTCGACATCGTTGACATAGTCGGGCAGGGCGCCGAATTCGTCCTGGGCATCGAACATGACCATGAACTGATCCCATGCGAGAGCGGGATTCTTGTCCGCCAATGCGAGCGCGTTGAAACAGTGATCCCAGCTCCAGACGTTGTCCATCCAGTTCTTGGACATGTACATCGCCGGGCGGCGCAGCACCCCCTCCGGCGCCACGACGCACGACCAGTTGACGTACGCCGCGTTACGTCGCGCCTCGGCGAGTTCGCCCGGCACGCCAACCTGTTCGGCTTCCCACTGTGCAAACTCGCGCTCAACCGCCTGTACGCACGCATCGAACGGCTCGGCATACGCGCGCGGTTCCCAGCTCGACCGGTATTCTTCGATGGCGCACTCGAATGTTCCTTGACTCGTTGGCAGCAAGTCGATCTGCACGTAGCGGTTGGATAGATCATCCCATGGCGCGTCGATAGACGGCGTGCCTTGCAGCGAGGTCAGCATGTACTGGCGAAAGGCTCCGCGGATATTCACCGACCAGCGGTGTTCTCCGGCCTGTGTAATCGTGTCGTAGACCCAGCCTTCGCGCGTTGGCATGGGCTGGCGTGTCAGCCGGAGGCCGGCTCCTTCGCCGCGCACCCGGATCACCTTCGGCTCGGCCATGCAGATTTCGACGGCGCCCTTCGCGGAGACGAGCCGCAGCAGGGTGGGCGATGCATCTTCGGTCACCGGGACGGGGGTGCTGCCGTCCAGCACTTCGACACGGAAGAGAATGCGATGGGCCACGCCGCCACGTACCGTGCGCAGGTAAAGCCCTTCTTCCACGCCAGGCTCTGCCGCCAGGTGCGAGAACGCCATGTACGAGCCATAGCGACTAAAAGGGACACGTTGGAGATCGAAAGGCATAATATCCTCACCTGTCAGCCGCGCGATTGCGCGGGGAGTTTTTGAGCCATCTGGTTTTGCTGCTAAGATTGACGTCGGCAGCAAGCGGTGATGGACGGCTGCTCCCTGAACCACCTCGCGGTGATCAAACTCAGGAAGCAGCGATCCTATTTCTGCCAGCAGGGGGAGAGTGGGCCGCAGGTGGCAATCTGGCAGACCCACTTTTCCCCCTCACGCCCAGGCTGGATCACCCGCCCAGCATCGCGGCGATTTGCGGTCCCGCGTTCGAAATCGCTTCGTCCACGGACGCCTGCCCGGTCAGCGCTTCCTGCATCATCAATTGGACGACTTCGGAAACTTCCGGCCAGTTAGGCAGCGGTCCGCGTGCGCGGGCGTACTGCATCTGATCGAGGAAGACGGCCATGTTCGGGTCTTCTGTCGAGAACGTGGTTTGCTCTTCCGGCAGCTCGCGCGAGGGCAGGAAGCCCAGCCCGGCGTACCAGTCCACGATATTTTCGGGCGCCTGCGTAAAGGTGATGAAGTCCCACGCGCAGTCTTGCACGTCGCTGTTGGCGAAGATCGAGAAGTTCTCGCCGCCCATGCCGTTGGCTGGCTGGCCGTCCTCAGGGTAAGGAACCCCCGCAACGGTGTATTCCAGGTCCGGCACTTCGGCTTCCAGGCTGTTGATCACCCAGGGGCCGTTGATCATCATCGCGGCGTTCCCGGCCATGAACTGCCCGGGGATGTCGCCAAAGCCATAGTTCACGACCTCGGGCGACATGTACCCGTTCTCGACCAGATCGACATACAACTGCAGCGCAGCGCGTCCACCTTCGCTGTCCAGGCTGTCGATATCCTCGCCTGTCTGCTGTACGAACGGCAGCCACATGAAAGTCGCCGTCTCGTTGCGCTCGCCGAGGAGCGTGATGCCATACTGATTGTTGTCGGGGTTGGTCAGCGCGGCAGCCCATTCCATGAGGTCGTCC
Organism: Anaerolineae bacterium; assembly: GCA_018432315.1. Taxonomy (GTDB): domain Bacteria; phylum Chloroflexota; class Anaerolineae; order Aggregatilineales; family Aggregatilineaceae; genus LM3-B42. Next base: position 112,649 of record JAHDLB010000023.1, read on the forward strand.
CAGGTCTGGGGCGGGTTGCTGACATCCAGCCCGGCTTCTTCTGCCAGCGCATTGTTGATGAACAGGGCCAGCGTGTTGCTGCCGACCGGCACGCCATAGTTGTGCCCGTCCCACATCGTCGACGACCACGGGCCATCGTAGTACGCGTCCGCCTCGCTCCATTCCGCGACCCGATCATCCAGCTCGGCCAGCACGCCTTGCGCGGCGAACATGGCGAAGTCAGGGTTGTCGATCACAGCGATGTCGGGCGTGTTCCCGGCGAGGATCGCGGTCGAGAGTTCGCGCTTGAAGTCGGCGGTTGGGATCGAGCGGATATTGAGCGTGCACGCGTCCTGGCTCGCTTCCCACAGTTCCTTGAAACGAGCGACGGTTTCGGCATTTGTGCCGGTGTCGCCCCAGTAGTGCCAGATCGTCACCTCCTGGGGGCCATCCTGCGCGTTGGCGATTGAGACGCCGCCGGTGGCGACTGCCACCAGCGCCACAATGAGCAATAGACTTGTGAATCGTGATTTCATGACTGATATCCTTTGTACTATTGAGCGTTCTCCAAATGAGATTGGGTGACGGTGCGAAAAGGGATTATCCGACGTGCTGCGCTCCTTTCTCCTCATCCTATTTCACCGAGCCTGTGGTCAGGCCGGTGACGAAGTAGCGTTGCAGGGCCAAAATGATGATGACGACCGGGATCGCGATGATGGTGGAAAAGGCCATGACGCCTTCCCACCGGATGCGGTAGTAGCCAATGAAGTTGTAGACGCCCAGCGCCAGCGGGTGAAGTTCCTGGTCTTGGAGAAACGAAAGCGAGAAGACAAAGTCTCCCCAGCCGACCAGGAATGCGAAGAGCGTGACCGCGATCAGGTTCGGGCGGACCATCGGCACAATGACCCGGCGCAGCGCGCCGAACCGTGTCGTCCCGTCGATCAGCGCCGCTTCCTCCAGATCGCGCGGCACTTGCAGAAAGCCGGTGCGCAGGATCAAGATGCAGAACGGCAACGTCAGCGCAGCGTCCGCGATGATGACCGAGCTGTAGTTGTTGGTGAAGTGCAGCTCTCTGAAGAAGATGAACATTGGAATGACGAGCAACACTTCCGGCAGCATCTGCGTGACGAGCAGCAGCATCATGAAGATGTTCGAGCCGCGCAGCCGGAAGCGCGCCAGTCCATAGGCAGCAGGTACCGCGAAAAGCATCGTCAGGACCATCGTGCCCGCGCCGATGATCAGCGAGTTCTTCATATACCGCAGGCCATCGACCGGGATCTGCGTGCCTTCCGGCGGAGAGCCGAACATCTCTTTGTAGATTTCAAGATTGACATCGCGTGGCAGGATGAGCGGCGGATCCCGCATGATGTCAGCGGGGTCTTTGATCGACGTCGATACCATCCAGAAGAGGGGGAAGATGTACGCGATGGTGGCGATCAGCGCGATTGTGAAGAGCACGCCCTTGGTCACGCGCTTGCGAGTGCGCTCGGTGCGATAGAGTCGAATCCACTCGGCGGCCATCACATTCCCTCTTCATTGGTCGTGCGGACGTAGAACACGGCCACGACCAGCAGCATACCCAGCATGATCACGCTGATCGCGGCGCCTTCGCCGAAGTTGAAGCGGTTGAAGGACTCGCGATAGGCCAGGGTGGGCAGCACTTCGGTGGCGTTCACCGGGCCGCCGCCTGTCATGACCCAGATCACATCAAACACGCGCAAGGTGTAGATGAAGCCGAGCATCAGCGTGGCGAGGATCGTCGGCTTCATCAGCGGCAGCGTCAGGCGCGCGAGCTTTTGCCAGCGGTTTGCGCCATCCACAGTGGCCGCCTCATAGATGTCTTCCGGCAGGCCCGTCAGGCCGCTGGCAAGCAGGATGACGTTGAACGGGATGCCCAGCCAGATATTGGTGAGGATGACCGTCAGCAGGGCGTAATCCTGGTTGAGCAGCCAGCGCACCGGCTCGTCGATCAGGCCGATCTTCTCCAAAAAGAAATTGATGAAGCCGAAGTCGTAGTTGAACATCCACAGGAAGATCGTGCCGCTGACGATCGGTGGGATGCGCCAGCCGGAGAGCAGCAGCCCGCGAAATATGTGCCGCAGCGGGAAGGCTTCGTTCAAAATGATCGCGAGCGCCAGTCCGATTATGAACTGGAAGAACACCGAAGCGACGGTGAAGACCAGCGAGTTTCGCAGCGCGATGGGGAAGGCGGGATCGGCGAGCACGCTCTCGAAATTCGCCAGCCCGATGAAGGGGCGCTCGCCCCTCGACAGCGTGCCGAGTGTCACTTCCTGAAACGCCATCCGGATCGTGTCGAAGAGCGGGTACCCGACGGTGATCAGCAGAAAAACAGCGGCTGGCAGCAGGAACAGATACCCCGCGCGCTCGCCTTGGAAGAGCCTTCTTGGCAACGCGCTCACTGCGATCCGGCCTCTGGATGATGAGATCTGATCAGCTTGGTGCATGGCCCTGTTGCCCCTGTTTCGTGCGGGGATGGGTTGTGGTGTCGCGTGTAATGAGCTCGAACGGCAGGAACACTTGCTCCGGGGTGAAGTCATCGGACTGCAGCATTCGCAGCAGAATCTTCGCTGCCCGGTAGCCGCGCTCGAAGTTCTGCGAGTCGAAACCTGTCAGCGCAGGCGCCAGCAGCCCGGCGCTGGCTTCACCCGCGATCCCGACAATCGACAGGTCATCCGGAATCCTGAGGTCGTGATCGAACGCGGCGCGGTAGACGCCTCCGAGCGTTGCCGCGTAGGATACCACTAACCCTGTCATGTGCGGCAGCTCGTCCAGAAGCTCGATAAACCCCTGATACATGCCTTCAACAGAGTAGGGGACCTCGCGCACCGCTGCCGAAATGTTGAGGTGGCGGCAGGCTTTTTCATACGCGCGAATACACTGCACGGGTGCCGTGTTGCCCTTGTGTCGCCAGCGCGCCGGGAAGGTCAAAAAGCCGATGTCCTGGTGGCCTAGCTCCGCGAGGTGCTCGAATGCCGTGAAGATCGCCGTCTCGTAATCGATGTCGACGAAGCTCAGCCCGGTGTTGTCCTCACAGCTTCCAATCAGCACGAACGGATAGTTGTTCTCGCGCAGAAGCTCGACTCGCCAATCGTGCAGGCGTACCTGCATCAAAATCAGGCCGTCCGTTTGTCGTCCGCGGTACAGGTTGAGCAGACTTTGTTCGGAAATCGGCGCGGTGATGAGGTTGAAAAAGTAATCCTCTTCTGTCGCGGCGCGCGCCGCGCCGGTCAGGAATTCCAACTCGATTTGGGTGCTGACATCGTCCCATGGATACAGCATCGTGATCGTGCCGGTCTTGCCGGAACGGAGGCGCTGCGCTTGCGTGTGAGGCGTGTAGTTGAGGTCCGCGGCTGCCTTCCAGATTCGCTCGCGTGTTTCCTCAGGGATGGAGACACTCGTGTTGTTGCTGAGCACGTAGGAGACGGTCGTGCGAGAAACGCCTGCTAACCTGGCAACATCTGTCTGTGTGGGCGGGGAAGGCCGAGCACCTTTGTTCGGCATGGTGTCCTTCCAAACTATCAAGTGTCACGTGTCACTGTCACGTGTCACCAGCATAGCACGAGTCAATGTGCCAGGTCAAGAGAAATCAGTGGAGTCATGCAAGCAAGGACCGTGCTCGCTTGTGGTGTCTCGGCATTTGTCTGAAGCATCCATTAATGGTGACTTTCGTTCATGAATGTTGGCCATCATGCTACTGCATCGCCTTAGGGTGTTACAGACGATCATGACACCACCAGTGGTGAAATCATCCGGGAATGGGACCATGTTTTGGCTCGGACTACGCTGAGACTTTCGCCGCTCGTGGACCAATAACCTCGTGGCCTTGTTTTGGCCTTACGGGATCGAGAGCATTTAGGGGAATCAGTAGAACTATCTATAAGCGGTCATAGAAAAAACCGATACCGCTTGTGATGTCCTTCACTTATCCGCGATGGGCTCACCCACTATAGTTGTCTTCAGAAGTCAAGCATTCGGTTAAGTTATGAACTTCTTTGGAATCCCGGATGGATGCCCAAATTCTCGAGTGCGCCAGGCTGCAGGCAGAAATCTGCAAAGTATTTGGCAACGCCAACCGCATCTTGATTCTGTGGGTGCTGGGCGATCGGGAGCTATCTGTAGGGGACATTGCTGAAGCGATCGATTCTTCTATGCAAAACACATCCCAACACCTTCGCCTGATGAAAGACAAAGGAATCCTGGTATCGCGCCGGGAACAGCACACGATCTTGTACTGTGTGGCTGATCATGAGTTGATGGAAGGCTGCCGGCTCTTTCAGGTTGCGCAGTATGGAGATACCGCAAACGCTCGTGTAAGCAATCGTCAGAAATACAACCATCAGGAGGATATACCAATGTCGAACATCGATCTCTCCGCTATCGAAGCCGCCAAAGTCGTCGACGCACGCGGCAGCGCCTGCCCTGGGCCGCTGCTCGAAGCCAAGAAAGGCATCGGCGCTATTCCCGTAGGCCAGGTGCTCGAAATCTGGTCCGGCGATCCGAACACCAAGAACGACATTCCCAAGTGGGCGCAGAAAGTCGGTCATGAGTATTTAGGGGCTCTTGCAGCGGATGGCTATGACCGGATCTTCCTCAAGCGCTCGAAGTGAGCGATCCCTCATGGCAACTGCGTCAGAGGACATGAAAATTCTGATCCTGGCTACGCTGTCAGGTGGCTATGCCGGGGCCGACGCGGTGGGACAGTTGCATGCTTCTTATGCGCCCAATACGTACATCCTGCCGGTGGTCTGCCCGGCTATGTTCCCTGAAGATTTCTATCTGCGCGTGTTCGAGCGCGGCATCGATGCCGTCCTGGTGATGTACAGCGGCACCGACTGCCCCTACAAGGGCGGTGCCGAACGCACCGCGCAGCTCATCAACAAGGTCTATCCCTTGATGACCGAACGCGGGATCGATACTCGGCGGCTGCGGCTGGTGGCGATTTGCACGGTTTGCACCAGCGCTTTCATGCGCGAGGTCGCCCAGATGAACCAGACCCTGGCCGAGATCGGCCCGGTGCGCAATGAACTCGCCGCGGCGGTGGCCGCGCAGGCGTCTTTATCCAGCGACGAGGTGGGCCAGCCATGACCGTAAAAAACGTACATGTCGATGTGCTGGTGGTGGGGGGCGGCATCGCGGGGATGCAGTCGGCGTTGGACCTGGCCGACCAGGGCTATCGCGTGGCGCTGGTCGAAAAGGAACCTAGCATCGGTGGCAAGATGATCATGCTGAGCAAGGTCTTCCCGACACTGGACTGCTGTAGCTGCATCACCACACCCAAGATGTCCGCCGTAGCACACCACGACAATATCGAGCTGCTGACCTACTGCGACGTGCAGGCGATAGGCGACAGGCCCGGTGGCGGCTTCGTGATCGACGTGGTGCAAAAGCCGCGTTATGTCGATATCGATACGTGCACGGGCTGCCGCCAGTGCGAATACGTCTGTCCGATCGATCTGCCGTCGCAGTTCGACAGGGAACTGGGCGCGGTGCGCGCGATCCGCGTGCCGTTCTCGACGGCTGTTCCGCAGAAGGCGTTTCTCGATATCGACAACTGCATCCTGTGCGGCAAGTGCCAGCAGGCTTGCCCGGTCGAAGCCATCGACTTTGCGCAACAGCCGGAGACGTTCACCGTAGAAGCGGGCGCGATCATCCTGGCGACCGGGTTCGAGCTGACCCCTGCCGGTGCCAAAGCCGAGTACGGCGCGGGCGAGCTGCTCAACGTGGTCGATGCGCTGGTGATGGAGCGCCTGCTCGCGCCCACCGGCCCGTATGGGCACGTGCTGCGCCCGTCTGATGGCAAGGAGCCGGACTCGATCGCTTACGTGCAGTGCGCCGGCTCGCGCGACAAGACGCTCGGCGTCGAATACTGCTCGCGCGTGTGCTGCATGTACGCCATCAAGCAGGCGATGCTGCTCTCCGGCGCGCTGCCGCTGGCCGATATCACGATCTACTACATGGACATCCGCACATTCGGCAAAGGCCATGAGCAGTTCTACCAGAACGCCAAAGCGATGGGGATCGAGTTCGTCAAAGGGAAGGTGGCGCGCATCACAGAAGATGAAGACAAGAACCCTGTCGTGCGCGTGGAGTTGATCGAAGACGGTTCCAAAGTCGTCGAGCGCGCGCACGACCTGGTCGTGCTCTCGGTCGGGATGCTGCCGGGCTACAACCCCAAGTCTCTCTACGGGGTGCCGGTCGCGGACGATGGCTTTGCCGCAATCCCCGCGCCGAATATCCGGCCCAGCGTCACGCCAAAGCCGGGGATTTTCGTCACGGGGGCGGCTGCCGGGCCGATGGATATCGTAGACAGCATCGTGCTGGCCGGCGCGGCTGCTGCCGAGGCCGCCGCGTACCTGGAAGAAGTCCGCACGCCATCGCCGCAGCGCGCGGCAATCGAGGAGGCCGTCCATGCCTGAGCCACGATCCAATGGTGACGTCCGAATTGGTGTTTATGTCTGCTACTGTGGCGGCAATATCAGCGATGTAGTGGACTGCGAGCAGGTCGCTGCCGCGCTGCGCACGCTGCCCAACGTGGTGGTGGCGCGCACCGATATGTCGATGTGCTCCGATGCCGGACAGGCCCTGATCGAGACTGACATTCTCGAGCACGGGATCAACCGGGTGGTGGTTGGGGCATGTGCCCCGTCTTTACACGAGCGCACCTTCCGCAACACGATCGCGCGCGCGGGCCTGGACGCAGGGCTCAATCCTTACCTCTACCATCACGTGGGCTTGCGCGAACAGGTGTCGTGGGTGCACCAGGGCAACCCGCAAAAGGCCACCGAGAAAGCGATCCGCCTGATGATGGCCGGGATCGCCAAAGCGCGCATGCTGGAACCGCTGGAGCCTACTGTGCTCGACGCGGAACAGCACGCGCTGGTGATCGGGGGTGGGGTGGCAGGTCTGCGCGCGGCATGGGACATCGCGCGGCGCGGCATCCGCGTCACCCTGATCGAAAAGTCGCCGTTCCTGGGCGGCCACATGGCCCAGCTCGAGACGACGTTCCCCGCCGGCGAGGACGCGCGCGCCGCCTTGGGCGACCTGATCGACCAGGTGGTAGCGCACCCGTTGGTCACGGTGCATACACGCGCTGAACTGACGGGTGTGAGCGGCTACGTCGGCAACTTCCAGGCGCAGATCACGCAGCAGTCGCGCGGCGTCAGCCAGGGATTCACGCACTTTGCCGAGGCGGCGGAAGTCTGCCCGGTGGAGGTGCCGGACGAATTCGACTATGGGATGACCACGCGCAAGGCAATCTACCGCGCGTATCCGGGCGCATACCCTGACCTGCCTGCGATCGACTGGGCGCACTGTGACGCCTGCGGCAAATGCCTGAGCGTGAACGGGACAGGGCTCGACCTGGAGAACAAGCCCGCCACGTTCGATCTGAACGTGGGCGCGTTCGTGGTAGCCACCGGCTTCCGGCCCTACGAGCCGCGCCGGGGCGAATACGGCTACGACGAACATCCCGAGGTGATCACGCTGCCGCAGATGATCCGGCTGTTGGCGCTGGCCGGTGATGGCCCCGATCTGCTGTGGAACGGGCGCACGGTCAAAAACGTCGCGTTGATCCACTGCGTGGGCAGCCGCGAGATCCCCGGCGTGCACGAGCCCCAGCCGGACGGACAGGTCAACGACTACTGCTCGCGCGTGTGCTGCACGGCGACGCTGCATCTCGCCACTGAACTCCGCGAGCGCTACCCGCATCTCAACATCTTCGACATCCACGAGGATATCCGCACCTATGGGCGCGGCCACGAGGACATCTACACCGAGGCGGCAGCCAACCGCGTGGGCTTCCTGCGCTTTCACGGCGACGAGCGGCCCGATGTGCTGCCGGCGCCTGACGGTGACAGCAGCCCGCTGCTCGTGCGCGTGAAGGATTATCTGACGTGGGGCGAGGAACTCGACGTGCCCGCCGACCTGGTCGTGCTGGCGACGGGGATTCTGCCCAGCCCGGTGGACGACATCATCAGCCTGCTCAAGATATCCGCCGGGACGGATCGCTTCCTGCTGGAGGTGCATCCCAAGCTGCAGCCGGTCGAGACGGCGGTGCCCGGCGTGGTCCTGGCGGGCACGGCGCAAGGCCCGATGAACATCCAGGAGGCCAGCGCGGCAGCGTCCGCGGCGGCGGCCAAGGTGGCGGTCTTGCTGGGCCAGGGATCGGTCAAGCTCGAGCCTTTCGTCGCGCGGGTGAACCATGCCCTGTGCGACGGGTCCGGCGAGTGTGTGGCGGTCTGCGCCTACGAGGACGCCATCACCCTGCAAACCGTCAGCGATAACGGCCAAACAGCGCAAAAGGCGGTGGTGACACCGGCCAACTGTGTGGGCTGCGGTGTCTGCGTGAGTGCCTGCCCCAACCACGCGATCGATGTGCAGGGGTGGACGCTGGCGCAGTACGACGCGATGCTCGACGCGCTGGCCGCGCCGCTGCCTGTTCTGGAGAGTGCAACATGACACTAACCCGCGAAGAAGCCAAACAGCGCACGGCGATCCTCAAGCAGGTGCGCGACCAGCACCAGGAGACGGTCGACCGCACGCGGGCCCGGCTCAAAGACCAGCAGACGGTGCGGCGGCAGATCTGCCAGCAGTTGCGGGGTGGGCCGAAGATCGTGCCCGAGATCGCGGAAGCGACCGGCCTGCCGGCGCATGAGGTGCTGTGGCATATCACCGCGATGAAGAAATACGACCTGGTGGTCGAGGTCGGGCAGTGCGGCGAGTACTACCAGTACGCGATGGCAAAGGAAACCGAATCATGAGCACACGTGTCGACCCGATCCTGCTGGACGAGATCAAAGACTACGGCGCCATCAACCCGGAAGCCTGCTTCAACTGCGGCAACTGCACCGCGATCTGCCCGCTGACGACCGATGACCATCCTTTCCCGCGCAGCACGATCCGGCAGCTCCAGATGGGGCTGCGCGACCAGTTGCTGGAGAGCGCCGATCCCTGGATGTGCTACTACTGCGGCGACTGCACGCGCACGTGTCCTAAAGGGGCCGAGCCCGCCGAAACCATGATGGCAGCGCGCCGCTGGCTGACCGCGCAGTATGACGGGTCGGGCTTGGGCGCGAAGCTGTATACGTCCGAACGGGCGGTGTTCCGGCTGGTTGCGCGCTACGTGGTGCTGACGCTTGTCGCGTTTATCGTATACCACGCCCTGACCGGCTTCGACCGGATCGTGACCGACCGCGTCGAGCTGAACACGTTTGCGCCGGTGATGTTGGTGTGGGCGTTCGTGTTGGTGCACTTTGCGTTCCTGGGCTTCCGGCTGGGCAAGAATACGCTGAACATGGCGAACCGGGTCATGCGCTCAACCAGCGAGCAAGTGAAGATTCCCCTATCGGTGTACGTCAGCGAGTTCAAGGCGTTCGTCACGCATTTTGTCACCCAGAAGCGCTGGCGCGACTGCAACGACGTCGATCACAGCCGCTGGCTCAAGCACCTGCTGCTGGTTTCGGGCTACGTCACGATGCTCGTGTTGATCGTGCCGCTGTTGTGGTGGTTCCAGACCGACAACATCTACCCGGTGTATCACCCGCAGCGCTGGCTTGGCTACTACGCGACGATCGTGCTGCTGTTCGCGTCGGTGGAAATTCTGATCGGGCGGTATCGCAGACGCGAGGAGCTCCACCGCTTTTCGCACCCGACAGACTGGCTCTTCCCAACGTTCATCCTGGTGAGCTCGGTGACCGGCATCCTGGTGCACATCTTCCGCTATGCCGGGTGGGCCTGGCCGACGTACATCATGTACGTGGTGCACCTGATGGCGGTGCTTGCCATGCTGGACACCGAGGTCGGTATTGGCAAGTGGACGCACATGATCTATCGCCCGCTGGCGATGTACCTGGACGCCGTCAAGAAGCGCGCCCGGCAGGAGAAGTCCGCGCCGGAGCTGGCCCCGGCTGGCACGGACTGATCGCCCGGCCTGGCGCGCTGCCGGCGCTATGATCCTCCGGCGCTGGCCGGGTGTGGAGGAGAATCATGACCACTGAAACAGGTTTGTTCTGGCTGATCCACCTTTTTATCGGCGTGGTGCTGCCTGCCATGACGTTCTTTGGATGCTGCAAAGAGAAAGACGACAGCGAGATCCCGTCCGATTTCCAGCCCGGATGAGGCGCGCGGGGGATAGCTGTCTGAACGAACGGTCCAGACTCGATAGCTGATATTAAGGAGAAAAATAGAAGATGAGTGAAAACGGAAGCGGCCCGATGGTCGTCATCTGCAACAGCGACAGCGCGGGCGTGATGCCCACCTTCATCATGGGGGCGTCCGGTGTGGGCATTGGCGAGGACGTGCTGATGTTCTTCTGCCCGAACGGTGCCAACGTGCTGCTGAAGGGCGAGCTTGAGAAGTTCCAGGGCAAGAAGGGCCTGCCCGACCCGGTCGAGCTTTTCAACACGATCCTCGACGAAGGCGGGCGCATCATCTTGTGTGAGCTGGCGCTTGAGGCCAAGGGAATCAGGAAAGAGGACCTGCGCGACGAACGGATCGAGATTTTGAACGCGCCTTCGTTCCTGCTGGCGGCTCAAGGCGCGGGGATCACCCTGACGTTTTAGGCCGCTGCGCGATCCAATCTGTGGGTTTGGGGGCAGGGGCAACTCTGCCCCCGTATTTGTTTGCTAGCGCTCGGCCAGCCGCAGCAGGTCGGCGTTGGCAGGATCGTGCACAAAGCCCCAGAAGGCTTCCACCGCGCGGTGTGACTCGCGCACCTCCGACCGGATCAAGAAAACCTTGCGGTGCAAGTTGAAGCCCGCCACTGGCACTTCAACCACGGTTCCTTTGTCTATCGCCCAATCTGCAGCCAGGCGTGACACGAACGACACGCCAAAGCCCACCTCGACGGCTTTGACAATCGCCTCGGAATTGCCCACTTCCAGGCAAATATCCATATCGTCGAAGGTGATGCTGTGTTTGCCCAACTCGGCGAGTAAGGCGCGGTGTGTGCCCGACGTTGGCTCGCGGATGATCAAGGGCGTTTCCAGGAGCTCCGACGGCTCGATCGACTGCCGTGATGCCCAGGGGTGGGTGGCAGGTACGATGAGAATAATGTGGTCGTTGAAAAACTCCTGACATTCCATGCCGTCACCGCACGCATCATAGCTGACGACTCCCAGATCGGCTTCTTCTTTGAGGAGCTGCGGCACAACGAGCGGCGATGTACACCTCATGACCGAAATATTGACGCCCGGATGCTGCTCATGAAAACGCGCGGCGAACTGCGGCAAGACGTATTTGCCCGTGGTCGTGCTGCACGCGATGCGTAGTTGACCCCCTATTCGATCTTCCACGGATTCCATCAGTTGCTGGATTTCGAAGGCGTCGTGAACCAGCTTGCGCGCGCGGGGAAGCAGCAGAGTGCCGGCTTCAGTCAAGCGCAGCACTCTGCCGGAGCGATCGAACAACTCGACACCCAGGCCACGTTCCAGCGCCTTGATATGATGGCTGATCGTCGGCTGGGTGAGGCTCAGTTGTATCGCCGCCTCGGAAAAGCTCATCCGCTGAGCAACGTGCAGAAATGTCTGTAATTTTGTCAAGTCAATCATCGCTTGTCTCATTCCGAGAATCTAGCCGGTGGTTCACCAATCCGGCTGGTTGCTTCGGTAGGGTCGCCGTGCCAGTCTATCGGCCAGGCGGTTGACCGCGGTCCATCCGTCTGGCCTGTGCAGGCTGAGGATCAGGATCATCATGGCCGATGTCAGGCACCAGGCGCAGGTCGCCCCGGTTACGAACGGCTCCAGGAACGTCAGGTAGATGGAAAACACGGTGCCGAACAAGTATAGGCCGAGTAACAAGGCCAGCACGAACGCCTTTCTCATACATCCTCCCCAAATGCGGTTCCTTCCCGACTCATGGTGACCAGCCGCACACCAGCCCGGTGAACCTGGCGGAAATTGGCCCCTTGTTTGATGGCGGCCAGCACGCGGTCGATGTCCGTAACAACCGACCCGGATAGCAGGTCGATACCATGTTCGAACAACAGGGGGCTGAGCGGCGTACTCGGTCCCAAGAGCAGGACGGTCGCCGCCGGACTGCACAGATGTAGCAGGTTTTCCAGGGTGTGATTGACCAGACTCATGCTCGTGATAGCGACGATGTCGGCTTGCGGCAGAATGTCCGGCGCGGCTTCGGCGGGCAGTTCGTCATCTTTGGGCTGAAGCTCCAGCACAAACAGCCGCTCGAGGCGGGATCGCAGGGCTGGGATGAACGGAAAACTGCCGACCAGCGCGATAGTTTTTCCCTGGCCACGGGCAGCAATCACCTCTTCGGCGTTCACATCATGCCAGCGATCTGGTTGAGGCAGCAGCAGGGCATTGATCGCCGCCACACCGATGCTCACCAGGGGGGGCTGTTCCGAATGGGCCAGCCGCGCCAGTTCCCGTGCTGAGAGCGCATGCAATTGTCCCGCTTGAGGAACATCGGGGTTCGCCGAATGGTTGTGCGGCCCGGTTACCGTTGACGCCAACCCGCAGCGCACCTGCCCATCCGACCGGATTACAACGGCTGTCCAGTGCAGCCCGATGCACACATCGAGCACATCACCGTCGGGAAGTGCCGCCAACAGATCATCAACTAACTGCATGTTACCTCGTTGACGTAGATGTGGGCCAGGATGTTATGCCACATTTCACGCAGCGCCCGGCTGATTCGATCATCAGGCACGTAAACCTTGCTCGTCCGGGCCGGCAGGATACAGTCTCGCCTAGTGAAGCCGGTCTGTATAATCGGTCAGCGTGCCGCCAAGATAAGCCTTGACCGCTTCTTCGGCACTGGCAAGGTCGGTCACGAAGGGGCGGATGTTGGCCTGTTCCATGGCGAGGTACGCTCCCCGTCCCATCCCGCGCACGATGATCACGTCGCAGTCCTGGATCGCGTCGATCATGCGCGCGTGCTTGGCATCCGAGTGTGCGCCAAAGCCATGCCCGCGCGGATCGTCTTCCGATTCGTGCTCGTGATCCTGATGCGCGAATTGGCGGTGGCCCACCTTGTCGCGCAGTTCTTTCGTGACGATTGTTCCATCTTCGATGGTAAAAACGAGGTAGTAGGGTGCACGGCCAAAATGCTGGCTGATGGTCTGGCTGTCTTCCGTGATGACTGCAATTTTCATGTTCGGTTTCTTTCCTTCTAGGTGTTTGCTGACCTGACTGCACTTAACCCACCGCTGAGTCAGCGGGGGATTGGAACTCGAGAATGGTGCCCGTGCCGATGGAGACGAAGTCGTCGCCATATGCCTCTGCGAATGCCGTAATGGCCTGCTCGCCCGTGCAGTGACAGGGACCGACGCGTTCCACACCCAGGCGGCGGAACGCCTGGATAATGGATGCGATCTCGGCGCGGGTCTTGTCCTTCAGATGGAAACCTCCCAGGACAAGGTGAATCGGCTTGTCCGATGTCTCTTTGACGCGTTCGATGATCGCGACGATGCCGGGATGAGCGCAGCCGGTCACAATGACCATGCCCTGCTCGATCTCGATGGCGATGGCCTGTTCGGGTGTGCTCCCGTTCATCTCACCCGTGGTGAAGATCCCATCTGCGGTGATCTGATCGGGAGTTGCTTCAACGACGGTAACCGTTCGAGCAACCTGCCGCTTGAATGCCTCCGGAAACGAAGGCAGCACGATCACCTCGGGCCGCGCGGGCGTGGCCAGCAGCGCATCCAGTCCGCCGGTGTGGTCGTGATGAATGTGCGAGAGCACAACGCTTTCGATGGCCAGTGGATCGATGTTCAGCGCGGCCATGTTGGCCACAAGCGCCTCGCCATCGGCGCCGGTATCGAACAGGAGGGTGTGCCCCTGATACTCGATGAGGGCTGCGAACCCCCAACCGGCTGTCAACCCTGGTTCGTAGAGGCTGTTTTCATAGATAATCGTGATGGTCAGGTCCGCTTGGGTTGACATCGGAGTCTCTCCCCTGACTGGCGCCGACAGACTGCCAGACATTATGGCGAACAACAGGACGGTCGCGGCCAATCTAATCATGGCGAACAACGGATCGCTCCAACTCATCGATCACCGACTGAATCTCACGGTAAGCTGGCTCGCTGTCAAGTGCCGAGCCGGTCAGCCACGCCATGGCGATAGCCGGATCGGTGTGAATGACGCCCAACGCCCGCAGACCGTGTTCGTCCAGCGCGCTCCGCAGGTAGTCTTCCATCTGCTGGCTCGCGACGCGGTTCAACACGAACAGGACACCCTGGATGGACGCGTCTCGGAAGATGGCGTTCGCCAGCTCGACCATCTTCGGTGACGCGAGGTGGTCGGTGGCGGGGAGTTCTCCAGCCTGGATTTGTGCGACCATGTGCTGCATGTCAGCCGCCATCTGGATCGCGGCGTTGGTAGGATCCACCACCACGACGGCCCAATCGAGGCTGGTAATCGCACCTCGTGCCGAGTCCTCGAACCCGGCTTTGAAGTCCACCAACATCACGGCTCTGTCGGGTGGTCCCCCGATGGTGACGTCGCGGGCGATTTTGGCTACCGGGCCATCACAACCCGCGCCCGGTCCCTGGTCCCCGATCTTGCCCGCGATGAGATAGTGGATCCCGTTAGGGGTCCGCGCGTAATAGGTATCCGGCAGCGTATCCCAGCGGATCACAGCGTTGGGCAGCCGTGTCGGATCATCAACCGGGCAGCTGACCTGCCCGCCACGGAACACCACGCCGCCGAAGTAGTCCGTGAGCGGGGCGGGCGGGCGATCGATACCGAGCGCCCGGTGCAGCCCGACATTAGTCGAGTCGGCATCCAGGATCGTCACCTCATAACCGCGCGCCGCTAGCGTCCGCGCCAGCAAGGTCGTGACGGTGCTTTTCCCCGATCCACCCTTGCCAAACATCCCCATCTTCATTCCAGCCAGCCCATACACCTTTTCGATCATGCCGTGTTCCCTTTTGTCGAAATGCGCCTGTCTTATCCGTCTTTCGTTTTGTGTCTGCGCGGCTGCCTGGGATCGACAGCCATGCTCTGAACCTCCGTTGGATAGTGGGAAGGAGCCGCACTCCAGAAATGCACGCCATAGCGCTCCACGACCTGCGCGCGTCCACTCTGTCGAAGGTCGGCCAGCACATCGCCTGACCTGCCCGGTGCCGCCTGTTCCAACGCTCGCTCTAGCTCTTCCTGGCGCATGGGGTGGCGCGTGATGATGCCTGTCACCGCGTCAGCCAGGTTCGCAGCGCCGCTCAGATCAAACGTGCCCGCCGCGGGGTGCAGCACATGCGTCACGTCGCCCAGGATTGCCAGCGCGCGCAGGATGCCGTCTTCGTCAGCAGGCCGAACCCAGGTCTCCGCCGGCGGACGGGTGGGCAGGCTGATATGAATCTCATCTGGCTCTACCCGGCGCAAGATACTGGCGATGTCCTGCAAAGCCCGTTCGGTGTCATTCAGGCCGCGCACGAGCATTACCTCGACCCATAATTTCCCGTCGTACTCCTGCCGGAACCGCATCATGCCGGTGACCAGTCGCCGGAAGGTGGCGGCGGGATGCGGGCGGTTGATGTGTTGGTACAGCTTCGATGTGCCCGCATCCAGGGTGGGCAGCACCGCATCGGCGGCGGCGAGATCGCGCCGCATCTCGGCATCGTAAAGCCACGACCCGTTGGTGATTACTGCGACAGGAATGTCGGTCGCGGCTTTGACCTGCGCGATCAGCCAACCGATGCCGGCGTGCAGCGTTGGCTCGCCGGACCCGACAAACGTCACCCAGTCGATCTCGCCTGGTTGGTGCGCCCGCAGCGCCTGTTGAACCTCTGCCAGGATGTCAGCCGAGGGACTATAGTCTGCCCGTTTGTGCACCACGGGCTGTGTACGACCCAACTGGCAGTAGAAGCAGTTCCAGTTGCAGGTTTTGAGCGGGATCGTGTCGATTCCCAGCGATTGTCCCAACCGGCGTGATGGCACCGGACCGAAGACGAATTTCATCGGCGCACTCTGTCCAATAAGCCCGGCACGGGAACTCGTTCAAGCGTGCCGTCTGCCCCTCGCTGGATCGTATACAGGTCCTCGGGGCGCTCGATATGGTCGATGAACAGCACCCCGTCCAGGTGATCGATCTCGTGGTGCACCAGCACGGCATCGAAGTCTTCAAAGACGTGCTCCACCATCTGGCCGGTTTCGTCGAGCGCCTTCACTTTCAGGTAGTGAGGCCGCCGCGTGGTGCCGTACAGTCCTGGAAAGCTGAGACACCCATCGAAGTCCGCGCGTTCGTCGCGCGCTTCCACGATTTCAGGATTGATAAGGGCCATGGGAATTACCGCCGTGGCATCATCCTCATCGCGCAGCCCCAACCGCACCACGACCACGCGCAGGTGCACGTTGATCTGTGGTGCGGCTAGCCCGGCACCATCCGGACAGCCCATCAGCGTGTCTTTGAGGTCCCGGACCAGGTCGCGCACGCGTTTCGTTACCTTGTTCACCGGCCTGCTTTTCCGGCGCAGGGCAGCTTCATTCGTCGCATAGAGCAAAATTTTTCGAGCTGGCATAGGGCGTTACCCTTCGTCTCGTGGCCCGTGGCGACGGTCCTCCTCGATGCTCTCCCGCTATGGCACATGAGAACACTCGCATGTCGTGCGGTTCCGCAGAAGCCGTCTCATCTCGTGCCGGGCGGTAGTTGTGAAGAAAATCGAGGACAGCTTCTGAGACTATCTATCTACGTCTATTTTACAACTATGATGTACAACCGTCAATTTTTATAGTATAATCAAGCGCGGTAGTGAGGAATGGTAGGTAGCATTATGGTTGAAAACGTCGCTCCGAATGTGGGGCCACGCATCCGCGCTATGCGTGAGCAGCGTGGGCTGTCGCTGCGCGCGCTGGCCGAGCGCTGCGGCCTGTCGATCAACGCCATCAGTCTCATTGAGCGTGGCGAGAATTCGCCGACTGTTTCATCGCTGCATTTGTTGGCGACTGCCCTTGGGGTGAAGATCACGGACTTCTTCGAAGATTCGCACGAAAATGCCGTTGTTTATGTCCGTCACGACCAACGCCTCGCCACGCGAGGTCATGGATTGTTGATGGAAAGCCTGGGGATCGGCCTGCGCCACCAGCAGTTAGAACCCTTCATGGTCACGGTCCAGCCGGGAGCCGGCGATCCCGGCGAAACGATCGTGCATCCCGGGCAGGAATTCGTGTGTTGCCTTGAAGGGACTATCCTTTATCAAGTGGGCGAGCACACATACGATCTCGAGGCGGGCGACAGCCTGCTGTTCGACGCCACGCAGCCGCACTGTTTTCGGAATGCGGGAGAGTCACCGGCCAGGATTCTGATAGTCTTTCAGGCCGCAGAGGGGAGACATCTGGCCCGACAGCGCCACCTGGAAGGCTAAGTGTTGTGGGCCGAACGCCATACCGTGGCCGACCGAAAAGCAGTGGTGACGCTCTCTCGCCGTGAGGGACGAACAGGAGCATCGATACGCGCTCACGCCTGCCTGTGCACTCGCGTGTCTTCCTGAACTATTCACATTTGTCGTCACACGAGCCGGTTTTTCCGCAAAGTTGCTCAATTCCCGTAATGTCATAACTGGACGACGAGGGAGTGTGAAACGACTGAAACGAGCCGTGAACACGTTCCCGGTTGTAGTCGTCCTGGTACTCGCCTAACTGAGCGTTCAGCTCTTCAAGCGATTGGGTTAGGTCGGCAACCGCATACGACTCCTGCAACGTTGCCTTCTGCCCCCGCTCCACCTTGCCGTTGAGATGGGGTGAACGGGCGCGCTTGGGATGCCAGTTGATGCCCCACTGAGCCAGTGTTTCGCGTACATCGTAGGCGGTGAACTCCCTGCCCCGATCGGTCTGGATACGCTGAATAGGGAACGGCATTTCCTCGACAATGTGCGGGAGAAACTTCAGCTTGTTTGCGGCTGTGCGGTGGGGATATAGCCTCGCAACCTGGTAACGTGTGCCATCGTCGATGGCCGTGTACGGATAGTTCCCGTTAGCGATTTTGATGGTGTCCACCTGCAAGCGTTCGCCGGGCACGCGCCGCGGCACACCTCCGAATTGACTTACAGCTTCAATCGAAGGACCTCCGTAGGCGAGATTCGGGATGTCCGTGAGGTCTTTTGCTTCTCGATGACCACTGTCTCAAACCTGGCGCTCGTCCTGGCGGAGACCGGCGAATTCACAGGCGCGGAAAAGCTGCGGATTGAGTCTGGCTGCCGTCTTTGCCTACCAGCAGCCCCTCAACGTCTGGCAGGCGGGCTAGCAGAGTGAGCGTTTTGTCTGCGCCGAGCACGATTGCCGCCGTTGCCAGCGCGTCCGCATCGCACGCGGTGGGCGCGATCACGCTCGCGCTGCTGAGTTCCAGCGGAGAAGCGCCTGTGCCGGGCATAAGGATATGGTGCAGGCGAAAATCGGGCGTGAAGGCTTGCATATAGTCTCCGGAGGTTGCCAGCGCACAGTCGCGAAGCTGTGCCACACCGAGCGCGCGATCGATCATCGAGTCGCGGGGCGCTTGCAGCCCAACCTGCCAGGGGCGATCACCTGCCATCCCCTGCGCCTGCATATCGCCACCCAACTCGACCAGCACCTGCTCGAAGCCGCGCCGCCGCAGCTCATGCGCGCCCTGGTCGATAATGTACCCCTTGGCAATACCATCCAGCGTGATCGCCATGCCGGGCTGGCGCAGGTGGATACGATCCGCGCTCACGTCGATGTCACGGAAATTCACCAGGGCGCGCAGCCGGGCGACCTCATCTGTGGCAGGCAAGCCGCCCGTTAACGCATGGTGGCGGTACAGCGCCAGGACCGGCTCAACCGTCACGTCAAACGCACCGCCCGTCAGCGCGCCAAAATGCAATGCCCGCTGCAGCACGTCGACCAGCGCGGGATGCGGATCGCGCAGGTCGCCGCTGCGGTTGAGGTGCGAAAGCTGGCTGTCGGTCCGGAACCGGCTCATTACGCTTTCCAGCACGGCCATCGTGGAAAACGTCGCTTCAATTGCCGCCTGGGCCGCGTCCGCGCGATCGGTGATGAGCGTGATGTTGGCAACAGTGCCCAGCAGCAGGCGGGTCGTCTGGATGCGGTGGAGTCGCCGTTCGGTGTGTAAGGCGTCGACTCCCAACGCCCCGGCCCCGGCAAGCGATCCCGCAACGGCCACGATCTTCAAGAACTGGCGGCGCGCGAAGCGCGGATTCAAATGATCACCGGTGCGTTCAGTGTTCATCGTTCCCCCTAAAACGTGAGCGTCGGCAGCTTTGTGCGTGGATCGATGGTCGGCAGTGGAGCCGGCGGGACCGCGGAAGGCGTCGGCGTGGTCTGCCGGTAGGTATGGGCGGGATAGCCCTGCGCGTCTTCCGTCGTGGCGGTCATCCCCGCGTCGTTGAAGGCAGTGATCAGGGTAAGCGCCACCAGCACAAAGCACGCTGCTGCAAAAGCGATCAGGAGCCCTTCCGGGAGGCGCGATTGTTTCGATTTACCCATAAGCCCTTCGTCCAATTTCTCGCATCTTGTACGTAATCGACTACCGGCGACAGCGGGCACACGTAGTTACAGAACGGGCGGTAAATCACGAGCGAGGCCAGCAGCACCAAGACCAGTAACACCCACTGCGGCCACGATCCCTTCAGGTTAAACAACGTGCCGAACGGTTCGTAACTCGCTGCCCCAGGCATTCGCAGCGCCAGCCCTAACACGATCGCGCTGAACGCCAGCCCGCGCTGCGCCCAACGCAGGTGGTTGTATATCCGGCGCGGGAGATACGGCTTGGCTCCGGTGAATGTCCCCAGGACTTCCTGCACGCCGCCAAAGGGACAGAACCACGAGCAGTAGGGATTTTTTCCCTGAATCAATGTGACCGAGAATATGCCGCCCAGCAGCACAAACCAGTACAGGTTGGTGCGCCAGTCGGGCCAGTAGCCCGTGAGCAGCGAGATCACATTCGCCAGCGTGAGCGGTTTGTTGTACAGAAAGCCGAGCGTCACGATGCCAACCAGCAGCACCGCCCAGCGTCCATAGTGCTTCACGCTGGGCCGGCGCACGCGGTGCAACACAAAACTTACCGCAAACAGCGCCACCAGCACAATCTCAGGCGCGCCAATCACGACAGGACGTTTTTCGGGCGGCACCGAAACGTTCAGTGTATCGCCCGCCATAGCGCGCACAGCCTGGCGGATGCCCATCGCCACCGCTTCCGAGCTGACAGTTGCTCCGCTCACAGCATCGATCGCATCAGCATCGCCGAGCGTCTCACGATAGCCGCTGCCGATAAACTGAGCCAGGAAATTCTCGCGCCCCAGCAGCCGGAAAAAGCCGGGTGTTTCGTGGTGCTTGATGATCTGCGCCCCGATCACGACGCCATCGGGATCGATCCCGACCAGCACATCGACCGGGCCGCCATAACCGGGTGCGGTGCCCACCTGGGCGTAGCCGATGATCTGCTGTCCATCCGGGCCGCCGTAGCCGATAAACACATCGCGGCGCGCCTCGACACGCTCGGCGCCGGGCAGCACGTCCGGCACAACCTGCTGCACGTCGTAGCCGGAGTGAAGATAGCCATACAACCACGCGCCGATGATCACCATGACGGCTAATACACTTAGCCTATGCCGCCGGCGCCGGGCCTGTGCGCGGCGTAATTGGATCGAGTGTGGCGTGGACGTAGTGAGTGAGGTCATTGTGTCCGTATGCGCTGCAGCGCGCTCTGGATGATATCACCGGAAACCGTGTGCACGAGGGCAGACTGGGATTGCGCCGCAGCCTGCCCTGACACAAATGGGGTTGGGCAGCGCACAGCATGGCTGCACGCGACGAGCGCTGTCCTGTAACCGTCGATCACTCGGCCAACGCTTCGCGGCTGCGCCATGCACGGACTGCGACAACAGCGGTCAGGATCACCCCCGGCAGCCCAAACGACACTAACAGGATGTTGGCCGCTTTGGGTTCCAGTTCCGCGCGAGATTGGCTGAAGTTCACAATAGCGAGCAGGAAGAACACAACCGCCACCGCGAGCAGAATCCAGTCATACCACGTCAGCTTGATATCCTCGCGCGAGTAGAGATAGACAAAACCCGCGCCGATGAGCAGACCAAAGATCAAGGTCGTCATTGGTCGTACCGTCCTTTCTTAAGCGACTCGTTTACGCGTCTTTGTGACCAACAGTGGTGTCGATGCCCAGTTCGGCGTAGTCCAGTTCCCACCACTCCTCAGTATCCTTCTGAGGCTTGTCCGCATCGCCGCCCAGATATGTCGTCCGGCTCAGGCTTGCCAGCGCGCCGTCAAAGATCGGAGTCACGCCCACAATGCCCTTAACCATCTTGTGGATCAGCGCCTTGTCCTTGACTGAGAAAGGACACACCGAGAAGCAAATACCGCAGTTCGTGCCCACTTCCGCCCAGTAGGCGCGGCATGTCGGTGAATTCTCGTACCACGTCTTGACGCCGCCGCGATTCCAGCCGCCCCGTGTTTCGTAGGACGGCTCCGAGTCGAAGCTCAGCGAGCCGGAGGGGCAGTATTCGGCGCAGGTCTTGCACGCTTTGCAGAAGTTCATGATCCCGGCGTTGATCGGCTTGGTGGGGGCCAACGGCAGGTCAGTGACCAGCTTGAAGACGCGCACCATCGGGCCATATTCCGGTGTTACAAGGCGATTCAGGCGCGATAGCTCGCCCAGCCCGGCCATGACGCCGAACGCGGGTGCGATGCCGAGCGCATTGGTTTCCGCCTCGCCGAGCGCCATATACCCGATGCCCTTCAGGAACGATTGCAGGCGGCCCTGAATCGCGCGGTTGCGTGCGTACGCGAGGCTGGTCGTTGCCGCGCCGAGCGGCGTTGGGCAGCGCGTCATGCCTTCGCTGGACATTTGCACGGTCCACACAATGACCCAGCGCGCCTTGCGCGGGATCACGCGTGTATCTTCGGTTTCGTCGGGCTGATCCACGTCCTGGAATTCGACCTTTTTGCCATCGGGGTCGATCGCGTAGATCAGTTTTTCGGTGTTCTCGTCCAGCTCGACAAAGCCCACCGTCGAGGCTCCAAACGAACGCAGCGCCGCGCGGACCATCGCGGCGTTGTCTTCCGGCGAGCCTTCCCAACGGGGCACGCCGCGATCTTCGGGCGTCTGGGCGTCCGGCCCCAGGAAGGACTGTGTCGCGCCCACGCCGGACGCCGAATACAGCGCCAGGTCGCGGATCGAATACCCTGGGCGGCCTTCGAGCGCGTACTGGTTGCCGATAGTGCGCTGTTGCGCGCCGAGGCGATCTACCTCCTCTTGTGATACATACTTGTTCCAGCCACGGCGCACCGTGTTGCGTTCGTCAAAACGGTAGATGAAATCCCAATCGATCTCAACGGTTGGCTTGTCCACTTCGCGCACCCAGGGCGGGCGGGAGGCAAGACCGGCTTTGTCGAGCCAGTCTTCCCCGAATAGCGATACTGGCGCGATGCTGGCTACGCCAGCGCCAACGCCAAACAAGCCCATATCGCGTAAGAACTCGCGGCGGGAAAGATTGTGAGGCATAGCGTCATCTCCTTCTGCCAAAAAACAAATACTCGTCTGGAAGAAACGGGTGTCTAGCGGGGTCCGCAGGACGTACAACCGGTTGCTGCCATCCCACATCCCGCGCACGACGGTGCTCCGGCGATTGCCCGCCGCTGTCCGTCTGCCGCCGTTGAAAACACCGCGACAGCCGAGAGCAAACGCCGGGTGTGATCGCTGCCGCAGTCAGGGCAGAACGTGTCCGCATCGCGCTCCGACATGGCCTTGCGCACGGTGAAGCGCGTGCTGCATTCCTGGCAGTCGTAGCTATAGGTGGGCATACAACACCCCTTTCCGTAAAACAAAGGAGCCGGTTATTCCGAAGAATAGCCAGCTCTCCAGGCGCGTAGAGACTAAGGTGGTGGGTAGCCTGACTTCACACAGCGGCGCCGCCGCGCATGTCACAGTTGCGGCCCAGTACCGGATTTGCACCGGTTTTCCCCATTTGTGTCGTGATGATTCGATTATGCGGAATTGGGGAGCATTTGTCTGTCAGGAAGACTGGGCGTTGGTGTCGGGAAAACTGCGCGAGTGAATCGGTAATCGTGTAGGGAAATTTCCCACAGTACCCGCCCGCGAGGTTATCTGCTCTTTTTGGTATTGATGCCGTATTCGGGGTGATCTTGCGTCCACCACTGGCCGGGGTTCTTCTGAACGCCGTAGCCAAACGCGTCATCCATACTGCGCGTCAGGCCGTTGATCACGGGCGCATTGGCGATCTGCATGCGGATGAAGTCGTGCATGAACGACTCGTTCTGTTTGGAAAATGGGCACACAGCAAAGCAAATGCTGCAATTCGTGCTCGCATGTTCGTACCAGTACGTTTTGCAGCGCACCGAATCTTCGAACCAGGCCTGGTGACCGGGATTGCTCCATTCACCAACAGGCTGCCATCCCGGCTCATCGTCAAAGCTCAGCGCGCTGGGCGGACACGCTTCCGCACACTTCTTGCACGTCTTGCAGAAGCGCGTGATTCCGGCGTCGATGGGCTTGTCAGGGGCCAACGGCAGGTCGGTGATCAGCTTGAAGATACGCACCATCGGGCCGTATTCAGGCGTGATGACGCGATTCTGGCGCGACAGCTCGCCCAGGCCGCCCATCACGGCAAAGGCAGGTGCGATCCCCAGGCCGTTTGTCACCGCTTCGCCTAGCCCCAGGTAGCCCAGCCCGCGCAGAAATTCTTGCAGCGACGCCTGGACCAATAAGCCGCGCTGGTAGGCGGACAGCGTCGCCTGCTCCGCGATCATGGTTGGCGCGCGCCGCATCGCTTCATCGGCCATCTGCACCGTGTAGACGATCACCCACCGGGCGCGGTTGGGAATGACGCGGCGTTGTTCGTCTTCGCTGGGCTGATCGACGTCAGCAAACACCAACTCCTTGCCGTCCACATCCACCCGGTAGATTAGCTTACGCGTGCGCTCGTCGAGCGGTACGATGCCGACTGTCGCAGCCCCCATCTGGCGCATGGCGACCTTGACGATCCGCGCATTTTCGTCGGGCGATCCGTCCCAGCGCGGTACGCCGCGTTCTTCCGGTGTTGGCGCTTGTTGGGGGCCGAGAAAGCTCTGTGGCATCTGCCCGCGCACAGCGTACAGCGCATTACGCAGCGCCTGATCTTTCAGAGTATAGCCGCCTTCGTCGCGCAGCAGGCGTTCCTTCTGCACCTGCTCGATACGCGTCAGCAGGCGTGCGTTTTCCTGCGCGCTGGCGAAGCGTCCCAATCCACGGCCCCCGACCAACGTATCGCGCGATGCGTCCACGCGCTGCATCACGTCCCAGTTGATGCCTATCGTCGGCTGATCGACTTCGCGCACCCACCAGGGCCGCCGCGTGACACCGCCTGACGTGGTATCGCCGAGCAGATCGCCCGCCAGCGTCAGACCGGTCGCGCCTGCCACGCCCACTGTCAGCCCGGAGATGCCGAGCGTCCTAAGAAAATCGCGCCGGTTCATTCTGGCTGATTCATTCATCGTTAGCGTCCTTTTCATGCGTGAGGACGGCAGTGTGTGTGCGCCGACGTGTCGGGGTTTCAGGGGGCAAAACATCATCGTCTGTGTCGTTTACGTGTGGGATATTGCGCAGCAGGTGTGCCTCGGGCCGGGCTTCCACATGACGCACAACTTCGACAATGATGCCTGCCACGAGCAGCACCAGACACAGCGCACCCGCCGTGATCGCTGCCTGCGGTTCGCGTTCATGGTGGCTTTGCAGCGCGTATTCCAGCAGCAGCACCAGGCAGATCAACCACAGCAGGCGCGCCAGCCATACGTGCAGCGGCTCGCGCTTGATGCGGATATACTCGGCGTCATCATACGAGTTTCTTGACTCCGGTGCAGACATACGCGCAACTCGCAGTGGTAAGCTCGGGCAACTCACGACCTGTTTCAGGGCAGCGAGTCGCCATCAAGCAAATTCTTCTTCAATGCATATTGTACCAACTCGGCGCGGCTGTCCAGTCGCAGCTTATCCATCAGGCGCTGGCGATAGGTATCGACCGTTTTGGGGCTGAGGTACAACATCTCACCGATCTCGCGGCTGCTGTAGCCAAGCGCGGTGAGCGTCAGCACTTCACGCTCTCGATCGCTGAGCATATCCAGGGTGTCTGTTTCAGGACTCTCGTTGTCGTCGGTTTGGTCGCGATAAGCGTCCAACAGCACCTGGGTGGCTTCCGGATACAAATAAGACTTACCCTGCGCGACGTGGCGGATAGCGTGGATTAGCTCGGTATCCGCGCCGCTTTTGAGCACGTAGCCGGCCCCACCCGCTTGCAGAACGTGCAGAATATATTGTTTATCGGCGTGCATGGTCAGAACAAGCACGCGTGTTTGGGGATAGTTCGTCGTGATGTGATCGATGATATCCAGCCCACTCATGCCGGGCATTGTGAGATCGAGCACGACAACGTCAGGCCGCATCAGCTCGATTTGTTGGAGCGTTTCGGCCCCGTCGCTGGCTTCGCCGACGACTGCCATATCGCGCTCGCTGTTCAGCAGTACGCGCAACCCGGCACGCAGCACCGCATGGTCATCGGCCAGCAGAATTCGGATCTGCGTCTCGCTCATAGTCCCCCATGTAAGGCTCAAACAATCGGCAATTGAATGTGAATAGTGGTCCCCTCGCCAGGCCGCGAGTCCACACGCAGTGTGCCGCTCACGATCTCGATACGCTCGCGCATCCCCAGCAAGCCCAATCCACACTCGCCCGACTGTAACACCCCTTCCAGGTCGAATCCACAGCCGTCGTCCTCGATGCACACATGCAGCGCAGACGCTTCGCGTGTGAGAGCAATCCGCGCGCTGGATGCCTGCGCGTGGCGCGCAATGTTAGTCAGCGCTTCCTGGATCACCCGGTAGAGCGTGATTTCCACCTCATGTGGCAGGCGTAGATCGCCCGCTGCACTGACAGTGAATGTGAGGTCGATTCCAGTCTGCGTGGAGAATCCTTCGACGTAATTTTCTAACGCGGGCAGCAGCCCCAGATCATCCAGCGCCACAGGGCGTAGATCAGCAGCCAACCGCCGGATCTCCTGCAATGTGCGCGCTGTCATGCTGCGCAGATCCTCGACCTGAGTCTGGATCGTGCTGGACGAACTCTGGCGTTCGAGAATCTTCAGTTGCACCAGCAATGAAGTCAACGCCTGCCCGGTCTCGTCGTGCAGTTCGCGGCTGATGCGGCGGCGCTCTTCTTCCTGGGCAGAAACGACCTTGTTCAGCAGTTGGGCGCGAATGCGCTCTTTCTGGCGCAGTTGTTCCCACAGGTGCGTATTTTCCAGCGCGACGCTCAACTGACCGCAGATCGCGTCCAGCAGCCGCCTGTCGTGCTCAGCCAATGTGACACCCTGCCGGAAAAAGATCGCCCACAGGCCCAGCATAGTGTCCTGACCTTGCAGCGGAAACAGCAGGGCGGTCGTCAGACCCTCATGCTGGCAGGCAACGATCAACTCTGCGGGGGCCGCGCTGTGCTCAACGACATTGGCGATGTAGCGCGCTTGCCCCTCGTTCATGACATTCAGCAAGAACGGGACGACAGATTCAGGATGCACTCCACGCGCGAGGAATTCCGGGGACAGGTTATAACTGGTCGCAATCGTGAGCGTGTCATGATTTGAGAACCTCAGCAGAATACCTGCATCGGCTTCGACGGCGGACAGGCTGCGCTGCAGGCTGTAATCCAGCACGGCGGTGCGTGTCAGTGGATGGCTGGCAGCCTGTGCGAGTTCATATAATACCGCCAATTCCTCGTTGCGTTCGGCAAGCTCTCGGTTGGAGCGTCGCAGATCATCGCGTGAGCGCTGCAAACTATCGATCATTGCGTTGAAAGCGTGTCCCAGTTGGCCGATCTCGTCATTGGCCCAAACGGGCGCGCGCAGCGAGAGATCGCCGCCATCCTTGACATACATCGCGATGTGCGTGATCTGCAGAATTGGACGTGTGAGCAGCCATGTCAGAAACCAGGCGATGGCGAGACCCGCGACAGCGGCGATTACCGTGATAATGAACACGCCGCGCATACCAACCGACATCGCCTGCGCGACGCGCTCCTCACTCAACAGATACGACAGCCACCCGCCAAGCTCGTTACGCACCCACCACGCCATGGTTATGCCCAGGATGAGCAGCGGCGCGACCACGATGCCGATGATCTTGCTCCGCAAAGGCACGCGTCCAGCCCAGATCCAAATGACAGCCCAGATACTTCTGCGTTTTGGTGTGTCGCCGGTGCTCACCGATTGGATAGTCATGCGGTCTCTGTGACTTACTATTTCAATGATACGCTCTGTGGTGTTTGTAGTATAACCGGAGATCAGTAAAACCGAGAATGCACCTGATACCTGGACCGCCTGGTTGGGCACCGACTCAAGTTATGGCGCATTCGACACGTAGCACGCGTATGTTTCTTGCAGGGCGATATAATTCACTATCGCTGCTCTACAGGAACAAGCCGGTAGCCCACACCGCGAACCGATTCGACATACAGAGGATAGTTTGGCGCTACGCCTCCTAACTTCTTGCGCAGATTGAGCACGTGGGTGCCAATGATCTCACGCGCTTCCTGGCGGGTGCACGTATACCCGCAGGCGAGCTGAACCAGTCGCACATAGTCGAGGGCTGTTCCCGGCTCGTGCGCAAATGCGGTAAGCAGGCGAAACTCGGTCGGTGTCAGGTTGAGTGGTTCACCGTCGAGGGTGGCGCGGAAGGCTTCGGGATCGATCCGCAATGATCCACATGAAATGACCGGGGTATCGCGTGGATCAGGTTCCTGATTGTCCTGCATAACGCGCAACATTTCACCTGCTGCTTGCTCCAATCGAGCTGTCCGGCGCTGCCGTGCGCGTGCTTCCAGCCCCGACGCCACTGCGTTCAGGACATCCTCGTTCTTGGCCGGCTTCAATAAATAGTCATGCGCGCCGAGCCTCAGCGCCTCTACTGCTGACTGCACCGTTGCGTGCCCGGTCAACAGGATGACCGCCATGTCCGGATAGCGCGTCCTGACCTGGGCCAGCAGTTGGACACCGTCGAGCTGGTCCATCTTGATATCGGTCAACAGCACGCCATACGGCGATTCGTCCAGCCGTTGCAGCGCTTCACGCCCATTGGTGGCGGCTTGTGCCGCGTATCCCGCTTGTTCCAGCACGCGCACGAGAAAACTGCGAACGACGGGTTCATCGTCAACGACCAGCACACTATGCGTCATGGCATTGCTCTCGCACTGGCAAGCTCACTGTAAAGACCGTTCCCTGCCCAGGATCACTTTCCACCTGGATTTCACCGCCATGCCGCCGGATGATCTCCTGAGAGATGGGAAGGCCAAGTCCCAGCCCGCGTGTTTTTGTCGTGAAGAGCGGCTCAAACAGCCGTTCGCGCAACTCCTCGGCAATGCCTATCCCATCATCAACCACGCGAATGGACACCTGACGATTGTCGCTGGCTGTGCTGAGCGTGATGTTACCCCTCTGCGCGGGCATCGCCTCCGCAGCATTCAGCAGGAGATTCAGCAGCACCTGCTTGATCTGGTTGCTGTCGCCACAGGTCAATGGCAGCGAGGAAGACAGATCAAGCTGCAAGCTGATGTGGGCATCCTGCAAGCGCTTGCGCATGAGCACCTGCACCGCGTCACAAATAGCATTCAGGTCGAGCGGCTGGCACTCATGAGACACGGGCCGGTAGAAATCGAGCATCTGGCGAAACAGCGCCTGGATGCGTTCCAGTTCAGCCTGGATGATGTCCAAATCGATCAGGGCCTGTGTAGCGTTTCCCTGTTTCACTTCGCTCATAAGCAGCCCTAATCCACTCTGGATCGCCTGGAGCGGGTTGTTCAGTTCGTGCGCCAGCGAGCTGGCAAGCTGGCCGATCACGGCCAGTTTTTCAGATTGGATCAGGCGTGCCTGGGCCGCTTGCAGCTCAGCAGTCCGTTCTTCGACCTTGGCCTCGAGCGCGGCGGAAAACTGGCGTTCAGCCGACAGCAGCCGGTCAATCACCTGCTGCTGCTGTTCAACGGCTTGCAGCAGCCGTTCAAGGCGCTCGCGTTCGGCGTGAAGTTCGGCGTGCTCCGATTCGGCAAGCTGAAGCCGGAGCGCTTTATCAAGCGCGCTGGTACTGCACTGGACCAGGAGACTGTAAGGTTCGGGCGCCGACATCTGGTCTATGCCGATACAAAACGCGCCCACGTGCTGGCCCGCACTTGTGTGGACGGGGTGATAGAACAGACCGGGGCTGATGAACCGCGCGCAGCGCGCATCGGACTGCCGCGCCATCTCACCCTGGCGCAGAATTTCACGCCGGAGCGCCGGTGCCTCTGACGCAGAATACGCCTCCATCCGGACATCACCCAGGATGTAGCGGTTCAACGCGCTGTCCCACAGCAAGATGCCTGCCCAGCGAGGGTGAAGCAGGTCGATCAAGATGGCGAGCGTGTGATCGACGACCTGCTCGACATCCTGAGCGGCGATCAAATTCACCAGACTCTGCGTAAAGCCATTCACCGTCAGCATCTTTTGCTTCTACCCAGGCAGCACGCACGTTCCCACCGAGCATTCATAATGACCGCTCAACTGTCCCTGAAGGCGCGCCAGAACGCCGTGACTTCGAAAACTGAGGAACGGCATATTCCCCATGCAGCGTTCCACCGCCAGCCGCTGCTGCTCATAAGCGTCTGACAGTACCATCCCCGTCGAGACGCAGTCGATGAACAGCGCCCCCGCTCTGGGCTGCTCGCCCAGGTTGTCCAGCGCTTCCTGTATGGCCTTCTCCGCGGCGGTGATCAGCGCGTCGGGTCGGGTCGAAAGAATGTGGATCAGGCTGCCTTTCGCGGGCGGCGAAGCCACCATCAACGCCCCTTTGCTGTCACATCCCATGACGATGCTGACCTTACAGTCGCCCTCGGCACAGATACCGATTGGATAGTGTAGCAGTGTTTCTGAGAAGGTATCGCTGGTTGTGTGGATCCGGTGCGCGTTGAAAAAGTCTTCATAGATTTCACGCGCGGGACGCCCATCGAGCCTGATCACGCGCCGGTCACCTGACTGGGTCACGCGGTAGGGCCCGCTGATCGGCGTCCAACCGTTCGCCAGGGCCAGACCCAGTGGCACGCGGCTCAGGACTTCAGCGCCGCTCAACCCCGTGCGGAGAAGCTGGTCATTGTAGAACACAGCGGGCGACTGGGGGACCGCAGGTTGTTTCAAACCGGCACCGCCCAGAATAGTGTACAAGAGGGCGGTCTCTGTCATGGCCTGGTCGACCACACCGTCCAGGCTCATGGACTGGTCGTCCGGAAACAGCATCAGCGTGCGGTAGCTGAACGGACTGCCCAGGCCACCCTCGGAGATTCCTTGAAGCTGTCCGAATAGCTTGCCGCTTCCCAAAAAACGCCGGCGCTGGTGTTTCATGCCATAAAACAGGATGTCATCGCTCTGGATCAGCATCACACCCGCGCCCCGCTCGACATACCCCTGGTGGCTGTATTCGCCAGCGGAGGTCGCGCCGATCAGGGGAACATTTCTCAGCACCTCATTGACTCCCTGCAGCACCTGCGCCGGATCGGGATGCGAGGTGAACAACAGCGCCAGCGAGACCGGCGACTTGCCGAGCGACTCCAAAGCGGCGCGCGCGGCATTACGTCCACAGGCCCGTCCTTGCTGCGCATTGTCGAGGCCCACTGCGATCCGTGTCGTCACCGGCGCTCCTTTCCCTGACTCAGTCTATCTCCAAATATAGCGGGGCGTGGTCGATATTTGCCAAACGTTCGGCATTTGACCGGTGATTCTTTTCCAAATGCGCAGCCATTTTCCGTTACAGTAACAATGGAAGTATGTGCCAAATGGAATACCTGATCGCACACAGCCAGTCTTAAGGGGAGAAACGCTATGCCACACAGACATCGGTATCACATCATCGCCCTGGCCGCGCTCGGCTTCGGCCTGCTGGTCGCCGCATTCGCCATGTTCAACTGGAATCACGCCAACCCGGCAGTTGCCCAGGAACCAGAACTGCCGGAAGCCGACGGTCAGGCCATCGCCGAGTTCATCCTGACTGAGAGTCCCTATCAGGACTGGGGCTCGTGGACGCCCGACCGGTGGACCGATTTTGGCGCTTACGTCCAGGGCGGAGAACCGCACGGCAGTACCATCCGCATTTTCGTAAATGATGTCGCCCAGGAAGCCGTCGCGGCTGAAGATTTCGACGGCATCCTGCCACCGGGCAGCCTTGTCGTCAAAGAGAATTTCATGGGGAGTCCGGAAGAGCCGGGCGATCTGGCCGCGGTCACTGCCATGTATAAGGTGGAGGAATTCGCCCCCGAAGGGAACGACTGGTTCTGGCTGTCGGTGGCGCCTGATGGCACCGTCAATGCCGAAGGCGCTGTGGAGATGTGCTCCGCCTGTCACGCCCAGGAAGGACACGCGGATTACCTGCTGCGTTACGCGTTCGGTGAAGAGCCGGCCACCTTCTTCGGCGACCCACTCCCTGAAGCAGATGGTGACGCGGTCATGGAGTATGTGCTCCAGACCAATGACTATACGGCGTGGGCGAGCTGGCCCAGCGACGACGTCAACATCGAGGACTTCAGCGGCCTTCTGCCGGGCCAGGAGCCGCACGGTGTGGCAGTCCGCATCTTCGTAAATGACCGGGCGCTGGCGGCCATCGAGCGTGACGATTTCAACGGCATTCTGCCTCCAGGCAGTATCGTTGTGAAAGAAAACTACATGGGCACGGTCGAAGAGCCGGGCGATCTCGCGGCAATCACCGTGATGTACAAGGTCGATGGGTTCAATCCGGAGGCGAACGACTGGTTCTGGGTGATGTCCGCGCCCGAAGGTGCTGTTGACGCGGCAGGTGCGGTGGATATGTGCATCGCTTGCCACGCACAGGAGGGCAACTCGGATTATCTGCTGCGCTATCAGTTGCAGGTCCCGGAAACCGCTGAAGAGTAGTTTGTAGAGCGTCTGGGATACGGCCTGCTTCATTTGGGCCGTATCCCACAGCAATTCCGGTTTCAGGCAACCGCCCAAAGAAACCTGCTACGCCAGACGTGCCCCAATATGAGAATCGGATGAGAACTGCTTCCCGCTGACCCCGGTTGTTGCCCTGGCAACAGAGGCGTGCACCGCCCCCTGTTAGCCTCACATTGCGTTGCTATGCACCGGTCTGGTGTCTTTAGCAGGCAGACGGAGAGGATCGCGCTATGGAGTTAACCCTGGGACTGGCGTTCATTGCCGGGCTGGTATCGTTCATATCACCGTGCGTGCTGCCACTCGTGCCCGCCTACGTGGGGTACATGGGCGGTCGCATGACCAACACCGTTGCCGCTAATCTGCGGATGGGCACAGCGCCTAAGTCAAGCTCGGTCGGCCAGCGTTTCGGAACGGCGCTGCACGGCGTGTTCTTCGTGGCCGGTTTCACCTTCGTCTTTGTGGCAATTGGCCTGCTGTCTACGGCGTTCATCCAGGAAATCGGCGGGTCAAACATCAACCAGGTGACGGCGCTCATCGGGCGCATTGGCGGCATCGTGATCGTGGTCTTTGGGCTGCACTTCATGGGCGTGTTGGCGCGCCTGTTTGCGCGCCTGCGCGCCGCTGAGAAGGTGCTTGCCAGCCCGCTGTTCAGTCTGGCGACTGCGCTGCTGGCGAGCGCCCTGATCGCCTGGGGTTTCACCGGCACGCTGGCTGTGTGGTCAACGCCGTTGTGGGAGGGCAACACGTGGCTCCCAACGTCTGCGGTTCTGGTGGTGGCGGCGCTGTGGCTTGTGCTCATTTTGGGTCGTGCGTTTACGCACCCCGCGGGTTTCTGGACCGCCGTGCTGACACGCGTTGAAACCGCGCTCTATGCCGATACGCGCCGCCAGATGAACGCCGCACATTCGAAGGGTTTTGGCGGTTCCGCGTTGATAGGGGTTGTGTTCGCCGCCGGGTGGACGCCCTGCATCGGGCCGGTCTATGGCGCGGTGTTGACGCTAGCCGCCAGCGGCGGCGACGTGAGCGAAGCGGGCACGCTGCTGGCGGCGTATTCACTGGGATTGGGTGTGCCGTTCCTGCTGACCGCGCTGCTGCTCGACCAGACGCGGGGTGTCTTGCGGCGTTTGCAGCGCCACATGCGCGCGATCGAGCTGGCGAGCGGCACCTTCCTGATCCTGATCGGCCTGATGGTCGCCAGCGGTCGTTTGCAGGACCTCAGCGCGCGATTTGCCGGTGACTTCGCTGAGTTCTCGATCGGGTTTGAAGAACAGGTGGTTGATCTGGTTGGCGGTGACACCTCTGCATTTCAAGTAACAGACGGGATTCAACCCCTGTCTGCTGAGGCAGCGCCTGAGCTGGCTGTTGGCGAGCCAGCATCGCTTAAAGTCGGCCTAGAGGTCGGCAATCTGGCCCCGGACTTCCAGACTGTGACCGATGAGGGTGAGCCGGTGTCCCTCTCCGATCTGCGCGGGCAGGTTGTGCTGCTCAACTTCTGGGCAACATGGTGTGGTCCATGTCGGGTGGAGATGCCCGAATTCCAGCAGCAGTATGAGGCGCGCGCGGGGGATGGCTTCACCATCCTGGCCGTGAACAGCGGCGAATCGCCTGACACCGTGCGCCGCTTCCGCGAGGAACTTGGTTTGACTTTCCCACTGGCCCTGGACGAGTCTACCGCTATCCAGGCCCAGTATGGGCTGTTCAGCTATCCGACCACCTTGCTGCTGGACCATGAGGGGGTGATTGTAGCACGGCATTTCGGCCCGCTGACCACCGGTCAAATCGACCAGATGCTCGACAGCGTTCTATCGTCCTGACGCGCCGAATCAATCCGAGAGAGGGAAACACCATGTTCAAGATCAGCCCCCAGTTCCTGCTCAGTGTCGCTTTGATTGCCGTCGGTTTGGTTGCTGCCGCGACCTTTTTTCCAGAGACTGGCGATCACGCACAAGCTCAACTGAGCTGCGACGACCCGCCGATCGACGTGAGCAACTTGCAGCGCGTCTGGGATAAAACTGACTTCTGCACCTACGAGCCAGGTGTGTTCGATGACATCATATCGGGCGGCGTGCCGCGCGATGGCATTCCACCGATCGACCATCCGGAGTTTGACCCGGTGGATGTGGCACGGGACTGGCTTCAGCCGCAGTCGCCGGTGGTGGCGTTCAGCCTGAACGGTATCGCCCGTGCTTATCCCCTGGCGATCCTGACGCGGCACGAGATCGTGAATGATGTCGTGGGCGGCGAGCCGGTGGCGGTGACGTTCTGCCCGTTGTGCAACAGCGCCGTCGTCTTCGAGCGCACGGTGGATGATCAGGTCTTTCGCTTCGGCGTCAGCGGGCTGCTGCGCAACAGCGACCTGATCATGTGGGACGACGTGACTCAATCCTGGTGGCAGCAGTTCACCGGGACCGGCATTGTCGGCCAGTACACCGGACACCAGCTTACCATCTTGCCGTCGCAGGTGGTGGGATTTGGCGCATTCGCGGAACAATACCCGGATGGGGAAGTGCTGTCGCCGGGCAGCCGCAGCTACGGCAGCAATCCCTACGTGGGCTATGACAGCAGCGACAGCCCGTTCCTGTTCCGAGGGCGGGTGGATGATCGCCTGTTCGCCACGTCGCGTGTGTTGGCGGGTGTGATCGACGGCATCCCGGTAGCCTACCCGTTCGAGACGCTTGCCAGCGTGGGCGTGATCAATGACACCGTTGGCTCTCAGGACGTGGTCGCGTTCTGGCAGCCCGGCGCGACCAGCGCGCT
Source organism: Anaerolineae bacterium (assembly GCA_018432315.1). Classification (GTDB taxonomy): domain Bacteria; phylum Chloroflexota; class Anaerolineae; order Aggregatilineales; family Aggregatilineaceae; genus LM3-B42. Next base: position 147,315 of record JAHDLB010000023.1, read on the forward strand.
TGACCGCAGCGATATTGACTCATCACAGGACGTAGGCATGGCAGCGCTGTATGACCGCGCGCTGAACGGGCAGGAGTTGACCTTTGTCCGTGACGCCGAGGGCGCGATCCGCGATGAACAGACCGGCTCCGCCTGGAACGTGTTCGGCACCGCGACCGACGGCGACCTGGCCGGGCAGCAGTTGCGGCAGCGGTTGGCCGCGCCGCATTTCTGGTTCGCCTGGGCTGCCTTCCAGCCGGATACCCTCATCTATGGCTTTGAGGCGGCGGACTGACTCCTACTGTTCGCCAACCGCCGCCCCACTTTGTGACGCTCCCACCGATAGGACGCGACAGGGTGGGGCGGCGCCGCCCCACCTGAACTACTCGCACAGCGGCTCGATGCGGTACTGTGCGCGCTCCTCGCAGGTGAACTCGCGGACGTACCGGTTGTCACGGATCCAGGCCAGCAGTTCGTCGACCGACCAATTCGCGATACGCCACTGCAACACCGACATATCGAACGATGACGAAAAGGCATACTGCCCATCCGGGGAAAAAATCACCTCCCAGATTCCAGCCGTGTGCCCCGTGAAGCGGCGCAGTTCATGGCCGGATGCAATGTCCCACAGGACAATGTTGCCATCCCGCCCCGCCGAGAGAAGTTGCTGCCCGTCTGGGCTGATGTCCAGATGAAGGACCCACCCATCATGGCCGCTAAACACCTGGATCAGCCTGTCAGTCATGACATCGCGCTGCTCCACGGTGCCCAGGTTCGTGGCCATGAAATACGTCCGATCGTCGCGGGCGAACTGGCAGTCCATCGCCGCGGAAGGTAAGGGTTCCATTTTCCGGCGCCAGATCGACTCGCCATACGACGCCGACTCGGGATCGATGTCCCACAGACTGATCTCACCGATGGCGTGGGCCGAGCCGACCAGACCCAGTGTGCCATCCCGAGTGATGTCCACACAGGCCAGATCGTCGTGATAGTCGAAACGGAGGATTTCCTCGCCGGTGGCAGCTTCCCACAGGACGATCTCGCCTAGATTCTCTTCATCCCAGTTCGGCTTGACGGTGAATGAACCGCCCAGAATGGTCCGGCCATCCGGCGCGAAAGCCTGGAACTTGGGCCAATATTCGAACCCGTCGAACTGGCTGATCATCTCGCCGGACTCAATGTCCCAAACACCAATCGAGGTGCGCCGCGTGCCCCCCAGGAAATCGCTCGTACTGACGACCGCCCACTTGCCGTCCGGGCTAACTGTGATGGCATTCGCTCCTAACCCCTGAGCGTCCAACCGGCGCACAATTTCATGGGTCTCAGTGTCCCATATCAGCGTATCCGTGCCGTATGTACCCATGATGAGCTTTCGCCCGTCCGGCGTAATCGCGATTCCTCCGCCGGGCACCACACCTTCTGCGGCGTAATTGTGGACAATCGCCCGGTCAGACGTGTTGAGTAGGGCCATCGCCCCCGCGTCGCTGCCCGCAAGCAGATAGCTGCTGTCGGGGCTGACTGCAAGTGAGTGATGTTCGGGGGCGGCCGTCATCAGGAACGTATCGACCTGGGACCATTGAGCCACATCCCACACGCCAGTGGTCGATTTTTCGCAAACATAAGCCAGCCTGCCATCCGGGCTGATCCCGATACATCCCAGTCCAAAGAGCGTCTTGTGAGTGCGCAGGATCGTGCCGGTTGGAACGTCCCATAACCGCGCGGTGAGATCGGCGCTGCGCGAGAGGATCGTCGTGCCATCCGGCGAGAAAACAATATCGTTCACCGCAGCGGTGTGACCCTCGAAGACCCGCACCTTCTCGCCTGTTGCAGCGTCCCACAAGATCATGGTCGCATCATCAGAGGCCGAGAGGATGAACTGCCCGTCCGGCGCGAAGATGACTTTGCTCACCGGCCCAGTGTGCCCGGCTAACGTGTGCAGACTGTTGCCCGTACTGGCCTCCACCACCGCCAGCGCGGTGTCGCTTTGCAGGGCGAGCGCCAGCAGGGTTCCATCCGGACTGATCGCAAGACTGCGCACGGCAGCGGGGTAGGCAGCCAGCTCATTTTGCAGCGCGCCAAACGTGGCGGACTCCGGATCGGCATCCCAGGTCAGGAGTTTCCCATCGCCGCCGCCGGAGATCAGCGTGGATGTGCCGGGCACAAACGCCAGCGTGTGCACCCAGCCGTCATGCGCTTCGATTCGTTCGATTTCGGCGGCTTGGCCCGCGTCGCCGCTGACATTCCAGACGATGATCTCCCCGCGTATGCACTCGTTCGCCGCGACCAGTTCCGCACAGCTTGCCGAGACAGCCGTTCGCCCGTCCGGGCTAAACGCCATCGCCTGCACCTTGTAACTGTGTCCCGGCAGGTTCGCCCGCAGGCCGGTACTGAGCGCGATGTCTCTCAGGGCGCGAACCGCCTCCTGCGGCGGGTCGTCGACGGCCAGTGCTTGCATCGCCAGCATCAGCGCCAGATCGGTCTGGCCCACGCCGCGAACATCTTCGGCCTCGTTCGCCAATACGAGGCTGTGATTGACCTCGGCCTCGCGTTCGGCCTGCTGGCGTGCATCCTGGGCGCGGCGTTCGCGGTCCAGCGCGAAGATCGCCAACCCGATCGCCACGGCCAGAAACACGCCCAACCCGGCCACCAGGTAACGCAGCCGGTTGGCCGCGTGCCGTTGTTGCTCGACGAGCTGGCGCTGTGTTTCGAGCTCGCGTTCCTGACGATCGCGCTCAGCGGTTGCCTGGCGTTCGTTTTCGGCCACGCTTTGTTTCAGGTAGTCTCGTTCGTCCTGAGTCAATGCGAGCCGCGTTTCAGCTGCCCAGCCCTCGAACTGCTCCAGCTTTGCGCCGCTCAGCAGATAACTGGACTCGCGGTTGGCGTGCTGCCATTCGGCGGCAGCGGCGGAGAGCAGGCGCTGCTGCCGGATGTCGTGGCGACTCTCATCCAGCCAATCGCGCAGCCGCTGCCATTCACGCAGAATCGCCTCGTGTGCCATCTCGACGGTAGGCTTTCGAGTCGCCGGGTCGTGGTCCAGAGTCAGCAGCCGGTACGCCGCATAGGTGTCGATGACCTCATCCATCACATTGTCAGTGGTGGCGATGTTGAGCAGTTCTGACCGGAACACGCGCCGCCGGGTTTCTGTGGCATCCTCATCGAGCGTAACCAGCCGCAAAAACATCTGCTGGATTGCGTCGCGGCCTGCGGCATCCTGTTCGCAGTACACATCATCGGCCCGTTTGGCGAGCGTTCCCACCGCGCCGCCTGAGGCTTGATAGGCCGCTTGGGTCAGGGTTAGCTGCTCGCGCTGCTCAAACAACTCGGTGAGCGCGTATTGGAGCAGCGGCAGCGCGCCCGGCTGGTAATGCACGTCCGAGACAATGCGCGTGACCAATCCCGGTTCAAAGGACACGCCGACACGCTCAGCGGGCTTGATGACGGCTGCTTCCAGTTCCTCAGCCGACAAGGGCAGGACGGTTTCCATGCGGGTGCGCATCAACTCACCAAACGCCGGGTAATGCAAGGGGCGATCGTAGAAATCGGCGCGCAGCGTCACAACCACGCGCACCCGGCTGCGCGGGTCGGTGACGGCGGCCTGGATCAGATCGAGGACATGAGCGCGTGCCGCCTCATCTTCGACCAGCGTGAACAACTCCTCAAACTGGTCGATCACAAGGACCAACTCGCTCCCGTCGTCTGGCAGAATCAAACCGGCCACGCGCAGCAGCCCGTGTTGGTCGCGTTCGAGATGCTCGCGCAGGTTTGGGCCCGGATGTGCCGCCACGCGGGTCAGCGCGATTTCGAGTTCGTCCAGCGGGCGCGGGCCGGGCACGACCTCGACCACAAACCAGCGATCCGAGCCGGGCAGCTCGCCGCGCCACAACGCGGGAATCAACCCGGCCTTGACCACGCTCGACTTGCCGCTGCCACTGGGGCCGACGACTGCCAGGAAGCGCGACATCCCGTTTTTCTCGGCCAATCGCGCGATCAGCTTGCTCACCAGTTTCTCGCGTCCAAAGAAATCGCGCGCATCAGCGGGCTGAAATGCGCGCAGCCCTTTATAGGGATTTTCCGGTTCCGGACGGAGGACATACGGGGTTTCGGTGTCAAGCGGTTCGCCCGCCTCGGACGGGACGATCAGGTTGAGTTCACGCGCGCGCACGATAGCTTGCACGCGGCTGCGCACCCGCAGTTTGCCGTAGAGCTGCGAGAGATACCATTTCACTGTGCCCGGTGTAATCACCAGTTCATCGGCGATTTCCTGATTGGAGTAGCCACTGATGAGGAGTTGAAGCACTTCCTGCTCGCGGAGGGTGAGCTGTTCGACCAGGCTTTCACTGGCCCGGATCACCGTGAGCGCGGTTTCGTGGCGAAAAGCCGCCGCGATCTCCAGCACGTCAGCGTAGCGGTTGGCTGGATTCTTGGCCGTCGCCTTTTGAATGATCGTGTTCACACCGCCGGTCACCTCATCGGTCAGGGTGGTGATGAGCGGCAGCGGATCGTTCAGGTGGTGGTACAGGCGCTCGACTGGGGTCCTGGTGGGGAAGGGATAGCGACCTGTCAGAATCTCGTAGAGCACCACGCCCAGGCTGTAGATATCGGTCTGGGGCGAGGCGGGTTCGCCACGGGCTTGTTCTGGCGAGAGATAATCGGGCGAGCCGAGGATCGTATCGATTTCTGGCTGCTCCGATGTCGCGTCCAGAATGACATTCGCAATGCCAAAGTCGGAGAGATAAGCATTTCCATCTTCGTCTAGCAGGATGTTGGCCGGTTTCAGATCGCGGTGAATGATGCCGTTGCGGTGCGCCAGTGCCAGCGCGGATGTGATCTGGTCGATCAGCAGGGCGGCGCGTTCGAGGTCGAAGGGACTCTGCTGGAGGGCTTCATGCAGATTTCCGCCCCGCAGCCAGCGCATGACCAGATACGCCCCGTCCGGGTCGCGCCAGTAGTCATAGAGCGGGACGATGTGCGGATGCTCTAGCTGCGCGATCAACTGCGCCTCGGCTTCGAACCGGCGAATGAAATCCGGGTGATTGGCATAGTGCGGCAGGATGATTTTGATCGCCACTTCGCGACCTATTGTGGATTGATAGGCGCGGTGGACCACCCCGAATCCACCGCTGCCAATTCGCTCACGAAGTTCATAGCCCTTGATGATCTGCACCGCTTCCATCGTGCCGTACTCCGTGAATTGGTTGGGTTGTTAGTCGCATTATAGCCTGATTCAGAGCGTGCACGCTGAAGACCTAACTTTTTCCTACCTCGTTTCCCTCACTTTTCCCTGCCTCATCCGGTTCGATTATGCCCATACAATGAAATCAAACGCGTGGGTCTGCAAAAGACCAACAGTGTGAGGAGGAAGTGGCAATGGTCAACACACGCACGAGGCAAGTTCTGTATCTCGTTGTGATCGCTCTGTTCTGTCTGGCGCTGGTTCCATCGGCAGTCGCCCAGGAAGGCGATCCCGCCCGCGCCGGCTTCCGGCCCGATGCGCCGCCCTACGGCGTGCGCGGCCCGCACCCGGTAGGCTTCATGACGTTCACGGATGGACATGCGGAGCACCCGCTGGAAGGCGCCATCTGGTATCCCGCGGTCAATCCCGACGGGGCCGAGGAAGCCATCACCTATGACCTGGGCATCGGCGATCTCCTGCCCGTGCTGAACGACATGCCCGGTCGCGCGATCCCGGAGGGCACGCCCGATGTCGCGAATGGCCCGTATCCGTTGGTGGTCTACTCGCACGGGGCGAATGGGCAGCTCTATTTCACCGCGTACCTGAGGGAGCACCTGGCATCACACGGATTTGTGGTGATGGCGATGCAGCATAGCGACACGCTGCGCGGTAGTTTCCTCGCCAGCACAGAGGAGGAACAGGTCGCTGTTGCGCAAAGGATGATCGACAGCCTGGTGCAGCGTCCGCGCGATATCACGCAGGCACTGGATTATGCCGAGGTGCTCACCGGGCCTGGGGGCGCTCTAGCGGGTTTGATCGATGTGGACCGAGTGGCGGCGGTCGGCCTGTCATACGGCGGTGCTACGAGCCTGCTCGCCGCAGGCGCGCGCCTCGATTTCAGCAGCTTGCCAGAGCTGTGTGCATCAGGTGTTTACGCCAGTATGCTCTCTACGGTGATGTGCCAGCTTCACGGTGCGGACTTGCCGGCCATGGAAGCGCACCTGATGGAATTGGCCGGAGTCGATGGCGCACCGGGCGAACTCTGGCCTTCACTGGGTGATGCACGGATCGACACCGTCGTCTCCATGATGCCGGGCGGCGGATCGGTGGTTGTCAGCGAAGAAGGCTATGCCAATATCGAAGTGCCGGTGCTGTTTTTGAAGTCAGGCAACGACGACACGGCGATACCGGAGTATAACGTTGATCCAGCCTGGAATTATGCTGGCAGCGCCTCGAAGACCCGGGTCACGCTGGAGAACGCGGCCCATATGGTCGCGGGCCAATGCTCTCCGACAGTCGCCGCTACGCCGGGGTTTTTCCTGGCATGCTTCGATGATGTATGGGAGCCAAACCGCGCCCATGATCTGGTCGATCACTTTGTGGCTGCGTTCCTGCTGGCCGAGCTGTACGGCGATGCCGATGCAGCCGCGGCGCTCGCGCCGGAGGCCGTGCAGATCCCTGGCATCACATATGAGACGACCGGCTTCTAGTTCCCGCACGCGGGGCGGGCGCTCGCTGCAGACGACCACCCGCCCCTGATCGATCGTCCGTCCGAATCGAACAGACAAAAGGAGCGTAACGCATGAATCCCCGTCTTTGCAAAGCGTTGATGTCGGTCGTCATAGTCGCCGTGCTGGCGCTGCCCGCACTGGCAGTCGTCCCATCCGCTGGCGCACAGGCTGACATGCCAGTAGTGATAATAACTTGGGCTCCGGAAGAAACCTATGAAGCCCCTAACGGCAGTACCATTTTGTTGGTAACGGGCTGGTTTGTCTGTCGCGCACCAGGATTGTATACAAGCTACGAAAACGCGTTTGCCGTAGAACTTGTGGTTGATGGCCAGGTCCTGCTGGATGGATCGGTTAAGGCAACCAAGCCATACTGGCGCCCCAGACTAGACACCGGCTTCACCTACGACTTCTGCAACAACCATCCCGGCGATGAGTACGGGAACTATTGGGTATATGACTTGAGTTGGCTCGGAGTCGGTGAACACACTGTAGAATGGACGACCGTCCAGACCCATCCCGTCACTGATATGTTAGATGGGGACGGGGATGGTAAGCCGGACCAGTATCCCGCTGGGATTATCGACGACGCGAGCGCGACGATTGTCGTAACAGCGGAGTAGCTCCAGCGTTACAGATGGCGCTTTGGGGTGGGGCTTTTTCTCCGCGTGAGTGATGTCTGCCAGCGCGGGGGGCATGCCGGAGGGTCTGCGGGCTCTCCGGTAGGTCTTGCACCAGCAGAGACCAGTTTTCGGGCCGGACCATATCGATCCGCTCGTACATGATAACCTTGCGCGTCTCGTAATGGAATCGCCATGCGTGTTCGAGAACGAAGAGCACGCCTATGGTAGCGAAGTCGGCCACAGCAAATTCCTCGTAGTACGCCTCGCAGAGCATAATCGAGTTGATCACCGGCAGCGCAATTAGCACAAACGGGCAGGTCATTTCCCAGATCGGGATGGTATTCGTGCGGTAGCGCAAAACTGAGGAGATCGCGAACAGACCAAACCCCACGCCGATGCTCAGATCGGCGTTATGGAACTGCTCGGTCAGTTGCCCGTTGACGGTTTCAATGATCTGGCGTACTGCATTGAACGTCCTGTGGATCGGAGTGGGAACTTGAACTTTCTGGTTGGAACGCGGCAGGGTCAAGAGCCGCAAGCGATTGGTGCGCAACGACTCAGCAGCGACCGCCGCGCTGCTGTAGCCCTTGTCGCCATAGACCGTCAGGTCGGTGTGCTGGGCCAGCAACTCCGCGCCGACGGCCAGATCGCCTTCGTTAGCCGGCGCCAGTTCGAAATCCAGAATGACGCCGCCCAGGGTAATCAACAGATGCAACTTGTAGCCGAAAATGGTCACTTTCTTGGACGATACCTTGCCATAGGTCGCGCTGTAGGCTCGCCAATCGCCCGTCGAGCCCGGCACCAGGTGAAACTGCACGACGGGAATCGGCAAGCTGTCGATGGCACATTCACAGTCCTGGCTCACATCAAGCCATTGTACTCGAAGTGTCAGATTAAGTCGTGACTATTTCACTTAAGTCGTCCCTGTAGCCGATCTCGCACGCCCGAAACCGATCATTCACTTTTCGACTTCACAGCAGACACTGAATCAGCCCTGATGTGGTTACTGATAGTGGGACACCTGTCCCATAATTTCACTGGTCGGTCGAGTCAAATTGAGGTCTCCTGGCTCACGACGCGTGCACCTTTCTGACCTACACTATGTCCATATTCCGCTAAACGATTTCGAAGTGGCCCCTTACCGGGCGTCGCTTGGCGAAAAGAGAGGATCAGAAATGGCAACACGCGTTCTAGATCAGAAAGTCGCGGACGATTTTAGGGCGAAATTGCGCGGCGACCTCATCGGGCCTGACACTGAAGGTTATCACGCTGCGCGCCAGATTTACAACGCTATGATCGACAAAAAACCGGCCCTGATCGCTCGCTGTGCAAACGTGGCTGATGTCATCGCCGCCGTGAATTTTGCACGCGAAAACAATCTCGACGTGGCGATTCGCAGCGGCGGACACAATGGCGCGGGGTTGGCGATGGTCGAAGATGGTTTGGTGATCGATTTATCACCGATGAAAGGTATTCATGTCGAGCCGGAAGCGCGCACGGTGCGTGTGGAAGGTGGCTGCACCTGGGGTGATATTGATCACGCGACTCACGCGTTTGGTTTGGCGGTGCCCAGCGGCATTATCTCCACAACGGGTGTCGGCGGATTGACCCTCGGCGGCGGACATGGTTACCTGTCGCGCAAATACGGGCTGACAATCGATCATCTGCTCGAAGTGGATATGGTGCTGGCAAACGGGAATTTTATCACTGCCAATGCCAACCACAATGCGGATGTGTTCTGGGCGGTTCGCGGGGGCGGCGGTAACTTTGGCGTGGTGATATCCTTTGTGTTCCGCGCACACCCGGTTCACACGGTATATGGCGGCCCAATGATCTGGCCGATCACGCAGGCCAACGACATCTTACGATGGTACCGTGACTATATCATCAACGCGCCCGACGATATGTATGGGTGGTTTGGCTTTCACCGGGTTCCGACTGGCTCACCGTTGCCGGAAGAACTGCACAGCCAACACGGCTGTGTCATCACGTGGTGCTATACCGGCCCGCTGGAAAAGGCGGAAGAAGTCTTTGAGCCGATCCGGCGGCTTGGGACGCCCGTGCTCGACCTGGTAGGCCCGATGCCATATCCGGCGCTCCAGAGCATGTTCGACCAGATATATTACCCGCCAGGCCTGCACTGGTACTGGAAAGCGGACTTTGTGAAGGAACTGAGCGACGAGGCTCTCGCGATTCATCTGGAGTACGGATCAGCGCTCCCGACAGAACACTCGACGATGCACCTTTACCCGATAAACGGGGCAGTCCACGGCGTGGGCCAGAACGAGACGGCGTTTAGTTTTCGTGACGTGATCTGGTCGCAAGTCATCGTCGGGGTCGATCCCGATGCGGCAAATACTGGACGTATGACAGACTGGGCCCACGACTATTGGGCGGCACTCCACCCGCACTCGGCAGGCGGCGGTTATGTCAACTTCATGATGGAAGAAGGGCAAGACCGTATCCGGGCCACCTATCGCGATAACTACGAGCGTTTGGCCGAAGTCAAAGCCAAGTACGATCCCGACAACTTATTCCACGTGAACCAGAATATATCACCCGGCTAGGGTATAAGAGCCGGGCTGTTCGTGTTAGCGGGGCTTTTGACCGAGTCCCGCTTCGCGAGCCAGGACAATCGCCTGGGCACGGCTTTCCACACCCAGTGTGCTGTAGATGCGGGTCACATAGTTGCGCACGGTTTTGGGTGTGATGACCAACCGCTCGGCGATCTCAGCGTTGTTCAATCCTTGCGCTACCAGGGTTAAGACCTGTCGCTCACGAGCTGTCAGTTCAGGAAAGAGTTCGTCCGGAGAAACTGGTCCAGGCTCAGAACGCATGGCACCCAGAAAGGTATGCACTTCGGCCAGAAACCGAGACCAAGCTGGCTCATCTTCGAGCAGAATATGGTTGCGGCTGTCCAGCGGTACGAAACGTGCATCAGGGATCAGGGCAGCCAGCTCGCGACCCTCTTCAAAAGGGATCGCGGAATCTTCACGAGCATGTAGAACCAGCGTCGGCACGGTTACCTGGGGAGCGACATCGCTCACATCAATATGATAGAACGCTCGCTCCATTGCCGCAGCGGTTTCGGGCGTTGCCGAGATACGGGCAAGTTCATTGAGCCATCGCATCTGCTCCGGTGAACCTCCCGGCATGAGCTGGGTAGTGAAAAGCTGCCGGAAAGCAGGATTCTCCTGGCCCCAGCCGACGCGGATCACATTAATCATCGTTTCTGCTTCCTGCTTTTGGTGAGGCGTCAGATCGCGGTTGAAACGCCCCCGCGCGTAGCCACCATACAGGATAAGATGCGTTACACGATCCGGGTATTTGACCGCGTAGGCTACGGCCACTGACGCTCCCTGAGAGATACCGAGTAGCGGGAAACGTTCCAGGTTCAGCGCCTCAACCACTGCCTCAAGGTCACGGAGCCAGGCATCAATGGAGAATTCGGTCACGTTCCGGTCCGAAAGCCCACAGCCGCGTTCGTCGTAGCGGATCAGCGTATGGTGCTGGGCGAGTACTCTGAGCCAGTGCCGCCAGACGGGGCCGTTCCAGTCGTGTTCGAGATGGGTCAGATAGTTGGCAGCTTTGACCAGCGGCGGCCCATCACCGATTGTCGCATATGCGATACGCACACCGTCTGGCGCATGACAAAAACGGATTTTTTGGTTCATGTCGGTCGGAACCACCATTAATGGTTGAATAATGTTTTTGGGAGACCCTCAACCATATTTTACGAATACCAACACATGGTTACCAAGGCATCCAGACAAACGAGTCTCAACATAGGGAGCAGAGCATGACCGCCGACAAACAACCTGCACACGATTTCTGGTGGAATCCTGACCTGACACCAGATGAGTTTCGGGAACTTGGTTACCGGGTTATCGATATGATCGCTGCCTATTATGACTCAATCCGTGACCAGCCGGTATTCCCGGCGCGGCGATCCGATCATGTCGCCGGCGTATTTGCTGAATCGCTCCCCGAAAAGGGGCAGTCGCCGCACGCCATCCTGGACGAGTGGACCGCCAAGGTGCTCCCTCATACTACCCATGTCGGTTCTCCGCGCTATTTCGGGTTTGTGATGGGATCGGGTACCATGATGGCAACGCTAGCCGAGGCGCTCGCCGCATCCGTCAATATGAATGCGGGCGGATGGAAAGCAGCTCCCGCCGCCACCGAGATTGAACGGCAAACGATTGCCTGGATAGCTGAGTTGGTCGGCTATCCGACCGGGTGCGGCGGCCTGTTTACGAGCGGTGGGACCATGGCAAACTTCACGGCGCTGTTGACCGCCCTGCGGAATAATGCGCCCTATGACAGTTCGCAGGAAGGATTTCAAAGTACCGCGCGCGCGGGCCGGTTTCTGATTTATATGGCCGACCACGAAGGGCACGTATCGATTACGCGTGTAGCAGATATGCTCAATCTGGGTCGCAGTGCGCTTCGCCCGGTGCCGAGTAGAGAGGACTTGACGCTGGACCCGGCGGCACTGGAGGACATGATCCTGACAGACCGGGCGCAAGGAGATGTTCCGTTTTGTGTGGTAGCTCAGGTGGGTTCTATCAACACTGGTGCCGTCGATCCCCTGAACACGATCGCGGACGTCTGCGCCAAATATGGCCTGTGGCTGCACGCTGACGGCGCAAACGGCGCATTTGGGCGCATGTTGCCTGGCCGGGAGCACATGTACAGCGGATTGGAACGCGCGGATTCGATCACACTGGATCCGCACAAGTGGCTGTTTATCCCGTACGAATGCGGCTGCGTGCTGGTGCGCGACCCGGAAAAGCTGCGGCGGACCTTTTCGATGAGCGCGCCCTACCTGCGCGGTATACTGCCGACCGAATATACTGGCCTTGATTATTTCGAATATGGCCCCCAGATGTCGCGCGGATTTCGGGCTTTGAAAGTGTGGATGTCACTCAAACACTACGGGGTCGAGGGGTATCGCAAGCTGCTGTCGCAGAGCGTTCGCTGTGCGGAACGGCTCGATGAACTTGTGCGCGCGTCCGACGATTTTGAGGCGCTCCACGAACCTAACCTCTTCATCTACACCTTTCGTTATGCGCCAGCATCCTATCGGGCCAACGCTGCCTATCTCGATTGGCTGAATCAGCAGATCGCAGATGAGCTACAGGCCAGCGGGTTTGCCTTCATCATGACAAGCACCATCCGGGAGCGTACTGTCCTCAGAATGTCCATCTGCTCTCATCGGACTACACTTGATGATATCGAAGCCGTTTTCGCCAAATTGACCGAGATCGGAGCAGATTTGATAAAGAACTCAGCAGGGGAACGCCGGGCTTTATCCCGTTGATGGAGGGTGCTATGTGGAATCCAGAAGATTATGCCAAACATTCGGATGGCCAGTTGCAGTGGGCGCGCGACCTGCAGTCCCGACTTGTGTTGCGCGGCGACGAGACGATTTTGGATGTGGGTTGTGGAGATGGCAAGATCACAGCGGATTTTGCGTCTGCGCTGCCCTCTGGCCGCCTGATTGGGATCGATAGTTCGCCGGAGATGATTGCCTATGCCACGCGTACCTACGGCAACATCCCGAACCTGTCCTTTGTTTGTCAGGATGCTCGAACCTTTGACGTCGGTCAAGGTTTTGATTTGGTATTCTCGAATGCGACCCTTCATTGGGTGGACGATCACCGGGCTTTTTTACGTGCGGCACACCGGTCGCTGCGCTCGGCTGGCAAGTTGATCATCTCCTGCGGTGGCAAAGGAAATGCGGCGGATGTGATTCAGGTTTTCAACGAACTAACGACGAGTGTACGGTGGCGGATGTATTTTGATCGTTTTCAAACACCCTACTTTTTTTACGGCCTGGACGATTATGAACCCTGGCTGCGAGAAGCGGGATTTACGATTGACCGTCTGGAACTGGTTCCCAAAGATATGATCCATAGCGGAGTCAATGGATTGCTCGGCTGGGTTCGTACAACCTGGATGAAGCTTACGAACCATGTTCCCGACGATCAACGTCACGAATTCATCAATCATATCGTGCAAAACTATCTGGAGCGTTTTCCCCTCGATGCTGCGGGTTATGCCCATGTACGCATGACCCGCTTGGAGGTTGAAGCCCACCGCGAGTTGAATTAATCTCTGCTGTGATACGGCGTAGGGTCAAAAAATCTCAATCACGGGAGACGTGCGGCGTGATCTCCCTTCGCCATCTTCCTACTCCTGATGGCTCTATTGGGCGATTGAAGTCTCCATTAGTTTAGCATCTCCAAATGTCCCATTCATTCTCATGATGTGCGTTGTATGGCTGTCTGTCACGGTAGGAGCGTTGCGCCCGGCAGATCCGTTCACGGGAGCCATTCGTTGCTCAGGTTTCACCTGGGCCGGGCCCTTGTGATTGTCTTCTGCTCCCATAACCGCGTCCGCCATTCAGAACCCTACCGGATGAAATGAGCCCATTTCCATCACAAACAAGCAGATTGCTTATCTTCTATTATACAACTCTAGGGTACATTCGTCCATTTAAATTATACGATGTGGGGCATTTTCGCTAGAAAAAATAGTCTTCTGAACGATATTTCATAGTTTATGGTACAATCTGGATAATCGGCCAAGGGCAGGAGGTAAACAAGTGATGTTCGAGCAGCTAGAATCCCGTGTTGGCATGCGCATTCGTGCGCTGCGCAATCAACGGGGCTTGTCCTTGCGAGCCCTATCCAGCCAATGCGGTCTATCGATCAATGCGATCAGCCAGATAGAACGAGGAGAGAGTTCGCCCACCCTCTCCTCGTTACACGTGCTGGCAACCGCATTGGGCGTGCCGGTTACGGCCTTTCTTGAGGACGGTACTGAACAACCTGTGGTATTCTTAAAACGCAACCAACGCCAACGTTCCAATGGAAAAGGCTTTGTCATGGAAGGATTGGGGGCTGGACTACCTGAGCAGCAGCTTGAGCCTTTCCTGGTCACCATAGAGCCTGGCGCCGGGAGTGCGGTCAACCCCATCACCCATCCTGGGGAGGAGTTTGTCTACTGCCTTGAAGGGGAGATCGAGTACCGTATTGGTGATCGCCTGTACCGATTAGAACCTGGCGACAGCCTTCTGTTCGAGGCTACATATCCGCATTGTTTTTGTAATTCGACGGAAACCGGCGCCACCGTCTTGTTAGTGTTTCAGGCAGCTGAAGATGGCCATCTGGCGCGTCAACGTCACTTGAGTGTCTGATAGGTGTTTTCGATCTCACGCACATGATCCATCGGTCGGTCAGCAGATGCCAGATAACCACCAGGATCTTACGGGCGATGATGGTGATGGCCTTATGCGACCCTTTGCGCGGAGCCAAGCGGTTGAAGCAGTCCCGCCAATAGGGCGAGTAGCGCGTGGCAGCCCAGGCAACTTGAATGAGGGTGGTGCGCAATTCGCCGCGCCCCGACTTGGTGATAGGGCCGGAGCGTGCAGTCTGGCCGGAACGGTGCACACCAGCGCCCAGTCCTGCGTAGCCCACCAACTGTTTTGGTGTGGGAAAACGAGTAATGTCGCCGATAGCACTCAAAATCGTCATCGCACTCACCAGGCCAATGCCGGTCATTTGCAGCAGCAAGGGCACATCCTCCGACCAGAGAACACCCACGCTTAGCTGAGCCAAGGGCACATTCACATCAACGACTGGGGTTATGAGCGTATTGAAGGAGAGTTGCTCAAACTGGGAATCACCATCAGCCATGAGACAGTTGGCAACATTCTGCAACGCTACGGGACCCGACCGGCACCGGACCGTGAGCCATCACCGAGTTGGCGTCACCTGATGACACATTATAAGGATCAGTTGTTGGCATGCGACTTTTTCACCGCCGAGACGTTGTTTCTCCAAACGCTGTACGTACTTGTCTTTATCGAGATTGGCACGCGGCGGGTACATTTCGCCGGATGCACGGCCCATCCGGACAAGGCGTGGGTGACGCAACAGGCACGTCAGGTGATGTGGGAGCTAGAAGATCGCGAACCGGGCATCCGATTTCTGATTCGGGATAATGACAAGAAGTTCACTCAGTCCTTTGACACCGTTTTTGGTGCTGAAGGCATTGACGTGATCTCTACTCCGTATCGCGCCTCCAATGCCAATACTTTCGCGGAAAGATGGATACGCTCGGCCCGGGAAGAATGTTTGGACAAACTATTGATCATCAACCAGGCTCATTTACGTCGCGTGATGCGCGAATATGTTGAGTTTTTCAATACGGCGCGCCCGCATCAGGGTATCGAACAACGGATTCCCGTACCAGGGTTAACTCACGAAAGTACCGGTCCAGTGCGTTGTCGCACCGTGTTGGGTGGCATCATCCGCGATTACTACCGCGACGCTGCGTAGGGGGAAATCAGCTATTGCACTGATTTTTTGAGACAACGGGCACGAAATACCTTCGTGCTGGCTGGCATCCGGACAGGCATCATTGCCC
The DNA here is from genome assembly GCA_018432315.1 of Anaerolineae bacterium. GTDB lineage: Bacteria > Chloroflexota > Anaerolineae > Aggregatilineales > Aggregatilineaceae > LM3-B42. Next base: position 163,034 of record JAHDLB010000023.1, read on the forward strand.
AATATCGCGTCGAATGTCAGGTCTGGTTTGGGCTGTTGCGCAAGTTTTCATCACGACAACATTTAAATCATCAAACATGAGGTGAAACTAACATGGATCTACAACTTAAAGATAAGGTAGCCGTTATCAGCGGCGGGAGCGTGGGCATTGGCCTCGCCATCGCGGAGGGGCTGGCCCAGGAGGGCGTGCATCTCGCCTTATGCGCTCGTAACGAGGAACGCCTCCGGGCGCGAGCACAGGAGATCAGCAGCAAGTACGGCGTGAAGGTGATCGGGGTGCCCGCCGACGTGGCCAAAGCGGACGCTATCGACAACTTTGTTCGAGAAGTCGAACGAGAATTTGGGGGCGCGGACATCCTTATTCACAATGCCGGCACCGGCAGCAACGAGACGATCATGGGTGCGCCGGACGAAAAATGGCAGTTCTTTTGGGATTTGCACGTCATGGCCGCAGTCCGGCTGGCGCGCGGCGTGGTGCCGTTCATGCGCCAGCGGGGTAGCGGGGTCATCCTCAACAATGCCTCGATCTGCGCCGCCCAGCCGCTGTGGTACGAACCGATTTACAATGTGACGAAAGCCGCGCTGGTCATGCTCTCCAAGAACATGGCGACGGAATTCATTCCGGACAATATTCGCGTCAACGTGGTCAACGCGGGCCTGGTCCTCACGCCCGACTGGATGAACACGGCCACGGAACTGACCAGGGACATGGACATCACACCCCAGCAGTACCTGGACGGCGTCGCGGAAGAACACACGCCCATGAAACGCTTTGCATCGCCCGAGGAAATCGCGAATTATTTCGTCTTTTTGTGCTCACCACGGGCCAGCTACATTGTGGGATCGAGCTGTTATATCGATGGCGGCATGCTGAAGGTCATCAAATAGGCTGCCGCGTTACTGACCCGGCGCTGCGTGTCGCTGTAATCGCTCGAACGAGGGGATGAACAGATCGTGTAGCCGCGCGAACTCCGCGTAAAGCGCCGGATCGGGTGCGTATTCCGTTTCGATCGACGTGAGCGCGTTCACCGCGGCCTGGACATCTGGCCAGAATCCGACCGCCAGCCCCGCGAGCATCACCGTCCCCAGGATTCCGCCCTCGTTTGACGCGTACTGGAGGATCGGCTTGCTGTAGATGTCGGCGCGTCTGGTTCCATACCCCGGTGGCCGCGCCACCGCCGATCACCCGCACCTTTTCCACCGAGACTCCAGCCTGTTCGGCAGTGCGGCGGACCCGGCGCAGCTCATTTTAGACAGATACGGGCACGCACTACCTGGCGGGAGGGGCAGTCTGTGAATGGCTGTCGAGCAGCTGAAAAATCCGGGCCCTCTCCCAATGCAGTTCCGACGATAGGCTGAGTCGACAGGTCTTCTCAGCATCTTATCGCATCTCACTGCACGCTAAATTATCTGATAAGGATAATCCGGACTTGACCAATGTTTGACCGAAGAATCGCCGAAGGACTGACTTCTTGGCCCCACGGCCCTCCACAAGAGCAGCTTGCGCGCTGGCGACCCGACCCAGTACAACTTCCTACAGGATCAGCGAGCAGTGGCGAAGATGCACTTCAAGTATTCACCTTCTGGGAAGCCAATCGGGTGATCCAGAGGATGACCCGTTTGTGTGACTTCAGTAAGTGGACGCCCCGTATCAACAGCGGCCTGCATAACCGCACTCGAAAAGACGCCAGGCAATACCCGACTAGAGCACGATGCTATCACGAAGAGACCCCCGGGTTCCAGCACCTGGAGCGCGAGGCGGGTCAGGCGGGCGTAGGCTGCCAGCGCTGGCCGGATTTCTGCCGTGCTTTTAGCGAATGCGGGCGGATCGACGATCACCTTATCGAACGTCTGCCCGTCTGCCTGGAGTTGTTCGAGGCAGTCGAACGCATCGCCAAGCAGCGTTTGATGCTGAGTATAAGTCGGGTTGAGGGCAAAGTTGGCTTTCGCAGCTTCTAAGGCTGGGGCGCTCGCGTCCAGGCTCACAACGGATGTGGCTCCCCCGGCCGCGGCATAAACTGAGAACCCGCCGCTGTAAGCAAACACATCGAGCACCCGCCGCCCTGCCGATAGCGTGCGGACTCGGGCACGGTTTTCCCGCTGATCGAAAAAGAAACCAGTTTTGTGCCCATGGACTACATCAGCACCGAAATGTAACCCGTTTTCTTGGAAACTCACCGGCGTGTGAAGATCGTCGCCGATCAGAATTGAACCGTCGTAAAGGCCATGCGGAGCGGTGAGCGCTTCAGTGTTACGGCTGACGCGTAGCACCAAGCGGTCAAAGGGTTGCACCGCTTGCAAACCCAGGATGATAGGTTGTAGGTGGGGCAGCCAGGCAGTGGTATAAAGCTTGATTACCAGTGTGCCCGCGTAGCGGTCGACAATCAGACCGGGCAACCCATCATTCTCGCCATGGACCAGTCGATAGCCGTTAGTGTACTGGGTTGTAAGCGGTTGGCGGATAGCCGCTGCAGCTTGCAGCCGGTCGACGAACCAGTTGGCGTCAATGGTTGCCGACTGATGGTGTTGTAACACTTTGACCCGAATGTGGGAGTGCGGATCATACAGCCCGATGGCCAGAAAGCGTCGCTTACTGTCGAAAATTACTGCCAAGTCGCCGGGCTGGCCTTCGTGACTTTGGTGGCGGATCGCCCGATCGAACAACCAGGGATGACCAACCCGGAGCGCTCGCTCTGCCGCTGGCTTCACGCGTATCGCGATGCGTCTATTGGATGGCTGGGGTACTGCGTTGACGTGCTTCATGAGATCATTATCGTATATGCCGGCTCAACATGGCAGCCGCCGTACCTCCAAAAAACCGCGTACACGCTCGGATTTTGGCTTACGCAGCGTCGCGATAGTAGTAATGAAGGATGCCTTCTGCTACCGACTAGTGAAGGACCGCTTGACCAAACAATCGCCTGTTGATCGGCTTTGTGTCCATTAGGTCTTGAAGTCGAACACAGGTAACCAGGCATCTAGTGTAGACGATTTCTAGATTATACCTGTACGAGCTGCTTGACGAATCCCCGTAGTAGTGAAATAGTCGAGACTTAATCTAACACTTCGAGTACAATGGGCGAGCACCAACAGGAGTGTCAGCATGACAACGGAAGAGAAAATCATCAAGAACAAACTGGGCTTGCTGCGACTGGCTGAAGAACTGGGGAATGTGAGCCAGGCGTGCAAGGTCATGGGGTACTCGCGCGACAGCTTTTACCGTTTCAGAGAGCTTTACGCTGAGCACGGTGAAGCAGGCTTGCGCGAGATCAGCCGGAAGAAACCGAATGAGAAAAATCGGGTTGCCCCCGAAGTCGAAGACGCGGTGGTGAAGTTCGCGACGGATTACCCGGCTTACGGACAAAAGCGCGTCTCGAACGAATTGAAGAAACGCGGCATCTTTGTCTCACCGGGCGGCGTGCGGTCGATCTGGCTGCGGCATGACCTGGAGAACTTCAAGAAGCGGCTCAAGGCGCTGGAAGCGCTCATGGCAGCGAACGAAAGCCTGGTTTTGACCGAAGCCCAGGTCCAGGCGGTCGAGCGAGCCAAAGAGAAGCGCGAAGCCGAGGGGGAAATTGAAACCGAGCATCCCGGCTATTTGGGATCGCAAGACACGTACTAGGTCGGAACGATCAAAGGCATCGGACGGATTTACCAGCAAACCTTTGTCGATCCTTACAGCAAGGTCGCCATCGTCAAGTTGTATACAGCGAAAGCGGCATTGATGGCCGCTGACTCGCTCAATGATCGGGTCATTCCTTTCTTTGAAGAGCAAGAAGTCCCGTTGTTGCGTATCTTGACCGACCGGGGTACCGAGTATTGTGGGTCACTCCAGCATCACGAAGATCAGCTCTATCTAGCCCTGGAAAACATCGACCATACAAGACCAAAGCCCGCTCGCCGCAGACCAACGGCATCTGCGAACGGTTTCATCGCACCATTCAAGATGAGTTCTATCAGGTTGCGTTCCGCAAAAAACTGTATACTTCGCTGGAAAACCTGCTGGCTGATCTGGATGAATGGTTGCTTGAGTACAACCGCGAGCGGCCCCACAGCGGCAAACACTGTGATGGCCGCACGCCGTTTCAAACCTTTCGGGAAACCAAGCATTGGGCATTTCAGAAGATGCTAGAGCGTCAATTCGACGCAAAGGAGCGCGAAGATCAGACAACTTCACCTGCGACAACTCTCGTTGTCGAATAAGTCACATGTGTCAGGTTAAGTCTGATCTTTTACACCAGGAGGTGCTTTCGAAGCGTGCTATCATTAAGCAACAGACGCTACAACAGCGTCTTCAACATCATTTACACATGACCGTCCAAGCTTTCTAGTTCATGCGAAAAGTCTCTCTTATTTTTCAGCCGCTTTTGTCCCAAAGGTTCTGAATATTTACAGTCAACCCTGCATTTTCCAACACGTGTTGGCACACCTACGCCAGCCGGATTCAGCAAGTTGCCCTCGCGGTCCTATCGTCACCGGATGCCCCACAGCCGGATGGTGCCATCGGATTCGCCGGACGCGAGCAGCGTGTCGTCGTTGTTGAACGCCACGCCGATGCTCGACGCGTCCAATGTCACCAGTCGGACACCCGCAACCCGGTCCCAGACCTGAACCCCGTCGCTCGTCGCCAGGGCGAGCAATGCGGAATCGGAACTAAAGGCCACGCCCCGGATGCGCTCCGCGCCGGAGCGCAGGACGACGGGGGCGACGCCTGCCCGGAGGGGCAGGATCCAGACGTTCGAGTCCTGTGTCTGCGCGGCGACGAACAGGCCGTCAGGGCTGAAGGCCAGCGCGGTGATGCGCGCTGCGGGGTCGGGCAGGACGATGCTGCGCTGCGCACCGGTCGCCAGGTCCCACAGCTTCACGGCGCTGCCCGGCGGGGTGACGATCCCGGCCAGCACCTGACCATCCGGGCTGAACGCCAGGTTTTGCACCGTGAGATCGGGGGCGTCGAGCAGAACAGCCTGTTCCGTTTGCGTCTCAAGGTCCCACAGCCTGACGACGCCATCCTGGCTCAGCGCCAGCAGCGCCCCGGTCGGGTTGAGAGCAACACTCTCTACCCGATCCGTCTTTCGTGGATTCCCACGAAGAAGCTCACCTGTCTCGACCTTCCAGATCCAGGCATCTGCCCCGGTGGAGATGCGGTAGAAATCGTGATGTCTGGTTACCACGACCGGGCGATCGTCGCTGGGCTCGGCGTGATCCACCAGCAAGCCGGTCAGGGAACGGGGCTCGCCCTGAATGCCGGCAACAGATATGTCGTTGTTGCGAATCACAGCCGAATTTCGCCCCATTTCCAGGCTGACCAGCGCCCCCGTCGAGTCGAAGCTCAGGTACGACGCAGGATTGCGAAACTCGGTTAACACGCGCAGTTCCTCACCCGTGCTCACATCCCACAAGCGAATGCTATCGTCGGTGCCGACCGATAGCAGGCGGTTGCCGTCTGGGCTGAACAGAAGCTGGTCGACCGGGGTCAGGTGCCCGCGTAAGATGGTGTGAGGGTCGGCGGTGTGCGGATCCCACAGCACGACCGTGGTTGGGATGATATCGGGCAGCGGATCGCAGGAGCTATTCATCAGGATGCCGGTCGCCAGTACGGAGCCGTCCGGGCTGAATGCGACCGCACCGCTGCCGAAAATGCAGCTCAACGCCCACCATTTTTCGACGTCTTCAGCGTTCGGCTCCAGCATGATGGTCAGATAAGAGCCGAACGTGGAGTAGGGGATCATGGTGCTGCCGTCCGGACTGAAAGCCATTTCATAGTAGCGCCCATCGCCGAAATACTCAAAACTGCTCAAAGTGGGAGTGCTCCAGCGAGGAGCCCGAATGCTTGGGGCGACATCGTGCAGTAGCCATTGATTCAGTGAGGCGGATTCCCAGCGAAGGTCAACTGTGAAGTAAAACACAGTCTTTCCATCTCGCGAAAACTGCGCGTTCGTTATATGTGGGTCCTGTTTCGAGTATTCTGTCCAATCCCCATTGTAGCGATCGAGCAGCGCGCCCGTTTCTGCGTCCCACAGGCGGGCAGCGATGTCGCCCGCCGAAACCAGCAGGCCCGCATCCGGGCTGAAATCGACGCTCAGCACCGTGTCCACGTGATCCCAGAGCACGTGTGCCGGTTCCCCAGTCTCCATGTTCCACAGCCGGATCGTGGAGTCCGCGCTGCCGGTGGCGAGCAAACGGCTGTCGGCGCTGAAGTCCAGCGTCGTGATAGCCCCGGTGTGCCCCGTCATCACGTGCTCCACACGGTCGGATTGCAGGTTCCACAAGTGGACTGCGAAATCCCGAGCCGCTTCGTTTTCTACGGCCAGTGCCAGGTAACGGCTGTCGGGGCTAAACAGCATCGTGCTGATCGTGCCGCTTGCGACGGCAAGCAGGCGCGGCGGCTGGGTCAGGGTGGGGTCGTCGTACAGCCACACTCCGCGCGTGCCGAGCAGAGCAATCGTGCGCCCATCGGGTGACCACATCACGTCGCGGACATTATCCCGGCCAAACTGTCCCAACAGGGCGATTTGATGAACATTCATGACGGCAAGCGGTTCAGTGGCGCTCGGCACGGTCGACAACAGCGGGGGGATGGAATCGGTGAGCGATAACGCGATCGGCGGAGGCGGAGGCGGCGCATGGGCGGCGACCGGCGAGACGATGCGAATCTCGCGGTAGGTGGGATACGCGACGGATCGTCCATCTGGACTCCAGGCAATGGTTGAGTCCCAGCGATTCGCGGAACGATCCAACCCCAAACCCGTCTCCAGGCTGCCGGTAATCCGGGTCGAAACCGGATCGACGAGTGAAATGTCGTCCCGCCCGACGATGGCTAACCGGTCCTCATGTGTCCAACGCAGGTCAGAGGCGCGCCCTGGAATCGCCATGATTGGCTTACCCGTTAAAAGATCCCAGGCGCGGATCATGTTCGGGCCGGCGGCGGCGATCTTGCTGCCCGATGAATTCCAGGCCAGGCTGTGAGCCGATCTCAGGAATCCCCAGGCACTGAATATTTCTGTCCGTTGCTCCACGTCCCAGATTGCCAGTGTGCCGTTGAGGTTGGGGACCGCGAGCCGCATGCCATCGGGGCTCCAAACGGGCGCGTACCAGTAGCTGTTGGCGAAATTCTGAGCGCCGACGATCCAGGCTTTGAGATGGCTCTGGGTTGTCAAGTCTTCGATGTGTCCCGTGGTAACATCCACTACCTTGACCATGCTCATGAAGAAGTTGGACGTTTCATATCGGCACGTCGTGACGGCCATACGTGTGCCGTCGGGGCTCCAGGCGAGTCCGTTGACATCCAGATCGTCCCTCAGCACGGTTTCGCCGCCTGTGTTGATGTCCAGAATCGTGATGGGCCGCGCCACCTCTATGATCCGAAAATCGTCCCCTGCGTCTGGTGCTCCATTGACTGCCAACCTGGTGCTGTCCGGGCTCCAGACGATCTCGTCAGGCGCGTAATCGAAATCGGCGATCAATTCTCCGCTGCTCACCTCGATCACCTGGACGTTGGTATCGTGGTCTTCATCGGTGGCGAGGAAGGCAATGTACCGGCTGTCCGGGCTCCACACCAGGTGGCGCGCGGTCCGTTCCAGCGCGATCGAGTGGGGCGGTTGGGGTTCCTGAGCGTGGCCGGTTGGCGTGCAGCACAGCAGGACGAACAACACGAGGGCAAATCGCTTCATGGGAGTCCATCCTCCGACATTCTGTGGGTGCCTGTATTCACATTCTAGGCCGACCCGTCGCCCCCATTCAACCTTCGCTTGTCCATCGTCCAACATACGCCGGAGGTATGCGATTCAGTCTCCGCGACAACACCGGGCGCCATCGAGTGAACCGGGTGCCAAGAGTCTACAAACGGGATTGTGTGAAGCCGATCTGCTCGCGGTCCGGATAGTTCTTGTCGCGCCACACCGCGCATTTCTCAGCCAGTAGTTTTGCCATCCCACCCTCCGGGGCTATGAGCGTCGTGTGGAACCCGACTGTACTGCACGATTCTGCTGCGAGTGGTGCTGCGGGGGAAACGCTCTGTGGGGAGAACGAGCGGCATCGGGGCAGCGCCGGAGGGAACTGGGTCGATCGCCATTCTGCGCGATAGCAGATGACATCTGACCGCGTTCGGAACGGTTCCCGGATGCCGGATTCTGGCCCAATGTACGCCCTCAAATAGCTTCCGATTACTCATCGAAATCAGAGCATGAAATCTCCCCATCTCACCCCCTGGAGGACCCCACCATGACCAACCCTGACGACAACCAACTGACCCTCATCGACCCATCCGACAATGCCTTAGCCCACGTCGGCCAGGTCGCCAACCACTACGCCGCACAGAACGTCTTCGCCGACTACCTGTCGCGCAAGGCCGACAACACCATCCGCCGGCAGGCAGCGGACCTCGCCCGCTTCGTGGAGTTCCTCAACCAGGTGGGGGAGCAAGCGGGCCTGCGGCTCGGCGCAGCATTGGGCGGGTTCGCGCGGGCCATCGCCGCGTTCCCCGACGGTCCCGAGCTGGACGCCACCGCCTGGCGCGGTGTGACCTGGGGGCTGGTCGAGGGCTTCCGCAACTGGATGGTCGCCCAGGGCGACGCGGTGGGCAGCATCAACGTGCGGCTCTCAACCGTCAAGGCCTACGCCAAACTCGCGACGAAGGCCGGCGTCCTCTCCGCCGAAGAGCTGGCCATGATCCGCACGGTGGCGGGTTATGCCCACAAGGAAGCGCGGCGCATCGACGAGCGGCGCGAGACCTCCCAGCGCGGCAGCAAGAAGTCGGCGGCGGTCCACATCGCGCAGAAGCAGGCCAAGAAGCTCAAATCACAGCCCGACACGCCCCAGGGTCGCCGCGACGCCTTGCTCATGTGCCTGCTGTTGGATCATGGGCTGAGTGTCGGGGAAGTCGCCCGGCTGCAGGTGTCCGACTTCGACGGCTGTTGTGGTACTGGCGGGAACAACATTTGCGATCATCGCATGCTTTCTCCGAATAGGTGAGGAGCAATTCAGTTTCACCTTGTTCGGAAGTCGCACATCATACCGCTATGATACCGGAGACGCTATTGTGGACAGCATACTAATCTTGATGGGCGGTGGGTTTCTAGCTCTTGCACTAGCAGCTACAGCGGAGATTTTCGAGTTGTTTATCAGCGTTGAGGAAAACACACGTGTTTCACGGATGGCCTTGATGCGACTGGTAAAACAACTGCCGCCTGCAAATCCTGTCTCCAACCCGCAGAGCCGCATGTTAACGGAGACAAGGCACGAACAGGATATGGGGTTTTGACCGCAAGGGAGACAGCGACCTGTCCCAAGATCGCTCTTCCTGCAATTGATTCAGCATGGTGCAGTGCCCCTATTTAGGTTTGCAAAGTGGGCCAGGGATTGACGCGGCCCAACCCGTTCCGAATCTGTGCATGTCCTGGCAAGCCGACGCCAAGGAAAACGATGGTAGAATAGAGAGAGTCAATCGCGGAGAAACGACGATGCACAGCACGAGCGCACGCACAATCTTTGATGTGATCACCGATTTCCTGGCATCGGATCCCACGCCGGAAGAACTCATCGCCTACCGGCTGCCGGGCGATCTCCAGGCGCGAGTCGATGAACTGGTCGAGCGCAACGGGGAGGGGCAGTTGACCTTCGACCAGCAGCAGGAGCTATACGATTTCATGCGCGCCGACGAGATGATGGCGATGCTGAAAGCCAAGACCAAGCTCCGGCTGCGGAAGATCGATCGGTGAGCGTCACGAGTGAGTAGCGGCGGGTCGTCCGCGAGCTGGCAGGCAACTGCCGCTGACGTTCTGCGCACTAACGGGGCCACCGCGCACGGCATCGCCGGATGGTTATGCTTCTTGGTGAGTATCCCTGCACCAAAGCGTAACCTGACCCCCTCCCGACGCGGGACCCGCTGAAACGTTCCAGTGCTCGGGAACCGGTTCCCGATATGCCGTGGACAGCTTGCCGACTGATCGGCGTGATTCCCTGGGCCGGAGTATCTTCTCACCAGGCCGAATCCATGCTACACTATCCCTGTGGTTGAGCTGCGCGCCCGACCACGTCCCCTGAACGACTGACTGACAGCACGATATCGCGAACGAGTGCCCGGTGACGGGTTTTTTGCGTTGCGCAGCCCCTCCTCGCTTTTCCTCGCCCGCGTTCCTCGCATATCCACCTCCAGGAGTGACCCCACATGTCTCCATCTATCTCCCTCAACATGGACACCTTCGCCATCGTCGATGACGACGACTACGAGAAGGTCAAACCGTACAACTGGTTCCTGTCCGGCACGGGCTACGCGGTGGCATTCGTGCCGGTGAACGGGAAGTTCAAGCTCACCTACCTGCACCGGTTCATCATGGATGCCCAGCCGGGGCAGTGCGTGGACCACATCAACGGCTATTCGTTGGACAACCGGCGGAACAACCTGCGGTTGGCGACGGCGGTTCAGAACGGGCAGAACCGGCGTGTCAGCCCGCTGTCCAGCACGGGGTTGAAAGGTGTGGCCTACCACCAAGGTCGGCGCAAGTATCACGCCCGCATCCAGTTGCAGGGCATCCGCTACTTCCTCGGCTTCTTCGAAGATGCCGAGACGGCGGCGCTGGCGTATGACGAGGCTGCCCGGCGGCTGTTCGGCGAGTTCGCGGTGTGCAACTATCCGGACCGGGAGGCGCCAGAGTCCATCGTCCGTCAGGTGGCCGAGCGCCTGAAGAAGCGCGGGCTGACGCTGGATTGATCACTCCCGGAACCAGTTCCCGCGGCTGTACCGAGGCTCAGAGGTAGACGATGCAGCCGCGGGTTTCCATTTCGCTCAGCCACTCGTCGTCCAGCGCCACAGGATTCCAGCGAAGGTCGAGCTTCTGGAGGTTGGCCAGTCGGTCGATGGCGCTGGTAGGTAACGCCGTCAACTGGTTGTCGCGCAAATCAAGCTCGATCAGTTGCTCGAGCTGGGCGATGTTCTCCGGCAGCGCTGAGATGCGGTTTTTCCTCAGATTGAGCCTGCGCAGTCCCCTTTGCTGCCAGACAGCATCGGGCAGGGATGCGATCTGATTCCCTTCCAGATGCAATTCGCGCAACTGCGCCAGTTCTGCCATGCTGGCGGGCACAGAGGTGAGGCGGTTGTGGGTAGCCTTCAACTCGATGAGGTTCGCCAGATTACCGACAGTGTTGGGCAGCGCCGCCAGTTGATTGTGATTTACGTTCAGGTATATCATCCGGCTGAGATTGCCGATGGATGCTGGCAGCGCTTCCAGGCGATTCGTGTGCAGATACAGAAAGCGAAGGCCACTCAGCGCACCGATTGTGTCGGGTAGTCGCGCCAGATTGTTACCTGCTGTATCCAGCACTTCCAGGTTCTTCAAATCACCCAGTGACGCGGGTAGGTCGGCGAGTTGGTTGTGGTGGACGTAGAGCTGCGTCAGATGAGACAGTCGCCCGATCACTTCCGGCAGGGCGGCCAGGACGCCGTAGCGAATAGCGAGCGCGGTGATCTGGCCGTTCGGCGCAAAGAATCCGACTGGCAGGTTCTCGTTCGCGCGTGCCAGATGCGGGATGCGTGACCCTGCCTCCAGATAGTCGGTGCTCTGCAGTATGGCCTCTATCTCGGTCAGAATTCGCGACTCAAGTTCGGATAGCGTTATCCCCGCGTACGTGGCCATGATTTAGTTCGCTTTCTGTGCCGCTACTTGTTGTGATCCTATTCTTCCACCGGAAGCGCCGGGCGTGCAGCGGGGTAGACCAGCTCCAGATCGTCAATTCGCACGTCGAACTGCTCGAACTGCTGCCCTGCGGCGTCGGCCAAGTGCTTGACGGTCTGCCGCGCCTGCTGCGTCCACTGCCTGGCTTGGGACACCATCTCGCCCGCAGTCTCGCCTAGCCAGGGCTGTGCCCGCTGAACCACCCGGCTCAGCACACGCACCCCATCAGCTAACAAGGTACTATCCACCGGATAGTGGATGTTGGTTTCAACCACCGTGCCATCCGTGCGCAGTTGCCGTCCACGGGTGACTTTCAGCTCCCGAGCCATCCGCACCACGTGGTCCAACACCTCATGCAGTGTTTCAGGCTGAATCAGATTGGCCCAGCGGATCAGCACGGTATCATCCGGCACCGTGTTGAAATACACCCGGCAAAACTGCCGTAACACCAGGCTGTCGCTCACCCACTGCTCCGTCTCTTCATAACTCCACCCGTAGAGATGTTTGACCACCAGCATCCGCAGCACTACTTCCACCGGCGTGGAGTGCCGTCCGGTTTTCAGGGTCCCCGGTCGCCGGTGGCTCAAATCGCGTTTGACCGTTTCAAACAGCCGGTCGTCTTCCAACAACTCATCCAAGTGCGTCAAGACCGGCTCCATTTGCCTACTCAACTGGGGCACATAGCGGAACACATTCGTCGGGGCATAGCGGTCGCGCAGCATCGTCGACTTCCTTTTCTTCACCATTTGCTGCTATTCTACCGCTCCTGCCCCCTTGTTTTGCACCACAATCTAGTACTAGAGCGTGTTATGCACTTTTGCGACGGACGATGCTACACTGAGGGCATGAGCGAACGAAAACCCTACCCCAGTGATGTGAGTGATGACGAATGGGCGTTTGTGGTGCCGTATCTGACGCTGATGACGGAAGCGGCGCCACAGCGCGAGTATCCCCTGCGCGAGGTGTTCAATGCTCTGCGCTACGTGGTGCGGGGCGGGATTCCCTGGCGGATGCTGCCCAACGACCTGCCGCCGTGGCACGCGGTGTATCAGCAGACGCAGCGCTGGCTGAAAGCGGGCGTGTTCGAAGCAATGGTGCATGACCTGCGCGAGGTGCTGCGGCTGGCCGCCGGTCGCAACGCGCAGCCGAGCGCGGCCATCTTCGACAGCCGGACGCTGCAATCCAGCCCGGAAAGCGGCCAGCGCGCGGGCTATGACGGAGCCAAACGACGCAAGGGCAGCAAGACGCACATGGCGGTCGATACCTTGGGTCACCTGCTGGCGCTGTATGTGACCGCTGCCAATGAACAAGACCGTGCCCAGGTGAGCTAGTTGGCGCAAGCCGTCCAGGACGCGACCGGCCAAACCGTCGAAGTGGCCTTTGTCGACCAGGGCTACACCGGTGCACAGGCCGAACAGGCAGCTGCCGACCAGGGCATCCGCCTGGAAGTCGTCAAGCTGCCCGGCGCCAAGCGCGGCTTTTTGCTCCTGCCACGCCGCTGGGTGGTCGAACGCTCCTTCGGCTGGGCGGCGCGTTTTCGCCGGCTGGCTCGTAACTATGAGCGTGTGCCCGAAACCCTGAAAGGCTTGCATTTCCTGGCCTTTGCTATCGTGATGGCTCATCGTTTCGTTCAACTCATGGCTCATGTGCTCTAAAGTGCATAACAGCCTCTAGGTGCTCATCCGCCAGAGACACGAGCCGGGGACATTCCTCGGCTCTTTTCGTTTCCGAAGCGTGTGGGCCATCTGGGAACCGGTTCCGAGTGGTCACTCCGAGCGGTGGCGCAGTCCCGTGGCGGCCAGCCAGCAGGCTTGCAGCCAGAGCATCTCGGCCAGGTCCATAATGATGCTGGGGCTCTACCACGCGAACCAGTACGGTGTATTAGCCGTGTGACACGAGAATAGTGACCACCGACCATGCTCCCAAAGACATGATCTTCATGACACGCCTTGAGGAGCGTTTTTTCCGCCGCATAGAGCCGACGGTTTCGCGCTGCAACACGTGCACCGTGATGTGGGCCAGCACATGATTGCGGCTCACAACGCGCCGCAGCGATTCCGCGTATAGTGGAATATGTTCAATGGTTTTAGGGGTCCCCATGATCACACGTGTTACCCACTGGCTCAGCACGCTTTCACCCGCCATGACACTGCTGCTGTTGGGGCCGATCTTCGGGGAACTGATATCGGGCCACCAATCGTTGTTTGAGTTCATCAACCCGCTGGCATTTATACTAAGCGCGCTACCGTATGGGTTCGGCGCGTTGATCTGCCGCGAATTGACGGTACGTTGGGGCAAGGGCTGGTTCAGCCTTGTGCTGCTCGGTCTTGCGTATGGTGTGTACGAAGAAGCCTTGGTAGCGCGCTCGGTGTGGGACCCGGAATGGGCCGAACTGGGCGCGCTGCGTGGTTACACCTACTGGCGCGGCGTGACCTGGACATACCTGGCAGTGCTGCTGCATTTCCACCTGACGATCAGTATTCTGTGCAGCGTAGGGTTAGCCAACCTGCTGTTCCCTGAGGCGCGCGGCAAGTCCTGGCTCACCAACCGGCAGTTGGCAGGTTGTTTTGTTGGGTTGGCGCTGTGGTCGCCGGTGCTGGCGCTGCTTAACCTGTTTATGCCGACGCTCCCCGCGCTGGTGGGAACTATAGGCGCGATTGCCGGGCTGATGACCGCTGCGTGGGCTGTTCCGGCGCGTGTGTTTCCCCCGCGTGCAGGGACTTCCACCGCGCCAGTCTGGTACGGCGTGGTGGGCGCGGTGACTATGACCATCGTGTTTGTGTGGGTCTTTATGCTGCCGGAAGTTGATCCGGCGTGGCTCCCGGCGTGGCCGGTAACACTGGCACTGGTTGCCGCGCTGGACCTGGGTGCGTTTGCCCTGATCCTGCACTGGTCAGGCAACGGCGCGGCGTGGGATGACCGTCACCGGCTGGCGCTGATCATCGGATTTGCCGCGTTTTTCCTGGTGATGGGCGTGTTCAAAGACCTGGACGAAGGGTTTGGCGGCTCAAGTCTCGTCACACTGGCGGCAGTCTGGTATTTCCGCAAGCTGTGGGGCCAGGTCCACGCGCGAACTGTCGGATAGGAGATGCTCGCTTATTCCGCGTCCTGGTCCCACCAATCGATGATCATCTCCTGCTCGAAGGTCGGCGCGCCGAAATGGAAGCTGTGCGGTCACTCCGAGCGCTGGCGAAGTTCCGTGGCGGCCAGCCAGCAGGCGCGCAGCCAGAGGGTCTCCGCTTCATCCAGAACCAGCTCGGGGCACGTGCCGTCCTTGACAGGGCAGGGCTGGTCCCAGCCGGCATCGCCGTGATACAACGTGCCGGTGTCAGCGTCATAGTCGTAGATGAAGATGAGCTGCTCGCCCTGGGCGTTCTCGAAGTAGGCATGGTAACGGCCCGGCGTGTTGCCGTCGATGCTGGGCGGTTCCCCGCTGGCGGCGGACTGCTTGTTGCGGACGTGGAATAACGGCGCTTGAGTCATCTCGATCTCCTTTGGTTTGGACTGCGTCTGGACAAGCCCCGCGTCACCGCTTCGGTGGGCTCTGTGCAGCGGACCTGTCATGTACTTGACTGCTTTCGTGCCTGTGCCGTATCCTAGGAACACCGCCGTAGGCTTTTCGGCGTGGGCTTGGCGAACGCCATCGCTCTCTCAACACCCTCATCGTTGTGCTACCCCTCTGACAACAGCAATCACCCTCGACCAACCGGACGATAGAATGGGCGCACAAGAGATGATAACGAACGATCTTGCTCTGACTCACCGAAGAATACAACATCTCAACATGTACATGACCGCGAGCGTTCTGGCGGATGATCGCTTCTTGTGCCGGCATTTCTCCGAATGCAGAGCGTCACATACCGGTAACTTCTACGAAGGGCAGTTGCATCACGTTGGCAAAGCCTACGACCTGCAGATCGATGGTCGACCTTGGCGCATTGTGGTGGTCGGGCAAGCCTATGGTGGTCCACCCCCAAAGGTAACACTGGACGAACGGTACAGATCAATTGTAGTCATTACCGGGGAGCAGAGAGGCTTTGCGAGAGACAGCGGGCTGCTGGTGCGCAATCCGCACATGAGAGGCACTACCAGCTTGCTCCGGTTGCTGTTTGGCATTCCACTTGGCACTGACCGCGCATCGGAGTACATCAAGACCGACGATGGCTCGAAGTATCACATCTTTGATGCATTCGCGTTGGTCAACTACTTGCTCTGTTCGGCAGTGTCCAGCGCGGGCGGGACGACTGACATGTCAACCAGGACCATGCACCAGAACTGCCGGGGTCATTTCCGTCAGACGCTTGAGATATTAGAGCCGACCGTCGTCGCAGTACAGGGCATCGGCTTCTGGCCTCTGGTGAAGCGAAGCCTGGAGGTCGTTGAGCCTATCGATGAGAATGGCTTGATGTACCGGGCACAGCTTGGGCGCAGAACGTTTCTGACCGCTGCGTTTTCTCACCCTTCAGCCCGTGACGCCAGGTATGGATGGGGCGCAAATGCGCATACGCCTTACTTGCTGGAGACAGTTGTGCCAACCGTCAAGCGCATCCGAGAACTGCTGTTGACTGATGATCCAGCCTGGTAGGTTCTGATCCTGGCAGGATCCCAACTCGCCGTCACAGCGCGGGACGCCTCCCTCTGAGGAGGCTCAAGTCGAACCCGCGGTGGCTACGGTGTTGGGAGATAGATCTTAATGGAGAGAGGGCAGTCCACCTACCATCTGAGGGGAAAACGCCGCTTTGGTGGCAATAAAAACGCCAGGAAAATCAATTCTTCCTCGCGTTTTCGTTTAGGTGGACTAAACGGGAGCGACGGGGCTCGCTCGATTACGCGTATACGCCCTCTTGTCTTCATTGCCAGACATGTGGCCGACGACATTCTGCACAGTTCGTCGAAAGCAGCATAGTGCTCCGAAATACACTTGTCCATGAAGCTCGATGGCATACAACAACCATCGGGTTTTCATTTTGTCCGTCGAATTCCGGACCTGGACCCATCCTGGATGCCAGATTTCTGACTCAAGGCGGAAACAGCCTCCAGGGCCTTCTTGACACCTCAATTGTTGAGCAGTGGGCGAATGCAGCGGGCCGCATGGTCGTCAAGGATTATACAGGAATTCCGCTTACATGGCAGGTGTTTTCCTGTGTCACCCCTGCCAAGTGTGAGCGCAACGAGGACATTCACCTGCGGTACAAGCAAGTTGAGCGCAAAGCACCCAAGTCCGTGGGGTCGCTACATGTGCAAACAGGCTTTGCTGGGCATGGAGGTGACGACGGCTTGCGGATCGTCCGCACGGCAGCCTGGCGCGCATCAGGCCGAATGCTCCAACACAACCTAAGAATCTTGTTGTCTGGACCGCTCGCTCATATCAGAGGCGGGCCCAATCGCGCGCGTTTCGCGCACGGATCTGTCGATCCACAGGGCATCGCGGCAGGCTCAAAATTCTTCTGAGAATGTCGCCTCAGCCGCACCGTCACCGGTCACATCTGCGGTGAGAATCAACAGACCGTCTTCCTGCCCAATATACCAGCCCGGCGTGTTGTAGGACTCAAATGAAGTTACGTCGCTGTCCGCCAGGCCGGGGCGCAGCCACCACGTCGCCTCCGCCGCGAATGAAGTCGATTCGTCCCGTTCATCCAGCCAGATCTGCCCATCTCGGTGGCGCAGATAGCTACCAGGGCGATCAATGGCCTCCAGCGAAGTGGCGTCCGGATCGGCCAGTCCCGGTACGACTCTGAACTGCGATGATGCCACTTCGCTGATGTCGTCGCTCAAGACCACCGTGTTCCCGTCGCGGACGACGTAGTGGGCCGGCAGGCTGGTTGACCTGAAACGCAGCGGCAGCGGGCCGTCTGGGACAGGGATTCCAAAGTTGGGCGTTCCATCGGCGTTCCAGTAGAGCTTTTGGGCGCGAGTGTGGCGGTTCGGGTCGTACAGCGGATCTCCCTTGATGTCTTCGTAGTTGCGGGCATGGTAGATGAGCATGTCATCCCCATCCGGCGAAACCGTGAACGAGTTGTGGCCGGGCCCATACTGGCCGGTTGCCCGGTTAGTTTGAAATACTGGAACAGGCGATTTGTCCCATGAATCGGGGTCCAAAAGATCGCTGGTGTCCAGGGCGGTCAACAGGCCCATCGCGTAATTGGCGTCCGTTGCGCTGGCGGAGTAGGTGATGAAGATGCGCCCATTCCGCTTGAGGACCGCTGCGCCTTCGTTGACCCAAAACCCTCGTTTTTCCCAATCATAACTGGGTCTTGTCAGGCGGACCTGCGTGCCGGAGATTGTCCATGGATTGCTCATGGCAGCGATATAGAGATTGCTGTTCCCGAAGATGTCCGGATTGCGTTGCGCCCAGACCAGGTATCTGACTCCCTCGTGTTCAAAGGTTGTGGCGTCCAGGGAGAACGATTCCCAGTTCATCACAACCTGCCCCTTTTCGATCCACGCGCCCTCTAGCGGATTGGCAGATGCGTTCTCGAGCACATACACCCGGTGATCGAATGGTCCGTCTAGCCTGGCTGCGGCGAAATAGATATACCATTTCCCATCAATGAAGTGGATCTCCGGAGCCCAGATGTGCTTGCTCATGATCCCGCTGGCATGTTTTTCCCAGACGACCACAGGCGACGCCTCGCTGAGACCTTGAATGGAGGCGGCCCGCCTGACTTCGATGCGGTCATATTCCGGGACGGACGCGGTGAAATAGTAGTAACCATCGGTGTGTTTATAGATCCAGGGATCAGCCCGCTGTTCGATGAGCGGATTGACGATGTGTTCCGTAACCTGCGCCTGTGCCATCGAGTCTCCATTCTGTGTGCTGAAGGAACGCGCCTGGCTCGTTGTTGCCGCACTCGAGTGGGCTGCAACCGAGATCAACAACAAGACGAGCGAAAGCCAGATGACCGGGCGTCTGTGCGAGAGCTTGAAAACGCCATTCATTGGTTGTCTCCCACTATCACTATGTTGGCGGCTCGGAGTTCAGACTGACGGTGGGCCAGCCGTCGGCGTCCCATATGATGGACGAAATCAGCAGCGTGGGCATACCTGCCGTCTTCGCGTCATAGGCGTGAAATACCAGTTTATCTCCATCCGGTTCTTGAAGGACGGCGTTGTGTCCGGGGCCGCGCCACCGGTCGTCCCCTTCAACCACAAGGCTGCCGCCGCCGCGCAACATGGATTTGCCGTCGCGGTCGAAATACCGACCAGTGACCTTTTCGGCGCGCCCGACCATGATCTTATAGGTGCTCAAAGTGCCTTTGCAGCAGAAGTCGAAAGATACAAACAGGTAATAGTGATTCTGGTGACGGATGATGAAAGGCGCCTCGATCGCTCCCGACGTACCGGGTACCAGGTCGCGCCTTGCCAGCGAATAGAAGGTGTCGTCGTCCGCGAGCTTGCCTGTAAGCGGATCGACCCGCTGCATCTTGATGCCGGTCCAGAAGCTGCCCCAGGCTAGCCAGGGCTGGTCGTTTTCGTCGATAACGAGGTTCGGATCGATTGCGTTCCAGTCGTCGGTCAGGTTGGACTCGACGACCTTGCCTTCATCAACCCATGCGGAGTCTGGTGATTGGGAGTCGAGCGTGACATTGGTCGCCAGGCCGATACACGACCGGTTGCTGCCGAAGGTCGAGACCGAGTAGTAAAGGTGGAATTTTCCGTTATAGAACGAAATGTCTGGGGCCCACAGGCTGTCGGCACGCGGGATTTCCTCTCGCGCCCAGGCTGGGATCGCGCTGAAAACACCGCCCTGCAACTCCCAGCTCTCCAGGTCGTGCGATGTGCGCCACCAGATATGTGGCCCTGTGCAGAACAGGTGATACGTGTCCCCCTCTTTGATGATGCAGGGGTCATGGACGGGCCGCTCATACCGGGCCGCAGCGCGCAGTTTGGACGTCCGCCTTTCGAGGAGAGGGCCTCGATGGGCGTGAGCAAGGGCGGCCAGCGCGGTCCTGGTGGCCCTGCGGCCCAGCATGATCCCTGCTGAAGCAACAAAACTCTGCCTCAGAAACGTGCGGCGGTTCATTAAGCCACTCCCGATCACTGTTTGACAGCGTTTGAGCAGCCCTGAGGAGTCTCTTATGGAGAGGCTGCCTCAGCCTGCTGCAGAATCTGGTCCTGGAACTGGGCGATGTTGTCAACAACCTTTTGCGCCGGGTCAGTACGCTCGATGATGAAGTTGTGAAGCTGTTTTTGAGAGATTCCCAACAACTCGGCGAAGACCGGCACGTTCCAGAAATCTTTGACACGTTCGATCGATTCGGCGTAGGCGGCGTTGATAGGCGAACTGCTCAAGAACGCCTCGGACTCGAGCGCGCTTGTGTTGCACGTGGTGCCACTTAGCGTCGCCCATTCGGCCTGAACCTCGTCCTGTGCCAGCCATCGCACGAAATCGAGCGAGGCTGCCTGATGTTCGGGATCCGTGAACGAGATCACGCTGATCCCCTGGCCGCCGAACACGGCGTAGCGCTGGCCATCAGCACCCTGTGGGTTGACAAAGAAACCTGTCACCTCAGCGTATGGGTTGGTTGCAGGATCGCTGTAGAGGGATGCGAACCCGAAATACAACATGCCCATCGCGATCTGGCCCTTAGCGTATGTGGTCAGGATGGTCTCGACGCCCGCATCAGCAGCGCCCAGCGCCGAACAACACCGGTACAGGTCCTGGTAGTATTGCGCGGCGGCAGCCGCCTCCGGGGTGTTTGCCACCCCGATGATGGTGTTTTCCGCATCGTGCCAGTCGGCGCCGAAACTGACAAACACAGACTGCCATCCTGCGGTGATAAGACCCGGCGTCAGGCTCAGATGATCCATCGCCGTAAACAGGCCGATGCCCATGATCCCGTCCATTGGCTGGGTGAGAAACTCGACGATATCCCGTAGTTGGTCGAAATCCTCCGGTACTGCAAGCGGATAGCCGTACTTTTTCTCAAAGGCTGCCATCTTCTTGGAATCTTCGAACAGGTCGCGGCGATAGGCGTAGCCGAGCAGATTACCGCTCAGCGGATAGGCCCAGTACTGGCCGCTGCCAGCCGGAAATTCGGCGAAACTGGCGAGAGTAGCGGGCACAACCGAGGCGGCGATGTCCTCGCTCGTCAGGAATTCGGTCAACTCGACATAATAACCGGCGCTGGCCCCCCGGCCCAACCACATGCTGTCGCCCACCACCATATCGTATTGGTCCCCTTGCTCCTCCATCTCGGTAAAGAACGTCTGGGGGAACGCGCTCCATGGCGCCTGGACGACATGGACCGTGATTCCGGTTTCTTCCGAATACCGGTCGGCGACTGTCTGCAACGCAGCGGCAGGCGCCCACTCCGCCCACAGGATATTCAGCTCCGAGACAGCCGGAGTCTGCTCAACGGGATCGCCAGAGCGTGCGCCGCTCCCGCGGGCAGCCGTGAGCGCGTTCGCGGGGATCAACAGCCCAACCAGCAGCAGCAAATAGACGGACTTTTTCATTCCGAGCCTCCTATCAGCCTAAAGCGAACGTCATGGCGGCAATCGACAGCGGTGGCAGCTCGACCGTCGCTTTGCCCTGGCTGATTTTGACTTCCGTGAAAGGTTGCGACCGGATCACGTCAGGGTGTTCGAATGAATTGGCGGCTTGAGCATCCGGCCCGGTGACCAGTTCCGCCGAGTCAAGCGATACGATAGGGCAGTCCTCGACAGAAATCTGCACGATGGCAGGTTCGTCCGGGCTGCGGTTGGTCAGAAAGACGTTGAGTTGGCTTTGGTTCAGGATGGCGCTGGCATCGATGAGTTGAGCCAGGCCGTTGGCCCTACTCTCGAAGGATGGTCCCTGCACGACTGGCCGCAGTGAGACGCCCGCGCGCCGCCTGGAATACATCTCGAATGGATAGAAGATCGACTGGACCAACAGGTCGTCCCCACGCGTCATCAGCGGCGCGATCACGTTGACGATCTGCGCCAGGTTGGCGATTTTCAGGACATCGGCGTGGCGAATGAAGCTGTTGAGAAAACCCGCTACGACGAGCGCATCCTCCAGGTTGTACACCTCTTCGAGCAGAGGCGGTGCAAACTGGCCTTTGCCGTCGAGATCGTCACGCGTCCTCGCCCGGTACCAGACGTTCCACTCATCAAAACACAGATAAGCGCGTTTCTTGCTGCGTGTTTTGGACTGTACATACCGGCAGACCGCATCAACTTCTTCGATCTGGCGGTCGATGGCGTGCGTCACCGCCAGAAAGTCGGGGGTGTCCCCTTGCTCATTGCCGACATAGCGATGCAGGCTGATGTAATCGGCGTAATCGCCGATGTATTCCAGTACCTGGCGATCCCATTCCAGGTAGGTGGGCAGATCAACATTGCACGAGCCGCACGCCACAAGCTCGATGGAGTCGTCGGTGTCCTTCATCATCTTGGCGGCTTGCTGAGCCCGGATGGCATACTGGTCGGCGGGAACATGCCCGAGCTGCCAGGGGCCATCCATTTCATTCCCAAGAAACCACAGTGGGACATCATACGGTTGAACGTTGCCGTTGTTGGCGCGCAGGTCGGCGTATTTCGTACCCACCCGCGCATTGCAGTATTCCACCCAATTGCGGGCTTCTTCCGGTGTTCCGGTCCCGAGATTGACGGTGAGCATGGGAATCCAGCCCATGGTGCGGCAGAGTGCTATGAACTCGTCGGTGCCGACGCGATTGGGCTCAATGCTCTGCCAGGCGAGGTCGCACACTGTGGGTCGTTGGTCACGCGGCCCGACACCGTCGAGCCAGTGGTAACCGGAGACGAAATTGCCGCCAGGATAGCGCATCCCTGTCATCTGAAGGCGGCCCAGCGCTTCCATGACATCCGTGCGAAAGCCATCTTCCCCGGCATGTGCGCTGCCAGGGTTGTAAATCCCGTCATAGACGGCGCGGCCCAGATGCTCAAGGAAACCGCCCAAAATACGCGGATCAACGTGCCCGATTTGGAAGCTGGTATGCAGGGCGATATAGGATTGATTCATCGTGTTATCCTCTCATCGCGCCCTGGAGCGAGCGTCACATGGTTGAGCCAGTCCCGGTGAGGGAGATGCCTCTGATAAGGTAGTTCTTGGCAAAGTAGAACAGCACAACGACCGGAATAACGGCCACGACAAACGATGCCATGACTGTGCCCGCCTCAAACGTGAAGTGATAGGCGCTGCGAACGTCATTCAGAGCCAGGGTGAGGGGATAGATGTCGCGATCGTAGATGACGATCAAAGGCCATAGGAAGTCGTTCCAGTTGTTGAGAAACGTGATGAGAGCTACCGAGACCAGAGCCGGGCGTATCTGGGGAACGACAACGTACACGAGCACCTGCAGTTGATTACACCCATCCAGACGCGCGGCATCCTCGGTTTCGGTGGACACGGCCAGCATGAACTGGCGCAGCACAAACAGGGCGAACGCCGGCCCGATGGGAGGCAGAATGAGCGCGGCCAGCTTATTGACCAGCTCGAACCGGTCGAGTATCACGTATACCGGGACAATGAACATCTGGACCGGTAGCGCGAGCGTGGCGACAATGAGCCAGAACAGGACATTTCTGCCCCGGAATTTCAGACGGGCAAAAGCGTAGGCGGCAGGGGTTGAGACCAACAACACTCCCAGGACGACGGCAGTACACACAAATGCACTGATGCCAAATGACCTGACAATATTCACGCCGCGGCTGGGGTGGAGCAGGATCGTTTCGTAGTTCTCCAGTGTCGCGGGATCGGGAATCCAGGTGACTGGGTACAGCGCGGCGACTGAGTTCGGCCTGAACGAAATCGAGATGATCCACAGGATGGGGGCGAACCACAGCACTGCAAAGGCGATCACCGCCACGCTGAAGAGGATCGGGCGCGATCTCTTCCATAAGTTGGAGGTGGTGAAGTCTTTCAGACCCGTTCGGATTCGATTGAGACCTGTTCGCGCGATCATGATCAGCTGCTTTCTCTTGCACTACGCCAGTTCAGCACGACGCGGAACATGGCGAAGATCATAATCATCAAGAACATGAGCCAGCTGATGGCAGACGCCTTGCCAATCTTGAAATCTCTGAAGCCGCTCTCATACAGGTATTGGGCCAGGCTGCGCGTCTTGCCCATCGGGCCCCCCGCAGTGAGCAGGTAAACCTGGTCGAACATCTTGAAGGATGCCATCACCGTAAGCGCGCCGATGAGGATCATCTTGTCGCGAAGCATGGGCAGCGTGATGAATCTGAACTGCGCCAGGCGCGACCCGCCATCCACCTGTGCGGCTTCATACAACTCGTTTGGGATGTCTTGTAAGCCGCTTAGAAAAAGGATTGTGTTGAAGCCCGACGTCCACCACGTTGTGATGATCACGACTAGCACCATCGCCAGTCGCGGGTGAGTGAGCCAGTTCTGCAGCGGTAGGCCCAGCTCGCCCAGGTAGAAGTTGACCAGCCCGGAATGATAGTCGAACATCCAGCGCCACATCCAGATGATCGCGACGGAAGGCATGAACGAAATCGATATGAACGCGATGAACGCCCAGGTACGCCCCCAGAATGGCCGGTTGAGGATGAGGGCGAACATCAGCGGGACGATGATCAATAGAGGGACGCTCTCGGCCACGAAAATAAGTGTATTCTGTGTCGCCACCCAGAACCGGCTGTCATCGAAAAGGAGCTTGTCATAATTTTGAAGACCGACATACTCCGGAGGCGTGAAGAGGTCCCACGAGTAAAAGCTCAAGGCGAAACCGTAGACCAGAGGTATGAGGATAAACACCAGAAAGAAGAAACCATAAGGTGCGAGGAACGCATACGCTTTTAAGTCGGATATGATGCTGCGCCAAAAGACACTTGGTTTCGCGACCATGGAAAGCAGCCCTTTCTAAGGGATACCAGAAGGACTCGTTCCCCCTGGTATCCCTTGCCTGCTGGATTTGCTAGCCTTCGAGCAAAGCTTGGATTTCGTCAGCAGAGGCTTGGATGGCCCGCTCGGCTGAGATGTCGCCCAGCAGAGCACCCTGGAAGTACTCGATGAAGATGGCCTCGGCCTCGGGCCAGAATTCCAGGGCCGGAGGGAGGTGCAGGTAGTCTGCGGCACCCGATGCGAACACCGCATGCGCCGGCAGCTCCGCGAATTCTGCGCTGTCCATCACAGACAGGCGAGCCGGATACGCGCCGGCAGCGGCAAGATCAACCGTGTGTTCGGCCATCCACGCGCCGAATTCCAGCGCGGCTTGATGTTCGGCATCTGAAACACCCTTGGGGAACACAAGAGTATGGGTAGATCCCCAAGCCGCCCCATTGTCCTCATACTTGGGCAGGTTCGCGACACGCCAGTTGAGGTCTTCGATGCTGTCGAAGTAGGAGATCATCCAGGGACCATTGGTGTGCATTGATAGCGTGCCGAGTGCGAACGCCTGCTCGCCATCAGATGGCTCGGCTGGGCAGATCCCGTGCTCTTCGATCAGGTCGACAAAGTACTGAAGCGCCGCAACGCCGGCCTCATTGTTGAAAGCGACCTCCGTTTGATCTTCATTCAGAAGCTCGCCGCCCATCTCCCAGAACAGCGAGTACCACTGCCAGAGCACGCGGAACTGCCAGCCGCCGTGGCAGAAGTAACCCCACTGGTCTGGCGTGCCGTCATTATTGGTATCGACGGTCAGCGCCTTGCCATATTCGATGAACTCATCCCAGGTCTGGGGCGGGACGTCGGGGTCCAGGCCGGCGGCGGTGAAGTGATCGGCATTGTAATATAGGGCCAGATGGTACACCGTGAGCGTGACACCATACACCGTGTCGTCGACAACCGCGTAAGACAGAGTCGCTGGCACGTAATCATCGAAGCCGACGCTGAAGGTGTTTTCCCAATCGGCCTTGCTCCAACCGTAGATCATGTCGTTGTTGATGTAGCGCGGCATCTCGTCGAGGTGCAAGAGCACTGCTGCCGGAGCATCGCCAGATCGGATCGACAGCACCAGTTTCGCCTGATATTCAGCACCGCCCGACTCGACAAGGAAGTTGACTTTGGTGCCCGGATGTTCCTCATTATACTGGTTGACCAGCGCTTCGTAGAATGCACCGTCCGGGCCGGTCAGATAAGTGAGAAAGTCGATTTCGACGACTTCCTGCGCGACGACCTTTGTTGAGGCCATGCCTCCGCTGAGCGCAACCAGCATCGCCAGCAGCAGCCCCACGCTGACAAAAACCCTGCTCCTATTCATGGTCTGTCTCCTGCCGTCTAAGGTCTAACTTCGTGCAATTAAGTAGGTGCCGGAATACCGGCAACCGTGCGAAAGGGTGACTCGGTGAAATCCGATAAAGGTAAGGTGCCTCCTTTCAGTATGACTGGCCCGTGTTATTGGCGGAGAGTGTAGGGTTGCTTTGGGCCGTCCTGGTAGATCTCGCGACCTGGATGCCCGGCACAACAGCCGAGATCAGTAGGATGAGGGCCCCGATGCGGATGGGGAGTTTGAGGGCTAAAGCGGGACACTCGAAAAACGAATATACGCTAGAAATCGTATTCAGTTAATCGTATTCTATGATGAATACGGGCACTTGTCAATCGCGTCGCGCATGTCGCGCGGCTGCCTTGCCGACCCATAGCCGCGTGGTGCGATGGTCACGAGGTGGCTGTTGTCCAGCGCACAGACAACGAAAGCGCGAAGAACGGTGAGTTATGCTGACTGGCGAGGAATCATGGTACACGGGCATTCCAACATCCGCCGGGACCCGCTAACGCGGCCTTCGATCCGGTCAAACAAGGCTGTTGCCAGCTTCCGCCCGATATCGACCGGGGTTTGGGCGATAGTCGTCAGATGGGGACGGATGATCGAGGCCTCAGGAATGTTGTCGAATCCCATGATAGCGATGTCATCGGGCACATTGTATCCGGCATCCTGCAATTCGAGGATCAGGCCGATCGCCATCAGGTCGTTCACCACAAAGAGCGCGGAAGGCCAGTCCGCTTTGCTCAGCAAACTTCGAGCTACCTGACGCCCACCATCGAGGGTGAAGTCACCTTGAAACACGAATGCCGGGTTAATCGGCAGCCCGGCAAGTTCCATGGCCTGCTTGAAACCCCACCAGCGACGAGGCCCTGGAGGAAACTCATCGGGTACGCCGACAAAGCCAATACGCATGTGGCCCCGGTCAGCAGTGAGCCAGCCAACAGCATCGAAAGTGGCTTTTTCGTCGTTCGCCCACACAACGTCCACGTCCGGATGCGTGATGTGCTGACCCAGAGCTACGACCGGTGTTTGGGTCACCGCAATGAAGCGGTCGATATCCTCATCCGTGAGATAAGTGGGCACCAAAATCACGCCATCGACCGGGCGCCGGATAACGGCCTCACAGAAATGCCTTTCGTTGTCGTATTGATGATCGCTGCTCGCGATGATCACATCATAGTCGTGCTGGCGGGCGATATCCTGGATCGTGCGTGCAATCGGATGGTAGAAAGCGTTGGAAATATCAGCAATCATCACGGCGATCATTTGGGTGCGCTGGGTGCGCAGGCTGCGCGCTGTCATATTGGGGCGATAGCCGAGTGCTTTGACAGCGGCCAGAACCTTTTGGCGCGTTTCTTCACTGACCGGGATGGTGGTGGCGCTGTTATTGAGCACGCGAGAGACCGTTGGCTGCGAGACACCTGCTAGCCTGGCGACATCGCGCATGGTGACCTGTTTACCGTTGGGTTTCTGCGCTGGCATGCTATCCTCGCTCTATCCCGAAGATTCCTCTTGCATGAATTATATACTGTTATACGATTTCACAACATGGTTGAGTTGACCAGAGAGTTTGATTGGCGCTGTGTTTTTGACAATGAGAAAGGGGCTCATCCGCAGGTTTGGTGATCCGGGCCTTATGGAGGCTGTAAAACGCGAAGGCGAAGTAAATCGAATTTGGCGCGTCCGTACATGTCACGTTTGATAACCTTCAGGCGGTTGACCTGCCCTTCGACTTGCCCACTGCTCCACTCCAGTTCAGGGGCAGCACGAACAGCATCATAGTCATTGTGCAGTCCCGTTGAAAACGCTTGAGTTGTGAGAGCCCACTGGATTGCGCATCGGCAAGCCAGGGATCAAGCCTGTCCACTTGGCGATGCCGAACCATAAGCACAAATCTCTGAGTGAGTTCGTAAGCGGCTGCAATCTCAGGACATACCGCGCAAAGAGCAATCCGATAGGCTTCCTGTTCAGCCGAAAGTTGTTCTGGTGGGCGAACAAACATCCAGGCTGCTTGTCGAAGGGATAAGGGCCGTACCACGGCAGGAAGTGACGACGACGCGCGGCGGCGCCCAGTCCGATAGCGTTGCACAAAGCGACGGATACTGCTGTAGCTACCAGGATATCCCTGGTGGCGAAGCTCTTGCCAAAGCAGGCGGCTGTTATGGCATCCTTCTGTCCAGCGCGTCTCAAGATAGGGAACGTAGGCAGTGATCGCTGAAGCACGCGGGCCTCGCAACTGATAGCGTGGTGGTTCATCACTCGCTAGATACCGTCGGACAGTATTGCGACCGATATGTAAATGACGCGCGATCGCCCGTTGGCTATACCCTTCAGCCGCAAGACGCTTGACCTCACTGAAACGAAGTTGCCGAACGGTGACCGGTTGAGCGATCTGAGTCTGAGTGGTGAATTCTGGTTGTTCATCGCTGACCGGATCCCCTTGAACGTGCCTGGCAGCCTGCCGTAGCGCTTTGACGTGTTTTTCTAGCAAGCGTATCACTGCGTCGCTCAGATTGCGTAACAGATGCCAACGATCGGCCACCTGCACTGCCTGCGGCGCGCCAGCCGTGATGGCGGCGATATACTCATTCGAGCGATCACGGCTCACAATCTCAATGCCGGGATGTGCTTCCAGCCATGCCGCCAGCGTTTCAGCGGTCCGATCAGGCAACAAATCAACCGGATAACGGCGTTCCAAATCGACCAGGATGGTGCCGTAGCGATTGCCCTTCTTGAATGCCCAATCATCCACGCCCAAAACCCGTGGCGTTGGTGCCGGTTCCATGACAGTGCGACGAATGATGCGCAGTAGTGTATCGGCGCTGACAG
Source organism: Anaerolineae bacterium (assembly GCA_018432315.1). Lineage (GTDB taxonomy): Bacteria > Chloroflexota > Anaerolineae > Aggregatilineales > Aggregatilineaceae > LM3-B42. The sequence continues at coordinate 191,708 of JAHDLB010000023.1, forward strand.
GCATGTTCAGATGCCGCGTGATACGCGCTCCAGCTTCAGCAGTCACCTCGAAGGTCATTGCTCGCAATGCTCGCGTCAATTGTGTAGTGCGTTGACCGTGAACGGGCACCAAATGAGGGAGACGCTCAGCAAAGGTTTGGTGCTCACAATGGTCATTTGAGCAGCGAAAACGACGAACATCCAACACCAACCGTACTCGACGCCCATTACACGGCAAATCGCGTGGCGAACGTGTGTAGTGGCAATGAATTTGTGTCGACGGTTTCCCACAACACGGGCATGTTGCCGTTCTGGCGATACTGCATGCTTGAATAACCAGCAGATCGTTGTACGTTTCCACTCGCGCAATTCTGAATCCTTGCAGTGCAAAGGGAAAGCAGTTTGAAGTGGCCATGGGAACGCGGGACCATTTGTCTTGGATAGCGTGTCTATCCTCTAATAGTCTTACGTTCCGCCTGGATCACCAAACCTGCGGATGAGCCAGAAAAGTGATCCAGGTGATCGAGGGAAAATGAGCCAGCAGACGGACGGATAAGAATGGGAATGATCGACGAAAACTGAGCCACGGCACCTGTCAGTGCAGCCAAACAGCTTTCCCAGTCAAGCGTCACAACAGTCAGCTGGCAGTGGTTTGCGGGCCAGCACGAGCCGTTGATCCCGCGCGAGCTGTTCGACCGGTGTCAGGAGGTGCGTCGGGAACGGGCGAGCCATCACCAGCCGACGAAACGCTACAACCCCTATCTGCTGCGCAACCTGGTGTATTGCCATGACTGCTGCAGCCATCCACCTGCCGAAAAGACGTTCGCGAACTATGGCAAGATGCGCTGTCAGTCACAGCAGGGCGGTGGCTTGCGCTACTACCGCTGCCGGGCGCGCGAGCTAGGCTATGAGTGCGAGCAGGGCGGTGTACCGGTCGAGACGATCGATGACCAGGTGATCAGCGTCTTGATGCAGCTCAAGCCACCGGACAACTGGCGGAAGCGGATCACGGCGGCGATGGGCGAGTTGCTCGGCGAGCAGAGCATCGAGGAGCGGTTAGGGGAGATCAATGGGATGATTGAGCGGATGGACTTCCGCTGGGACCATGGGTTGGTCCTGGACCAAGCGGAGTATCTGGAGAAACGGTTGAAGCTCCAGCAGGAGCTGGAGAGCCTCACGCCCATTCCCGAAGACGACCTGGAGCGAGCGGCGGACCTGCTGGCGAATTTCAGGGAGCACTGGGAAGCGTGTGGTGACGACACGGAAGCGCAGCACAAGCTGGTGAAGCTGATCGTGAAGCGTGTGTATGTGCGCGGTGACGAGGTGGTGGCGATGACGTTGCGGTCGGATTACCACATCGTTCTGGGGCATAAACTGAACGGGCCAACCGAAGTTCCAGTTGACCCTTACGTATACACGAGCGGGAGCGACGGGCATCGACCGCTCGTTGGCTGCGTGATTGTTACGGGAAGATTCAGGCTATTTCTCCGAATTTCACCCCAATGCATGGCCGCGTAGCCAGCCTACCCCTTCGCCAGTCGGCCTAACGGATACAAGGAGACTGGCAGATGACAAACAATATTTGCCCACTAACTCAAGAACAACGCCAGGTAGCACGCAAAGCCGCGCATGATGCAGTAATCCGTGCAATTGGCACCAAACCAACTCGTGGGCAATTCACGCATACTACGATTTCAAAATACCCGCCAGCGATCACACGCTTGATTTCAGGTCTGTGTTTGGTTTTGTTGTTGGCGGCATTTACTCCCATCTGCTATTCGCCTCTATGTGATCGGCTCACAGACATTCGGACAAGCCGTAAGTAGTTCAGTCGCCATGGCAGCGGTTGGTCTTGCTACAGTCCTGTCTGCCGAAGTCGGCCAGGTCGTTTTCTCATTGGCTTTGGCTACACTGGGTACTTCACAGTCGTCTCGTCGGCTCCTGCACACCTCAATGGCGATCGCGACCATCGCTGCCTTAACAGGCAATATTCAGGTCAGTTTGATCGGGCACACAGCAAGCCCTTTTGCTTGGCTTGAGTCGATTGCTCCACCGCTTTTGGTGCTTTCAACGGCTTATGTGCTCAAAGAGCAAGTGCTTGGCGCCATCGAAATGCGACACGCCAATGAGCAAGCATATCAGGTTGTGCTGACCGACTGGCAAGTCGCCATCGCCAATCCGGAAGAGCATCCACACTGGCTACAATTCTATGCAAATGCGCTGCGCGATGCTTTGCGAAAGGCCAATAATCGTCGCAAGGAAACGCTCAGTCAGATGACTCAGACGGACTGGCGTACCGCAGTCGCCCAAGAGATGCGAGCTGATTCATGGTATGATCAACCCGAACAAGATGAAATGCAACCCATTATGCAGGTTCCGAATACAAACACAGTAACCGCCAGCAAAAATGGCAACTCCCCAAAAGTGGCCATCGCCGTCGTGAGCGGCGATGTGTGATCTGTGGTGAGGTGCTACCCCAACCATCACCACAAGGTGGTCGTCGGCGTAAGTATTGTTCGAATCGGTGTCGGCAACGCGCCAAGCGTGACCGTGATAAACAATCTTTGAACAGCCCTGGATAGCTACCAGGGCTAAGTGTAGGCCTCTTATTATCGCACTAATTTTCTGAGACAACCGGCTAGTTTCTCGCTCAGATTAATTTCTGAACAGTACGAGGAAAAACAGCATATGGTCTTAAGATAATTTTAAGGATTTGATAAGATTAAACCCGCAAAACTGTTTCGATTTCTTGATATGATATTCTTTTGGTCACTTTAGTCAGTTGAGGGCCAAAGGTCCGAAGCAAAAAACCAATCACTATGCGGGTAAAAGCCAGGGGCCTTTAGAAAAAGGATTTCACGCCCGGCAGAATGGCGAGTGTTCGAGCCGCCAGCAAATCGGGAGTGGAATCCATGACCGTTGTGAAAGAAGGAGTTGAGCAGACTATGACAGCGCGTATTTTAGTGGTAGATGATGAACAGTCCATTGCGGATTTAATTGAAGTATATCTAAAAAGTGAAAATTATAGTATTTTGAAGTTTTATAACGGCCATGATGCTCTGCAATGCGTTGAAAATGAGAACATAGACCTAGCAATACTGGATGTTATGCTTCCCGATATAAGTGGTTTTTCCATTTGTCAGCAGATAAGAGAAAAACACAATTTCCCCGTGATTATGCTGACGGCAAAGGATGAAGAGGTCGACAAAATCACCGGGCTTACGATAGGTGCAGATGACTATATTACCAAGCCCTTTAAGCCGCTTGAAATGGTAGCGCGCGTAAAGGCACAGCTACGAAGATTTACCAAATATAACGCTTCGGAATCTATGCAGGAAGAAAATACCATAGTATTTTCCGGCCTGGTGCTGGATAGGGAAAAACACGAATGCATGTTGAACGAAAAGCCGCTTTCCCTTACTCCCACGGAGTTCTCTATTCTGTGGGTATTAGCGTCAAACCGGGGGCGCGTAGTTAGCTCGGAAGAACTATTTCTCCAGGTGTGGGGGGAGAAATATTTCACCAAAGACAACAATACGGTAATGGTTCATATCAGGCATTTAAGGGAAAAAATGCACGACAGCGCGCAACATCCCAAGTATATCAAAACAGTCTGGGGAGTTGGCTATAAAATTGAAGCATAGCGGAGAGGATAATTATACACACCTGAAAAGAGAACTCTTTTTCCAAATGCTTCTGATTACGGTTGCTGCAGCCGTGACTGTTACGCTATTGCGCTATATCCTGCGCGGACAGATTGCAGATCGTATCGTCGGATTCTTGGTCGACGCTTTTCATTTCGGAAATAGGGATGCTCAGACAATCTATCAGCTTGTGATTCGCAACAATATGGACATGATCCTTTTTGTTGTAACCCTGATATTTTTGGTTATCCTTTTTCGATTTTATGTTTCCTGGTTCACTAAATATTTCGATGAAATCAGCGCAGGGATGGATCATCTTGTTGAAGAATCGGCGGAGGATATTTCCCTCTCGCCAGCAATGGACTTTATGGAAAACCGACTAAATACGATTAAGAAAAAATTAGAGAAACGCACAAAGGATGCCCAGGAGGCTGAACAGCGTAAAAATGATCTGGTGATTTATTTAGCACATGACATCAAAACGCCTCTAACTTCTGTTATTGGCTACCTCAGTTTACTAGATGAAGCTCCCGATATGCCGCCGGAGCAAAAGGCAAAATATGTTGGGGTTACATTAGAAAAAGCCTATCGCCTTGAGCAGCTTATCGATGAGTTTTTTGAAATTACAAGATTTAATCTCCAGTCTATAGTTCTAAGTAAGGATAAAATCAATCTATTATTTATGTTACAACAAATATCAGATGAATTTTACCCGATGCTGACACCACAAGGCAAAAAAACGGTTGTCGATGCCCCCGATAATTTGTTCCTGTGGGGGGATGCAGATAAGCTATCTCGCGTATTCAATAATATTCTGAAGAATGCGCTAGCGTATAGCTATAACGACAGCACCATTTACATTAAAGCCGAACGCCAAACCGAAAACGTGATCATCACCTTTACTAACAAAGGCAACCCAATTCCTGCCGAAAAATTGGAAACAATCTTCGAAAAGTTTTTCCGGTTGGATGCTTCCCGCTCTTCGCAATTAGGAGGAGCGGGTTTGGGTCTGGCAATTGCAAAGGAAATTGTTGTTGCTCATGGCGGTACGATTACAGCACACAGTGATAAAAACAGCACGATTTTCACGGTTACGCTTCCAATTGGAGATGTATAATCCAGTAAAAAAGACCCAAATTTCAGCAAATAATAAGGTCTTCATAAGAAATTATTAATATTTCGATAAGTACAAATTCAAACATTGCCTGCCCGATTTCGGTAAGATGGCATTACCAAATCGGACAGGCTTTTTATTTCACGAGGATGATGTGAAATTGAAAAGAAAACGGATTACCCAGATATTCCCCTTTTTGCTGCCTTTACGTGTCGCGCAAAGGAAAGCGCTTTTTTACACGGGTATGCGATTAGACGGCCACGTTTACGCGAAAACAATACATGATGAATCACTCCCGTATAAGCTGTTTTCCGCAGCTAACGGACTGTATAACGCCAATACGGGTTTTGACATGATTTATCAGGAAAACAAGGTTTTCAACCTGAAACTTGCCGCTAAGACGCTGAATCGCCTTTTGATCAGGCCGGGGGAAACTTTTTCGTTTTGGCAATCTGTACGGTACGCCGATAAGGATACGCCATACAAAGACGGTCTGACCGTAATCAACGGGAAACTTGATACTGTCCAAAGCGGCGGCCTCTGCCAAATGAGCAACCTGCTGTTCTGGGTATTCCTGAACTCTCCGCTGACCATTGTCGAAAGGCATACACACAGAGTAAAAGACTTTCCCACGATGCGGGATGCGGAACCGGAGGGCGTTGACGCTACGATCACTGAGGGCTGGCTCGACTTGAAAGTCAAAAATGAAACGGACACAACGTTTCAAATTGGCATCGCGTTTGACAGCGCCAACATCACCGGATGCCTTTATACAGATAAAGCCATGCCGTTTGTTTATGAGATTGAGGGTAGAGACTTAACATACTTCCGCAATAACGGAAAAGTACATCAAAAAATTTCTATTTACCGCCGGGAAGTAGATTTCGATACGCGGGAAGTCTTGTCAGAAAGCCTGTTGTACGAAAACCTGTGCGAGATAGAGTACCAGCTTCCTGAGGGAACTAAAATTCTCGACGAGGGAGAGATATGACAAGTATCGGGATTACCATTTATGGATGTGAGCGGGATGAGGCCGACGTGTTCAATGAGCTTTCGCCACGGTACGGTGTCATCCCGGCCATTATAAGCTCTGCCGTATCGGAAACCAACGCCGCGTTGGCCCATGGCAATCGCTGTATCAGTGTGGGACACAAATCCGAGATTTCCGAATCTATTCTGCTGGCGTTGAAGGAATCCGGCGTCGAATATATCTCGACTCGAAGCATCGGCTGCAATCACATAGACATGCAGGCCGCCAAAAGTATGGGTATCGCTGTGGGGAACGTAAGATATTCGCCGGGCAGTGTTGCCGATTATACATTGATGCTGATGCTGATAGCGATACGCAACGCGAAATCCATTGTGAGCCGTGCGCAAAGCTACGACTTCAGATTGGATCATGTCCGTGGAAAAGAGCTGCGTGATATGACCGTTGGCGTGCTTGGAACCGGACACATCGGTAAAGCGGTTATTGAGCGGCTGCGAGGCTTTGGTTGTCACGTACTGGCTACCAGTCACAACAAAGCGACAGGGCTAAATTACGTATCCCTTAGTGAATTGCTGCAAAAAAGCGACATTCTTACCCTTCACGTGCCGCTCAGCGCGGACACGTATCACATGATTGGTCGCGAACAGATCGAAGCAATGAAACAAGGCGCATTTCTTATCAATACGGCGCGCGGCAGGCTTGTGGATACCGACGCGCTAATCAAAGCGCTGGAAAATGGAAGGTTAGGCGGTGCCGCGCTGGATGTGTTGGAAGGCGAAGAGGGACTTTTCTATTTTGATTGCACACAGAAGCCGATTGACAATCACTTTCTGTTGCGCCTCCAACAGATGCCAAATGTGATCATCACGCCGCATACGGCTTACTATACCGGACCGGCATTGCGTGATACTGTCGAAAAAACACTATTGAACTGCCTGGATTTTGAGAGGAAAAAGCGGTTTGGATAAGTTAAAAATAGCCATCCTGTTTGGAGGGTGCTCAGAGGAACACGATGTGTCGGTAAAATCCGCGAAAGAGATCGCCAACAACATCGACACAGCAAAATATGAACCGATATACATCGGGATAACCCGCTCCGGCGTCTGGAAAATGTGCGAAATGCCGGGCGCGGATTGGGACAACGACAACTGCCGTTCAGTCGTGCTTTCTCCGGACAGACAGATCCATGGGCTGCTTGTTATGCAGCCTGGCGGATATCAAATTCAACGTATCGATGTGGCATTCCCGGTTTTGCACGGCAAATTGGGTGAAGACGGCGCGATCCAGGGTTTGTTTGAACTGGCCAGTATCCCCTATGTAGGCTGTGATATTCAAAGCTCAGCCGTGTGTATGGACAAATCTCTGACCTATATGGTGGTCAAAAATGCCGGTTTCGACACGCCTGAATTTTTGATTTTGAATCATGGTGATACACCGGATTCAAGCACCCTGTCATATCCCGTTTTTGTTAAACCAGCGCGTTCCGGCTCATCTTTCGGCGTGAGCAAAGTCAACAACGCGAACGAATTGGATGCCGCGATTGCATTGGCAAGGCAGTATGACGGCAAGGTTCTGATTGAACAGGCTGTTCCAGGTCTTGAAGTCGGCTGTGCCGTGTTAGGAAACGGCCCCGACCTGATTGTTGGCGAAGTGGACCAGATTTCACTTTCGCATGGTATCTTTCGCATTCATCAAGAAGCGCATCCGGAACAAGGCTCCGAAAACGCAATTATTTCAGTCCCTGCAGACCTGTCGGCAGAGAAACGCGCCGAGATACAGGAGACAGCAAAAACAATCTATACGGCGCTCGGCTGTAAAGGGCTCTCCCGTGTCGATATGTTTTTACAGGACAACGGGCGCATTATCCTTAATGAAGTCAATACCTTACCAGGATTTACGGCATACAGCCGGTATCCTCGTATGATGGCTGCCGCGGGTATGACGCTTTCCTGGCTAATTGATCATCTCATCACACTGGCTTTCCAAGGAGGAAAGGAATGAAGAAAATGTCTATCTCAGAAAAAATACCGGCCTTGAAACCTAATACTGGCTGGCGAGCGGTGGCAATTGAAGAATGTGGAGAACCATTAGTCTCAATCAATCAAGAAAGCCTGTTGTCCACCACGTTCAGCGCACACCAAATTATGGTTGTGCCACAGTATTATCATCAAGGCATTGAGAGTGCTAAAGCAGAATTATTTGCGCGAGAAGGTGTTGTCGCCCGCCTTATTCGTGTTGCCCAGAAGCTACCTGACGGATACAGGCTGTTGGTATGGGATGCGTGGAGACCAATAGAGGTACAAGCAGCGCTTTATCGAAAATTCGAGCAACAGGTCAAACTGGAGAATCCCACTGCCTCGCCAGAAAAAATCGCTGAACTTACTTCAAAATTTGTATCGCTACCGTCTGACGGCCCTCAGAAACCCTCCCCACACTTTACAGGGGGTTCTATTGACTTGACGATTGCTGACTCGTCAGGAATTCCGCTAAATATGGGAACAGAATTTGATGACTTTTCTGAGAAGGCAGCTACCGCTTACTTTGAGGACAATAATGTTTCTGCGGAAATCCAAAGCAACAGACGAATGTTATACAACCTTATGGTGAGTGAAGGGTTTACGAATTACAACGAGGAATGGTGGCATTTTGACTACGGCAATCAATTCTGGGGCGTCATTAAAGGTGCTAAAGCAATATATGGAGTACCTAAAACTCTAAGCTCGACTTTGCACATGAATAGCTGAAAAAACCTTGATTGCTAGATAACGTTAGTGAAGGTGAGTGCCAGCAAAGAGGCCAATACGTTCAACGCGAAACCAGGATTTGTACGAGCATGAAGCCGTTGCAGGCCCATTTTCTCAAGCTGACTGTTGACCGTCTCAATCCGCGGGCGATGCGCGCGAATAAGAGCAGCATCGTCAACGGTATTGCCGGTCATATTCCGACGCTGTTTGGGAACGAGCCGCACACGCCCATGGATATAACTCAACTGCTGGTCCTGGTCGCTTGTACATCGCCAGCACAGCCTGTTGAAAAAAGGCGAACGTGAGTCGAGGAAATGTGTTAGGATGGCGCTGGACAGCCGATGGTGGAGAGTGAACAATGCTCGGCCAAAAATCCAGACAGTTCAAAACCCATCCAAGCTTAGCCCTTGAAGA
>JAHDLB010000017.1 GCA_018432315.1 Anaerolineae bacterium
AGAAGTTGCCGAATGCGCTCGCTCGGCGGTATCTTTGCGCTCATGGCGTGGGCTCCTTCTCCCTTTTCGGGAATTCGTTCTTGGACAAACGAATGGTAGCTCACGCCTCCACTTTTTACATCAGTTTACGGACATTACCGGCGGATACTTCGAGATAGTCGCGTAATTGAAATGCTCGCGCACTGGTTTGGAACCAATTGCGCGTATCACGGCTTCGCGCGCAGCTTGATGAGCTGCCTGGCGTTGTTCTTGAGTCAGTGGTCGAAGGTTCTCAATCATGGCAGTCACTCTCACTTCCGGCGATCATTCAGAATCTGCCAGATGCGCTGCTCGGTGATGCCAAAGACCTCAGCCAGCGTCGCTATCGACTCACCTTGTTGATGTCTTGCGCGGATTTCAGCATTACGTTTGCATTTGGGGGATGTGCCATCGGAGACGGGAGACTGAGGGAGTTCTAAGCCGCGATACGAGATTGCCATCGCGAACGCCACCGAGAACAAAACCTGGGGGAATGATCTGCCCTGTATCCCCCTATGGGGCATCGCATTCCAACAGCCTAGAAGCTCGTTGGAATGTGCTTTTTCTACGGCTTTTTCATACCCCTCGCTGCCCGGTTCCAGGTCCCCAAATTCATCGTAATACAACTCCATCCGCAGCATCAGGAAGTCATCCGCCCACGGCTTGAGCTTGTAGCTCACAATGCGCCGCGTGTCCAGGTCAAACACAATCTCCGAGAACAGATGCCGCGCCATCCCCTGGCGGTCTTCATCATCGGCCGTATCCCACAGCTGGCTTATCCGGTTGACCGCATCCAGGCAGAGGGATAGTTCCAGAGCCTTGCGTTCCGTCTCTGTGGTCCGCGCTTCCCAATGCGCAATCTCCCGTTCGTTCTGCTCGACCCGCCGCAGGTATTCATCGCGCGTCATACGCCCATCCCCGTACAGATGCACCGCCGCATCAATCCGCCGCTGGCACAGGGCAATCGCGTCCCGCTTCTGCGCTTCCAGGTCAATATCATCGTCTGAGGTCAGCCCGCGCTCAGTCTGTATCGCCAACGCGGTCAGGTAGTCGAGCGCATCTTCCCGCACCGTGAGCAGTTTGAGCAGCCGCCCGACTTCGGCTTCTATGTCATCCGCCGGAACCGTCCGATTCGTGCAACCGCACACCACCCCTTGCTTGTGCTTGTACCGCCGCTTGCCGCGCGGGTCCGTTGACCCCGCCAACCGCTCCCGCAGCCGTGGATCATCCTGCTCCTGGGCCAGCCGGTCACAATGCGCGCAGTAGACCAACGTGCTGAGGGCATAGGTCCGCGTCCGGTGCTGTATCCCGTTATCCGGCGACTTGTGCGCCCGCGCCTTTCGCACCTGGGCGACCCCCTGCAACAACTCCAACGGAAACACCGCCCGCGATTCGATGAGCAGCGCCGGGTCTACATCGTTCTGAGCAGACCGGTCTTTCGCCCGCGTTTCTGGCACCAGCCCGCCATATTCGGGCCAGTTCGCCACCACCCGCCGGATATCCTCCTGGCTGATAGGCCGCGGATTGCCTTTCCGGTCCCGAAACGGCCAGCCCTCGGTGTTCAGGCGATAGGCTATCTTGTCCATGCCTATTTCGTTTTCCGCGTAGATTTCCAGGATGTACCGCGCGCACTCGAAGAACCCGCGCCAGAGTGCCCCCTCCTGAGGCGACTGGTCAGGCTTGCCCCTGGCGAAGCTCCCATCCGGTAGCAGCCACGCCCCCTTGGGTGACGGTTCCAGGAACCCATCCTCCCCCCGCTGCGTGCCGAAAGGTGGACTGCCCACGCTTTTCCCCTGCGCCCGCAGGAACGCCACCGCCGCTTTCGTGCGTTCGCTCACCTGCTCGGCATAGTCTTCATCCAGCATCCCGCGAATCTGCGCCAGGAACTTCCCGCTGCGCGTTCTGGTGTCCAGCTCGTAATTCGGACGCGTGAACACCAGCTCGATATCGTACTGCTCGAGCTGGTCCAGCAGGTCACCAATCCGCCAGCCCTTCCGGTGCAGCCGCGCCAGGTCATACACCACCAGCGCTTTCACATCCGGGTCAGCCAGCCGGTGCTGTAGCTCCAACCAGCCGGGCCGGTTGGTCACGAACCGCGCCGACTTGTGCCCATCCGCATCTTCATACCATTCCGCGGTCAGCCCAACGGATTGCACATACGACCGGGCTAACGCCCGCTGGCGCTCAGGACTGGCCTTGTCGCTGTCGTTCTTGGTCACCGACTGGCGGATGTACACGAGGGCTATACTGCGTTCTGTGAGGGCTTGACGCCGCTTTGACGTAGACATGAAAAAGACTCCTTTTGTGTTCGGTCCAATACCATCCGTTAGCGAGAGGCCACCAAACACGCTAGAGTCTGTAGGTGGTCGCTGCGCTACTCACACTAGTGCATCGGCCAGAGCGCCGAGGTATTCACAGTACCTTGGCGCTCACATTCACCAATGCGCTAAGCTTAGTCCTACTCGATTCCCCTGTCAAGTTCCCCGTTCGCCTTGCGCGTCAGGTCTTTCGCCAGCGCCGAGGCAACCGCTTCCATGAACCCGGCGAACTCATGCACCGATTCCCGGCTTACCGGACCAGCCACACGCTCCCGGTACGCCGCCCGCGTGAAATGGACCAGGACATCAGATGCAGGCGGCACGTATTCCACTCGCCCGCTACCCATCCTTGCCCCCTCCCCACTTGGAGAACACTTCCCACTTCTGCGCCGCTTTCCGGTTGATGTCCTCGAAGGTGTACCCCTCGCCATACAGGAACGAAAGCGCTTGCGCGAGACTGGCCGGGCCCCTTGCGCCCTGCTCAATTCCTACCCGCGCTTGCAGTCCCGCCAGCCAGCCCGCCGCCGAACTCAGGTACCGCGCTGTGATGTCCGGCTTCATCTCATAATGAGGCCGGATGGTGTCTTCATAGTGGACGCTCCATTCATCGATGAACGCCCGCAGTTCTTCCCACAGCGGAGCCAGCGCCCACCGGCTTTTGTGGTTGGCATCCTCGCCGGGAATGCACAACCGCCCCCATATCTGACTGGCGTAGTTGAGCAGCCCCAGGAACCCCTCGAACGTGTACTCCGACAGGTACCGCATCCCAGGGAACCCGGCTTGATAGGGACGGAACGACCACTCGAACCGGGTCACCGCGATATCGTCATCCTCGCCCACGCCCCACACCGACCGCCAGAAGCGTGAGTCCCCATCCCGCTCGCTTTCGACAACTTTGTCGTACACCGTGAAGCACACGTTACCCTTGCGCGAGCCTACCGAAATGCCGGTCAATTCCCCGCTGCGCTGCGACAGGTGAAAATTCCGAGGCTTGGCATAGCCCACCCATTGACGCCGCCATTCATCCAGCGAGAATGATTCCACGTCCAGGCCCAGGACATCCAGCGCGATATCCAGGCGGTTGATGCGAATCGGGTACTGTCCTGGGTCGCGCATGCCGAACAGCATCAGCTGGCCCAACACGTTTTCCCGCAGTGTTTTCTCCGCGAAAGGTTCCCCATACGACCGCAGCCACTTGGGGCCAAGTTGGAGCATGACGCCCATCCCTTCGCCCTCATGTTTCGTCCCTTCCAGCCGGTCATTCACCCGGTTGGTGAGGAACAACCGCGCATCGTCATCCCACACCGAGAGCTTGTAGCCCTGCGCCCCACGCTTGAGGATATTCCCCTCATACGGCAGGCCCGTGTATAGCCGTGGGTCACTCAGGTCACCCACACCCGCCGCCCAGATTCCGAACAAATCCTCGTGAGGATATTCCACCACCAGATACAGGCTATCCATCCACAAATTGACCAGTTGGTGTTTGACTCCCCGTAATACAGTACGGGGAGTGGTTGCCCCACCATTCCAACCCGCTTGACTGTCCATACGACTCCTTTCTTGTCGGGCCAGCCCGCCCCGGTTAGAATGGAGCCAGCTGACCTACTCACACGATTCAGGTTTGCTGCTGCCAGGACGGTGTTGCCCCACCCTCCTGGCCTTTTTTTGACCGACCGACTATTTCCCGCTGTGCAGCGGATGGTTGAACTCCCGCGGTCGCCGCTCGAATATCGCCTTGGAGAATGCAAAATCCGGACACGGTCCCGCCGCGATGCGCTCCGCAATCAGCGCCGTATCCTCCGCGTTGTAAGGTGGCCCACCGTACACGATGCGGAACGCCACCGGGCACTTGACCCATATCCAGTACTCGCAGCCCACCTTTCGACATACGCCGCAGTTCCGGCTGAGCCACCGCTCCAACTCTTTGACATCAATTTCCAACGTTCTTTCTCACCCCCTTTCTTTCTTGCGTTAACGCCACTCCGCGCGGGCTGCCGTCAGTCTAGCGCCCAGGGAACCCCGGCAATCAAGGGCCGCGCTCCTGGCTGGCGCCGCTTCGCTCACCGCGCGGACTGCCCCCTTGACTGCCACCCCTATGGCGCTGCTGCCGGGTCGCCCCGGCGGAGTGGGCTGGCAGACTGGCCGACCGGGGGGAGCGAAGCGTGAGCCGGTGTCCCCGCCCCCCTGTCACGCTTTGTTCTGGTGGGGCGTTGCCCCACGCCCCAGGCAGACCTGATGCGGGAACAAAGCGTGAGCGCCGCCCGCCGGGAACGACCGCCCGCGCTTGTTGACGATCCAACCCCTTGCGTTTCCATGCGATTCGTCGTAAAATAATCGCATGAGCGTATATCGATAATTATACGCAATTGCGGATAAGAGTCAAGACCAGCGGATAAAGTGAGGGCAACCCATGAACGAGGAAAAGATGCGGGCTACACGAGCCATACTCGCCAGTGCCGAAAAGAGGGTCCGAAACGAAGTAGGCGAACAGATACGCCGGGCACGCGTTGAGAGGGATATGAGTCAGGCGGAACTGGCCGACCTGCTGAACCGCAGGCAGGCGTACATCTCCGATATCGAGAACGGCAAGACCGAGCCGAACGTCACTTTTCTGGTTCAGTTGAGTATGGTGCTGGACAAGCCCATTCAGTTCTTTTTTCCATCCGAATGGCCCAGCGGCGGACAGCACACCTTAAAAGACGACGAACTGACGCCCGAGGAAAGCGAACTCATTCACCGGCTGCGCCAGTTGGAGGAGGGCTTCAGCTATCATCTGGCGTTACGTATTCTGCTCACCATGGCCGAGGTCAACCGCGAACAAGAGGACTATTTCAACCGCAACAGCTGACGCCACCGCAGCGCGGGCCCCTGGCCCCCGCCCCGCGCTCCCGCGCGGGTACCCACCCAGGAGGGCCCGCGCGATTCCTCACAATCCGCAACGTCCCAAAACCTAGCGGTTGCTCCGTTGAAGCACGTTTCTTGTTCTTGCACACAGTCATTCTAAATGTCTGAGAATATCTGAATGTCATGACATACTGGTCCTCCAGGCTGCTTTGGGTTAGGCTTAGCAATGTCAACTCTGTAAAAAACCTGAGGTACGAAAATGCCAGCAATAAGTTTCGGCGGGGGGCAGTACCTAAATATAGAAAACGCCGGAGATGGTCTTCACCCAAGAAGCAATTTCACTATAGAAGCATTGGTCACCCCGCTTGAGGCAGGTGAGAACCCATCTATTTTCTCCCGACCCATTAGTAAGAAATGGGAAGAACCATATGTATCTTATCGACTCGGTTTCTCTGCTACAGAATTAATCCCTGAGTTTGAGCTCCTGTTTGAGGGCGAATCTACTCCCCTAGTCCTGAGAAGTTCCAAACCCGTACCTCTGCAACGTCCGACACACCTAGCAGGAACCTACGACGGCTTGAAAGTACGGCTGTTCGTTGATGGAGAACTAGTCAAAGAAATCAAAAAACTGGGGAAAACGGTACAAAGTCTAGAACCACCTACGGTAGGTTCTCGATCAAGTTCTGATCCAGGCGGATATTTCGTCGGTCTAGCTCACGAGATTCGTGCATGGAATGTTGCACGCACCCCCAAAGAAATCGACTTCTGGAAGTTCCGAATACTTCCACTTCCTGCCCCACCGGAATGCCAAGGGCTATGGCAGACAGAAGTCGGCATAGGTCGCGAACAAGCTTTTCACTTGGCAGCCCAAGGATTTTCTGCTCAAGAACGAGCATGGGCATCATTCATCACGCGATACACCACAGAATACAATCGCCTCGCGCCTGCAATGTTAAACTCAGAAGCAAGAACTCGTTTCGCTAGCGCGATTTCATCTTGCGTGTTGGTCAAGGCAAGAGACGGATACCTAGCAATCTATCATTCCAGCACGCCCCCATACATACAAGCTGATATTCCCGGCACAGAGGAATCGCCAACCGATGGTTTCTTTGTTTTCGATACAACCGAGACCACTCTTTCGCAGATCTTGCAGGATGGTACAGGAAACGGCATCAAAGTAGCGTATCCCACACCTGGAAGCCAAACGGGCGATCCCTGGTCTGAGCCGGAGGATATCCCAAATCCATCTGGTGCAATGATAGCTTCTGATTTTTGCGGTTCAATGGCCACTATACCACGCATTGCCATCACCCCAGAAGTTCTTACCGAACATGACATAGTGACTGGTGTTAAGTCAAGCCGACTTCGCATCCTTTCACCATTGGCGAGCCACAACGATGACAGTGTTTCTCGTCTCTTTGATTGGCTGTTCATCGATCTCTGGTTTGGAGATATTAGTTGGGATATAGCCAAAGCGACATTGAGCGAAACCTTGGCAACTGCAGATTTGGTTAATCTCAATCAAGCTGCACAACTACCACTCCCGCGACAACAAACCCTCGCCATTCCACCAACTGACCCTCTGACTGCTGTCGAGGCTACCATCGATGAATTTGAACAATTGCTGGAAAGACCAGATGTTGATGAAGTACGAGATATTCAGCCCTTTTTGGCAGACCCTAAACATTGGTTTTTACTTAGTCCCGGTTGCAGGAATGTCTGGCAGGAGAAGCGCCTAGGTAACAAATACAAAGTGGACTATATCGTAGAAGAAGCTCAAGGCACATATGTTGCGATTGAGATTGAGTCACCAAAGAAGAAGGCGTACAAGACTGGAAAGGTAAAAGATCCATACTCCGACCTTACGCACGCTGAACAGCAAGTTCGAGATTACTGTAACTACATTGATTGGAATCGCGACACAGTAGAAAGAGAAGAAGGGCTTGCCGAAATCTTCAAACCACGCGGTGTAGTAGTTATCGGAAGAAGAAGGGATTTGTCAGATGATGGTGCGAGAAAGCTCAAGGAACGAAACGCCGACTCCGCCCGGTATTCGATTATGGTTTATGACGACTTAATCGACCAAGCACGAAGCATGATTCGTCGCCTGAGGGCTATTACCAGTTGAAAAACCGTAGAACAAGGCTATCTGACCTTATTGGCAAACTAGAATCGTTCGGATCTACGAGACATGCACGGGTTTTAATCTGTACCATCAAGCTACCAAGATTTGATATTCTTCTTTTTATCTGGCACCTGATACAGTTACATTGTCACATCCGAAGGTCTCACCTGCAAATGGCTATTGTGCACCTTTGGCTCTCACAATCTGTGAAACACGTTGTTCCGAGACACCAAACAGTTCTGCCAGGTCCGCGAGCGCTTCTCCCGCAGCATATCGCGCTCGGATCTCGTCATTCCGCTCACGTTTCGTCGGCGTATAGTCGGTGACTGGTTTTGTCGGGGAAATTCGCCCAATATACATAAGCACCATCCCGTAAGCAATGCCATCCACCAGACGTTGGAATGCCCTACCTCGTAGGCCCCTATGGGGCACACGATTCCCACTAGTGCATTCACCCCCTTTGCATTAGTGGTATTACTACCTTCCCTCGCGCATCACAAATGTAGTGAATGTCTCCACTGTCTAAACACGTTTCAAGGCTGTTGGAATCCGGTGCCCCATACCAACGTTAGAGCATAGGATTCCAACCTGACTATCGAAACTTGCATCCAAACTCCTACTGATTTGCAGCAGAAATTAGTGGAATTGGGGCAAATTGATCCGCCGATCAAGCGATTCATACTCCACCATTCATCACAAATAAAGTTGACAAATTGCCTTGGCGAGTATAATATTCAATTATTCTCTTGAATATTGAACAAAATAAGCAGGTGTTAGAAAGTGTCCACCAAACACCAACAGAAAATCCAACTCTACGACCTCTTCGCCCAGATCGGTAAGGCGCTGTCGAGTCCCGGCAGACTGGAACTGCTCGACTTGCTCACCCAGGCATCGCGCACTGTCGAAGAACTCGCGGTTGAAACGGGTATGAGCATCTCCAATACCTCCCAGCACTTGCAGCGGCTCAAGCAGGCGCGCCTCGTCGAGACCGAGCGGGAAGGAACCTTCATCCGCTACCGGCTGGCTGCACCCGCCGTGAGCGAACTCTGGCACACACTGCGCCAGGTGGCCGAACAGCAGATCAGTGACGTTGACCAGGCCCTGGATGCCTATCGCGAACGGCGCCACGAGTTTGAGCGCATCAATGCTCAGAATCTGCGCCTGCGCCTGCAAAGCAGAGATGTGGTTCTGCTTGATGCGCGTCCGACCGTCGAGTATGAATCCGGCCATCTGCCCGGCGCGCTGTCCGCCCCGATCGAGACGGTGGAACAACTGCTGACATCACTTCCCGACGACAAGACCATTGTGGCTTACTGTCGTGGCCCCTACTGTGTGCTGGCCGATGAGGTTCTGGCGCTGTTCGCCCAGGCTGGCAGACAGGTCGCACGGCTGGAGGAAGGCGTTATCGAGTGGCAGATGGCTGGTTATGAAGTATCTCGCGCGTAAGCTCTGAAGGAGCAAACACACATCCGATGGACAATCCAACTGCACAGAATATCCTGATCATCATCAACGACGGACCCTACGGCAATGAGCGTGCTTACAACGCTTTGCGCCTGGGCATGAATCTGGCGAAACGGGCCGAGGCCATCGTACGCGTGTTTCTGGTAGGGGATGGCGTGGCCTGCGCCAAACGCAACCAGACCACGCCCCAGGGGTACTACAACGTCGAGCGGATGCTCAAGCCCATCCTTAAGCGCGGCGAGGTCGCAGTTTGAGGTAGCTGCTGTGAGGCTCGCGGGTTCGAGTCAGAAGCATTAATCGAAGGTGTTGTGATCGGGTCGATGGACCTTCAGGGGGAGTGGACCCTGGCCGCCGACAAAGTGCTGGTTTTCTAATATCTTCCCACATCGCAAACCAGGGCGGCAGGCGCGAATCTGCCGCCTCATCGTACTCAGGAGAAAACCATGAGCAACAAAACGATCCTCATTCTCGGAGGTGGCGTCGGCGGCCTGGTCACGGCCAATGAACTGCGCCGCTACCTTCTATCTCAGCACCGCATTATCGTTATTGACCGGCAGACCCAGCATATCCACAATCCCTCTCTGTTGTGGCTGATGATAGGCTGGCGCGAATCCTCCCATCTCCAGGCCAACCTGCACCAACTGGCGCACCGCAATATTGAGTTCGTGCAAGCCGACATCCAGGTTATCGAACCGGACAACCATCGCGTGCAGACCTCTGCAGGGGAATTTGCTGGCGATCACCTGGTGATCGCGCTCGGCGCGCAGCCTGCTCCTGAGCTGACGCCAGGGTTTGTCGAGGCGGCGCACACGCCGTACACGCTGGAAGGTGCGGTCCAACTGCGTCAGGCGCTGACTGAATTCAAGGGTGGAAAGTTGGTTGTCGCTGTCACCGGCCTGCCGTATCGCTGCCCGGCTGCGCCCTATGAGACAGCGTTGATGTTACACGCATACCTGAAAAAGCGCGGCATGCGGGATCAGACTGACATGGTGATGATCTCGCCGGAAGCTATGCCGATGGGGACTGCCGGGCCGATCATGGGGAACGCCGTGCGGGAAATGCTCACCGAGCGCGACATTCTGTACCGACCTTCAACCCCTTCCCAGGCCATCGACGCTAACAGTCGCGAATTGGTTCTGAACTCCGGCGAACGTGTTCCGTTCGACCTCCTGGTGGGCGTGCCTGCGCATCGCAGCCCGCAGGTCGTGCGCGAATCGGGCCTGACCAATGAGGCGGGTTGGATTCCGGTCGATGCCAATACCTTGACTACCCGCACTGAAGGCGTCTATGCGCTGGGCGATGTGACCGTCATCCCGCTGCCGGGGCGTTTCCAGCCAGACGCCGCACTAACCCTCCCCAAAGCGGGTGTTTTCGCTCACCGGCAGGCGGAGGTGGTTGCGTTCAATCTGGCGGCGGAGATTCTGGGTCGCGCAGAACGCCGCGCTTTTGACGGTCTGGGTGGCTGTTTTGTCGAACTGGGCGATGGCCGGGCGGGTTACGGCGCAGGCGATTTCTATGATCCGCAAGCGCCAGCCGTGACGCTGCGCAACCCTACCCGGTACTGGCATTGGGCGAAAGTACTGGTTGAGAAGTACTGGCTGTGGCGCTGGTTTTCATCGCGATTCGCCACTGTGCAGCCCATTGGTGACCGGCTGTTGTTTGGCCGGACGTCGCGTTGATTTTTCGGAAGGTAACACAACGAATGCCCAAAACAGGCCCTTTTGACAGATTCACAGCTGATTACGATACCTGGTTCGAAGCGCACACCGCAGTCTACGAATCGGAACTGGCAGCAATCCGGACCCTGCTGCCGGCAGCAGGAGTAGGAATCGAGATCGGGGTTGGCACGGGAAGGTTCGCTGCACCGCTGGGTGTCAGATTCGGTATCGAACCCTCGCGGACGATGGCCATTATTGCTCAACAACGTGGAGTCAAAGTGGCAGTCAGCGTGGCGGAACAGCTCCCATTTGGCAGCTTGCGATTCGATTTTGCCCTGATGGTGACCACCGTCTGTTTCCTGGACGACCTGGCTACGGCGTTCAAAGAGGGTTACCGGGTGCTGAAACCTGGCGGCAAGTTTCTCATCGGCCTGATTGATCGCGACAGCCAGCTTGGTCAGGTCTATGAAGAACACAAATCCGAAAACGTGTTTTACAGGGATGCGACTTTTCATTCCGTTACCGAGGTGGTAAGCCACCTGGCACAGACTAGATTCAGCCAGTTCGAGTTCGCTCAGACGATCTCCGGAGCACTTTCAGACATTCACGCGCCTCAGCCGGTCAAAAACGGTTACGGCAAAGGCGCCTTCGTCATGATCCGGGCTGTGAAGTGAACGAAACATGCAGCCTCACACGATACGCCCTACCCAACTAGCAAGGAGTGGATTAACTATGCAGCCGATTTACCTGGACTACAACGCAACCACACCGGTTGATCCCCGCGTCATCGATGCGATGCTGCCCTACCTGCGGGAGCACTTCGGCAACCCTTCCAGCAGCCATTATTATGGTTCCCAGGCGCGAGCCGGAGTTGACACAGCGCGCGAACAGGTTGCCAGTCTGTTGGGGTGTGCGCCCGGCGAGATCGTGTTCACCGGCGGCGGGAGCGAGTCGGATAACCTGGCGATTAAGGGTGTAGCTGAAGCCTACCGGGATCGCGGCAATCACATCATCACCTGCCAGATCGAACACCCTGCCGTTCTGAATACCTGCCGTTACCTGGAACGGCACGGATATCGGGTTACCTATCTCCCGGTGGATCCTGAAGGCCGGGTAGATCCCAACGCTGTCGCGCGAGCCATTACGCCTGAAACCATCCTGATCACCCTTATGCACGCCAACAACGAAGTGGGGACCATTCAGCCCCTTGGGGCAGTCAGCCAGATAGCGCGCGAGCACGGCATCCTGTTTCACACGGATGCCGCTCAGTCGGTGGGCAAAATACCCACGCGCGTCGATGAGCTGGGCGTGGACTTGCTGACGGTGGCCGGACACAAACTCTATGCCCCGAAAGGTATCGGCGCATTATACGTTCGTCGAGGAATGTCGCTGGAACCGCTGATCCACGGTGCGGGACATGAGCATGGGCTGCGCGCCGGAACGGAAAACACCGCCAGCATCGTCGGGTTGGGGGCAGCCTGCGAGCTTGCAGCGTTAACCCTGGATGAGTCGGTCAGACAGCAAACAGCGCTGCGCGACAGATTGTATCAGGGCTTGTGCAAGCGGGTGCAAACAGTTCAGTTGAACGGTCATCCAACCGAACGGCTCCCCAACACGCTCAATGTCAGCTTTGTCGGGCAAGACAGCAGCCTCCTGCTGCCCTCAGTTCCGGAGATTGCAGCTTCCACCGGCTCGGCGTGTCACGCGGGAGAAACGGAACCATCGGCTGTCTTGTTAGCCATGGGCGTGCCGCGTGACGTGGCGTTGGGTGCCGTTCGCCTCAGCCTGGGCCGGTGGACCACTGAGGAAGAAATCGACCGGGCTGTTGAAATTCTGGCCCGGCAGGTCAACAGCCTGTGACATGATACGATCGTCTCTCTAATGGCCTTGATGAGCGCTGTGATCTTCCGCTGACGCATTATACCCACGTACGGTGTTATACAGTTGGACCTGGTGCGGGGTCAGGACTTCGAGAGTCACCAGGTGCGTGCGCAGATGAACAAAGCGCAGTTCAGCCTTGAGACTCTCGATGCTGATGAGCCTGTCACGGAGCCATTCCTCGTCAATCGTTCCTTCGCGAAAGGCCAGCTCAAGTCCGGCTTCCTGGTCCAGAATCTGCTCACCCAACGCGATGGCCTGCGGCAGCATGTCATCAAACAGCGCCTGAATCTGAGTTTGTTGGCCGGAAGTCAATTCCAACTCATTCACCAGGTCGAGCACATGGCGTGGGCCGGGATAACCGTTCAACTCAGCAGGCAGTGCCATTCCTAACCCTGCCCCGGTACGATAGCCTTCGATAGTGGCGGGATCGATGCCTCGAATTTCGGTGTCCAGTAATTCCCCATAAGCAGACGGAGTCGGCGTCGGTTCACCCTGCGCACTCGCGCCACTGCCCATACCCATGATCAGCGCCAGCAACACAACGCCGCATATTGCCGCCATCAACCCAAAAACTCGCTTATGCTGCATTGTGATCCTCCCTGATGTGGTGATCAAATTGTTCGCCAACCAGTTTGAAGCTCCAAGGGGTGCTATCGTCGCAAACCCTCACGCATCTCCAAGTATTCTGCTCGACTAATCTCACCGCTGGCATAACGTTTTTCGAGAATATCAAGTGCAGTGGACGAATCGTGTTTCTGTTTTCCCTGCCAGGTACGTTCTTCCTGGTCTTGTGGCAGCCAGCCCAAAAAATACGCCAACGCCACCAGAATTAGAACCGGCACCAGCCATCCAAATCCCATCATGGTTGTATCTTCCTCCGGCGATGTTTCTTGAGCTTATGCTCTGAGATCATCGCGTATTTGCTCAAATTCGGTTTTACTGATCTCACCGCGCGCATAGCGCTCCTTGAGTATGTCTAACGCGTCGCGTGTTGGACGGTGGTGACTCGCCGCTTCGGCATTATCAGAGTTGCGGTTCGCATTCGATCCGACAGAAGCGCGGAACAGCCATACCGCCAACACAACCAACCCACCCCAGAACAAAACCATCATCAGTCCGCCGAAGATCATCGTTTCCCAGCTATAGCCATGATGTGGATACCACATAGTGCCCTTGTTTTCTCCTACCAGTTTCACCATCAGTGTATCCGTTGATTGTGAAGCTCTCGTGTCCCGCCTATGACGTTTTCGTAACAATCGTGAGAAGTGCCAGGCCCCGGCAGGGTGACTACAAGGGCATTTCTTCTACGAGGCGAACTGCATACGACGGAGCAATTGCGCATTCGCGGCAACAATCACCGTACTCAGCGACATGAACAGCGCGCCGACTGCCGGTGACAGCACAATCCCAATCGGAGCCAGCACGCCTGCCGCCAGCGGCAGCGCAAAAACGTTATAGCCAGTTGCCCAGATCAGGTTCTGGATCATCTTGCGGTAAGTTGCACGACTCAGCTCAAAGATGTGTACCACATCGAGGGGGTTACTGCGCACCAAGATGATCCCCGCCGACTCAATCGCAACATCCGTGCCGCTGCCGATGGCGATCCCTACATCGGCGCGCGTGAGCGCGGGCGCATCGTTGACGCCATCCCCAACCATAGCAACCTGTTTGCCCTGCTTTTGCAGTTCGGCCACCTTGTGATCTTTGTGTTCAGGCAGCACTTCAGCAAAGTAGGTGTCAATTCCAAGTTCCTCCGCGACCGCCCGTGCTACGGCTTCGCTGTCGCCGGTGAGCATCGCGACTTCGATTCCCATCGCGTGCAGACGCTGAACAACGTCACGACTTTCCTCGCGGATCACGTCCGCCAGCGCAAACGCGGCGACCGGCTGTGTGTCATCCACCAGATAGACCACCGACTGCCCTTTAGCCCCGGCATCGTCACGAAACTGCTGCAAAGTGTCCGGCAAACGCTCTCCAACATCTCCAGCAAACGCGGACCACCAACGTATACCGTTCGCCCATCATAGGTTGCCTGGATGCCACGTCCCTTGATCGCCTCAAAATCGCGCATGCTGGGCGGGGTGATCTGGCGATCTTCCGCGGCACGACGAATGCCACGCGCGATCAAGTGCTCGGAATCCCCCTCCACCGCCAAGGCAACCGCCAGAGCTTGTTTTTCATCCCAGCCATTCGCCGTTGCCATCTTCACCACCCCAAACGCCCCTTCGGTCAGAGTGCCGGTTTTGTCGAAGATCACCAGATCGATCTGACGCGCTTTTTCGAGCGCCAGCCGGTCACGGATCAAGATGCCGTTGCGCGCGCCCAACGAGGTACTGATCGCCACCACCAACGGGATCGCCAACCCTAGCGCATGCGGGCACGCAATCACCAGCACGGTCACAGCCCGTTCGAGCACCTCAAGTTCAAACCCCACCGCGAGCAGCCACGCCACGATAGTTATGCCAGCCACGACCAGCGCCACATAAAACAGCCATCCAGCCGCCTTATCGGCCAGGATTTGGGTGTTCGATTTGCTCTGTTGGGCTTCTGCAACCAGGCGCATAATCCCGGCCAGGGCGGTTTCGTCGCCGGTCGCGGTCACACGCACGCGCAGACTGCCATCCCCGTTGATCGTCCCACCGATCACCTTATCGCCAGGATTCTTCTCGACCGGTTTGGATTCGCCCGTGATCATGGCTTCGTTGACGTCTGAATGCCCCTCCACCACTTCACCATCAGCAGGGACACTCGCGCCAGGGCGAACCAGAATCAGATCGTTGTTTTTGAGCTGGCTGACAGATACTTCTTCGGTCCCTCTGTCCGTGATACGTTCTGCCGTATCAGGCATCAGCTTAGCAAGCTCGTTCAATGCCCCCGATGCCTGCCGCACACTGCGCATTTCAATCCAGTGCCCCAACAGCATGATGTCGATCAGCGTCGCCATCTCCCAGAAAAAGCCACTGTCGGGGGAAACAAACACGGCGAACACGCTGTACACAAACGCCACCGAGATCGCCAGTGAGATCAAGGTCATCATGCCGGGGCGACGGTTCTTGATTTCCGGCACGGCCATTTGCAGGAAAGGTACACCGCCGTAGAAAAAGATCGCGATCGCAAACAGGGGCCCCACCCACCGGTCACCGGTAAACTCCGGCAGACTGAATCCAAACCAGTCCTGCAGCATGGGGCTGAATAACAGCACCGGAATGGTCAGCAGCAGCGATACCCAGAACCGGTTACGAAACATGAATTCGTGGCCGGTGTGATCGACATGCGCGCTACCATGCCCGCTGTGATCATGCTCGTGCGCAGCCTGCCGGGTATGTTCCTGGGGATGAGTCTGTGTATGGCCTGCGTGCATATCATGCGGATGTTCTGTCATGGGATGGTCCTTTCTAATCTTGCTATATCCCCCTCCCACAGGGGGTGGGCATAAGAAAGAATATAAATGAAGCAAGATTTTTTGGTATACGCCATTTGGCGTATTTTCCTATCCGTCATTCGGCACAAATCATTCGTTCTCTGGCTAAAACGCGGTCGGCAGTGTGAATGTGAAACTGCTTCCCTGACCGGGACCGGGACTCGCCGCCCGTATGGTTCCGCCATGTGCCTCAACCAGATGCCGGGCGATGGTCAGCCCGATCCCACTCCCACCGCCCGTTCGTGACCGAGATTTGTCTACGCGATAAAAACGCTCAAAAAGATGAGGCAAGTGTTCCGGGGCAATACCAATCCCCGTGTCGGCCACCGTCATAACTATCTCATGCGCGGCGGTTTTAGCGCTCACAGCCACCATACCACCTGCAGGGGTATATTGCAGGGCATTGCCGAGCAGGTTGATGACCACCTGCACGATCCGATCTGGATCGGCGGTAATATCCGGCAGGTTATGGTCCAGTGATAACTCAAGACCAACATTCTTGTCATCAAATTGTGGCCGCAGCCGCGCGGCGGCGGATTCGATCAGGCTGGCAATTTGCACTGGTTTGCGGTCAAGGACAAGCTGTCGCGCCTCAACGCGTGAGAGTTCCTGCAAATCCTGCACCAGCCGCTGAAGACGATCCAACTCACTTTGAATATTCACGTAAGTCGCCGGTTCGCCGGGCAGCACGCCGTCAATCAATCCTTCCATCATCGCCTGCAAGCTGCCCAACGGCGTGCGCAGTTCGTGAGCAACATTTCCGATCAATTCCAGGCGGCGCTGTTCGGTATGCTCCAAATCCTGCGCCATCTGGTTAAAGGCGGTGGCGAGGTCGCCCAGTTCATCCTGACTCACGATTTGAACCCGTTTGTGGTAATCACCCTGCGCGATACGCTGGCTGGCTTGCCGCATCTGGCGAACGGGTTCGACAATCCGCTGAGACACAAACAGGCTCATCACAAACGCGGCCATCATCGCCACTGCCACAGCCACCACCATGATCTCGTTGAGACTGTCCATAAAACTATCACGCCAATCGTTCTCGACCATTGCCCGGTTGCCCATCATGGTCATCATGGATTCCATGCGCATGGTATGGTGCGTAAGCGCGGTTGGCGCACGCCAGCGAGCCGTAACCAACAGTACGGCGCTGCCCACCAGCACGATAACGGCATAAGACAAAAACAGCTTCCAACGCAGGCGTTGTTGGATTATCGTCCAGATCATCATACGGGTTTATCTTCAAACCGGTAACCTGCCCCGCGCACGGTGGTGATCAGCGTAGGACTTGCTGGCTCGTCTTCGATCTTTTTGCGCAAGCGTCCGACATGGACATCGACGACTCGATCATCACCGTAGTAATCATATTCCCACACCTGCCGGACCAACTGTTCGCGGCTCAAGACCAATCCCGGATGACGCGCAAATACATGCAGCAGGTCAAACTCCATGGCGGTTAACTCAATCTCCTCACCATCCTTCCACGCGCGATGTTCGTCGAGGTGGATCACCAGCCGTTCGAACGCGAGCCGCACCGTTTCTTGTGCTCCTGTCGTACCCCGGTCGCGGCGTAAAATCGCCTTGACACGCGCCACCAGTTCGCGCGGACTGAACGGCTTGGTCATATAATCGTCAGCTCCCATCGTCAGGCCGACAATCCGATCCGTCTCTTCCGTTTTGGCAGTGAGCATCAACACGTACACATCCGACTGCTTGCGTACCTCGCGCAGCAGATCCAGCCCATCCAGACCGGGCAGCATGATATCGAGCACAATCAGATCGGGGTCAAGCCTGCGCGCTGCATCCAGGGCTTCAGGACCAGTGGACGCCGTGAAAACACGGAAATTATCTTTTTCCAAATAAGCGCGCACCGTGCTCACGATGTTGGGTTCGTCATCAACCACAAGTATTTTGATCTGGTCCATAGTCCACCCCCAAATGAGGTAATTGGAGTCCTGTATTTGATTCTAGCATGAGCGACCACTGCGCATTGACGCAAAAAACCTGCCAGAGAGAATCCGGCAGGTTTTGAACTCACGTGCAGCAATTCGAAGCTTATTCAGCGGGACCGGTCATGGTCACGAAATCGCCATGCCAGTGATGCAGCCATACCTGACCGCTGTAGCCGTTCACGCTCAGCATCCCGATGATCTGCCCGTCGCGCAGAATGTGCAGCGTGTAATAACCGTAGAAGGTGTCCGCACCATCCTCAGCCTGAGTGCCAGGCAGTACAGTGTCGAGGTAAGCCTGTGCGTACTCGTGCGCCTGCTGGATCGTGACCGACATCTCGGCGGCATCTGCCGCTGCTGGCTGCCACAGGCCCGCGCCCATCATCATATTCATGCCATAGCGCACATTCCACATCATGTTCGGACCGGGTTCGCCCACGACGATACCCGTCTGGGGATCGATCAGGAATTCGAACGCGCCGTGCCCGGTATCAGATTCCACCGCTTCACCGTAGAAATTGTTCGAAAACTGCATAACCTCGCCCAGTTCCAGCGGCTGGTCCGTGTTCCACTGCGCGACGTAGGCTTCGGCTATCGCAACGGCTTCGTCAAGGGTCAAGACGTCTCCACTGGGGCGCAATTCTTCCGACGGGGTCCAGGCACCCATCATGCCGGAGCCAGGACCAAACTGACCATACTGGTCAAAATCGCCCATCATCATCCCCATCATCGATCCCATGCCCATGTGGCCCATCATGCCGCCGGTCATGCCCATGCCAAACCAACCGGATTCAAGACACTCTTCGGGGATGCTGCCGCCCATCATGCCGCCTCGGCCCATCATACCGCCCTGGCCCATCATGGCACCGCGTCCCCAATAGTTGCAGTCTGGATCATTGCCCGGTCCCTGGGCAGAGACATTTACCAAACCTACCACCAGCAGCAGAGCAAGAACGACGCCAACCACCACAATACTGCGTTTACCTAACCGAGACATATCAACCGCTCCTTTTGCTTTTTCGTTTGAATTTGAGTTCTGCGTCTGCCAGATACGGATCATTCACAATATCCAGGAATTCCTCGCGCGATATTTCGCCGCGGGCGTAGCGTAACTCCGCGACAGTAAGCGCCGAGGTCGTCTGCGTGTGTGGGCGTCGGGAAACCAACCGAAACGAGTGATGTCGCAATCGCAAAAACAGCACTGCCACGACACCTGCAATCAGCATTCCGGTTATCAGGTCAGACCCTGCGGTCGAAGCTCCATGCCAGCCCATCATCATTGTGTCATCCTTACTGCCAGACTTGATCCGAATTATCTCAGTGCCAGGTAACGGGTGAGTGAAGCCAATGTAACAATTCGATAACAATCACCGAGTTAACTCGTCCGGCAGATCGAAACTCGAGCAGATAGATCAAACCGCTCATGAAAATCAGCTTAAGAGCAGTATCACCCTAAGCTGATTTTGCTCTTCGGTTATTGCCACATCGAAATGACTACGCACCACAGCTTCCACCCTGATTGGGCGTTCCATCAATCGGGCCAACGGCTGAAGCAACTCGCCGCGCACCCTGCGCACTCGAATAATCCGGTCCTAAGATGACTTGAGGACTGACTTCCGACCAGGGAATATCTTGTTGGGCGAAATACGCGGCCACCCGAATGTAGCTGTCCGAGAATGCATACCCATTGAATGCCAGCGCTGCCTGGTAGAGTTCCTCTTCTGTTGCGCCTTGGGATGCCACCAGTTCCATGAGGCCCAGTACCGCCATCCCGTGATTACAATCAGGGAACGCCGTGTGATTGCCACAACAGGGGCGGAATACGTTCTCGGCCACACGGTAGACCAGATCGTCTTGTTCAGGCGTCAGATCAATCAGGCGCGCACTGTTGTAGAGTTCTTCGGCGGATTGGCTACCCAGCGTCCACCCGCCAGTGGAGGCGTACCCTCCAATCGGGTTGGTCTCTTCGTACTGTTTGATCGGACCTTCGCCTAGTACTTTGCTTTCCTGTACCAGACCGAGCGCCCACAGCACGTTGGTCCAGAACTGGATGTTCTCTGGCTTGAAGGTGATTTCAGTCAGTTCATCGCCGAGCAGGATTGCTTCCTGTTCCTCGCTCAAACCACTATACCGCGCCTGGAACTTGTCGAGATCAATCGCGCCCGACTCGATCAACTTCTGGCCCATATCGCCCCAGTTCACCGTAATCGTCGTGCCGGACAGCGGCGCAACCTGCTGCAAGAGCTGGTCATAACTGATCGTCTCTGCATTGGCCGTTTGCGCATCACCTGACTCGGACTGAACGTAAACGATTTTGGACGGTTCATCCGATAATGCCTGGGATAGTCCATAAAACACCCCCAGCAATCCAGCCAGAATGCTGGCGATCATGACACTTACTACAACTTTCTGATTCATATTGTGCAATCTCCTTAGTTATGCAAATGGCGGGCCAGGCGGGTACCCGGTGAGGTCAAGTTGGCGTTCAATGGCTTGCCACGTGGCTGGATTGTCCCAGGTTACCGTGACGGTCTTGCGCTCCAATACGATGTCAACTGATTGAATACCTGTCAGCCCGTCCAGTGCCTGCCGCACGAGGGCAACACAGTTCTCACAGCATATTTTGGGAATTCTGAACGATTTACGTGATGCCATTTCATCTATTCCTCGCTAAAGCTTGTTGACCCAACCAAACAAATCTCCAATATCCTTTAATGCGTTTGAGCAACAACCACCAGCCTGAACGGTACTCGCTACGCAGACTATGAGATGACCCTCAAGAAGCGCCACTGCAATCTGGCGCAACTCAGCCTGAACCGACCGGATCCGTCGAATCGCTTCAAGACTGCAATCCTCTTGATCCAGCAGTGTGACAATATCATTCACATGTTCCGCCACTATTCTCAGTCCATTAACCGCTTCGGTTCTGTCCATCACAACACGCTTCAAACCATTGGTCTAGCATCTATCAGGCCATCCAGAATTGCATCAAGCTGACCTTCCGTGGCTGGCCTTACGTGCATCTCTACAATATTCCCGGCTTGATCCACGATAAAGGTTTCGGGCACGCCCTGGATTCGATACTGCTCGGAGATGGTCTTGCCCATATCAAGGCCATTAGGATATGTGATGCCAAATTCATCAATGAAGGCCAGTGCGTCACGCTCGATGTCGAGATAAGCCACTCCGACCAAAACGACGCCTCGGTCGCGATAACGCTCCCAAACATCTTGCAGGATGGGCGCTTCATCACGACACGGCACACACCAGCTCGCCCAAAAGTTGATGACAACTACCCTGCCCCGCCGTTCGGCGAGATCGAATGTCTCACCATCAAATGTGCGCAGGGTGAACTGTGGCGCAGGCCCTGACGTAGGCTGAGTTTTCCCAACACGGGACAAGCTGACACCCAACATGGCAATGAACAGCACCGCTATGACGATAGTGACTATGGCGGTCCAGCTAAGTCGCCATTCCGTCTTCTGTTCAGCAGGATGTTGATAGATCGCTGAGTCAGTCATTGGATATCTCTTCTTCCAGGTGAAGCATCCACAACATGGCGGCTCAGATAGCCCAGATAAGCAGGGACCAAAGGCAGCACACACGGTGACAGGAACGACAGCGCTCCCGCCAACACAGCAATGAAATACGACGGTGTCGCACCGCCAGCCTGCACATCGATAAACAGCCCGTTGCGTTGCGCCCAGATCGCGATCACATACAGGCTATCAGTCAATAACAGGAGGCCGATCGCGATTTGCAGCAGCCCGCTCACCACCTCGATATGGCGCAGATACGGTCGCAAACGGCGTGTAAACGTACTGGCACGCGCCACCATCAGCCCCAGGATCAGAAACGGCACGCCAAGACCTAGCGCATAACCGCTCGCCAGCAGCATGGCCCTACCGGATGTCTCCTGACTGAAGCCTAATGTGAGAATCGCGCCCAGTGTTGCGCCGATACACGGCGTCCATCCCGCGGCGAAGAACACCCCCATCAGGCCGGACGATAACAATCCACCACCTTCACCCCAATAGCGTTGAGGGCGGGTATCGCGGTTGAGCCAGGCGACCCGGTGAATGCCAAGGGTGTGTAGCCCAAAGAGAATCACGACTACGCCACCGAACTTGCTGATGCTGTCCCGGTAATCACTGAAAAGCTGGCCGAGCAAAGTAACAGCGCTGCCCCAACCCACAACAAAGACCAGCGAAAAACCAAGCACAAACGCAACTGCGTGCAAAAACACAACGGTCTGCCGCGACAGACGAAGCATAAAATAACCGCTTGGATTGGTTGTCTCACCGGTCATTGGACATATCCTCCAATGGTGGCGATCCGGCGAGCGCAAGTTCTTCATCAATGATGTCGGCAAAAGTGTTCACTGACTGCGCGCCGACCAGAACCCGTCCGTTGATGTAAAAGGTAGGCGTGCCGCGGACACCGAGCGTCTGTCCGTCAGCAGTATCGGCTTTCACTTCATCCTCTACAGCCGGGTCACTGGCACAACGGGCAAAGGCCTGTACATCCAGGTCCAGTTCTTTGGCCAGCGCAAAAAACAGCTTGGTGTTCAGGTTATCTTGCTGTTCAAACAAACGATCATGGTAGAGCCAAAATGCGCCCTGATCGTACGCACACTCAGCGGATATGGCAGCCTGCAGCGAGATCGGCCCGTAAAACACAAAGTCCCGGTACACGAAACGGACCCGGTCACCATACAGATTCAGCAGCGGGTATAATGTCTCATGCGCAAATAAGCCGCAGTAGTAACACTGGTAATCGCTGAACTCGATAATCACGACCGGGGCATCCTCAGGCCCCAGTGCCGGATCATCATCCGGACTGACCACAAAACGCCCGGTTGGGGTGGGCTGTTCCTGGGTGGGCGGAATGAATGTGACTGGTTGGGGCAGCGGATAACTGGGTTGCAAACTGGTATTCTCCGTCGCGTGGGTGTCAAGCAAACGGTAGACCAACAGGGCAGCAACCACGCCGAGGATAACAATACCCACCAGTATCACACCGAAATGGACTGTATATCGGGGAATAGCGAACACGACCACAGTGCCATCTGTCTGCCAGTCTTCCTCGACATGCTGTCCGTGTGGAGTGTAATCGTTCATTGCTGTTGGAGCAGCGTGTCGAGACCGTTTTTGGGCAATAGTACACGCGCCGAATAGTGATGGCGGCCATCATTTCCCGCGTCGGCAACCGCCTGAACCAGCGCGGCAGGCACCACACGCTCGGGATCAAAAGTGACCGCAGCGAGGTTATGGTCTAGCAGGACCTCTGCCAGCAAGACGCCCTCTACTTGCAGCAGTCCGTTTTGCACACGCAGCGCGCAGCGCGGGCACCCCATGCCTTGCACAGACAAATAAACAACCTCAGCACGTTCAAGTGCGGTCTGATCTACCGGCTTAATCACCGGCTCAACGTGACAATTCTGGTGTTGGGTCATGTTTTATCTCCGCTATTTGGAAATAAGTGTCTGGAGAGCCATTTTCACAGCCCTACAGACCGAAGGAACCGGCGGGATCAGTGATGATCGTGATGGCCGGATTCTTCGCTGCTTGCTCCAAGATATTTTTCGGGGTCTTTGTCGAATGCCTGCTTGCAGCCGGGAGCGCAGAAGTAATAGGTCTTGCCTTTGTACTCCGACTTACCCGCCGCTGTCTTTTCATCCACTTCCATACCGCATACCGGATCTTTTGCCATGGTGATACTCCTTAACAGTCAGTGTGTTGACTCGCCGGTGAGTGCGTTTCACTATCCTCATTGAGTGTGATCAGATGAGCAGCCGCCAACACCTGAACAATCTCCAACGATAAGCCTGCCGGGGCTCGTCCGTCGGGCGGATCAGAGACGGTGATCCAACTGTGATGGTCGCGGCCATGCGCGACCACTGTGACCGGGGCGAAGAGGGCCTGTTGGTACACCAACAACACGTTATACTGGCAGTCACATAACGCCGTGCCGTGATGGGGGCACGTACAGTTGGGAACGAGCGTGAGTGCGGCGCGTAGGTCAAACGACTGCTCCACGCGCAGCCCGGCGGCGCTTAACACCTGGCGGACCGCCGCCACACTCTCATCACAGGGGAGATAAACAGCAAACTCACGTAACACGGCAGGTGCTCCTCTTTTTTTCCATCTGCTTTGAGTATAGGCGGCAAATTCAGACATCTGTAGCGCCGTATGTCGTGTTTCGGTATAAGCATTTTGGCGTAGTCATGCGCCAAATGGCGCAGGGCACACCAGAGAGATCGTGTTAAGCTAAAAGAAAAACCAGATGTTGAGGAATAAACAAAATGACCCCTGACTTACCGATTCGAGTTGTACTGGCCGACGATCATCAGGTTGTCCGACATGGAATCAAGCAGTTTCTTACCTCAGCCGGGATCGAGGTGGTGGCTGAGGCAGAAGAGGGTGCACGAGCGTTGGAACTCATCGAGAATCACCAACCTGATGTCGCCGTGTTAGACATTCACATGCCGGAGCTTAGCGGCATTGAGGTAGCGCGTCGGGTGCGCGCGAAGGGATGGCCGGTGGGATTGCTCATTCTCACCGCCTATGACGACGATCCCTACATCGTCGCGGCGCTCGAAGCGGGCGTGAACGGCTTCGTGCTCAAAACCGCCGACATGGAAGAGATTATCGAGGCGGTGCGTGCCGTGAACGAAGGCCAGTCCGTGCTCGATCCTGAGATCGTGCTCAAACTGATGCGTGCTGTTACATCGTCTCACAAACCTTCCATGGAATACGAGCCGTTGACCGATCGCGAGTTGGAAGTGCTGCAAGCCGCCGCGCGCGGTTTGACTAACAAAGCCATCGGCGTGCTGCTGAACATCAGCGACCGGACCGTACAAGGGCACTTACGTCGCATCTTTGAGAAGTTGAACGTCGCTAACCGGACCGAGGCGGTCGTCAAAGCCTCCCAACTCGATTTACTCACGTTACCCACATCCCATGAAGAACCGTCTGAGTAGTCTCCCCCTCCAACTGCTGGCCTTTGTGGTCCTGCCGCTGCTGGTGCTATTGATGGTTGTGGCGTTTGGCGGGGTGGCGCTGCACCAGGCCGAGATGCGTGACATGCTGGTCGATCACAATCGCCGGGTGGTTGCGGGCGCTGCCGCCAGTCTGTCCGATCAGTTGGCACAACGCCAATCCGCGCTGGCGGACCTCGTCGTGACTGTGGAAGCTACAGACAGTGCATCACTGCTGTTGGAACAGTCCAGTTGGCTAAACGAATTTTTTGACGAGGGCGTAACGCTCTACGCGGCTGATGGACATGTGCTTGCCGCCTTGCCACCTGATAACCCAATTTCGCTGGATGGTCAGCAGCGCAACGTCACCATCTTTCCTTTGCTGGAAGCAGGTCAGGATACGACCCGGATCGTGATCACTACGCCGCAAAATACAGGAGCGATGCAAGCTGTAGGTATTGTCTCACTGGATAGATTGTCATCCGCCAGCATTTTGACGAGTCTGCACGCATCGGACAGTACCGATGTCTACCTGTTGGGGCCGAATGGCCTGGTGATATTTCACAGTGATCCGGTGTATATCGGCCAACTTTTCGACACCGTGGGTACGGAATCCGAAACTGTGGAACGCACAGATGCCAAAGGGCGGGATGTCGTGGCGACCACAGCCCCCATACCGGCAGCCGGATGGACCCTGATTCAGGAAGAACGGTGGCAGGAAACGCTCAGCCCGCTGATGCGCTATTCGCAGGCGGCTCCCCTCGCTCTAGTGCCCGGTTTGCTGATTGCAGTTGGTGCGGTCTGGCTGGGAATCCAACGTATTGTGTATCCCCTGCGACGATTGGAGGCTCAAGCAACAGAACTGGCCTGGGGCGATTTCGCGGCAATTGATCCGCAGGTCGGCGGCATCGAAGAGATCCGGCGGCTGCAAGCCACCCTCCGACACATGGCGCAGCGCGTGCAGGTCGCCCAGGCGAACATGCACAACTACATTGGCGCGATCACCCATGCACAAGAAGATGAACGGCAGCGGCTCGCACGCGAACTGCATGACCAGACCGCGCAGGCGCTCGTCGCGTTGGACCATCGCCAGCAGATGCTAAAGCCGTATTTGAAGGATGATCCGGCAGCAGGTGACATGCTGGCTGAAAACCGGCGGATGATTGTTGATACCATCAACGATCTGCGGCGCATTGTGCGTGCGCTGCGGCCCATCTACCTGGAAGAATTGGGACTCGCTCCGGCGCTGCAAACGCTCGCGCGTGATCTAAAACTCGACGACAAAGTGACCGTCCATTTTGAGCAACAAGGGTCACCCAAACGACTTACCCCTGAACACGAAATGGCGTTGTATCGCATTGCGCAGGAAGCGCTTAACAATGCCTGGCAGCATGGCCGCGCCTCCCAGATATGGCTTGCCGTGACTTTTGAAGAAACCCATGTGCAGATATCGGTGCGCGATAACGGTCAAGGGTTTACAGCTCCCCGTCACGCCGCCGAATTGAGCGCATCGGGCAGGAAGCATTTTGGCATCATGGGCATGTACGAACGTGCTTCGTTGATTGGCGCGCACCTGCAGGTCCAATCCGAACCGGGGATGGGGACGACAATCACGGTCCGGGTGCCAATCAAAATCTGAGTGCAACACCGCCGCGCAACCTTCCACACGCCAAAATGCGTATGATCTACCCCGCCGTTTTGCCTATCGCTCGCGCGCCGGTTAACGCTTCCAGGGGGCATCGGGCAGGTGCTATGCTTACAGTCAGTTGGAAGTACAAGATCATGAAGGAAGCGTAGACCCCATGAGTGAAAAAAACATCACTCTTCCCATCACCGGCATGACGCGCGCAAACTGCGCGACTAACATCGAACGCAGCGTACGCAAACTCGACGGGGTGCATGACGCCAATGTCAACCTCGCCAGCGAGCGGCTGAATCTGGTATTCGATGCGTCTCTATTGACCGAAAGCGACATCATCGCGCGGGTCCGTAAAGCAGGTTATGACGTGCCGGAGCAGACTGTCGATCTGGCGATTACAGGTATGACGTGTGCCAACTGCGCCGCCAATGTCACGCGTGCCCTAAAGAAAGTGGATGGGGTGTTGGAGGTGAATGTCAACTTCGCCAATGAGCACGCAACCGTAACCGCCGCACCAAATGTGGCGCGCAATGACCTGATCGCAGCGGTTGAAAAAGCCGGGTACGGAGTTGTGGTGGCTGAAGATGAAGCAGAACTGCAAGACGCTGAACAGGCTGCACGGGAAGCCGAAATCCGCCACCAGGTGCGGCGGTTGGTTATCGGCGCGTTGTTCACGATTCCACTGTTTTTGCTGACCATGACTCGTGATTTTGGCCTATTTGGCATGTGGGCACATGAGACGTGGTTTAATGTGCTGCTGATGGCGCTGGCGACACCTGTCCAGTTTTATGTTGGGCGCGATTACTATATCGGCGGCTACAAAGCCGTGCGAAACGGTTCGGCCAACATGGATGTGCTGGTGGCGCTCGGCACTAGTGTGGCATATGTCTACAGCGTCGCCGTGATGCTGGAGTTGCTGCCCGGCCACGTGTACTTCGAAACGGCAGCCGTGATCATCGTGCTGATCGTCTTGGGTAAGCTGCTCGAAGCCCGCGCGAAAGGTCGCGCCAGCGAAGCCATCAAGAAACTGATGGGCTTGCAGGCCAAAACCGCCCGTGTGGAACGCGGCGGCGTCGAGCAGGATATCCCGGTCGAACAGGTGCGTGTTGGGGACGTCGTGATTGTGCGTCCCAGTGAGAAAATCCCGGTCGATGGCGTGATCCTGGAGGGCCACAGCGCATTTGATGAGAGTATGATCACCGGCGAAAGCCTGCCGGTGGATAAACAACCTGGCGATACCGTGATTGGCGCGACGATCAACAGGCAGGGTCTGATCAAGTTCGAGGCGACCAAGGTCGGGCGCGAGACCGCACTGGCCCAAATCATCCGGCTGGTCGAAGCCGCGCAGGGTAGTAAAGCGCCGATCCAGAAGTTGGTTGATCAGGTGTCATCGGTGTTTGTCCCGATTGTGATCCTGACAGCCATCACGATATTTGGCATCTGGATGATCGGCTCCGGCGACTTCACCGCTTCGACGGTCCGGCTGATCGCAGTACTGGTCATCGCCTGCCCGTGTGCGATGGGGCTGGCGACCCCAACCGCGATCATGGTGGGCATGGGGAAAGGCGCGGAAAACGGCATCCTGTTCAAAAACAGCGAATCGCTCGAACGCGCGCACAAGCTGACTGCGATTGTGCTTGATAAAACCGGCACGCTGACACGCGGGGAACCAAGCGTTACTGATGTTGTTGTCAGCAGCACAGCGACTCTGGATGAAACGAGTCTTCTGGCGTTGGCAGCCAGTGCCGAACGCGGCAGCGAGCACCCTCTTGGTGAATCGATTGTTCGTGCGGCTCAAAAACGCAATATCGCGCTCAGTGCGCCGCAGAACTTCGAAGCCATCACCGGACAGGGTATCCGCGCTGACGTGGATGGAAAGACCGTTCTGGTTGGGAACCTTGCACTCATGACCGGCAGCAGGGTCAACTTGAACGGTCTGGTACCGGAAGCGGAACGCTTGCAACGTGAGGCGAAAACCGCGATGTGGATGGCGGTCGATGGGCAGGCCAACGGTGTGATTGCAGTAGCTGACACAATTAAAGACGGTTCGGTTGAGGCCGTGAGCCGGTTACACAACCTGGGCATCACCGTCGTCATGATGACCGGTGACAACCAGGCGACCGCCGATGCTATCGCGGCGGAAGTAGGCATTGACCGGGTATTTGCTGAGGTCAAACCCGGCGACAAAGCCGCCTACGTCAAGCAATTGCAGGATGAAGGGTACGTGGTCGGCATGGTTGGCGACGGTATCAACGATGCCCCTGCGCTGGCGCAAGCCGATGTTGGTGTTGCCATCGGCACGGGCACAGATGTCGCTATGGAAGCCTCGGATGTGACGCTCATTAGCGGAGATCTGCGCGGCGTCCCGCGCGCCATTGCGCTCAGCAAAAGCACGATGCGCACCATCACGGAGAACCTGTTTTGGGCGTTTGGCTACAACACGTTGCTCATTCCGGTCGCTGCCGGTATCTTCGCGCCGTTCAGTTGGGCACCCGGATTCTTGCAGCAGCTCAGCCCGATCCTGGCGGCGGGCGCGATGGCCTTTAGTTCGGTCAGTGTTGTAACCAACAGTCTCCGACTGCGGCGTGTTCGTTTGCAGTAGCCGGACACATTGTACAGGGGTGAGGTTGGAGCCTCTATCTGACCTCGCCCCCACAGCTCCAATGGCATTGATCTGCGCCAAAATGCCTATTGTGATCCCGGACACACATTGACAAAATAAACGAGGTCGGCTTCAAGAAGATTAGCCGAAGTAACCAAGGAATAGGGATAATGCAGATAAAGCGGTGGGTATGGTTGGCAGTTATATTGGTAGTCAGTGCAACTCTATTAGCCGCATGCGGCTCGGATAACGACGATAAACCACAAGAGAGCAGCACGAACACTACAACACCCGATGAAGGTACTGCTATTGAGGCGGGGCCGGGTGAATACCAGACGCTGTCAATCGATGAGTTTGCCGACATTGTTGAGAACCGGGCAGATGAATACCAGATTATCAATGTGCATATTCCCTACGCAGGCGACGTGGCAAATACCGATGCCAACATTCCCTACAACGATCTGGACGCCCTGACAGCAGCGATTCCCACGAAGAACATGCCCGTGATTCTGTACTGCCGCAGCGGCAATATGAGCGAACAGGCGTCACGCGCGCTGGTTGAGCAGGGATATACCCAAATATGGGACGTGCCCGGTGGTATGGTTGCCTGGCAATCCAGTGGGCGAGAACTGGTGGACCAATGAGTTTTCGTAGTCCCGTGCTATTGCTGTTAACAACCCTGATTCTGGTGGCATTTGGCGCAGGTGATGCATAAGCGCGCCACGCTGATTGTGGCGCGCATCTTCAGATCCAATCGGAACCAGGAGCAGGCACAGCAGTAACCCTCCAGGCCCCAATTGGACTATCACCAGAGGTGAACTGACCGCTCAAACGGCCTTGCCGTTTGAGGAAGTGTGTTACAGGCAGGTATGTTCGTGGTCACCATGATCCGAAAAGTCTGCCAACCCCTGGTGCATGCCAGGGGTGTGTTCCTGACCCAGGTGCCCAGCCTGGGCGTGCTCGGCGTGATGCTGGCCGAAATATTTGCCGCACGTACTGCCCGGCGCGGGACTATCACCCTCGGCAAATGCAGGAAGAGCCGCGCTAAGGATAACCATTCCAACCAGAAGTGAGAGAAGCAAAAAGCGTTTCATAGTGCCTCCTAGGGGCAACAATGTGACAGACGATGACGTGGGGCAGGTTCAACGTGCAGTCCCTAACTTGACGGGGCGATCTCGACCAACAGCACTTCCATGCTTTCGATCTCAGCCATCTGGTCGTCAATAATCTGCTGAGCCAGCGCGCGTAAGTCCTCGTGTTCGGCGTAACGTAGAACTCGTTCGGACATATGCACCGCGTCGTCATGATGATCGACCATGGCTTCCAACCAGGCGATGTCATAGTCGAGGCCCTCTACACGGTCAAACCCGGACATCATACCCATCATCAGGGGCATATCGGTCGCCGGGTTGGTAGTGTGATCGCCATGTCCCATGTCCATCCCGCTGTCCACACCCAACCCCATCAGCCCCATCAACTCAGACATCGCCATAGGGGTGTAGTCAATGCCGTACCATTCCAGCAACCAGCCACGCATTAGCTCGATTTCCAACGTTTGGGCATCAATCACGTTCTGGCACAGCGTGCGAACAGTATCAGTTGTGGCCTTCATGAGGCAGTCTTCAGCCATGTCCAACGCCATCTGATGATGATCCACCATTCCTTCCATGAAGCGCACCTCGGCCCGTCCGGCGCGCCCGGTCACAGGTGCATCGGCATAGACGGACGATGCGGTCAGGGACACAAGCAAAATTATCGCTATCCTCAGCAGGTTTATTCGCTTCAACATACTGGCAACATCCTCACTAATCTTCCTCGCTTGTACAATGTAAAGATAATACATTCATCGAGGCGCTGTGTATATACGCCATTTGGCGTGTTTGACCGGGCAGCTGCGTGAGGTGCCTGGCGCTGTAACCCCAAAAATGTGACAGATCGCGCACCTTGGAACACGCCATTTGGCGCATGTATGCCTATCACCGCTACCGTATAGTAGAGGTTGAGTACATCGACACTATCGCGGAGAATGAGTATGCGCCTCGTTGTTAACCGGTTAGCGGTTGTTTTGGTTCTTCTGGCAAGTGGACTGCTCATGGCGGCGTGCGGCAGTTCGGGCGCTTCCGATATGGACACAACAAGTGCTGCCCTGCTGCCGGACTGGGCGCGCGATGCCTCACCTCGCGTGCGAGAAGCCTATGAGTATGCTGTCGCTAACCCGGAAGAACTGGCGAAATATCCCTGCTACTGTGGCTGTGACAACATGGGCCATACCAGCAACCTGAGTTGTTACGTTCAGGACATCGCACCGGATGGCACCATCACTTTTGATAGCCATGCGAACGGCTGCGGCATCTGTGTAGATATCACGCAGGACGTCATGCGGCTGAAAGGCGAAGGTCAATCCTCGCCTCAGGTGCGCGCCTATATCGACGCACAGTACAGCCCCTTCGGTCCCGGCACAGATACCCCTTTCCCAACGGAGTAGAATCGTGCAGCAACTGTTAGAAAATCGCCCGCGTCTGATCGGACTGCCGGTCCTCGCGCTGATGCTGGTGGTATGGCTGATCCCCCCGCCGGGAGCCACTCACGCCACCACGCACGAAATTTCGCTGGACGCCACCCAATACGAATATGCACCGGGCCGCGTGCACGTCAACCAGGGCGACCGGGTCGTGATCACCCTCACCGCCGCAGATGTGGTGCATGGCTTCTATCTGGACGGGTACGGCCTGGAACGGCGTGTTGAACCAGGGGTATCGCAGCAGATTACCTTCACCGCCGACAAAGCCGGGAAATTCCGCTATCGCTGTTCCGTGAGCTGTGGACCGCTGCATCCATTCATGATTGGCGAACTGGTAGTCGAGTCCAACACTCCCTACTGGCGCGCGACTGGACTAGTGTTAGTCGCTGTAGGTGGCATGTTGGCGTATCTGTGGTTAACTGGCAAAAACAAATCGTATCAGGAGGTTATCAGTGGCAAATAGAATCAAGAAGTCTTCGCGACGAAGCAGGAAGCAATCCCGCAATAACTTGACATGGATCATCAGCGGAGCTGTGGGTCTTGCCGTACTCGTGGTTGCGGCATTGGTCCTGCGTTCGGGCAATGACAATGGAACCGGACAGAAGGAATTCGACTCAGATTTCGAGCCGGAAGTGACCGGTGCGCCACGCGTTGAAGTCGTGCAGGATGAGGTCGTCGATTATGGTGATGTCAAGTTGGGCACCACTGTAACGACGACGTACAACGTGCGCAACGTGGGCGACGAACCGCTCGCCATCTTAGGAGAGCCGCAAGTCGAACTTATGGAGGGCTGTTGACCGCCTCGCGCTGTCGTCAGTTCGACGACCATTGAACCCGGCCACGAGGCCACTATGTCGCTGTCGTTTAACATGCACGGGAATATGGGTGGACCACACGAATTTCGGGTGCACCTGCGCACCAATGACCCGGAAGAGCCGGTCAAATATCTGACCATTCTTTCGAATTGGGTAGAGTAAATGCTCACTGAAGGACGGATCGATCTGTTGGAGCGTATACCACTGCTCAAGCGAATGCTGAAGGCGCGTGCGTTCCAACCGGCGATGATGCTACTGACGCTGTTCGTGTTCACGCTCGCGATCCTGACCGGGATTGCAGGTACCCCTGCCGGAAGCCGCAACTTCGGCATCATCTTCGTGTGGATTGTCTGGTGGGCACTGCTGATCGTGGTGTTGGTGCCGTTTTTCGGGCGGCTGTGGTGTACCATCTGCCCCATTCCGGCTCCGGGCGAATGGCTTCAGCGCCGCGCGATTATCGAGCGCCTACCGGGCAAACTCCGCACGCGCGGGCTACGTTGGCCGCGCCGCCTGAAAAACATGTGGCTGCAGAACTTTGGCTTTTTGGGCGTGGCAGTTTTCAGCACCATCATCCTCACCCGCCCTAACGTCAGCGCGTGGCTGCTGCTGAGTTTTCTGCTGGTGGGCGTGGCCTTGAGTGCGTTCTACAAGAACCGCGTATTCTGCCGTTACGTGTGCCCGGTTGGCGGCTTCATCGGGTTGTACTCGCTGCTGTCGCCGATTGAACTGCGCGTTGCTGATCCCAACGTGTGCGCGGATCACAAAACCAAAGACTGCGTCACCGGCAATGAACACGGTTACGGATGTCCCTGGATGGTTTTTCCCGGCGACCTGACGCGCAATGTCTACTGCGGCATGTGTTTTGAGTGTTTGAAAACCTGCCCTAAAAACAACATTGTGCTGAATCTGCGTCCGTTTGGCAGCGATCTGATGGTCGCCAAAGAACGCCGCCTGGATGAAGCCTACAAAGCGTTCATTATGCTCGGCTGCGCCCTGCTTTACTCGGTGGTATTGCTTGGTCCCTGGGGCTGGCTGAAAAACTGGGCCAGCATGGACACGCTGCCCCATTGGGCGTTGTATGCGTCGAGTTTTGTGATCTTCAATCTGGTGCTGCTGCCGGGCTTGTTCGCGCTTGTAGTGTGGTTGATCCGGCGCATCACGGGAAATCAACGCCCGTTCCACCAGATGTTCGTGGATTTCGCCTACACGCTGATCCCGTTGGGACTCGCCGCTTGGATCGCGTTCAGTTTTGGTTTTGTGCTGATCAATGGCAGTTACGCGCTGGTAGTGCTGTCCGATCCATTCGGCTGGGGCTGGAATCTCTTCGGCACATCCGGTGTCTCGTGGACACCGCTTGGCACGAGCCTGATCCCGTTCCTGCAAGTGGGAGTCTTGACTGCCGGACTGCTCTTTGCGCTCAACACCGCCTACAAGGTTGCGCGACAGCACAACGCCCACCATCGTCCGGCGTTTTTGGCGATGCTGCCGGTAGCTGGCTTCGCAGTGCTGGTGACGCTCGGCTTTTTGAGACTTTACTTGGGATAGTATGCGAATCAACACGTCACGCACAGAACTGGTCGCCCTGGTCTCCGTTGGACTGATTGTGCTTGGGCTACCTGCGGCGGCTTTGGGCTATCAGTACTGGCTGCGTCCGGCAACCGCGCCCACGCACGTGATCGATATCGATCTACGTGTGCCACAAGATGGCGGGTTCGCTCCTGAAGCGATCACGGTCACAATGGGCGAACCCGTCACGCTGCGTTTCGCTTCGCTGGATGTGACCCATGGCATTGCCATTGGACCCGGACTTGGCGTGGACCTCGGTCATGTTGATCCTGGTCAGGTGAAAGAGATTACGCTCACATTCGATCATCCCGGCACATACACCTACTACTGCAACGCCTGGTGCAGCCCGGATCACTGGCGAATGCGTGGCACACTCCAGGTCATCGACCCAGACAATCCGGGGTTCGTGCCCCCGGCCCAGTCCGATCCCATGATCCAGGCGCTGATCGTGGAAGGCGTAGATATTGATGCTAAACACGAGGAAGGGCACGGGCATGACGACGATCCGGCGCTGGAAATCACACGCCCGCTCTCGGCCCAGCACGGCGCAGATCTGCTCGACAGCGTGACACTTCCTGATGAAGTAATCGATCCCCTCTGGCGGCGTTCCCATGCACCAACACAGGCGCTTGAGCTATTGGGCACGGCCAATCCTCAGATGACACAGGCTGATTTGATCGATGTAGTCGCGTATCTGTGGACGGCGGATACTGCACCAGAAACAATCCTCAATGCTCAGGTCTTGTACAACAAAAACTGCGCAGCCTGTCACGGGCAGTACGGCGGCGGAGACGGTCCAGCAGCGGATACAACCGCCGAAAACCCGGTGATCTTCGCTGATCCCGCATTTATGTTTGAAATGCGCAGCGATGTACTGTATGCCAAAATTCGGCGTGGGGGGATGGGCACCGACATGCCCAACTTCGGCACCTTATTCACGCAGGAAGAAACCTGGGCGCTGGTCGAATACCTCTGGACGCTGCCCGTGCAATTAGCTAATCAAGGCGAAGAGTGATCCATGTCGACAACGTCACAGGCCAACTTACGCCCCCTCTATGCGACCCGCGCTTTGATGCGGCACTGGCTGCTGATCTTCATCGCTCTGTATGGCGTGTTTAACCTGTTGCCATTTCTCGCGCCAGTTTTGATGAAAATCGGGTGGCCAGGTGGAGGTAACGCCATCTATACATTTTACTCAGCCCTCTGCCACCAAATGGCTCAACGTTCGTTTTTCCTGTTTGGTCAGCACAACATGTACACGCTGGACCAATTACCAGTGATGTTAACCGGCAACACCGGGACTGACACCCTGTTGTTGAGAAATTTCCGGGGCAACGATGTGTTGGGGTG
This sequence comes from Anaerolineae bacterium, assembly GCA_018432315.1. Taxonomy (GTDB): domain Bacteria; phylum Chloroflexota; class Anaerolineae; order Aggregatilineales; family Aggregatilineaceae; genus LM3-B42. The sequence continues at coordinate 35,151 of JAHDLB010000017.1, forward strand.
GAAAGTTGCGTGGTCTGACCGGATGGTATCGATGTATGCCGGCATCTGGCTGGTTGGTGTGGTGTATTGGGGCGCGTCCCGTGTACGCCCACAGAGACCCATCTCAATCTGGCGCTTTGGATTGCTCGCACTCCCGATGGTCATAGACGGGAGCACACACATGATTAGTGATACGCTGGATGGCTTGACTACCGGCTTTCGCTATCAAAACACCTGGTTGGCATCTTTGACGGGGCATGTCATGTCAGACAGTTTCTACACCGGTGATGCACTCGGCTCATTTAACTCGTGGATGCGTTTGCTAACCGGCTTGCTATTTGCGGTTGGGGCCGTGTGGCTGGTCTTTCCACTGATGGATCGTTACGCGCGCGCAACTCTGGTTGACATTGACACCAAAATCGAACAGGTCAACGAAGCTCAACGTCGTTTATCTGCACAGCGCGAACAATTGCTGAATCAGGTTCATCATCTGGGTGGATAGGGGTCATGCTGATTATTCCCTAAAATGGTGTGGGTTTTGCTCTTTTCCTCATGTCCGAAGTGTTTACGCTGGATCAATACTATTACAACGAAATGCCAAGAGCAATTGATCACTGCTCTCGGCATTTTCTGATCATCTGTTTGAATCAACAGCACCACCGGTTTAGTCGATCGCTATCTCCTGGGGCGAAAAACAATACTCAGGATCGAGCTGCAACATGTAACCGCCTGGAATACCATAGACTGGAATCGGCTCACCATAGGATGATCCTGGTACACATGGATTGTTGCGCCACACGCAGAAGATACCGGTTTTGGCGTGCAATCCATAGTTTGCACCATCCAGCGTGTCGAACATCACGCTCTCAGCCTCGTTGATGTCCTCAACGATACGTTCCATCTGATCGCGTGGTACAAAAGCGATCTGGTCGGTTTCGTTGCCACGATGCAGGTACTGAAACGGCGGATTGGCGCGATGACGCTCCGGATCACCGGGTTCGGACTGGGTGGTCAGAATCAGCGCAGCGGGAGCTTGTCCCGTATCCGACTCCAACACAAATACATGCACCGGCTGCCGGTCAAAGATTAGCGCATCCCGCCCGCGCAGCCAGATTTCGTCCCCGCCAAGCTGAACGATGTGCAGTAGATTGGTCGGTAAGGTGGCAGCCTGGGTAGTGTAGAGCGTCGGGAGCGAACCTTCCTGGTATTCCTCAGGTACGGTCGCGACCTTGAGCGCGTGGGCAATCGCCAGCCAGGCGGGCAGTGTGTCAGGCGGCAGCGCCGCCCAGTACCCTTCCTTCAACGACCGGCGCAGATCATACGCCAATTGGACACCAAACGGATCGTTCGTATACGATGTGCGATTATCCACAAAATGTGAGTAGTTGTGGCGACTCTCGATCAGCCAACGGAAGCAGGCCGCAGTCTCCGCACTGCCAAACACAAAACCCTCGCCGATCTCGACTTCGATGTCCAGGTGGGGGTTGTCAACGATCTGGTCTTCCGGCACATCTTCGAGCGGATCCAACGCGTCATCATCCAGTGTGATATCGTCGTATTCGGATGGCACGTCAAGATCGCTCCAGTATTGATAGACCACCTCGTCACCGAAGGTTTCCTCGACAGCCTTCAGCATCTCATAGCCAAAAACGCGCCGGATTAGATCGATTACGGGAGGCTGCTGGGCATCGTGTCGATTTTCCCAGGCCAGCCAGGTGCAGTTGGGCCAGACGCGGTTGGCCAGCGCCATGTGCCGCACCTGCGCCAGCCGGTTCAGGTTGAGTAGCGCTTCAGCGGTCGGCGCAGCAGACAACAGCGTTTCCACTTCAGAACGCTTGACGCCCAAGGCGCGCGCCACATGATGTTCGGGTAGATCGGTCACACCGCGCTGGGCAAACCACACGCGGATGGTGGCTGGTGGTTGGTTCGTAGTCGTAGGCATTTGTTTCTCTTTCCATCGCTTCCGAGTATCTCGGATAAGCGGATTATCTCATATATCAACAGTCAACGCGCGACGTCGTTTCGCCCGCTGGCGGCAGGCATTGGAGCAGTACACCCGACGCCGCCCCCCTAAGGGAGAGGCATCCGGCAGCACCGTTGCACATACTACACAGCGCCGCTCGCGGCGGCGATCACTTTTGGGACAGCACTATTGCCGTTGCGGCGTGGCGACGACAGGTCGTCCAGCAGGTCGAGCGCTGCGTGGTTTGCTGGCCGTTCCGTTTCCTCCGGCTCAGCGAACCAGAGATCCGCTTGCATTTCCCGGTAGACTGCCAATCTCCAATCTGCCTGCGTCATGGCCGCCAGCGTTTCCTTACGACGGGCATTGACTTTGCGCAGCGCATCCTGGAGGGCATTCGCGTGAAACTGGGACCACTCAGGGAGCTGCTCAGGTTCAGCAGTCAACGCCTGCCAGTCCACCAACGCGGATTGATAGGCGTACTCAGCCGCATGACGCTGCTCAATCGTTTCGAGCATCTGACCCTTGAGCACGTAGGCGGTGCTTAATACCACCATCGGCGGCACAATCGCCTCAAGCCAGGCGAAAACGCTCTGCTCAAAACCCAGTAGAGCCACCTGGATGTTCCCCGCCAACGCCACCGAAGTGCACATGCCCATGCTGAGATACAAGAGCCGCCTGGACGTGGTTGAGGTGCCAAGCGTGGCTAAGGCCAACGAAAATACCACCTGTCCGATTTCGGCAGACAGAACCGTCGCCAGCCCGACCGCCACTTGCGCCAGGTTGTTGGGTACGGCTTGCCCAAAAGTCTGCGAGCCGATGACATAGAGCCGGATGGCCGATGGCGTGAAGGCTGCCAGCAACAGAACCATGCACAGCAGTGAAATCAGTCGGGTAACGGACAGCGGATAGCGGGAGATCGCGGTGTGGGTGAACTGCTCGCGCGTCGGTTTGGAGCCAAGCGCACGAATCACGGCGTTACGCGCACTTTTGCGCGCACCCTGTCGTTGTTCTTGTGTAAGAGGTCGCAGGTTCTCGATCATCGCCGTGTCCTCCGTCACTTGCGCTTGCCGCGCAGTATCTGAGAAACGCGCTGCTGCGAGATGCCAAAAGCTTCGGCAAGTGACACCACCGTCTCACCCTGGATATAACGAGCACGTATCCGGCGATTGCGTTCATGTTTGCTGGGTGTATGATCTGTGAGGGGAAAATCCGGGGTTTTCTGCCCGATGTACATGAGTAACATACCGTAATTGATCGCGTCCACAAGATGTTGGAATCCCCTGACGCATAGGCCCCTATGGGGCATAAATCGCTCGTGGTCTTGAGACCCGGGCGATTGTGTTTCTGGTCACCTGAATCACCACTTACTTCTCCTCCACCACCGCCTGACGAGCCGCCATCCCCACCACCGTCTGAGCCTGGCGTGCCGCCACTTCCACCGTCATCTCCATCGGGGTTGCCTCCCTCCGTGAAATGAAGCGCCATGCGCAGGTCCAGGAACCGTTCCGCCCACGGCTTGAGCGTGAAGTGGACAATCCGCTGTTCGTCCAGGTCGTAGATGATCTCCTCGAACATCATGCGCGCGAGCTGCTGCCGGTCCTCGTCGGAGCTTTCATCCCACAGTGACGAGATCATGTTGAGCACTTCCATGCACATGCGCAGCTCAATCGCCGCCTTCCGCACATCCGTCGTCCGCGACTCCCAGTGCGCGATCTCCCGCTCGCAGTCGGTCTTCCGCTTCACGTACTCTTCGCGCGAGAGGTCGCCGTCTTCGAACAGGTAGCGCGCCGCCTCGATCTTGCGCCGCAGCTTGGCGATGGCCGCCTGCTTCTGGCGTTCGATGTCGTCCTCTACCGGGCTGGGTCCGCCCTGGTCCACCTGGATCGCCATCTCAACGAGCAACGGGAGCTTGTCTTCCCTGATGTTCAGCACGCTGATCAGCTTCTTGAAGTCGTCCTCGATGACGTGCGTGGACACGGAACGGGTTCCGCAGCCGCACTTAACACCCTCGGCATGCCGGTAACGCAGCTTGCCGTACTGATCCACACCGCTCAGCCGGGAGCGGAGCTTGGGGTTGTCGTGTTCGCGGGCGTTGCGCTCGCACTGCGCGCACCACAGCAATCGGGTGAGTGGATATGGGTGAGCCTGTTTGACCGAACCGAAGGGGCGGGTCGTGACGCTGCGGCTCTCCTGGATCGTCGCCACCCGCTCAATGAGTTCGAATGGAAACACGCAGCGTCCCGTATCGTAGAGGATGCCCGTGGGGTTGTCCAGCATGCTCGCGTTCATGTCCTTGGCACGCCCCTCCGGGCTCAGGCCGGCATACTGCCGCCAGTTGGATACCACGCGGCGGATGTCATCCCGATTGACGGTGCGGGGCCGGTGCTTACGATCGCGGAAGACCCAGCCCTCGTCGGTGATCTGGTACGCGATACGCTCGATGCCCTGGTTGTTCCCGGCATATAGCTCCAGGATGCGCCGGGCGCAGTCATAGTACCCACGCCACAGCGCACCCGGTTCCGGTGGATCCTGCTCCACATCACCTGGCACGTACTGACCGTCAGGCAGAAGCCAGGCGCCGTAGGGTGATGGCTCGAGATATCCCCGTTCATTTCGGATCGTTCCGAAGGGAGGCATCCCAACCGTCTTGCCTTGCCCTTTGCGATAGACGATGCTGTCCTTGGCACGCTGTGCGATGTCGGCGGCATAAGCCTCATCCTGCATCGCCATGAAGTTGACCATCATGCGACCCATCGGGGTCGAGGTGTCGATCTCCCGCCCAGGTGCGGCCAGCACCAGGTGTACGCCATGTTCATCCAGCAGGTCCAGCAAGTGACCCACCCGCCACGTCTTGCGGTGCAGGCGCGCCAGGTCGTTGGCGACCAGGGCCACCACATCTGGATCGCCCAGTCGTGTCTTCAGAGCCAGCCAGCCCGGACGGTTCTTCACTTCACGTCCCGACTTGTGTCCCTCGGCATCCTCGTACCATTCGGGTATCCAGGCATTCCGGTCACAGACCGTCTGGATGTTGGCACGCTGGCGTTCCGGGCTGTTCATGTCGCTCTCGTCGCGCGTGTACGATTGGCGGATGTAACACAGGGCGACGGTGCGTGGTACAGTGAACTGGCGTTTGGGGTTGGGCATGGCTCCTCCTGGTATGCTGGTTACGTGGTTCCTGGTCACAGATGGCGCGCGTCACTCAACGCGCAGAGTGAACTCGTTATTGCCCTTCCGATTGAGGTTGTTCGCCTGAATCTGGGCAACAGTCGTGAGGAAGTCGGCGAGACCGCGGGCGACCTCCGGATGGGCGAAGTCTGCTCCAAGTTCTTCGCAGACCGCGAAGGCGAAGTGATCGAGCACTTCAGGGGATGGCGGGTAGTACGTCGTGGATAGAGCTGTGTTGTGTGTGATGCTCAAGATCCGATCTCCTTGTTGCATTGGATACGATGGGTAGCTGAAGCGTGGCTGAGCAGCGAACTGCACGTAAACTTCGGCGCCCTCAAACAACGTCATAACGTCTTACTCTGCGTTCCTTCACCCTGCAGGATCAGGCCGACATGATGCGTTTGCACCTGTGGCACTGACGCACATCGAAACCACTATCAGGTTGGGAACCGGTTCCGGCGAACGAGCCAGGCGCGAAGCTCGGAGGATAATATGGCGAACCGTCCAGCTTCACGACTCGGGGCCCTTTCTGTCAGACTGGCGAACCCAACCAGGACCATTCATCCTATCGAGGCAATGCGCTCGTAACAGGTATTCCAGACTGCTACATAGGCATTGATCCCGATTCGCTATTCGTATATAATTTTAGCATGAAACGCATTTTCAATCAATCCCCTTGCAGGAGAAGAGTCACTATGTCAAGCTCATCCATTTCCCCTCAGGATCCGCTCCCAACCGCGTTCACCGAAGCTGTCGGACGGCGCATCCGTGAAGCGCGCGAGGAACGCAGGCTGAGCCAAAAACGACTCGCAGAACGTATCGAGCGCCGGCAGGCTGCCATCTCTGATATGGAGAACGGACGCATGCAGCCGGATGCCACCACACTGGTCGTGATGGCCGAGGCGCTGCACAAGCCACTCACCTACTTCTTCCCACCACCTTGGGGGCCACACGTGACGCGTGGGGATCTGAATTACGACGAGCAGGCGCTGCTTCTGGAGTTCCGGCGGCTGGAGAGTGAGGAATACCGGAAGATTGCTGTTGCGCTGCTGGCGGCGCTGGCCTCAATCGAGACCGTGGATCAGGATCGCTAGGCGCGGTTCATCTCGCCAACAAGTATCGAAAATCATCAAAAAGTCAAGGTAGACGTAATTTAGTCTTGACGAACCTTTGGATATTATTGTTGTCCACTGGCTATTGCCATCGCGTCTCGATATTTATACAAACGACAAGATAGGAGCTTACCAGTGGACGACGAATTTTCGCACCTCGGTTTGACCGACTCTGATCAACCGCCCGGGCTATCAACCTCCAGCATGAAGGAAATCGAGGAGGTTGTTCGAACGGGCACGCTATTGGGGCCCGACGGTCCCAATGGAAAGTCTCGACCGTTGGGAAAACTGTCGACATGGGATCGCCTGAACACACTTGCAGATGCCTTCGCGGAACGTGAACCCATTGAGTATGTCATCGACGGCCTGTTACCGATTCCAAGTCTGTCCATTCTCTACGGTCTCCCAGGAGACCTGAAAAGCATGCTACTGATGGACGCAGCAGTTTGTGTAGCAGGCGGACTTCCGTGGTTGTCACCACTCCAAGATGGTAGCTCGGCCCCAATGGTCACACGCCAAGTGCCGGTCTTTTGGTATGACTACGATAACGGCCAACGGCGGTGTCACGAGCGATTCCAGGCACTCGCGAAAGGCCGGGGTCTATCACCAACATCCGACCTTCCGTTCTACTATCTATCGGTTCCTGAGCCTGCCCTCGACGCTCACAACAGCGATCGCGTTGCGGAACTACTGGAACCCAAAATCGACGAACACGGAATCAAGCTCCTGTGCATAGATAACCTGACTACAATTTCCGGCAATGTGGACGAGAACTCAGTCGCAATGTTTACCGTCATGAGCACTCTACGCACGCTCGTTGAGAAAAAGCACTTGGCGTGCATCGTCATCCACCACCAACGAAAGAACACGGGGACGAAGGAACAGCACGCGGGTGAGACTTTGCGCGGTCACAGCAGCATCAACGCCGCGGTCGATCTGGCGCTTCTCGCGATCAGAAAACCCTACACGAACACCGTCACGGTTTCCAGTACGAAGACCCGGGGAAAAGACGTGCCGCCATTCGGAGCGGAATTCAAGTACACGTCTCGTCCCGACGGCGAGCTGGAAACCGCGCAGTTCTTCGGTTTCCACGTTGCCGGTTCCGAAACATTCACACAGATTGAAACCGCCATCCTCGAGATTCTTTCGGCTGAAAGCTCGTGCAACCAATCCCAGCTTACGAACCAACTTAGACGCAGGGGATTTAAGAAGAGTGCTTATCTGACGGTCCTCGAAAAAATGGAGGTTGAGGAAAAACTCACAACTGAAAGAGGCCAACACAATGCCAAATTCTACCAAATCGCCTAGCTATTTTCAGTTTTCCAGATGCACCAGGCGATTTAGATAACTGGCGCCAGTGTTTTCTGTTTTCCCACTCCCTAGGAGGGGAAAACTAGTAAACTGATTATACAGAAAAACGGACAACTAGCAGACAGTGTCATGGGCGGGAACCAGTTCCCGTCCACTTTTTTATGAGAAGTCACCACACTTGCAAGCATGGACGGTCGGACGTTACGTACGTGGGAACCCTCATCGTTTGGAATGCTACACAAAGATGCCGACACCGGAGGTGGTATCGTGCACTCGCTGGCATCCGAGCTGTCCCCTTATCGAGCGCCGTGTGGGCTTGTTCCAAACTGGGAACCGGTTCCCCAGCTATGGAGCAAATCCCGAAACGGGTATTGCGTCTACTGCGCCCTCATGCCGGCAATGGAGCTGGATTACGTCGCCCCAAGTCCATTTGCATCGGGTGCTCACTGCATGGAGCTGAACTACCGGTTCGTCAGTCTACGGGAACTGGTTCCTGGGCCGGTCCACGCTGGCACATACTATCACCGCTGAACGTTGGAGTGCGAGCGAGCGGGAACAGACGCGCCATATGCTCTTCACATGACGGCGCTTTGAAGATCCTCTACTAACCAGCCATGCCCGCAAGCCAGCGACACGTGCAATGTGGCGGTCAGATCGCTGCTACCTGCACATCATGGGTTGTGGTTCAGCATACGTGGCCGCGAGTCCTACCCTACGCACGGGAACCGGTTCCCGGACTTAGCGGTCGTATCGCGCGCCAGCTCCGCCGAACGGTGGAGTGCCAGGGTGAGGAGACAAACGCGCCATATGCTCTTCACCTGTCGGCGCATTGACGACTCTTCCCCAACAGCTCAAGCCAGCGGACCAGCGACACGTGCGATATAGCCGTCAGGTATACAGACGCCACCGCTGCCCAGCATCTCCTGCCCGCCCAGAGGGTGTACGCACAGGGAGCCCCCCATGCTCACTTTCAGCTCGCTAACCACAATGGGCCGACCAACATTCAGAGCGAGGAGTCGAAAACTACGCTGGGTGTCAACATGCTGGATGCAAGCCTGAGGTATAGGGTGGAGCACACTCGATGACGGCGCTCTACCTGCATGGCACAGTGGTTACAGAGCTGGCGTCATCCCTGGAGGGGAACTCAGTGTCGGCATTGCTGGAATACATAGCGCATAAGGCTGCCAGAGGCCGGAGCGGCGTTTGCGCTGTGGGTTAACACGGGGACCAGCGTCAATCGGGTGGGGCTGGTGTTTCCTCGCCCGGAGCAGTTTACATGAGTTGACGTTCGTGGGGTGTGTTCACAGGGTTTGGCGGCCCTTAGCATGGGACGTCCCCCAGACTCCCGCAACACACGCGCGCCCAAAACCACGCGCGCCGCCCCATCATCCAGCCCAATGAGGTCCTGCTACGGGGAAAACCCCCTCCCCCCTGCCGGCATTGAGCTTCAGACAACACGTTATCCTTCTCCCTGCAGTGGATACCTGTAGTAGCCGACACCGTCTTTCCGGGAACCGGTTCCCACGCCATCAGCTCGTATGCTGCCATGGGAGACGCCGGCATCATCCGCTCCCACCTGCCGGCCCAAATTACGCAGAGCGTCCTCCATGCCTGTCAGTCTGTTCCTGCTCTGCCAACAGGTCCGCCAGTGGCAGGGACTCACCATCCGCCTCCAGCTCGCCCGCCAGCCGCGACCGCAGAGCATCCCGCTCGTCCGGTGTGAGCAGCGAGAGCAAGAGTGACAGTCGGGGGTCCTCCTCCGTGCCGGCATCGCGCTTGGCTTTCTCACGGGGCGTGCCATCGACGCTGATGCCGTACGCGTCCAGTGCCCACATCGACCAGATGGTCATCGTCGAGATGATGGCCAGTATCGCGGCGGCTCCCTGCACGAATGCAGTCCCGTCGATCTGGCCCACTACCACCACGCTGAGCCAGATGATGGCCGTGGCGACCAGCAGGGCTCGTACTCTCTTGATTGTCTCCATTTGGGTACGCTCCTCGTGATTGGGATATGAGCCGGGCTTGCAGGTCAACTCGTGACACCAAAAAGCCCCAACAGGTTCGTCGGGGCTTCGTCGTATCAGGGTCATCTGCCCTGTCGTTGTTGTGCTCTGCCAGGGCCAGCCACGTACCCTTTAACGGCAGAGCCTCTTGGAGACCAGAGCATATCACAGCTCTGCCCCTATTCTACCACACCTGGAGCGGGAAAGACATGCCGAGACATTCGATGCACGCGGGAACCGGTTCCCTCTGGTCTCCTGCCGGCCCTCACCCATCCGCGACGAGTTCAAGGTCGTCCACGCCGAGGACGCGATCATCGTCTCCGACATCGAAGTGCCAGACTTCAGCAACTTCATGTTCAAGGCCGCGCTCCTGACCGGCATGCGGTATGGGATCAAGCGCATCATCTTCGCGGGCGACCTCATTGCCACCGACCAGGACGCGCTGAACACCTGGCTCAACACGTGGCGGGACGAGTATGGCCGCACCTTCATGGCCGATGTCCGGGAGCTGGAGCGAATCCTCGCTACCTTCAGCGACTGGTTCAGTGACGGTATCGACGCGATCCTCGGCAACCACGACATGCGGCTGGCCAAGAAGACTGGCGGCCAGGTCACCCTGGATGACCTGATCGCGCACACCGGCGTGCAGCTCGGCCAGTACAGCTACATGTACGTGTGGAACCCCACCACGAAGGAGTGGACGTATGTCTGCCACCAGTTCAACTACTCTAAGACCAGCGTCAAACTTGTCCGGAAAGTGTAGGACCGGGAATCGAACCAGCTTCAGCGGCGCTGATCCAGGGAACGGTTCCGAGCGGGTGATCAGCAGAGCACAACACCGCCCATTCCCCGCCTGTGAGCCTCAAAACAGGCCCGAAATCGTGGAGTCCTTCGCGAACGGTACAACACAGCCAAACGCGCCGCAGAGCGGCTGGGGCACGGCACATGCGCGCGCGTTGAAGCTCGACACAAATCACCGGTACAATAGAAGCATCGTCAGCTTAGGCTGTGGAGGAACACTCGCATGCTGGACGACAAGCGTATCGCCTATGGGGCGCTCATCGTGGGGATCGTGGCGGCGGTCCTCGCCATCGTGATTGACCCGCTACGGGGACTTGACCTGTACATGCACTGGGGACAGATCGTCGTGCTGGTCGTAGGTATCGTCCTGGCTCTGGTCGGGGCCTATCTCAGTTTCGTGCGCAAGCCACCCGTTGGATAACTGACCGACATCACACTTGCGTGGCATAAGTTCACGGGCCGGTCCTCGATTCTGCAGGATGGATCGGCCCGTCTGTCCCTCACCTGCCTGCCGGGAACCGGTTCCCGGACATCCCGGACTTGGACACCTGCAATCAGCCGCGCCACACCCTCCAGAATGGCCGCACGAGCTGACGAAATGCTCGACAGGTCTATTTGTATCGGTCGAATCCGACTCCACGATGACGGGCCTTCCAGAGGCTGAGACAGGCATCACCCGAAGCGTGCTCGTCCCCGACAGGCGCACCATGGTCTGACTTTCCGGAGCGCGGGAACTGGTTCCGGGATGATCAATCCAGCGTCAGCCCGCGCTTCTTCAGCCGCTCGGCCACCTGACGGACGATAGGCTCTGGCGCCTCCCGGTCCGGGTAGTTGCACACCGCGAACTCGCCGAACAGCCGCCGGGCCGCCTCGTCATACGCCAGCGCCGCCGTCTCGGCGTCCTCGAAAAAGCCGAGGAAGTACCGCATGCCCTGCAACTGGATGCGGGCGTGGTACTTGCGCCGCCCTTCGTGCCAGCTCACGCCCTTCAGCCCTGTGCTGGACAATGGGCTGACCCGCCGGTTCTGCCCGTTCTGGTACGCCGTCGCCAGCCGCAGGTTGTTCCGCCGGTTGTCCAGCGAGTAGCCGTTGATGTGGTCCACGCACTGGCCTGGCTGGGCATCCATGATGAACCGGTGCAGGTAGGTGAGCTTGAACTTCCCGTTCACCGGCACGAACGCCACGGCGTAGCCCGTGCCGGACAGGAACCAGTTGTAGGGCTTGACCTTCTCGTAGTCGTCGTCATCAACGAGCGCGAAGGTGTCCATGTTGAGGGAGATGTATTGAGACATGTGGGGGTTACTCCTGGAGGTGACCATGCGAGGTACACGTGCGAGGAAAAGCGAGTAGGAACTGCGCAACGCAAAAAACCCGTCACCGGGCTTTCGTTCGATATATCGCGCTGTCAGTCAGTCGTTCAGGGGACGTGGTCGGGCGCGCAGCTCAACCACAGGGATAGTGTAGCATGGATTCGGCCTGATGAGAAGATACGCCAGCCCAGGAAAAGCTGCCAAGGTCGACCGGTGGGACTACACGCTCGACGCCGGGAACCGGTTCCCGAGCACCGGGGTCCAGGAGCCGCTTACTCCATTACCTGGACCACCTTCCGGATGGTGAACCGCATGGCCTGGTGCGGTCCCCACGCGGCAATCTCCCGCTCGACCCGCTCGTCATCGTCCCAATAGCGACGAGCAATGCGCCTGATCCAATCAAACCCCGGCTCGCCTTCCAGCGCCCATTCGCCTTGGAAGAGGTAACCGACCGCATAGCTCTCGTGGTCGCCCACGGGATCGCCGCCAACCGTGACGGCGCCCTTGGGATTGGCGCGGACGTTCCTGACCTTGCGCGCGCGGGGAGCAGTCGCGATGACGATATCGTCGCCGTCGAGGATGTACCAGATCGGCACGGTGTGGGGATAACCGTCACGATCCAGCGTGGTCACGCGGGCGATGAGCCGCTGCTGAAGGAGTGTGTGTATGATGTCGTCCGCTACGGCCATGATCGTTTCCCTCCCAAATACGAACAACCGCGGCTCGTGTTAAGTGATACAAAGGTACGGTCATAGACGGCGCGCAAACCGTACCTACTTACTACTTCTTGCTCGGAGATGTGCTGCATTATATTATTGGCTTGACTGAGTAACAACCTACACTGAGAAGAACCCGCAGGATTCTTCACCAGCAAGTGATTTCGACACAGAGAGGTCAACATGCAGTCAATCTTTGCGACCTGCGAGCCACGCCCAGAAGTTCTGGCCGGTGAGCTTCGGGAAGAGATCTTCGCAGCACGTCTTAGAGACGTCATCGAGGATCGAGCGGACGACGTTTACTGGAAACCCGACATCTTCTTCGAGAACACCTACCCAACCGAAGGCTTACGGCTGCTCCTGGATGAAGCGTTGGGCCGCCTGTCGGGCATCAAGCCTGCGAATAACGCCGTCATTCGGCTTGAGACAGCGTTTGGTGGCGGTAAGACGCATAACCTGATCGCGCTTTACCATGCGGCTTCTGGCTATGTGCCAGATGAGGTCTTTGTCGATGGAGGGTTGATCCCTCCCCAGGGAACAGTGCGAATTGCTGGGGTTGTCGGCTCTGATTTAGAACCAACCATGGGGCTGCAACATGACGATACTTCAACCTACACGTTGTGGGGCGAGATAGCCTACCAACTTGGTGGCGCGGAAGCTTATCGAATGGTACAGCAAAGCGAGGTAGACAAGACCGCACCGGGTACTGGATTGCTGGAACGTTTGATTGGCGATCAACCTACTCTGATCATGCTGGATGAGGTCGCCAGGCATCTTCGCTCGGCCAAGACGGTTCCGACCAGTACTGGGCGCTCGGATCTTGCTGAACAGACCATTGCCTTCTTGATGTCGCTCTTTGAGTTCGCCGCCAGCAAACAACACGTTGTTGTGGTCCTGACGCTTGCCGACGCATCGGACGCATTTGGGCGGGAAACCGAAGAACTGCGGCAGTACATCGCCCGCGAACTCGCCGAAGCGAAACGGCTGTCGGCCCGTCAGGAACGAGTGATCACTCCTACTGCCGAAAACGAGATCGCGGCGATCGTGACGCACCGTCTCTTCAGACGTATCGATGAAACAGCAGCCGTCGATACTGCCCGCCTATACATGGATTACTTCCGTCACTGCATTGAACATGGCGCTGATCTTCCTCAGCGGGCAGTCCGCGCCGAATATGCTCAGGAGATCGAAGCCGACTACCCCTTCCACCCGGAATTGCTGACCGCGCTCAACCGAAAAGTCTCCACCATCCCCAATTTCCAGAAAACGCGCGGCGCGCTTCGTCTGCTAGCCATGGTAATCCGCGAACTCTGGCAGTACCCTCAGGACGGCGTCTTTCTGATCCACCCGTTCGATATCGACCTGACTCACGAAGGAATTATCAATGACCTGACGAGCCGGCTTGAACGCCCCTCGTTCAAGCAGGTCATTGAAGCGGATATCGTCAGCCCCTTGAGCGGGTCACTTGCCCACGCTCAGGTGCTAGATGAAACGATCGGTGGCGCGCCTTTTACACAACGCGTCGCTGCTGCTGCATTCCTACACAGCCTAACCCAGGGGATCGCATCCGGCGTGGATCCTGCTGATCTTGCCCTGGCCGTAATCACACCGGGTGACGATCCGGCACTCGTTCGCAAGGCGGCTGAGCGACTGCTGGACAAAGGCTGGTTCTTCGAATACGACGGTCACCGTTATCGTTTCAAGACCGAACCTTCGATCAACAAGATCGTCACGGACGAGATGGGAGCCGTGGGCCTGGTGAAGGCCAAGATGGAGCTAGACAGCCGCATCCGGCAGGTTTGGCGCAAGAGTTTTTTCAGGCCAGTATATTTCCCCAGCGAGCCAGCCGACATCGATGATGATGCGCAGATGCCTAAACTGGTCATTGTGCATTACGATGCCGCCGACACAGCAACCGAAAACGCCGCCCCGCCAGACCTGGTCGTGCGCCTGTTCAATCACACCGGCGCACAGGAAGGCTATCGCACCTACAAAAATAACCTGGTGTTCCTGGTCGCAGATCAGGACCAGATCGACAACATGGTAACCAACGCTCAGCGCTATCTGGCCATTCAGCGCATCCTGAACGATCCGGAGCGCATGACTGAGTTCTATAACGACCAGCGCCAGAAACTCAAGCGCATGGGCGACAGTGCCGAGCTGGATGTCCGCGTGGCGATCACCAAAGCCTACCGGTGGCTCTATTACCCCAATGGGGATGCGCCTCAGGCACACAGCAATCTGGCCCGCGAGCAGTTGCAGGTTCAGGACCAGGGCCAGGTGAACATCGACCAGAGCGAGGTCATTCTGCGCATTCTGAAATCGTTTGAGAAAGTCCAGACTCAGGATGCCCAACCACTCTCGGCCAAATTCATCAAGGCACGCGCGTGGGACATGGGCCAAACCCATCTGAGCACTGAGGATCTGCGCAAAGCGTTTGCCCGCAAGATGAACCTGCGCATGATGCTGGATCTGAACCAGCTCAAGAAAACCATCCGCAACGGCATCGAACAGGGCGTATGGATTTACTACGATGCGCGCCAGCAGGTTGGGTACGGCCCCGACTCGCCTACACCCACGATCGAGATCGGGGATGATGCCCTCCTGTACGCGCCTGAGGAATATGAGCGTCTCGGCTGGCGAATTGACGGTGAGGAGCCAATCGACATCCCACGTGGCACTGGGCCCACATCCGAACACTGCCCGATCTGTGGCAATCCCGTTGCACAGTGCACGTGCGGCACAGTCGTGTTGCCAACGCGTGAAGCCCTGCAGGGCAGCGGCGCGCCTGGACAGGCCTTCCAACGGCTCTATGACCTCTGTCTGGACCAGGAGATCACCCACCTCGGCCAGCTAACCATCAACATCCAGGGGGATGGCCAGCAAGGCGCGAATGAGGTTCGCGCCCTGGGATTGGCGATACCCCAGATGGGCAAAGGTCAGTTCTGGGTGGAGCAGAGCCTGATAGCGGAGTTTGGCGGAGACGAGCAATTTCACGTGACGTTCGCGGGAGGCTGGGATCGCTACAAGCGGCTCAAGCAGGTGACCGAATCCTTCGCCCAGGACGCGCACAAATTCAACGCTCGCACCACTCTGAAGGCGGACTTTCCTTCCGGCCTGGAGGTTCGGGGCGACCAGTTCCGCACCATCCACGAGGTCGTCTCCCAATTGGGATTCGGCCACATTATCGTGACTGCCGAACCGTTCGACGAGGACAATCGCTCATGAAGACGCTCTCCATACGGCAACCCTGGGCAGAGCTGATCCTGCAGGGGCGCAAAACGATCGAACTGCGCACCTGGCAGACACACTACCGAGGGCCTGTCCTCATTCACGCCGGCGGCATTGTCGAGCAGGATGGGTGTGACGCCTACGGCATCGACCCCGCCGATCTCACCCGTGGAGCGATCGTGGGCACAGTCGAAATCGTCGAAATGGTTGCGTTCGATCACGACAGCTTTGCCGCCCTGCGCGACGAGCACCTCGACCTGGGAGACTGGCCGGGCGATGTACTGGGTTGGCGGCTGACCAAGCCGCAACGCCTGCCGGAACCGGTTCCCATGCGCGGGCGACTGGGGCTGTTCGATGTGCCGGACGACGTGCTGGAGAGCGGAAAAGTGCCCGACTACCTCGCGCCGCCCCAGCCCCCACGCGCACCGGACGACTACGATCCGGAAAGACCGTTCGAGCTTCACGTTGAGCCGCGCGACGAACACAGTTACGCACTGGCGCTCTACCAGTGGCCGGTGAAGGCCAACGGCGCGCCGCTCCAAGCCCGGCGGGTGGTAGCGGTGAGTGGGGTGAACCTGCAGGCCGTGGCCGACCACGTGCTGGAGGCGCTGCGACGGGACGGCTACAAGGCCACCGATCTCTCGCCGCGCCGACGCAAACCCTTCCGCCTGGACGAAGAGACCGGGCTGCGCCTGGGCCTCCTGTTCCTGACCATCGCACCCCTGTCGCGCATCGACCGCATCGAGTCCATTTCGCGCGAGCTGCGCGCCATGCCGTCCGAGGAAGCGTACTACTGGTACAGCAAATGCACGGACCCGTTTTACAGCAGCCGCGCCCAACAAGCCTTACGTGTCCTTCTAGCTGCAGAGTAGTGACAGAACGATGAAAACCCGACCCGATCATGAGAAAATTCTGACCCTGATTCACAAAGCGCGCAGCGGCAAAGTTGTGCTGCCACAGTTCCAGCGCAATTTCGTGTGGGGCCGTGACGACATCACGGATCTCCTCCAGTCGATCTTTGAAGGCTACTTCATCGGTTCGTTCTTGATGCTGGACACAGATGCCGAGAATGTCCCGTTCGCAGTCCGTCCGCTGCAAGGCGTTGAACTCAATATCCAACAACTGCGTCCAGAATGGATGGTCCTTGACGGCCAACAGCGGCTGACCTCACTGCATTACGTCTTCGCCGCCCCCCCGATCCCGATGCGGTGGACGAAGTACCCATACCGCTTCTTCCTCAACCTTCAAAAGATTGCCGATGGTGACCTGGAAGGAGCAATCTGGAGCGAGCGAGCTGACCTGGTTAACGAACGACTGGACCTCAAGAAGCAGTATGAATCCCTCGACGTCCCATTCACCGTGATCGACCAGTGGGATCGCTGGCTATATGACTACGAGACATGGCTGCGGCATGATCGTGCAGCCTATGATCAGTACTGGGAGCGCTATCGCGGGCCGTGGGCCGCGATGATCGATCGCCTCAAGAATTTCGAAGTGCCGATCATCGAGATCGAGAAGGCGTCACCGAACGATCCTGAATATCTTGGCCAGGTGTGCGCCATTTTCGAGAAGATGAACAGTAGGGGCGTCAAGCTCTCGGTATACGATCTGCTTATCGCTCGTCTGTACAAAGACGGCATCGATATGCATGACCTGTGGGGGCGGGCGATTGACCAGCACGACCTGCTCGACCAGTTGTCAGGCGGCGACCCGGAAAGCTATGGCGTGATTCTGTTGCGCGTCATTGCGCTGATGCGTGGCCAGGACGTCAAGGGCAAGACGCTCATCACCCTGGACCCGAAAAACTTCGAGAGGGACTGGGAAAGAGCTGTCCACTTTATAGAACAGGCTCTCCAGCGGATCACCAGCACCAACCGGGACGGCTTCGGCGCCTTCGACATGAAGTGGATGCCCTACTCCACCATGGTGGCGCCGCTTGCCGCCGCCCTCGAAGCTGTCGATCGTTACCGGCTGGGCCACCGCGCCTACAAGCTGGTCCGGCGCTGGTATTGGGCCTCGACCTTCACCGAACGCTACTCAAGCTCGGTTGAGAGCCAGACCTATCGGGACTACCAGGACTTGCTCACTGCCTTCGACGATGAGGCCGCCGTCCCGACCGCGATTGCAGAGGCCATCACGGCAATCGTCGAAAATCCACGGTTCTCGCTGGTGGACGTCAACCGGGTGAACGCTGTCTACCGCGGCGTAATGTGTCTGACTGCGCTACGCGGCGCCCGCGATTTTCGCGACGACGACTCGATCGAGTTCCACACGCTGGACGATCACCACATCTTCCCCCAGGCTTATCTGCGCCGGTTGCGCCATAATAACGGCACGGCCATAACGAACAACCTGATCAACTCGATCGTGAACCGCACCCTGATCACGTCCAGCACGAATCGCAGCATCAGCCGGTCATCGCCAGCGGATTACCTGGAGAAGCTGGTCCCGGACGAGCACGAAGCAGCGATCATGGACAGCCATTTCATCGACGCAGATGCCCTGCAAGCCATGCGCGACAACGACTTCGAGAGCTTCTTGCACTACCGCGAGAAAGCGATCGTGGATGAAATCCGCCGTCAGTTGACGGGTTGAGACCGATTCTGGAGAACAGCGCATGGGGTATTTCAAGTCCACGCAGGACTGCCAGCACTACAAACCCGAATGGGAAGCCGTGGTCCACCAGATAGCGAGTCGCCCGGAGTACGGGCCGTATGAACTGGGCCGGAACCCGCCGTCACATCACCTGGAAGCGAAAGCCCTCTACATCTTCACGGTGGCACGGCGACTGATCTGCTCTGCCTGGAGACTCTGTTGGGCGAACAATAACAATTGGAACTTGATCTTCGTCGAAACCTCAACGCTGTTGTTCCCAGTGCTTGAACTGATTGGAGAGGCGCGCAAAGCTCCTGGCACACATCAGCTTGGAGCCGGTATACGGTGGCTGCAATCGGTGAATTTGCTCTCCTCCGCCGATCCCGGATCAGATCGGAGTCTGGTTACCTCCCTTACCCGACACATGGGCAAAGGAGCACCAGAAGTCCGTCATCTATACTTCCTGCGCAACTATTATCTGCACGGACTGAAAAACGTCCGGACCGGAAGCACCAAAGTCACGCCCAGGGAGATCGCTGACATGGCAAACGCAGAGTTGCCTAGAGCGATTGCCCAACAAGCTGAGATTGCCATGCGTGAGTATTGGAAACAATTGAAGCAGGATGATGGCACGGACCAGAACAATAACTGGATTGAGCGTCTCGCAGCCGCCGATATCCATCCCTTCATGATCGAGGGCTCAGGCATATTTGATGCCGGGTTAGCAGATCCCAATATTGTTGACTACCTGGAAGACTCGAACGCGACTGTTTGTAGCTGAAAAGGACCTTTAACATGCCCACCCGCCCCGCCGTCCTGATTGAAGACTGGCTGCCGTTTGAGGCCGTCGGCGCAGAGAGCCAGCGCGAACGTGGCGCAAGCAGCGCCCTGCCCCCACTGTATTTCTTGCACGTGTGGTGGGCGCGCCGCCCGCTGACCGTCAGCCGGGCCGCGATCCTGGCTGGCGTGCTGCCGCAGTGGTCACCCGATTGGCCGCCCCCCTTGCGCGAGCGCTTCCACGACGAGAAGACCTACCGCGACTGGTTTGTGCGCCTGCTGGGCATCACCGGCGATCCGGTGGCCGGGCGAAAGCTGATCCAGTGGGCGAAGGAACGTAACATCAAGCTCGACGTGCACCCGTATGGCGGCGCGCCACGCGCCTTCACCGTCAATCCCAGCCCGGAAGACCTGACGCTGCTGCGCGATCTGCTCGAGCACACCTGGGGCGAGCGCGATCTCTCGGTGATGGACGTGACGGCAGGTGGCGGATCGATTCCCTTCGAGGCGCTGCGTTATGGCTTTACCACCTAAGCTAACGAGCTGAACCCGGTCGCGTCGGTCATCCTCAAGGCCACGCTGGATTACCCGGCGCGCTTCGGGCGAGAACTGGCAAATGACATCGAGCGATGGGGGAACGAGTGGGCGCGGCGCGTCGAGGAACGTCTGGCGGAATTCTTCCCGAAGGAACCGGGCGAGAGCATCTTCGCCTACCTCTGGGCGCGGACGGTGGCCTGCCCAACGACCGGCAAGCCCGTCCCGCTCTCGCCTAATTGGTGGCTGCGCAAGGGCAGCGATCCCGTGGCGGTGCAGGTGGTGGCCGATCCGGCCTGGGATGCGCCGCAGTTCGTCATCAAACACGGCGACGCCCTCGACTTCGACCCGGACGCGGGTACGGTCAGCCGGGGCGTGGGCCTCTCGCCGTGGACGAACGAGGCCATCCCCGGCGACTACATCAAGGCCGAGGCGCAGGCCGGGCGCATGGGCCAGATGCTTTACGCGGTGGCCGCCAAGCGAACCGGCGGATTCGACTTCCGCGCGCCGACCGCTGAGGATCTAGAAGGCGTGCACGGCGCCGAGATCGCGCTGGCCGAGAATATGCCGAGGTGGGAAGCGGCAGGGCTGGTGCCAAAAGAACCGTATCCCGAGGTCAGCAACGACCCGCGCCCGCTGGTCTACGGGATGCCAACCTGGGCTGATATGTTCTCCCCGCGCCAGTTGGTGGCGATGCTCACTTTCCTGGAGACGCTGCGCGAGATCGGGCGCGAACTTCGCGCGGAGATGGACGCAGATCGCGCGGCGGCGGTGGAGACGTATTTGGGAATGATGCTGGACAAATGTCCGAACTACAGTTCGCTACTTGCTAGCTGGCACGCGCCGCGGGCTGTCATGAGGAGCGTGTTCGACCGCCACGACTTCAGCTTCAAATGGACCTTTGGTGAGTTCGACGCCGCCGCCAACTTGCTGCCCTGGGGAGTAGCCCAAGTTGTGGATGCATATGCAGGAATGGCGGAGTTGGCCAGTCCTGCACAATATCCTTTGTGGCAAGCTGAGAGTGTTCCGCCCTTTGAGCGACTGACAGTCTGGCAGGACTCTGCCACGGATCTGGCCCAGGTCCAGGCCGGCAGCATCCACAACATCACCTTCGACCCGCCCTACTACGACAACGTGATGTACGCCGAGCTGTCGGACTTCTTCTACGTCTGGCTCAAGCGCTCGGTCGGGCACCTGTTCCCGGAGTTCTTCCAGGATCACCTGGCGAACAAGGACGACGAGGCCGTCGCCAACGTCGCCCGCTTCGAGGGCATGGGCCGCAATAAACGCGAGCTGGCCGAGCAGGACTACGAGCGCAAGATGGAGGCCATTTTCCGCGAGTGCCATCGTGTCCTGCGCGACGACGGCGTGCTGACGGTCATGTTCACGCACAAGAAGGTCGAGGCGTGGGATACGCTCGCCAGCGCGCTGATCAACGCGGGCTTCTCCGTCCAGGCGTCGTGGCCGGTCCACACCGAGAGCGAGCACTCGCTGCACCAGGCTAAGAAGAACGCCGCGCGGAGCACGATCCTGCTGGCCTGCCGCAAGCGCGATCCGGCTGGCGAGGCGGTGTGGTGGGACGACATCCGCGGACAGGTGCAGCGCGTGGCCCGCGAAAAGGCCGCCGAGTTCGCGGCGCAGGGCATCGGCGGCGTGGACCTGTACATCAGCACGTTCGGCCCGGCGCTATCGGTCATTTCGGCGCACTGGCCGGTGCTCACCAGCGAGATCGACGAGCGCACCGGCGAGCCGCGCCCGCTGCGCCCCGAGACCGCGCTCGATCTGGCGCGCGAGGAGGTCATCAAGCTGCGCAAGCAGGGCCTGCTGCTGGGCCGCGACATCGACTTCGACCCGTTCACCGACTGGTATCTGATGGCATGGGATGCGTTCAAGGCCGAGCAGTTCCCCTACGACGAGGCGCGCAAGCTGGCGATTGCGCTGGGCGTGGATCTCGACGGCGACATTCGCGGGCACAAGAACCTCGTCGCCAAGAAGGGGCAGTTTGTCGTGATGCAGGCGCCCCGGCAGCGCCGCAAGCGCGGCATGGTCGATCCCGACCTGGTGATGTTCGACAGCCTGATCGACGCGGTGCACACGGCGCTGCTGGTCCTGCAAGAGGACGGCGCGCACGCCTGCGAGATGTTCCTCAGGCGATCCGGACTGCTGAACGATGGGCAGTTCCGGCAGTGCATCCAGGCGCTGCTGAACGCGGTCCCGCGGACGCAGGTCAGGGGACAGTGGGTGCGCGTCGAGGCGGACGTGCTGGAGCGTCTGCGGGCCAACTTCTACCCGGATCTCGAGGTCCCGCCGGAAGAGGAGCCGCCGCAACTCCCGCAGCAGTTGGGCCTGGGCGGCGAGTTTGGCGGCGCGGAGGAGGAGATCGACGAGGAAGATGAGGATCAGGAGGACGAAGACTGATGCCGCCCGATTTAGCGGCTCTGCGGCAGTGTTTTGCCGAGCGGGCCTACCTGCTGACGGCTCATGCTTCTGATCGGGCCGCACAACGTGGTATTATCAGCCGTGAGATCGAAGAAGTGATCGCGGACGGTGAGATCATCGAGGACTATCCCGACGACAAATATGGCCCAAGCTGTTTGCTGCTGGGCCACACACCAGCGGGTCGCGCGCTGCATGTGCAGGTCAGCTACCCACCCGCAGTGAAAGTAATCACCGTATACGAACCGTCGCCGGATCAATGGGATGACAGTTTCAGGGTAAGGAAATCACCATGAGCGAGCAACGTTGTCTGTACTGCCAGGGCGAACTGGAACCTCAGCGAGTCACGCGCGCCCAGGAAGTCGAAGGGCGCTGGATCGTGATCGAGAACCTGCCGGCGCTGGTCTGCCGCCAATGCGGCGAGCGTTTTTACACCCCGGACGCTCACGATCTGGTCGTTGCGTTGGTCCAGGGGCTGGTCAAGCCAACGCGGACTGAGGTGGTCGAGGTCTACGACGCAACTCGCGTAGCGTAAGGGATTACCGAGATGGCAAGCCCGACTCTGCGCGATACCG
This sequence comes from Anaerolineae bacterium, assembly GCA_018432315.1. GTDB lineage: Bacteria > Chloroflexota > Anaerolineae > Aggregatilineales > Aggregatilineaceae > LM3-B42. The sequence goes on from JAHDLB010000017.1 coordinate 57,659, forward strand.
AATGGCAAATCTCATACGGCCCATCGGATGACCGGCTGAACGATTTCTACATCCCGGCCCTGCAGCGTTCCGTGCGATATGACCGCAGCGCCGGCTTTTTCAGCAGCTCGGCGCTGGCGGTAGCGGCGGCGGGCGTCGCGGGGCTGATCGCCAACGGCGGCACGATGCGCCTGCTGGTCGGCGCCCAACTCAGCCGCGAGGATGTGGACGCCATTGCGCGCGGTGCGTCGCTAGAGGGAATTGTCACTGAGAACCTGCTTGCCGAGCTGAGCCAGCCGGTCGAGGACCTGCTGCGCCGCCGGTTGGAGGTGCTGGCCTGGATGATTGCGTCTGACACCTTGCAGATCAAGGTGGTCCTGCCGCGTGATGCGCATGGGCTTCCCATCCCAGCCGACCAGGCCGTGGATTACTACCATCCCAAAGAAGGCGTGTTCACGGATGCCGAGGGACATCAGGTCGCGTTCAGCGGCAGCGTCAACGAGTCCATGACCGGCTGGCAGCGCAACTACGAGCAGTTCAGCGCCTACTTCTCGTGGAATGACAGCCGGCCCTATTTGAGACAGGTTGCCATTCGTTTCGACCGGGCCTGGGAAGGCCGCGAAGAAGACTGGATTGCTTTCGACATTCCGCAGGCAGCGCGCGAATCACTGCTGCGGTTCGTCCCGAGCAGCGCGCCGGAACACGATCCGCTGGCTCCCGTCGTGGTCGATGTCGTGCCCTCGCAGGACGAGGAAGCCCAGCTTCAGAAAGAGCGCATCATCTTCCGGTTCCTGCGTGATGCACCCTACCTGCCGAACGCGGGGCAGCTTGGCGCAGCCACATGTGCGCTCACGCCCTGGCCGCACCAGATGCGCGTCTCGCAGAAGATCATCGAAACCTACCCCAAGCGCTACATGCTATGTGACGAGGTTGGCCTGGGCAAGACGATCGAGGCCGGTCTGGCACTACGGCAGCTCGTGATTTCCGGGCGAGTCCGGCGCTGCCTGCTGCTCGTGCCCAAGTCGGTCGCGCGGCAGTGGCAGGAGGAGATGTACGAGAAATTCGTGCTCGACATTCCGCTCTACGACGGCGGACGGTTCTGGAATTACGCGGGTGACGAACTGGAGTGGCAGTACGACACAGCCAATCCGTGGGATGCTTTCGACATGATGATTGCGTCCAGCCAGCTCGCTAAACGCCGCGAGCGACAGGGGCAGGTCACATCGGCGCGCTCGTGGGATCTGGTGATGGTGGACGAAGCTCACCACGCCCGGCGACGGGATTTCCTGCAGCCCATCTATCGTCCCAACCGGCTGCTCGAACTGCTGACCTCCCCCGATTTCCAGGCCAGGGCCATTCTGCTGATGACGGCGACGCCGATGCAGGTCCATCCGCTGGAGGTGTGGGATCTGCTCAGGGTCTTGGGTCTGGGGGGCAAATGGGGAGCGCATGAAGGCTATTTCATACACTTCTACCGTGAGTTGATGAAGTCGTTCGAGGATGTCGATTGGGACTTCGTGTTCGAGATGGTGAAAGACTATCTCGAGTTCGGCGGCCAGATCGATCCCGAGTTCGCGAGGCAAGCCCAAGATGCGCTGGGCCCGGTCGACTGGGACAAACTCCGCCAACTCCCCCACGATCCCAATCCATCGAGGGCTGTGAAATCACTTCCAGAGAGCGCCAGACCGTATATCGTCGAGATGGCCCGCCAGCACACGCCGCTCCATGATTACATGTTCCGAAACACACGCGATTTGCTGCGCGAGTATGTCCGGCGCGACCTGCTGGAGGACAACGTCCCCGACCGTGATCCGAGGCTTGTCTGGATACCAATGCGACCTGAAGAGATGCGGCTCTATCTCCGGATAGAAGACTACATCTCGAACTTCTATCGCAAGTACGAAGATGAACGCAAGGGACTTGGCTTCGTCATGACGGTTTATCGTCGCCGCCTGACCAGCAGCTTTTACGCCGTTCGCCAAAGCCTGGAGCGACGGCTCGAATTCCTGGAGGGGCGAGCCGAGCAGATATTCGACGATGACGATCTGGAGCAAGCCGATCTCGAGCAGGATGTGACAGAAATTCTGGATGACGATCAGCGATCCCTCTACCGGGAGGAGATTGACTACGTCGAGACCTTCATCCACGATCTTCAACAGCTTGCGACGCATGACTCCAAAACTGAGCAACTCATCCTGGATCTGAGCACGGTCTTCCGCCAGCGTGAAACAGCGATCGTCTTTACCCAATATACAGATACCATGGACTATCTGCGCGAAAAACTGCGGCAGGTCTATGGGAGCCAGGTCGCTTGCTACAGCGGGCGTGGTGGCGAGATCTGGAACGGAATAGCCTGGGTGAACGTCACTAAGGAACAATTGAAACAGGCATTCCGCGAAGGCGATGACATCAAGTTGCTGGTTTGCACCGAAGCCGCCAGCGAAGGTCTGAACCTGCAGACGTGCGGCGTCCTGATCAACTACGATATGCCGTGGAATCCCATGCGAGTCGAGCAGCGCATCGGGCGCATCGACCGTATCGGCCAGGTATATGATGAGGTCTGGATTCGCAACTACTTCTATGAAGACACGGTTGAAGCGCGCGTGTACCGAGCACTCGAGAACCGCATCCAGTGGTTCGAGGGTGTTGTGGGCAATCTTCAACCGATTTTGGCTCGTGTCGGTCGTGCGATTGAGCGTGTGGTGATGGCTGCCCCGGATGAGCGCGACCAGCTACTCATGCAAGAACTCTCGGAAATTGAGAAAGACCTGGATCAGCGTGACGGTGACATGCTCAACGTGTATGAGAGTTCGGAAGACGTCCATCCCTGGTCGGGCATTGCCGCACCACTCACGCTGGCTGAGATTGGGCGGTTTATCGTCGAGTCACGACACTTCGCTCGCCATATTGTTCCTGCCTCAGAGATTGAGGCATCCTACCACCTCACCGAAACGGGTTCTGGAAACACCATCGTCACCTTCGACCCAGATGTCTTTGACCGTTATCCAAACTCCGTGCATTTGTTGTCCTTTGGCAACCCGTTACTTGAGCAATTGCTCGGACATGTACCCGAACCGAGCTACGATGGACGGCAGAGTATACTCCGTGTATCAACAAATGACCCCGTGCCACTCGTCGCCTATTATGCGCTGAACCAGCAGGAACTACCTGTCCGCGTGCAGACCCTGCACGAGCTGACAACGATACTGCAGAACCCGAGCATTGCATCGCGTTGGACTGATGAGGCTCAGACCGCAGCACTAGCGGACTTTGAGCGCGTCACAGATTCTGTCCGAACCCTGGCCGGCCAGATTGTGAGCACGCAACTTGAGGCCAATAGGGCTAAGCTCATTGAGGAAGCCAGACGACTCCTTGGTCACACAGTACTTGTTGAGCAAATGCAGATGGGGGGACGGAGTGGAATAGCGACCGACGAAGGTGTTCGAACAATCAGCTTCGACGAACCAACGATAAACCGGCTAGCACAACGCGGCTATCCGTTTGGTGCATTGGTTCAATTAGCGCGCCAGCAACTGCAAGAGTCTTTGATGATAAGCCTGGTGGGACTCAGGGCTTCCACAGAACACAGCTCGCGGATCTGGCCGAGACTTGAACAGGAAGCCCGAAAACTGCTCGCACGCTGGCGCCACATCTCCGAACAACCAACGGCAGAACATGGATCCTCGACTTCGATTCGTGCGGATTTCCTTTCCTACGACCCGAGTTAGAGGTAGCCGACGGGATGGCAGGGCCGCTGAAACGCCTAGGTAGTAGTTTCCTCTATCGGCTTCTATAAATGTCACTATGTGTATAGAGCGCCAACACGTATAAGAATCCTACAAGTTGAGGTATAATATACACTGTATGGCGTCGTATACTGACAGCCTCTTTGAGGCGGGAGGACGTGTATGGACCGAACCAAATTTCTCGCGTGGGGAACGGCAATCTACCTTCCCCTGCTGCTCGTCGTCTACCTCCTTGCGGGCTTGCCCTGGACCGCGTGGCTCGTACCGGCTACCATCCTGCTCACCTCGCTCGCCATCTACGCCCTGCGCCAGCAGTGGCATCGCCGTCGCCAGGACGACCTGCGCTGGCTGACCGGCTACATCCGGCGCGACTGCGTGACCTGGTGGCGGTTCCAGCACGACTGGATTGGCCGCACCGTCCGGTTGAAAGAGGATATCCGCAACTCCAAAGAACCCGCCGGTCTCCAGCTCTATGTCCAGGCGGGCACACTGGGGAAGATCGTGGCGCTGCGGCGCAATTTCGATGCGCCGTTCGAGGTCCTGTTTCCGGGGTTCAAGATCAAGGTGGCGGTGCGCCTGGAGAAGCTCGACCTCAACCCGGTAAGCGACCTCGGCGAGGATTACGACGCCGCCTGACATCGCGGCTGCGGGTTGGTGTTGAACAGCTCCAACAGAATGGCCCCTGGTGAACGACAGGGGCCTTCGTTTCCTGGGAACCGGTTTCCCGGCGTCAGGCCAGCCCATCACCCGCCGCGCCGTGACCTCATTCTCGCCGCAGATGTGTTCTCTGAAACAACCAGATGCCGCCAGCAAAATACAGCACCGAAAGCACCAGGACTGCACCCAATTCAAACTGGATGGCGCTCAGCCCCTCCCCTAGCGTCAAGACCTTGTTCAGTGCGACGACGGCGTGGGTTGGAGGCAGCACATCGTAGGCCCGAAAGGTATGCCCACCGAGCGTCAATAGCTCCCCGCCCGGTACGGGCATGAACGTGCCGGTGAAGAACATCATCAGGAAGAGCACAAAGGTGCTGACCATAAACGCCTGATAGGTCGTTCGGGCGAAACACGTCACGATCAGGCCAATGCCCACCGCCGAGAATGTGGTCACCGCGCCGATCAGCACGGCCACCCACACCGGTCCCGTACTGTGAAAACCGAGTGCCAGCGCCGTACCAAACGTCAGCAAAACCGCCGCCGCGCCGATGATCACCTGCGAAACGCTGATGCCACCCAGCAGATCAAAAGCGGAAAGTCGCGTGATGCGCAGCCGGTCCAGAGTCCCCGCCTCCACCTCGCGCACCACAACCATCGAGGCTTGATACACCAGCATCAAGACCGCGAGAATCAGCAGGCCGGGCACGTATAGCTCGAACTCGGTTCGGGCCGACGATTCGCCCAGCGCTTCTTCTACCACCTGTACCGGACGGCCCTGACGAGTGACCGTATCCAGAAAACCCGTCAAGGCAGCGTTGGCTAAAGTCGAAGCTACTGTGTAGTACGTGTTTGTCAGATCCCCCACAAACGTCACGGTGCCAGGCGGTGTTTCGGTCGCGCCCAATGCCTGAGTGAAGTCCGGTGGGATGATCACCAGCAGCGCGGCATCCCGATTCTTGAGGCGGCGCTCGGCATCTGCCCGATCGTCGACTTGTTTCACGCGGAGCATCGGCTGGCCGTTTTCGTAGGTGATCGTCTCCTGCAGCATGGTGATCAGGTCGTCGCCCGCGCTCCAGGTAGTTCCGTCCTCAATGACCACACCGCGATCCTGGTTGATGACCAGCACGGAATAGCTCGTCGAACCGCCGCCAAAGAACAGCCAGTAGACGAAGACAAAAAACGGTGCGGTGGACAGGGTCAGCAGCAACGACAGAAGGTCGCGGCGCTGCTCGCGCAAGCTCTTGATCAATACGCTCAGCAGCTTCATTCGCGCAGCCTCCTGCCGGTCAGGGCAATGAACACGTCCTCCAGGGTCGTGGCGCGCAGCCGGACCTCGCCGGGCTGCAACCCGGCATGTTCCAGGGCAGCCAGGATCGCCGGCAGTCGCTCGACGATGTGACGCGATCGCAACACCAGGGTATGGTCAGCAGAGTCAACGCGCGACACAAGCCGGCTCAGGGTGGCCACTGCCTGAGGGATCTGCCGGTCCAGCGTGGCGGGATCCTCGGTGACCAGCGTGATCTCGAGCACGTCGCCCTCCCCTGCCTGACGTTTGAGTGCGTCGGGCGTGTCCAGCGCAAACAACCGCCCGTGGTCGATGATCGCCACGCGGTCAGCCAACCGTTCAGCTTCGTCCATGTCGTGGGTCGTCAGGATTACGGTCTTGTGCCGCGCGAGCGCCCGAATGTACTCGCGCACCAGGATCCGGCCTTGCGGGTCCAGCCCGGCCTCCGGTTCGTCGAGCACGAGCAAGTCCGGGTCGTGCACCAGCGCCATGATCAGGTTCAGCCGGCGCTGCATGCCTCCTGACAGCGTCTTGGCCAACGCGTCGCGCTTCTCACCCAGACCGATGTCATTCAGGAGGTGGATGCCACGCGTCCGCGCCGACCGGCCAGACAGACCGTACATTTGCCCGATGAAAACCAGTTGCTCCAGGCAGGTCAGGTTGTTCCACAAGACGATATCCTGCGGGCAGACGCCGACCCGCGCCAGCACATCGTTCGCGCTGTCACGCAAGGAGTGGTTGTGGAGAAATACATCGCCGGAATCCGCTTTGAGCAGGCCACAAATGATCTTGATGGTCGTCGTTTTGCCCGCGCCGTTCGGGCCGAGTAAGCCGAACACTTCGCCTTCACATACAGCCAGTGACAGCCCATCGACGGCCAGCACAGGGCCATACCGTTTGACAAGCCCCTCCGTGCGAAGCACAACGCGGTCCGGCATTGCTCGCTCCCCTTCGTTCGTCTGACGCGCGCTTCTATTCTATATCGTGATCGCAATCGCGGATTGACCTGCCGGCAGGGCCGGATACCGGTGTGATGAGCAGTTTCTGTAGAGGCACCTTGGAGCGGTGGCGACGGCTTGGCGCGTCGTCATCTATCCAGGCTGAACACCGCCATACCGGCGGGGACGAAATACATTACACCATCCCGTCATTGGCGATCTCGCTCTCCTCGACATACCGGCGCGGCATCGCCAGGCTGTTCCACCCGCCCGCTTCCTGCAGCCGTAAAACGTCCACCTTGCGCGCCCAATACGTCGCCCAGTAGTGCCGGCAGTCATGGGCACTCAGCCCTTCCAGCCCCACCTCCTCGCCCAGCACGCGCACCCGGTCGGTGATGGAACGCTCGCTCATGCCCGCGTTCGTCAGCGCCCCACCCTTGCGGCTGCCGCGCAGCAGGGAACCGGTTCCCGGCGCATCGCCGCTGTCGAACCAGGCGTGCAGCGCGCGGAGGGTGTCGGCGCTCAGCTTGTGCGTCTGGACCTTGTCCACCTTTGGGCGCAGGAAGCGCATCTCCCCGGCCTTCAGGTCGAAGTCGGACACCCGGAGCCGGGCAACTTCCCCGACGCGAAGACCGTGGTCCAACAGCAGGCACATGAGCAAGGCGTCGCGGCGACCCTGGGGCGTGTCAGGCTGCGCCTTGAGCTTCTTCGCCTGCTTCTGCGAGATGTGGACCGCCGCCGACTTCTTGCTGCCGCGCCGAGACGTTTCACGCCGCTCGTCGATGCGCCGCGCTTCCTTGTGGGCGTAACCGGCGACGGTACGGATCATGGCCAACTCCTCAGCAGATAGAGCACCTGCTTTGGTTGCGAGCTTTGCGTAGGCCTTGACGGTTGACAGCCGCACATTGATGCTGCCAACGGCGTCGCCCTGCCCGACCATCCAGTTGCGGAAGCCTTCGACCAGCCCCCAGGTCACGCCATGCCAGGCAGTGGCGTCCAAATCGGGACCATCGGGGAACGCGGCGACGGCTTGCGCGAACGCGCCAAGGGCTGCGCCGAGCTGCAAACCAGCCTGCTCCCCCACCTGGTTGAGGAACTCGACAAACCGGGCAAGGTCAGCCGCCTGGCGGCGGATGGTGTTGTCCGCTTTGCGCGACAGGTAGTCGGCGAAGACGTTCTGCGCCGCGTAGTGGTTCGCAACCTGGCCGACGTGAGCCAAGGCATTGTCGGAGGGTTTGATGATGGTCAGGTGATTATCGTCAGGGTTGGTCATGGAGGCTCCTGGGGAAAGGGAATGTGAGGGTCAACTGCGCGCTCTGAGGTGGCTGATGAGCGCACCTCTATATTATACCACTGGCTGGACCATTTCAGGTCGCGATTCCCGCCGATTTCGTTAAATAATCAGAGGATATTTGAGGTCAATTTGAGCGGCGGTTTTGAGTGGTCGGAACGGTTCCGAGCAGCCGTTACGACTCCCCCGTGGCAGCGGCGCGCACCCCCGCCAGCAGGCCCGCGTCGTCGACGGCGGCGAGCGCATCGAACAGTTGCAGCACGCGCGCGACGATCCCCGGCGCGGACGTGATCGCGCGTGCGGCGCGATACGCGGCGATGGATCCGGCGATGTGTTCGTCCGGCGCACCAGCGAGCAGGTCATTGGAGAGCAGGTGCGCCAGAGCGAGACTATAGCGCGCTTCGCTCTGCGTCTGCACAAACTCGATTTCGTCCGCGATTTGCACCGCCTGCATGCATAACCGGATGGCCGCCGCTATATCGCCCTGGTCCAGCCGCACCCAACCCAGGCTGTCGAGGAGAATGGCTTCAGTCCATCGGTTTCCTATTTCTCGCATGAGCGCCAGCGATTGCTCATAATATTCGACTGCCCGATTACGTTCGCCTAGCGCGCTGTAGGCGTTGCCCAGGCTGCCAAGGTCTACCCCTTCGCCGTCCCGGTCGCCGATCTCGCGCGCGATGGTCAACGCCTGCTCGTAATACTCGATGGCGTGGCGCACCTCGCCCAGGACGCTGTAGACGTTGCCCAGGCTGCCAAGGCCTACTCCTTCACCGTCCCGATCGCCGATCTCGCGCGCGATGGTCAACGCCTGCTCGTAATACTCGATGGCGCGCCGGGTGTCGCCCAGGACGCGGTAGGCGTTACCCAGGTTGCCCAGCCAAACGCCTTCGGCTTGACGGCTACTATTTTCGCGTGCACTGGTTAGGGCCTTTTCGTAACAGTCAATAGCCTCACGCACGCGTCCTGTCGCCTCATATGCTTGGCCCATGTTGCCCACACTGATACGTTTCAGCGTCTCATCGCTAATCATCCCTTGCACACGCTCGTGTAACTCCACCATCAGGCGGAAGTGGCCCCACAGCAGCAGATTGTCGAAGTCAATATCCGTCAGCACGTCAGCTGCCGTGTCGTAGTCTTCCGCCGCTATGCGCAGCTCGATCTCGGCAAGCTGCGCGTCCAGATCCGGCAGCGACTTCCACTGCTCGCGGGGCTTGCGCGCCGACCGGAAGTACGCCGCGCCGCGTTCGTATAGCGCGATCTGCGTGAACGGCGGCTCGCCGCGCTCGAACCGGTCCGACTTTTCGCCGCGCGGCACGAGACTCAATGCATAGGCGCAGTCGACCGGGTGCAGGTAGTAGTGTCCTTCGTCGCGTCGCGCGAAGTGCATGTTTACCAGCCGCTTGAGCGTCCTGGCCGCGTCCAGCCCCGGCGCGAACGACTGCAAGAGATAGTCCACCGCGACAGCGGGCACGGGCCGGTTGTAGATCGCCAGCGCCTGCATCACCTGCCGCGCAGGGGTGTCCAGACGGTTAAACGCGTCGCCGACCAGCTTCTGCACGACATGCGACACGCCGGCGTTATCCCTCGCGGCGTCGGGGTCGCGCTCGGTCCAGGCGCGCAGGTCGGCCAGCAGGTCGTCGAGGCGGGTTTCGCGATCGCTGCGCAGGATGGCAACCAGCGCTTCGAGCGCACGCGGGAAGCCGCGCGTCAACTCGCGCGCTTCGCTGAGTGTGGCGTCGGGCGCATCCTTGAGTCCGAGTGCACCATCGTCGTCCATCTCGCGCAGAATGTTTTCGGCGTAGGGCGACTCCAGCCCCGTGTCGAGGTCGTAGACACGCTGGCGTTCGGGGCATTCCAGCACCAGATCGCCGGGGCGGGCGCGCGTGGTGATCAGCACCTTGACGGCGTGTGTCGGCGCGGCGAGCAGCGCCCGCAGCGCCTCGTCGAGGTCGACGTCGGTCAGCGTGCACGACTCCGGCGCGACCACGTCCTCGAAGTTGTCGAGCAGCACGATCACGCGCCCGTTGGGGAAATGACCCAGCAGCGCCCGCATCTTGTCGGCGGTGGGTGTACGGGCGTCGCGGTAGATCGCGTCGAAGGCGGCCGCCGCGTCCGCTGGCAGGAGCTTGCTCAGCCCGGCGACCAGCGTCGGCCCGCTGACGCGATACGGTCCTGCGCCGGTCGAGAGGTAGACGATCCCATCGACGGGCAGCTCGCCAAGATCGTCCGGCAGCTTGCCGCTATGCAGCGCCTTCAGCACGCGGCAGACGGTCGCGGTCTTGCCGATGCCACCCGTCCCGACCAGGGTCAGCAACCGCAGCGATTCATCGCGCAGAAAGTCGGCGATCTGGCGGGTTTCAGGGAAGCGGTCCTGGAAATAGGTCGGTGCCGTCATCGGCAGCGGGTTGATGAATTTGGTGGTGTGCCGCGGAGCGTCCCTCGGCTTGCGCTCCGTCTCGATGCGCGCCTTGATGCTGGCTTCCGCGCGTGCCTTGACCCCGGCGGGGTCGTCGACCAGCGCCTGCTGCCGCGTGATGTCCTCGCGGAGTTCGCTCATCTCGGTTTCGATGCGCTTGCGGTCGCGGTCGTCGTCGGTGCGTGCAAGATCGCGCTCTGCGTCGGTGTAGCGGTCTTTCAGCGCATGCAACTCACCTGCAGGTGACGCCAGCCAGTTCAGGTGATCGCGTAGCTGGGCCAGCGCGGAGTCGAAATCCTCGCTGAAGTCGATCCACTGCCGATCCTGCAACCGCATCGGCGCGACGGCGCGGCGATCCAGCAGCAGCGGCACAACGATCCGCTTGAAGCGCAGCGCCCGCGACCACTCCGCGTAACACACTGAGCGGTAATCGACGCTGTCGGGCGTCATGACGAACAGCAGCGTGTGACAGTCGCGGATCGCCTCGTCGATTTTCTGTTCCCAGTTTTCGCCGGGCTTGATGTCGCGCTTATCGAGCCACGCGGGAATCGATGGCGGCCCGCCTTCGAGCTTGTCGTGAAGGCGAAACGCGAACTCCTGCGCGTCTTTGGTCGAGTAGCTGATGAAGTGGTGGCGCGGCATGCAGCGTCTCCTGGTGTGCAGGCGATCCTACCTGCGTATTATGTCCGGAGTCAGTGCGGGGAACAAGTGCAGCGCCGGAACGGTTCCCGAAGCACCGGGACTGTGCTGCTGTTTCCTCAGGCGCATTTGCCTCAGGCCGATTCACTAATACAATGACAGAACTCTGGGTTACACCTGCGATCGCAATACCAAAGGAGCAAATGCCTTGGCAAGGCTACGCAGATTCACACACATGCGCTTTCTGGTACATCTACCTGTCGGCTGCGTGATCGGTATCGTAGCAGTGGTCGCAATCGCGGCATGGGCTCTGGTCGTCCTCCTGGGGCCTGCTCTCCTCGACGCGGTGTCCTTGAGCAGCGACGAGGTAACGGGCATTGAGGCGCTGGCGACCGTTGCGGGACTCTCATTTGGCCTTGGGGCCGGGATACTGGTCCTGATTGAGCTAAATCAAGCCAACGACAGCCGCAACCTCGACATCTACCTGGACATCTACGAGAAGATGAAGGCCCCGGAAGAGTTGGAGGCGCGGCGACTCATCTACCAGAAGATGCCGGACCTCAAGGCCATGAGCGAGCCGGATCGCACAGCCGCCATCCAGCACATCCTTCGCAACGACAACGAGCTGCAAGCTGCTCTGAAGATCGTCCTCAACACCTTCGACTACTTCGGCTTCCTCGTCGAGCAGGACTGGGTCACCTCGAAGGAAGTCGTTGGCTGGCTGAGTCCTGTAACGGTGAAGTTGTGGGCGAAGATCGGCCCGTTGGTGGATTACGAGCGCGACCAGCGTCCAGAGGAGCCGGATTACTACATCGCCGCCGTGCACCTGGCGCAGCAGTGCAAGCGTGGCGCGATCAGCGATACCCGAACCGCCGCAAAGAGATAACATTCGACGAGAATAGGCTTTAGGCACTACAGGAGTGCTATTAATGAGCCACGATATCAGTCCCCGCCACATCCGCGTGTTCCTTTCCTCCCCCAGCGACGTGCCCAACGAGCGCAAGATCGCCATCGACGTGCTCGACCAACTGCCCTACGACCCACTGCTGCGCGGCAAGATCACGGTCGAGGTCGTCGCGTGGGACAAAAAGGGTGGCGGCACGGCCATGATCGCGACCAAGACGCCACAGGAGGCGATCAATGAGGGGCTGCCGATGCCGTCGGAGTGCGATATCGTGGTCGTGATCTTCTGGTCGCGCATGGGCACACCGCTGCCGGAAAGCGAAGTCAAGCCGGAATCCTACTGCTACCCGACCGGCACAATGTGGGCCGAATCACGCTATCTCTCCGGAACCGAATGGGAATATGTTGACGCGATGAAGGCGGCAGATTCGGGCGGCAAGCCGCTTGTGATCGTCTACCGACGCAGCGAACCGCCGGTGATCACAATGACTGATCCCAAGTTCGATCAAAAGCGTGAACAGTGGCAGCACGTCGAAGCGTTCTTCAAGTCGTTCAACAACCCCGACGGGTCGATCCGGCACGCCTACAACAGCTACGGCACGCCCGACGACTTTCGCGAGATGTTTGAAGACCACATGCGCGAGCAGGTCGGGCGTATTCTCGCAGAGCCAGTGCGCGCAGATGCGCCCCCCACGCCCGAACCGCCACTGTGGGAAGGCTCCCCCTTCCCCGGCCTGCGCGCTTTCACGCCGGACGACGCGCCGATCTTCTTCGGACGCGGGCGCGAGACGGACGCGCTGATCGAGAAGGTGCGCGACAGCCGCTTCGTGGCAGTAGTCGGTGCGAGCGGATCGGGCAAATCGTCGCTGGTCGGCGCAGGATTGATCCCCCGTCTGAGGGGCAACGCCATCTCCGGCGAAATCGTGGGCAGCAAGGACTGGCACATCGTCACGTTCACGCCCGGCGGCGCATCGGGCGACCCATTCCGCGCGCTGACCGATGCGCTGGTGAAAGCGTTTCCGGCCCTGATTCCCAGCCCGCTCGAAGCCAAGCGACTCAAAGATGAGTTTGTCGCAGCACTGCAAGATGATCCCGCGTCACTGGTCGATACCTGCACGGCCGCCCTGGCGGGCCAGCCGGCCTGGTCTGAGGTGCTGCTGTTCGTGGACCAGTTCGAGGAGTTGTTCACAGTGGTCCCGGAACCGTTCCGCGCCCCATTCGTGGACCTCCTGGCGGCAACAGCCGCGTCCACACGGGTCCGCGCGGTCGTCACCATGCGCGCCGATTTCTACCACGCCTGCCTCAAATACAAGGCCCTCGAAGAACTGCTGCGGACCGGTTCATTCCCGCTTGGCGTGCCCAACCAGGTCGCGCTCCACGAGATGATCACCCGTCCCGCCGCCCGCGCTGGACTGGTATTCGAGGATGGGCTGCCAGAGCGCATCCTGGAAGACACCGGCGATGAACCCGGTGCGCTGGCGCTGATGGCCTACACCCTGGACGAGTTGTACAAGGCCTGCACGGGGGAAAGTGGCCGTGTACTCTCACACGCGGCATACGATGCCCTTGGCGGCGTGACCCGCGCCATTGGCACGCGGGCACACCACATCTTCGAGACATTCAGTGAAGACGAACAGAGAGTATTCTTTAACATCATTCGACAATTGCTGACTGTACGTGCGGATGGCGTGCCAACCCGCAAGCGCATTTCGTTGAGCCAGGTTCAAATAGACGAAACTTCAATCAAGGTGGTACAAGCGTTCACTGACGCTCGGCTGTTCGTTTCAGGCATTAATGAACAAAGTAAAGAGCCAGTGATTGAAATCGCGCACGAAGCCCTTTTCGGTGCATGGCCACACCTGAACGCGTGGATCATAAAGGCTAAAGAGCATATTGTCCTGATTGAAGAAATGAAACGGGCAGCCTTCGTATGGTACAGAAACCGGCAAAAGGATGCCTATCTCTGGCCTGATGAAAGATTGAAACTTGTCTACGGCGCAATTCGACGCCTGGGAATCGATCTCCAACAAGAGTTCTCTCCTCATGAACTCGCTTTCCTGATACCAGAAGCAACCCGTCTGCTGCGCGAACTGGAAAACGTCTATACGCCCCACACCCGGCGGAGTTGGATCGGCGAGCGGTTGTCGGACATCGGCGACCCACGCCCCGGAGTGGGCCTGCGTCATGACGGACTGCCAGACATCTCCTGGTGCGAAGTGCCGGGCGGCGAAATCACGCTTAAGGGAAACGCTGGGACATTTCGCGTAGAGCCGTTTTACATTGCTCGATATACGATTACCTGTATCCAGTTTCAGGCATTTCTAGTGGTCGACCACACAGGAAGGCGAGGAAATGAGGTATCCTTATGAAAAACGGAGGATACCATGGCCAGGAAACAGCACTACCCGATCCGGTTAAGCGATAGTGAACGGGAAGAATTGGAGAAGTTGGTCAGGACAGG
>JAHDLB010000056.1 GCA_018432315.1 Anaerolineae bacterium
AGCGAAAAAACGCCCCGCTCCGCCCCCCGTCCCACACACGCAAAAGCCCCAGCCGAATTCGACTGGGGCCTTCGTTCAGGTAGCGGGGGCAGGATTCGAACCTGCGACCTCCGGGTTATGAGCCCGACGAGCTGCCACTGCCATACTCCGACCGCCGGGCTACCCCATTTCTACCAGCCTTGCGGGCACCGGTTCGAGGTAGCCTTGCGGGCAACGGTTGCCCCAAAAATGCCAGCTTTGCACGCAAAGCTTATCACAACGCGGTCGCCCGTGCTATGGCGCTGCCAGGTCCCCGGCGGGCCATCTCCAGAGGGGTTTTCCCGCCTCTTCGAGCATGCGACGTATCATCGGCTACGCCTCAGCGACATCCACACCCAGCCGTTTGAGCACCCGCAGCGCCCGCAGCGTGACCCACTTGCTCGGCTTGCCCAGCTTCTCGATGTTTATCCACATCCGGCTGCGATAGCTGTATTCGAGTGCCCACCGCCCCTGCTCGTCCTGTTTGGATAGCACCAGCAGGACGGCATCCTTCAGGCGCGGGTCGTCCACGACGCCGGCTTCGGTCAGCGCTTCCAGGTTCAGCAGCACGTCGGTGATATAGCCGAGCGGGTAGGCGAACTTGAACCAGTTGGGACTGATACGCTCTTGGTAGGGGTAGTCGGCGCGCGCGATGTCATAGTGGAGCAAGAAATCCGTGCTGGCCCGGATGGCAGCCTCGACCGCCGGTGTGCGCTCCGTGGCAGGCACCGCGTTGAGCGCCCACAACACGCGCACCGCGCCCCAGCCGCAGGGCAGCCCGTAGTTGATGGCGCAGACGAACCCCGGGGCCTGCACCGCCGATTTGTGATAGGGTCTGTAACCGTCCCCCGTCACCGAGCGGGCCAGCCAGTCCACTGCCCGCGCCAACCGTTCGTCGCCCCACGCGTCCAGGTCGAGCAGCGCCCGCACGACATTCCCCCACAGACAGTGATAGGCATGGCTGGGTTTGCCATTGCACGAAAAAGCGCCCGCCTCTGTTTGGGCATGGTCGAAGACGTACTCGATGGCTCGGCGCACGCGCTCGTCTCGCCCATCCGCGCCCAACTGCGCCAGGAACAGCAGCGACCAGAGCGTGCCGCGATACTTCGGCGCATAGCCCGCGCCCGGCTTGACCCAATAGCCCTCGTCCGCTTGCGCATCCAGAATGGCCGGAACCGGGCCGGTCTGCATCACCGCGGCCTGCGCCGCAACCACTTCCGGGTCATCCGCCGGACGGCCCAGCAGGTCTCGCAGGGCAAAGATGCGAACGCCTGGGTTGGCGGCATCCGGCTCCAGTAACCAGTCCAGCGGGTTGGCTTTGAGGTGGTCTGTCCACGCCATCATCTTGCCCTCCAGAGAGCTTCCGCACGCGTATACATCTATAGTAATCCTGTTTCGCCCACCAGAGCCATCTGTGAGGGCCAACTGTGCGCCCAGGCAATTGGTCAGGTGTTACAGAGAAATAAGAGGAAGGAGTCGGATATTGGGCAGGAACCATAGCGCGAAGGGGTTACGTACTACGCGGCTCGACGGGACATGTGCCTGACGAGCCGCGAATTTCTCCAGGGTCAGTTGTCGCGAGGTAATCACTACTGGCTGCAGAAGGCTACCAGCTCGTCGGGCGTAGGCGCGGTGACCGGCCACCCTTCCGGATTCGGCCAACCTGCGGGGGCGCCATAGCTCGGAACGGCATGACCCAGCGGATTGGCGTAGCCGTCGTCCTTGCAGATACTCCCCTTCAACGCCTCACGCTCCGCATCGGATAAGGAGAGCAGCGTACCATCCAGGGAGAGAACGTACCGCTTGGCCTGATATTCCCACCCATGCGACCAATACGAGGCATCTTCCCAGCTCGTCTGGCGCACGCGTGGACCGCTGCCCAATCCCTCGGTCTCGAACAGGTATTCCTGCCAGGAGTGGCTTAGCTCCTCAATATAGGTCGACAGCAGGTCATCAAAGGTGGGACGCGGCAGCGCAGTACCGTCGGGCTGCGGATTGACGAACGTCGAGCGCCCGAAGCGCACCAGGTCCTGCTGGCTCACCAAGTCCAGCCCGCATTCTTCCGTGATACGCGCCAGCCTGGGGACCGTGCATTCGCTCGGCGGCAGGTCGCGCACCATCACCTCGGCGCGCACGTTCCGGGGCAGCGCGGGGTCGTAGACGACCGTGTTGTCCGGCGCCGGTTCCCAGCCGCCGCGCTCAGACGCGGCCTGGATGAGGATATCCACGGCCGCCTGCGTCTGCTTGTTCTCCACCATAGCTTTGACTTGCGTTGTGTCCGGCCCGGTTGCCGTGGCGCGGGTGGCCTGCGCAAGCTGGCTGGCGGTCAGCAGGACGACCAGGACGAGCGCAACAACGTGACTGCGAGATACTCGGTTCCGGCTCTTTTCCTGTGCTACCCTGAGATTGTTGGGGGTGTTCATCGTCCGCCTCCCGGCTGCTGTCTTCGTTGTCCCCACTCTAGGAAGCAGCCGTTTGGCGAAAGCTCAGTGAACGGTCGAGGGTCGTTCGGGTATCGTTCGGAACGCGTTCGGGGGGATGCTATGGGCGAAACACTCGAGGTTCGGACGTTGGGCGGCCTGTCGATTCAACACCGGGGGGAACCGGTCACCGGTTTCGACTCGCGCAAGGTCCCCGCGCTGCTGGTCTACCTGGCCTGCGCCGAACGCCCTCAATCCCGCGAGGTCCTGGCCGAGTTGTTCTGGGAAGACCGTCCTCAGGCGCAGTCACAATCCAACCTGCGCGTTGCCGGTGGGACGGGTTTCGACCGGCGGCTCGATGATCTGTTCCGGCGCTTCAGTCGGTGCCACGGTTGGCAGCGGCGTCGCGGTCGGGAGCGGTGTGCTCGTCGGCTCGACGGTGGGCGCGGGCGTGTCCGTGGGCAGTTCGGTTGGCAGTGGCGTCGCGGTCGGCGGCTCGGTTGGCAGCGGCGTGCCAGTGGGATCCGTCGGCACAGACGTATCAGTGGGGGGCGGAGTCCCGGTGGGTGTGTCGATGTCCGGCTCAGCCGTGGGCGTCGCGGTCACCGGCTGGGGCGTGGGCGTGAGAGCCGGCTCAGGCGCGATTACCTCGTCGACCGCGAAGGCGTCGATGGCCATCGTGCCCGCCTGCGGATACACGCGCAGGACGTGCTCGCCGTCCGCGACCTCGACCGCTGCTCGCGTCCCGAAGACGCTGTCCGGCGTCGCGCTGTCCACGACCGCCAGCGGGGCGCCATCGACCTCGATGACGAAGCTG
>JAHDLB010000003.1 GCA_018432315.1 Anaerolineae bacterium
AGCTTCATCAGGAAACATTGGCCTGGGCTGCCAAACGCAATGAGCAAGAAGCGATGATTCACTGGTGCTTTGATGTGCACCAGGCACGTACCAAGCTCGCACGTCTTTATCCTTAGAATTCGCTGTGGTCAACCACTAGGTTATGCTCCTCCCATGAGCAGCGTTCAGGGGCGCGCACTCGCCCCTGAACGTCTTTTGGCACCTGTCACGGCTACGAAAGGATAGAATCACCATGCTCGACAATTTCGCGACCAGGATGGCGGAAGTGATCGCCGGGTACTCGGTTGGCATCAAAGAGGGCGATTACGTGGTCATCAGCGCGTCCACGACCGCGGCCCCGCTGGTCGAGGCGCTGTACGAAGCGATCCTCGCGCGCGGCGGGCATCCCCAGCTCCGGCTCTCGCTGCCCGGCCTGCAGGAGCTGTACTTCCGCCAAGCCAGCGAGGCCCAGCTCACCTTTACGCCGCCCACCGAAGAGGTCTGGATCAACGCGGTGGACGTGTACATCGTGGTCGAGGCGATCGACAACACCAAGTCGCTGGCCGGAATCGACCCGGCGAAACTGTCCACGGCCCAACAGGCGCAGGCCCACATCGTCAATACGTTCTTCGGGCGGCTGGGCGCGGGCGAGATGCGCTATCACCTGACGCTGTGGCCGACCGCCGCCTCTGCCCAGCAGGCGGAGATGGGCCTGCACGCCTACCGCGAGTTCGTGTACAAGGCGTGCGCGCTCGACCAGCCGGACCCGGTCGCCCACTGGACCGCCTTCCGCGAGCGGCAGGAACGGCTGGCCGCGTGGCTGGACGGCAAAACGCACGCCGACGTGCGCGGACCGGGCGTCGACCTGTCGTTCGATTTCAACGGGCGGCGGTGGGTGAGCTGCCACGGGACGCTCAACTTCCCCGACGGCGAGATCTTCACCGGCCCGGTCGAGGACTCGGTCAACGGGCGCGTTGCGTTCAGCTACCCGTCGCTGTACATGGGCAAAGAGGTGAGCGGCGTGAGCCTCACCTTCAAGGATGGCCTCGTGGTGGATGCCAGCGCCGAGAAAGGCGAGGATCACCTGCTGGCGCAGTTGGAAGTCGACGCGGGCGCGCGGCGGCTGGGCGAGTTCGCCATCGGGACGAATATGGGCATTCAGCAGTACACCGGCAACACGCTGTTCGACGAGAAGATCGGCGGCACGATTCACATGGCGCTGGGGCGCAGCATCCCCGAATCGGGGGGAGTCAACGAGAGCACCGTCCATTGGGACATCGTGCACGGGATGCAGGACGGCGGCGAAATCTGGATCGACGGCGAGCTGTTCTACCGCGCCGGGGAGTTCATGGTCGGCTAACCTTCGCTCACCGTCAGCACGTACAGGCCGTAATCGGTGGGATCGACGTACACGATCCGCGTGCCATCGGGCGAGACGCTCCACTCGCCATTGGCGACGCGGATCGGCAGGTCTTCGGGATCGGTCAGCCAGCGGTGCTCGCCGGTCGTCACGTCCACGTAGCCCAGCGTGTGGACGTCCTGCGCGGGGTCGAAACTCAGCGTGTAGAGCGAGCGGTCGTCGCGCCAGCGGTACGCGCCCCAGAAGTCGAGCTTGCGCGGCTGCGCGCCGATTTCCGTGCGCTGGACGTAGATCCCGCTGGCGGCGGGATCGTCCTGGAAGGGCAGCCAGTACGCGATCCACTCGCCGCCCGGCGACACCTGGATACCGCGCAGGAAGCGGTAGGTGCCCAGCATTTGCAGGTCCAGCGGCTGGGCGTCCAGGTCCATGATGAAGACCTGCGTGTCGGCGCTGTAGATGATGCGCTTGATGATCAACAGCCGGTGGTCGTCGAGCCACAGGCTGTACCCGCCGGACTGGACGTGCACGCGCCTCTGGTCCGAGCCGTCGAGGTTGCTCACCCAGATCGCCATGCCGGGGTCGGTCATGCCCGGCGTGACCTCGCCGAACAGCACTTCCCACATCAGGCGCGTCTCGCCGGGGGACACCGCCGGGAAGCTGCCTTCGGTATAGATCTCCCACGACTGCCCGTCCGTGCGGCGCGTGACGCGCACCGATCCGCCGCCGATAGACGTGATCGCGATGGTGCCCCCCGGCGAGAGCTGGGCGGGCGGGGCCGGTTCGACGTAAGTGCGGCGCCCGCCGTCGAGCGGCTGGCGGAAGACGCCCGTCTGCTGGCCGGGCACGGCGTCCATCAGGTACACGGCATCCGGGTCGGTCGGGTCCCACCACGCGCCGATGTTCCACCGGTCGAGCGAGACGGCGGCCTGGGTGACGGTGACGCCGTCCTCCGGCAGCGGGTCCAGGCGGCGAACAACCGGCGGGTTGATCGGGGCGCGGCGCTCCAGTTTGACGGGCCAGGGGCGCAGATAGTTGTTGAGGTAGTCGCCGCCAAAGCGGATCTCCGGCTGGTCTTCGAGCTTCATCCAGCGATAGGGCCGGTCGATGTCCTGCTGAAACTGGTTGGTGAAGGGCCCCATGCTGGCGATCATGTGCCAGTTGACGTCGAAGAACGGCAGCGGGTTGAGCGCCACCTGGTAGCCCACCTCGCGGATTTCCAGGTGCAGGTGGGGCCGCGATTCGCACGACAGGTCGGGATCGCCGGACAGGCCGATCTGCTGCCCGCGCTCGACCGCCTGCCCGCGCTCGAAGTTGGGGCGCTCCAGCAGGTGGCCGTAGAGCGACACCAGCCCGGTGCCGGGGTGCTCCAGCACGAGGCTGTGCGGGCCCGCGCCGAAGCTCTCCGCGTCGACGCTGGTCACGACGCCGTCGGCAATCGCCAGCACGGGCGTCCCGCACGCCGCTTCGAGGTCCAGCCCGAAGTGCATCCCCTGCCCGGCGAAATACCACTCGCGCCCGTAATTGAAGGCGGACGTCGTGTTGCCGTAATGCTGCTCGTAGAGCCATGTGTCCGGCCCCGGCGGGTCCGCGAAGGGCAGCGAGAAGGGCGGCGGGTCCGGGGCGGGCTCGGCGGTGGGATCATCCTGGGCGCGGGCGAGGGGCAGGGCGAACGCCAGCAGGGCGAGGATCGCGATCAGGCCGGTCAGCCGGTGTTTTCGCAGAGGGGTACCAGTACAGGTCATCGTCGCTCGACAGTCTACCAGCAAAACCACACACATCTTCAAGCATAGCGTTTTTGGCCCGCGTTCGCCCACAACACGCGACGAACGGGGCGGGAGAACTTCCCCGCCCCGTCCTGAGTGTGGGTGAGCCGGACTGCGTCGAGCGATTTACTCGTCGCAGTGCCCCGGCCCGATGTACCCGTTGTTGTAGTCGTCCAGAATGGTAGCCAGGCTCACGAACTGGGCGCGCAGTTCATTGCCCGCCTTGCCCTTGAGTGCAGCCACATACTCTGGCGTGTAGGTCTCGAACAGGACCGTCGCCTCGTCGAAGGCAGCCTGCGCCGCCGATGGATCGGCGCCGTTGAGGAAGTTCAGCTCGGCGGCGATGTAGGCGGGGGCCAGGATGTAGTAGGCGTTGCCGCCAAAGGGATTGGTCCACAGCACCTCGTAGTAGCTTTGGCCGCTGAGGAAGAAGGCCGTATCTTCACCGATCAACGCCCAGGTCTCGTCATACGGCGCGGGGCCATACGTCGAGTGCGTCTTCCAGTAGCCAGGCGTCAGCGTGCAGCCGTCGCAGGGCACGTCCACGTTCACCGTCCAGCTATCCTCGCCGGTTGCGCCCGTGTCGTTGGTCACGAACGAGGCGATATTGATGAACTGGTACATCCCGCAGATATCGTATGGGCCGACGTACATGCTGTATTCAAAGGTCTTGGGCGCCTCATCCGCGCAGACCGTGCCGAGGCTGCCGTACTGGTCGTCGGTGACGTCGATGCACTCGTCCACGACTTCAGTTGGGTCGCCGAAGATCACGTCTGCTTGGCCTTCGAAGGCGATGCCGTTGAGCGTGGCGGTGGCGGTGTTGGTGCGGCTAGAGGCATCCTCCAGAGGCGCGCCGTAGGTGCATACAAGCGTATCGCCTGCTGCGATAGAGCCATCAAACTCACCGCAGTCCGGTGTTACGATGGTGTTGGGCGAGATAACATCCGTCAGCGTGATAGGCATGGGCATCGGGGCTGGGTTCTCAACCCAGATCGTGCCATTGACCGCCCAATCGCTGTCGGTATATGTCGCATCGACCAACACGGTGTAGTTAACCAGGAACTGCTGGCCCACCGACAACGTGAGATCGGTCTGGTCGCCGGTCTTGTCGATCGTCCAGCTCCACGTGCGCGTGAAGGACGTGTCGGCGTCCTTGGTCACCACCGGGGCGTAGCAGTCGATTGTGGTAACGGCGGTGGAGCTGTCTTGCAGCGCGCCGTCCGAGTACACCTCAGCGGTGTTGCTCACCTGGTTGCCCAGGTTCTCGCCGTCTGTGTAGTCGCCCACGTCGCTCGAGCAGGTGTAGCTGTCTGGATAGGTGCTCGTCCAGCCGTCGCCAACCGACTCATCGCTGTACGGATACTGCTCGTCGTCCAGCGTGGCACTGCCGCGGATGACATTGGGCGTCCACTCGATCGGATCGTCATCGCTGAAGAGGATGCCGCCTAGCGAGAAAGAGGCCGTGTTCTTCGTGGCTGTGCGGCCAGTCGGTTCTGCACTGTAGCTGCACTGGGCTATGCTACCTGCCGGGACGGTCAGAGTGCCGTCGGTGTAGGTCCCGCCTGCACAGCTACCGATCGTGGGCACGGTGCCGTCATCGAGCACATCCGTCAGCGCGACGACCAGGGCATCCTCGGGGTTCGGGTTGGCGACAGTGATCGTGCCGCTGACCGCGAAGGTCTCCTCGGAGATCTCTTCAGTCACGTCGATGGTCCAGTTGAAGGGGACGGTCTCGCCTGCGAAGGCGCTCTGGGAAGTCGGATCAACCGTCTTCTCGACGTCCCACTCGTGACGCTCGTCGTAGGTGCCCGCCGCCGTCTTTTCGATGGATGGGATGTAGCAGGTGTATGTGGTGTGAGCGTTGGCGCTGTCGGTCTGGCCGTTGCTCCCGGTCACGGTGGCGGTGTTATCAACCGTCCCAGAGTATGATCCGCTCTCGCCATAGGCTGCCAGGTCGCTCGAGCAGGTGTGGCTTTGGGGTTCGGTCCAGGTCCATGGACCCTCGCCCATGTTCACCGTGAGCGGAAAGTCCGATTCCTGATCGTCATCGACGTCAGCCGTGCCATTGAGTACGTTCTTGACGAACGAGACCTCAGCGCTGCCGCTAAAGTCTATATCGTTCAGCGTGGCCGTAGCGGTGTTCTCTGTGGCAGTCCTGCCAATCGGATTGGCTGTGTAGCTGCAGGTTGCGGTGGTGTTCTCTAGAACGGTGAGGTTGGGCGCGGAATAGGCGCCGTTGGTACAGCCGGTGATCGCTGCTGCCGTGCCATCATTGAGGGCATCGCTCAGGCTGACCGTCATCTGCATCGGAGCCGGATTCTGGACGAAGATCTGGCCGGAGACCAGGAAGTTTTCCTCGACGAAACTCTCGTTGAGGGTCACCGTCCAGGTCCAGGGCAGGATGTCGCCCGGGAAGCCGCTCTGGGCAGTCGGGTCAACGGATTTTTCGATGTCCCAGGTATGGCGCTCGTCGTAACTTGCCGCGGCGTCCTTGGTCACCACCGGCGCGTAGCAGTTGACCTTCACATAGGCAGTATCATTCTGACCAGTCTGGGTGATGGTGGCGGTGTTGGTGAGGTCATACCAGTAGTAGCCATTGGTGTAGTCAGCCGGATCGCTCGAGCAGGGGAAGTCCTTGGTGTAGGACCAACTGGCCGTGGCACCGGCGGACCACGATTGGCCGTTGGTGTCGGTTACGCCGATCGTTGGATTACCCACGACGGTGGTTGGCTCGCCGAAGATCACAGACGCGGTGGCAGTGCCGCCATTGACGCCGCTCGTGCTGCTGGCGATCGTGGCCGTGTTGACACTGCCAAACACGTTGGTCGACTGCTTGCCCGTGTCATAGGTGCAGATCAGCGATCCCTTGGCCGGGACCGTGCCGCTCGGGCAGGTAACCGGCGCGCTGAAACCATTGAGGGCATCGCTGACAGAGACGCTCGCATCGACCGGCGACGGGTTGTTGATGGTGATGCTGCCCGTTACCTGGAAGTCGTACTCGGTGATCGTCTGGTCGACGCTGACCTGATAGCTATGCGTCTGGCTTCCGCCAGCGAACATCGAGTATTCGCCATCCCAGTCCTTTTGGATGGTCCAGTCGTACTCGCGCGTGTAGGAGGTGTCGGCGTCTTTGCTCAGGTCCAGCTCATAGTCATAGCAGAACTCGACGTGGCTGATATCCTGGAAAGTGGGCGTGTTACCGCTGCCACTGGTGGCTTCCTCCGGAGGATCGTAATAGATTACGTTCGCGCCTTCGTTGCCACCCTTGACGATGAATGCATCGATTCCTATCGTCGAGGTCCAGCTTACGGTCTTGCCGTCGATATAGGTGATGACCACGTAGTTGTCGGGATCCTGCACGCCAATGGTGATCTCGGTCTCAGCGCCGTTCTGTTCGCCATTGGTAAAATAGTAGGTGCCGCTGGGCGGGTTGTCGTCGATCTTGAAGCCGAAGAAGTATCCCAGGTCTTTGCAGCTTGGGTTGTAGTTGTCCTCCGCCTGGATGGTAAAATCCCCCGAGGTATCCATCGGCGCAGCCAGAGGCGCGTCGTCGATCACCGGCGGCGGCTCGACCAGCGCTTCTTTCTCGGTTGCGGGCGATACGGTATCGGCGGACGGTTTTTCGATGAACACCGGTTCCTCGACGATCGGATCTTCAGCCGGCGGTTCCTCGACGACCGGCGGTTCTTCGATCACCGGCGGTTCGGTCGGTGCCGGCTCGTCGATTCCAGGTGGATCGATCGGCGCCGGCTCGTCGATCACAGGTGGATCGGTCGGCGCCGGTTCGTCAGTCGGTTGTTCGACTGGCGGATCGGTCGGCGCCGGCGTGTCCTCGCCGTCCTGAGCGAGTGCCGGCAAGCTGGCAATCGTCAGGGCGATGAGCGTCACAACGGTCATTAACCACCACAATCTGGTGCGCATGTTTTCATTTCCTTTGTTCGCATGATAGTGTCATTACAGGTTTACAAAGTAGCGGCTTGAACCATGCAAGCGCGCGATGGCCTTGAAGCATAGGCCGATCGTCACCAGGCTCGCGACGGGTTCCCCGACTTACTTTGTGCTGCCAGCGGCCTATGTCCTACATCCGAACGATGGGGCGCCGTGCAGCGCGAACGATGGTGTATGGTGTTTTTTTGTGTGGCTTTTCCTCCCCAATCCCCAATAGTGCAGGTTTCGAAATGCCAGCCAAACCGTAGGCTCTCTCTTTCCTCAGGTTGGTGAGCATTCGAAAGGGTCTGCAAACACCCTGTAGGCCCGCTGCGCTCGGAGGAGCAGGTCAGCGGAAAGGCGTTGGGTAGGAATGGATTCCTAAAAGTGCGTGGTCGATCCGGTCGGTGATGGCGATGAGGCAGCAATGGAATGCTGACCGGGTTTGCCCCTACCCCCTAGAGACAAGTTCCCCACTCACACCCTTCCGGCCCATGGGAGGATGTGATGACTTCGAGTTTGTCCTAGCCCTAATAGCTAGAACAAGATAACCTCGTACACTAATAATTTTACAATCTTCGTATAACGAAATCAACGGTAAACAAATAAAATACCTGAAAAAAATGAGGCCGGGAAATTAAAAACTTTTGATTTCGTACAAGGACGATGGCTGACGTGGGCGATCCGGTCGATGGCGGCGATGAAGCAGCACTGGAATGCTGACCGGGTTTGCCTCTACCCCCTGGAGACAATTCCCCACTCACATCCTTCCGACTGTGGAAGGCTATGATTATCTTGATTTTATCAAGGGAAATATAAGGAATGGTATGACTATCGGCTGTCTTGAGCCTGCCGTTTGGCACTTTCGCCGATAGTGGCGAGGTTTTGACTGATGCCTGTTTTCCCCCCATCCTCAAGCCTTCCCCCACAAGGTGGGGAAGGCGGTTTTTCCCCTTCCCTCCGCCTGGCGTGGGGGAAGGGGCCAGGGGATGGGGGCAGTTGAGCAGCCGCTATCAGTCACCTGTTCACCACTACCCTTTCGCTCTGTTGGGCGGGCGAACGCCAGGGTAGAGACACAAAAAAGCCGGGGAATTTCCCCGGCAAGAAAGCGGGCAGGCGCAACGGTCATTCCACGAAGTAGCTGCGGCACGCCTCGTCGATGAACTGCGGCGTCAGGCGGGGCGGGACGCCCTCGTACTCGGCCATCGCCACGATGATCTTGAGGAGATCGCGCGGGTGGACGGCCTGCAACGTGCGGCCCGGCTCGCGGTACCAGCGCTGCAGCAGGTACATGAACCCGTCTTTTTCCAGCGGAATGTCCAACTGCTGGCACATGCTCGCGAAGATCTGGAAGAACATGCGCTCGTCCGGCGTGCCCACCTCGACCTTCATCTGGATGCGGCGCAGGAACGCGTCGTCGACCAGGTCGTTGGGATCGAGGTTCGTGCTGAAGACGATCAACTGGCGGAACGGCACCTGGAGCGTCTGGCCGGTGCGCAGCCGCAGGAAGTCGTAGCCGGACTCCAGCGGCACGATCCAGCGGTTGAGCAGTTCGGACGGGCTCATCATCTGGCGGCCAAAGTCGTCGATCAGGAACATGCCGCCGTTGGCCTTGAGCTGGAGCGGTCCCTCGTAGTACTTCGCGATCGGGTCGAAGCGCAGATCGAGCGCCTCCATGGTCAGCTCGCCGCCGACGATCACCGCGGGCCGCCGGAACAGCCCCCAGCGCAGATCGACCTCGGACTGGCTGTTGACGCGGTAGCGGTTCAGGCCGTCCTTGTCCAGGTGCACGGGCTGGAAGATGTGCGGGTCGTAGATGCTGACGATGTAGCCGCCGATGGTGATCGCGTGCGGGATCCAGATCGGGTCGGCGCCGGCGATCAGGTCGGCGATAGCCAGCGCGACGGTCGTCTTGCCGTTGCCGGGCGGGCCGTACAGGAAGATCGACGTCCCGGCGTTGACGGCGGGGCCGATGCGCCGGTGGAACCCCTCGGACAGCGTCAAGTGCGCCAGCGCGGCCTGTACCTGGCCGGGGCCGATGTCCATCTTGTGCGACGTCTGGAGCTTGATCATCCGCGCGTATTTTTCGATGGCAACCGGCGCCGGGCCGACGTAGGCTCCCCGTTCCAGCGAGTCGCGGGCGCGTTTGCTGCCCTCTTCGGTCAGCGCGTAGGTGTAGGTGAAGCGCCCCATGCTGCCCGCGCTGGCGACCTCGACCAGGTGCTCGTACTGGAGCTTTTCGAGAATGTTGTCCAGCACGGACCGGTTGAGCCGGATGACGTCGGTGAAGCGCTTGAGGCTGACCTGGCCCTCTGCGAACAGCATCCGCATGATGATGTCGATCACGAGAGACACGGGGATGTCGAGCGTCTCGGCGGAATCCGGCGCTTTCAGCAGGCGCTTGATCGAGTCGAGATACGGGTTGCTCGCGTCGTGTTCGATGTCGGGGACGAGTTCTGCCATTGCTAACTTGCCTCAACTATTTGGTAGCCCACGGGCCGACCCGGATCCACTGTTCGGCAAGCGTCTGCGCCAGCGACTTGTAGATCCGCATGATCAGCTCGGGGTGTTCGGTTTCGAGTCGGGCCAGCGCGTCGGGCGTGATCTTCAGCAGCCGGACGTCCAGCCCTGCCGCGACGGACGCGCTGCGCGGCTGGCCGGTCAGCAGGCCCAGTTCGCCAAACGACTGGCCCTCGGTGACCAGGCTGAGCGCGTGTTCGTCGCCGCTGCGATCCGTCTTGAATATGAGCGCGATGCCTTCCAGAACCAGGTACATGCCGTCGGACGGCTCGCTCTGGCGAAAGATCGTTTCACCCGCCGGAAAGCGCACCTCGTCCGCAAAGGCGCGCAGCGTGTCGAATGCTTCGCCGACCAGGCTCCACGTCACCAGCCAGTGTTCGAGCGGGCTGTCGAGCGGCAGACGATCCAATAACATACTTTACCTCCATCCCCGTCAGAGTCGGTACCTGACTTTAGTACGGATGGTGCGGGGATGGTGCGTATTATACAGGGGACACAAATGCGGCGACAGTCGGGGAAATCGAGCAGCGCGGGCTGCCCGGTGAGTGCGAGCAGCCCGCGTTGGCGGTGGCTATTCCGGCGGAGTCAGGCTCCAGGTGCCGCCCATGCAGTCGCCGCGCACCTGGCCTTCGTAGAATGAGAGGCTCTCGCTGTACAGGGTCGTCAGCCGGTGCTCGCCGGGGCCGGGCGTGTAGCGGCCATTCTCATCGACCGTGCCGCCGGGGATGTACGTGTAACTGCTGGTCACGTCGAATTCCGGCGTGGTGGCCCAGCCCAGCGACTCCTGCAGGACCGGGTCGGCGCGCCACACCTTGCCGAAGCCGCGCCGCGGCTGGAGCAGTCCCTCGCCGGGCGGCGTCAGGTTCGGGTCGGTTTCAGGCTCGCTGTCCTCGTAGGTGTCGTTGAAGCAGTACCAGTCGCCCGCGCCGCCTTGCGGCAGGCTCGGATCGTTGACCATCACCCAGATCTGCCGGTTGTGGCTGATCCAGAACATGCGCCCGTGCTCGAAGACCTGCTCGGCGATCTGCACCTCGGCGAAGGTGTTCGTCGGGAAGACCTCCGGGCGCGGCGTGCGCGTGGCGGGGGCAGGCCCCTGGGTGGCGGTGGGCGGGGCGGTCGGCGTCAGCAGCAGCGCCGCCATCTCCGCCTGGGGCACCTCGACCAGCAGGGCCGCTTCGAGCTGCGGGAGCCAGCGGTACACGCCGGCCACACTGACGGGCGGCTGCTGGTAGTTGTCGTAGATGCCCGCGCCGATCTCGCCGGCCAGGGCGCGGTTGATGCCGTCGCTGGCGTAGCCGCTGTTCTTGGAATAGCCCTCGAAGCGGCTGGGCGTCAGCAGGTAGTTGCCCTGGCGGCTGACCAGGTACGCCTCGCCGGACGGGCCGAGGCCCGCGCGGTCGGTCATGATTGTGTCGAGGCGATTCGGGTTGAGGCGGCCCGCCAGCGCGCCGACCGTCTCGCCCTCGACCTCCACCGGCACCGCGATGATCGCCGTGATCTCGCCGCGCTCGACGTCGAAGTAAGGCGGCTGGATGGTGGGGCCTTCGAGGCCCGGCGAGAAATACGGCTGCTCGGTGACGGTCGCCGTGATCAGCGCGCTGTCGGATGCGGCCAGGATCACGCCGTCTCTGTCGTAGAAGAAGAAGGTGTCGAAATTGCCCCGGTCGGAGGCGGCGTTGCCCAGAATCCGGTTGAGCGCCTGGCGTTGGTCCTCGTTGCTGGGATCATACGCCAGCGTCTGGAAGCGGCCCAGGCGCGGCTCGCCGCCCATCACCTCGATCACGACCTGCTGGCTGTTGGACAGCCACCCCTCGATCTGCGCGGCCTTCTGATCGGAGATGGTCAGCAAAAACGCCAGCGCCGGGTCGCTCGTCTGGGCGGCCAGGGTGGCCGTCAGCGCCTGTTGAAAGGCCGCTTCGACTGTCGCGTCGAAGGCGGCGGTCGCCGTCAGCGCCTGGTTGAAGCTGGCGTCCAGCGTCTGCTGGAAGGCTGCCGTCTGCGTCGGCCCTTGCTGGGTGCCCGCAGCGGCGGTCTGCGTCTGCATGAACGACTGCTGCGCCTGGGCGGTTTGCGTAAACCGCTCGTTGACGATCGCCTCGATCGTCTGCTGCTGTTCGGTGGGATCCTCCTGTTCGCCCGGCCCGCCCAGCACGTGCGACGACGTGCTAAGGGCAACCGCGACCAGAATCACCAGGATCGCCGCGCCGGTCAGGAGTGTTGTTCGCCTATTCATAGCGTCCTCGTTTGTGTATCGTGTGAAACTCCACGACTATTTTAAGGATAAGGACGCGCAGGGAGCAACTATGGCTTCCCTGCGCTCGGCCTATGATCGCGGGGCGCGGGTGGGGATCAGAGCGTCATCGTGCGCGCCAGGTGCTGGATGGCCTGCGAGAAGGCGCTGTCCGGGTCCGCTGCCGCCAGCGGCACGCCGCGCCGCATCGCGTTGATCTGGTTGGCGTCGAAGGGGATCTGGGCGGACAGCGGTCGCTTGATCGCCTTCTGGATGATTTCCGGCGGGATGTCGTGGACCGGGCGCGCGTGGTTGAGCGCCACGCGCACGCGCCCGGCCTCGACGCCCATGTTTTGCAGCAGGGTGAGAAACTGCACCGTGCTCTGCACCGAGGGCGGGTCGTCCGACATGACGATCACGACCGTGCGCGACAGCAGCAGGGCGGTCGTGGTGGCGTCGTCCAGGTTGGGCGCGTCGACGATCACGTGATTGAACGTGCGCGACAGCTCGGCCAGCACGGTGCCGGTCGCCGTCTTGGAGAGCGTCGCGGTGGTGGGCAGCAGCGGCGCGGGCAGCATGGCGATGCCGGAGGGCGCGTGCCGGACCAGCAGCCGCGTGACCATGTCGCCGTCGAGCGCGTCGCCCGCCGGCAGCAGGTGCCCCCAGTGGTGCTGGGCCACCTGCCGGACGTGCAGCGTGACGTGCCCGCTGGTCGTGCTCAGGTCGGCCATGCACACCCGGCGCCCGCGAGTCGCCAGCAGAAAGGCCAGGTTGACGGCGACGGTCGTGCTGCCCGTCCCCCCGCGCAGGCTGGCGACGGTGACCACCGGCAGGCTGCCCGGCGCCGGGCCGTTCCCCGCCTGATCGTCGGCGCCGATGGGGCGGCGCCCGCCCGGCGGCGGGGTGGTGCGCGAAGGGGGTACCGGGGAGCTGCCCGATGGCGGGACCGGCTCGGTGAGCAAGCCGGTGTGCACGCGGTAGTTCACGCCCGCGCGCAGCACGGCTTCGACGCGCTCGACCAGCTCTTGGGACGTGACCGGCTTGGACAGGAACGCGTTCGCGCCCGCGTCGAGCGCCATGTGCTTGTCCATCGGTTGGCTGCGCGCCGTCAGGATGATGATCGGGATGCGCGCGGTGCGCGGATCGGCGCGCAGCTTGCGCACCACGTCGTAGCCGCTGATGCCGGGCATCATCACGTCGATGATCGCCAGGTCCGGGTTCATCCGCGCGGCGTGCTCGATGCTCTCGGCGGCGTTGGAGGACGTCTCGACCTCGTGGCCGGCCCGCTCGAGCATCAGCTTGACCATCTGCAAAAGATTAATGTCGTCGTCAACCAGCAAAATACGAGGCATGGCGATCTTTCCGGTATGCTAAAACAGGACGCTATTCTTCTTGCAGGCAAAACCATTCTATCTGGCCGCGATTCAGCAGGATGGCCCCGCCGGTGAAGACGATCTCCGGGTGGGCGATGATCGTGGCCGTGGCGTCGAACACGGGGATGAAATGCTCCGGCGTGGTGCGCACGAAATGGCTGACGTTCACGCTGGGGTGGAGCCGGATCGCGCCGCGCACCTCGATCCCGTAGACGACGATCACGACCGGGCGATCCACGTGGTCGCGGCCCATGTATTGGCCCTGGCGGTGGGGCAGGCCGGCCTGCATCTGCTTGAGGGCCACCACGGCCAGGTTGTCCTTGCGGATGTTCCCCGTGGGATAGTTCCCGGCCAACTGGGCCGGGTCCGACAGGGGCGAGATGAACATGCGCTCCACCTGCAAAAACAGCGCCAGGTGATCGTTGAGCTGGTCGAGCAGCGGCTGGCCCTGGATCTCGACCTCGCCGCTGACGCGCCACGTGCGGGTGAGGAATTCGCCCGCGACGTACCCTTTCCGAACGGTGGCTTGCGATTGCATGGTGCTTCCCCTCACGCGGACTAATCCGCCTGGCTGGCGAGATTCTCGATGGCCGCCTGCACCACCGGGTCGAGCGAGTCCAGGCCGGGCCGGTCGGGCACGGCGGCATCCCAGTCGCCGGCGCGCTCGATGGCGGCCTGGGCGCGCAGCGTGTCGATCCACAGGCGGAAGTAGCCCTGCTGGCTGGCCTGGTATTCGTCGTCGCTGAGGGGTTGCATCCGCCGGTCGAGCACTTCGATCAGGTGCAGGCCGTACTCCGTTTCGACCGGCCCGATCACCGTGTTGAGCTCGGCGTCGCGCGCGGCATTGGCATAGGACGCGGCGAGGTAGCTGAGCGTCACCCAGCCGACGGTGCCCCCCTGGGCCGCGCTGGCCTCGTCCGCGGACAGATCGCGCGCGACGTCGGCGAACGACTCGCCCGCGTCGAGCCGGGCGGTCGCGTCGGCGATGCACGCCCGCGCGGCGGCGCGCTGCTCGTCGGTGGGCGGCAGCAGGCTGCCGGGGTTGCCGGGATCGAAGCTGCACAGGATATGCCGCGTGTTGACGGCCAGTTCTTCGGTGGGCACGCTGGCGGCCAGGTAGGCGTACAGCGCGCTGCGCAGCGTCTCGGCGGCGAAGACCTCGCGGATGGCGTCCCGGTCCAGGCCGGACGCCTCGAACGCCGCGGCGTACCAGTCGGCGATGAACGCCTGCGCGACCGGGTTGGCGGCCAGCTTGTTGGCCGGCACGTCGGTCCACAGGCTGAAAAAGGCCGTTTCGCGCCTGGAGATCTCCTCGGGCGTGACGGTGATGTTCAGCGCGGCAGCCTGCTCGGCGAGCAGCAGCTCCTCTTCCATCTGGTCGAGCACGGCCCCGGCCAGGTCGGCGGGGTGCTCCAGGTCGAAGACCAGCGTCATGACGTACGAACCCGACAGCGACAGGTTGCCGCCGGTCAGCTCGTGGAGTTTTTCGAGTTCCTGGAGGTACTGCCAGCGTACGAACCGGACGCGCCCCTCGAACGCGCTGCGCGTGATCGGCGTGCCGTTCACGGTCGAAACGGGGGGATCGTCCTGGGCGGCTGCCGGCAGGGCCGCCGCGCCGATCAGCGCGATCGCCAGCAGGATGGCCCAGGCGTGCTGCAGGTGACGTTTCACTCGCATACCGTCTCTTTCTTCGCTGCGTGCCGAACTGGCACAATGATAGCCCATTCTGTGCCAGGGCGACACCCATTGAGCTTGGCGCGGGTGTGGGGTACACTCCGCCCGTGAAGGCGATTTTGTGGCAGAGAAAGGGATGATTTTCCATGAGCGAGCGCGATACCATCGATCCCGCCAATCCCCCGGCCACGGTCGAGAGCCTGACCGCCGACCTGCGCGCGCTCGGTCTGAGGCCGGGCATGACCGTGCTGGTGCACTCGTCGCTGAGCCGGATCGGGTGGGTGTCCGGCGGGCCGGTGGCGGTCGTGCTGGCGTTGATGGGGGCGATCGAGCCGGGCGGCACGCTGGTCATGCCCACCCATTCCAGCGATCTGTCCGATCCGGCGGCGTGGCAGAACCCGCCGGTGCCCGAAGCGTGGTGGCAGACCATCCGCGACACGATGCCCGCCTATGACCCGGACATGACGCCGACGCGCGGCATGGGCGCGATCCCGGAGGCGTTCCGCAAGCGGCGCGACGTGCGGCGCAGCGGGCACCCGGCGATGTCGTTTGCGGCATGGGGCGCCCACGCGGCGCAGGTGACGGCGGATCACGCGCTGGAAAACGGCCTGGGCGAGGGATCGCCGCTGGCGCGCATCTACGACCTGGACGGGTGGGTGCTGCTGCTGGGCGTGGGCCACGACAGCAACACGTCGCTGCACCTGGCCGAATACCGCGCCGACTGGCCGGGCAAACGGGCGGTGGTGCTGGGCGCGCCGGTCGTGCAGGATGGCGCGCGCCGGTGGGCCACGTATGCGGACATCAACGTCGACACCGGCGACTTCGCAGCGCTCGGCGCGGCGTTCGAGGCGGAGCACCATCCCCGGCGCGGGCGAGTCGGTGCGGCGCGGGCCACGCTGATCCGCCAGCGCCCGCTGGTCGATTTCGCCGTGGCGTGGATGGCCGCGCATCGCCGGTAAGTCCGGCTGGTGACATGCGAGTTATGCGATAATGGGCTAATATTCAAGATCGGGGCGGGTTCTCAGAAAGGAGCGAATGCGCAGCCACCACGCGCGATGAGCCATGTCGAAACGTATTCTGGTCGTAGAAGATAACCCGGATAATCGCATTCTGATCACCGATGTGTTGTCGTCGATGGATTACGAGGTGTTGGTAGCTGTCGATGGTGAAGAGGGCCTGTCGATGGCCCAGGCCGAGGTGCCCGACCTGATCCTGATGGACCTGTCGCTGCCCAAAATGGACGGCTGGACGGCGACGAACCTGATCAAGCAGGACGGCAAGCTCGCCCACATTCCGATCATCGCGCTGACGGCGCATGCCATGGTCGGCGACCGCGAGAAGGCCCTGCAGGCCGGCTGTGACGATTACGTGTCCAAGCCGATCGACCTGCGCGAACTGGCGAGCAAGCTGGCCCATTTCTTGAGTTAGGGAAACGATGCCGCCCTTACGAGTGCTGGTTGCCGAGGACAACCGCGACAACCGCGACCTGGTCAGCGATATCCTGGTCGGCATGAGCCATATCCCGATCCTGGCGGAGAATGGCCGCGTGGCGCTGGAGAAGATCGAAGCCGACCCGCCGGACCTGGTGATCCTGGACGTCAACATGCCGGAGATGGGCGGCTTCGAGGTCTGCGAGGCGATCAAGCGCAACCCGGCTACGGCCAAGATTCCCGTGATCATGCTCACCGCGCAGGCGGACGTCGATTCGCGGGTGACCGGGCTGGGGCTGGGCGCGGACGATTACCTGGCGAAGCCCTTTCACCCGCGCGAGCTGATCGCGCGCATCAACACGCGGCTGCGCGCCAAAGAGGTGACCGACACGCTGCGGCACCAGCGCGAGCAGATCCGCCAGACGTTCGAGCGGTTCGTCGCGCACGAGATCGTCGAGAAGCTGCTCGAAGACCCGTCGCGCGTGGAGTTGGGCGGCGCGGAAACCGTCGTGACGGTGTTGTTCGCCGACCTGGAGAGCTTCTCGACCGTGTGCGAGAATGCCGACCCGTCCACGCTGATCGACGTGCTCAACCGGTATCACATGCTGCTGGTCGACCACGTGAAGGCCAACGGGGGCACGGTCGACAAATTCCTGGGCGACGGCCTGATGGCGCTCTACAACACGCCGCTGCCCCAGCTCGATCACGCCCTGCGCGCCGTGCGGACCGCGCTCGCCATCCGCGCGGCGCTGGTGGACTTTCACCGCCAGCTCGATCCGTTGTTCCGGCTGGACGTGAATTTCGGCATCAACAGCGGCAAGGCCATCGTGGGGAATATCGGCACGCCCGACCTGATGGATTTCACCGCGATCGGCGACACGGTCAACCTGGCAAGCCGGCTGCAAGGGCTGAGCAGCAGCAGCCAGGTCACCATCAGCGAAGAAACCCACCGGCTGGTCGCCGAATCCGTGGTCGCCGAGCGCGTGGGGCCGCGCACCGTTCGCGGGCGCGAAGGACCGGTCACCACGTACCGGGTGCTCGGCCTACGCTAGCACGCCCTGCCTGAGACCCCCCGGAGCCGATCTTCGAGTTTGGACTCCCGAACGGAGGATATTTTATGCTTGCTGAGTTTCTGGAAGACACCTTTGGACAGGAAACCGGCGACATCCTGACCCGGCTGGTGCTGGTCGTGGCGATTGTGGCGGCGACGTGGCTGGTGCGCCAGATCGTCACCGCGATCATCCCGGCCCTGATCCGCAAGTTGACCAGCCGCACCCAGATTACCTGGGACGACCAGATCGTCAAGGTGATCCGGCCACCGCTGCGCTTTCTGATCACGGTCTACGGGCTGTGGCTGAGCGCGCTGGCGCTGGAGCTGCCGACCGAGGTTCAGGACACGATCGACCAGATCATGCGGACCCTGGTAGTGATCGGCATCTACTGGGCGATTTACCGCGCCGTGGAGCCGGCCTTCAAGATTTTGTTCCACGTCAGCCGGCGGACGATGCGCGAGTCGGCGGTGCCCGACCTGCTCGACCGCAAGCTGTCGGTCGCCCTGACGCAGGTGGCGAAGGGGCTGGTGGTGCTGTTCGCCTTCGCGACGGTGCTCGAAACGTGGAACTACAACGTCGCCGGGTTGATCGCCGGGCTGGGAATCGCCGGGGCGGCGGTCGCGCTGTCCGTCAAGGATACGCTGGCGAACCTGTTCGCCTATTTCGTGATCCTGGCCGACGAGCCGCTCAACCTGGGCGAATACGTCGTGTTCGACGGCGTCGCCGGGACGGTGGAGAACATCGGCTTTCGCAGCACGCGCATCCGGGCGCTCGACCAGTCGCTGGTCACCGTTCCGAACAACACGGTCATGAACGCGAACATCACGAACTGGTCGCGGCTGACCAAGCGCCGGCTGAACATGACGCTGGGCATCGAGTACAAGAACTCGCCGGACAAGGTGCTCTCGGTGGTGCAGGGCATCCGGAAGATGCTCGAGAATCACGAGCTGGTGCAGAGCGATTCGGTGGTCGTCCAGTTCGTCGAGTTCAACAGCAGCTCGCTCGACATCATGATCATCTGTTTCATGGACGTGCCGGACTGGGGCGATTTCCAGGCCGCCAAACAGGACATCAACCTGAGGATCATGGACATCCTGGCCGAGCGCGGGGTCGAAGTGGCCTTTCCCACGCGCACGCTGTTCGTCAACGAGGTGGGCGTGCTGGAGGAAGAACAGGCCGTCTTCCCGCCGCTGGAGCCCGAGCCGACGGTCGGCACGGCGACCGACTCGCCGGTGCCGAGCGACGCGGCGAACTAGCGGGTTTGGGCGTTCGGGGCGGCGCTGCGGGCTAGATCACCGGCTCGGCGCGGGCTGTCAGCGCCTCGCGCACGGCGTGCAGCACGCTGTCCGGGTCGCCATCGATCAGGTCGGCGTGGCGTTGTTCTACCCAGGCGCGCTGTTCCGTGGTGGATGGCGGGGGCGTCAGCACGATCACCGGGACGTCGGACAGGCGCGCGTCGCTGCGCAGGCAGGCCAGCACATTCAGCCCGCCGCCGTCGGGCAGCAGCAGGTCGAGCAGCACCAGCCGGGGGAGATTGTCGCGCAGCCAGTCGAGCGCCGCCGCGCCGGACCGGACGCCTTCGGCTGCGTATCCCTGGCTGCGCAGCAGCGCGGCGACCTGGTCCTGTATGTCGCCCTCGTTGGCGACGGTCAAGATCGGCGCGCGCGGTGGGCCGCCCGCGGCAGCCTGGTCGATGGCGGCCAGCAGCCGGTCCTCGTCCAGCGGCCTGAGGACCGCGTCGTCGACGCCCCGGCACAGCGCCAGCGGGCGGCTGTCGATCACCGATACGAGGACGACGGGAATGGACCGCGTGGCCGGGTCGGTCTTGACCGTTTGCAGCACCTGCCACCCGTTCAGGCCCGGCAGCATGACGTCGACGACGATGGCGTCCGGTTTGTGCTCGCGGGCCAGCGCCAGGCCATCGGCAGCCGTCTGGGCGGCGAGGGCGCGATAGCCTTCGCCGGCGATCTGGCCCGCCAGCGCGTCGAGCGCTTCCGCGCTCTCGACGATCACCAGGACGGCGGCGCCCTGCGACTCGCGCGGGGCCGGTCGGGTCAGCGGGCCGGTCTTGCCGGTCGTGGCGGCGGGCAGCGTGACGTAGAACGTCGCACCCCGGCCCGGCGCGCTCTCCAGCCAGATGTGTCCCCCGTGCATCTCGATCAGCCGCCGCGTGATCGCCAGCCCCAGGCCGGTACCCTCGTGGCGCCGCGTGCTGGAGCTGTCCACCTGGCGGAACTCGGCGAAGACGGTCTCGAACTGGTCGGGGGGAATGCCGATCCCGGTGTCGGAGAACTCGAATTTGATCACGTTGGCCGCGCGCGATGCGCGGATCGTGATGCTGCCGTGATCGGTGAATTTGACGGCGTTGGCGAGGATGTTGGTCACGATCTGGCGGATGCGCATCTCGTCGCCGTAGACCGGCGGGCAGTTCTGGAACTCGCGCCGGATGAGCAGGCCCTTCTGCTGGGCGAGCGGCTCGATCACCATCAGCACGCCTTCCAGCAGGTCGGGCGTGGCGATGCTGTGGCGCTCCAGCGTCACGCGCCCGGACTCGATGCGGTTGAGGTCCAGCACGTCGTTGATCAGGCCCAGCAGGTTGTAGCCGTTGCGGATCACTTTTTCGAGGCGGTCGCGCTGGGTGGTGTTGAGCGTGCCGTAGTTGCCATTGACCACGAGCTGGGCGTAGCCGATGATCGAGTTGAGCGGGGTGCGCAGTTCGTGGCTCATCGTCGCCAGGAACTCGCTTTTCAGCCGGTTGGCTTCCTGTAGTTCTTCGTTCTTCTCGGCCAGCCGGGCGTACAGGTTGGCGCGCGGGTTGAAGACCTCGTAGCGCAGGACGGGCAGGCCCAGCGCCGCCGCCGCGCCCGTCAGGAACAGCGCGTTGAGCGGCAGCGGCAGCGACGGCCACACGACGATCGCGAACAGGTTGCCCACCCCGGCCAGGGCCGGCGCCGGCCACAGCGCGCGCCCGCGCTCGTCGCGCATGTGGTACAGCACGAGTGACGAGGCGAACAGGTAGATCAGCATGTTGGCCGCGGCGATCCGTCCAACCGTGGTCCATTCCCCGTGATAACTGCCGTGATCGGTCTCCGACGGCACGATGTTGATCAGCACGTTGTCTGTCCACAGCGCCAGGATCTGCACCGCCACCAGGACCAGGCCGATCAGCCGCATGAGGCGGGTGGCCGTGGTCAGGTGTTGGGCGAACTCGGACGCGAAGTAAAACATCGACACGACGAAAACGCCGTAGATGGTGATGGCGGCGTAAGTGGTGTCCGCCGCGTCGAGCGACAGGTCGTCGATGAACCGCCCCAGGCCGTTGGCGGCGGCATACCCGCCCAGCGTGAACATGGCGATGCCGAAATACTGGTTGGCCCGCTGGCGCGGCGCCTGCCACAGCACCAACATCAACAGCGCGGCGCACCAGACCGCCGTGATACCGTTCGCCGCCAGGACGATCAGGTTGGTCGCCGTCATGCTCCAGCCCGCTCCTCTTCCGGCTCCGCCGCCGTCACCAGCCGCCGGTGCACCCACCGGACCAGGTCATCGTGCTCGAACGGGCGGCGCAGCGCACCGTCCGGCACGCCCGCGCCCGCGTCGCTGGCGATCACCTGGACCGGGATGTGACGCGTCGCCGGGTCGTGCGCCAGGACGTCCAGCACCCGCGGGCCATCATCGCCCAGCCGCTCCGGATCGATCAGCACCAGCACGGGCTTGAGCGCATAGACCAGCCGCAGGCCATCGTTGCCGGTCTGCGCGCCATACAGGCGGAACGTGTCCGCTTCCAGCGCGCGCTGCATGTCGCGCAGGCTCTCGTAATCGCTGTCCATCGCCACGATGACCGGCCCATCGACGCGGGCGCGCGGCTCGATGATCAGCGGCGGCGCGTCCAGGTGCTCGATGGTGGGCAGCGCGACGTGAAACGCGCTGCCGTGGTGGCGGGCGCTCTCGAACCACAGGCTGCCGCCGTGCATCTCGGTCAGGCGGCGCGCGATGGCGAGGCCCAGGCCGGTGCCTTCGTGCTCGCGAGCGAGCGTCCCGTCCGTCTGGTGGAACGCGTCGAACACGCGGTCCTGGTCGGCGGGCGCGATGCCGATGCCGGTGTCGGTCACGGTCAGGATCACCTGCTGGCGGGTGGGGTTGAAATGGCCGCGCACGATCACGACGCCCTCGCTGGTGAATTTGATCGCGTTGGACACGAGGTTGACCAGGATCTGCCGGACGCGGCCCTCGTCCCCGTAGAGGGGCGGCAGCGGCCCGTACCCGCGCACCAGCCGCAGATTCTTGGCCCCGGCCCGGCTCTCGAACGTGTCCAGTACGGCATCGAGCAGGGCGGTGATGTCCACCGGGCCCAGCGTGAGATAGAGCCGCCCGGCTTCGATCTTGCTCAGGTCGAGCACGTCGTTGATCAGCTCCAACAACAGGTGGCCGTTACGCGCCACCTTTTGCAGCCGGTCTTCCTGAAGCGGAGTCAGGTCGCCGTACATGCGGCTGGTGACCAGCTCGGCGTAGCCGATGATCGAGTTGAGCGGCGTGCGCAGCTCGTGGCTCATCGTCGCCAGGAACTGGCTTTTCATCTGCGTGGCCTGGACCAACTCCTCGTTCTTGCGGCTCAGTTCGTCGTTCAGATCCGCCAGCGGCAGGAAGACCTCGTACTTGAGCACCAGCCGCCCCAACAGCATGGTCGCGGTCAGGACGGCGACCGCGTTGAGCGAATAGGTGCGCAGGTCCTGCGTGGCCGCGAACCCCAACACGCCGAGCGCGAGAACGGCAATCGGGGCGGAGACTTCCTGGGCTTTGGCGCTGCCCTGGACGAACAGCAGCCCGACGATGCTGAGCAGGTAGGCGATGGCGATCGCGATGCCGAGCTGGCCCAGCCCCGTGACCTCGTGGCGGTAGCCGAAACTGCTGCCGCTGAGCGGGACAGGGTTGGTGAACATCTCGCCGGACCACAGCAGCGCGACGAACGTGACGCCCAGGGGGATGCTGATCGCCCGTTCGAGCCAGCGGATATAGCGCGGCAGCCCGGCGAAGGCGATCACGAAATTGAACAACAGAATGATCCCGGTCACGTAGAGGGTCGTGGCGCCGTACAGCAGGCGCTCCGGGTGCGCCACGCCCACTCGCTGGGCGGTGGACCACACCAGGTTCACGCCGCCGAACGCCATGAAGACCACCATGCACAGGCCGAAATAGCGGTTGCTGGGATTGTTGGCGTTTTGCCACAGCACGAGCAGGACCAGCGCCGCCCCGAAGATGATCAGAGTGACGTTGGTGATGATGCTGACGATGGCAGCCGAAAAAATCGACATGAACACTCTCTCCCAAACGGGCCGGGGATCGTGCCCTCATTAAGTTTGTCGAGCACCGGGCAGGCCGGCTTCCGGTTGGCAGCGCGCGCCGCGAGCCGGGCAGCAGCCGTGCCGTGGCGCGAACGGTCGCGGCGGTGGCGGTGTTCGGCGGGAATGCGCCCGGCGATCAGGTCATACACACTTACCGTTTAGCGGGCTATCTGGGCACCGTCGCGCACGCGCTCGTGTGCTTCGACCGCGGGCAGGGCGACGTAAAAGGTGCTGCCCGCACCGGGCGCGCTGCTCACCCAGATTCGACCGGCATGAAGCTCGACCAGTTTTTTGGCGATGGCAAGGCCCAGGCCCGCCCCTTCGTACTCGCGGGTGACGGTGCCGTCGGCCTGGCGGAACTCTTCGAAGATCGTGGCCTGTTCGTCCAACGGAACGCCGATCCCGGTGTCTTCGACACCCAGGACGACCCAGGTGCGGTCTTCCAGCCAGCCGCGCGCCGGCAGCGCGAAATCCGCGCTCTTGCCGTCGGTGACCGTGACGTTCCGGGCCGTGATGCGAACGTGGCCGCTGGGAGTGAACTTGATGGCGTTGCCCAGCAGGTTGATGAACACCTGCCGGATGCGCAGTTCGTCGGCCATGACCGGGTGCAGCGGCATGTCGATGTCGGCATACAGCTCCAGCGGCTTGCCATTTGCCAGGGGTTCGACGGTCGCGATCAACCCATCGATCATGGCCGAAAGCTGGATTGTCCGCAAGTTCAGGTCGACGCGCCCGCCCTCGATCT
This sequence comes from Anaerolineae bacterium, assembly GCA_018432315.1. Taxonomy (GTDB): domain Bacteria; phylum Chloroflexota; class Anaerolineae; order Aggregatilineales; family Aggregatilineaceae; genus LM3-B42. The sequence continues at coordinate 23,396 of JAHDLB010000003.1, forward strand.
TACTGAGGTCGAGGATGTCGTTGATCAGCGCCAGCAGGTTGTGGCCGTTGCGGAAGATCTTCTCGACGCGATCTATCTGCTTGGGCGTCAGGTCGCCGTACAGCCCCTTGAGCAGCAGCTCGCTGTAGCCGACGATCGAGTTGAGCGGGGTGCGCAGCTCGTGGCTCATGTTGGCGAGAAACTCGCTTTTGTACCGGCTGGCGGCGCGCAGCTCGTCGTTGAGCCGCTCGGTGCGCTCCTTTTCGGCGGCCAGGTCGCGGATCACCAGCCGCAGGTCGTTGTTGGCGATGCGGAGCTGGGCGTTCATCTCGCTGAGCGGGTTGAACAACTGCCAGCGCAGCACGGTGTAGCCGATCAGCATCGCGGCGAGCGTCGTCAGGGCGATGTCCAGCGGAACCTGGCGCAGCGTCTCGCTGAAGTTGGTCAGGTAGCCGAACAGCAGCAGCAGCGCCGGGAACCGCAGCAGGCTCGCCTGGGGCAGCGCGCTGATGGCGAGATGGATGTAGGCGAGGGCGGCGTAATAGACGACGTGCGCCAGCGCGACGTAGCCCGCCAGCTTGAGATCGAACCCGGCGTTGGGCATGGTAGCTTCGCGATAGTCGACGACCTGGCCCCGCCACAGCAAGATGACGGTCGCCGCGACGGCCACGCCCGCCCAGGCCGTCAGCGCCAGCGTGGCGCGCGATATCCGGCGCGAGAACACGATCACGAACAGGTAGAGCGCGATTGGCGCGATCACCATGCCGGTGAACTGGAAATAGAAATTGTGCGTTTCGCTGAGCACGCTCAGCGCGGGCACCTTGCGCACCATCGCGAAGGCGGCCCACATCCCCATCGATGCCAGGAACACCGAGAACAACCAGTTCAGCCGGGTGCGGCGCGGCTGGATCAGCATGACGAAAATCAACCCGACGGAGATGCTCAGCGACAGGCCGTTGGCGAAAATGAGCGCGGCGGTCTGCGCGTTCATAGCTGGCCCCCGCTCTCGTCTATGGGCAGCACGAAGCAGAATTCGCTGCCTTTCTCCGGCTCGCTGGTGACCCAGATGGTGCCGTCCATCATCTCGACCAGCCGCTTGGTGATCGCCAGCCCCAGGCCGGTCCCGCCGAACATGCGCGTGCTGCTGCCGTCCGCCTGGCGAAACTCGTCGAAGATGATCGCCTGGTCTTCGGCGCTGATGCCGATCCCGGTATCGACGATGCTGATCTGGACGAAGGGCGCGCCGCTGCGCTCGACGCGCCGGCCCCGGATGGTGATCGAGCCCTCGCGCGTGAACTTGATCGCGTTGCTGAGCAGATTGATGATCACCTGGCGCAGTCGCTGCGTGTCCGCACACACGGGCGGCAGGTCCGGCTCGATCTCGAACGCCATCTCCAGGCCCTGCTCGGTGGCCTGGGCTTCCATGCTCTGGGCCACGGCCATGATCGATTCGGCGACGTTCACCTGCTCGACGTTGAGCGCCATGCGCCCGGCGTCGATCTTGGACAGGTCGAGCAGGTCGTCGATCAGGGTGAGCAGGTTCCGCCCGTTGTGCTGGATGCGCTCGATGCGGCTGGCCTGCTTCTCGTTGAGGTCGCCGTACAGCCCGCTGAGCAGGGTGTCGCTGAAGCCGATGATGCTGTTCATCGGGGTGCGCAGCTCGTGGCTGATCGTCGCCAGGAACTGGCTCTTGAGCCGGTTGGCCTCGGCCAGCTCCAGCGCGCGCGTCTCCAGCTCGCGGAACAACTCCGCGTTGTCGATGGCGACCGACGACTGGGCGACGAGCGTCTGGGCGAGCTGGATGTCGGCCTGGGTGAAGATGCGCCCCGGCTGCTGGTCCACCCAGGTGACCACGCCGAGGATGCGCTCGCCGGCGGTCATGGGCAGCGTCAACTGGCTGCTGATGCCGATCTTCTCGAGCTGCTCGCGGGCGGCGGGCGGCGTGTCCGGATCGTTGGCGTAGGCGGTGACCGGCTGCCGCCGGCGGATCGCCTCGTTGAACACGTAATAGTCGTCCGGCGCCAGCCGCTGCCCGGCAGTGGGCGTGGCCGAGGCCGGTTCGAAATCCGGCGCGCGGTATTCCGCCTCGACGGTCACGTGATTGGTCTGGGGGTGGTAGGTCGCCATCAGGCAGCAGGACGAATCCAGCGCGCGGTTCATGTGCTTGACCATGGTCTGGACCAGCTCGCCGTAGTTCAGAATGGCCGTCAGGTCCTGGCCGATCTGGTGCACGATGCTCTGTTCGAGCAGGCGGCGCTGGGCCTGGTTGTAGAGCCGGGCGTTTTCGAGCGCGATGCTCACCTGGGTCGCCAGCGTTTCGAGCGCGTCGCGCTCCAGGTCGGTGAAGGCGTTGAGCTGCGTGGACTGGACGGTGATGGCGCCGATCGTGTAATCGCCCTGGCGCAGCGGCACGACCAGGCTGCTTTGCAGCCGGTGGTGATCGTCCAGCGAGACGTAGTCCGGATCGTTGCGCACGTCGGGCACGATCTGCGTCTGGCCGGTCCGGATCGCCCGCCCGACGATTCCCTCGCTGAGGCGGATCGATTTGTCGTCCTGGGTCTGCAGGCGCGGCGAGCTGGTGGCGCTGGCGCGGAGCTGGATTTCCTCGCGATCTTCGGACAGCAGGAACACGTACACCGCTTCGTGGCCCAGTACCTCGTGGATGCTCTGCGCGATTTTGCGCAGCAGCCCCTGCGGATCGAGCGTGGCGTACAGCGCCTGGCTCACGCGGTTGATCTGGCTCATCATGTCGGCGCGGCGGCGTTCGGCGGCGAACATCTGGGCGCTGCTCATGCTGACCGCGATCTGGTTGGCGATGGTCTGGGCGATCTCGACCTGCGAGTCGCTGAACGCGCCGGACTGCTGGTTGATGAACTGCAGCACGCCCAGCGTGCGGTTGCGCGTGTTGAGCGGGCAGGCCAACACGTTTTGGCAGCCCGGCCCGGCCTCCGGTGGCGGCTCCTGGGTGACGTACGGCTGCCCCCGGTGGTAGACGTCCACCAGGTAGCCGGGACCATCCAGCGGCCAGGTCCGCGCCGGCCACGACCGGCTGATGCCGTGCGCTGACGGCTGGTGGACGGCGAGCACATATGCGACGTGGTCCGGCATGAGCAACTGCGCGCCTTCGCAGTCCAGCAGATCGGTCGTCTCGCGGACGGCGTCGGCCAGCATCTCGTCGAGGTTGAGCGTCGCGCTGGTGATGGTTGCCAGCCGCTGCATCGCGCCCATTTCGCGCAGGCGGGCGCGCATCTCGTGCATCAGGTCGGCGTAATTGTCGGTCAGCTCCTGGTAGCGCCGGAAGGTGTGGATCACCAGCGCGGTCTGGTCGGCGAGCATTTGCAGCACGCGCAGGTGAATGTCGTCGTAGGCGCCGGGCCGGTGGCTCTCGACGTTGAACACGCCGAGCAGTTTGTCTTCCAGCAGGACCGGCACGGCCAGCTCGGACCGCGACCGCGTGTCGAGGTACTGGCGGCGCGGATCGCTTTCCATGTCGTTGACCATTTCGGGCTTGCGCTTCTGCGCCACCTGCCCGATCACGCCCATGCCCAGCCGGATCGGCACCAGGGTGTTCACGCCGTCGCTCAGGTAGAGGTCCGGGGTGGGGACGAGCGTCTGTTTGATCGGGTCGTAGGGGATCAGGCCGCCACTGTCGAACGGGATGATCTCGCGCGCCCGGCGGATGACGTCAAGCAGCATCTCGTGGATGTCGAAAAGCGTGGATGTCATAGCTTGATCGGTCATGGTCGGTCTGCCGTTTGGTTGGTAGGCTGGACGATGTGCGGCGAATTCGGGCAAACGCCACCGGTGCAGCATGGAGACAGATGCAGCGGTTTGGTGATACGAGAGGCCATCCTATCCCATAGGACGGTGCGGCTTACCTCCACTGGTTTGATCCCCACACCCGCGTATACGCTTTATGCTTTTGTTATAGCCTGATTTACTGCTGAAAGCAAGCGATCCGCTCGGAAGGGCGGGCAGCGGTGAAGGATCGCCCAGGGCGGGTCACCGCCGCCGGAACAAGACACCGGGCGACACACGGGCCGCCCGGCTGAGGACTCGCTCGCCTGAGGCCGGCGTCACACCATGTCGGGCGGGAAGGCGTCTTTGTAGCGCTGGATCGAGGCCAGGATCACGTCGCGCGCGACGCTCGCATTGTCCCAGCCCTGGGGCGTGACCTCGATGCCCTGAAGCTGCTTGTAGGTCTGGAAGAAGTGCGCGATCTCGCTGAGGAAATGCTTGGGCACGTCGTCGATGTCGTGGTAGTCGTCGAAGATCGGGTCGGTGGCGGGCACGGCCAGGATCTTATCATCCGGATCGCCGCGGTCGATCATGTGGAAGATCGCGACCGGGCGCGCCTCGATCACGCAGCCAGCGAACGTCGGCTCGTTGACCATCACCAGGATGTCGAGCGGGTCGCCATCTTCGGCGAACGTCTGCGGGATCAGGCCGTAGTCGCTGGGATAGTGCATCGGGCTGTAGAGCACGCGGTCCAGCTTGATCACGCCCGCTTTCTTGCTGTACTCGAACTTGTTCCGGCTGCCCTTGGGGATCTCCACGATGCAGTAGACCTTGTCGGGCACTTCGGGGCCGGGGGGGAGTTGGTGCCACAGATTGATCGCCATGTGTGTTTCCTCATCACGTGAGCCGCCGGCCAGGGCCGGCGCTGTTCATATCCATCATCGGGACGCGCTCTCCGCGCCGTCAATCGGCGGGCGGGGCGGCGTCCTCGGGCAAGTCTTCACCGGGGGCCACGCTGTCGCGGGCGGGCGCTCTGCCCGGCGCGGGCGGGTGACGGTTGGGCGGCAGCCCGTCGGCATCGATCAACAGCTCGATGCGGCGGACGGCGGCGCTTTCGAACAGGGTCAGCCCGCAGATGTCGCACTTCCAGCCGGCGATGCCCGGCACCTGGACGAGCGTGTCCTCGTAGACGTGCACGTAAGGCGTGCGCGTGGGGTGCAGCCGGCCAACCTGGCACAGCGGGCAGGTCTGTAAGGTATCGCCTGAATCGGTCATGAGCTGCGTCAGAAACCGCCGAAATAGGGCGCGCTGGTGGGCGTCGGTGACGGGTTCGGGTGCGGCGTGGGCGTGGGCGTCATGGTCGGGAGCGGGCTGCCGTTCTGCCCGTAGGTCCAGTGTTTGACCAGCCCCCAATCCGACGGCGGCCAGTAGCGCACGAACGCCCGCCCGACGATGTATTTCCGGTCGACCGGGCCGAAGTCCTGCGAGTCTTTGCTGGCGCCGCGGTTGTCGCCCAGCACGAAATACTGCTCGTCGCCCACGACCCACTCGCCGTCACAGCTTTTGCCGCGACAGAAGTTCTCGATGTACGGCTCCTCGATCAGCTTGCCGTCGATGTACACGCGCCCTTCCAGGATGGTGACCGTCTCGCCCGGCAAGCCGACGATGCGCTTGATGAAGTCGCGGTCCGGCTGTTGGGGGTAGTGGAACACCACGACATCGCCGCGCGAGGGATCGCCCAGAACGTACGACAGGCGGCTGACGATGATGAACTGGTCGGTGTCGAAGTTGGGCAGCATGCTGTGCCCATCGACGACGAAACGCGCGGTCGCCAGGTTCACGAACGCGTAAATCGCGGCGATCAGCAGCACGGTTTCGATCAGCTCGCGCACGAACGAACGTCCCTGCCGGTGCCGGGGCTGGGGGACGTCGGTCCAGATTTGTTCCTCGGTGGTTTGTTGGAGTGTCACCCGCGTGCTCTTTGATCCTGTTTGCCGTCGGGCCACCACTATAGCGCAGGGCGGCGTCTGTGGCAATGGCGGATTCTGGGGCGCGCGCGGGCTCAGGCGCCGTCCAGCAGGCGGAGCGCGGTGTAAACCCGCTCGCCCAGGTCGTGCAGCAGGCTGAGCACGAACATCGATTCGTCCGGCTGGCGCGGCGGGAAAAGGCGCGTCCAGTAGAGGTAGGCCGCCGAGAGCCGGTCCACGTCCAGCAGCGCGGCGACCTGGTCGCGCGGGCGGGCGCCGTCGTGGCAGCACAGATAGCCGGTCAGCGCGGCCTGGAAGGGCGGCGTCAGGTCCTCGACGCGCTCCAGCACGGCGACGAACAGCGCCTGGTCCCAGCCGCCGCGCTGGCGCAGCGCGCCCGGCGACACCTGCCGGAGCGCATCCTCGATGGCGAGCAGGCAGTCTCGCAACTGGCGGAAATCGTCGGGGGAGTGGTGCGGGCGTTTGAGGCGCATCCCTGCTCCGTTTGGTAGTCGGCTTCGAGCCGTAGGTTGGACAGAGGTTACCCGGCGTCCCTTGCCCGCGCAAATATGGCAAAAATAAAACAGTGTGCGCTCGCTGCCCCGTCACCTCCGGCACACTCGGTCCACGGCGCCTGGCCGCGACGAACGTTTTTCAATCGTTAGGACAGTGTTGTAATTGGGTTCGAAAACCATGCCTGCGAACTTTGTGACTGGCAATTATGGTGATTTTCGATTATATCTTCTTGAAGGTTTGTTAGTATGTTGGTTAATTATCGATGACATGCCCATTCATAGCCGTGACGCAAAGCTGCGCTCAAGCGATTCGTCACCCGTCATCTACCCAGGGGGCGACTGGCACATGCCATCGTCGTTGATCAAGCTGCCCGGCGAGCCGATCGTCATCGTGACGATCGCACTGCCCATCGAGCGCCACCTCAGCAGTCTGTACAGCATCCGCGCCCAGATCGACCGCGTGGCCCGCGAGGCAGGTGGCCCGCTCTACGTGCTGTTCGACCTACGCAACCAGGACGTGTCGTTCAGCGACATCCTCCTAGGGCTCGACGAGCAGTCAGGCAGGCCGCCGGGCGCGCTCACCGATCCCCGCGTTCGCCCGGTGGGGGTGGGCGATCACCCGCTGCTGGCGATTGCCGCCAAAAAGACGTGGCAGCGCTACGCGATCGACGTCCCGATCTTCACGACGCTCGAAGCGGCGCTGCAATACGTGCGCGCCGAGCTGGATCGGGAGGGCGACCAGCCCTCCGACTGATCCGGCCCCGCCCATTTTTTCGATCCTTATTGAGTTTTTAATCACTCGTTTATAGCCAGCCCTGATGGTTTTCCAGTATACTGGAGCTAGCGACGTGGGGAACGACAGGAGGCTGCCTGATCACGACCGAATGAGGGAAGACTAGCGCAAGGCCCTGCACCAGCAGGGAAACGAGGTGGCGGTTTCTCACCGCGAGGTGAGACTAACCCCGGCCTGCCGGGGGAAAATCGACAGATCTGCGGATGCCGCCAGGGCGCACACCACCGCCCTCGTCTGTCCCCTCCAACTGAAGCCGCGATACAACGCGTGTCCTGCCGAAATTCGCGGTAGTGGTGCTCAATCCATTTTGCTGACTCAACTTCGATCCGACGCGACAGCGGGCGCTGTCACACGGGTGCGCGCTGCCGGTCGCTTGGGCCTGACTCCAGGAGGGAGATCATCCTATGTGCGGTATTGTCGGTTACATTGGGCCGCGTGACGCGACCCCCCTTATCCTCAACGGTTTGCAGCGCCTGGAGTATCGCGGCTACGATTCCGCCGGAATCGCCGTGATGCAGAACGGCGACATCGCCATTCGCCGCGATGTCGGCAAGCTGAACAACCTCGTGCAGATGGTCAACAACAAGCCGCTCAACGGGCGGATCGGCATCGGCCATACCCGCTGGGCGACGCACGGCGTCCCCAGCCCGCGCAACGCCCACCCGCACCTGAGCGCCAGCGGGCGGACCGTGGTGGTGCACAACGGCATCGTCGAGAACTTCCGCGAGCTGCGCGCCGACCTGGAAGCGAGCGGCGTGCCGTTCGCCTCGGAGACGGACACCGAGGTGATCGTGCACCTCGTCCAGCGCGAGCGCGACGCCGGGCACGACATCACCGAGGCGACGCGCCGGGCGGTGTCGCTGCTGCGCGGGGCGCACGCCATCGTCGTGCTGTCCGCCGACCAGCCGGATCGCCTGGTGGCGGTGCGGATCGGCAACGCGGGCGGCGTGGCGCTGGGCATCGGCCAGGACGAGATGTTCGTCGCGTCGGACATCCCGGCCATTCTGGAGCACACGCGCCGCATGATCTTCCTCGAAAACCGCCAGATGGCGACCATCACCCGCGACGCGTACCACGTCCAGACGCTGGACGGCGAGCCGGTCGACGCCGAGATCCACAACATCCCATGGGACCCGGTCAGCGCGGCGCGCGGCGAGTTCAAGCACTTCATGCAGAAGGAGATCTACGAGCAGGCCCGCGCCCTGACCGACACGCTGCGCGGGCGGGTGGACTTCCAGCACGGCTGCGTCGATCTGCCCGACCTGAAGATCAGCGAAGAGGATGCGCGGCGGCTCAAGCGCATCGTGACGGTGGCCTGCGGCACCAGCGCCTACAGCGGGCTGGTGGGCAAGTTCATCATCGAGGAGCTGGCGCGCGTGCCGGTCGAGGTCGATTACGGGAGCGAGTACCGCTACCGCGACCCGATCCTCGATTCCGACTGCGCCGTGCTGGCGATCACGCAGTCCGGCGAGACGGTGGACACGCTGGCCGCGATGGAAGAGGCGCGCGAGAAGGGCGCCCGCCAGTGGAGCATCGTCAACGCCATCGGCAGCCAGGCGATGCGCGTGGCCGACGGGTTCATCACCATGCAGGCCGGGCCGGAGATCGGCGTGGCGAGCACGAAGGCGTTCACCACCAGCATCGTCGACCAGTACCTGCTGGCGCTGTACCTGGGCCAGCAGCGCGGCATGCTGTCGTGCGGCGAGGCGATGCAGCACGTGGCCGACCTGGCGCGCCTGCCGGACCTGGTGGGTCAGGTGCTCGAGCGCGAGGATCAGGTGCAGGAACTGGCCGCCCAGCTCTACCAGTACACCAACTTCCTCTACCTGGGCCGCGGCATCAACTACCCCATCGCGCTGGAAGGCGCCCTCAAACTCAAGGAAATCAGCTACATTCACGCCGAGGGCTACCCCGCCGGGGAGATGAAGCACGGGCCGATCGCGCTGATCGACGAGCACATGCCGGTCGTGGCGATCACGCTCAAGGACGAGGTCTACGACAAGATGCTCAGCCAGGTGGAGCAGGCCAAGTCGCGCGGCGGGATCGTGATCGCGGTGGCGACCGACGGCGACGAGCTGATCCGGGAGAAGGCCGATTACGTGCTCTACGTGCCCGAAGCGCCGCGGCTGATCAGCCCGATCATCAGCGTGATCCCGCTGCAACTGCTGGCCTACACGATCGCGGTGTGGCGCGGCGCGGACGTGGACCAGCCGCGCAACCTGGCGAAGTCCGTCACGGTGGAGTAGGCGGGGACGCTCAGAGAGTCTTGTCCAGGGGCGCCGGCGAGCATACGCGGGCGCCCCTGGTGTTATGGTTCGCTCACCGCCGCGACTTGGGAATGATCCACAGCAGCACGGCCAGCGCCGACAGCACATCGGCGATCAGCAGCGCGATCTCGCCCGCCTCGATCGGCGTTCCGTAAATCGTGGACACCCCGACGCCGATCGCGATGACCTGCGCCATGAGGATCGCGCCGGCGTGCGACATCACCACGGCGCGCCAGTAGGGCCGGTCCGTGCGGCGCCCCTGCATGGTCGTTTCCCAGTGCAGATTGGGCGTTCTGCTTTCGAGGTTCAGGCGGATGTAGTCCCCGATCTCTTTGATGCGCAGATCGTTTTGCAGCCAGCCGATCGCCAGGGCGAGCGCCAGCGGCGGGTAGACGAGCGCCACCGCGCGGGTGCCGATCCCCACGCCCAGGAATACCCCGGCGATGGTGAGCGCGATCGACACCGTCTGCTGGCGCAGCTCGATGCGCTTGAGGCTTTCGTCGCGCAGCGCCCGGTACTCGACCTCGAACCCACCGTGAAAGAAGGCTTCGTCGTCCATCGGTGCCCCCTTGTGAATACGCGCGTTGGCTTCAGTATACAGCCGATCCGGTTCTCTCAAAAAACTCGCGCCTCTTTACAGAACCCGAACGCCTGTGCTATCATGTAAGCGTATAAAACAGATAAACATAAAGAATATCGCCCGGCGGGCGAGTCACGGAGCGCACAAACATGAAAACGACCCGTAGCGTCACCATCCACGCGCCCATCGAGCGTGCCTTCGCGTGCGTGGCCGACAACGACAACGTGAAAAAGTGGGCCCAGGGCGTCGAGGAGATCATCCCGCGCGAGCCGTGGAATCCGGCCAACCCGGTCGGGTCACGCTTCACGCAGAAGATCCGCGAGGGGGGCCGCCTGTCGGCGTACGAGGGCGAGGTGGTCGCCTATGACGCGCCGCGCCACATGGCGATCACGCTGGATAACCCGCAGTTCACCATGCGCGTGGATTACCGCTTCAGCGAGATTCCAGGCGGCACGCGGCTGGACTACACCGCCGAGACGATCCAGTCGAACTGGGTGGGGCGGATATTTGGCGTGCTGTTCGGCTGGCTGACCAACCGCATCCTCGACAAGCAGATGGCGGCGCTCAAGGCGCTGGCCGAGCAGGACGGCGACGCGTGACGGGCGCGCCCTACCGCAGCAACCCCGCGTACAGGCCCGGCTCGGAGTCCGGGATGGGCGTCGCGCCGACGATGCGCGCGTAGAAGTCCTGCGGCCCGGCCCACCCGATGATCGCGTAGGCGTAGCCCTGGGCGCGCATGTCGTGCAGGCAGGCCAGCAGCAGCGCCGTGCCAATGCCGCGCTTGCGCGCCGCCTCGCCAACGCCCGTCGGGCCGAACACGCCGCGGCTGGTCGCGTCGTAGCAGCCGAAGCCGATCAGCGCCTCGTGCTCCACGGCGACGAAACACGCGGGCGGCTGGCGCAGGATGGCCGCCTCGCATTCGCTGGCCCAGCCGGGGCTGTCGAAGGTGGCCCGCGCCCAGGCCGTCACGACGTGTTTTTCGGGCACCAGCGCCCGGCGGATGGTGACGCCGGCCATGCGCGGGTCGGCCAGCGCGGGGGCGAGGTCGGGCAGGGCGTAGAGTTTCACGAGCATATCGGTCATCGGGTTGTCTCCTGTGTGCGCCCCGATCATACCACCGCCCGCGATCACGAAAAAGCAGCCCACCGGCGGGTGAGCTGCTGCGAAAGGCGGATCGGAACGCGGGCGGGCGTCAGCCCTGCTGGCTCATGTTCGGGTCCGGCTCCAACATGCCGAAGAGGTTGCCCTCGACGTCTTTAGCGTAGATGAAGTGGCCCACACCGGGGATGTAGTTGCTCTCGCCCAGGACGGTGCCGCCGTGAGCCTTGACTTTCTCGATGTGCGCCTTGAGGTCGGGCACGTCCAGCGTGTTGACCATGCCCTGAAACTTCCCTTCGGAGTTGAAGATCGCGCCGTTGATGCCGTACTCATCCGTTCCGCCGGTTTTGATGAGGCGGTAGTCCATCGGGCCGTCCCACTTGGTGATTTCCCAGCCGAACACCTCACTGTAGAACGCGCTGGCCTTGTCGACGTCGCTGGCGTTGATCTCGAAGTGAACGAAACGCGACATACTGTTTTCTCCTTAATGTCTGTCTGCAATGTCACTCTGAAATGGTATTCGAATATTAGCACAAATGTTCTAGTGTGTCAATACCCTATCACTGCCAATTTATACGATGGCTATGATAAAAATGGTCACCGGCGCGGGCCGGGCGGTTCGGCGCTATAATACGCGCCGGGTATTCGACACGAAGGAGAGCATCATGAGGGCACCTGAGCGCAGCCGCGAGCTGTTCGAGTCCGGCTGGTGTTGTTCGGAGAGCGCGCTGCAGGCCATCGCGGAGCACTACGGGATCGAGTCGGACCTCGTCCCGGCGGTGGCGACCGGCCTGTGTGGCGGCATGGCATACATGCGCGGCCCGTGCGGCGCGCTGACCGGCGCGATCCTGGGCGTGGGGCTGGTCGCGGGGCGCCGCGCTCCGGACGGCGACAAGACGCGGCCTTACGCCATCGTGCAGGCGCTGGTCGCGCAGTTCGAGGCCCGCTTCGGCGCGACCGGCTGCCTCGCGCTGACCGGCGTGGACCTGGGGACGCCGGAAGGCCACGCCGCCTATCACGCGGACGGCCAGAAGCCGCGCTGCATGGAATACGTGGCCGAGGCGACGCGGCTGGCGCTGGCGCTGCTCGATGGCGAGGCCGGGTGAGCCTGCCGGGGGTGCGATGAACCAGACGCTGCAACAGGCCCTGCCGGTCGCCATCTCGATCCTGGTCATCATCTTCATCGCGGTGGCGCAGTCCTATTCGAAGGCGGTCGCGGCCATCACCGCGACGATGCCGCTCACCGTCCCGCTGGCGCTGTGGATCGTCTACGCTGCCGGGGGCGAGGACCGCCAGCAGGCCATGGCCGATTTCGCCGGGTCGCTGTTCGTCGGCGTGGGCGCGACGCTCGTGTTCACGGTGGCGCTGTGGCTGGCGGCGCGGGCCGGGCTGGGGCTGGTGGCGATGCTGGCAGTGGCTTATGGCGCGTGGGCGGCGGTCCTGCTGGCGAGCTGGGCGGTGCGGACGATCTTGTAAGTGCTGCGCCCGGCCCGGTGGAATCCTGTGTCATAATGAGAATCAAAAACACAGGAGGAACCGCCATGCAAGCGCGATTCATCGGCTTCGGCGAGATCGAGATCGACGGGGCGCGCTACACCGACGACCTGGTGATCGTCCACGGCGCGATCCACAAGCGCGACAAGGGACCGTCCAGGGCGAAGAAAGCCCGCTTCGGCCACACGCCGTTCTCCGCCAAAGAGGCGATCCCCTGGGACTGCCGGACGCTGATCATCGGGACCGGGGCGTATGGCAAGCTGCCGGTGATGAAGAAGGTCTACAAGGCCGCCGAGGAAAAGGGCGTCGAGCTGGTCGTCGTGCCCACCGAGAAGGCCTGCGAGCTGCTCTCGCGCGCGGACCCGGCGACGACCAACGCGATCCTGCACGTCACGTGTTGAGGCCGCGGGCGCGGTTGATCGCGTCGCGCAGGTCGCGCGCGGCGCCCGCCGGATCGTCCGCGAAGATGATCCCGCGCGACGAGTTGACGATCACCCCGCGCCCCGCCGCGTTCACGCCCGCGCGCACCGTCCGCTCGACGTCGCCGCCCTGGGCGCCCACGCCCGGCACCAGCAGCGTCATGTCGCCCACCGTGGCGCGAATCTGCGCCAGCTCGGCGGGGTAGGTCGCCCCGGCGACGAGCATGCAGTTGCCGCCCGCGTTCCACTCGCGGCTGACGCGCTCGGCCACGATCTGCCACAGCGGCTTGCCGTCGACGACCAGGTCCTGAAGCTCGCCCGCGCCGGGGTTGGACGTCCGGCAGAGGATGATGCAGCCCCTGTCGGTCCGCGCCAGGAAGGGCGCCAGCGCCTCGCGGCCCAGGTACGGGTTGAGCGTGACGGCGTCGAAGCCGAGCGTCTCGAAGATGGCGGTCACGTAGCCCTGGTTGGTCGAGCCGATGTCGGCGCGCTTGGCGTCGCAGATCGTCAGGATGTCCGGGTGGTTGGCGCGCAGGTACTCGACGGTACGCGCCAGCGAGCGCAGCCCGGCCTCGCCGCGCGCCTCGTAGAACGCGATGTTGGGCTTGTAGGCGCTGGCGTAGGGGTGCGTCTGGTCGATGATCCAGCGATTGAAGGCGAACTGCGGATCGTCCTCTGAGTGGAAGCGTTGGGGCAGGCGCGCGATGTCGCTGTCCAGCCCGACGCACACCAGCGACCCGGCGCTCTGGGCGCGGCGGTCGTATTTCTCGACGATGCTCCCGGTCATGAGTCCCCCTCGTTTTCGCCAGCCGGCGGCCAGCCGTGCGGATCGCGGATCCAGTCTTCGAGCGTGGCCAGCTCCGGCTGGCCGAACAGGCCGCGCTTGCTGGCTTCGATCACGATCGTGGCGAACGGCGTCAACGGGTGGAGCCGCACTTTCGCCGCGTCGAACGCCCGCCCCGCTTCGGGAAAGCCGTAGCTGGTGATGCACAGGCAGTCCTGCACGTCCGCGCCCGCCTCGCGCAGCGCCTCGACGCCCGCCAGACTGCTGCCGCCGGTCGTGACCAGGTCCTCGATCAGCAGGACGCGCTTGCCGGACACGTCGCCGCCTTCGACCCGGCTGTGGGTGCCGTGTTCTTTGGCCTGTTTGCGGACGAACACCGACGGCGTGCGGGTCAGGTAGGCCAGCGCCGCGCTGTGCGGAATGCCCGCCGCCTCGATCCCCGCGATGACGTGATACGTGATGCCGCGCAGCGCGATCAGGTCGCGGAAGCCCTCGATCACGACCTGCCACTGCGCGGGCCAGAAGGGCAGGCGCCGGTTGTCGACGTACACCGGCGATTTGATCCCCGACTTGAACGTGATCGGGTCGCCGGGCGTGAAGACCACGGCCTCGATGTCCAGCAGCGTCCCCGCCACGCGAGCCTGTAGTTGTTTCAGCATACCATCCCCCGTGAACCGGACGGGCGGCAGCCCGTCGAGCGTGCGAAAAGTCTCATGCGCCGGCCCGGTCGATCCCCGCTTCGTGGGCGATGAGCGCCGCGGCCAGCAGGCCGCGGTAAATGAGCGCGGTCCAATATTGGACCACAGGCGCGCCCAGGCGGGCAAATGTGCGGTAGGTATCGCCGTCCAGCACGCCGCCGCAGCCGATCACGTCCACCGGGTAGCCCTGCGCGTCGCGCTCGGCGGCCAGCAGGCCCGCCACCGCCACAGCCCGCGCGTGCAGCCGCCCGCCCGCCATGCCCGCCGTCACGTTCGGATCGCCGGGCGTGGGCAGCGGCAGGGTGTTGGTGGCGACGACCGCCCGCACGCCCACTTCGGCAAAGACGCGCATCAGGCCGCGGTATTGATCGTCCGACAGGTTGGGGCCGAGCTTGACCCACAGCGGGACGCCCGCCGCCGCCAGCGCGCCCGCCGCCGCCCCGCAGACCTGCCGCGCTTCGTCGGCGGTCTGGTGGCCGCGCGGGTCGTCCTCGGTGTTGGGACAGCTCAGGTTGAGCGTGAACCACGCGGGCCGTACCTGGTTGGCGACGAAAGCCGCCAGCCCGTCGATCACTTCCCGCGTCTGCTGGTCCGGATCCTCGACGCCGGGGCTGACCGCGATGTTGATCCCGTAGACCGGCGGCAGCCGGTCGCGCCGCGCGCCCAGGAAGGCCGCCGCCGCCCGCGCGCCGGGGTTGCGCAGCCCGATCCGGTTCTGCGTGGAGCGCGTGGGGACGTCGCGCCAGACGACCGTGCCGGGGTTGCCGGGGCGCGGCCAGCGCGTGAACGATCCGAACTCGACCGGGCCGGCCAGCCGGGGCACGCTCCGCCAGCCGGGCATGACGTTGGCGCCGCGCTCGACGGCGGCCAGCGCGGCCTCTTCGGACGCGAACCCGTCGCCCTTGACCAGCCCCGCCGCCAGGATCAGCGGCGAGTCGAGCGTCACGCCCCCGGCCTGGAACGCCCCGCGCCGGAAGGCCAGTCGGTGCGCCGCGCCCAGCAGCGGGTCGAGCGCGGGGGCCAGCGCGTCCGCCCGGCGCAGCAGGGCCAGGGCGTCATGGTGCGCCTGCTGGGCAGTCCGGAGGAAGATCAGCGGGCGGGCCGCGCCATACGCCAGCCGGTTGAGCGCCAGGAAAACGCCGCGCGCGGTGGGGATCATGCCGCGCCCCCTGGGAACAGGTTCTGGCCGGAGCCGGGCGCGGCCAGGACGCGCTTGCCGTCGAAGACCACGCGGCCCCGGATGCGCACCTCGCGCACCTTGCCCCACACGCGCATCCCCTCGAACGGCGACCAGCCGCACAGCGTGTGCAGGCTCCCACGCTCGATGACGGTCGAGGCGTCCGGATCGACGACGGTGACCGTGTCCGGCGGCGCGGCCAGCCCGAAGATCGCCCGCGGGCGCTCCGCCACCAGCTCGACGACGCGCGCCAGCGACAGCCGGCCCTCGCGGGCGGCGGTCAGCAGCAGCGGCAGGGTCGTCTCCAGGCCGGGCACGCCGGACGGCGCGGGATCGGCGGCCTTCTCGGCCAGGGTGTGCGGCGCGTGGTCGGACTCGACCACATCGACCACGCCATTGCCGATGGCGTCCCACAGCGCGGCCTGGTCGGCGCGCGTCTTCAGCTCGGGCTTCATGCGCCCCAGCGCGCCCAGCGCGGCGACGTCGTCCTCGGTCAGGAACAGGTGATGGGGCGTCACGCCGACCGTCACCGGCAGGCCCTCGGCTTTGGCGGCGCGCAGCAGGGCGATCTCCTCGGCGGTGCTGATGTGGCAGAAGTGGGTCCGCTGGCCGGTGGCGCGCACCAGGGCCAGGATGTCCGCGACGGTCCGGCCTTCGGCGTGCACGGCGACGATCCGGCGGCGCGG
Source organism: Anaerolineae bacterium (assembly GCA_018432315.1). GTDB lineage: Bacteria > Chloroflexota > Anaerolineae > Aggregatilineales > Aggregatilineaceae > LM3-B42. Next base: position 39,591 of record JAHDLB010000003.1, read on the forward strand.
CCACGCGCCGTAATGCGCGGCGCGGCGAGCCTGGTCCTCGATCAGCAGGTCGCCGGTGGTCGCGTTGTTGTAGATTTTCAGCCCGCAGACGCGGTCCGCTGCCGCGGGATAGGCCGCGGTGTTGTCCGCCTGGCTGGCGCCGAAATAGATGCCCCAGTCGCAGACCGCCTCGCGCCCGATGGCCGCCAGCTTGGCCTCCAGCGCGGGCAGATCGACGGTCGAGGGCGGGGTGTTGGGCATGTCGAGCACCGCCCAATAGCCGCCCGCCAGGGCCGCTGCCGTCTCGCTGGCGAAGGTGCCTTTGTGTGCCCATTCCAGCCCGCGCAGGTGCACGTGCGGGTCGAGCATGGCGGGGATCGCGATCGTCGAGGCCACCGGCGTCACACCCACAGGCCGCCGAGCACCTTCGCCAGCAGCGCCATCCGCACGAACATGCCGTTTTCCATCTGGCGGAAGTACACCGCGCGCGGGTCGGCGTCCAGCTCGTCGTGGTCGGCGGGCGTGCCCATTTCGTTCTTGCGCGGCAGCGGGTGCATCAGGATCGCGTCCGGCCTGGCGTGGGCCAGCACGGGCGGCGTCATGATGAAGCGGTCCTTGATTGCGTCGTATTCCGCCGGGTCCTCGAAGCGCTCCTCCTGGACGCGCGTCCAGTAGATCACGTCGGTTTCGCCCAGAACGTCCTGCAGGTCGTCGGTCTCGCGGACGGCGATGTTCTTCTGCCGGAGGAACTCGATGACCGACCGGGGCATCTGCAGCGCGTCCGGCGCGACGAAGTTCACGGTGGTGTCCTGCGCCTCGTAGCGGGCGATCAGCTTGGCGAGCGAGTGCACGGTGCGCCCGTGCTTGAGGTCGCCCACCAGCGTGATGTTCAGCCCGTCGATCTGGTGCTTGAAGTCGAAGATGGTGAAGATGTCGAGCAGGGCCTGGGTGGGGTGCTCGCCCACGCCGTCGCCGCCGCTGATCACGACCGGCTGGCGCGACACCTGCGAGCGCAGCAGGTCCAGGTAGTAGGCCGCCTCGTAGGACGAGCCGACGTCCGGGTGGCGCAGCACGATCACGTCGGCATAGCAGCCCACCGCGCGGACGGTATCGGCCAGGTTTTCGCCCTTGTAGATCGAGGAGAACTGCACGCCGTTGCTGGCCGCGACGACCTCGCCGCCCAGGTGACGCATCGCCGCCTGGAACGAGAGATCGGTGCGCGTGCTGGCCTCGTAGAACAGGGTCGCCATCAGCCGCCCGGCGGTGAGGTGGAGCAGGCCGCGGTCGTGCTGGGTGAGCCGCTTGCGGATCGAGATCGTGGCGTCGAACAGGATTTGCAGGTCGCGCCGGCCAAACTGCTCGACCGAGATGATGTGCTTGCCGGTGAAGTCACCGTCGATCTTGGGCGGGGTGTACTGGGTCAGGAACCGTTCGGATTGGCGTAGGTCTTGGTGCGGCATCGGGTTGGCCTCCATCCCATACATAAAAAAACCACCGCTATGGGTGGTTTGGCTGGTGAAAAAATGAGAGCGACTCGGCGATCGCGCCGCGGGCCACCAGGAAAATGGCGTTCCCCGGTCCGTATGGACGGGCGTTTCTCCAGGTCCAGGTACCACTCCGGATCACGACAGCCATTCCTCATGTGCCAGGCACAAAAAACCAGAGCCGCGGGCTCTGGACCTTCAGTTTACCGGGAATGGCCGCGCCCGTCAATGGTAAAAATCGGGCGGGATCGGGGCGCGGCAGGTCAGCCGCCGTTCGTGCTCGATGCCGCCGGCTGGTAGTGGTAGTCGCCGCTTTTGCCGCCGCTCTTGGCGATCAGCCGCGTGTAGGCGATCTCCATGTCGCGCGTGTGCGGTTTGAGCATATCGTACAGGGTGAGCGCGGTGATGCTGGCGGCGGTCATGGCCTCCATCTCGACGCCGGTCGGCGCGAAGGTCTTGACCAGGGCCTGCAGGCGCACGCCTTCCGGCTCGAAGTAGTACGCGATCTGCACGTGCGTGAGCGGCAGCGGGTGGCAGAACGGGATCAGGTCCCAGGTTTTCTTGGCGGCGAGGATGCCCGCCGCCCGCGCGATCTCCAGCGCGTCGCCTTTCTCCAGCCCGCGCTCGCGCAGCAGCGTCTGGATCTCGGCGGGCATGGTGATCAGCGTCTCGGCGATGGCCTGGCGCTGGGTGGCTGATTTGGCGCTGACGTCTTTCATCAGGACTCCTTTCGGGTGAGGGGCACGCCGTCCAGGTACCGGCTCTCGCCGGTGACGTAGTGTTCTTCCTTCCAGATCGGCGCGCGCTGCTTGATCGCGTCGATGGCATAGCGCGAGGCGTCGTAGGCGGCGGCGCGGTGGGCGGCGCGCACGACGATGATCACGCTCGGCTCGCCCAGCTTCAGCGTCCCGACCCGGTGCTGAATCCGGCAGCGACGCACGTCGAAGCGGTCCAGCGTCTCGGCCTCGATCGCGCGCAGCACTTTCTCGGCCATGGAGACGTGCACTTCGTAGGTCATGCCATCGACCGGCTGGCCTTCGTTCTCGTTGCGCACCGTGCCGAAGAACACGACCAGCGCGCCGCAGGCGGGATCTTCGGTTTCGGCCAGCAGCGGCGCCAGTTCCAGCGGGGTATCCAGAATCCAGCGGCCCATCCTAACCTCCACTCACCGGGGGCAGCAGCGCGGCCCGGTCGCCGTCGCGCAGGCGATAGCCCGGATCGACGATCTCGTCGCCGACCACGAACGCCACGGTGGGCAGGCGCTCGCCCAGCGCCGGATAGCGCGCCGCGAGCCAGTCGCCCAGCTCTTGCACGGTCAGCGAGTCGCCGTCCAGGTCCAGCGTCTGGGTCTTGGCGCCGACGTCCTGCTTGAGGCCGCCGTAGAAGGTGACGTGCAGTTTCATGCCCGGCCCTCGCTCATCCCCCGATGTGATACATTTCGACTTTTTGCTGGCGCGGCTCGGTGAGCGACGACCGGATCTCGGAGTAGCGATCCGTCCGGCGGTGCCACACGCCGCGCACGATCTGCTCCAGTTCACCGTCGGACGCCCCGGCGCGCAGCGGGGCGCGCAGGTCGGTGCCCGCCGCGGCGAACAGGCAGGTGAACAGGCTGCCCTCCGGCGAGAGCCGCAGCCGCGTGCACCCGCCACAGAAGGGCTGCGTCACCGACGCGATCACGCCGATCTCGCCGGACCCGTCGCGGAAGCGGAAGCGCCGGGCGACCTCGCCGGGGTAGTTGGGCGGGACCGGCTCCAGCGGCAGGACGGCGTCGATCCGGCTGACGATCTCGCGGGCCGGGACGACGTGCTCCATCGCCCAGCCGTTGCGCGTGCCGACGTCCATGAACTCGATGAAGCGCACGATGTAGCCGTTGTCTTTGCCGAAGCGGGCCAGATCGACCAGGGTGTGATCGTTGACGCCGCGCTGCACGACGGCGTTGATCTTGATCGGCGCGAAGCCGGCAGCGCGAGCCGCGTCGATGCCCGCCAGCACCTGTTCGAGCTGGGCGCGGTCGCCGTTCATCTGGCGGAACACGCCCTCGTCCAGGCTGTCGAGGCTGATCGTCACGCGGCCCAGTCCCGCCGCGCGCAGCGCCCCGGCCTGCTGCGGCAGCAGGAAGCCGTTGGTCGTCAGGGCGACGTCGTCGATGCCATCCACGGCGGCGATCTGCTCGACCAGCCGCTCGATCTGCTGGCGGACCAGCGGCTCGCCGCCGGTCAGGCGCACCTTGTGCACGCCCAGCCGCGCGAACAACCGCACCAGCCGGGCGATCTCCTCGAAGGTGAGCAGCTCGCTGCGGGGCAGGAACTGGTAGCGCTCGCCGAAGATCTCGGCGGGCATGCAGTACGTGCAGCGGAAATTGCAGCGATCGGTGACCGAGATGCGCAGATCGCGCAGGGGCCGGTTCAAGGCGTCGGCGAGCGTTGGTGTCGGGCGGTGATTATCCAAAACGGCACAGTCCAGGCAAATAAAAGTGATGACGGTGAGAGTTATTGTCACGCAGATTATAGCGTGAAAGCCGCACTTTCCCCACCGCGCCGCACCTCACGCGCCGCCCCGGCGCTCGCGGATCAGGGCCCGGTAGTCGCGCAGCAGGTCCCGGTCCTGGTCGGCGCCCCAGGCCATCGGCGTGCGGCTGAGATGGTGCCCGCCGTTCTGCGTGCTGGTCGCCTGGCTCAGCCCGACCTCGGTGCCGTAGAGAATGACCGGCGGGCCGGGCTGCTGCATCTGGACGGCGGCAGCGCGGAGCAGCGCCCGCTTGTCGCCCCCGGCGATGAACAGGAAGCGGTCCATGTCGTGGTTGTCGAGGAAGACCGGCATCACGAAATCGCCCGCGAAGTACGCCGTGTGGCGTGCGGCGAAGATCGCGAACCGCTCTTCGGACCACGCCCGCCAGCCGTAGGTCTTGCGGATGGCTTCGCTGATGTGGAAATCGAGGCAGCCATCGAGGCGGCCCTGGTAGGCGCGGATCACGTCGGGCGCGTCGACCACTTCGCCGAAGCAGAAGCTGTCCGGATTCTCCTGCTTGCACGCCGTCCGGAAATCGCTCCAGAAGTCCGGGCCGGGGCCGTTGGCGTAGTCGAGCCGGTAGCCGTCGACGTGAAACTCGCGCAGCCAGCGGCGGGCGATGCCGATCATCCAGTCGTGGGCGCCGGGGTCCGCCAAGTTGACCTGGGGCATGGCGGGATTGCCGAAGAAGGTCCGGTAGCCGGCCTCGGAGTCGTCGAAGGTGAACCAGGCGCGGTAGGGGCTGGCGGGATCGGCCAGCGCGGCCTGGAAGACCGGGTGCTGGTCCGAGATGTGGTTGCAGACGAGGTCGAGCAGCACGCGGATGCCGCGCGCGTGGGCTGCTTCGACCACGGCGTGCAGCGCCTCGTCACCGCCCAGGCGCGGCTCGACGCGCTCGAAGTCGGTCACGTCGTAGCCGTGGTGCGACGGGCTGGCCCAGGTGGGGCTGAGCCAGATGCAGGTCGCGCCCAGCTCGGCGATGTAGTCCATCTTGTCGCGCACGCCCCACAGCGTCCCACCGCAGAAGCCCATCAGGTCGGTTGTTTGCAGCCAGTCGCGGCCCTCGCCGGGGTAGAAGCGGTCGACGAAGACGTGATAGATCACGGCCTGGCGCGCCCAGGCAGGCGGCGCGAAGGTGTCCACGTGATAGGCGAAGGTTCGGCCCGCCGGGTCGCCGCGCTTGAGATCGGGCGCGACGGGCTGCTGGCGAAAGTAGGCGCCGGCGGCGGCTTCGGCGGTGGCGGTGACGTCCGGCCAATCGGCGAACGATTCCGGCCCGTCACCGGCCCACGCGCCGATCCGGTAGCGGACGGTGACGCCGTCGGGCTGGGCGGGCAGGGTGCCCTGCCAGCGCGTCACGTAGCCCCAGGCCAGCGTGTCCCACGCCACGTCACACTGTTCCAGCCGGATCGCGTGCCCGTTGGTCGCCACGCCGCGCGCGCCCGCGGGCGGGCTGCCGTCCGTGGTGTAATAGCAGGCGACGTGCTCCGCCAGCAGGTCGGCGCCGGTCTGCACGGTGATCGTCACCGGCTGGCCGGGCAGGGGATCGCGCGGGTGCAGCATGTGCTGGTGCTGGACGCCGAGCCGCCGCGCGCGGTGGTGCACGGTCTTGAGTTCGTCAGTTGCCAGGGTGCCGAAAGCGAAATCCATGCCAGAACCTCCTCCGGGGGAGTGGTGTCGATTAGGGCGAACATTGTAGCCCTGAATGGGGAAGCGCTCAATAAGAGCGCGGCGATGCGGAAAGGTCGTTTTCGGGCGATTTGGTGACTTGTGCCAACACGCATCTTGTCCTATAATGACGATTGTTCAAGTTGCATTGTAACAATAGCGATTGAAATAACGTGACAGATGTCACTGGCCCGTTTACAATTTAACAAATAAGATTGAACGGGATTCACACGATTGCGGTTGTTTATCAAAGATAGTTGGTGTATGTCCAGGTTCCTTTGTAGCTGCGTTTTTCTGGCCGGCGTGATCATGCTGGCGTTCGCCGTGGGGCTGTTCCTGAACGGGCAGGCCGGCGGCGATCGATCGATCCTGGAAGCGCGGCTCGCCGTGCAGGACGCGGTAGCGAGCCTGGAACCGTGTGAAACGTGCCATTCGGGCGCGGCGCAAAGCGGCACCCTGGTCGCGTTCCGGCCCCTGGTGCAGGCCAGCCGCCCGGCGGTCGACGCGCCGTCGCTGGCCGCGTCGATGCCCCAGGTGGATTACCTGCGCGTGGAGCTGGACGCCCGGCTGGCGGAAGTCGGCCAGCGCGTCCTGGATGCGCCCGCCAGCGACGACCCGGCGTACCGGGCCGCGATCGATCACTATCTCGCGGTGTACCACGCCGCGCAGTCGGACCTGGACGGGGCGCAGGTTGCCAGCGCGCTGCACGCGCTCGACGGCGTGACGGCGCTGCTGGCCGAGTCCGTGAATCGGGCCAGCCCGGTCCGGCTGGAACGCGCGCCCGAACCGGCTCCGCGCTGCCTGGAAGTCGCGGCGCAGTCTGCCCCGCCGCCATTGGTGCGGGTAGCTGCCAGCGCCCAGGGCATGATCCTCGACCAGACGCCGGCCATCGAGCCGGCGAACCTGAGCGCACGCGTGTACGTGCCGTCGCGCGTGGTCGTCGTGTCGCACCGCTGCGATCCGCCTGCGGGTGCGATCTTTGATTCGGTTAGTCATGCATGAGAGATTGCCATCGGAACCGGTGCGCAATCTCTTTTTGCATTCATTTTCGAGAAGGAGAGGGGCATTTATGGTAAGAAAAGTGCTTTTGCTAGTCGGGCTGATCCTGCTGCTGATGGCCTTTGGCGTGTACGGGGCCAGCGGCCAGGACGGCGAAACGGACGAACCATTCTCTGAGGTGCCGATCACCACGTCCGCTACCGAAGCGGTGGGTGTCGGTTCCTACGTGGCCGGGGAAGCCTACGCGGTGGCTGCCGGTGAAGACCCGGCGGAACAGCCGGTGCAGGCGTTGATCCTCCCGTATGGCATCTATCCGAACATGCACGTCGAGGTGATCGAGGACTTCCAGCAGCCCGAGCCGGCGGTCGAAGGCTTCACGTTCGACTGGAGCCTGAGCGCGCCGGAAGGCTCGTCCGCCGAGTTGATCGAGGGCACGGTCGCGATCTTCATGGCCGACGTCGAGGGGCAGTACGAGCTGACCCTGACGGCCACCGATGCCGACGGCAACAGCGGCGAGACAAGCTGGGTGGTGACGGCCTCGACCTATATCGGCGTGGGCGCGATGGACGGCCTGCAGGCGGCGTTCCCCGCGTGCAGCATGTGCCACGCAGACCAGGCTGATGACTGGGCCGCCACGGCGCACGCCACCATGTTCACCCGCGCCATCAACGGCGAAGTGAGCGATCACTACGGCCCCGACTGCGTGAGCTGCCACGTCACCGGCTTCAACAACCGGCCCGAGGCGGACAACGGCGGGTTCGACGACCTGGCGCGCGAAGCGGGCTGGACCCTCCCCGAGGAACTGACCGCGGGCAACTGGGAAGCGATGGTGGCCGAGTTCCCCGAAGTCGCCAAGCTGGCGAACATCCAGTGCGAAAGCTGCCACGGTCCGGGCGCGGCGCACGCCAGTAACGGCGGCGATCCGTCGATGATCGGCGTCGGCCTGGACTACGGGACCTGCGCGCAGTGCCATGCCGAAGACCCGTACCACGTCTTCCCGCAGCAGTGGGAAGTGAGCGCCCACGCGGACAAGAACGCCCAGGCGTTCTGGTACCCGATCGGTGAGGACCGCCTGGCGTGTGTCGCGTGCCACAGCGGCGCCGGGTACATCGACGCGGCCAACGGCGTGCCGATGGAAGAGCGGCGCAGCGGCTACCAGCCGATCACCTGCGCCGTCTGCCACGACCCGCACCACGCGGACAACCCGAACCAACTGCGCATCTTCGACACGGTGACGCTGCCCAACGGTACCGAGGTGGCCGAAGCGGGCCCGGCGGCGACGTGCATGACCTGCCACAACTCGCGGGTCGATGCGGTAGCCGTGGTCGAGGGCGAGCGCTTCAGCACGCCGCACTACTCGGTGGCCGCGGAACTGATCAACAACACCGGCGGGTACACCTGGGGCGAGACGGTGCCGGCCACGCTGCACGGCCAGATCATCCAGGACTCGTGCGTGAGCTGCCACATGGCCGACACGCCGGGCATGGATGACGATGGTAACCCGCTGCCCGGTCACAACACGGTCGGCCAGCACACGTTCGCGATGGTCAGCCCGGTGGATGGCGCCGAGAACGTCGCCACCTGCCAGGGGTGCCACAGCGGCGTGGAGAGCTTCGCGTTTGACGCGGCGGGCGACTATGACGGCGACGGCGCGGTCGAAACCAACCAGGACGAGGTCGCCGGCCTGCTCGAGGTCTTGCAGGGCGCACTCGAGGAGAGCGGCGTGGCCGTGCTCGATCACCACCCGTACTTCGAGCTGCCGGAAGACGCGAGCGTCGACGTGAAGGGCGCGGTCTTCAACTTCAAGATGATCCGCGACGACCAGGGCTCGGTGGTGCATAACCTGAAATACTCGGTCGGGCTGCTCCAGCTCAGCTATGCCAAGCTGACGGGCGAGCCGGTGCCGGGTGCGACGCTGGTCGAGTAGTCTCGTGTCGGGCTATCGCTGCGGCGCGGCCTGACGTTCTGTGATGGCGCCCATTGGTCGACCCTGACCCGTGGGCGCCGCATTATCCCCTGGAGGCAGGATGAGTCGTATCTACAGGTTTTTCTTTCCGCCGCCAGGCACGCCGGCCTGGAGCCGGGTCTTGCGGCTGGCGGTTCTGCTGGCGATTCCCCTGGTGATCGTGCTGCTGCTCCCCGCGGCGTGGGAATACAGCAACTCGCCGGAGTTTTGCGGCACCACCTGTCACACGATGCCGCCGGAATACAACACGTACCTGGTTTCGCCCCACGCGCGCGTGCTGTGTGTGGACTGTCACATCGGGCGCGGCTCGTTTTACGATCAGTTCATCCGCAAGTCGGGACATTCCAAACTGTTGTGGGCGACGATCACCGAGAATTACGAATACCCGATCCAGGTGAGCAGCATGCGCCCCGCGCGCGACACGTGCGAGCTGTGCCACTACCCGGAGAAATTCTCCGACGACAGCCTGCGCGTGCTGAACCGGTACCGCGACAACGAAACCAACGATCCGTATGACGTGTACCTGCTGATGCACACCGGCGGAGGCACCCGGCGCGAGGGCCTGGGCTACGGCATTCACTGGCACGTCGAGAACACGGTGGAATACATCGCTACCGACCGGCTGGAGCAAAACATCCCCTGGGTGCGCGTCACGGATGTGGACGGGACGACGACCGAGTACGTGTCCACGGAATCCCCGCTCGATCCGGATGAGCTGGGCGCGTACGAGGTGCTCGAAATGGACTGCATCACCTGCCACAACCGCATCTCGCACCTGCTCGACACGCCGGAGCACCTGGTCGACAGCGCCCTCAATCGGGGCGATATGCCGGACGACATCCCCTACGTTCGCGCCCGGTCGGTCGAGCTGCTGGCTGAGCGGTACGAGTCGTTTGACGAGGCGCGCGAGTCGATCGCCGGGCTGGCGGAATACTACCGCGACTCCTATCCCGACTACTACGAGGCCAACACGGCCAAAATCGACGGGGCGGTCGACCTGTTGGTGAACCTGTGGGAAGACAATACCTTCCCCGAGCAAGAGCTGGACTGGAAGACGCATCCCAACAACATCGGCCACCGCGACTGGCCGGGGTGCTTCCGCTGCCACGACGGCAAGCACTTCAACGAGGCGGACGAGGCGATCCGGCTGGAATGCAACCTGTGCCATTCCATCCCGCAGATCGTGCTGCCGAACGAGATCGAGCCGACGCTGCCCCTGGCGACCGGCATCGAACCGTCCTCGCACCGCGAAACGACGTGGATCAGCCGCCACCACAACGAGTTCGACGCTACCTGCGAGAACTGCCACACGACCGCCAATCCGGGCGGCACCACCGATACCAGCTTCTGCTCGAACAGCGGCTGCCACGGCACGGACTGGCGCTATGCCGGGTTCGACGCGCCGACCCTGGCGCTGGAACTGGGCATCGATCAGCAGCCGGAGGAAGCCCCGCCGCTGCTCGAAGGTGTGGAGGCCGAGGGAATCACCTTCCAGGAGCTTCAGCCGGTCTTCGAGCAAGCCTGCGGGCAGTGTCACGGCGCAGCAGCAGCCACGAAGGGGCTGAACGTGACCGAGTACGACGCCCTGCTGGCGGGGAGCGACGACGGCCCGGTGATCGAGCCGGGCGCGCCGGAGGACAGCCTGATCCTCGACGTGCTGGCCGAGGGGCACTTCGGCGAGCTGAACGACGAGCAGATGGCGCTGCTCGAAGCGTGGATCGCGGCGGGCGCGCCGGAAGGCGAAGCGGCATCCGAACCGGAAGCGACCGAAGCCGGTGACGTGACGTACGCCGACATCCAGCCCGCGCTGGCGGAAGCGTGCGGGCAGTGTCACGGCGACGCGGCGACGAAGGGCCTGAAGGTGACCGAGTACGACGCCCTGCTGGCCGGGGGCGACGACGGCCCGGTGATCGAGCCGGGCGCGCCGGAGGACAGCCTGATCCTCGACGTGCTGGCCGAGGGGCATTTCGGCGAGCTGACTGAGGAGCAGATGGCGCTGCTCGAAGCGTGGATCGCGGCGGGCGCGCCGGAAGGCGAAGCGGCATCCGAGCCGGAAGCGACCGAAGCCGGTGACGTGACGTACGCCGACATCCAGCCCGCGCTGGAGGAAGCGTGCGGGCAGTGTCACGGCGATGCGGCGACGAAGGGGCTGAAGGTGACCGAGTACGACACGCTGCTGGCCGGGGGCGACGACGGCCCGGTGATCGAGCCGGGCGCGCCGGAGGACAGCCTGATCCTCGACGTGCTGGCCGAGGGGCACTTCGGCGAGCTGAACGACGAGCAGATGGCGCTGCTTGAAGCGTGGATCGCGGCGGGCGCGCCGGAAGGCGAGTAATCCCGCCGGACTGAATTCGCAGTTCACCATCCCCGCCGGGCACCTCCCCCTGGCGGGGATTTTTGTTTTTGGCGCGGCGGGTTAGAATGGCTGGCGTGACCTGCGTGCCCGCAACCGAGGAGCGTCCCATACTATGAGCCTCACGCTGGTAATCATCCTGGCAGCCCTGATGGTCGGCCTGATCAAAGGGGGATTGGGGCCGGTGCCGGGGGCGCTGCTGGTGCCGCTGCTGAGCACGACTATGCGCGTGTCGGAAGCGATCGCGCTCACGCTGCCGCTGTTGATCGTGGGCGACCTGTTCGCGCTGCCGGTGTACTGGCGCCAGTGGGACGGGCGCATGGTGCGGCTGATGCTGCCCGCGGCGGTGGGCGGGATCGTGATGGGGCTGGCGCTGCTCGCCACGCTGCCGGATGACACGCTGCGCCGGGTGCTGGGCGGTTTCACGCTGCTGGCGGCGGGCTACAAGCTCGCCAGCGACTCGATCGCCACGCTCAGCTATAAGCCGCGCGACTGGCACGGCTGGCTGGCCGGGTGGGGCTCCGGCTTCGGATCGGCGCTGGCGAACGCGGGCGCGCCGCCGATCACCGCGTACCTGCTGCTGCAAAAACTGACGCCGACCGTCTTCATCGCGACGACGGTGCTCTTCTTCTTCATCGTGAACCTGATCAAGCTGCCCGCGTTTCTGGCGACGAACGTCGTCAGCACCGGCCAACTGCTGAGCATCGTTTGGGCGCTGCCGCTGATCCCGATCGGTGTGTGGGCGGGGCGGCGCGTGGTCCTGTGGCTGAATCCGCGCCTCTTCGAGCGGCTGATGCTGGTCCTGCTGGTGTGGGCGGGCGTGACGCTGCTGCTGAGCTGAGGCGTGCGCTAGATCTCGATCCGCTCCAGGCGCCGGACAGCCGCGGCCCACAGCCTGACGAGGCCGACACCTACGAGGACGTGCCCTGCCGCGAGCAGCAGGGGCACCCAGGCGGCATCCGACAGCAACGCCCGCACCGGCGGCAGGCTCTGGAAGACCTCGATCACTTTGAAACTGTCGGACTCCCGGAAGCCGTGCGCGATCAGCCAGGCGACGGTCGCGAACAGCCACCCGGCATAGAGCGCATTCAAGGCGATCATCACGTAGCGCGCGCCCGTGGGGATGCGTTTCACTACGTCGCGCGCGGCGAAGTCGGCCCGCAGCGCGCCCAATCCGATCGTCAGGGGCGTCATGCTCGCCAGCGACACGGTCGCCGCCGCGAGCAGCAGCGCGATCTGCCACCACGCGAACCGCAGCAGTACGCCGGTGGCCGCCAGGACGACCGTCCAGGGGATGACCATCGCGCCCCAGGTCGTGTAGAGCTTGCCGCGCAGGACGGCGCTCATCGAGGTGGGCGCCACGCGCAGCAGGGCGAGATTCGGCCCTTCGCGGATGATCGCCGTCACGGCGAACCCCAGCGCGGCCACGCCGATGAACCAGGGCACGAAGATCAGCATGAACCAGAAGAAGATGGGCCGCAGGAGATCGACTGCGTCTCGCCCGCCCAGCGGGGCGAGGAACAGCACGACGAGGATCGCCGGCTGGAGCAGGTTCAGCAGGCTGTGCGGGTCGCGCCGGATCTCGAGCCACTCTTTCGCCATCACGGGCCGGAGGCGGGCGGGCAGCGGCAGGGTCCAGGCGGGCGCAGCCCGGCGTCGAGCCGGGACCGGGGCGACTTCCCGGTAGCGATTCCACCCCTCAGCGAACGCCCTGTTGAAGACGTGATACGCCGCCAGGCAGACCGCCGCCGCCAGCGCGACGCCGCCCCCGGCGATCCGCACCAGGTCCCGCTCGTCGATCAGGGCGCGCGCGATAGTCCCGTGCAGGTCCGCCTGGCCGGAAAACCACGCGGTGAATCGCTGCTGCCCGAAGACGAACACCAGCGGCACCAGCGCCAGGATCACCGGGATCCACGTGCGGATCCTGGCGGCGGGGATGGCGCGCGTGATGAGCAGGACGGCGCCCATCACCGTGGACGTGACGAACACGACCACCGCCAGCAGCAGCAGCGCCAACAGGACGTAATACGCCCACCCGGCATCGCGCGCCAGCCCGAACCACGCGAGCGCGATCCCGATCGGGATCGCCGGCAGGACGGCGCCGGGGCTGCACTGCATCAGCTTGACGGCGAAGACGACGCAGCGCGGGATGGGCGCGACCATCAGCAGGTCGAGATCGGGCGCGAGATACAGCCGGTAGAGGACGCTGCTCACGTTGACGAAGGCGAGCAGCAAGATGAACAGGCCGCCGAACACGACGACCAGCGCCGCGATGGCGTCTCCCCGGTCGCCGGCCAGCAGCGACTCGCGGCCCCGGAGCGCCCCGTACAGCCACTGCCCGCCCAGGCCGAGCACGATGACCACCCCGATCACGATCCGGCGGTTGATCGCGCGCACCCGGCGATCGAGCATCCAGTAGGACGGGCGTACCACTTTCCAGAACGTGAGCACCGGTCAGTCCTCCGGCGATCAGTCTTGCGTTTCGGTCTGGGTGAGCTGCAGGAACAGGCTTTCGAGCGAGGTGCCGGCCTGGGATGTGAGGGCTGCCCGCAGTTCGGCCACCGTCCCCACCGCGATCAACTGGCCGTGGTCCAGGATGGCGACCCGGTCGCAAAGCTGCTCGGCGATCTCCAGCATGTGGGTCGACAGGAAGATAGTCGTGCCGCCATCGCGCAGGCCGAGCAGCGCGTCCTTGATGCGGCGCGAGCTGGCGGGGTCCATGCCGACCAGCGGCTCGTCGAGGATCAGAACCGGGGGCCGGTGCAGCAGGGCGGCGCACAGGCCGATTTTGTGGCGCATGCCGCCCGAATAGCTTTCGATCAGGTCGTCGGCTTTGTCGTCCAACTCCATCAACGCCAACAGGTGCCGCGCGCGGGCGTCGCTCTCGCCGTCCGGCAGATCGTAGAGCCCACCGATGAAGCGCAGGAACTCCCTGCCGGTCAGCCGGTCGTAGAGCAGGGGCGTCTGGGCGAGGTAACCGAGGCTGCGCTTGGCAGCCAGCGCGTCCTGCTGGATGTCGTGCCCGGCGATGGCGGCGGTGCCCGTGGTGGGGCGCAGCAGGCCGACCATCAGCCGGATGGTCGTCGTCTTGCCGGCCCCGTTGGGCCCCAGGAAGCCGAACAGCTCGCCCGCGCTGACCGCCAGGTCGAGGTCTTTCACCGCCCACAGGGCGCCGAAGTTCTTGCCCAGGCCCACAAGCTCGATCATCGTCATGCGGTTGTCTCGTCCTCACGCCAGTCCCAGGGCGAGGGCTTTCGAGCGACGATGGCTGCACCCTGCCCCTACCGGCGCGGGAAGCGGCGCAGCGCGGGGATCACGCCGACTGGGGGACGTGCTCCGCGAGCGCCCTCGCCGCCGGATCGTGCAGGATAGTGAACAGGCGGTGGGCCTCGGCGTAATGCTGCTGGGCCGCCACGCTGTCGCCTTTGGCGCGGGCGATGTCGCCCATGACGGCCATCGCCTGGGCTTGCCCGCGCTGGAAGCGCATCTTGCGCGCCCGCGCCTCGGCCTGAGTCGCCAGCGCCTCGGCTTCCGGATGGCGCGCCGTGCGGACGTACAACGCGGCCAGCCGTGCCTGGGTGCGCACCAGGTTTTCCAGGTCGGCGGTTTTTTCCGCGATCGCCAGCGCGCCGGTGTAGAGCGGCTCGGCTTCGTCCAGGCGATCCAGCGCGACGAGCGTCTCGCCCATGTCGGACTGAAAGACGGCCAGCCAGCGCTCGGCTTCGATGGCGGTGGCGGCGGCGATGGCCTGTTTGTGCAGCGAGCGGGCCGTGGTCAGGTCGTCGAGCTGGAAGTAGGTGCGGGCGAGGTTGTTGGTCTGGACCGCGACCATCAGCATATCGTCGAGGGCGCGGCTCAATTTCAGCGCCTGTTCCAGCCGGTCGAGGGCGGCCTGGGGGCGGCCCGTCAGGCAGTAGAACCAGCCCAGGTTGCCCAGCCGCAGGCTTTCGGCGTGGGTATCGCCCAGGCCGCGCGCGATCTCGATCGCCTCTTCGTAAAACGCCTGGGCCGTGTCGATGTCGCCCATTTCGGTGTAGAGCGTCGCCGCGTTGGAGAGCACCAGCCCGCGCGTCGGCGCGTGGTTGATGTGGTTCAGCAGCAGCAGCGCGCGCTCGTATTCGACCAGCGCCGCCTTGTAATCGCCGGCGTCCTTGTAGGCGCGGGCGATGTCACAGCGAAGCTGCGCGATGTGCGTGTTGTCGTCCGGCGCCAGCCGGTCGAGCGCTTCCTGCCAACGGGCCAGGGCGGTGTCGCGGTCGCCGCGCTCGGCGGCCAGGTTGCCCAGCATGTGCAGCGCCTCGGCTTCGCGCGTTTGCTGCCCGGCTTCGCGGGCCAGCGCCAGCGCCTGCTCGATGTAGCCCTGGGCGGCGTCCAGCTTGCCGGTGCGCAGCGTGATGCTGCCGAGCGTCAGCAGAATCTGGACGTGCTCGTCGCGGTCGCTGAGGGTGCCTTCCTCGTAGAACGCGAGCGCCTCGGCCAGAAAACTCTGGGCGCGGGCGAAATCGCTCATGGTGTAGGCGGCCATCCCCAGGCGGGTGAGCGCGACCGTTTCCTGCTCGGCGTTGCCGGTGCTGCGCGCCTGGGCCAGCGCGCGGGTAGCATATTCCTCGGCCTGCTCGCTGTTGCCGTTCATCTGGTAGGCGGTGCTCAGCTCCAGCGCGCTGTTCATGAAGAACTCGCCGGACTGCTTGCCCATGCGCAGCGCCAGATTCTCGGCGGCCTGGTAGTGCTCGATCACCCGGTCGTAATTGCGGTTCTCCATTTCCAGGTTCGCCAGGGCTTCGAGCCAGCGGAGCTGCTGGTCCACCTGGCCGGTCTGTTGGGCGAGGTTGACCGCCTGCGCGTACAGCTTCTGGGCAACGGCGCGATCGCCCATCTTCAGCGAGGCTTCGGCCAGCAGGCCCACCACGCGCGAGGCCAGCTTGACCTGCCCCCCGGCCTGGGTGACGATCACCGCCTCTTTGAGCAAATGCTGGGCGTAGTTGGGATTGTCCTGGTGGAGATAGTCCTTCGCCAGGTTTTCGAGCGCCAGGGCGACGATCTCGGAGTCGCCGGTTTCGCGGGCCGTGTCGAGCGCCTGCTGGTGATACGTTTGGGCGGTGCCCCATTCCCCCTGCTTGGCGTACAGCGCGCCGGTGTTGTTCAGCGCCCGCGCCAACGCGCGCCGGTCGTTCAATTCGCGGGCCACCGCCAGCGCGCGGTCGAATACCGGGCGGGCCGCCTCGAAGTCGTTTTGGGCCACGTGAACCGCGCCGATCCCGCTCAGGAAGTGCTCCTCGTGCGCCCGGTCGTCGAGCGTTTCAGCCAACGTCAGCCCGCGCTGGTAGGTTTCGAGCGCCGTCTGGTGAAACCCTTGCTCGAGCGCGGTCGCCGCCGTTTCCAGCAGCGAGTTCATCTCCTGCTGGGCGGGGGACTGCGCCGGGGGCGGCGGGGCGGACGGGGATCCGAAGAGACGGTTCAGCAAGTTTTGCATCGAAGATCCTTTTCTTCTACGGACGATTAGACGACGCGCATCAGCAGCGGCACCAACATCTCGCGGGCGCTCAGGCCGCCGTGGCGGCTGACCGATCCCCACGACGAGGGCGCCCGGGCGCCGACGTGCCACCCCGCGCGAGCGACCAGGGTCAGGTCGCCCAGGCGCGCCCCGGTTTCGGGGTGGGGCGGCTGCGTGCCATACAGCCCGGCGCGCAGCGCGTCGGACGGGTTCAAACAGGCGAGCCGGTCCGCGAAATGGTTGCGCACGTACTCGATGGCCGGCTGGCGATAGTCGTGGCGCAGGTACATGTGCGCGAACCGGCCCTCGCCGCCCAGCCCGCAGCGCAGCGCCTCGGCCAGCGGGGGATGGTCCGACACGTTCACGTGATCGGGCACCGGCGTGTGTCCGTGATCGGCGGCCAGCATGAACAGCGTGCGCCGGTCGCCGGATTCCGCGCCGAGCACGACGTCGCGCAGGTCGCAGAGCTGGCGGCGAATCTCGGTGATCGATTGTTCGGTTACGGTGCCGTACAGGTGCGACACGCCATCGACCGCGCCCCAGTACACCGTGACGAAACAGCGTTTGCCGCGCGTCTGGTGCAGCAGGTCGCGCAGGCCGATCCACATGTCAGTATAGCCGAAGTGGCGCGTCGTGTGCTGGATGCCGCGATGCATGATCCGCGACAGGCCGGACCCCAGCAGGTCCTTTTGCAGCAGCAGGTGGCTGGGGATGCGCCGGTGGCGCAGGGCTTCGCCCAGCGTGGTCAGCGGCATGAACGTCTCCATGTTCAGGCCCCAGTCTTCGAGCGCGTCGGGCCGGTGGCGCCCGTTCGTGGGGACGTAGTGCAGCATGCTAACCAGCGTGCTGAATTCGCGCAGGAACAGGCGCGTGCCGAGCATCCCGGTCGCTGCCGGGGGCGCGCCGGCCCAGATGCTGGGCAGCGCGGCGGCGGTGGTGCTGGGCGCGATCGACGTGATCGGCGTCAGCGTGCCGTCGCCGGTCAGGTCGGCCAGGGCCTGGGCGGTGGCCGCGTCTTCGGCGGCGATCTCTTGCAGCAGCCGCCAGCCGAGGCCATCGCTCAGGAACAGCACCACGCGCTTGACCTGGCCCTGGAGATGTGCCCACAGGCGGCGGTCCAGCGGCGGGCAGGCCAGCACGTTCGCAGGGGCGCGGGTGTCGAGCAGGCCGACGACCGTCGGGGCCAGGTTGCAGATCGACAGCCCATCGTAATATGGATAGACGATCTCGCCGTCCCACGCCACGTCGACCGGCATGATGCGGTGTGCCAGGATCGTCTGTTCCAGTTGATGAGCCAGCGCTTGCGACATGCGGCGTCCTTTGTCGTGCGATTTCGGTGATGGACAAAACAGAGAGTCATTATACCGCATTCTGGCCGGGCGGGGGCATTCCGGGGGGCGCGCATGGGCGAATAATGATCATAAACGTGCAAAAAATGCGGGCAAATCAGCCGGGCCTGTTTATAATCTCTGGTGGATTTCCGTGCAGATGGTGGAGAAGCTGATGACAACTGTCCCTGCTGACGCTGTGACCGGGCGCGGGACGCGCGCGCGCGGTGGCTGGCTGGCCTCGCTGGTCGTGCTGTTCAAGCTGCGCATCGTGGTGCTGCTGCTGCTGGCGGCGGTGGGCGGCGCGATGATCACCGGCGCGCGGAGCGTGTCGGCGGGTGAATTGGTGCTGCTGCTGGTGACCGGCGGCCTGTCGGCGGCGGGCGCGTCCGCGCTCAACCAGTACGTCGAGCGCCACAAAGACGGCGCGATGAAGCGCACCAGCCGCCGCCCGTTGGTCACCGGTGCGGTCGATGCGCGCTGGGTGCTGGTCGTCGCCAGCGCGATGGTCGTCGGGGCGAGCCTGCTGGCGCTGGCGGCGGGGAATGCGCCGCTGGCGATCTGGCTGGCGGTGGGCGCGTTCATCTACGTGGGCATCTATACGATCTGGCTCAAGCCGCGCAGCGTGCTCAACGTGGTGATCGGCGGCGCGGCGGGCAGCGCGGCGGTGCTGAGCGGCGGCGCAGCGGCGGGCAACTGGGCCGATCCGGGCGTGATCGTGCTGGCGCTGCTGCTGTTCACGTGGTCGCCCACGCATTTCTGGAGCCTGGCGCTGGCCTATCGCACCGATTACCAGCGCGCCGACGTGCCCATGCTGCCGGTGGTCGTGTCGCCGGGGCAGGCGCTGTTCTGGATGATGGCGCACACGCTGGCGACGGCGATCTTTGGGCTGGCGTTGGCGGCGCACGGCGCGATGGGCTGGGCATACCTGGCGCCGGTCGCGCCGGTGACGCTGTGGCTGGTGTGGGAATCGGCGCGGCTGGTCCGCAATTATACCGGCCCGCGCGCGATGGGCGTGTTCAAGGTGACCAACATATACCTGAGCGTGGTGCTGCTGGCGATCTGCGTCGCGGCGTTGATCTGACGCGCCGGGGGGCGGACAACGCGCGGGGCGACCGGTGAGGGCCGCCCCGTTTTGATTCCGGTGGGTGCCGGGGCGGTGCGATCAGGGAACCAGCTTCTCCGGCAGCCGGCGCATGAGGGCGAACCAGCCGAAGCCGATCAGCCCGACGATGATCCCGGTGACGATGGCTTTGAAGACGTTCAGGCCCCACGACAGGCCGAAATCGCCGCCGATGATCTCCGTCACGATATACCACAGCAGGAAAGCCACCAGCCCGGCGACGGCGCTCATGATCAGGCCGGCGCGATCGTCGCGGTTCTTGAAGAAGGCGTAGGTGGCGCCGTTCAGCGCGGCGATCATCCAGCCGAAGGTGAACCGCAGCGACCCGGTGGGCAGGCCGAGCACCTCGTCGAGCACTGCCGCCGCCACGCCGGACACTGCCGCCACGATCAGGACCTTGATGCCCAGGTTGAGGTCGATGCCGAGCTGGTCGACGACCTCTTCGACCTGGCGCATGGTGCCCGCCGGCGAGGACGTGCTGCGCGGGCGCTGGATCGGTGTGCCGGGGCCGGGCGGGGGCGTTTGGGGCGGCGGTGACTGGGACGGAGGCGGCTGGGGATCATTGACGTCGGGCATGTCTGGGCGGTTATCTTGGCTCATGGGTCTGCTCCTTTATGCGTGACAGGGTAATTTGGTGTCATAACGGTCTGTGGCTTTACTTACCCCGACTCTATCATCGAGGCGATTTTGGTTCAAGCGAGGCGGGGGGCTTTTGACCGCCGGGTACGTCAGGGGCGGTTGGCGTTGGGGACCCGGATCGGCAGCGGCTCGCCCAGGACCGGCTCAGGGCGGCGCAGCAGGTCCAGGACGGCGACTGACGTCGCCGGGAACTCGCGCAGGTAGCTGAACGCGACGGCGCTGAAGCGGTAGCCGTTGGGGCGCTGCACGTCGGCGGGGACGCCCACCGCGTCGATCCCCAGCGTGTTGCAGGTGAGCAGCGCGCGGTCCAGGTGGAAATCCTGGGTGACGAGGATCGCCTCGCTGACCTGGAAGATCTCGCGGGCGCGGTAACAGCTATCGTACGTGCGGAACCCGGCGTAGTCGAGCACGATGGCTTCGTCCGGGACGCCCAGGCGCAGCGCGTAGCGGCGCATGGCCTCCGGCTCGTTGTAGTGGGCCACGCTATTGTCGCCGGTCATCAGCAGCACGTCGGTCTTGCCGGCGTGGTACAGCTCGGCGCCGGTCGCCACGCGGTCGGCCAGCATCCGGCTGAGGCGTCCATCGGAGAGCACGCGCGCGCCGAAGACGACCGTCACCGGCTGGCGGGGCACGTCCTCGATGCCGTAGACGTTGTCGCGGGCGTACAGCGCGGTGACGATGCGGGGCACGAACGCGCCGAGCACGCCCAGCAGCACCAGCGCGCCGAGCGTCCAGCGGGCCGCTTTGGGTATGCGAGACCAGTTCATCATAGAGTCAAATGTAGCAACAGGGCGCGCCGGGCGGCAACCCGCTAGCGCGGCAGGGCCAGGTCGTCGCGGACGGTGATCCCGCCCGCATTCGCGAACGACGCGGCGATGGCGGCCAGCGTCTGCCCGGTGACCGGGTGCCGGAAGTCCGGCGCGAGATCGGCCAGTGGCAGCGCCACGTGCGCCCGCGTCAGGATGTCGGGATCGGGCAGGGTGAGGCGCGGGCCGTCGATCACCCGGTCGCCGTAGAGCGCGATGTCGAGGTCGATGGTGCGCGGCGCGAACTTGTCCGCCGTCCGGACGCGGCCCAGCATCGTCTCGAGAAAGCGCAGGGTCTTGAACTTGATCTCGTCCGGCGGCTTGTCGGTGGTGATGAGCACGGCGGCGTTCAGGAACGCGGGCTGGGCGGGGTCGACCGCGCCCGCCGCGTCGATCGGCGCCGTCTCGTAGACGCGCGAGGCGGCCCGGATCGGGAACTTCTGGCCGATCATCTGGACGGCGCGGCACAGGTTCTTGTGCGGATCGATGTTCGATCCGAGCGTGATGAAGACCGGCTCAGACAAAGTCGCCTCGCTCTCGTTCGATCTCGACGCCGACCGACCGCGCAAACCGCAGCGCGCCGGGTTTCTCGACGCGCACGATGGCCCGCGCCGCCGCGTGATCGACCACGCAGATTCGGGCGATGGCCGCCGCCAGCGCCTCAACGAGGACGTGCTGCGACGACTCGACGTAGGCGATGATGTCCTTGGTGATCGTGCGGTAGTTCAGGATGTCGCCGGGGTCGTCGGACGCGCCCGCGGCGCGCATGTCGGTGAACAATGTCAGGTTGATCAGGATGTCCTGCGGCTTTTCGCGCTCCCAGTCGTTCAGGCCGATGATGCCGCGCAGCAGCAGGTCTTTGACGATGATCTTGTCGTGCATGGTGTCCCCTCTGGATGCTCGCGCCGAGTATAGCACAGCGGTCCCGGCGCGGGGCCGGGTCAGTGGTTGGCCGGGCCGACGAGGTGCTCGCCGCCATCGACGGGGATCAGCGCGCCGGTGATGTAGTCGCTGCGGGCCAGGAAGATCACCGCCTCGCCGACGTCGTCCGGGTGGCCGGGGCGCCCCAGCGGGACGCTCTGGCCCATCTGCTGCCAGCGCTCGCCGTCCGGATCCATGCCCGGTGGCGGCAGGATCAGGCCGGGCGCGATGGCGTTCACGCGGATGCCGGGCGCCAGCTCGCGGGCCATCACCTGCGTCAGGTGGATCAGCCCGGCCTTGCTCACGCCGTGTTGAACGTAGCCGCGCCAGGCGAACACGCCGCTGAGGTCGGCGATATTGACGATCAGCGCGGGCTGGTCGGCGGGGCGCGAGGCGGCGCGCATCAGGCGGGCGGCGCGCTGGCTGACCAGGAACGGCGCGCGCAGGTTGGCCTGGAAGACGTCTTTCCAGTCGCCCAGGCCGATCTGGTCGAACGGCTGTTTGACGAAGCTGGCCGCGCTGTTGACCAGGATGTCGAGCCGGTCGAAGCGCTCCTCGAGCATCTCGAACAGCCCCGCGATCGCGTCCGGGTTGCGGAGATCGGCCTGCACGGCCAGAGCATCCACGCCCAGCGACTTGATCTCCTTGGCCGTGTCGCGGGCGGCGCCTTCGGATGTGCCGTAGTGGACGACGATGTGCGCGCCCTGCCGGGCCAGCGCCAGCGCGATCGCTTTCCCGACGCGGTGCGCCGACCCGGTGACCAGTGCGACTTTGTTGTGTAGTTCCATCGTGCGTCCCCCCTCGCGTGGTGCCGGCGTCACTTACCGATCATGCGGTAGAACTCGTCACGGAGATCGCGGTTGGTGCGGAACTCGCCGCGCTTGGCCGTCGTCACCATGTTGACGTTGTGCTTCTTCACGCCGCGCAGGGCCGCGCAGCTATGCTGGCCCTCGACGACAACCATCACGCCGACCGGGTCGAGGTGCTCGCTGAGCGCGTCGGCGATCTCGTTGGTCATGCGCTCCTGGACCTGCAGGCGGCGCGCGAACATGTCCACGATGCGCGGGATCTTGCTGAGGCCGACGACTTTGTTGCGCGGGATGTAGGCGACGTGGACCTTGCCGGTGAACGGCAGCATGTGGTGCTCGCACATCGAATTGTAGTCGATGTCCGCGACGACCACCATCTCGCCCTCGCCATACTCGACCTCGAACATGGCGCCGTTGATGATCGTCTCGACGTCCTGGTGGTAGCCTTCGAGCAGCTCGTCGTACATCCTGGCGACGCGGTGGGGCGTGCGCAGCAGCCCGTCGCGGCCCGGGTCCTCACCGACGTTCAGCAGGATCAACCGGACGGCGTCTTCGATGGCCGCGTGTGAGTCCAGGACCTCGAATTCCTGGGTGGCAATGCGTTCGGCCATCTCGTAAATGTGGCCGTTGGTGCGCTTGGGTTCGTCTTTACCATTCGTGGACATGTGTTCCCCGACCCTTGGTGATTTCGGATAAAAGGACTGCATCCATCTCTTCATTAGATGGTGACAGCATGCAAAAGGTTACCTGAATTTCATTAGCCTCTGTTTAGAAACGCCATAGATTTATATTAGATAACGCAGACGCCTATATTTTTTATATTATATCCCAACCCAACACTTGCCCCACTGGCGCTATAATCTGAGGAGGATGACCGGCGCCTCACCTGGCGCCGCCAGAACTCAGGAGGATAGCATGCCCAAGATTTATACCCAGGAGGAGATCGAGCAGCGCCTGGACGGTCACCCGGATTGGACGCTGGGCGCGGACGGCCAACTCCACGCCGACCTGACCTTCGCCAACTTCATGGAGGCGATGATGTTCGCCAATGCCGTGGCGCACCTGGCCCAGGCGGCGGATCACCACCCAGACCTGTTGATCCACCAGTACAAGAAGCTGTCGATCAGCCTGATCACGCACAGCGAAGGATGCATCACCGAGCGCGATTTCGCGCTGCTCGACCAGATCGACGCCCTTCCCAGGTTCAAATAGGATAGGCCATGCGCGACAAACGGTTGTTGATCTTCCCGGCGGTGTTCGCTCTCGTGCTGATCCCGGTGCTGGTCGTGGCGCTGCTGATCTACCAGCCCAACGACTCGTCCGCCGACTGTGACTGCTCCGCCGCCGCCAACGTCCAGCCCCATTCTCACGGCAGCGGGCTGGTGACCGAGCTGCGCGACGGGATGCAGTTGATCATGAACGTGTCAGCGGCGGCGGAGCTGTACCAGCTCGTCGACGGCAAGCTGGAGCTGTGCGGTGAGCTGACCGGCGACATGAAACACGTCACGGTGGACGTGATCGACGCCCGGTTTGGCCTGGGCGAGCGGCTGCCGGTGACGATCGATCTGGCGATCCGGCGCGCCGGCACGGGCGAGACGGTCGTCGAGGCGACGGCCCCGGCCATGTACGCGCCGGGCCACGGCTATCACTTCGGCGACAATTACGTGCTGCCCGGCGGCGCGACGTACGACTGGACGTTCACCATCAGCCCGGTGGACGCGCTGCGCCAGGCGGGGACCCAGGACCTCTGGCTGGAGCCGGTCGAGTGGCAGGGCAGTTTCACGCTGGATGACGAGGGGGGCGTTGCCGGTAAGGCCGCCAGCCCGGTACCCGTGGGCGACTTCACCCGCAGCGGGCTGCACGTCACACTGAGCGAGGCGCCCGCCGTCCAGCTCTACGCGCCGGACGAGTCCGGCGACTCTGCGCCGGTGCCGCTGGAGCCGGGGAGCCGCTACTTCGTGGTGGACGTCACCGACCATGCCGTGAACTACGAGGAGAAACTGCCGGGCGCGGAGGTGACACTGGCGTTCGCGCGGGACGGCGAGTCGTTCGAGGTGCAGGCCGAGCCGGTGATCTCGCCGCTGTACGGCTTCCACTACGGCGCGAACGTCGCGCTGGACGCGGGCGATTGGGCGATCACGGTGCAGGTCGGCGGGCTGGACTTTCTGCGCCACGCGGGGGCGGCGGTGAGCCTGGCGCGCAACCCGATCAGCGAGACGTTCGACTACACCGCCGCAGGCAGCCCACTCGCCCGGCGCGGCGAATAATGGCGAATAATCCGGTGACAGTGCGATTGGCACCTGCCAGAACATCAATTGGTGTGTATACTGGATCTGTGACAGAAGTCACAAATCCGAACGGGTAGGAGGTGGGATGTTCAGTCGACACCGGGTGGCGGTGTGCGTGAACTGCCGCACGTCGTTCACTCCAGGCGAAAAGGAGAGCACGGTGCTAACTCGCAAACTGGGACGCAGCGGGATCGAGGTCAGCGCGCTGGGGATGGGGTGTTGGGCCATCGGGGGGCCGTTTTCGGACGAGCACGGCCAGCCGGTTGGTTGGGGCGACGTGGACGACGCCGAGTCGATTCGCGCCATTCATCGCGCGTTGGAGATGGGCGTCACGCTGTTCGACACGGCCAACGTGTACGGCACCGGCCACAGCGAGCAGATCCTGGCGCTGGCGCTGGCCGGGCGGCGGCAGGACGTGGTGATCGCCACCAAGTTCGGGCGCGTGTTCGACGCGGACCGGCGCAAGGTGACCGGCAACGATGCCAGCCCTCAGGGGATCCGGGCGGCGTGTGAGGACTCGCTGCGGCGCCTGAACACGGATTACATCGACCTGTACCAGTTTCACCTGGGCAGCTACGATCCGGAGGCGGCGGTTGAGGTGCGCGACACGCTGGAAGCGCTGGCTGCCGAGGGCAAGATTCGCGCCTACGCGTGGAGCACGGACGATCCCGAACGGGCGCGCGTGTTCGCCGAGGGGCCGCACTGCACAGCGGTGCAGTTCCGGCTCAACGTGCTGGAACGCAACGACGCCATGCTCGACCTGCTGGACGAGTACGATCTGGCCGGGCTGATCCGCGGGCCGCTGGGCAGAGGCCTGCTCACCGGCAAGTTCACCGCGCAGTCCACACTGCCGGATAACGACGTGCGCTCGGGCTGGAACCTGGCCGAGGGCGAGCAGGCGGACCAGCTCGCCCGGCTGGAAAAGCTGCGCGCGACGCTCACCCAGGATGGCCGCACGCTAGCGCAGGCGGCGCTGGGCTGGCTGTGGGCGCACTGCGGGCGCGTGATCCCGATCCCCGGCTTCAAGTCGGTGCAGCAGGTCGAGGAAAACGTGGCCGCGCTCGATTGGGGGCCGCTCGACCCGGCCCAGATGGACGCCATCGAGGCGCTGGCCGGGGAATAGACCCGGCACCAGCGACGGGGGCGTGGGGACGCGCCCCTTTTTCGATTCGGCGGGCGCGCAACCGCCGGCGCCGGGCCGCATCTGAATGAGTAGGCTGGCAATCGACACACGAGGAGAAAGCTGCTATGGAAGACACCGAACACGGGCGTTTGAGATTGCGCGGATCGCGGGGCGTGTGGCTCGGCCTGGGGATCGTGCTGATCCTGGTCGTGGCGCTGGTGATCGCTGTGCTGCTGCTGCGCGAGGAGGACGACGACGAGGGGATGCTGGAGGTGAGCGATCCGTGGGTGCGCGCGACGATCGCCGTCGACGACACCGGCGATATGAACGGCGACAGCGAAATGGACCGCATGACCGGCGCCTTCATGACCATCCGCAACTCGACCGACACCGACGAGCGCCTGATCGCCGTCAGCGCGGACGTCGCGGCGGTGGTGGAGATTCACGAGACGACGGTGGACGACGACGTGATGCGGATGCGCCCGATCGAGGGCATCGACATCCCGGCGGGCGGCAGCGCCGAGTTGCAGCCCGGCGGCCTGCACATCATGCTGATGGGCGTGGGGCAGGACCTGGTGCCGGGCGACACGGTGAGCCTGAAGCTCGATTTTGAGTCCGGACGCTCGCTGGTGGTCGATGCGCCGGTGCGCCCACTGGAGTGAGCCATGAAGGGAACTCGCTTGTGGATCGCCGGGATCGCAGCCCTGCTCGTCGTGGCGCTGGCCGCGTGTGGGTCTGATGGCGGATCGGACGCTCCCGGCCCGACGGCCACGCCGCGCCCCGGCACCGTGCTCGATCCGCCGAAGGAGATCGGCGATTTCACGCTCACCAGCCACACGGGCGATCCGCTCAGCCTGAGCGACCTGCGCGGCAAAGCCGTGCTGCTGTTCTTCGGCTATACGCACTGCCCGGACGTGTGCCCGATGACGCTGGCCGAGTTCAAACAGGTCAAGCGCGAGCTGGGCGACGCGGCGGACCGGGTGGCGTTCGTGTTCGCGAGCGTGGATGGCGAGCGCGACACGCCCGAACGGCTGGCGGCGTATGTCGGCGCGTTCGATCCGGACTTCATCGGGCTGACGGGCGACGAGGCGACGCTGCGCGAGATTGGCCGCGACTATGGCCTGTTCTTCCAGCGCAGCACCTACGACAACACCCAGGCCGACTATCTGGTCGATCACACGGCGTCGTCGTTCGTCGTCGGGCCAGAGGGCCGGCTGCGGATCGTCTACCCCTACCAGACGGATCCGGCCATCATCGCCGAGGGGATCGCTGCCCTGCTGGACGAAGGATAGCGCGCCGGGCGCATAGGCCGGTGCGGCGGCTTATGCTATGATAAGGTTGATGTGACACGGGGGTTGTGGGGGAGTGTCAGCCGATGGCGCAGATCTTCATCTCGCACGTGCAGCACGACCGGGCCCGCGCCGCACAGGTCAAGGCTCACCTGGAGGCCGCCGGCTTCAGCGCCTGGATGCTCGACGAGGGCGCCGGGTTCGTCTGGCGCGACGAGGTCGACCGGGCGCTCCGCGCTTCGGCGGCGCTCATCGTCATCATGTCAGAGGCGGCCAGTGTGTCGCCTTTTGTGGCCTATGAATGGGCCGCAGCCTGGGGCGCGGGCCTGCCGGTGATCCCGATCCTGCTGGGGCCCGCGCCGATGCATCCCCGCCTCGACGCGTTGGAACCTCTCGACTTTTCCCACTCCGAACCACCCCCGTGGGCCGCGCTGGACGAGCGCCTGGCCCCGGCACGCCAACTCGCTCCCGCGCCGCCAGCCGACTCCCTGCCGCCCCTCGCGCCCGACGTCACGGCGGCGTGGGTGGGGATCATCGGCGAATTGCTCGACCAGCCCATCGCGGATCAGGCTGTGCGAAGCCGGGCCGTGCGCGCCCTGGGCCGGACTGCCGGGCCGGCGGCGCTGCCCCGGCTGGTGGGCGCGCTGGGCGACGAGCACGGCGAGGTCCGGGCGGCGGCGGTCGAGGCGCTGGTGGCGATCGGCTCCCCGGCGGTGCCGGAGCTGGTCGCGGCCCTGTCGAGCCCCGGCGACTTCACCCGGCAGTCCGCGGCGGAAGCGCTGGGCCTGCTCAGGGAAGCGTCCGCGCAGGCGGCCCTGCTGGAGCGTCTCCGCGATCCGGTCCTGGATGTGCGCGCGGCGGCGGTCGAGGCGTTGAGTGCCATCGGCGATCCGGCGGTGGTGCCCGGCCTGGTGGGCGCGCTGGGCGACGAAAACGAGGACATCCGCGCGCGGGCGGCCATCGCCCTGGGCGCGATCCGGGATGCGGCGGCGGTGCCGGGGCTGCTGGCAGCCCTGCGCGATCCGGATGGCGTGGTGCGGTGGTGGGCGGCGGATGCGCTGGGGGCGATTGGCTCCCCGGCGGTGGAAGGGCTGGCGGGTGTGGTAATCGCGGCGGCGGAGGGCGCGGGGGTCCGGCTGGTCGCGGCTCGCGCGCTGGGGACGATTGGCGACCCGGTGGCGGTGGCCGCCCTGGCGAGCGTCCTGCACGACGAGCGCGCGATGATCCGGGCTGCCGCCGCGGAGGCGCTGGGGCGCATCCCCACGCGGCAGGCCCGCGAAGCGCTGGTCCATGCCGGCCAGCCGGATCAACCCGGCGGCGAAGACGCGACGTAAAAAAAGACCGCCGGCACGCGGAGCCCGCAGAGGGGGGTGGGGGGGAACTCTGCGCGCCCAACGGTACCGGCAATCTACTTCTATTATACGAGATTTTTTCCAGAAAGTATCAGTTATGAACAGGTAATTAGTACTATTCGCCCGGTTTTCGGGCGAATTTTCACAATTCTATCACAATTCTAATGAAAGAGGACCGCCGGGGACGCGGACTCCGGAGATCTAGGGCAGGGAGGATTACGCGCGCTCTGCGTCCCGGCGGTTATTGTGTTATACGCAAAACAGCGCCGAAATCGGCTCATGGTGTGGAACCGGCAGCGCGCCGGCCCGCCATCGCCGCGACTCGTCCGCCCGGCAGCCCGCCCCGCCCGGTGGATTTTTCATGTCCTCATCTGATTAATAGCCCACAGAGTTGAACGTATAAATTCAGCACTTCACGGCGTAGACGGATAGAACATCAGTGCTAAAATGAGATCACAGCGATGGGGCAGGCCAGACAAGGAGGGGCCATGGCACAGCTTGACAGCCTCGTGCGGGCGGTGTGCGCAGTCAAGACGCTGGACGACAGCGGGCGCGTGGGCGGGTACCTGGTCGTGTGGGGACACCCGGCCCAGCGCGACCTGCACGGGGAATACTTCACGCCGGAGACGGACCTGGGCCTGGATTGGTACCCCCGCCGCCCGGTCCTCTACCATCACGGGCTGGACGGCGAGCTTGGCCCGGTGATGATCGGGCAGATCGAGCGGATGCAGCCGGATGGCGCCGGCGTGTGGGTGGAAGCCCAGCTCGACCTGCGGAACCGCTGGGCGCGGGCGGTGCTCGCCCTGGTGCAGCGCGACGCGCTCGGCTGGAGCAGCGGCAGCCTGCCGCACCTGGTGGACGTGGCCGCCGACGGGCACATCCGGCGCTGGCCTATCGTGGAGGGCAGCCTGACGCCATCGCCCGCCGAGCCGCGCCTGACCGACGCGGTGGCGGTGAAAGCGGCGTTCCGGGCGCTGGGGCTGCCGACGGATCGTATCGACAACAGCGAGGCAAGTGGAGGGATGATGAACACACAACGACCATCTGTGGGGCATGGTGACGGGCATCACGACGGGATCAAACGGCTGCCGGCGACCCAGGTCGCGCCGCGCCCCGGCGCGCCGGCCATCGAGGTGAGCAGCAAATACGCGCACCTCGACGCCGTGGACATGGCGTTCATGCACACCTGGCTCAGCCGGACCGGCCAGTGGCAGCCCTCGAACGCGTTCATGCGCGAGCTGGCGCACAAGGCGTTCCGCGCCGTCGAGCAGGGCGACCTGGACGCCGGGGCGCTGGCCGCGCTGCCGATCAAGGCCGACGAGCTGATGCACACCGACAACGTCGCGTACGGTGCGGAGTGGGTGCCCGATATCTGGTCCAGCGAGCTGTGGCGCAAAGTGCGCAGCGAGAACGTGATCCTGCCGCTGTTCCGGGCGGTCGAGATGCCGTCGAACCCGTTCGAGCTGCCGATCTCCGGGACCGACCCGACCGTGTATTACGTGCCCGAAACGCAGGACGAGGACGACCTGACGCTGGGCAGCACCAACCCGATCCCCGACAGCCAGATCGGCAGCGGCAAGGTCACGCTGACGGCGAAGAAGCTGGCGCTGCGGGTGGGCTTCTCGGCGGAGCTGGTCGAGGACGCGGCGATCCCGCTGATCGCGCTCTACCGCGAGCAGGCGCTGCGCGTGATGGCCGAGGCCATCGACCACGTGCTGCTCAACGGCGACACCGAGGACGGCGCGACCGGCAACATCAACAGCGACGACGCGCCCCCGGCCAGTACGGCCAAGTACATGGCCTTCGACGGGCTGCGCAAGCTGCCGTTGGTCACCAACACCGACAACGCCCACGACGCCAACGGCGTCCCGTCGGTGGCCCTGCTGCGCACGGCGCGTTTTCTGATGCCGCCGCGTTACGCGCTGCGCCCCAAAGACTGCGCCTGGATCGTGGATGGCAGCACCTATGCCAAGCTGCTCGGCCTGGACGAGGTGGCGACGGTGGACAAGTTCGGCCCGCATGCCACCGTGCTCACCGGCGAGATCGCGAAGGTGGACGGCGTGCCGGTGCTGGTCAGTTCGGAGATGCCGCTCACCCAGGCCGACGGCAAAGCGGATGCCGCCGCCAACACCAAAGGCCAGGCGCTGTGTGTCTACCGGCCCGGCTGGGTGATCGGCTACCGGCGGCGGATCGCCGCGACGATGGACTACCTGCCGTATTACGACGCGTACCAGATGGTGGCGACGGTGCGGCTGGCGTTCGGACGCTTCGACAACGACGTCGCCAGCGTGCTCTACAACATCACCGTCTAGCGGGCGCAAAAAGCCGGTAGGGGCGCGCCTCTACCGGCTTCGGATGTCTCTGGCGGGCGGGGATTACCCCTCTTTTGGAGGCGCCGTGTGAAACCGCACCGTGCAGCGAAGCTGGCCCAGCATCAGCGTGTCGCCGTGGGCGACGTGGCAGCCCTGGCCCGGCGCGACCATCGAGCCGTTGAGGTACGTGCCGTTGGCGCTGCCCAGGTCGATCAGGACCAGGCGGCTGTTGCGCCGTTCGAGCGAACAGTGTTGGCGTGAAACGCCCATCCGGTACGCGTCGAACGGCGTCAGGTCGAGCATGTCGCTCTCCGGCGACGACGAGCGCCCCAATACGACGCGGTGATGAAACGGCAGCGACAGGCACACGCCGGACGGCTCGAACTGGAGGATGACGTTGGCTTTGAGCGGCAGGACGCTGTTGCCGGTGGTGGACGCTGCCGGGAGAACCGGCGGGTTGGTCAGCATGACGGTTCCCGGTGTGGCCGCGGGTTGGAGCGGCGCGCCGCACTTGGGGCAGCGGGTTTCGTCGGTCGTCCAGCCAAAATGCCCGCAGCGCCGGCAAAACATGGAATGCTGTGTCCGCACGAGCACGGTTGATTCGTCGGTCATCGCCGTCCCCCAGAAAGGACTACACACTGGTTCGGAAGTCATTGATTAAATTCATCATACTCTACAGGCTATCAAAAAGGCGTCAAAAGTCAGTGAACGTTTGTAAGAAGTTTGTATAGAAAACGCGTCCGGTGGGCCCGTCACCCGTGGTCGGCGCGCCGGTGGAAGGTGATCAGCATGTGGAGCGTGCCGAGGATCAGCCGGTCCCCCGAAGAAACGACGACCGCCTGTTTGGGATCGAGCCGGGTGCCGTTGAGATAGGTGCCGTTGGTGCTGCCCAGGTCAACCGCGAGCAGGTGTGTGTCGTCGCGCTTGAGAAGGCAGTGCCGGCGCGAAACGCCGTGCTGCCGGGCGTCATAATCCGTCAAGTCGACCACGTTCTCCGAGTCGGGCAGCGCTCCCCGGCCCAACACGACGGGGTCATCGAGATCGAGCGTGACGCAGTGCGCCGATGGAAAAAACTGCAACACGACCCGGTCGTCCGGGAGCAGCTCGCTGGGGGGATTCAGCTCGGAGTATGCGCGCGGCTCACGGATCAGCTCGATCGTCGTTGCCTGTTCCGCGAACGCCTCGAACAGAACGCCGCACCTGGGGCAGCGGATGGTTCCGGGCGCGACGTAATGCCCGCACAACGCGCAGGGAAACGGGCAACTGCGAAGTGTGAGCGTCGGGTCCTGGCTGTCGGGCATTGTATCCACCGCCCATTAACTCAATCTAGATAAACGACCATGCGCCGCTCTTATACGATAGGCGATGGGAATTAAACCAGCATAAAAGACCATTGCGCACTCAATCATCCCGAGCTAAACGAAACCAGCATGTGCAGCGTGCCCAGGATGAGTTTGTCGCCGTGGTGGAGGATGTGAACGTGATGCGAATGCAGCGGCTCGCCATTGACGTACGTGCCATTGGCGCTGCCCAGGTCCATGATGACCAGGTGATTCTCGTGGCGCTGCAGGCGGCAGTGCAGGCGCGAGACGCCGTGCTCCAGCGCGTTGAACTCGCTCAGGTCGAGGATGTTCTGCCGTTCTTTCGATTCGCCACGGCCCAGGATGACCGGCTGTTGCACCGCGAGGGGAATGCACGTGCCGGAAGGGAGAATCTGCAGGATGACGCTGGCCTCAGGGCGGAACAGCGCGGAGCCGTTCGGGTCCGCCGGCAGGGCAAAGGGCCGGCGCGTGAGCTGCGTCGTCTGGGCTGTGGGCGCGAGCGCGCTGCCACACGCGGCGCATTCCGTGTCGTGGGGACCCGCCTGCGCGCCGCAGTATGGGCACTGACTTCGCTGCTGAGGACCCCTGATCATCGACACCGGCGGAGTGCCTTTCCGTGCACCTGTAATCCCACAATCATCTTATCAGACTATTGCCGTCGCCCTACATCTCGAATCTGAAAAACTCATGAATAGTGTGATTATTGCCCGGCGGCGCGCGGTGACCGGACGGCGCGCCCAGAACAGAAGGAGGCTCACGAATGAACACCTATGCAACCCTGGCGGATCTGCGGCAGGTCCTGGGGCTGACCGGCGCCCAGACCCAGGACGACGACCTGCTGCTCCGGCTGGTGGACGCGGCGTCGCGGTTGATCGAGCGGCACACCGGGCGGCGGTTCTACCCGGCGCGCCGGCTGCACCGCTACACGGTCGGCGACCCGGCGATCCTGCCGCTGCGCGACGACTTGCTGGCGCTGGCAAGCCTGACCAACGGCGACGGGACGCCGATCGCGCCCGAAGCGTGCCACCTGCACCCGTCCGGCGGCCCGGTCTGGACGATCATCGCGCTCGACCGGACGCGCGCCGCGTTCGTCCACACGGGCGACCCGGTCGATGCCATCGCGCTGGACGGCACCTGGGGCTATCACCCGGACTGGCCGCATGCCTGGGCCGGTTCGGGCGACGCCGTGATCGACGATCCGCTGGCGGCGGACGCGACGGCGCTCAGCGTGGCCGATGTGGACGGGGCCGCCGGGGATGGAAGCGCGCCGCGTTTTGCGGCGGGGCACCTGCTGCGCGTGGGGGACGAATACCTGCACGTGCTGGCGGTCGACGCCGCGACGAACGTCCTGACGGTGGCGCGCGGGGCCAACGGGACGACTGCCGCCAGCCACAGCCAGGGCACCCCTATCGCGGTCTACCGCGTCCCGGCGGATGTGCGCCAGGTCTGCCTGCGGGTGGCGGCCTGGCTCTACAAACAGAAAGACGCCGGCTTCGTCCAGGCGACCGGCGGCCTGCGCGGGCAGATCGCCGTGCCCCCGGCGCTGCCGGACGACGTCGCGCAGATCCTGGCGCCCTACGCCCGCGTCAGCGTGGCGTGAGGAGAGGCACATGGGACCGTTCCTGAATGCGCTGGCGAAACTGGCGGCGGTGCCCGTCGGTGGGGTGACGTCGTACCCGATCGAGGCCACGCCCGACGCCCTGACCGCGGCCCAGCTTCCCGCGCTGGTGATCGTGCCGGAGCTGGGCGGCGCGTCGCCGGGGCTGGAGCCGAACATCTTCGCCGCGGGCGAGGGGATGCTGGTGGCGCGCGTGGCGCACCTGCTGATCGTGGCGCCGGTGGCGGGCGGCCTGGGCGCGCGCTCGGCGTTCCCGGCCCTGGCGGCGGCCATCGACGACTACCTGGCCGCGCTGGCGAGCGACCCGCTGCTGGATGGCGCGCTGCGGGCCGCGCTGCACGTCGAGCTGCGGGCGGGGATCGTGCGGTACGCGGGCGTGGAGTTCCACGGCGCGACGTTCACGCACACCTGGCGCCTGCACGTGGATTGAGCGAGGGACTATGACGACGATCAGCGTTGAGATCGATTGGACGCGCAGCGGGACCTGGGTGGACGAAACGCGCCGGACCCGGCGGGTGGTTATCCGCGCGGGCTTCGAGCGCCCCGGCGACGCGGTGGCCGCGGTCGGGCGCGCGACGATCGAGCTGGACAACATCGACGGGCGCTATTCGCCGGAGAACGGCACCGGGCCGCTGGCCGGCAGCGTGCGGCCCGGTCGTCCGCTGCGCGTGCGGGCCGGCGACGGCGCCCAGACGTGGACCGTGTTCTACGGCTTCATCGAGCGCATCGCGCCCGACGCCGGGCACATGGGCGACCGGCTCGTGCACCTGGACGCGTTCGACGGGCTGGGCTGGCTGGCGATCCAGCCGCTGAGCGCCGTCTACGCCGACCGGCTGCCGGTGACCGACGCCATCGAGACGATCACCGGGCTGGCGTACGCGCCGCCCGCGCTGGATATCGGCGACAACGGCGACGTGCTCACCCACTTCGGGCGGGCGTGGCTGCCCGAAGAGACTACCTGCCTGGACGCGCTGCGCGACGTGTGCGAGGCGGTCTATGGCCGGTTCTGGCAGGCGCGCGACGGCACCGCGACGTACTGGACGCGCGAGCAGCGCCAGCATGGCCGCGACCCGCTCGCGCTGACGATCGACGGCGCGGCGCCGCCCCTGGCGCTGTCGGTGGCGGAAGACATGGCCGCCGTGATCAACCGCGTGCAGGTGACCGTCTACCCGCCGGACGTCATCGGCGCCCTGGCCGAGATCTGGCGGGCGCATACGGCCCTGCTGCTGGCGCCGGGCGCAACGCGGACGGTGAGCGCCCCGTTCCGCGACACGAACGGGCAGCGCATCGCCGCGCTGGACGTGGCCGATCTGGAGATGGGCGTCGATGTCCGGATCAACACCCGGCGCGACGGGAGTGGGAAAGACCGGACCGGAACCGGCGACGTCACGGCGAGCCTGGCCGTCGAGGCGACGCGGGCGGCGATCGCGCTCACCAACCACAGCAGCCGCCCGCTGTACGTCACGCTGCTGCGCGTGCGCGGGCGTCCGATCCGCACCTACGATCCGATCGTGATCCAGCGGGACGGCGAGGGCAGCCAGCTCGAACACGGCGTGCGCACGCTGGCGCTCGACCTCGTCATGCAGAGCGATCCGGGGTTCGCCGACGGGCTGGCGGCGTACGTGATCGCCCGCTCCGGCTGGCCGCTGCTGGCTGCCGGGCGAGTGGCGCTGCGCGACCAGACCACCATCGGCGGGGTGAACGTGTTCGCGCTCGAGATCATGGACCTGGTCGAGGTGCGCGATTCCCAGAGCACGCTCATCGGGCGGCACCGGGTGCGGGCGGTGGAATACACGATCGGGGACGGCGCGCTGGGCGTCGATCTGCTGCTGGAGCGCACCGACGACAGGCCGTACTGGCGGCTGGAGACGGTCGGGGCGGGCGAGCTGGGGAACGCCACGATCCTGGGATTCTGACCGGAGATGAGCGAGCAGGCGGAAAGGAGCGGGTGATGGGATGGACAACGCCGCGCACGTGGCTCGTGGGCGAGCTGGTGACGAAGACGATGCTCGACACGCACCTGCGCGACAATCTGATGGCGCTGAAGGATCCGCCGAGCGCCCAGGTACTGCGCGATAACGCGGGCGCGTACACCACCAACAGCTCGACGCTGGTGCCGGTGGACGACGTGAACCTGAAGGCCACGCTGACCACCTACGGCGGCGACGTGCTGGTCTGGTTCGTGGGCACGTTCAACGCGTCGAGCGGGACGAACATGGTGCTGGACATTCGCGTCGATGGGAGCGACCGGCTTGGCGCGGGGTTCGAGGGGCTGGTCGCGCAAACGCTGGGGACGGCACGGGAGGCGATCGCCATCCCGCCGCTGATCGTGACCGGGCTGGACCCCGGCGAGCACACCTTCGAGCTGCTCTGGTCCAGCAGCGGCGCGACCATCCGGCTGTTTTCGGACACGACCAGCGGCACCGCCGCCGACAATCTGCCGGCGATCCTGGTCGCGCGGGAGGTGAGCTGATGGACGGGGTGATCGATCTGGTCGTCGAGCGAGCGGACGCCAACCCGGAGCGCCTGGCGGAGGAGCTGGCCGGGCTGGGGATCGCGGCCTACCGGGGCGTGAGCACGGGCGGCGGGCGCGTGCGCGTGCACGTGACGCCGGGCCTGCCCGACGCGGACCGGGCGGCGATTCGCGCGGCGGTAGCGCGCCACGATCCCGCGCGGCAAAGCCACCAGCAGCAGGTCGCCGCCGCGCGCCGGGCGGCGCTGGACGGGCTGCGCAAAGCGTGGCCGGAGTGGACCGGCGCGGACAAAGACACGTTCTTACGCCTGTTGGCGGCTGAGTGGGGATTGATCCCGGAGGAATAGACGATGGACGTGATGCTTTCGGAGCCTACGCTGACGGTATGGAGCCTGCTGGGGGCTGCCCTGGGGACGCTGCTGCTGGCGGCGGCGACGCTGTGGGCCGGGGCGCAGCTCACCCGGCAGGCGCGCCACGTGTGGCAGGCGGTGCGCGGCCAGACGCCGCGCGTGCTCGCCGCCGTGGACGAGCCGACCGATCCCCTGATCGCGGGGTTGGCCCACCATTCGCGCGTGCCGGCGGCGGTGTGGGCGGCGTTTCTGCCGGCCTTTCTGGGCGCACTGGCGGCGGGGCTGGACCAGGTGCTGGCCGAGCCGGACGCGTCCGAGTAGCGGCCCGTGTCCGGGCGGCGGCCCGGCGTGGATGCCCAAGCTTTGGGGGTTCGTGCCGGGCCGGGTCGTGCTATGCTGGATGTGTAGTAAGGAGCGATGCCACATGGCCCGTACCGAAGACCTGTTGAGCGAGAAGTTCGTTTGCTCCAAATGCCAGAATCACGGCGCGCACGTCGAGCGGCTGGCGATGTCCGGCACCGGGCTGTCCCGGTTGTTCGAGATCCAGCCTCACCGCTACGCCTTCGCGTCGTGTACGGCGTGCGGCTACACCGAGATCTACAACCTGCGCACGCTGGAAGGCAGCGACAACCTCGGCAACCTGCTGGATATTCTGTTCATGGACTGATA
This sequence comes from Anaerolineae bacterium, assembly GCA_018432315.1. Classification (GTDB taxonomy): domain Bacteria; phylum Chloroflexota; class Anaerolineae; order Aggregatilineales; family Aggregatilineaceae; genus LM3-B42. Next base: position 76,464 of record JAHDLB010000003.1, read on the forward strand.
TCCGGGCTGCAGGTGGCGCCCCCGTGCCCCCCACCCGGCGCCATCCTGCACAGCATCGTCCGCCCTGGCGAGTGTCTGCCGGGGCGGGCGTGTTTGTGCCGGGGAAAGCAATTCGTCACGCCGGGGGAGAATTCCGTATAATACTGTATAGATGGGGGCACGTGCAGTGCAGAAAGGGGATGATGATGACTGAACGACGGATTTACTACAGCCAGGAAGCGGAACGCGTCGCCAAGCGGCAGCGCCTGCTGACGATGGTGATATTCATGGCGTTGGGCGTGGGCCTGGGCGCGGTGATCGCGCTGCTGTTCGCCCCGGACGAGGGCGAGAAGACCCGCCGCCTGATCTCCGAGGCCGCCCAGGACGGTTTCCGGCGCGGGCGCGACACGACCAGCGACGCGCTGCGCCAGTTGGAGCCGGAGTTTCCCGACCTGCGTAAGCGAGTCGACGAGTTGATCAGCAGTGTCAGGCATTAGCCGGTGCGGCGTTGTGTGAGTGGTGAGGGGCGGGCCTGTGTGCTCGCCCTTTTCTTTTGAATTTGGTCAGTTTAATTTTTCAAAAGGAGATTGTTCGATGGCCGGAAAAAAGCTCTTGATGCTCGTGGGTGATTTCGTCGAGGACTACGAGGTGATGGTGCCGTTCCAGGCGCTGCAGATGGTCGGGCACACGGTCCACGCGGTGTGCCCGGACAAGCAGGCCGGGGACAAGGTCGCCACCGCGATCCACGACTTCGAGTCCGAGCAGACCTACCTGGAAAAGCGCGGGCACAATTTCGCGCTCAACGCCACCTTCGACGAGGTCAAGCCGGAGGAGTACGACGCGCTCGTCCTGCCCGGCGGGCGCGCCCCGGAATACATCCGCCTGAACCCGCGCGTGATCGAGATCACCCGCCACTTCGCCGAGGCGGGCAAGCCCATCGCGGCGATCTGCCACGGGCCGCAGGTGCTGGCGGCGGCGGGCGTGCTCAAGGGCAAGAAAGCGACCGCCTACCCGGCAGTCGGCCCGGACGTCACGCTGGCGGGTGGCACGTTCGAGTCCGTGGGGGCGACGGAAGCCGTGGTCGATGGTAACCTGGTCACCGCGCCCGCGTGGCCGGCCCATCCCAAATGGCTGGCCGCCTTCCTGACCGTGTTGGGCACGCAGATTCAGCCGTAGCCGCGCGCGCCACGCCGATACGGTTCACTTCCGCCGGGGGCCGGTCGATTGGCCCTTCCGGCGGTTTTTGTGCGACCATCTGGCAAAGCCCGCCCCAAGCGAAAGGATGCATGATGGTCGAGACACCGACTACCAACCCGCTCGTCTTATTGATCGTGCTGCTGCTCACGTTTTTGTGCGGCCTGGTGACGGTCGTCAGCATCGAAGGCGTCCAGCTGGAGCCGTCGATCACCATGGCGACGCCCGCATCTTCGGCGGCCAACGCGGACGTGATCGCCGTGCGCGCCGTCCAGACCGAAGATCAGACGTGGACCTTTCACGTGACCGTCGCCCATCCCGACACCGGTTGGGATGATTACGCCGACGGCTGGGACGTCGTGCTGCCGGATGGGGCCGTCGTCAAGCCCGATCCCGACAGCCCGTTCACGCGGCTGCTGCTGCACCCCCACGAGAACGAGCAGCCCTTCACCCGCAGCCAAAGCGGGATCGAGATCCCGCCGGACGTCACGCGCGTGACCGTGCGCGCCCACGACCTGGTGGACGGGTGGGGCGGGCGCGAGGTGGTGGTCGACCTGGCGGCGGATGCCGGGCCGGGCTTCGAGGTGAGCCGGTTGGACTAGCGCCCGGTTAGAGAAGCGGTTGAAACCGGTTAGAATGGCCGGGCCCCGGTTGACAGGCAGCGATCCCGTTCGCTATACTGACATCACAAACGAACAAATGTTCTATCGTGTGACACAGGCATGGGGTGTGTGATGGACAGACGGACTGTTGCATGGCCCGGTGCGCGCCATTCGGGGCCGGTAGTGGGGACTCCGGACCGGATGTGGCCGACCGCGCGGGATCGCCTGGCGCGGGAGCGCGTGCCATGACCCGACACCGTTCGCCTGCGCGCGAGCAGGTGTTCCAATTCATCGTAGACTACAAGCGGGTGCACGACGGGCTTTCGCCGGTCGTGCGCGAGATTGCGGTGGGCTGCGTGCTGAGCGAATCCAGCGTGAAGTATCACCTGCTGCGCCTGGAAAACGAGGGGCGCATCAAGCTGAAGGGCCGCCGGGGGATCGAGGTGACCGGCGGCGCGTGGGATATGCCGGAGGAGGAGGCGGGCTAGCCGTTTTGTCCCGCCGATATGGATAGGAGAGAGCAGCCGCCCGGCTGCTCTTTGTCCGTTGGCCCGCCAGCGAACGCATCCGGGCCATGCGCGCCATCGTTTTTTAGCCCCTCTCAGGATATAGTACAGGGTGGAACGTGTACGATCCCTGTATCGCCGTGCTTACCAGGAACAACCGCATGATCCGGAAAACGTTGATTGCCTGTCTGTCCGCCTGTCTGCTGGCGAGCGCGCTGGTCGCCGGGGCCCAGGACGGCGACCCCCTGCTGCCGAGTCCCACGCCCGGCCCGTCGCCCACGCCCAACGGCGGCGCGCCCGCCGATCCCGACTGGCCGCTGATCGTGACGGTGCCCGCCAGCGACGATCTGCCCCTGGTGGGTGCGTTCTACCCGGTGAACCCGGCGCGGCCTACCGTCCTGCTGCTGCACCAGCTCTACACCGACCGGGCGAGCTGGGAGCCGCTGCTCGACCCGCTGCTGTTTGCCGGGTACAACGTGCTGGCGGTGGACCTGCGCGGCTATGGCGACACGGGCGGCGCGATCGATTGGCCGCAGGCGGTCGATGATGTGGGGACGTGGGCCGCGTGGCTGGGCGCGGAGAGCGGCCTGTCGAACCCGGCGGTGGCGATGATCGGCTCCAGCATGGGATCGAGTCTCGCGCTGGCCGGGTGCGCCAACGCGCCGGACTGCCCCACAGCCATCGCCATCTCGCCCGGCTGGGCGTACCAGGGCCTGGAGGTGGGCGACGCGCTGGCGACCGGCATGGGCGACCGGCCCGCGCTGCTGGTGTACGCGCTGCGCGACGCCTGGCCGATGCGCGGCGTCCCGCGCCTGGTGGAGGTCGCGACGAATCCGGTCACCGTGCTGGAGTTTCCCGGCAACGCGCACGGCATGGACCTGCTCGACGCCGAGGCCGAGACGCTGGTCCCGCAGATCGTCGAGTGGCTGGGCGAGTTCGCCGGCTAGCCGCGCCTCACTCCCGCTGGCGCAGCAGCGTGTTCTGGCGCACGATGATCACCCCGGCCAGCGTCAGCGGCCCGCCGAGTGCCAGCCCGACCGTCAGCGGCTCGGACAGGATCAGGATGCCCGCCACCGCCGCGATGATCGGCGGGAAGTTGTGATAGGTCGAGGCGCGCGTGGGCCCCAGCACTTTGAGCGCGTAGTTCCACGCCAGGAAGCCCCCCGCGCTGGACAGCAGGCCGCTGTAGAGCACGTTCGGCAGCGCGCGGGCCGGGACGTCGCTGCTGCTCAGCGTGGCGAGGTCCGGCGCGGCCACCAGGATCATGCCGATCGTGGTCGCGATATACGTCCAGATGGCGACCGGCATCCCGCCCAGGCGGTCGAGCACGGGCTTGCTCAGGATGTTCCCCACCGCGCCGACGATGGCCGCCCCCAGCACCAGCCCCGAGCCGATCAGGTCGTCTTCCGAGAGCGCGACGTCCGCCCCGGCGCCCCCCAGCACGACCAGCGCCACGCCCGCCAGCGTGATCGCGATGCCCGCCAGCAGCCGCCGCCGGACGATCACCATCCCGGCGAACAGGCTCAGCAGCGCCGTCCAGGCCGGGGTGGTGGCGACCAGCAGCGCCGTGTTGGTGGAGGTGGTGCGGTCCAGGCCGGACGCAAACCCGATCTGGTAGCCGAATGGCCCGATGATGGTGATGCCGATGACCAGGGCTGCGTCGCGCCACGAGAGGCGCATCGCCGCGCGCTGGGTGTAGGCCACGGCGAGCATGACGGGCAGCCCCGCGACGAAGCGGATCGCGTTGTAGGTGTTGGGCTCGACGTCCGACAGGCCCTCTTTCATCACGATGAAGTGCAGGCCCCAGATGATGACGATGAACGACATGGCAGCGTCGGCGCTGTGCGCGCGCAGGCTGCCTCGCAGGTTAGCCACGATTCCCCCCCTGAATGCCGCGCTGCGCCGCGTCACGGGCCGGGCGGCGCAGGTAGATGTTGTTGCGCACGACGATCACCCCGGCCAGCGTCAGCGGCCCGCCGATGATCAGCCCGGCGCCCACCGGCTCGCTCAGCACGAACACGCCCGCCAGCCCCGCGATGATCGGCGTGAAATTGTGATAGCTGGCGGCGCGGGTGGGGCCCAGCTCGCGCAGGCCGTAGTTCATCACCGTGAAGCCGCCCACCCCGGCCAGCAGGCCGCTGTACAGCACGTTGGGCCAACTGCTGACCGGCAGATCGTCCGCCGAGAGCGCAACCAGGTCCGGCGCGGCGATGATCGCCAGCCCGACCGTCGTTATCCAGAACGACCACAGCGTGATCCGCATCCCGCCCAGCCGGTCGAGCAGCGGCTTCTTCAGGATGTTGCCGGTGGCCGAGATGATCGTCGCCAGCAGGACCAGCCCGCTGCCCAGCAGGTCGTCTTCCGAGAGCGAGATGCTCGCCCCGGCGCGGCCCAGGACCACCAGCGCCACCCCGGCCAGCGTGATCGCGATCCCGATCATCAGGCGGCGGCTGACCATCACCAGCCCGATGACGATGCTGATCACGGCGGTCCAGGCGGGCATGGTGGCGACCAGCAGGGCGGAGTTGGTGCTGGTCGTGCGGTCCAGGCCGAGCACGAAGAACACCTGGTAGCCGATGGGGCCGACCAGCGTCGCCAGCGCGATCAGGCCCAGGTCGCGCCGCGACACCCGCAGCGCGGCGCCGCTGCGCAGGGCGATGACCGTCAGCGCAGGCACGCCCACGGCGAACCGCACAGCGTTGTAGGTGAGCGGGTCGATCTCGCTGAGCGCGTCCTTGACGATGATGAAGTTCAGGCCCCAGACAAAAACAATGGCCGACATCAACGCGTCGGCCCGGTGGCGTTGGACCAGGGCGACCAAGAATCTCATGCTGGCTGCTCGATCTGTGGCAGGTGCGGAACCACCCTCGATTATACGCCCAAACGCGGCGGTTGCGCACGCGGTTCTGAGAAAACTGCAACCTGGCCCCGGCATCTTGCGTAATAGTGTGTGAGAAATGTCACGGCAAAACAACAGGCGAGGAACGATGATGAGCGACGAGTATCCGAATTCCGGACCGATAACCAACGAAGCCGAACCGGTCCCCGGCGAACAGGCCAGACGCGCGAACGGTCGCAAGCGCAAGACGGACGGTCGTCCGCTGCCCGGCCTCGACGTCCGCGAGCTGGTCGAGGAACGCAACTGGACCGCGCTGGCCGGGCTGGGCCTGCTCGGCATCGGCATTCTCTACCTGCTGCAAGGCTGGATCGGCATCGACCTGAACCTGTGGAGCCTGGCGATGGTCGGCATCGGCGGCTGGCTGATGTTCGACGGCTACCAGCAGTACACTACCGCCGGGCAGAACTGGGTCGGCACCAGCCGCAACCGGCTGTTGGCCGGGGGCGTGGTGACCTCGATCGGCCTGGTGAGCATTCTCAACCTGAGCTGGTGGGGCCTGATGCTGCTCGGCGTGGGCGGCTGGCTGGGCTACGACACGTGGCAGAAGGTCGAGGCTGCCGGGGGCGTGTGGACCACGCACGCCCGCAACCGGATGGGCGCCGCGGCGGTCATCGGCGCGGTTGGCCTGTTCGGTTTCTTCAATTTGGGAGGCGCATGGTCGGTCATCCTGATTGCGATCGGCGCGGCCATGTTGTGGCGTCACTTCGGCAGGAATCGCTGAGCGACGCGGCTTCTAAACCCCTACCTCGGGGCGGATGTCCACACCCTACCGGCATCCGCCCTTTTCATTCCCGCCAATCGGCCAGCATCCACGCGAAATCGCCCAGCGTCGTCGTGCCGCGCATGCGTACCCGCCGCAGTTCCAGCGGGCGATCGCTGGTGTGCAGCGTGCCGCCCTGGGTGGTGACCGCCGCCACCATGCCCACCTGCGAGACGACGGTCAGCACGTCGGCGTTGTAGCGCCCGCTGGGGTAGCAGAAGAAGCGCGGGCGCACGCCGATCTCGGCGGCGATGGTCTCGGCGCTGCCCAGGATCTGGTACACGAGGCAGTCGTAATCGCAGTCGTTCGACAGGTCCGGATGGCTGCGGCTGTGGCTCTGGATCGACATGCCGGCGCGCGCCATGATGCGCGCCTGGTCCCACGTCAGGTAGCCGGGGCGGGCGTGGTCCAGCCAGTCGGTGACGACGAAGAACGTCCCGGCCATGCCGAACCGGTCCAGCAGGCGAAAGGCGTGCTCGTAGGCGTCGGCGTACCCGTCGTCGAAGGTCAGCACGACCGGGCGCGGCGGCAGAGGATAGCCCTCGGTCAGCGCGCGGTGCACGTCGTCGAGCGTGACGGCGGTGTAGCCGTTGGCGTCCAGCCAGGCGAGCTGGGCGGCGAACTGCTCCGGCGTCACGGACAGGTCGAGCCGGTACCGGTCCGCGTCGTCGGGCGGCGTGCTGACGTAGTGGTACATCAGGATCGGCACGCGGATGCGGCGGCGCGTCGAGTCGGCGCGGGCATCCAGCGCGGCGATCAGCAGCCAGCCGGTCAGCCAGACGGCGAGCGCGGCGCGAAACGTGTGGGTGAGGGTGGAGCGTCGGTGCATACCCAGAAGCTTAGCAGCAGTGAGCCGCGAACGGCAAGGGATCGCGGGGCGCCTACGGGCGCGGGATGATCACCACGTCGCCGGGCTGGAGAATGGCCGGGCGCTGCAGGTCGTTGGCCGCCAGCAGCGCGTCGAGCGTGATGCCGTGCGTCGCCGCGATCGACCACGCGCTGTCGCCGTCCTGCACGGTGTAGGTTTGCGGCGCGCGTGGCGGAGGCGTGGCGTCCGGCCCCAGGCGGATCACGATCTCGTCGCCGGGTTGCAGGATCACCGGGCGCTGCAGGCCGTTGAGCGCCAGCATGTCGTCCAGGTCCACGCCGTAGACCGCCGCGATGGCCCATGCCGTCTGGCCGGGCCGGACGACGTGAATCTGCGTGCCGTCCTCGCCCGGCTCCGCGATCTCGATCGGCGCGACGTAGATGGGCGCGGGCGTGGGCGTCCCCGGCGCAGAGACCGGGCCGGGGCGGCGCGTAGGCCCGCTCGCCGGCGCGGATGGCCCCGCGCTCTGCCCGCCGGTCATGGCGCGATCGACGGCGGAGAAGCCCGCGTACGACGACGAGCCGACCAGCAGGACGTAATACTGCGTTTCGCTGTCTGCGGCGGTGCCGCCGCCGATGTGCTGGGCATCGGCCAGCATGGTGAGCCGGTGGCCCTGGCTCTGCGCCCACCCGCGCTCGACGGACATCTCGATGGTGACGTAGCCGACCGTGCCCCCGGCCACGTTCTCGCGGGCGATGCCCACGTACCCGGCAGCCGCGGCGCGGTCGTCCGGCATGGAGCCGCCTTCGCCCAGGTGGGACGAGGTGTGGTTGGCTGCCATCCAGTCGGCGTGACGCTGCGCGGCGAGCATCAGCGCCGGGTGGACCTCCAGCGGGGCTTTGCCTTGCGAGACGCGGTACGCGTTGACCGCCTCGACGACGTCATAGCCGGTTTCGCCGCTCTGGGCGCCCAGGGGAGCCGCCCCCACGAGCAGCGCCAGCAGGATCAGAATGGTCGCACACGTGCGCACGCCGCATTCCTCCGCGATCGGACGCGATCGCCTGTCTGGACGGGTGGTGAGGAATTTCACTCAGCTTACCGCGAGTCAGGCGGTAGGGGCAAGAATTAGCGATCCCCCCACTCCCGCATCTCGGCCCAGTTCGGGCCGACGCGCGCGTCGGCCACCAGCGGCGCGTCCAGCTCGAACGCCGACTCCATCACCTCGACCACCAGCGGCGCGACGCGATCGATCGCCGCCTCCGGCACTTCGAGCACCAGCTCGTCGTGCACCTGCAGGATCATCTGCGCGCCGTGGTCGCGCTCGACCAGCGTGCGGTGCAGGTCGATCATCGCGATCTTGATGATGTCCGCGGCGGTGCCCTGGATCGGCATGTTGATCGCCTCGCGCTCGGCCCGCTGGCGCGCCTGGAAGCTCGGCTTGCGGCCCTTGCTGGTGTCCAGCTCGGGGAAGTAGCGGCGGCGGCCCAACAGCGTTTCCAGGTAGCCCTGCTCGGCGGCCAGCGCCCGCGAGCGGTCCAGGTATTGGCGCACGCCGGGGAAGCGCTCGAAGTAGGTCGTGATGAAGTCCTCGGCCTCGGCCAGCGTCAGGTCGCTGTCGCGCGCCAGCCGGAACGCGCCCATGCCGTACATCAGGCCGAAGTTCACCGACTTGGCGAAGCTGCGCTGCTCGTAGGTCACCTCGTCCAGCGGGACGTGATACACGGCGGCGGCGGTGGCGCGGTGGATGTCCTCGCCCCGGCGGAAGGCGTCCAGCAGCGCCTCGTCCTGGCTGTAGTGGGCCAGGATGCGCAGCTCGACCTGGCTGTAGTCGACGGCCAGCAGGGTGTGGCCCGGCGGCGCGACGAACGCCCGGCGCACGCGGCGTCCTTCCTCGCTGCGGATCGGGATGTTCTGCAGGTTCGGGTCGCTGGACGAGATCCGCCCGGTGACGGTCCCGGTCTGGTTGTAGCTGGTGTGGACGCGCCCGGTGTCGGGGTTCACCAGGGCGGGCAGCGCGTCGAGGTACGTGCTCTGGATCTTGCTCAACTCGCGCCATGCCAGGATCTTCTCGACGATCGGGTGCTCGCCCTTCAGCGCTTCGAGCGTGGCGGCGTCGGTGCTGAAGCCGTGCGTCGTCTTCTTGAGGCCCTCGGTGGGCAGGCCCAGCTTGCCGAACAGCACGTCGTTGAGCTGCTTGGGGCTGCCCAGGTTGAACTCGCCATAGCCCGCCGCCAGGTCGTAGATTTCGGTTTGCAGCGTCCCCAGGCGCCCGGTCATCTCGGCGCTCAGGTCGTGCAGGTAGCCCACGTCCAGCAGCACGCCCGCCATCTCCATATCCGCGATGACCGGCACCAGCGGCATCTCGATCTCGCTGAACAGCTTCCACACCTGCCGCTCCTCCAGCTCCGGGCGCAGGATGTCCGCCAGCCGGTGCGTCATGGCGGCGTCGGCGGCGGCGTAGGGCGCGGCCCGCTCGACCGGCACCCGGTCCATCGTGATCTGGTTCCTGCCAGAGCCGATCAGCTCGTCGATGGGCGTCATCTGCACGCCGGTGCGCACCCAGGCCAGGTTCTTGAGGCCCAGGTTGCGGCTCGACGGGTCGCTGAGCCATTCGGCGACCATCGTGTCGAAGGCGACCGGCGCCACGTCGATCCCGTAGCGGCGCATCACGACGAGGTCGTAGGTGGCGTTGTGGGCGTACTTGGGGATTTGCGGATCGGTCAGCGCCGGGCGCAGCGCCTCGATCACGGTTTCGAGCGGAAGCTGGTGCGGGCTGTGCCCCGCCACCAGGTCGGGCTGGGACTCCTCGTTGGGGTGGGCGGGCGCGTTGCCGGCGACGTGCCCCACCGGGACGTAATAGCCTTCCTCGCCGCTGATCGCCAGCGCGATGCCGACCAGTTCGGCGCGCATCTGGTCGGTGGAGGTCGTCTCCACGTCCCAGGTGATCGCGCCGGCCCCGTCCAGCGTCTCGACCAGCGCGGCGAGCTTCGCCTCGTCGTCCACGATCACGAACGGGACCACCGCCTGATCCGGGGCGCGGACCGCCTCGGCCATCTCGAACATCGACATTTGCTGCGGCGGGACGCTGCCGGACGGTTTGCCGGGCACGCGGTCGATCAGGCTGCGGAATTCGAGCGCCCGGAACAGCCGCTCCACGTCGGCATAGTTGTAGTCGTGCGACACGCACGCGTTGAGGTCGAGCGTCACCGGCACGTCGCGGCGAATGCGGGCCAACTCGCGCGAGAGCAGGGCGCTCTCGCGGCCCGCGTCCAGCTTGGTGCGCAGCGCGCCCTTGATCGCGTCGAGGTGCTCGTACACGCCATCGACCGAGCCGTACTCCGCGATCAGCTTGATGGCCGTCTTCTCGCCCACGCCCTTCACGCCGGGGATGTTGTCCGACGAGTCGCCCATCAGCCCCTTGATGTCGACCAACTGCGGCGGCTCCAGGCCGTACTCCTCGCGGAAGCGCGCCAGGTCATACACCTGCGGCTGGTTCTGGCTGCGCCCGGCGGGAAGCTGCACGGTCGTGCGCTCGGTGATCAGTTGGAGCAGGTCACGGTCGCCGGTGATGATCAGCACGTCCACGTCGTCGGCCTCGGCCTGGGGCGCCACCGAGCCGAGCACGTCGTCGGCCTCGTACCCGTCCAGCTCCAGGATCGGGATGTTGAAGGCGGCCACCACCTCGCGGATGCGATTGAGCTGCGAGCGCAGGTCGTCGGGCATCTTCTCGCGCGTGCCCTTATAGTCCGGGAACATCTCGCCGCGCCCGGACAGCCCCTGGTCGAACGTGACGGCGAGGTAGTTGGGCCGCGTGTCGAGGATGTCGAGCAGCGTGCGGGCGAAGCCGAAGGTGGCGTTGGTCGGCTCGCCGCCTTTGGTCATGAACCCGGCGGCGGGCAGGGCGAAAAATTGGCGGTAGGCCAGCGCGTGACCGTCGATGAGCACAAGCGTGGGACGTGACATGGCGTGTTCCTATCGTGGCTAAACTCAGTACGGATTCAGGTCGATTTCAGGTCGATGCCGGTTGTCTCCGCCCAGCGGTGGAGTATCCGGGCGGCGAACCTCTCGTTCGTGTTCTCGAGCGGGAGTCTGAGCAGCGTGCCCGGCAGCGCCCGGGCGATGGCCGCGGAGCGTTCGTCGCGCTCGAAGGACACGACGAACGCTTTTTTGCGAAAGACGATGTGCTCCGGCAGGTAGCGCAGCGCCAACTGCTGCAGCAGGTGTTTCTCGAACGCCAGCCCGATCCGCGATTCGCGCGTGAACGCGACGCGGTGCCGGAACGGAATGCCCAGGCAGAACTCGACGAGATCGACGTCGTAGTACGGATCGGAGGCGAGGATATCCCGGCGAATCGCGGGCTGCGACAGGACCTCGCCATCGGCGGGCGTGTGGGCCATGAACATCCCGGCCAGGATGAGCTTCTGAACGGCTGAGGTCCGGTCCGGGAACGGGGGCAGGTAGAACGGCGCCGTGTCGCCCGCGAACCGCCGCGCAAACGAGAGATAGTTGGCGATCAGGGTGCGCCGGTTCAGCGTTGGGTGGGCCTTGCGGCGCAGCGGCCCCGGCAGGAACTGCGTGAAGTAAGCCAGGTACTGGGCCGGCATGCAGCCCATGATCGTGTCGCTGTTCTGCCCGAAGAAGACCTGCTTCTCGTCCGCGAGGGACGAACGCTGCCACAGGCTCGCCACGCCCAGGCCGGTCGGCGTCCCGTGAGGCGTCCCGTAGATGCCCGGCAGGTCGTCGATCAGCGATGGGTACGCGTCGGTTTCCAGGGCGTCGACCACGTGGTGTGCCACCTGGATGGCGCGGGCGTTGGCCTCGGCGTGGGGCGTTTCGGAGCTGGTTTTGCCCCAGGGCGCGGACGTGTAGGCGTTGACCTCCACGCCCGCCCGGCGCAGGTAAATGCCGATCAGCGCCGAGTCGATGCCCCCGCTCAGGTACAGGCCGACCGGGTCGTGCCGGACGAGGCGCCGGATGGCCTGGCTGAAGTGCTCCTCGAACCGGGCGACCAGCTCGGCCCGGCTGGCAAAGCGCGCCACGGGCTGCGGGCGCAGCCGGTAGGCATAGACCGTGCTCCGCTGCTGCGAAACGGGATCGATGCGGAGAACCGTGCCCGGCGGGACGATGTGGATCGCCTCGACGAGCGGCACCAGGCGCGCGGTGCCGAACTTCAGGTAGGGCACCAGCCCTTCCGGGTGGAGCCGGTCGTGCGCGGTCACCAGGTCCGTCAGCGACGCCGCGAAGCGGACGCCGTCCGGTGTGTGGCGGTAGTAGAGCGGGACGATTCCCAGGTGGTCGCGCAGGGCGTAGACGGCGCCGTCCTTCTCGTAGGCGAAGGCGAATGAGGCGTCCCGCCGGCGCTGCTCGTACAGCGCCGCGAAGTTCTCGTCGGCGAGGTCGGGAGCGTGAAAGTTGTACGAAAACAACACGTGCATCGCGGATAATCCCCCGGCAGCCAGGGTGAATGATGGGTCCCGCTCAGTGATGGGCGGGCGCAACTGAACGGATGTGCGATCCCATTATAACACCGCGCGCGCCGGGCGGCGATGCCCGGCAGCCGGCTTCGGCGCTCGAACGGGGGATTTTATATGTTTTTTGTTGATATATTATGAGAAATTGTTATACTATGATTTCAATTAAGACCCAAAAGCCGGGGCCTTCTCTTCAATGCTGCCATTATAACTTTGCACAGGAGCCACATGATGATACTCGATCGTTTCCGACGTGTACCCGCGCTGCTGCTCGTCCTGTCGCTGGTTGTGGCGATCGCGGCGCCCCTGCCGGCGCGCGCCCAGGATGACGGCATTACGCTCGTTGCCGACCAGCCGCTGATCCTGACGCTATCGCCCGGCCAGACGGCCACCCGCGTGTTCGACATCCAGGCGGGGGACGGGTTCGAGCTGCGGCTGGACCGGCTGACCGATTTCGCCTTCACCGCCGTGCTGATCGATCCGAACCAGAGCGCCGTCCCGCTGACACCCGGCGCGGACGGCAACATTGTCCATGCCGCCGACGCTGCGGCGCCCGGAGGGCGGTATACGCTCGTGCTTCAGGCGGGGGCCGCTGCCGGGGGCGACCTGCTGATCCAGCTCGCGGGCGGCGGCGCTCCGCCGGTGCCGCTGGCGCTGGGCGAGACGGGAGTCACGGTTGAAGCGGCGGCGCAGCGCTTCAGCCTGGACCCGGTGCCGGACGTCCTGTTCACATCGCTGTCGGTCGAGACGGTCGTGCCCGAGGGCGTGCCGGGGATCGGCCTGCCCGCGCTGAGCCTGGTCGACGAGACCAGCGGCGAGACAATCCTCGATTTCGCGCCGTCGGTGCTGGTCCTGCCGGCGGTGGCGGCGATGCTGCCCGCCGGTGGCTCTTTCGTGCTCGCGATCGAGCCGGGCGAAGACACGCTCGACGTGCTGATCACCTGGGACGCGATCCCGGTCGAGAGCACGCCCGTGCCGCCCGCCCAGCCGCCCGCGAGCGGATCGTCGGGCGCGCCGCCCGTTGCATCGGGGACGTGCGTGGTGGCGTTCGCGGGTAACGTGAACGTGCGCTATGGCCCAGGGCTGGCCTACCAGCCGCCGATCGGCGTGGCGCAGGCCGGGACGACGCTCCCGGTGACGGGCAAGAATCAGGACGGAAGCTGGTGGCAGGTGCTCTACAACGGTGGGCCGGGATGGGTGTCCTCCCAGGTGGCCGCGACCAGCACACAGGGCGATTGCAGCGGGGTGACCGTCGCCAGCTTCCCGGCAGTGGGCGATACGTCCGCCTTGACGCCATCTGCGTCGGGATCGGTGACGCCGACCTACACGCCCGGCGGGCCGACCGTGACGCCGACGTACACGCCCAGCCCAACCTACACGCCCGGCGGCCCGACGGTCACCCCCACCTGGACCTACACGCCGAGCTACACGCCCAGCGTGACGTACACTTATACGCCGACGTACACCCCCAGCCCGACCTACACGCCCGGCGGCCCGACGTTGACGCCCACCTGGACCTACACGCCGAGCTACACGCCGACGGCAACCTGGACCTACACGCCCAGCTATACGCCAACTGCAACCTGGACCTACACGCCCAGCTATACGCCCACGCAGCCCCAGCAACAGCAGTTCCAGCAGCCGTCCGCGACGTATACGCCAAGTTACACGCCCACCACGCCGCCGCCCCCGCCAACCGCGCCGCCGGATGCGAACTTCAACGCTCCGCTGAACATCCCGCTCGACAGCACGACATCGGTGACCGATTTCGTATCGTACCCCGGCGGTGACACGGAAGATCGCGTGCGGTGGGACATCAGCGGCATGAACCCCAACGCGGCGCTGTCCGGGGGCCGGGCGCGGCTGATCATCGCCGTGTCGTGTTTCGGCACCGGGACGCAGAACATCCAGTTCTTCACCGGGGGGCAGACGTTCTCGTGCGGCCAGACCATCGTCGACCGTGAAGTGACTGCCGACAGCCGGACCGGGCAGGTGACGATCAGCGCCGTCGCCGGCGAGAACACCTACGTTCAATGGGTGCTGACCGGCACCGCCACGCGCGTCAGCTAGGGCGCGTCGCTGGCCTGCCCGCACCACAGTCGCCAGATAGAGGTTGCCGCCCGTTGGGGTTAGCGGGCGGCGACTGGGCGACAGCTTTTGTCCGTTTGGCAGGGGTTATTTGCGTTCCGGTTCGTAGATGAGCGCGGCCACGCCCGCGCTGAGTGTTCGCGCTTCCACGAGTTTGAGCGTCGCGGTGGTTCCTTCCTCAAAGAGACGCCTGCCTTTGCCCAGCACCACCGGATAGACGAGCAGCCGGTAGCGATCGACGAGATCGTGCTGCATGAGCGTTTGCACGAGCGTGGCGCTGCCGTGGACCGTGATGTCCCGGCCATCCTGCTGCTTGAGCCTGAGGACTTCGTCCACTACGTTGTTTTTGATGAGCACGGAGTTGTTCCACTCCACCTTGTCGAGCGTCGTGGAGACGACGTATTTACGGACGCTGTTAAAGTACGGCGCGCCTTCGTCCTTGCTCTCCGGCCATGCTGCGGCGAACCCCTGGTAGGTCACGCGTCCCAGCAGCAGGGCATCGCTGGCGCTCGTCTCCTCGCCTTTGAACGCTGCGATCTCGTCATTCCAGTACTTGAACGTCCACCCCGGCTCTTCCATGACGCCATCCAGCGACACGAATTCAGTGACGACCAGTTTCCGCATGATGTTCTCCTTTTTCCATCCTTTGACGATGAGGCTACGTTGACGCTGCAAAAAGGTGAACGCCCCGTCACGTACTGGGGCGCTGCGTCGGTACAGGGAAGGCCGCGTCAGCCAATCTGGGCCTGGCGCTGGTAGGTGATGAACCGCGCGATTTCGCGGTCGGTCAGGTCGCGCGGGGGCATCACCAGGTAATACCCGTCGGCCCACAGCGGCTGATAGCCGTCCAGCCATTCGGGGTGGAGCGCGCTGACGCGGTGGGTGGTTTCGTCCATCAGGTGCGCGATCACGTCGTCGGGCTCCGCTTTTTGCGGCACGCACAGCGACACCGCGATGAAATCGGCGTTGACCTCCACCGACTCGATGCGCCAGCCGTGCTCCGCGCCGATTTCGAAGACCCACTTGCGCAGGTCGTCGGCGAACGTGCCCGCCAGTTCCTGGCCGGGATCGCGCGGCAGCCACAGGCAGGTGAAGCCCATGTCGGCCTCTTCCTGGCCGCCGGGACGCGGCAGCACGCCCGCCTCGTCCGCGATGCGCCTCTCTTCGTCGATGCGCCAGTCCGCCGGGCGCTGCATGTCGGTGGGGCGGCTGGGCTCGGTCCGGGCGGCGGGGGGCTCGTCACCGGCGAGCGACTCCTCGGCCTCGGGCACGAGGTCCAGCGACTGGCCGAGGCGCTGCGCCTGGCGGCGGATCACGCTCACAGTCGTGTCGAGGTGGAACACCATGCTCAGGATCAGGTCGCCGGCGACCAGCTTGCTGTACAGCAGGAAGTCGCCCGCCTCCGGCAGGGTGATGTAGCGCATCAGCGAGTCGGTATCGTCGCTGCTGCGGGTCTGCCACGCGCCGTCGACGAGGTCGAACAGGCGATCCATCGCCACATCGGGCAGATCGCCCGCCCCGGCCAGCATCTCGCCCGGGCGGCTGAGCATGGTCGCCTGGGCCGAGCTTTCCAGCGAATACTGGGTGAGCTGGATGGCGATTTGCGTCAGGGTGACCTCGTCGTCTTCGTCGCCGGGCGCAGGGCCGGCATCCTCGCCGCTCAGCAGGCGGGCCGCGGCCTCGACCGGCACCGGGATCAGGTGGTCGTCGTCGATGGGGATGATCTCCTCAACCTCGTCCCACATGGGGACCGCTTCGTGTGCTTCGTCATAGGCGGCGGGCGGCGCGTCCGGTTCGGGCGCGAATTCCCCGGCTTCGTCCGGCGGCGCTTCGAAGGGCGCGTCGCCGGCCTGCGCGTCCTCGTCGTAGGCGGGGAACACCAGCTCGGCCTCTTCCTGAACCCCGGCGTAAAATGCCTCGGCGATGGCGTCGTCCAGGTCGTCCACTTCCCAATCGGCCTCCGGCTGGGCGAACGGCTCCTCGCTCGCGGACGCCTCCACCAGGTTCAACAACTGCTCCAGCGCCTCGGAGTCGTCCATCGCGGACGGCTCCTCCTCACCGGGCGGTTCGGCGCCGGTGCCTTCCATGCGGTCGAACAGCGATTCGAGCGACTGCGCGCCCTCCAGCGAGGACGCGTCGCCCCAGGACGGCAGCGGCTTGAGGCGCGGGCGCCCGCTGCGCGGCGGCGGCAACTGCTGCTCGATCTGGCTCAGCAACCGGTTGAGCGAAAAATCTTCGCTGGCCTCGTCCCGCGAGACGGCGCTGAGCGCCGCCGTGGCGGGGTAGTGCGACGAGTCCTCGGCGTCGACCGGCGGCTCCTCGACCGGCTCCGCCTCCGCGCCGATGCCCATTTCGACCGGGTCCAGCCCTTCGGCCTCGTATTCCTTCAGCCATTCGGGCGCGTCGCGTTCTTCGGACAACTCGCCGGGCAAGATGCGATCGCGCGGCTGGGAACCGGGACCGGCCTGGGGCGCGCCGCCGTAGGTCGGCTCTGGGAAGTCCTCGTCGTCGATCTCGCGGCCCGCCAGCGCTTCGAGCACGCCCTCGAACGAGGGATCGAACAGGTCGTGCATCACGTCGCCAATGGTGGGATCCTCCAGGTCCGCGATCGCGCCGTCGGGCACGTCCGGGCCGAGCGACTGCCCGCGCCGGATGGCGTCCAGCACGTAATCGAGTTCCGTCTCGCCTTCGTCCGAGACGTCGTTGGGTTCTTCGCGGGCCGTATCGGCGGCGATCGAGGCGAGCAGGTCTTCCAGCCAGCGGCGGCGGGTGCGCCTTTCTCCCGGCCCGCGCATGGAGTCGACGAGCTGGTGAAAGGCTTCGTCATCCGGCGACAGGGGGCGCGCGTTGGGCGGCGACTGGGCCACCGCGTCGAGCACCTCGCCGAAGGTGGACGGGTCGTGCTCCTGCACGTCGGTCGCCAGGAACTGCCGCACGCCCGGCAGGTCTTGCTGCGGGACGGTGGGCGTGTCCTCTTCCTGGGTGGGCGGCTCGCCCAAAAACGGCTCGAACAGGCGCGTCCCGGCGCCCTCCATCACCCAGCCGTGCGCTTCGAGCACGTCTTCGTCACCGGCTTCCGCGCCGGGGTCGTCGCTGAAACGCACCGTCCCGGCGGGCTGGGACTGGTCGTCCAGCTCGTGCGTGTCGGAGAGCTGTGACGTGGGCGGTGCAGCGTCCCATTGCAGCAGCGCCGTCGTTTTAGCTGGCGTAGCGGGCGCGTCGTCGAGCTGTTTGGTGCCGTAATCGGCTTCCGGCTCGTCGAGGTCCCGGGGCCCGCCCTCCTCGAACGCTTCCAGCTCGCGGAGAATGGCGTCCGGATCGCTGGCGAGGCTGTCGGCGCCGCTGTCGCCCAGTTTGTCGCGCTCGACGCCGTCCAGCAGCTCGGTCGGCGACGGGGTCGGGCGCGCGGCGTCCTCCTCTTCGGGCACCAGGTGGCGCAGCGTGGCCGGCATGGCGGGCGGGACGAAGGCATCTTCCGGCGCGGGCGAAGCGCTCGCGCGGCTCGCCAGGCTCCGCAGGTGGGGGATCAGGTCGCGGGCCATGTACGGCTTGGACAGCACGCCCTGAATGTCCAGAAACCGCGCGCGCTCGCGGTGCAGGTCGGTGTGCGGCGTCATGACGATCGGCAGGTCCGGCTGGATGTGGCGCAGATCCGCGATCAGTTCCATCACGTCCTGCTCGGGGATCTCGAAGTCGAGCACGGCGACGTCGTGCCGCCCGCGTTCGAGCGAGTCCTGGGCGGCGGGCCCGGTGGCCGACACGCTGACGTGAAACTCGCCGGTATCTTCGAGCGCCTGTTTGAGGCTCACCACGAACGTGATATCGGGGTCGATGATTAAAATGCGTGTGGTCATGACGCGGCCCACCCGGATTGACTGATCAGCTTATGACCATTGTACTGTGAGCGCGTCACCAGGGCAACGGCTGGACACCGCCCCTGTTTCGTCGTAGAATGAGAAATAACACATGAGTGACCTGCTGCCTCTGGCGCTGTGACGCCGCTTGATACACCTGACGTTTGATGCGTCATTTGGAAGTATCCTCAATTTGTAGCAGAAGCGTCACTCATGTTTTTTGTGCGCGGCCCGGTTCAGTCCTCCCGCACGGTGCCCCGGTAGTCCTCGATGAAGTCCACGATCAGCTCGCGGTCGATTGCGTCCAACGCCAGCAGGCGCGTCCAGGCGGTGACGGCGAAGCGATCGTCCATGTTGGTGTACGGGTGCAGAATGAGCTGCTCGGTCCCGGCGTCGTTCAGGATGCCGCGCAGCGTCTCGACGTCTGCCGCGCAGCCGTCGGGGCAGTTGTAGTGCAGGATCACCGCGCCCCGTTCGAGCGCGTGAAGCTGCGCCGCGTCCGACAGAGTCGTCGCGTGCTCGCCCCAGCTCACCTCTTCCGGCATGTGCGGGCCGGAGGTGGGCGGGTGGCTGATGTACACGTCGCTCGCCACCTGGACCTGCACGTGCCGGCGGCCCATGTCGGGCAGGATGCGCACGTCGTTTTTCTCCGGCGTGAGCAGGGCGGCCACCGCCAGCGCCGTCGAGCTGACGACGATGACCAGGATGACGAACGCGAGCAGCAGCAGCTTGTTGCGGCGCGCCGGGTGCGCCGTCTGGTACGGAACGATGCTCATGAGTCCTCCGCCGAACCGTCTTCACTGAATAGCCCAGATAAATTATAGCAAAATCGTCTTTTCGCCCGCACGCGCGCGTAGCAGCGCCCTCTCACCTGTGCTATAGTCGAAGCCTGCCCAGGCGGCCAGCGCTGCCGGGCCTCAAGTATTTTGTCTGTGCAGACAGAAGGCGAAGAACATGACAAAAAACCTGGCGACCGATCTCGCCAAAATCCTTACCGAGTATTCATCCCCCGTCCAGCCGGGCGACTACGTGACCATCGCCGCCCAGCACGACACCGCCGCGCCGCTGGTCGAGGCGCTGGTCGAGGCTGTGCTGAAGCGGGGCGGGTACCCCAACGTGCAGTCGGCGGCGCTCATCTCCGCCGATTACTCGCCCTATTTCGAGCTGTTCATGCGCGAGGCGAACGACGCCCAACTCGACCACCTGGACTCGACGATCATGCACTGGGTCAACCATTCCGACGCGCTGTTCTTCATCAAGGCGCCGACCAACACCAAAGCCGTCTCTACCATCGACCCGGCGCGCATCAGCCGCTTTCGCCGGGCGATCCAGCCGTTCGGCGAGGCGTATCTCGACCGGTACGATCAGGGCGAGCTGCGCTGGACCGTCGTCGGCTGGCCGACCCAGGCCCTGGCGCAGTCCGCCGAGATGGGCCTCCGCGCCTACGAGGCGTTCGTGTACCGCGCCTGCGGGCTGGACCAGCCGGACCCGGTCGCCTACTGGACCGCGTTCCGCGAGCAGCAGGAGCGGCTGGTGGCGTGGCTGGCCGATAAGAAGCACGCCGAAGTGCGCGGCCCCGGCATCGACCTGTCATTCGACTTCGACGGGCGGCTGTGGGTGAGCTGTCACGGCGAGCTGAACTTCCCCGACGGCGAGATTTTCACCAGCCCGGTCGAGGACTCGGTCAGCGGCACGGTCGCGTTCAACTTCCCCTCGGTCTACCAGGGCTTCGAGGTGGACGGCGTGAAGCTGCGCTTCGAGGATGGCGTGGCGGTCGAAGCGTCGGCCAGCAAGGGCGAGGCGTTCCTGCTCAGCCAGCTCGACACCGACGCGGGCGGGCGCCGCCTGGGTGAGTTCGCCATCGGGACGAACATGGGCGTCCAGCAGTTGACGCGCAGCATCCTGTTCGACGAGAAGATCGGCGGCAGCATCCACATGGCGCTGGGCCGCAGCTATGCCGAGGCGAAGGGGCTCAACCAGAGCGCCATTCACTGGGACATGGTCCACAACATGAAAGACGGCGGCGAGATCGTGATCGATGGCGAGCTGTTCTACCGGGGCGGCGAGTTCATGGTCTGATCGCCCGCCTGGGGGTATGACACTCACGGCATGATGTAATACGCGCTCGTGCGCGAGCCGATTTTGCGCAGCCGTCCCCGCGCCACCAGCTCGACCAGATCGCGCTGGAGCTGCTCGGGGCGGCTGTCGCTGCATAACGTGCGCAGCTCGCGCAGGGTGATGCTGCCGTGCTCGCGGACGTAGGCCAGGGCCTGGCGCTGGCGCGCGTTGAACTCGCCCGCGCCCTCGTCGCCCGCCCCGCCGGTCGCGCCCGTCCCGGCGCTGTACAGCCGGACGTTCACCCGGTACGGCCCCGTCTCGATCTCCGGCGGGCGGCAGCCGCGCCGGTCCATGCTCGCCATCAGGCTGATGATGCCCTGGCCCGGCTCCGGAATGTAGCCCCAGTGAAACAGCGCCCAGGCCAGCCGCGGGTTGCGGCTGAACCGCCCGTTGATCAGGTGCTCCATCGTCATGAAGCCGGGCAGCCCGCCGGGGCTGGTGACGTCCAGCCGGTCGGGACGCATTGTCACCGTGATCCCCTCGCCGCGCAGCCGGTAGTCGCGGTGGCACACCGCGTTGACCAGTGCCTCGCGCACGGCCAGCGGCACGAACTGCTCCGGGATGTCAGCCTCGCTGTCGGCCCGCATCTGCTGGCTGACCTGCTCCCACACGCGCTCGACGATCTGCGTCACCGTCCCGCCGATGGTGCGCTCGAACGCGACGTGATTCCCGCCGACCATCCGCACGAAGCGCGCGCCGCTGGCAGGCAGCCAGCGCTGCGGGTCGCGCCCGAACAGCAACATCCCGGCCACCGTCACGCGGTAGTCGGGCGTGACCGCGCCCATCTTGATCAGCAGGTCGTCCTGGCCGCCCGCCGGCGACTGCCCCAGGCGGCCCCGGCGGTGGAACAGGAAATCGGCCACCAGGTTGGGGTCCAGGCTGCCGGGCGTGGCGCCGGGCACCGGCTCGGCCTCGAACTCGCCGTTCGTCCGGGTGGAGAGCAGTTGGCGGATCTCGGCGCCGTTGAGCACGCGGTTGCCGCGCGCCGCGCGGACCGTCACCTGCCCGTCGTGCAGGGCGTGGACCTTCCGCCCGCGCGGGATCGCCAGCGCGAGCACCGGCCCGGCGGGGGTGATCACCATCTGGCGAAAGGCGAACGTGATCGGGGGCGTGCAGCGTTCGGCGGCCTGCTGGAGCGCCTGGTCCAGCGCGGGACCGTCGGGCAGGGCGGTGGCCGCGCCGCGCTCGTCGAGGCCCACGATCAGCACGCCGCCATCGGTATTGGCGAGCGCGACCGCCGACGCGGCGATGGCGTCGGGGTCCGGATCGGGGACGAAAGCCTGGAGGGGTCCAGGCCCGGCCTGTAGGGTGATGGGATACGTGAGCATGGCCCCAGTGTACGACAGGCCGCCCGGTTTAGCCAGGGTTTGGCGCGCAGGTTTGAGAAATCGAACGGATGATCGGCGATGCCCACCAGCACGAGGGCGCAGTGGGCATCGAGAGGGCCAGATTGTGGCGGCGAACCGGCGGAATGGTTAGCCTTCGTCGCCGTAATACGGCTCGTCGTAGTCGCCGTCGAAGTCGTCGTCGTACCCGTCCTCAGGCAGATCGGCGGCCTCGTCCTCGACCAGGATCGGCGCGGCGAGCGGCTCGCCTTCGGCGCTGATGTGGCCGTTGGGCGAGAGCTGCGCCTGCTCGACTTCGAGGGGCACGCCGGCCACGATCGCCATGCTCACCAGCGCGTCGTCGTCGGCCAGGTGGATCATCTTGACGCCGCTGGTCGAGCGCCCGTAAATGCTGATCGTGTCGACCTCGGTGCGCAGCACGATGCCGCCCGCCGTGATCAGCGTCAGGCCATCGTCGGGCGTGACCACGCTCGCGCCGATGATCGAGCCGGTTTTGTGCAGGTCCTTGGACAGCGTGCGGATGCCGCTGCCGAAGCGGCGCTGCACCTTGTACTCGGCGAGCGGGGTGCGCTTGCCATAGCCGTATTCGGTCACGACCAGCAGCGTGGCGTTCGGATCGGTGATGACGTCCATTCCGGCGACCTCGTCGTCGTCGGCCAGCCGGATCGCGCTCACGCCGCCCGCCGGGCGGCCCATCACGCGCACGTCCCGCTCGTGGAAGCGGATGCTCTGGCCGTGGCGCGTCACCACGATCAAATCCTGGTCGCCGGTCGTGCGCCGGACCCAGCCCAGGTAATCGTCGTCGTCGAGCGTCATGGCGATCAGGCCGTTGCTGCGCACCGCCGCGAAGGCGCTGGCGGGCACGCGCTTGATGCGTCCCCGGCGCGTGCACAGCACGAAGTAGCCCTCGGCGTTCTCGAAGGTGGGCACGCTGGCGATGGTCGAGACGTATTCTTCCGGCTGCAGCGCCAGGAACGCGTTGATCAGGGTGCCTTTGGCGCCGCGCCCGCTTTCGGGGATCATGTAGGCGCGCTGGCAGTAAACCTTGCCCTGGTCGGTGAAGAACAGCACGTGATCCAGCGAGCCGGTGGAGAACAGCGTCTCGACGGCGTCTTCGTCGCGGGTCGCCATGCCGGTGACGCCTTTGCCGCCGCGCCGCTGCGAGCGGTACAGCGCCGCCGGGACGCGCTTGATGTAGCCGCGCTCGGTCAGGCTGATCAGCACTTCCTCGTCGCGGATCAGGTCGCTCTCCGAGAAGTCGGTCATCACGTCGAGCGCCAGCTCGGTGCGGCGGTCGTCGCCGTATTTGTCGGCCAGCATGTTGACGTCGTCGCGGATCAGGGCCAGCACCTTGCGCGGCGAGCGCAGCAGGTCTTCGAGGTAGGCGATGTAGTCGCGAATCTGGCGGTATTCGTCCTCGATTTTCTGCTGCTCGAGCGCGGCCAGCCGCCGGAGCTGCATGTCGAGAATGGCGTTGGCCTGCGCCTCGCTGAGGCCGAAGCGCTCGATCAGGCCGGCGCGGGCGGTTTCGGTGTCGTCGGCCTGCCGGATCGTCTTGATGACGTCCTCGATGTCGGCCAGCGCCCTGAGCAGCCCTTCCAGAATGTGCGCGCGGGCGCGGGCTTTTTCCAGCTCGTACTCGCTGCGGCGGCGAATCACCGTGCGGCGGTGGTCGATGTACAGGTGCAGCGCGCGCCGCAGGCTGAGCAGGCGCGGCTCGCCATCGACCAGCGCCAGCATCTGGATGCCGAACGTGCTTTGAAGCTGGGTGAATTTCAACAGCCGGTTGACCACGGTGCGCGGCTGTGCGCCGCGCTTCAGCTCGATCACGATGGCGAGGCCGGCGCGGTCGGATTCGTCACGCAGGTCGGCGATCATGTTCAGGCGGCCATCGCGCACCAGCGCCGCGATGCGTTCGAGGATCGCGGACTTGTTGACCTGGTAAGGGATCTCGGTGACGGTGATGCGGAAGCGTCCATCGTTGATTTCGTCGATCTCGGTCCGGGCGCGCATCACGATGCGGCCCTTGCCGGTCGCGTAGGCTTCTTTCAGCTCGGCGCCGCCGACAATCAGGGCGCCGGTGGGAAAGTCTGGCCCCTGGATGAACTGCATCAGGTCATCGACCGAGATCTCGGTCACGGCGTCGTCGGGATCGCCCTCGGCCTCGATCATGCGGTCGATCATGTAGGTGATCGCGGCGGCGACCTCGCGCAGGTTGTGCGGCGGGATATTGGTCGCCATGCCGACCGCGATGCCGCTCGTCCCGTTGAGCAGCAGGTTGGGCAGCTTGGCGGGCAGCACCTCCGGCTCGCCGAGCGTGTCGTCGAAGTTGGGCACGAAATCGACCGTGTTCATGCCGATGTCTTCGAGCAGTTCTTCCGCGATGCGCGCCAGCCGGGCCTCGGTGTAGCGCATGGCCGCCGCGCTGTCGCCGTCGATGCTGCCGAAGTTGCCCTGCCCATCGACCAGCATGTAGCGCAGCGAGAAGTCCTGCGCCATGCGGACCATCGCATCGTAGACAGCGGAGTCGCCGTGCGGGTGGTATTTGCCCAGCACCTCGCCGACGATGCGGGCCGATTTCTTGTAGCTGGAATTGGCCCGGATGCCCATATCGTGCATGGCGTACAGGATGCGGCGATGCACCGGTTTCAGCCCGTCGCGGGCATCGGGCAGCGCGCGCGCCACGATCACGCTCATGGCGTAATCGAGGTACGATCCGCGCATCTCGTCGTTGATGTTGATCTGTCTGACGGTTCCGATATCCATAAATGAATGTCCTGTGTTTGTGTGACGGTCCAGCCAGCTTCCGTCTGAATCAGTCGGGCGACCTGGGGGAAAACGCGGGTCGCCCGGTGGTCATCAATATCCGCGTAGGGCCAGCGCCAGCCCGGTCGATAAGGCTATGGGAGCAGGTATCTTGCCCCGCAATTGTGATACTGTAAATTATAGCGCAAGGGGCCGTTTTGGGCGAATTTCGGTGGGGGTGGCGGGCCGCGCCGCGCGGGCGCCGGAATCAGCCCTGGTGAGCGAAAAATTGAGGCTCGCGCCCGGGGTTCGAGGCCGCGAACAGGATGTCGTACGGCAGGCGCTTGGCCGCCGACATGATCAGGACGGCCATCTCGTCGGTGCGGCTGCGCGCCCCGCAGATGATCACCCGCCGGACCGCCGGGCTGATCACGCTGCGCCGCATCAATGCCGCCAGCGGCAGCCGGCCCTCGGTGCGGGTGAGATCGTACACGATCGTCACCCCCTCAGCGCCGGGCCGCTCGTCGACGAGCTTGTGCGTCTGGTCGATCAGCGCCGGAATCGCCGTGAGATCGGCCAGCAGCGAGCCGGACACGCGGACGTGCAAGACGGGCAGCGGGTTGGAGGTGTCCCAGTGATAGGTGATGTGATACTCCACGGTGGTGATATCCTGCGATGCTGCGATAATGGTATCCATTGTACCGGAAAAATCATTTATCTAATAGCCAAATGGGTACAGAAAGAATGAAGATTCCATCGAGCGAGCCGGTGCCGGGCTGGCTGTGGTGCGGCGCGCTGGCGGGGGTGGTGCTCGTCGTGCTGGTGGTGGCGGTCGGGGCGATCGTCCTGGCGCGGGGCGTCGCCGATCCGCCGGTGGCCGGGCCGGTCGTCTGGGCGGATGTGGCGCTGGCCTGGGCGGGCGGGCCGCAGCGCGAAACGCGCGCGGGCGCGGGGGAATGGTTCACCGCGCCGCCCCCGGCGCGCGTGCCGGGCGACGCGTTCACGCTGGCAGTCCGCGCCCGGCTGGCCGCCGGGTCCGATCCCGGCGCGGCGTGGGGCGTGTGGCTGGACACGGACGACGGGGCGCGGATGGTCTACGCCGTCAGCGGGGACGGCTACGTGACGACGCGGCGCTGCCCGGTCCCGGCTCCGCGCGACATCAGCGCGTGCCCCGCGGCCCAGCCCGAATGGCGCTGGATGCCCTATCCCCGCGTCGCGCCGCCGGGCGAGCCGAACACGATCGCGCTGCACCGCGAGCCGTCCGGCGCGATCCGGCTGCGGCTGAACGGCGAAAAGCTCGGCGCGGCGCCGGTCGGGCTGGCGGGCGACTGGGGCGTGTGGGTGCTCGGCGGGCGCGCAGGCCCGGCGAGCCTCACCTGGGAGTCGGCTGAGCTGCGCGCCCGGCGAAACTGAGGCGATGCCGGTCTGCCGCCTGCTGCCTGGCACCGCCTCGCTTCACGCACGGCGGGCTAATCGCCCACGCCCAGCGCGGCCTCGTCCACCTGGGGCATGCGCGTCTGCGCGTCGGCTACCGCCTCGACCGGGTAATCGTAGTCTTCCAGGTCGCCCTCGAAATAGCGATCGTAGGACAGCATGTCGAAGTGCCCGTGCCCGCTCAGGTTGAACAGGATCACGCGCTCCTCGCCGGCGGCTTTGGCTTCCAGCGCCTCGTCGATCGCGGCGCGGATGGCGTGCGCGCTCTCCGGGGCGGGGATGTGCCCCTCGTGGCGGGCGAACAGGACCGCGGCCTCGAAAATGCTGTTCTGGTGGTAGGCTTTGGCTTCGACGATGCCTTCCTCGTGCAGCAGCGACATGAGCGGCGCCATGCCGTGATAACGCAAACCGCCCGCGTGGATGCCCGGCGGGACGAAGTCGTGACCCAGGGTGTGCATCTTGACCAGCGGCGTCATGCCGACCGTGTCGCCGAAGTCGTAAGCGTAGACGCCGCGTGTCATGCTGGGGCAGGCGGTCGGTTCGGCGGCCAGGAAACGCGTCCGGTGCCCGTTGGACAGCCGCTCGCGCACGAAGGGAATGATCAGCCCGGCCATGTTGCTGCCGCCGCCCGCGCAGCCGATCACGACGTCGGGATAGTCGTCGGCCTGCGCCATCTGGAGCAGCGCCTCCTCGCCGACGATCGTCTGGTGCAGCAGCACGTGGTTGAGCACGCTGCCCAGCGAGTATTTCACGTCGTTGTTCTTGGCCGCGACCTCGACCGCCTCGCTGATGGCGATCCCCAGGCTGCCGGGCGTGTCCGGGTCCTTTGCCAGGATGCTGCGCCCGGCCTCGGTCAGGTTGGTCGGGCTGGCGTGGACCGTCGCGCCGTAAGCCTGCATCATGCTGCGGCGAAACGGTTTCTGGTGGTAGCTGACTTTGACCATGAAGACCTCGATCGCGATCCCGAAGAACGCGCCGGCCATCGCCAGCGACGATCCCCACTGGCCCGCGCCGGTTTCGGTGGCGACCCGCTTGACGCCTTCCTGCTGGTTGTAAAACAGTTGGGCGACGGCGGTGTTGGGCTTGTGGCTGCCCACCGGGCTGACGCCTTCGTACTTGTAGTAGATGCGCGCCGGGGTGTCCAGCGCCTTTTCCAACTGGCGCGCGCGGTAGAGCGGGCTGGGGCGCCACTGGGCGTACACGCGGCGCACCGGGTCCGGGATCTCGATGTAGCGCTCCTGGCTCATCTCCTGCGCGATGAGCGCCATCGGGAACAGCGGCGCGAGATCGTCCGGGGTGACGGGTTTCTTCGTGCCCGGGTGCAGCACCGGGGAGAGCGGGCGCGGCAGGTCCGGCAGGATGTTGTACCAGGCGCGCGGCATGTCGGTTTCGGCCAGAACGTATTTGGTGTGCAGTTTGTCGACCATCCTATGCTCCTTTGTGTGGATTTGTCCGATGCATCAAGCCGGTCAGCGGCGGGGGGAGCGGAATCAAAACGCCCGTCCCCAAAACGGTCAGGGACGAGCGCTGGCGATCAGGCCCGTGGTGCCACCCTGGTTAGGCCGGCTCTGCCCGATTCAACGAAAAAATCCGCCGGTGATGGCGGAAAGCAGCGGGCCAGCCTCACTCATTGCGCCCGGATAACGGCGGCGAACCCGGCGCGGCATTGCCTCCGCGCGACTCCCCGGCCCATTCGGCTGCGCCGTGACCCGTTCCGCCCTCTCAGCCGGTGAGGCGGTTTTCTGTCCGGCGCTGCGCAGCGTACTTTTCCGGTTCAGCGTCGTTACCGTTTTATGTTAGGCGCTAATGATAGTCTTGTCAAGCACATGGCCGGGCGCCGCGGTGGGGATCAGCACACGATCTGCGCCATCTCCTCGATCAGCGGGTTGCCCCGGTAGTGCCCGTGATACTGCTCCGGCAGCAGGGCGGCGATGGCGCACATGATGCGCTCGGTGTATTCGTCGAGCTGGTCGCCCTTGGCCCGGCCTTCGGGCAGGCGGAAGGGCTTGCCGAAGCGCGCCGTCACCAGCGGGCGCGGATGCTTGAGGATCTTCTCCGTGCCCCACACCGCGCCGGGCACGATCGGCACGTTGGTCCGCGTGGCGATGAACGCCGGGCCGGGACGCCCCTCGATCAACTGGCCGGTACGGCTGCGCGTGCCTTCGGGCGCGATCGCCAGCGGCACGCCGCCCTTCAGCACCTTGATCGCGGCTTTCAGCGCCTCGTGATCGGCGGAGAACTGCGTCACCCAGAGGATCGGGTACAGCTCGAACAGCGGCTCCATCCACGTGCCGCGATACTTGCGCGCCGCCAGCCCGACCGTGCCGAACGGCACCGGGATGTTCATCGCCGGGATGTCGAAGTAGCTCAGGTGGTTGGACACCACCATGTAGGGCGGCTCCGGTAAATTCTCTTTGCCCACGACGCGGTAGCGGCACACCAAAAACAAGAGGAAGCGTGAAAACGGAACGGCCAGCCGCGATTGGCCCGAAGCAGGCCAGTCCGGGGGCATTCCGGGCGGGGGAGTACTGGGCATCTCGTTCGTCTCCTGGTTACGGGGCCAGCATACCCCAGGCGGTGGGCGGGATGCAAATTCGTTCCGGTAGGTATTGAGAGCCATTCGCTGGTACGATAGGCTCAGTGTGTCCTGCTGGAAAGGGAAAACCGATGACAGACGAGCACAAACAACGCCGGACGTCGCGCCTGCCCGGCTTTTACAAGCTGCCGCTGGCCGAGCGCGCCGCGATGGTCGCGCAGTGGGCCGGCCTGGATCGCAACGATCAGGCTGTGCTGCTGGGCCTCGCCGGTTTGAGCGCCACGCAGGCCGATCACCTGATCGAGAACGTGATCGGCGTGCACGCGCTGCCGCTGGGCGTGGCGACCAACTTCCTGGTTAACGGCCAGGATTACCTGATCCCGATGGTGGTCGAGGAGCCGAGCATCGTCGCCGGGGTGAGCTTCGCCGCCCGGCTGGCGCGCGGTGGGGGCGGGTTCGTCGCCGCGACCGACGATCCGGTGATGATCGGCCAGATCCAGGTGCTGGACGTGGACAACGTCTACGCGGCGGCGGGGCGTGTGTGGGACGCGCGTGAGCGCCTGCTGGAAGACGCCAACTGCTGCGACCGCACGATGGTCAAGCTGGGCGGCGGCGCGCGCGGGCTGGAGCTGCGCCCGTTCCCCGACACGCCCGCCGGGCCGATGCTGGTGATTCACGTGCTGTTCGACGTGCGCGACGCGATGGGCGCCAACGCGATCAATACCGTCTGCGAGCAACTGGCCCCGACCGTCGAGGCGCTGACCGGCGGGCGCGTGAACCTGCGCATCCTGAGCAACCTGGCCGACCGGCGCAAAGCGTCCGCTTCGTGCACCATCCCGGCGGACGCGCTGAAGGCGGGCGATCTGCCGGGCGCGGAGGTGGCGCGGGCCATCGTCGAGGCGGCAGCCCTGGCCGAGATCGATCCCTACCGGGCCGCGACGCACAACAAGGGCGTGATGAACGGCATGGACGCGGTCGCCATCGCCACCGGCAACGACTGGCGCGGCCTGGAGGCGGGCGCTCACGCCTGGGCGGCGCGCGGCGGGCGCTACACGTCCCTGACGCGCTGGTGGCAGGACGAGAAGGGGGACCTGCGCGGCAGCATCGAGCTGCCGGTGGCGGTGGGCATCGTCGGCGGGACGACCCGCGCGCACCCGACCGCCCAGGTGGCGCTCAAGATCCTGGGCGTGGAGTCCGCCGCGGAACTGGCGGGCGTGATGGCCGCGGTGGGGCTGGCGCAGAACCTGGCCGCGCTGCGCGCCCTGGCGACCGAGGGCATCCAGCGCGGGCACATGAGCCTGCACGCGCGGCAGGTGGCGCTGGCGGCGGGCGCGTCCGGCGCGGAGGTGGCGACCGTCGCCGGGCGGATGGTCGAGGAGGGGGCGATCTCAGCCGAGCGCGCCGCCGATCTGCTCGCTGCGCTGCGGGGGAGTTGACCAGTAGTCGGGATTCCGTCCCCTTTGCGTAGTAGGAGTGAGGCGGGACTATCAGTTATAATATTAATTGGACGGATAATGTCCTACCGACAGTGAAAGGCACCAAAGGAGTGTGCAGCATGGCAAAGAAGGCCGTTACAGCTCTCCTGATCGTTGTAACGCTTCTTGCGGCGCTCCTGCCTCACTCGCTTGGCTCAACTGCATCACCTGTGCACGCGCAGACAGGCGTGACGTGGAACGCCGCATATTACAACAATCCGTATCTGCTGGATGAGCCGGTGCTCACCCGCCAGGAACCCGCCATCGCGTTCAACTGGGGCGGCGGATCTCCGGCGG
Organism: Anaerolineae bacterium; assembly: GCA_018432315.1. Taxonomy (GTDB): domain Bacteria; phylum Chloroflexota; class Anaerolineae; order Aggregatilineales; family Aggregatilineaceae; genus LM3-B42. The sequence continues at coordinate 106,576 of JAHDLB010000003.1, forward strand.
CGGGCGTCAATGCCGACAACTTCAGCGCGAGTTTTTGGGCGAACGTGCGCTTCGAGCCGGGCACGTATCGCTTCTACGTGCTGGCCGATGACGGCGTGCAGTTGTTCGCCGGAGAGCGCGCCACCTGGGGCGAGCCGGTCATCGACACCTACAACCGCCCGCGACCCGGCCAGACGCTGACCGCCGACGTGGAGTTTCGCGATGGCGGCGTGATGCGCGTGGCGGTGAACTATCGCGAGGAAACCGGCGAGGCGTACCTCTACGTGTCGTGGGAGAAGATCAGCGCGGGAGGCACCACCGGGCCGAACTTCCCCGCGCCGGTGACGACTACCGGATCGTGGTGGGCCGAGTACTTCAGCAATTCCGTGCTGGCGGGCGCGCCCATCGTCACGCGCACCGAGAGCAGCCCGTCGCAGAACTGGGGCAGCGCCTCGCCCGCGGACGGCGTCCCGGCGGATAACTTCTCCGCCCGGTTCAGCACCGTCCGCTACTTCGACGCGGGCACCTACCTGGTCAGCGTCCGCGCGGATGACGGCGTGCGGGTGAACGTCAACGGCCAGTGGATCATCAACGAGTGGCACGGCGCGACCGGCCAGACGACCACCGGCAGTTTTAGCGTCAACAGCGGGCAGTACGGGATCGTGATCGAGTACTACGAAGCGACCGGGCTGGCGTATCTGGAATTCAGCATCACCCGGACGAACAGCCCGATCACCGTGACCGGCGCCACGGCGACGATCAACGCCTACATCCTGAACGTGCGCAACGCGCCGGACCCGGTCAACGGGACGGTGATCGCCAGGGTGCGGCGCGGCGAAACCTACCAGGTGGTGGGCCGCAACAGCGACAGCTCGTGGTGGCAGATCGCACTCTCCGGCACGACCGGCTGGGTCAGCGGGCGCTACGTGACGGTTCAAAACGCGTGGACCGTGCCGGTGACCGGCACCGTCTACGCCCCGACGCCCGTCCCGACCGTCCCGTCCTACATCTACGGGCAGTGCCCCGGCTTCCTGCCGTCGCGGCTGGTCGTGGGCGGGTGGGGCCGCGTGACGCCCGGCATGGCGAACAACGTGCGCGCCCAGCCGAGCACGGTCAGTCAGTGGCTCGGGCAGATCCCGGCGGGCGGCGTGTTCGAGGTGGTGGGCGGCCCGGTGTGCGGCGAGAATACGGCGTGGTGGCAGGTGCGCTATTACGGCCTGATCGGCTGGACGCCCGAAGGCCAGAGCGGCACCTACTGGCTGGAGCCGTTCAGTTGGTGAGCGCAGCGTCGGGTTTCCGCCGCGTGAGCGTATGACACGTCCGGCGCGCTTGGCGTTACAATAGAGAGTGACTCGTGCCGCTGTGGGGGGGCAGATGGCGATCATCTGCCTCCCGTTGTGCTGTATGCCGATCGAAATTAGGAGGGTGTTGGAAATGAAACGGAGTTTGATGACACTGTTGATCGTGATGGCGCTGGCCGTCGCGTTCGTGCCCGCGCCGGCAGCCCGCGCCCAGAGTGGCGTGGTCTGGCACGCGACGTACTACAACGATCCCTACCAGCTTGGCGAGCCGGCCTTGATTCGCACCGAGAGCGAGCTGGCGTTCAACTGGGGCGGCGGATCGCCCGCGACGGGGATTAATGCCGACAACTTCAGCGCCGGGTTCTGGGCGGATATCGCCTTCGAGCCGGGCATCTACCGCTTCTACGTGCTGGCCGATGACGGCGTGCAGTTGTTCGCCGGGCAGCGCGCCACCTGGGGCCAGCCGGTGATCGACACCTACGACCAGCCGCAGGTTGGCCAGACGCTGACCGCCGACGTGGACTTCTCGCAGGGCGGCGTGCAGAAGGTCGTGGTCAATTACCGCGAGGCGACCGGCGACGCCTATCTGTACGTGCGCTGGGAGAACCTGACCACCGGCGCCACGACCGGCACCGACTTCGGCAGGCCCGTCAGCAGCATGGGCAACTGGACGGCGCAGTACTGGCCGGCCCTGAACTTCGCGGGCGCGCCGGTCGTCACCCGGCAGGAGACGATCCCCAGCCACGACTGGGGCGATGGTGCCCCGGCGGACGGCGTCCCGGCGGATTACTTCTCGGCGCGGTGGTACACAGTCCGCGCGCTGGACCCCGGCACCTACACGATCTCGGTGCGGGCCGATGACGGCGTGCGCGTCTTCCTCAACCGCGCCCTGGTGATCGACCAGTGGCACACCGCGACCGGTCAGACCTACACCTACACCTTCGCGGTGCCGGGCGGCGAGCACCTGTTCGAGATCGAGTATTACGAGGAAACGCAGAACGCGTACCTGCACTTCGGCCTGACTCAGGACGCGGGCCAGCCGGCCAGCCCCGGCGCCCCGGCCCAGCCGCCCGCCATCACCGGGGCGGCAGCCACGATCACGGCCTACCGGCTCAACGTGCGGGACATCCCCACCACGCGCGGCAGCACGGTGATCGCGCAGGTCGTCCGTGGCGAGGAATACCCGATCATCGGGCGCAACAGTGACCGGACGTGGTGGCAGATCGACCTGGGCGGCGGCGTGAACGGCTGGGTGAGCGCGTACTACGTCACCCCGCGCGATACGCAGGACGTGCCGGTGACGTACCAGGGCTGATCCCGCTATCGCTGAGCGCAGTCCGACCGGAGTGCAGCCGCGCGCTGCGCTCCGGTTTTCTGTTTGTGGCGGTCTGTCTGGACGGCGCCGGGCGGGCGCGGTACAATGCTCCGGCGGGGTGTCCGATCGGGATGCCCGGCCACGCATATCAATTCTAAGGATAAGCAACCGATCATGACCGAACCACGCAACAGTTATAAACTGATCGCGCCGCATGGCGGCGTGTTGGTGAATCGCCTGCTGGACGGCGACATGCGCGACGTGATGCGCGAGCGCGCCCGGACGATGACGCGCGTCCCGCTTTCGCCGATGAACGTCGCCGACGTCGAGTGTGTCTCGACGGGAGTCTACAGCCCGCTGACCGGCTTCATGGGCCAGGCCGACTACACCAGCGTCGTCCACGACATGCACCTGACCAACGGCCTGCCCTGGACCGTCCCGGTGACGCTGGCCGTCGAGCAGGCGCTGGCCGATTCCATCGCCGTCGGCCAGACCGTCGCGCTGGCCGAGCCGGACCCGGACGCGCCGGGCGCCGAGCGGCTGCTGGGCGTGCTGACCGTGAGCGAGAAGTTCACCTACGACAAGGCCGCCGAGGCCCAGGAGGTCTATCGCACGACCGAAGCCGAGCATCCCGGCGTGGCGCGCATCTACGCCCAGGGCGACGTGTGCCTGGCGGGCGATATCTGGGTGTTCGACCGGCCCAAAGAGGTCGTCTCCACCTTCGGCGACATTCGCTTGACGCCCGCCGAGACGCGCGCCCTGTTTACCGAGCGGGGGTGGCGGCGGGTGGTCGCCTTTCAGACGCGCAACCCGATCCACCGCGCCCACGAGTACATTCAGAAGGTGGCGCTGGAGATCGTGGACGGGCTGATGCTGCACCCGCTGGTCGGCGAGACGAAGTCCGACGACATTCCCGCCGACGTGCGCGTGGCGAGCTACCAGGCCATCCTGGACACGTACTACCCGATGGACCGCGTGCTGCTGAACGTGTTCCCGGCGGCGATGCGCTACGCCGGCCCGCGCGAGGCCATCTTTCACGCCATCGCGCGCAAGAATTACGGCTGCTCGCATTTCATCGTCGGGCGCGATCACGCGGGCGTCGGCAAATATTACGGCACCTACGACGCGCACCTGATCTTCGACGAGTTCGATCCGCGCGCGCTGGACATCACGCCGCTGTTCTTCGAGCACGCCTTCTTCTGCAAGAAGTGCGAGGCGGTGGTCACCGCCAAGACGTGCCCCCACGGCAAAGAGCAGTGGGTCTTCCTGAGCGGGACCCAGGTGCGCGAGAAGCTCGCCGCGGGCGAGATGCTGCCCGTCGAGTTCACGCGGCCCGAGGTCAGCCGCGTGCTGGTGGACGGCATGAGGCGCGTCAACGGGCGCTAGGCTCTCCGCAGAAAAATCCCCCGCCGCACGGTTTCGCGACGGGGGATTGTTTTTTACTCGTACACGTGGGCCTCATGATGTACTGTAGCAGATGAAGGGATCGATAAGGCCAGAGTCAGAAATCTAGGGGCAGGTTGTCTTCCACGAAACGAACTCCAAGCAACGACAAAAATACCTTGTCCTCCTTTTTGTCGAGGTGAATCAAATCACTCTTATGAAGATTTCCAAGAATCGACGTGCGAAATCTCGGTTTGTTTCGGGGATCGTATTCTGTCCAGGTTAGCAGTTCAGATACAATGACTGGCTCAGGATGGCGGCTGTAGAGGATTAGCAGCACCTTATCCGCTGTTTTTAGCTTGCGTCCTGGTGGAGATATGATCCGAATGTGGTTGCCGATTTGCCATACAACCGGGATCTTCTTTGTAACCAGCTTGTCAACTAGGTCTTGGGCCTCATCAAGACTGATCCCGTGGAAAAGCCGCACGAGTTCGGCCATTACCCAGTCCGCGCAACTCACCACGAATATGGCGTCCATTTTGTTCGAATCAATCTCGCCCGCATGATGAGCAACCCCACGCTTATTTCGAATACTATAGAGCGCATTCAAGACGTGCGGGATATGGAAACGGACTGAGTCTGGAAAACTACTCAGACTTTCAAAGCGCCTAAGAGCTTGATCGAATCGACTAACTGACTTTCCCAATGGAGAATAAGTTCCACCACTTGTACGCCATTCGAGTACCCTAAACACAATTTCACAAAACTTGCCACCGTTTAGTTCAGCTGGTTCGAAATGTCCACGAGCGAAATTGACCTTGATCTCAGTGTAGTGTCCTTCAAGAGCCTCTCTCAATTTTTTAGGTAGCGACGGAAAAGTCTGTTCAAATCGGGTGACCATTTGAGTTAACTCGATCATTTTTTAGGGAGTTGACTATCAACGAAATATTCCCCTGCAGCCGTAAGCGTGTACTGGCCCTGTTTGTCTCCTGCTTGCAGATAATTGCGGTGGTGCTTCGCATTGTTCAACGTGGATCTTGGATTAGCCGGTGGTTTTCTCTTGGCATAGCGACATGCCTTGAGTAAAAGATCGCCGTCGATAAATTCTTGCTTGACGTCCGATGGCGCGTTGTGAGCAAAGAAATACGCCACGACAGCACAAAATTCCATATCATTCAATCTTGACTGGGGATCTTTTTCTCTAACGAATTCGTTAAACTCCTCAACGAAATTGCGCTTCGCTAGTGAAGGTGTTGAAGGTGCATCTAACTCTTCTGTTGTGTCTACTGAATCCTCAGGCGAGGACATCGTGGGTGATTGACCCAGTAAATTGCCAGCCAGCAAATTGAAAACTCTTTCCTGGAGATGCTCTGGGAACAGTTTGACCTTTTCGGCAATGTCAGGAATTTGATAGTCTCCCGCTCAAGTGTTGTTAGGAATAGGAACATAGGATAAGAGTTCTTCAATCGACCAAATGTGGTCGGTCAGGCCAGCAACCATCGCCGGTGAGCGTTGAAGCCAGCGACGAGTACCATCATTAACTTCCAGCCGTAAGGTTTTGACATGACGAGCCAAGTTGTAGACCACATCCTCCCAGACCGACGCCGCGCGCAACATCTGCACACGCTTGGAAAAGCCCAGCGTTTTTCGAACCAAGCGCCCATTCATATGCCGCGAGGTCAAGTTGGTGCGTTCAATGTAGGCCGTGTGGGTGTGCAACTCGGCGTAAAGTTGTTCCGGGTCACCAAAGATGACCTGTGGTTCCACACCGATCACGCGTCCATTGTCACGTTGCTTGACCATCTGCAAATACTGCCATTCCTTGCCGGGTTGCTTGAGCGATGGTGGGCGGCCACGTCCGCTGTAGTCAGGCACTTCACCGTAGGTCTCAATCAAGGCTTCGCGATGACCGCCCCACCCATCCGAAACCAACGGCGGCGGGGCATCGGGATGCCCACGGCGCTTGAGCTGCTCTAGGAGTTCGATGGATGCGTCCGTCTCCGTTTTGCCAATCCCGCGTCCCACGCGCAGCCGGGTTGCTACTTCAATCAGGGTGCAGCGCCAGAATTCGCCCCGGTCGTCTTGCTCGCAGCGCCCCCTTTATGCCCTTTGTGACCCACGTAGGTCCACAACCCATCGATCTGCGCCTGACTGATCCGGTAGTTTTTCAGCAACGCGTCTTCTATCTCTGCTGCTTGCCGGGCTGCAGCACGCAGCCAGTCGAGAATCGTGTCTTCCTTGATCCCTTTGGCGCGCGAAATGCTGCTGATCCGCACGCCTTCCGCCAACAATGCCAGGGTTTCCAGGATAGTCTCGCGCGTCGCTTGGCGTCGATAAAATACCGTGCCGTGTGTTTCCGTAAACGTTTGACCACAGCACTTACACCGATAGCGCTGCGTGCCATTCTTGGTTTTCCCGAAGCGGATCACCTGCGCCGCTTCGATTTCGCCGTACAACTCACATGCTTCATTCGGGCAAAATTGCCCCACTTGAGCCAGTTTGTTCGTCATGTCTCCCTCGAACCGCGTTCTTTTGCTGGCTCTATTTTACCAACAACACTCTTCAGGGATACTGCCAGGAATTTCCCCTTTGAGTAATTCATAACTCTCCGGAAGCATAGTTGATCTCCCACTCAAATAAGTGATTTGACTCAGATCTTACTATAGACCAATACAACTAATAGTCAAGTAAAACGGATGTTCGATTTGACAATTATAACCTGAGTAAAGATCAAGTAGAGCACACAAGAGGAGTGCGCCGATTTGTTTCGATTAGTGTGAGATTGGCTGTTGCCCTAGAACAGCCGCATGGTTTCCCAGAACCACCACATGAAGATCGTAGCCAGGATCAGGTACACGCCGGACACCTGCGCCAGCAGGATGATCCAGGCGCGCGTGTTGCGCCGGACCTGCGCCACGAAGAACACCAGCAGGTATGCCGCCGGCAGCGAGAGCAACACCAGCGGGAAGGCCGCCATCTTGAGCAGTTCCTGCTCGCGGTAGAAGTTGTCGTTGTAGATTTTCAACTCGCCGAAGTTGTCGAACACGCGCTCGATGCGCTCGACGAGGCTCAGCCGGTCGGCGCGCGTCATCGAGCCGCTGGCTTTGAGGTAGGCCCCGTTTGGCCCCAGCATCCAGTACCCGCCGTCGCTGGCGGGCAGCAGCACGGTCTGGGTCGCGCCTTGCCGCAAAAAGCTGGTGTCGTGCGTCAGCACCGGGCCGGACTCGCCCTCGAAGCTCGCCAGCGCCACCCCCTCGCCCGACGATTTCAGGGTCAGCCAGCGGTCGATCTGCCAGCCGCGCTGGGGATAGCGCAGGCCGGGAATCCAGCGCAGGCCATCCGGGCTGAGTTCGTACTCCGAGAAATAGAAGCTGGCTTCCTGGGCCGGGGCCGCCACGCGCTCCCACGTGCCGCCGTGCAGCACGAACGGCGCCGCCTCCAGCGACCAGTTGACCACGTTGCCCGGCGCCTGGTCGAACAGGTTGCGCAGCCCCACCAGCCGCCCCGCGTCGTCGCGGGCGACCTGCCCCGGCGCCAGGTCGGCCAGCGGCACCGAGTCGACCGGGGTCGCCGCGCCGGATTCACCCGCCAGGACGAAATCGACCATCGCCCCCGCGCCACCCGGCTCGACCGGGGCCAGCGCGTACAGGAAACGCCAGCCGTCCGCCCCCAGGTGGGCGAACTGGTACGCGCACAGCGTCCCTTCGTCCGCGCAGGCGTCGGGCGGCGCGGCCTCGCGCACCTCGCCCCAGCCGGTCCCGGCGGTGTACGGCGCGATCACGACCTGCTCCTCGTCGTGCGTGACGATCTCGATCGACTCGCCGGCCCACGCCAGCCCGGACACACTCGCCAGCGCGCCGGGCGGCAGGCCCAGCGATTCCGTGCCGCCTTCGGGCCGCACCCAGTACACCGCGGACAGGTCCGGCGCGCCCCAGGCCATCGCCAGCGCGCCGTCACGCGCCTGGGCCACGGCCAGCACCTGCGCGCTGCGATCTTCGGGCAGCGGCCACAACAATTCCGCCCGGCCCGCTTCCAGGTCGAAGCGCACCATGCCCCACCGTTCCAGCGTGGCGACGGGCCGGGCCGAGGCGGCTTTGGTTTCGTACTGGCAGAATCGCCAGGCGGTGTCCGCTTCGAAAAAGGCCGGGCCGGCGCACGTCTGGCGGAAGGGATCGAGCGGCCCGGCGGCGGAGACGAACGCCATATAGCGCACCGGCGAGGGATTCGACGCGGCGACGTAGAAGAATCGCGCCCAGGCGATCCCGCAGATGACGAACGCGGCGGCGAAAATCGCGGCGCTGATGGCGAGCGTTTTGTTGTGTTTGAGCGTGGCGATCATCGTTCTTCCAGTTGGGTGACTCACGATACCGGCGGCGGATATGCCCGCGCCGGACGACCATGCCAGATTATAGGGCCACCGCCGGGAAATGACGATAGATACATCGTGTAGCTGTCTCGTTTATAGCCCACAGCGTTGAACGTATAAATCCAACTGCTGGCGGCGTATCTTGGATAGAACATGTGTGCTAAACTGTAATCATCCCGCCGCGCCAGCGGGCACGGACCTGAAAACACATTCGAGCGGGTGGGCAGGTGTCCGTCAGCGAGCCGCGATGGCAAGCCCGCCGGCGCGGCGGGGGATAGGCGGCATCGTGGCGGCTTGCCCGCCTGAGTGGGGAGGTGGTGATGAGCAGCTCACAGGGGCGCGACCGCCCGGAAGTGCGGGTGTGTCGCGCGATTCGGCTCCTGGCCGGCGGCCAGGGCGCGGCGGAGGTGGCGCGGGCGGTGCGCGTGCTGCCGTCCACGCTGGCGCGCTGGGGGGCCGAGGACGATTTTCGCGCGCTGGTGGACTGCCTGCGCGAGGCGGGCCAGATGCGCGACGCGCTCGAAACGCTCGGCGACCTGGCGCCGGGCGCGATCGCGGCGCTGCGGCGCGCGCTGGAAGGCGACGACATGCGTCTCGCGGTCCAGGCCGCCCACGAAGTGCTGGAGCGGGTGGGGCCGCTGGCCGCCCGGCAGCGGGCCATTCGAGTGGAGTACGTGAACCGTGACGGTCAACCTGTTTCAACCTCACCCTGGTCAGATCGCCATCCTGCGGCACCCGGCGCGGTTCAAGGTGGTGGCCTGCGGGCGCCGCTTCGGGAAAACGGAGACGGGCAAGATCCTGCTGATTGAGCGCGCCCTGGCCGGGCGGATCGGCTGGTGGATCAGCCCGACCTACCGCATGGCCGACGACGTGTGGCGGAGCCTGAAAGCGTCGCTGGCGGGCGTGGCGATCGACAAGAGCGAGTCCATGCGGCGGCTGGAGCTGCCCGGCGGCGGCGTGATCCGCGTGCGCAGCGGTCACGATCCGGACGCGCTGCGCGGCGCCGGGCTGGACCTGGCCGTGCTCGACGAGGCGGCTTACCTGCGCCCGGACGTGTGGCGCGCGGCCATCCGGCCCGCCCTGGCCGACCGGCGCGGCGAGGCGCTGTTCCTGAGCACGCCGCGCGGGCGCAACTGGTTTTGGGGCCTGTGGATGCACGGCCAGACCGCCGCCCACGATCAATGGCAAAGCTGGCGTTTCCCGACCACCGCCAACCCGCTGATCGATCCGGCGGAGGTCGAGGCCGCGCGCGAGCAGCTCCCGGAGCGCATCTTCCGCGAGGAGTACCTGGCCGAGTTTCTCGACGACGCCGGGGGCGTGTTCCGCCGCGTGGACGAGGCGGCGACCGCCCGCGCCGATGCTGGCCCGCTGCCGGGCGAGCGCTACGTCTTCGGCGTGGACTGGGCGCGCCATGCCGACTTCACGTGCATCGCCGTGCTGGCGGTCAGCGCGCGGCGGCTGGTGGCGCTGGACCGCTTCAACGAGATCGGGTGGAGCCTGCAGCGCGGGCGGCTGGCGGCGCTGGCCCGCCACTGGTCGCCGGAAGCCATCTGGGCCGAGGCCAACAGCATCGGCGGGCCGAACATCGAGGCGCTGCAAAACGAAGGCCTGCCGGTCATGCCGTTCACCACCACCGCCACCAGCAAGGGGCCGCTGATCGAAGCGCTGGCCCTGGCGCTGGAGCGCGGCGAGCTGGCGATCCTGCCCGATCCGGCCCTCGTCGGCGAGCTGCAAGCCTACCGGCAGGAACGCCTGCCGTCCGGGCGCTTTCGCTATAGCGCGCCGCCCGGCGAGCACGACGACTGTGTGATCGCGCTGGCGCTGGCCTGGCATGGCGCGTCCCAGGCCGGGGCCGGGATCAGTTTCATCTAGGATAGGAGAGAGGACGACACCATGAACCGGCCTTCTACGATCGTCAACCGGGCGCTGCGGCGCCTGGGCTACGTCAAATGGCGCCCGGCCAGCGTCATCCACCGCGTGGAGCCCGCCCCGCCCGGCGATCCGCTCCCCGTCGCCCCGCCGGAGGTCGGCCAGGCGGCGGCCTACGCGGGCGTGTACATGCGCAGCCCGTGGGTGTACGTCGCCGTCAACCGCATCGCCGAGGCGGCGGCGCTGGTGCCCTTCCGCGTCTACGAGCGCCGGAGCGCGGGCGAGGTCACGGGCGAGCCGCCAGGCGAGGTCGTGGGCGAGGTCGCGCGGGAAGACCACTCCTTCCTGCGCCTGCTGGACCGGCCCAACCCGCTGCTGAGCCGCTTCGAGCTGGTCGAGGGGACCGTCGGCTGCCTGGAGATTCACGGCAACGCCTACTGGTTCCTGGCCGGGATGCCCGGCGGGATTCCCCAGGAACTCTGGCCGCTGCGCCCCGACCGCATCAGCATCGTGCCGGACGCGCGGCGCGGCGTGCGCGGCTACGTCTACGAGGTCGATGGCCGCCAGATCCCGCTCGACGCCGCCGAGGTGGTCCACTTCCGGCGCTGGCACCCCGCCAACGACTACTACGGCCTCAGCGCGCTCGAAGCCGCGCGGCTGTCCGTCGAGTCCGACCGGGCGATGGCCGACTGGAACCGCCGCTACTTCGGCGAGGGCATGGCCGTCCCGGCGGGGATCGTCGCCATCCGCGACCGGGTGAGCGATGCCGACTTCGAGCGCCTCAAGCGCGAGTGGCGCATGGCCTACGGCGGGCGTGAGCGCAAGACGGCCTTCCTGCGCGGCGCATCGGTCGAATGGCACAACGTCGGCCTCAGCCAGCACGACATGGACTTCCTCAACGCGCGCCGCTTCAACCGCGAGGAGATCTTCCAGATCTTCGGCATCCCGGTCGGCATGTTCAGCGAGAACGCCACCGAGGCCAACGCCCTGGTCGGCGAGCGCGTCTTCGTCGAGCGGACGCTGTGGCCCAAGCTGGTCCGCATCGCCGAGAAGATCACCACCGACCTGCTGCCGTTCTATGGTCCCCACCTGGCCGGGCGCTTCGACGATATCCGCCCGCAGGACCGTTCGGCGCTGTTCGCGGAGATTCGCGCCGCGCGCGGTCTGCTCAGCGTCAACGAGATGCGCGCCCGCTACTTCCAGTTGGGGCCGGTCCCGTGGGGCGACGGCGCGCGGGCCACCGTCCCCACGCCGGGCGATGAGTCCCTCGCCGCGCCGGATAGTCCCCGCGCCGAGACGGCCCCGGACTCCACCGCCGATCCGCCCGCTGCCGCTATCCCCGCCTGAGGCCCGGCTCGTTCGGGGCAGGGTCGCCGGTGGGCGGCCCTGTTTTTTCGCCTGGAATTGTTTGGAATGGGTTAGTTGTGCAAAATCGGATTTTCACTATGATGGTCAATATGCACTGTGTTTCTCTGACCCAGGAGCTTACGATATGCGCTTAAGGTGGTTTGTTCTCGTTCTTTTGCTGGTGTCACTGCTGGTCCCGTCGCTGGTTCATACCGAGCCGGTCGCGGCCCAGGAGGGGCAGACTACGCACGTCGTCCAGGCCGGGGAGAATCTGTTCCGCATCGCGCTGCGCTATGGCACGACGTGGCCCGTGCTGGCCGCGGCAAACGGGATCTCCAATCCCAACCTGATTTACACCGGGCAGGTGCTCGTCATTCCCGCCGGCGGCCAACCCCCGGCGACACCGCCGCCTGGTACGCCGCCGCCCACCACGCCGCCCACGGCGCCGCAGCAGTATACCGTCGTGGCGGGTGACAACCTCTCGCGGATTGCCGCGCGCTTCGGCACGACCGTCGCCGCGCTGGTGCAGGCCAACAACATCGTCAACCCCAACCTGATCTACGTGGGCCAGGTGTTGAACATCCCCGGCGGCACTGTCGCGCCGGTGCCCACGGCGACGCCCGCGCCGGGCCAGCCGACCGCCGCCCCGCCGCCCACCACCCAGCCCGGACCCCCGCCGTCGACCGGCGCGTTCGAGTTGGGCGCTCACGTCGAGAGCTTCGGCTATCCCGATCTCATGCGACAGGCCGGCATGTCCTGGGCCAAGCGCCAGATTCGCTATAACCTGGGCGACGATCCCGGCGGTGTTGCGGGCGCGATCAACCAGGCTCACAGCCAGGGCTTCCGCATCCTGCTCGGCATCGTGGGCGACCCGGCCCAGTTGGGCGCCGGCGGCGAAGGCTACATGGACCAGTTCGCCGGGTACCTGGCCGGTGTGGCCCAGTTGGGGCCGGACGCCATCGAGGTCTGGAACGAGCCGAACCTCGACCGCGAATGGCCGCGCGGCCAGATCAGCGGCTCGATGTATACGACTCTGCTGGCGAAAGCCTACAACGCGATCAAGGGCGCCAACCCGAGTGTGATGGTCATCAGCGCGGCCCCGTCGCCGACCGGCGCCGAGGGCGCCTTCGGTTCGGACCGCGTCTGGAACGATGATCGCTTCGTGCGCAGCATGGCGGCTGCCGGCGCGGCCAACTATATGGACTGCATCGGCATCCACTACAACGAGGGGATCGTCTCGCCCGACCAGACCAGCGGCGACCCGCGCGACAACTACTACACGCGCTACTATTCCGGCATGGTGAACACCTACTGGAATGCGTTCGGTGGCGCGCGCCCGCTGTGCTTCACCGAGCTGGGCTACGTGACACCCGAAGGCTATGGGCCGCTGCCCGCCGGGTTCGAGTGGGGGAACAACACCACTGTCGCGCAGCAGGCCCAGTGGTTGGGCCGCGTGGCTCAACTCGCGCGCGGGAGTGGCCGCGTTCGCCTGATGATCATCTGGAACATGGATTTCACGACCTATGGCGCCGATCCGGCGGCGGGTTACGCTATCATCCGTCCAGGGGGGACCTGCCCGGCATGCTCGACGCTGGGCGCAGCCATGCAGTAGCGGTCATCGAGCAAAAACGAGAACAACGGGCCAGAACAGGGGCGTATAACCTACGCCCCTACTGGTGTTTTGGCTGGTTGTGCAGCAGCAGCACGCTGACCAGGATCAGGGCCGCGCACACGATCTGGCCGGCGACGTACGCGCTGTTGTCGCGGTTCAGCGCGGCCAGCACGCTGAACGCGATCACGCCCACCAGCGCCGCCCCGTCGACGATCAGCAGCAGCGTTCGCATCCAGGGTTTCAGCTCGCGCACAGTTTCCCCCTCGTTTCATCGCATAAGATAGTATTCAGGTTCCATAGTCATCGCGTAAAAACCAATGATATACTAAAAGTGGTGGTGGGCAGTGCCGTTGTGTGGGTTGCAAGGTGGTCATCATGTCACGGGAGAGCCTGGTCCATCGCCTGATTGCATTCCTCAAAAAACCCGACGCGCTCGACCATCGGAACCGCGAGCCGGTGCGCAACGCGTACGATGATTATGTCCCGCGCGAGGCATCTTCCCCGCGCCCCCCGCGCGAGCCGGCCCAGTATGCCGTCGAGGCCGCGCCCCATCCGCCCGAAGAACCCCCGGTCGATGAGCCCTTCGTGCGCGGTGTGGGCCAGTCGCCGGGCTATGCGTCGCGGCTCGATGCGCTGGTGATGCGCGCCGCCCAGCAGTTCAACGCGCGCCTGGGCTTCGTGGTGCGCACCGACCACGACGGGCGGATGCGCTACTGCACCGGGCGCACCGTGCAGGGCCGCTACATCGCACACACCGACGTCGAGCCGAACCGCCGCGCGATCTGGATGGCGTGGGACTCCGGCGAGTCGCAGTTGGTCGTGATGCCGCCCGGCGACCGCTCCGGGTCTGCCGTGCTGTGCGGCCCGCTGTGGGACGACGGCCAGATCATCGGCGTGCTGTACCTCGACGCCCCGGCGCGAAACCACCTGCATCGCGGCATCTTCGACCTGTTCTGCGACCAGGCCGCCCGCCTCCTCCGCGACGGCGCCGCTTAGAACAGCCCGAACAGCTTGCGCCCGAACGCCTGGCCGCCATCGCTCCGTGCGCTCCGCGCCTCGGATGACGTGGCCGGGCGCCACTCCGCCGGGCCGCCGGCGGTTTTTTCGCCGCGCCCCAACAGGCGGCTCAGGAACCCGCGTTTTTCCTCGTGTTCCGGCCCGGCCAGGATCATCTCGCCTTTCTCATGAGCCCGCACGCGCTTGTTGGCCGACAGGTCTTTCTTGGCGATTCGGTCGTGGCGCTCGATGTACGTCCGGTCGCGGTTGGCGCGGACCTCGCGCGTGTCGCGCCCGCGGTCGGCGTACTGCCGCTCGAAGGTCCACTTCCACGAGCCGTCCGCGTAGCGGTATTCCTCGACGTGCACGCGCCGCACCAGCCGCCCCTCCAGCGAGGGGTAATCCGGCTTGAGGTAGCTCCACGTCTCGGAGATGCGCTGCCCGTCCTCCTTGCCCAGCGGCTCCTCGACCCGCACGTAACGCGCCCGGCCCTCCGGCTGTTCGTCCGGCGCGGGCGAGGCGACTCCCCCGGCGGTGATCGGCAGGCGCCGCGCATCGTCCACGTCGATCAGGTTCACCGGGCCGGCGGCGGGGCGTGGCCTGGGCGCGGCTTTTTCCTCCGGCGCCGGCGCTTCTTCTTCGGCGGGAGCAGCGTCCTCGCGGGCCGGCGCTTCGGCGGTCGAGGCGGCACCCGCAAACAGGATCGCGGCCAGTTCCGGCGAAATGTCGTCGCCCCACTCGTCGGGGCGGGCCGGTTCGACCGGCTCGGCAGGCTCGGCCTCCGGCGCGGGCGCGGCCAGCGCGGACCGGGACCGGATCGGCTCCGGCTCGGCGGGCGGGGTTTCGCCCGCTTCTTCCGGCTCGGCCTCGGCTACGGCGATCGCGTCTTCCTCGGCGGGCGGGGTTTCGTCCGCTGCTTCCGGCTCGCTCTCCGCCACGGCGGGCGCGCCAGCGATCACGTCTTCCTCAGCAGCGGGTTCCGGCTCGGATTCGACTTCGGCTTCGGCAGGCTCGCTCAGGGACTCGCCCTCAGGCGGTACGGTGACGTCCGGCTGCGGGCCGGGCGCGGCGGGGCGCTCCTCGCCGATGGGCTGCTCGTCCACGATTTGCGGCGGGGTCGGTGGCGTGGGAGCGAGTTCTTCAGCGTCCCCGGCCTCGTCCTGTTCGGATTCAGCCGCGCTCGATTCGGTTTCCGGCGCGGCGGCGCTTTCCTCGGCGGCTGCGTCCGGGCGGTCGGCTTCGAGATCGCCGGCGTCGTCTTCCGGCTGGTCGTCCTGCGGCGCGGGCAGTTCGTCATCGGGAACCGGGAAAAATTCATCAGAAGTCATGGGTCGGGTATCCTTCACTGCGGGCGGACCTACCATGTATTATACCGCGCCGTCCCCTGGCGCTGAAACGCCGCGCGGGCCGGGCTGCGAGCAAAAGTCCCCTCTCCACGGCGTGGGGAAGGGACTTCGAGCCTGTCTACGTCGGTGCGATACCGGGGCGCGGCGCTACGGCCCGTTGTACACCCGGTAGCTGACCCAGATCGTTTCGCCCTGGCGGTTGTCGATGCGCATGGCCGCGCGATGCCCTTCCGCCGTCAGCAGGCCGATGACCACGCCGGGATTCACCTGCTCGGTGGTCAGGCCGGTCGCGTTGGTCACGACGGCGGGCGCGATCGTGTCGTAGGTCACGTTTTCGTACGTCACGCCGCTCAAAATGCCGACCTTCGCGCCGTTGCGCATGCCGATGTTGTACCCGTCCCACTGGATGTCCGGCGTGCCGCCGTACAGGTCCCACTCGGACCCGCTGCTCAGTTGCAGCCCGCTCTGCTGGGCGAACAGGGCATAGTCGGCGCGGTAGGTGACGTTGTAGACGTTGTTGTCCTCGTTCAGCTCCTGGACCTCTTTGTTCAGGTCGGCTATCACGCCCACCTGGAACACGCCGGTACCGGTGAGCGTCCCGGTGAGCTGCGCCTGGACCGACTGCCCGGCGGCCAGCCCTTCGACGTGGGTGGCGGTGTACACTTCGCCCGGCTGGAACGTCGCCGCAATCGCGAATCGGCCCGCCGCGCCGCCGCCCGCGTTCCGCACGGTCACCGTGGCGGTGAACGGCTGGTTGGGGACCGGCTGGCTAGGCTGGAGCACGACCGTATCGATCACGATGTCCGGGTTGGGCGGCAGGGTCGGGGGCTGCGTCGCGGCGGCGGTTGGCGTCGGCGGTATGGAGACGTTCACCGGCACGTCGGCCAGGTTGCCGGTAAGCTCGGCGTATTCCGTCTTGACCCAGCCAACTCCGCCACGGAAGTCGACCAGCATCCAGCTATAGTCCGGGATTGAGCCCATCACGCGCAGCAGGTCGCCCTCGGCCACCTGGCCGATCCGGTCATAGTTGAAGCCCGGCCCGGTGCGCACGTTGAGCACGTTCGCCGTCACGCGCAGCCAGGTGCCTTCCAGCGTAGCGGTTGGAAACGGGGTTTCCGTGGGCGGCCCCGGCGTGGGTGTCGGGCCGGCCTGCGCGACCTCCTCGCCCGTGTCTTCGAGCGGCAGCCGCTGCGTATCGTCGAAGCGGGCCAGCACCGTCGCGCCGCCATATGGCCCCAGCTCGTAGACCATCGCCAGCCGGATCAGGTCGCCGTTGCCATAGTCGACGGGGTGCAGCGTGCCCTGGACCAGCGTGCGCGGCGTGCTGCCCAACAGGCCCTCGCGGATCGCGTCGGGGTTGGTGCCCTGGTCGCGGATGATCGCCCGCAGGAACCAGATCGCGTCATAGGCCGCCACGGCGTGCGGGCCGGGGACCTCCCCGAAGGCCACCACGTAATCACGCAGGAAGATGCGGCTGGCCTGGTTCGTGTAGGCATACGACCACGACGAAACGCCCAGCACGCCGTTGACCAGGCTGCGCGGCAGCAGGCCGGCGCGCACGGCTTCGTCGGCGTGACGGTAGGCGAACTGTCCCTGCCAGCCGCCGTCACGCAGGTTTTCGAGCAGGGTGGCCGCGTCGCGCGGCGGTCCCCACATCACGATCGCTTCGGGGTTGGCGTCCAACAGGCGCTGGATCTCGTCGCCGAGCGCCGCCCCGTCCGCGACCTGGATGCGATCCGCCACATTCAACCCCACGCCCTGCAGGATGCTCTCGAAGCTGAGCAGGGCTTCAGTCGATTCTACGTCGGACTGGACGAGCGCGATCGAGGAAAGCTCCAGGTCCTCGGTCAGATAGGTCGCCAGCGCGTAACTGTACACCCGCTCTGGCGCGCGCGTGCGGAATAGCACGTCCGCCGCGTCGTTCGTGGTCAGTGTGTCGCCCGTCGCCGGGGTGAGGACCGGCAGGCCGGTCGCGACCAGCGCGTCGAGCGTGTCGGCGGTGAACAGGCTGTTGCTGTCCGGGCCGAGAATCGCGACGAGGTCCTCGTCGAGCAGTTCGTTGAGGGCCACGCTCAGCGTTTCGGCGGTCGGCTCGGTTGCCAGCGCGGCCAGCTCGAAGCGGTAGTTGGTCCCGTCCGGCGCGGTGATGCCGCCCGCGGCGCTGATCTGGTCCATGGCGAGTTGGGCGCCGTTGGCGGTTTCGCTGTCGATCGGGCCAAGATACCCGACGCGCAGCGTCGTCGCGGCCTGGGGCGCCGGGGCTGCCAGCGCCAGCGGCACGATCAGGCCGGCCAACACCACCACACTCACCAGCAGGCCCACCTTGCGGTGTCTCGTGATGTGATGCAGGTTCATTCGCTGCCTCCCAAACAGGTTTATGTCACACCCATTATTATACCTGTCTCATATCGTACACGACATTCGGCAAAAGTGTAAACAGCACCCCGGTCCCGTCCAACCGGCGGTGGCGATGGGACCTCGGTACTTGTGCTATTTTCGATTCGGTGCGAGAATGCCGTATACGGAGGGGAAAGGCGTCCAGTCACCCGGGGCGGGGAGGTGAGCAGACTGAAAGGCCATTCGAGAAGACCTCATATTCTCGCTGGTAGAGCACTCGATGGGCCGAATCTCGTCTTTTTCACCCTCCCCCTCGTTGGGGAAGGGAAGCGGACCCGAAGGGTGCGCGGGGATGGGGGTTCTCAAACGGTCTCTGAGATCGGGCCAGTGATGGACGGTGTCCAGCATGGGGAGCACGGTGGAAACGGAGAAACCCGGCCTTATTGGGAGGAGGATACCGCGATGCGGTACAAACGCGAGGCACTCCATCACCTGATCGTTCGTGCGCTCCAGCGCAACACCTTCACGGCCAACCAACCGATTCGCGTGGTCGTGCGCGGGAATGACGTCCTGCTGCACGGGTGGGTCAGCCACTCGGACCTGATCCCCGAAGCTGTCGCCACCGTCGAGGCGGTGGCCCCGTTCCTCTATGTCTACAGCTATTTGAAGGTGCGCCACACGGCGGTCAAAGCCTGAGCCGGATCGCTTACAGGGCGGTCACTTCCTGCGTGTCCTGGTGGGAGGAGGGCGGCGAGTCGTTGTTTTTTGCAGCAGCGCGCGCCCGCTCGGTCTGGTAGGCGATGATGATCACGAACAACACCACCAGGATCGCCGTCAGGTCGAAATTCACATCGCGCGAGACGAGGTCCGACGCATTGTTCGCCGCCAGCCGGAAGATCAGCGCCACGGCGGCGTTCTGCGCGATCTTGCCGGTGACCATCGGCACGATCATCTTCTGCCACGGGTAGCGGATCATCGCCAGCGGCACGATGATCGCCGCGTCGGGGATGGGCGTGGCCGAGGCCAGCCACACGAAATACGGGATGACGCCGGGGCGTTTGTCGATGGTGCGCTTCGTCCAGCGAAACAGCCCGCTCTTTTCCAGGTCGTGCACCTGCTTGACGAGCGTATGCGCGACGGCGTAGGACGTCACCTCGCCGATGCCGCCCCCCAGGCCCGTCGCCACCCCCAGCGCCAGCGCGTGCCACACCGAGTCGGCATAGATCACCAGCGTGAACATCGGCAGGTTGTACGGCACGATGATCACCAGCGTCATGTTCGAGAACAGGCCGATCAGGAACATGCCCAGCAGGCCCCAGTCGGCCAGCCGGTCCATGGTAGACGTCACCCGGCCTTCGACGCCCGCGAACACGTCGTGCGACGCCAGCCAGCCGAGCACAGCCAGCACGGCAAGCGTGATGAGGGCGTACTTGATCTCGATACGGCGTGCGCGGATTCTGGCTAGCAATAAACGACCTTCCATTCAGGACGGCGAAGCAGGCGCTTGGTCCACCACCGGAAAACGTGATACAGCGCGTCGTACGTGCAGCGGCTCCCCCCAAACCGCACCGGGGCCAGGGGCGTGGACTGGGACAGGTCCCGGGCGACGAACTGCTGAAGCTGGCCGATCATGCCGGCGCTGCTGGTGAAGACGTTCAACTCTTTTTGAGTCAAACCCTCTAACTCGATCATATTGAAAGAGCCGAAGGTTGCCCAACGGTCATCGACCATCAACAGCTTGGCGTGCGTCATGCCGCCGTTGCCCCGGAAGCCGTACAGCCCGATGTTCGGATGCGCCAGCCGGCGGCGCAGCTTGCGCGACCACAAGCGATAGGCCAGCTTGTTGCTCGCGTGCGGCAGGATGATCGTCACGCGGACGCCGCGCCGCGCCGCGGCCAGCAGCGCCGCCTCGATGCGGTCGCCCAACAGGTACGGCGATTCGACGACGATCGACTGCCCGGCGCGCGCGATCATCGCCAGCACCTCGTCGAAGATCGGGTAGCGTCCGGCGCACTGGTTGAGGATGAAATCCTCGCCGGGGCGCGGGGTGTCGAAGGGCGTGGTCGCGCCGCCCCACGTCGAGCAGAAATCTTCGGCCAGCGCGCCGACCAGCGGCCCCTCGACGCGCACCATGAAATCGTGCCACGCGAAGTTGTGCTCGGAGATGTTGATCCCGCCCACGAACGCGACGCGCTCGTCAAGGATCACCATTTTCTTGTGGTTGCGATACGGCAGGTAGACGCCCAGCGGGCCGGGCGGCGCCGTCCGGCGGAGCGCCACGCCGCGCCGTTCCAGCGACTCGAACAGGGCGTGAGTCTGCGCGCGTTCCTGGCGCGCTTCGCCCAGGCGGTGGAGCAGGATCGGGTAGATGTCGCTGAGCACGACGTCGGTATAGCCATCGACCATCAGGCGCACGTCCGCGCCCTGGGCAGCGCGGGCGGCCAGGGAGTCCGAGAACGCTCGTCCCGCCGCGTCGCCCTCGTAGGTCATGAACTGGGCGTACAGGCTGCGCTGGCAGTGGGGCAGGTCCGCCGCCAGGGCGCGCAGGAACGCCTCGGCTCCGGCCAGTAGTTGGAAGCTATTCGTCACACGTGCTCCTCGCCAGGTGCGAGCCGCCCCACCCGCGGCGGCTCATCAAGTCGAAACGTAGGGGTTGTCCGCTACCCACGCTACCCACCAGCGCCACGGCATCGAGCGCCAGGGCTCGAGCACGCGGCTGCCCAGTCCCACGCGCGGCCCGCTGCGGACGCGCTCGTCCGGCACGCGAGCGGCCTCTTCCACCCACAGCCCGGCGGCGGCGGTCGTCATGTCGGCGCGGTTGTCGCGCTCGTCGACGGCCAGCGCCCGCGCCAGCCGGCCCGGCCCGCTCGTCCAGCGGCGCTGGGGCTGTCCCGCCCGGTTGGCCGCCATGACCGGCAGGCCCTCACGCGGCTCGATCGCCCGGATCAGCACTGCCGCCGGGTGATCGACCGGCTCGCACACGATGTTCAGCAGCCAGTACATGCCGTAGATCAGGTAGACGTAGGCATGGCCCGGCGCGTTCCACATGGGCAGGTTGCGCGCGGTGCGCTTCGCGTAGCCGTGCGAGGCGAGGTCGTGCGGCGTGGAATACGCCTCGATCTCGACGATGGTCCCGCTCAGCCGCGCGCCGTCGAGCTGGCGGACCAGGGTCGCGCCCAGCAGCGCCCGCGCCACCGCCGGGGCGTCCTGGGCGTAGAACTCGCGATCCAGGATCCGGCTCATCGCGCCACGTCCTCGCCGGCGCCGATGTCGGTCCGGTAGTGTTTGCCCTCGAAGTTGAAGCAGCGCGCCGCCGCGTATGCCTGGTCGCGCGCGGCGGCGAGGTCCGGCCCGGTGCCCGTCACGCCGACCACGCGCCCGCCGGTCGTGATCAGCGCGCCGTCCCTGGCGATGCGCGTCCCGGCGTGAAAGACCAGCGCGCCGTCCGGCAGCGGGGCGGCCTGTTCGACCGGCAGGCCCGGATCGCTGTGATCCGGGTAGCCCGCCGTGGCGAGGACCACCGTCACCGCGGCCCCGTCGCGCCAGCGCAGCGCCACCCGGTCGAGCGTGCCGTCCACGCACGCGTTGAGCACGTCCAGCAGGTCGGTATCGAGCAGGGGCAGCACCGTCTGCGCGGCGGGATCGCCGAAACGGGCGTTGAGATCCAGCGCCAGCGGCCCCTCGCCGGTCAGCGCCACGCCCACCGACAGCACGCCCCGAAAGCAGCAGCCCGCCTCTTGAAGCCCGGCCAGCGACGGCTCGATGATCTCCGCCCGGATGCGCGCCAGCGTGGCGCCGTCCACGAGGGGAGCCGGGGCAGCCGAGCCCATGCCGCCGGTGTTCGGCCCTTCGTCCCGGTTGTGGAGCCGCTTGTGGTCGCGCACGGGGGGCATCACCGCGATGCTGTTCCCGTCGGTGAAGGCCATCACCGAGACCTCTTCCCCGGCGACGCGGTGCTCGATGATCACCTGGCGCCCGGCGGCGCCCAGCGCGTCGCGTTCGAGCAGCGATCGCAGGATGCCTTCCGCGTCGGACTGGCCCAGCGGCAGAAAGACGCCCTTGCCGCGCGCCAGCCCGTCCGCCTTGATCACGAGCTGGTCGGCGGGCTGGGTGGTCACGTAATCCATCGCGTCGTCGAGCGAGTGAAAGCGCTGGTGGGGCGCGGTCGGCACGCCGTGCGCGTTCATCACCTGCTTGGCGTAAATCTTGGACGTCTCGATCAGGGCGGCCTGGCGGTGCGGGCCGAAAATGCGCAGCCCGGCAGCGGCGAACTGGTCCACCAGCCCCCCGGCCAGCGGTTCCTCCGGGCCGACGACCGTCAGGTCGATCGCCTCGCTCTCGGCGAAGTCGAGCAGGCTGACGACGTCCGTCGCGTCGATGGGCACGTTCTGGACGTGGGGCGCGAGCGTGGCCGTCCCGGCGTTGCCGGGCGCGACGGTGATCCGGTTGACGCGCGGCGACCGGGCCAGCTTCCAGGCGATGGCGTGCTCGCGGCCTCCGCCGCCCACTACCAGCACGTGTGTCATGTGTCGCGGGCTCCCTGTCTGGCTCGGATGGTGCCTAGAGTGTATCAAAATGCGGGCCGGGCTGCTCAGTCCTGCCAGCCGTACAGGATATACTGGACCTCGCCGTCCGCGTTGCCGCCGCGCCACACCTCGCGCAGGTGATCGCGGGCGAAGGCGTCCCACGCGTCCCAGTCGGCGCGATCGTACAGGCGCTGGTTCTCCAGCTCGAACTGCCGCCCGAACTCGTAGACGAGCAGCATCTCCGCCCCGGCCCCGCGCCAGCGTTCGGCGATGGCATCCGGGCTGCCGCCGGGAACGGTCCGGCGGGCGTGGTACCACGCGTCCATCAGCGAGTCGGGCCGGCAGCGCACCCGCTCGCCGTCGCAGTAGAGCGTGCGCGGCTCCCACAGGAACCAGACGCGCGTCCCGGCGGGCAGGCGGTTGACCTGGCGCATCGCTTCGTAGTGCCAGCCGAGCGCGCCCTCCAGGTACTGCTCGCGGTGATCGTCGCCGCCGGAATAATAGGCGTGGATTCCGCTGGTGATCAGGACGCGCGCCCCGTCGATCAGCGTAAAGACGACGACCAGCCCCACCATCGCGCGCACCACGAATCCCAGGTTCAGCGGGCGCGGGGGCAGGTCGCGCAGCGCCTCCAGGCCCAGCCCGGCAGCGACCGCCAGCGGCGGCAGGGCATAGAGCACCAGCCGCGTCTGGACGTTGATGTACGATCCGAACGCGCCCAGCGCCATCCAGCCGAGCGTGACCACCGCCGCCGCGCCCAGCATCCGGCCCGCCGCGGCCCGCGCGCCGGGTTTCAGGCTCGCCCAGCCCAGCGGCACCAGCGGGATCAGCAGCGCGAACAGCGGCCCGACGTCCGACGCATACGTGCCCGCGTTCTCCACGCCGAAGATCGTCGCCAGCAGCGGCATCAGCGGGACCTGCCACGCGTCCGCGCCATAGATCAGCCCGGAGCGCGGCTGGCTGTACCAGTCCTGCCGGATGGAATCCATGCCGCCGCCCTCGAAGGCGAACGGGTAAAGCGGGTTGTCGTACCACAGCCCGTTGCGGACCAGCCACGGCAGGAACACCAGCGCCGCCACGCCGCCCGCGACCATCCCCCGGCGCAGCAGGGCGCGGAGGCCGGGGCGACGGCCCAGCCACGCGATCAGCAGCCCCAGCGCGAGGGGGATCCACAGCGCGGTATATTTGACGCCCAGCGCCAGCCCGGCGGCAGCGCCGGTCAACGCCAGCCAGCCCGCTTCCGCCTGCCCGGCGGCCCGCGCCGCGTGCCAGCGCTCGACGGCCAGCAGCCCGGCCATCATCAGGCCGAGCAGCATCAGGTCCACGTAGGCGAAGGTCATCTCCAGCCAGATCGTGCGCGAGGCCAGCACGGCGATCACCGCCGCCCAGCCCGCCGCCGCGCCGCCATAGCGGGCCGCGCAGCCGCCCGTCGCCAGCAGCGCCAGCCCGCCGATGGCCCAGTGCAGCGGCCCCGCCGCCGTCAGCCGCCCGGTGAGCGCCAGCAGCGCCGCGTAGAGCGTATCCACCAGTTGGGGGAAGCCGAGAAAATGGTTGTCCAGCACGGCGTAGAAGCGGCCTTCGCGGACGTACGCCTGCGGCCCGGCCAGGTGATAGGTCAGCACGTCCCACTTGGTCGGGGGCAGCGTCGCCATGATCAGCGCCATGAGCAGCAGCGCCGCCGACGCCCACGCCAGGAAGCCCGGCCAGCCGCCGCCGGGCCGCGCCTCCCGCGCCCAGGCGATCAGCCCGCGCACCCAGGCGACCGCCTCGCGCCCGGCGACCGCCGCCAGGACCAGCACGAGGATCGCCATGCTCCACGGGCGGAGCGCCACCACGCCCACCGCCAGGACGGCCAGCGACAGCGCCCCCAGCCCGGCCAGCGCCTCGACCGCGCGCCGTTCCGGGACGCTCCACGGCGCCAGGTCCAGCGGGCGCAGCAGCCGCCGCCCGGTGCCGCCCGCCAGCGCGACCGTCGCCCCGGCCAGCGCCACGTCGAGCGCGGCGCCCCCGGCGGCACGGGCCAACGCCGGGGTGAGCGGCTTGTGCACCCAGTAATACAGGCCGAGCAGGACGGCCATCCACAGCACGGCAGCGGTCACGCCGAGGGCATAGCGTGCGTTCGGGCGAGCTGTCACCGGGCGCGGCCTCAGTTGAGAATGCCGGCGTAGGACAGCGCAACCATGATCCGTTTTTGGGCCGGGTAGCTGGCGGGCTGGAAGGTCGTGCCGGTCAGCATTTCGTAGACGCGCTGGTACCGCTGGGTGATGGTGATCGCCATCTCGTTGGTGATCGGCGGGAGTGTCTCGTGTTCGTCGAAGCCCTGGGCCTGGTACCACAGCCGGATGAATTCCTTGTCGAAGTTTTCCGGCTCCTGGCCCACCTCGAACAGCTCGTCGTAGGAATCGGCGCGCCACAGGCGGCTGCTGTCGGGTGTGTGCAGCTCGTCGATCAGGACCAGGTCGCCGTTCAGGTCCAGCCCAAACTCGTATTTGCTGTCCACCAGGATCAGGTCGGCCAGGATGCTGAGCTGGCGCCCGCGCAAGAACAGCTTGAGCGCGATCTCCTGGATGCGCTCCCACAGGGCGGGCGCGATGCCGAGCGCGATCACTTCCTCGTCATTGAGCGGGTGATCGTGCGCGCGGCCAAATTCCTTGGCGGTGGCGGTGACGATCGGCGTGTCGAGTTCCTGGTTTTTGTGCAGGCCATCGGGGAAGGTGACGCCGTAGATGGTGCGCGCGCCCTGCTCGTACTGCTTCCACAGGCTGGCCGGGGTGATCCCGCTGATGAAGCCGCGCACCACCACCGCGACGGGCAGCGGGTTGGCGGTGAGCGCGATCGTCACATTCGGGTCGGGCACGTCGATCACGTGGTTGGGCACGATGTCGGCGGTGTGCTCGAACCACCAGTTGGTCAGTTGGTTGAGGATCTGCCCCTTGTACGGCACCTGCCCGACGTGCTGGTTGAACACGTTCACGCGGTCGGTCGAGATCAGCACGCGCCGGCCATCGGACAGCGCGTAATTGTCGCGCACCTGGCCGCGCTCGGCGGTCAGGCCGGGCAGGTCCATCGACTCGAGCGCCAGGGGAATCATGGGTTCAATCTGTCCAGGCGTTAACATGCTCATTGCTCCGTCATTGGTGAGGGCGGTTCGACCGGGTATTTGCGCCCGTTGGCTTCCATTTTGCGCGCGATGCTCGTGCTCACGTCCAGGTCCAGCGCGTTCGCCAGCGTCAGGCAGTAGATCATCACGTCGGCCAGCTCGTCGGCCATCCGGTCGCGGTGCGGATTGGCACCGGCGAGCGTGCGGGCCTCGGCGTTGTCCACCCACTGGAAGACCTCCATCAGCTCGGCGGCCTCGATGGCGATCGACATCGCCAGGTTCTTGGGCGAGAAGAACGGCTCCCAGCCGCGCGCGCGCGTGAACGCGGCGATGGCGGCCTTCAGGTCGGCGACTCGGGTTTGCTGGTCGTTCATCGGGTGGTTCCTGTCGGCTGGCTCTGGACCTGTGTACGTCCCAATGATAATGCCGAACCGCAATTGGGGAAAATGGGGTGAGGCGCGGAGACGGCGCGGGGAGGAAAGCTCCCCAGGACGCCCGGAGGGTGGGGGGCGTCCCGGGGAAGCTCGCCGGGAGAACTCAGTCGAAGCTCAGCCGCTCGCGCCACACCCAGCCGGTGATGCCCGTCGCGTCCTGCGCGATCAGGTACCAGTTGCCGGTGTCGTCCGTGTCGAACCGGATCGGCCCGACCACCGGCCCGCCGATCACCCGCACCGCCGAGCCTTCGACCAGGCTGGCGATCCACGCGCCGGTGTGCACGTCCGGCAGCGACCAGGCGCGCGCGTTGGCACGCGCCACGGCGGTGGGCCCCTGTGGCCCCGGTGGCGGCGAGAAGCGCAGCCGGTTCTCCCACACCCAGCCGGTCGCGCCGCCCGCCACGTTGATCGCGCGGGCCTGGAACCAGTTGCCGGTATCGTCCGTGTCGAGCCGGATCGGCCCGGTCACCGGCCCGGCGATCACGGCGAGCTGCGTGCCGGGCGCAAACGTGGTCACCACCTCGCCGCCGCGCACGTCCGGGATGGACCAGGCGCGCGCGTTGTCCAGCGCGGTAGCGATCTGCGCCGGGTACTCGGTGGGCACCGCCGCGCAGTTGCCGGACGTCTGCCCGTCAGCCGCGGCGACCCAGCCGCCAAACGCGTGATCGAGCTGCAGGTGGTAGGCGTCGTAAGTTTGCAGGGTGACGGCGTATGGCTGGCCCGGCTGAATGGTGCCCTGCGGGTTGGCGCGCCGCGATTCGTGGTAAAGCTGCGCGGCCCGCGGGCTGGTGAAGAAACACAGCGTCTCGAAATCGGTGAGGGGCGTCGTATCGACCGGCACGCTCGCGCAGTCGCCGCTGACGCCGCCACTGCGCCGGTCCACCCAGCCGCCGTAGGCATCATCGACGGCGACGTAATAATGCTCTGCGCGCTGCATGGTCACGCGGTACGGCACGCCGCCGGGCAGCGTGTCCTTTTGCTGGCTGGGGGTGGTCAGCGGCGCGTGGTAGAGGATGAGCGATTCCAGCGCCCCGGTGAAGGCGCAGTCGCTCTGTGCCTGGGCGGGGGCGGCGCCGCCCGGCAGCGCGCCGGGGGCGAGTATCAGGCTGGCGAGCAGCATGGCGACTGCCGCAGTCGTTCGCGTCGTCAGATGCATGATGGGCTCCTTATGCTCGGTGATCACCCTCATTATAGGGGCGTTCCGCTCAGCACAGCCGGAGCGCAGGCCAGCCGCCAGAAATGCATAGGGCGCCCGTCGATCAGGTCGCGGGCGCCCCAGAGATTCCGAACTCAGCGCGCGGCTTACTGGGCCACGTAGCCGCCATCCACCAGGAACGGCGCCCCGGTGATGAACGACGCGCCATCCGAGCACAGGAAGATGACCAGCTCGGCCACTTCTTCCGGCGTGCCCAGCCGCCCGACCGGGTGCGCGCTGGCGAGCTGTTCGAGCACGTCCGACGGCAGCCCCTCGTCGACCATGGGCGTGTGGATGAACGCCGGGCAGACGGTCACGGCGCGGATGCCCTGTTTGGCGTACTCCATGGCGGCGGTCTTGGTCAGGCCGATTACGCCATGCTTGGCGGCGACGTAGGCCGGCGCAGTGGCAAAGCCCACGTGGCCCAGGATCGAGGCCATGTTGACGATCACGCCGCCGCCCTGCTTCGCCATCTCGGGGATCTGGTACTTCATGCCGTAGAACACGCCGGACAGGTTGACCCCGATCACCTTGTTCCAGCCATCGACCGAATAATCGGCGGTGTGAGCGGCCTCGCCGCCGATGCCCGCGTTGTTGCACGCGAAGTCCAGGCGGCCATAGGTCTCGACTGTCTTGTTGACCAGGGCCTCGACGTCGCTGCTCTGCGACACGTCGCACGGGACGAAGATCGCTTCGCCGCCCTGTTCCTTGATCAGCCGGACGGTTTCCTCGCCGCCGTCCCTGGCGACGTCACTCACAACCACTTTCACGCCTTCGCGGGCGAAAGCCAGCGCGGTCGCGCGGCCAATGCCCGAGCTTCCACCGGTGACGATAGCGACTTTGTTTTGTAGACCGTTCATGCGTGTTAGTCTCCTTAGAATGCAATGCTGTGATGGAAGGGTCGTTAGTACCCAACTCCTCTGAGATTGTACAAAATTTCACAATCTATGCCCAACGTTTTGGGAAACCTGTAAGGAGTGATTAGGATGGGTGTTACACAACGGGCGGCTTTTCGCCGGGAATGCGGGGCGAGCCGCCCTCGCAGCAGCGCGCGAGGGCGGGCGGTTCGAGCTTGCTTAGCGGTACTCGCCAGTGCTGTAGACGTAGACGAACGGCTCGTCATAACCGCCGTCCGCGCTCCAGTTGAAGGCCCAGTGGGCGTCGGTGATCGACATGTTCACGCAGCCGTGGCTGTGACGATAGCCGAAGCCATCGTGCCAGTACGTGCCGTGCAGCGAGATCGTCTGGTCGTAGTACATCACGTAGGGCACGTTTTCCAGCGAGTAGAAATCGGCCTGGCCCTCGGCGCCGCTCATGTGCCCGTTGACCTGGCGCGTGTACACGTTGAACAACCCTTCGTTCGTGGGCCAGTCTTCCAGGCCGGACGAGATCAGCGTGGCGAAGACCGGCGTATCGTCCTCGTACGCGATCAGGACCTGCTCGTACAGATCGATCGAGAACCAGCGGCCTTTCACCTTCGTCGGGCGCTCGACCGGCAGCACGCGCGCCACGCTCGTCTGGCGGACCCAGCTATCGGGGCCGACGAGATACCATTCCCAGCCGTCGATCTCCGCCGTGGCGAAGATGTTCACCCGGCGGTAGCGTTCCAGGATCGGGCGGTTTTGATCGCCCGCGGCGCCGGGGTACGGGCTGGGGTAGGACGGGATCAGCACCCAGGCCATCGGGTAGGCCAGCTTGTCGTCCAGGTAGACGCCGGCGAACTCGCTGGGCCGCGCCACGGCGAGCTGGCTGGCCGGCATCCACTGCCCGGCGTTGACTTCGATCCAGTCGCCCTGGACCGCGTTGACGGTCACGTAATTGAAGCCCTCGTCGATGCCGCCGATCGGGTTACCGCCCGGCGCGTCGTAGATCGTGGCCGCGCCGCCGACGATCTTCCGGAACGCGAACCGCGCGATCTCGTCTTTGTTCACGGCCAGGGGCCGCACGTTCGGCTCCGGATGCAGCAGCATCTCGTCCAGCAGCATCTGGTATTCGACGGTGGGCAGCCCGGCAGCGCAGCCCGGACCGGCGGGGTTTTCCATGCAGGCGGCGCGATCGGGCCCGGTGGCCGCCACCAGCCCGGCGGGAATCAGACTCACACTCAACAACAACACGAAGATCAGGCTGCGACGGTACACGACGGACCTCCTGAAATAAACCACAATTCCATCACGCTCTAGTCGTCAATATTGTAGCAAATTCGCACCGGGGCCGGTATACGCGGGATACCTACGCTCGCGCTACGACGCGCGCTCCTGGTCGGCCAGCCGCTGCGCGAAAAACGTCAGGCGCAGCAGGATCGCCTGGTACAGCTCGCGGGTCAGGGCGAGTTGCTCGTGGAGATCGGACGTCTCTTGCAGCGGATCGCGCAGCGACCAGTGAATGAACTCGGCGCGGGACAGCGCGGTGGGCATCTCGGTTTCGTGCACGCGATCGCATACCGTGATCACGAACTCGAAATCGCTGTCGCCCAGGGCGTGAAAGGTCTGCATCACCAGGTTGTCCGACGGGACGCCGCGCTCGTCGAGCACGCGGTACATCACCAGGGGGATGTCTCTGGCCGGCGCGAGCCCGGCGCTGCGCGCCCGCAGCGACCCGCCGGAGAGGTGGTTGGCGATGGCCTCGGCCATCAGCGAGCGCATCCCGTTCGTCGAGCACAGGAACAACACCCGGCGCGGGCGTTGGAGCCGGGCCATTGGCCGCGAGAGCGACGGGCTGTACCGCTGCCACCAGTGGCACACTTCGCGCGTCGTGTTGAGGTTGGGGCTGTGATATCGACGGCGGGCGTCGCCGATGCTCTGGTGCGCCTCGATGAGCTTGCAGTCGGCCATCACGCTCAGGTGGTGCGACAGCAGATTCTGGCTCAGGCCGGTGGCGTTCATCAACTCGGAATTGGTCTGATCGCTGTACATCAGCAGCTCGAACAGATTGAGCCGGTTGGCATCCGAGAGCGCCTTGAAGATGTCAACCAACTGGTTTTCATCCATCATCAGAACCTTGCTTTCTTGTGCGCCGCGTTTGAACACGATCTAACCATAAAACGATGCGGCCAAGCAGTGTCGTTTGGCCGCATAAACTGCGTCAACTTGTCTGATACCTGACTGCTATTCCGCCGCCCGCTACTCGATCGCCTGCATCACCTGCTCGATCACCCAGCGCAGGTTGGCGTTGCGGGCCGTTTCCAGGGCGCTGTCACACGCCGCCCGCGCACCGGACGGGTCGCCTTCGTGCTCGGCCCGGCGCGACTCGGCCAGCCAGGCCAGCGCGCGCCGGTCGGCGTCCGCGTCCTGCCGGTCGAGATCGTCGCGCCGCTCGTACAGGATGTCGAGCAGCGTGTTGATCTGGTCGGCGCTGGCCTGGGGCTGGTTGAGCTGGGCGTGAGAATGCGCGATCAGCGCGTGGATGAACGCCAGGTCCTTGAGGCTGGCGTTTTCGTGCCGGTCCAGCAGCGCCAGCGACTGCTCGGCGGCCTGGAGCGTCGCCCGGCGGCGTTCCAGCTCGTCGAGCGTGCTGCGCAGGTCGTCCGAGGCGCGGCGAGCCAGATTGGTGTATACCGTCACTTTCTGGTAGTACACCGCGGCCTGTTGCAGGTCCCCCGCCGAGCGGTAGGTGTCGGCGATGGCTTGCAGCGTGGTGCTGATGCGCTCGTCGCTGCGCGGGACGTGCGTCGTCTCGATCTCCAGCGCCTCTTCGAGCGCCACGTGGGCCTGTTCGTAATTGCCCTGCTCGGCGTACAGGCCGCCCAGGATGCGCAGCGTTTCGGCAAAGGCCACCGGCTGGAGCGTGCGGTCCATGTAGACCAGCACCTCGTGATAGCGCGCGATGGCCGCCTCCACGTCGCCGCAGTCTTCCTGCGTCTCGGCCAGCAGTTGCAGCGTCTGCACCAGCCGGGCGTTGGCCTGCTGGGGCTGGGCTTTTTCGGCCTCCAGCGCTTTGCGCAGCGGCTCGATCGCGTCCTCGAAGCGGCCTGCCTCGCGCAGCGCCCGGCCCAGCGCGCGCCACGTATCGGCGGCGGCGACGGTGCGCGGCGCGTGGTGGTTGAGCGCCTCGCGGTACGACAATTCGGCGTCGTGATAGTGACCCTGGCTGCGGTGCGCCTCGGCGATGGCGTGGTGCGTCAGGGCGACCTCGACCGGCGACTGGTCCGGCTGTTCGGCGGACAGCTCCAGCGCCTCGGTCCAGACGGCGCGGGCTTCGTCGTAGCGCTCCGCCTGGGCATAGGCGCGGCCCAGGTTGCGCAGCGTGTCCGCCCGGTCGCGGGCCATCAGTTGGGCGGGCTGGTGTTCCAGCGCGGCCTGGTAATGCTGGATGGCAGGCATCACCCGCCCGGCGTCGCGGTGGACGTTCGCCAGCTCGCACAGCACCTGGCCCAGCTCCTGGGGATCGCCCCATTTCTCGGTCTCTTCGAGGGTTTGCTCGTAGACCTGCACGGTGCTCGCGTCGTCCAGGGCGGCCAGCGCCCGCGCCAGCCGGTGCAGGATGTCGCGCGTCTGGCGCGGCGCGTCGACGCGTTCCAGCACGTTGAGCGCGCGCCGGTAGACGCGGGCCGCTTCGGAAAGCTGGCCCTGCGCCTCGTGCGTCTGGCCCAGCGAGCACAGCACGTCGGCGGTGTGCACCGGGCTGACGTCTTCCACGTCGCGCAGCACGACCAGCGCGTCCTCGTAGACGCCGATCGCTTCCGCGTAGCGGTTCAGGCCGCCCAGCGTGTGGGCCAGCGTGGTCAGGACGCGCGCCACGACGTCCGGCTGGTCTTCGCGGCTGAGCAGGGGCAGCGCCGCGCGCAGGCTCTCGACGGCTTCGGCGGGGCGGCCTTCCTCAAGCAGGATCGCCGCGATCGTCTCCTGGTCCAGGCCCTGCGTCGCCTCGTCCGGCTCGTGCTCGAACGCTTCGCGCAGGTGCCGCAGCGCCGTCTCCGCCTCACCGGTGGCGCGGTAGCCGTGGCCGGTCAGGCGGTGCGCCAGCGCGTAGGTCGCCGGCTCGGCCTCGCGCACGGCGCCGGTCAGCAGCGGCTCCAGCGTGATGACGCCTTCTTCGGCGCGGTCCAGCGCCATGTACGCCTCGCCCAGGTCGCGGCTGGCGGCCCAGGCGGCGAGCGTGTCCGGGAAGAATCGCGCGGCCAGCGCCTGGTTGCGCTCGGCAATCTCCAGCGCCAGCGCGGGGCGGTTGTCGGCCAGCAGCGAGCGCGCGGCCAGCCCCAGCAGCAGCGTCCGGATCGCCGGGCGGGGATCGGCCAGCGCCTCGGCGGCGCGCACGCTGAGCATCTGCGCCCATTCCGCGATCGAGAACTGGGCGCGGATCGGGCGGTCCATGGCCTGCTGGGTGCGGGCGCGAATGGTCTGGGCGTACCCGTACTGGCGCAGGTCGGGGTTCCCCGTCGCCGCGAGTTGATCGACGATCTCCTGCGACACGTCGAGCGCGGCGGGCAGGCGTTCCTGCTCCACCAGGGCGCGGTGCAGCGCCAACTGGGTGATGAAGTGCGCGTCCGGCTCGGTGGCGGGGTTGAAATGGCTGAGCGCCAGCCGGTAATTGGCGACCGCCCGGTCGAGGCTGCCGGTTGCGCGGTAGGCATCGGCCACGTGGTACAGCGCCAGCGCGATCCGGTTCTCGTCGCGCTCGGGGATGCTCTGCGCGAATTCGACCTCTTCCTTGAAGGCATCCAGCGCCCCGGCGGCGTCGCCCTGGCGGGCCAGCGCCCGCCCGATCGTCCGGTAGGCGTCGGCGACGTCGGCGGGGGCCTCCGCCTGTTTGAGGTGGCCCACCGCTTCGCGCGCGATCTCGACCGCCCGCGCGTCGTCGCCGGACAGGCTGGCGATCCCCGCCAGCAGGCGCAGTGTCCGTCCCAGCCGCAGCGCGTCGGGCGCGGGGGCCTCGCGCTGGAGCGCGAGCGCCGACTCGAGCCTCTCGCGGGCGGCGGCGTGCTGGCCGTCGCTGGCGAGCGCTGCGCCGTACCCGCGCAGAATCCGCGCGCGGACCGCGCCATCGTCGGCGCAGCAGTCCAGCGCCGCTTTGTAGCCCTCCAGCGCCTGGGTCGTGTCGCCTTGCAGCAGGTGAATCTGGGCGCGCAGCAGCGCCGACTCGGCGTCGTCCTGCCCGTCGATGGCGTCCAGCGCGCGATCGTACTGCCGCGCCAGCAGGAACAACTCGGCGCGGGCGTAGGGCGTGGCCTCCGGGGCGTGTTCCATCTCGGCGACGGCGGCGGAGTAGCGCCCCTGGGCCTTGAGGATGAGCGCCCGTTCCAGGTGGGCGGTCGGCGCGTCGTCGAGCACTTCCAGGGCGTCGGGCAGGCGGCCCATGTGGCGGTACACGCGCGCCAGCCCACGCCGGACCACGCTCAGCGACTCCGCCGCGCCCAGGTTATACAGCAGTTCGGCGGCGGTGATCAGCGCTTCGGCGGCCTGGGCGGAGCGCCCGTTCATGTCGTGCAGGCGGGCCAGCGCCACCAGCGTCTCGGCGACGGCGTGCGGGCTGTCGGTCGCCTGCCGGATCTCCAGCGCCCGGTTGAGCGCCTCCTCCGCGGCGTAGGCGGCGCCCTTGTCGGTCAGGTCCAGCCCGGTGCTCGTCAGCGAGGCGGCCTCGGCGCGCGGCCCGGTGATCTCCGGCAGGCTCGCGTCCGGATCGCCGTTCAACGCGTCGGGCTGGTATTCGCGCAGGTAGGGGCGCAGCGCGTCGAACAGGGGGTTCGGCCCGCGATCGGCTACCGACCGGTGCACGTGCAGCAGCGCCGGCTCGGCGCGGTACAGCGCCAGCGGATCCTCCAGGTGGGCGCGGGCGAATTGCAGCGCCCAGATGCGCACGCGCTTGTCGAGGACGTCCTTTTTCTCGCTGGCGGCGGCGCGCGCGTGGGCGACCGCGTGCATGCTGTACGACTGCGGATCGCGGTGATCGCGCCGGACGAACCCGTATTCGGCCAGGACGATCAGCCCCCGGCGCGTCGCCAGCGGCGATCCGAAATGAGCCGTGGCGTGCAGCCCGTCGAAGGGCGCGCCGCTGGCCGGAAAACTGCCGAACGCGTCGAACAGGGTCTGGTAATCGCGCGGCAGCGCCGCCAGCGACACGTCCAGCGCCCGGTTCAGGCTGGCGATCGCGGCGCTGGCCGGCTCGGCGTCCGGCGCGGCGTCGTCGTCCGCCGCCGGGGGCAGGGCGGGTTCCTCGTCGAGCGCCAGCGCCTCCTCCAGCTCGGCCAGCGAGAGGCCGTCGCGGGCCACCAGCCGCCCGGCCAGCACCAGCGCGTAGGGGTGATTGCCCAGCGCCAGCGCGATTCGTCCCAGGTCGCCACGCAGGCGGCGCGGGTCCTCGATCGCGGCGTGGAGGGCCAGCGCGTCCACCGCAGCGGCGTCGTCCAGCGCGCGCAGCGTGACGGTGTCCGGCGGGTCGTCGGGCACCGGCTCGTCCGGATCGGGCACTTCGGGCGGCGTCTCGACCGCCAGCAGGACGTGCTCCGTCAGCGTCGCCAGGACGGCCCGCACCGGGTCGCCGGGGGCCGTGTTGTCCACGATCAGCAGGGTGTGCTCGTCCAGGCGTTCGGCGAGCCGCGCGCGCCGCGTGCCGGGATCGTCCAGCGCCAGCAGGTGCGGCAGGTCCAGCGCCAGCGCCAGCGTCTGCTCCAGGCGGGCAGGCTGGTCGATCCACCAGATGCGGCGAAACCGCTGGCGGGTGCGCTCGTGCCCCGCGATCGCCGCCAGCAGCGCCGTCTTGCCGACGCCCGGCTCGCCGCGCACGGTCATCGGGTGGCCGGCCAGCAGCGGGCGCAGGACGCGCTCCAGCTCGGCCTGGCGCCCGGCCAGCACCGGCGGGCGGGGCGGGGGCGCCAGCGCGGCGCGCGCCGACTCGATGACCTGCGGCGCGGGGCGCGGGTACCAGCGCGGCGGCAGCGGGGGGATCGGCTCCTCGGGCTGCGGCTCCGGCGCGTCGAGGCGAAACGGCGCGAGATCGAGGCGCGCTGCGTCCTGCTCGATGGGCACGGCCAGCAACTGCTCGGTCAGCCTCAGAAATTCCTCGGCGCGAAAGCCCGCCAGCGCCGGAGAAAACGAGGGAAGTGTGGTCGTGTGCTTTTGATCGGTCATAGCCCCGGATTGTAGTAGCAGGCAGGGGGTTCTGCAACTGGCCGGGGGCGATCCGGGACTCCGGCGCGAAAAGCCGGAGCCACCTGGGCGGCGCGGTGGCGCGCGCCTAGAAATCGAAATCGGGCCACTTCAGGGCGAGCACGGCGACCAGCAGCGCGATGTTGATCAGCAGCGCTATCCCACCCTGATCGTCCAGGTCGTGCCTCTTGCCATCCCAAAACAGGACGTACAGCAGGATGGAGAACGTGGCCGCGCCCGCGACGGCGGCGCGCCACCAGCCCTGTTCCGCGATGATGCCGATGCCGCTCGCCACGAAGCCAATCGCCGCCAGCACACACGCGATGCTTGCCAGGAGCCGCGTGGGTTCGTCGCCGAGCAGCCTGGAGAATGCCCACGAACCGTCGGGCCACACCATGTTGGGTTGGAGCTCGAACAGCCGCCAACTCTGTCCAAAGTACAGGAGATGAACCAGGCCGTGCAGTATCAGGAAAACGCTCATGCCGATTCTCATCGCGGGGACCCTCCGCTGTTCCAGGTGGTTGAGTTTTGGCCGTGAGCAGGTGGTGCGAGGCAGGGATGCCATCGCTCGCAGGCCGGTCGCGCACAATACCAGGATAAACTGCCCGCTCGCCGCGAGGGAAGTGATCATGCACATTCTGCCGGCGTGAGAAAACACAGGTTCAAGCGCCGGAGCCGGCTGTAAAAACTCGTTAAAGCGAGTTTACAATCATGCGCGCGCTCGCCCCGGACGCGGTATACTGTGCAGATACGGACTTAAAGAGGGGTTTCTCTTAAGGAGCACGACTCACATGGACGTTTTGTGTATAGGCGAGGCGCTCATCGATTTCGTCTCGCGCGAGCGCGGCTCGACGCTCGTCACCGCCTCCGAGTACAGCGCGGCGACCGGCGGCGCGCCGGCCAACGTGGCCGCCGGGCTGAGCAAGCTGGGCCGCCATGCCCGCATGATCGCGACCGTGGGCGATGATGCCTTTGGCCGCAAGATCGAGCACGACCTGGCGGCGGTGGGGGTGGACTGCGCGCTGCGGATCGATCCCGACCATTTCACCACGCTGGCATTCGTCAAGCAGGGCACGGGCGGCGACCGCGATTTCGCGTTCAGCTCCGGCGCGCACGATTATCTGCTGCCCGACCAGATCACCGAGGCGGACGTGCGCCAGGCGCTGGTGCTGCATTACGGCTCGATCAGCCTGCGCTCGCCCCAGTCGCGCGAGGCGACGCTCAAGGCGATCGAGCTGGCGAAAAACGCGGGCGTCGTGTGCTCGTGCGATCCGAACTGGCGGGCTGACCTGTGGCCGGATCACGACCAGGGCCGCGCCGCGATGCTCGAGTCCATCGCGCACGCCGACATCCTGAAGATCAGCGATGCCGACCTGGAATTCCTGGCGCCCGACCACGGCGACGATTATGCTGCCGAGCTGGACGTGATCGGGTTCAAGGGGCGGCTGGCGGCGGTCACGTTGGGCGCGGACGGCACCTGGTACAAGGCCGGGACGCGGACCGGGCAGGTGCCCTCGCCACACGTGGTCGTCGTCGAGACGACCGGCTCGGGCGACGCGTTCACGGCTGCCCTGCTGGACAGCCTGATCGCGCGGCGGTTCGACCTGGAGAGCATCGGTGACGACGAGCTGCGCGAGATCATGCTGCGCGCGTGCGCCGCGGGCGCGCTCACCGCGACCGGCTATGGGGCGATTCCGTCGCTGCCGGACGCGAAAGAAATCGACGCCCTGCTGCGCATGGTGGGGAACAACGCGCACGTCGTCGAGTAGCACCACAGCGCAGATGGCCCACAATTGGCCTCGCCCCAGGTGCCGGACATCGAGGGCGGGGCCGGTCGCTACCCTCGCTCGACCGCGCTGCCGGCCCCTCAGCGGTCGGCTGGTGCAGACTCCCCCGCCGCCAGCCGGACGCGCTGCCGGTGGAGCCGGTACGCGATCGCCGACAGCACCACGCCAACCGCAATCACGCCCGCGCCCGCGGTGAACGCCGTCTGAATGCCCTCGACGATGGCCCAGGGCGGCGCGTCGGTCACGTCGACGCTGGCGGGCAGGTCGGCGACGGACAGCACCCGGCTGGCGAAGATGGCGCCGATGAGGGGGATGCCCGTCACCTGGCCCATCGTGCGCGACAGCGCCAGCAGGCCGGACGCCACGCCCAGCCGCTCGCGCGGGGCGGCGCCCATGATCGCGCTGTTGTTGGGCGACTGGAACAGCCCCGCCCCCAGCCCCAGCGGCAGCAGGCGCGCGATGTAGCCCAGCGTCGAGGTGTCCGCGTCCAGCGAGGCCACGGCGAAGCACGCGCCCACCAGCACGACCAGCCCCAGCAGCGAGATCCCGCGCGAGCCGTAGCGGTCCGAGAGCGCGCCCGCGACCGGCGCGGTGAGTCCCAGCGCCGCCGGGACCACGGTCAGGTACAGGCCGACACGCTGGGGGCCGAACCCCTTGACCAGTTCCAGGTAAAACGGCAGCACGAACATCCCCGCGATGATGATGAACACCATCAGGCCGGTGAGCAGGCTGATGCTGAAGATCGGGTCGCGGAACAGGCGCAGGTCGACCATCGGCTGGTTGCGGCGCGCCTCGACGATCAGGAAGACGACCAGCCCGGCGACCGCCCCGGCCAGCAGCGCCAGGATGGCCGGATCGTCCCAGCCGGTGGTCGGGCCGAAGGTGAGGCCGAGGGCCAGCGTTACCAGCGTGGCGAACATGATCACCGCGCCGATCGCGTCGAAGCGCTGGCCGCCGGGCGGGTGCCAGTCCGGCACGAAGCGGCGGACCATCGCCAGCCCGATCACCCCTACCGGCAGGTTCACCAGGAAGATCGCGCGCCAGCCCACCCCGCCGATCAACACCCCGCCCAGCGTCGGCCCCAGGCTGATCCCTAGCGAGACCACCGTCCCGCTGATGCCCAGCGCCCGCCCACGCTCGGACCGGGGAAACGCTTCGGTGATGATGGCGATGCCCAGCGCCTGCATCATGGCCGCGCCCGCGCCTTGCAGCGCCCGGAACGCGATCAGATAACCGGCGGACGGCGCCAGCCCACACAGCACCGACGCCGTGGTGAAGACGGCCATGCCGGTCATGTAGATTTTCTTCTTGCCGATCATATCGCCCAGCCGGGCCACGCCCAGCATCATCGAGGTGACCACCAGCAGGTAGCTGACCACTACCCATTGGACGGTGGCGAAGCTGGTATCGAGTGCCTCTTCGAGCGTGGGCAGGGCGACGTTGACGATGCTGCCGTCGATGGTGGACAGGAAGATCCCCATCGCCACGCTGAGCAGCACCCACCATTTGCGCGAGGTGTCCGTTGAGGTTTGCATGGTACTGTGTGTCGATCCTGGATTGTGTTGGCGCGTTCCCCAAAAAAGGGCTAGCCAAGTATACCGTATCTCTTATACAATCATGGCCCATCGACGACCGGAAGGGACATTACTGGATGAAAATTCACTACACGCTGGACGAGAGCGCGGCGCGGCTGCCACTCACCATCCGCAGCAGCGAGGGCGTGTACGACAACGCCGCCGCGCTGCGCGGTGCGCCGGGCATTCAACTGGTCGAGCTCACGACGCAGCACGTGCTCAACACCGGGGCGGGCCTGGGCGACGAGCTGGCGCACTTTTTCGAAGAAGACGCTCCCAGCGAAGCCGATCCGTATAACCTCAAGACGTGCTACGCCAATCGCGCCGTTCTCGAAGACCTGCTGCGCGATCTCAGCGAGGCGCCGCTGGTCGCGCTCGACGAGATCGAGGCCCTGTTCCCGCCGTCGCCCGACCACGAGCTCAACGTGCTGCTGGCGCTGACGGTGGTCGGCGTCCCGGCGTTCGGCTACGTCCGCACTTACGACGATTCCGAGGGCGAGGAATATCACGGTATCGTCGTCAACCTGGCCCAGGCCCGGCCCCACCTGGAAGACACGCTCGGCCAGTTCTCACTGAGCCTGCTCATCGATACGATCCGCTACGGGCTGTTCAATCACGAGGTCTTCCAACTGGCCTACGGCAGCTTCTGCGAGGCCATCGGGCGCATGCCAGACCGCCTCTCGGACCGGCTGAAGAACACCCTCATGAGCCGGGGAATCGCGTGGTATATGGGCTATCGCCACGACCTGGCCTTCTACGACAGCGCCCAGGGCACGCCGGAGGATAGCCTGGAGGCGCACGTCCAGCAGTGGAACGCGCTGGTTGCCGGCGTGGGCAAGAAGAAATTCGCGGACTGGCTGGTCGACGATCTGAGCCACGCCGCGAGCGAGTCCGGCCACGCGAGCGAGCAGTGCATCGACGTCGTGGGCTACCACGTCGCCCGCACGCTGGCCGAGCATTACGGCGAGGGCAGCCTGCGCGACTCGGTGGCGGAAGGGCCGGACACGTTCCTCTCGCTGTACAACGCGCTGGGCGAGCACCGGCTGGACGGGCTGACCCGCGCCTGACCCGGCAGCTAGACCTGGGCCAGCCGGTCGATGAGATCGCGAAACAGGTTGATCTTCAGCGTCACGTCCGGCGCGCTGGCGGCCAGGTTGGCCTGGGCCAGCGGCACGATCTCCACGCCCGGATACAGCCGCGCGTAGTCGATCCGCTCGATGTCGCCCGGTTCCGCCAGGTGCACGATCAGCGGGACCGGCCCCACTTTCATCGTATACAGCCGCACCACGCCCGCCAGGTCGTCGAGCGTCGACACGACGATGAACGCGTGCTCGGCATCGACCTCGATCTCGTTCGGGTGCTGGTAGAAGGTGAACGTGCAGCGGCGCCGCAGGTGGCCGGTCAACAGCCGGATCACGCCGTGCATGTGGTGGTTTTCAGAAGTGATGACGCCTGCATGCAGACTGCCGCGATTCGACATCGATGGTTGCTCCTGTTTCAGGGATGGATGGCCGGGCGCGCGTCACATCTCGCTACGCAGACTGTATCATACTCGCCGGTGACGTTCCAGGGTCCGTTGGTACTGGTGGCCGGGCTCTGCCGGATGCAAACGGGACGGGCTGCCCGGTTGCAGCGCCGCCCCGCCACGGTGTCCGGAGGCGCGTCCGCGCCGCTAGCGCGCCTGGATCGTGATGTCCCCGACGTTGGTGAGCAGGATCACGTTGGCCTCGCCGCCGTTCAACTGGCCGGCATAGCGCTCGACGGGTCCCTCGGTCGTCTCTTCGACCGCGTCCATCTCCAGGTCGACGACCGTGATGTCGCCGACGTTGGTGCTGGCCTCGAAGCGGGCCGCGGTGGTGCGGGGCAGGGTGACCGTCACCGCGCCGACGTTGGTTTCGAGCTTGTAGGTGCCGGTGTCGCCGATCGCGCCTTCGAACTGCACG
Organism: Anaerolineae bacterium; assembly: GCA_018432315.1. Lineage (GTDB taxonomy): Bacteria > Chloroflexota > Anaerolineae > Aggregatilineales > Aggregatilineaceae > LM3-B42. The sequence goes on from JAHDLB010000003.1 coordinate 147,067, forward strand.
TCGCCCACGTCGGTCGTCACGCTGAGCGCGGTCGTCACGTCAAGCCCCGCCAGCAGGATTTTGCCGACGTTGTTGGTGATCCGGGCGCGGCTCAGGCTCAGGTCCTGGATGGTGACGTCGCCCACGTTGTTGTTTACGTCCAGCCGCAGCGCGGGCGGCACCGTGATCACCATGTCCACCGTGTTCGTGCGCGACTCGTCGGTGTGCTGGGTCTGCACGCCGTTGATCACGATCTGCACGTTCGTCTGCTGGACCACGATCGCCATATCGGCCAGCTCGGTTTCCGCCTCGTCGAGCGTGTCGCCGAACGCGGTGAATGTCGATTCGACGGTGATCGTGTCCTCGCTCCCCGGCTGGATCGTCACCTTGCCGACGTTGTTGCGCACGGCCAGTTCGAGCGGCTGTTCCGTGTCGAGGGTGATGGTCTGGGTATCGCTGCGGGACGCCTGTTTGTTTTCGCTGACGCTGATGCTGTTCTCGCCACACGCTGCCGCGGTCAGGGCAACGAGGGCGATCAGGGCAGTGCGTAAACCCCACGTTTTGATCATGGATTGGGGATGCTCCTTATGTGTTGAGAGACAATCTGCGCAACAGCTTCGACGCGCTCTGGTCCCGGCTCGCTCGCCGCTCACCGGACCTCGACGGTGATGTCGCCGGTGTTCGTCTGCAGGTCCAGCGCGACCTGGTCACTATCCTGGCCGAGCGTCCCGGTCCATCGCTCGTTGGGGCCGGTGCTGGCCGTGTCGGTCGGAACATAGCGGTTGAACAGGTCGGATACGGACACCTTGCCGACATCGGAGCGGGCCGACAGCGCAACGCTGGCGTCTCGCGGCAGGCGCACGGTGATCGAGCCGATGTTGGTCGCTATCCGGTTGGACCGCCCGTCGGGCTCGCCGGTCAGGCTGCCTTCGAAGCGGATGTTACCGGTGCTCGTTTTCAGTTCGAGCGCCTCTGCCTGCACGTCTTCGACGGTGATGTCGCTGACGCTGGTGGTGATGTCGAGTACCACGCGCTCCGGCACGGTGATGACCAGGCGAATCTGGCCGCCGATCGACAGGAACTCCGAGAAATGGTCGATCTCGTTCACGTTCTCGGACTCGATGCGGATCGTGTCGTCCTGCGGCTGGGTGATCGCCAGTTGCAGGTCGTCCAGCTTGCGGTGGGCGCTGGTGTCGCTCAGCCCATAGACCTTCTTGGTGGCGGTGATGTCAACCTGGTCGCTGGCGCCCCGCCGGATGGTGATGTCGCCCACCGGGTTATCGACGACAAGCGTGATGGTCTCGCCCTCCGGCACGTCGAACGTATGCGTCACGGTGACTGTGGCCGTGTTCATGACCGAAGCCAGCGCCGCCCCGCCCGCCACTACCGCGCAGATGGGCGCGATGCAGCACAGGAAGCACAGGCCCATGCAGCCCAGCACCAGGATGAGCGGCCAGCGCCGACGGCGGCGAGGCCCCTGGTAGTCGGCGTCGACAGGGGTGCCGTAATAGATCTCGTCGTCGATGCCGCGCTTGGGCTTGTCCTGCTCGTATGCGTCGTCCTGCATGGGGTTTGTGTCTCCTGGAAACGGTCAAGGCGCGCTGAGAATATATACGTCCGGGGCGCGCGAAAAGTTGCCGGCTCATTCCGCCGGGGATGGCCCCTCGTCTTCCTGGGCCAGCGCAGCGGTACAGGCGGCACAGTAGCCGATGAAGCAGGAGTGAGCCGTCAGCACCGTGACCCCCAGCGTGACGGTCACCTCGCGGCGGAACGCGTCGACGATGTCGGACTCGACGGGCACGATTGCGCCGCAGCGCTTGCAGGTCAGGGTATAGTGCTGCTGCTCCGAGCGATAGCGGTATTCCTCGCGGACCTGGTCCTCGCCGACGATGCGCCCTTCGACCAGGTTCAGCTCTTTGAACAGCGCCAGCGTCCGGTAGACGGTCGCCAGGCTGAGGTTGGCGCCGCGCAGGTTCGCCAGCTCGTGCAGCGCTTCGGCATCCAGAAAGCCGCCCTGCCGCCGCATGACGTTCAACAGCGCCAGCCGGTGGCTCGTCAGCCGGTGGCCCGCGTCCTGAAATACCCGGTTGATCGCGTCGTCGTCGTAGAGGGGAACCAGCCGGCTATCCATCGCGCTTTTCCAATACCTCAATCTGTCGCATGGTCAAGATTATGCCATATTCAGCGGGCTCGCCAAAAATGCCCCGTGTCGCGCCGTCGAAAATGTATTGAATCCTACAAAATGCGCTGAGATTTTTATAGATTATCACGTTGTCAACGGCTGGCGACGCCGTTACAATCTCTGGTAGTTTTTTCATAACCTTTACAGGAGACAGCCATGATTCGGTCGAACGGATTCCGTTTGTTGTTGGTAGGGACGCTGGTCCTCGCCTTCGTGGTAGGGCTGGCCCCGGCCTGGGCGCAGGATGGCGCCGAGCCGCGCACGATCACCGACGCCGTCGGGCGGCAGGTCACGCTCGACGCGCCGCCGGAGCGCGTGGTGGGCATGAGCGCGTCGATCACCGAGATGCTGTACGCCATCGGCGTGACGCCGGTCGGCGCGACCGAGGGGATCGAGTACCCGCCCGCGGCTGCCGAGCTGCCGACGTTTGGCATCGGCTACCAGCCTGACCTCGAAGCGCTGGCCGCGCTCGAGCCCGATCTGATCGTCGCCAATGCACAGCTCAACATGCAGTTCATGGACCAGCTCGAAGCCATCGCCCCCACCATCGCGGTCATGACGCTGACCGCGGGCGACATTCCGGGCAACGTGCGCCTGCTCGGCCAGGCGACCTGGCAGGATGTCAACGCGGAATACCTGGCGCAGTCGTTCGAGCACTTCCTGGCCCTGGCCGACACGGTTGGCGCGGGCATGGAAGGTCCCAGCGTGGTGTTCATCGTCGGCACGCTGAGCCAGCCCAACTTCGGCAAGTCCGAAACCTACCTGGGCGATATGCTCAACCGCCTGGGCGCGACCAACATCGCGGATGGCGGCGAGGACGCCGGGCCGTTCCCCGGCTACACCCAGTTGAGCGTCGAGGCCGTGCTGGACGCCGATCCGGACCTGATCTTCACCATCACGCGCGGCGCGCCGGGCGCCACCCCGATCCCCGAAGAGATGGTGGCGGACCCGGTCTGGTCGGCGCTGTCGGCGGTCGAGAACGGGCAGGTTTACGAGCTGGACAACCGCGTGTTCCTCGAATCGCCGGGGCCGCGCTTCACCGACGCCATGCTCGAAATCTTCAATATCATGTACGGTGAGGGCGAGTAGTGGGCGCTGAGGCAGCCGTTGGGGCTTCCTCGCGCCGGACGTCAACCCAGGCGCGCCTGGTGGCGCGCCTTCTCATTATCGCCCTGAGCGCGCTGCTGCTGCTGGGGGCGATGGTCGTGGCACTGGGGCAAGGGGCCCAGGACATCCCAAGCGGGCAGGTGATCGACGCGCTGCTCGGCAGCGCAGACGTCAAGAAGTCCGTCTCGGTCATCGTCAACCAGGTGCGCCTGCCGCGCGCGCTGATCGGCGCGCTGGTCGGCCTCAACCTGGCCGTGTCGGGGACCCTGCTGCAAGGCGCGGTCCGCTCGCCGCTGGCCGACCCGTACATCCTCGGCATTTCGGCGGGCGGCGGGCTGACCGCTTCGATCCTGACGCTCCAGGGGCCGGACATCTCGCCGGACCTGATCCCCGTCGCGGCCTTCGCCGGATCGCTCATCGGGGCGGTGATCGTGTACGTGTCCGCGTGGGACGGCACGGGCGTCACCGCGACGCGGCTGGTGCTGGCCGGCGTGGCGATCACGGCCATGTTCGGCGCCATGACCACGACGGTCGTCGTGCTGTCGGTCGAGGGCGGCGGGCAGATCATTTTCCAGTGGCTGGTCGGCGGGTTGTACACCGTCGGCTGGAAAGAGTATCATCTCATCGTGCCCTATTCGCTGGCAGGGTTCGTGCTGGCGATGGTGCTCGCCACCCGCGCCAACGTGCTGGCGCTGGGCGATGACGTGGCCCAGGGGCTGGGCCTGCACGTGGAATGGACGCGCTTCGCGATGAGCGCCGTCGCCGCCCTGCTGGCGGGCAGCTCGGTCGCCGTCGCCGGGCTGATCGGGTTCGTCGGGCTGCTGGTGCCGTTCGTGGCGCGGCGGCTGGTCGGCTCCGATCACCGCTTCCTGATCCCCACCAGCGCGCTGCTCGGCGCGGCGCTGATGGTGAGCGCCGACACGCTGGCCCGCGTGACGCTGCCGCGCCTGTTCGGGGCGTCGAACGTCGAGTTCCCGGTGGGGATCGTAACCGCCGTCGTGGGCGGCCCGTTGTTCTTGTGGCTGGTGCGGGCGCGCCGCTCGCAGTGGTAGGAAATGTATGTCGATTCTGTCTGCTGACCATCTCACCCTGGGGTACCGGCGCGGCGCGGCTGTCGTGCGCGACCTGGTGCTGGACGTGGCGCGCGGCGAGATCGTGACGCTGGTGGGCCCCAACGGCTCCGGCAAGAGCACGATCCTGCGGGCGCTGGCCCGCCTGATGCGTCCCCAGGGCGGCACCGTCTACCTGAACGGGCGCGCCATCCACCGCACCTCGACGCGCCGGGTGGCGCAGCAGCTCGCCATCCTGCCGCAGAATCCGGTCGCGCCCGACGATCTGACCATCCGCGACCTGGTGGCGCGCGGGCGTTTCGCCCGGCAGGCGTGGTGGCGCGCCAGCGGCACGCACGATCGCGACGTGATCGCCTGGGCGCTGGAGGCGACGGGGCTGATCGATCTGTCCGACCGGCGGCTGAACACGCTCTCCGGCGGCGAGCGCCAGCGGGCGTGGATCGCGCTGGCGCTGGCGCAAGAGCCGCAGGTGCTGCTGCTGGACGAACCGACGACGTTTCTCGACATCAGCCACCAGCTCGAAGTGATGGGCCTGTTGCAGAAGCTCAACGAGGAAAACGGCCTGAGCATCGTGATGGTGCTGCACGATCTCAACCAGGCGGCGCGCTTCAGCCACCGGCTGGTGGCGCTGCGCCGTGGCGACGTGTACGCCGCCGGGCCGCCCGCCTGCGTGCTCACCGAGACGATGCTGCGCGAGGTCTTTCAGGTCGAGGGCGTGCTGGGGCGCGACCCGATCACGGACACGCCGATCTTCACGCCGGTGCAGTCCGTGCGGGGGCTCAACGGCCACCGCAACGGCCACGACGGGACGGGGTGAGGGGCGTCAGTCGCCCAGCTTGTCGAACAGCCACAGCGCCCCGACGATGATCACCGCCAGGACCAGGAACGGGATCACGGTCCGGATGAGGGCGAATACCAGTTGCAGCGCCACCCACGCCAGGAACAGCAGCAGGGTCACGACCACGATTTGTTCGAGCAGGGATAGCTTCTTCAGTCGCTTGAGCATGAGATTTCCTTCACTCCGCCAAAAAACGGACTGCCCGGCTGCGGGGGTGAACCAGCCGGGCAGCCCATCCGGATGTCGCGTCAAGCAGCGCTCGGTTTTTGCACGCGCTTGTACAACATGATACCACCCACGACCAGCGCGGCAAGGATCGCCAGCGGCACCAGCATCTTGACCAGGGCAATGACCAGCATCAGGGCGATCACGGCCAGAAGCAGCACGGCCACCAGCTTGAACATCTGGCCGATTGAGGGCAGGTTGTTGAGCATGTCGTTCATCGTGTTCTCTCCATCACTGTGATGACAACGTTCATCACCCATCATTACGCAGAACGGCGCGCGCGGGTTGCGCCCCGTTCCCGAAAAAAGGAGGCCGACATGGCAGAAGACCGGATCGTGAACATCGGCGTGCAGGTGCTGCCGCTGACGGAAGACGCGCTGCCCATCGTGGATCGCGCCATCGCCGCCATCGCGGCCAGCGGGCTGCGCTACGAGGTTGGGCCGCTCGAGACGACCATCGAGGGACCGTTCGAGGCGGCGTGGGAGGCGGCGAAAGCCGCGCACCTGGCCTGCATCGAGGCGGGCGCGAAGCACGTGGTCACGCTCATCAAGGTGGCCGACGGCGCCGGCGGCGGCATGACCATCGACGAGAAAACGGCGAAGTACCGGGCGTAGTTGTGCTATAATATAAATGAAGGACAAATCAAGCGGGGCCCGTGTCGCCCACCCTGGCTTTATCCTGGCCTTATCCGTTTATAGGCGAAGGGTGAGTGAAGGAGGGACGCGATGGACCACCGGCATAAGCCGCCGATCATCTCGCTGCAGATGCACGTTGATTGGTCCAACCCGCTGCTGTACTGGTTCGTGGGTTGGTTTGGCGGCATCGGGCTGCTCGTCCTGCTGGCAGCGCTGATGTCCACTTAAGGGACCGTACCGCGCCCGTCGAACGGCGCGGTTTTTTTGTCTACAGGGCGAACCCGTCCACCCGGTACGGCGCCACGGTGACGCCCGGCGCGATGGCGCGCACGCCGGCTTGCAGCTCGGTGATCTGGGCGTCCATCTCCGCCTCGTCGAGCGGGCGAATCCCCGCGTCGGCGGCCTGCTGGGGATATTCGGTGCCCGGCGCGGGCACGTACTTCGACAGGTAGACCAGGTCGCCCGGCCCCAGGTCCATCGCCCGGATCGCCTCGACCGAGCGCCGCACGTGGTCAGCGGCGAAGCGGTCCCCGCCGATGCCCGCCATCAGGATCACGCCCGCCGCGATGCCGCCCGCCCGCAGCGCCTGCACCGCCTCGATCGCGTCCTCGACCGTACCCGGCTTGTTGAGGAAGTCCAGCAGGGCATTGTCGCCCGTCTCCAGCCCGATGTACGCCCGCTGCACGCCCAGCGCGTGCAGCTCGGCCCATTCCGCCGCCGACTTGCGCTCGACGTCGAACGCGCTGACGAACGAGTAGATCGGGCGCGGGCCATCCGGCAGGCCGAAGACGTCCTGCGCGATCGCCAGCAGGGCGCGCAGCCGCGCCTGGGGGACGATCAGCGCGTTGGCGTCGGCCAGGAAAATGCCGCGCCGCAGGCTGAGCCCTTCGCCGAAGAAGTCGCGCACCGCCTCGCAGTGCGCCCGGAACGACTCCAGGCTGTGGATGCGAAACGCCCGATCGCGGTACAGCCCGCAGAAGGTGCAGCGGTTCCACGAACAGCCCTCGGTCGCCTGGAGCACCAGCGCCAGGTATTGGTCGGGCGGCAGGATGCTCACCGGCTTGTACAGCCGGGCGAAGGCCGCGCCGTCGGCTTGCAGGCGCTCCGGCCCGAAGGCCAGCACGTGCGCCAGCGCGCTCGCCAGCCGTGCCCGGTCGCCGTCCGGCAGGTCGAGCTGGGGCGCGATTCCCGCCAGCTCGCGCAGCGCCGCGAAGGCCCACGCCAGCAGGGCCGCGCTCTCGCCCGGCGACAGCTCGCGCCGCCGCTGGCCGTTGTTTCGCAGCCGTTCCAACAGGCGGTGATCGAGCGTGCGCTGGTAGCTGCGCTCGTCCACGAACAGGCCCAACAGCCGCCCGGCGCGGTCGAAGCTGTAGCTCTCGCCGTAGCGCGGCGAGATGACCAGCGCCGCCCCGGCCAGGCTGGCGGTGATCGTGTCGCCGGTGGTGGGGTGGGTCGCATGAATCGGCATGGCAGGTCCTGGGTTCCTGGTGTGCAGCAATCGGCCAACGGATGTAAACTCACATTATAACAAGGACAGGTGAGGACAGCGGCGTGAGTGACTCCCCTCCGAACGACGCGGTTGCCGTCGTGGCCTACAACCCGGCATGGCCGCTGCTGTTCGAAGACGAACGCGCCCGGCTGGCGGCGGCGCTGGGCGATGGCGTCGTCGAGATCGAGCACATCGGCAGCACATCGGTCCCCGGCCTCAGCGCCAAGCCGGTCATCGATATCCTGGTGGCCGTCGAGCGCTTCGACTCAATCGAGGCGTGCGACCGGCGGCTGGCTCCGCTGGGCTACTGGCGGCCCACGCCCCAGGACTTCGACGAATCCGCGCACCGGTTCTACCGGCGAGGCTCGCCGCGCAGCCACCACCTGCACATCGTCGAGTTCGGCACGTGGGAGCACCGGCGGCACCTGGTCTTCCGCGACTACCTGCGCGGGCACCCGGACATCGCGCGGCTGTACGCCGACGTCAAGCGCGAGCTGGCGCTGGCCTTCAAGCACAACCGCCCGGCCTACACCAACGGCAAGACGGCATTCATCAAGTCGATCGTGGCCCGCGCGCTGACCGAGATCGCCGACCCGGCGCTGAGCGCGCTGGCCGAGCGAGCGGCCCATTCCGAGGATACGGAATCGCATGACACACCCTGACGCTTCTGCCCCAGGCGGGCCGGTGAAGTTCCCGCGCTGCCCGGCCTGCGACGCGCGAATGGTGCCCAACCCGGACGGGCCGGGGCTGTGGTGCCAGTTCTGCGGGACGGTCCGCGCCGACGACGCAGCGCATGCCCTGCGCGACCGGGCGGCGACCGCCAGGAGCGACTACCAGCCGCCGGGCCGCGACCCGTTCATGAGCGCCGATCTGCACCGCGCGCTCGACCAGGCGTGGGAGTGCATCCAGGCGGGCGACCGGGTCACGGCGGCGTACGTCCTGCGCCAGGCGCAGCGGGCGTATCCCGAATCGGCGGACATCTGGTACCTGCTGTCGCTGACCACCGCCGACCGCGGCGAGCAGTTCGGCTACCTGACCGCCGCACTGGAGGCGCAGCCGTATCACGACTACGCGTGGCGCGACAAGGGCATCCTCGAAGGCGTGATCCCGACCGGGGACGCGCCGGAGCAGGCCGACCCCGCCGGGCCGGTCGAGGCCGAGGCGGCGACGGACGCCTGCCCGCTGTGCGGCGGGGCGCTGGCTCACGACGCGGCGCTGGGGGCTGCCGTCTGCGCGCACTGTGGATTCCGGCCCGGCCAACCGCGCGTGTCCGCCGTCCGCAGCGGCTTCGATCCGCTCGAACACGCGCTGCTCCAGCGGCGGTTTGGGTTCAGCCGCGAATGGCGGATCGGCGCGCGCGTGCTGCGCTGTGCCAACTGCGCGGCGCAGTCGACGCTGAGCGGGGCGGCGCTCTCGACGGTGTGCCCATTCTGCGGCAGCGCGCACGTGCTGGTCGCGGACGCGGTCGGCTCGTTCGAGCAGCCGGACGCGCTGCTGCCTTTTCGCATCGACCGGCGCACGGCGGCCCGCTCCGTCGATCACCGGCTGGGCGCGGAGGGGCGGCGCGGCGTGGTGCGCGGCGAGCTGTGGGGCGTCTACCTGCCGTTCTGGTCGTTCACCGGCGCGGCCTCGGTGACGCCGCCGCCCGGCAGCGAGCCGGCCCTACCCGGCGCCGGCGACATGCCCGAAGTGCTGGTCGGCGGCGTGACGCATCCCCGCCAGCCCGCGCTCGACAACCTGATGCCCTACGATCTGCGCGATCTGATCGCCTACGATCCGTGCCACCTGGCCCGCTGGCCCGCCCAGGTCTACAGCGTGGACGTGATCCAGGCGTCGATCACGGCGCGCGCCTGTTTCAAACACCTGGCGCGGCGGCGGTTTTCCGGCCACGACTGGGACACACCCCCGGCGGTGCTGGCCCGCACCGACGGCGACTACACCCCGCCGGATACGCCGTTCTGGCGGGCCGCCCGCGTGGACGTGGGCCGCCTCGAATACCGGCTGCTGCTGCTCCCCGCCTGGACCATCATCCTCTATTTGCAGTCCGGCGCGCGGCTCCCGGCGCTGGTCAACGGCCAGACGGGCGAGGCGGTCATCCTCGCCAGCTTCGAGGATCCGGACCGCGTCCTCGCCGGTGCGGCAGCGGTTCCCGCCCAGGACCTGCCACAGCCGCGCCCCAGCCCGATTCGCCCGCTCCGCCCGCGGAGGTGACGCCATGAGCGCGCCGCCGATCTTCATCGTGTCGGGTGGGGCGGGGGCCAGTGGGCAGCAGCTCGCCCGGACGGCGCTGGCCCAGTTCGAGGGCGCGCACGTCCCGATCGAGATCGTCCCGCACGTGCAGCAGATCGACCAGCTCGAGGACGTGGTGCAGCGCGCGGTGCTCTCCGGCGGGATCATCGTGCACACGCTGGTCGATGCCGATCTGCGCAGCGCGCTGGTCGAGCTGACCCGCGAGCGCAGCGTCACCGCCATCGATCTGATCGGCCCGCTGCTGCTGCACCTGACGCGCATCCTCGGCGAGCGCCCGATCGGCCAGCCGGGGCTGTACCGCCAGCTTCGCGAGGACTATTTCAAGCGGATCGAGGCCATCGAGTTCACCGTCGATCACGACGACGGGCGCAAGCCGCACGAGCTGGGGCTGGCCGAGATCGTGATCGCGGGCGTGTCGCGCGTGGGCAAGACCCCGCTGAGCATGTACCTCTCGACGCGCGGCTGGAAGGTCGCCAACGTCCCGTTAGTGCGCGAGATCGCGCCTCCGGCTGAGCTGTTCGAGATCGACGCGCGGCGCGTGGTCGGCCTGACCATCGACGAGGAGCAGCTCGCCGCCTACCGGCGCCGGCGCGGGGCCAAGCTGGGGCTGGCCGGGCAGACGGCCTACACCGATCATGCCGCGCTCTACGAGGAGACGGCGTTCGCGCAGGCGGTGTTCCGGCGCGGACGTTTCGCCGTGGTGGACATCACCGACAAGCCGATCGAAGAGAGCGCCGACGAGGTCGTCGAGCACGTCGTCCGCCGCCTGCGCCAGAATCCCGGCGAGGGGGGATAGCGCTCGCGGCCACAACAAAAAAACCGGGATGGTCCGCGCGGGGCCATCCCGGTGTCAAACGCACAAAAAGCCTATGGCGATCATAGGCTGGGTGAGGTGAGCGAGCGCAGACCGGCGCGCATTACATCCGGCGTTCTTTGAGCCGGGCCGCCTTGCCGCGACGTTCGCGCATGTAGTAAAGCTGGGCGCGGCGCACTTTGGCATGGCGCAGCACTTCGATCTTCTCGATGCGCGGGCTGCGCAGCAGGAAGGTGCGCTCTACGCCGACGCCGTGGCTGGCGATGCGGCGCACGGTGAAGTTCTTATCGTTGCCGCCGCCGCGCAGGCGGATTATCGTGCCGGGGAACACCTGGACGCGCTCGCGGTCGCCTTCGACGATCCGCAGGTGGACGCGCACGGTGTCGCCAGGGAACAGTTCGGGAAAGCCGCGGTCTTCAGCTTCGAGTGCTTTTACGAGGTCGGTCATCTGACGAAATCCTTTGCAAACTGAACGCGGCACGTCACGGCGCCGCCGTTTGTGTTTTTCAAATGGGTGACGGCGCGCCAGGCACGGGCCGTCGGAGCGCGAGAATTGTAGCATACCCCGATCCCTTTTTCAATGGCGCTTTTGCGCGGGGCGCGCGGGTGCTTGTGCTGGCTGCGCACTGATGGTAAACTGCCAGCAGATGACAACGCGGGGTGTTCTCGCTTGCAGCCCCCAGGAGAGTAAATCTATGCGGTCGCACACACGTCACGCGCTTTGGTTGGTGATGGTGCTGGTGTTATCAGGCTGTTACCGGTCCATCGGCGGGAACCTGGAGCCCACTCCGGCCAACGTCGACGTGACCCAGGTGATGAGCATTCCCACCATGCCGCCAACCTTCACGCCTCTGGCCGAAGCGCAGGAGACCGAGGAAGTGGCCGAGCCGACGGTCGAGCAGGCGACCGAACTACCGTCGCCAATGCCGTCCGACACGCCCACCGAGGCCGTGCCTCCGGCGACCGAGATGCCCGATCAGGCGGCCTTGCCGGACGGGCAGGGCGGCCCGGTGGACAGCACCGGCCCCAGCCCGACGTTCACCGTGACGCCCGGCGCGATTGCCCTGGCGATCACCGATACGCCGCCCCCGCCGACGAACACCGAGGTGCCGCCCACCAACACGCCGGAGCCGACCGCCATCCCCACCGAGGCGCCGGTCCTGCCGACGAACACGCCGCTCCCGACCGATCCGCCGACCGCCATGCCGACCCTCGGCCCCACGGCGTCGTTCACGCCGGTGCCGTTCAACCGGCTGGCGCCGTCCGCGACCTATACGCCGTTCTTGCCGCCGGGCGTAGCCGCGCAGGTCCAGGAACCGCAGCAGCCGCAGGAAGCCGTCCCGCTGGGCGAGCGCCCGACTGAAACGATCGCGCCGGCGGAAGCTGCGCCGCCCGAAGCGCCCGCGGATGACGGGCTGACCGACGGCCAGGGCGGGCCGGTCTTCACCGAGACGCCGGTCGAGATCGCCCAGGTGCCCACCGCGACTCTGAGCGCGGGCCAGGCCACGGCCACCGCGCTCGTCTACGGCGCGACGGCCACCTCAGCCGCGGCCCAGGGCACGATCCTGCCGCCACTGGGCGTGACCGACACCGCCCCGCCGGCTGAGCTGCAGCCGGGCCTGGATTCGCAGGCCGAGCCCGTCCAGGGGGACAACGTGCTCATCGTGACGGCCACCCCCGCCACGCAGGCCGGGCAGTGCGACAGCCACCTGATCTCGCCCGGCGAGAACCTGTACCGGATCTCGCAGCAGTACGGCGTGACGGTCGACCAGATCGCGCAGGCCAACAACATCGTGAATCCGGACCTGATCCGCGCGGGCGACACGCTCGTGATCCCGTGCCCGCTGCCTGCCACGCCCGCCCCCGCCGGGGCCGCTGACGGCCAGGGCGGGTTTGCCGACACCACGACCACCACCACCGCCGCGCCGGGCACCTACATCGTCGAGCCGGGCGACAACCTGTACCGCATTTCGCTGCGGTTCGGCGTCAGCATGACGGCGCTGATGCAGGCCAACGGCATGACGCCCGCCACGATCAACGTGCTCTACGCGGGCCAGCAGTTGGTGATCCCCGGCGGCACGACGCAGCAGACGCAGGTCCTCCCGACCGCCACGCCTCAGCAGCAGGACGTGCTGCCCCCGGCGGAAGGCGGCGTGATCATCATCACCGCGACGCCGTTCCAATGATCGTTGCTGTTTCGCGGCTGGCCTGAGATAATCGACGAGAGCGGCTCATCGAGGGTCGCTCTCTTTTTGTGGAGTTCATCGAGTCGCGGACACCCCATCAGCGGAGAAAAACCATGCGCCGACTAGAAGAAACGGTCCTTTCGTCCGAGCCGGTCTACCTGGGCAAGCTGGTCAACCTGTACACCGAGCAGGTCGAACTGCCCGACGGCGGCACCGCGCTGCGCGAGATCGTCCGGCACCCCGGCGCGGTGGCGATGGTTCCCCTGGCGGAAAACGACGAGGTGATCCTGGTGCGCCAGTTCCGGCTGGCCGCGGGGCGCGTCATGCTGGAGATTCCGGCGGGGACGCTCAACCCCGGCGAGGACCCGCGGGAAGCCGCCGCGCGCGAGCTGCAGGAGGAGATCGGCTACCGGCCCGGCAGGCTGGAACCGCTGGGCGGCGAGTTCACCGCGCCCGGCTACACCACCGAGTACATTCACCTGTTCCTGGCGACCGATCTCGAAGCGTCGGCGCTGGCGATGGACGACGACGAGTTTCTGGAAATCGTGCGGCTGCCGCTGGCCGAGGCGCTGCGCCGGGTCGACGCGGGCGAGATCGCGGACGGCAAGACGATCATCGGGCTGCTGCAGGTGGCGCGCCGCCTGGGGCGCTAGCGGCGTGCACCGTAATCGCCGGTTCGTGCGTACAGGTATGATATAGCCAGTTTGGTGGAATGCTGGTATGCTGGCAGGTGACTGAAAACTGACATAGACGCGCCTGGGGAGAGACAGATTTGCATGAGCAGTGATCCGCTGCTGTCCCGCACGATTGGCAACTACCAGATCGTGGATCGCCTGGGCAAGGGCGGCATGGCGACGGTCTACCGCGCGCGCCAGGTGAACATGCAGCGCGACGTGGCGATCAAGATCATGAGCGCCGACCTGGCGCAGGACCCGCAGTTCGTGGCGCGGTTCGAGCGCGAGGCGCAGGTAATCGCCCACCTGGAACACCCGCGCATCCTGCCCGTGCACGACTTCGGGCACGAGGGCGAGCTGTTCTACCTGGTCATGCGCCTGATCGAAGGCGATACGCTCTACCAGCGCCTGCTGGACGACGCGCTGCCGGTGGACGTGGCGGCGCGGTTCGTCACGCAGATCGCCGAGGCGCTGGATTATGCCCATGCCGAAGGCGTGATCCACCGCGACCTGAAGCCCAACAACATCCTGATCGACGCCTGGGACAACCTGTATCTGATGGACTTCGGGCTGGCGAAGATGGTCGCCTCGTCGAGCAACCTGACCGAAACCGGCGCGGTGCTGGGCACCCCGGCCTACATGGCGCCCGAACAGTGGCGCGGCGCCCCGGTCGACGCGCGCACCGACGTCTACGCGCTCGGCGTGATCCTGTACGAGATGGTCGCCGGGGAGACGCCGTTCGAAACCGACACGCCCTACAGCCTGATGTACAAGCACCTCAACGACCCGCCGCCGCCCCTGCGCGACCGGCTGCCGGACCTGCCCGAAGCCGCCGAGCGCGTGATCCTCAAGGCGCTGGCGAAGGACATGGCCGGGCGCTACCAGTCGGCGGGCGATCTGGCGCGCGCCTTCGTGAGCGCTGTAGAGGGTGAGGAAGACGGCGCGCCCGCGGGTGCGCCCGCCGAAGCGCCCCCCGCCGAGGAGCCGGTGCCGCCCCCGGAGCGCATCGTGCCGCCGCCGCCCAGCCGGATGGCCGCGCCGTCCGCGCCGCCGATCCCCGTGCCGGACAAGCTGAAACGGTCGCCGCACGCTGGCGAGTCCCCGGCCAAGCGCGAACACCCGACTCCGACGTCGGCATGGCGCCAGGCGATCGACGCTGTGGAGAGCGTGATCGAGGCGGGTGTCGAGCGCGTGGCCGAGAGCGTGCCAGTGCACGTCGAGCGCGATGTCCTGGTGCCCGGCGGCGGGATGCCGGTCGCGTCCCGCGCGCACAACCAGATGCACGCGCTGCTGGAGCCCGGCGAGCAGTTGGTCGGCGTGCTGGACGTGCGCGGCACCACCGACTGGCAGACGTGGAAAAACCTGCTGGTCGGCGGGCTGGCGCTCAACATTCTGGGCGGGATTCTTAGCTCCGGGCTGCTCAGCACGCTCGGCGTCGTGGCCTGGCTGTACATCCTGGTCCAGTCGATCCGCACCTGGAAGGGCCACATCGGGCGCTATTATCTCGGCTTCACGCCCCGGCGCGTGCTGCTGCTGCCGCGCGACGCCGAGGGCACGCCGGACCTCCGCCGCGCCCAGTGGGCGGGCTGGACGGTCGTGGATCGCCTGCGCCTGTCGGACCGGTACGTGCTGCTCGACGTGTCGGGGGGCAAGGGCCGGGGCATTCACCTGGGCGCGCTGCTGCTGGCCGAGGGCGAGGGCGGCCTGGGCGACCAGCTCAACTGGCTGCCGGACAGCCCGATCACAGCCCTGATCGACGCCCAAGGGTTCGAGATCCGCAACATGTGACCGGCGACCGGCGAGGGAGCGACGATGGAAACCAACGCGGCCCGGCCCATCGGTGTCCTCGATTCGGGCGTGGGCGGCCTGTCGATTCTGCGCGAGATGCGCGCCCAACTGCCCGCCGAGGACCTGATCTACGTGGCCGACCAGGCACACGTCCCCTATGGCCCGCGCACGATCGACGAGGTGCGGGCCTTCACCGTGGCGATCGCCCGCGCCCTGATCGAGCGCGGCGCCAAGCTGATCGTCGTGGCCTGCAACACGGCCAGCGCCGCCGCGCTGTGGCCGCTGCGCGAGATGTTCCCCGATATGCCGTTCGTGGGCATGGAGCCCGCCGTCAAGCCTGCCGCGCGCGACACGCGCTCCGGCGTGATCGGCGTGATCGCGACCGAGGCGACCTTCCAGGGCGAGCTGTTCGCCAGCGTGGTGGGGCGGTTCGCGCAGGGCGTGCAGGTCGAAACGCGCGCCTGCCCGGACTTCGTGCGGCTGGCCGAGGTGGGCGAGACGGACGGCCCGGCGGCGCGAGATGCCATTCGCCGCTGCCTGTCGCCGCTGGTGACAGCGGGCATCGACCAGCTCGTGCTGGGCTGCACCCATTTCCCGTTTCTCAAGGCGGCCATTCAGGGCGAGATCGGCCCCGGCGTGACGATTGTCGATCCGAGCCCGGCGGTGGCGCGGCAGGCCGGGCGCGTGCTGGACGAGCGCGGGCTGCGGACTCCGCACCGCGAGACGGGCCGCGTGACCTACCTGACGACCGGCGACCCGGCAGCATTCCGCGCCGTGTTGGGCGTGCTGCTCGGCGCGGACGAGTCCGCCGGGGCGGACGTGCGCGGGCTGCGCTGGCGGGGTGATCGACTCGACTCACACACCGAAAAGGAAACGCACCCATGAACCCCGATTTTCACACACGCGTCACGGCGGCCCTGGCCGCGTATTACGGCATCCCGGCGGAGGACCTCGACCGGCCTGGGACGGTGCTGCATCCCATTGGCCCCGACGCGTGGGAGGGCTTGCTGGAGCTGGTGCCGGTCGGCGCCCGCACGGCGATCGCGGTGCCGCCCCACCTGCGCGACGAGGTCCGGCGCGTGGCCGGTGCGCGCCCGGCGGATCACCCGCTGGCGGGCGCGGACTTCAAAGCCGTGTGGGGCGACGACGTGGCCCGCGTGGGCGGGATGAAGGTCTACATGATGGACTGGGCCGGGTTCAGGCCGTTCGCGCCGGACCCCCGCTACACGATCCGCGCGCTGACCCCGGCGGACCGGGCCGCGTTCGAGGCGTTTCACGCCCGCTGCTCGCCCGACGACCGCGCCGAATCCGACATCAGCCTGGACCAGAACACACCCTACGGCGTCTTCGACGGGGATCGCATCGTCGCCGGGGCGAGCACCTACCTGTGGGCCGGGCTGGTCGACGTCGGCGTGCTGACCGATCCGGACGCGCGCGGGCAGGGGCTCGGCAAGGCGGTCGTGTCGGCGGTGTGCGAGCACTTCCGGCGGCTGGGCGACGAGGCAGCCATCGTCTGCTACCGGCACGACGTGATCAATCGGGGATCGCAGGGCATCGCGGTCAGCCTGGGGTTTGCTGAGTACGCCACCTACGAGTTCGTGTATCGCAGCACGGCGTGATGCGCTGGTGCAGACCGCCTCACTCATCCGGCGGACCCTCGCGCCACGCGGCCAGGGCCTGCCGCGCCGCGGACGTGTCCAGCCGGCGCAGCGCGGATTCGGCGGCGTAGCGCACCAACGGCTCCGGGTCGCGCAGGGCGCGCGCCAGGCCGGGCACCACTTTGGCGGTGGCGTGGGCGCGCGGCTCGACGCCGATGCGCCGCAGGGCCATCACCACGCGCCGCCGCACGTCGGGCCGCGGATCGTCGTAGGTGTCCAGCAGGCGGCGGATGGCGACCGGGTTGCCGATCTTGCCCAGCGCCTCGGCGGCGGTGATGCGCACGAAGACGTCGTCGCTGTCCAGGGCGCGCAGCAGGGCGGGCACGGCGTTGGGGTCCAGGGGCATCGGCGGCTTCCTTTTTAGGGCGAAGGCTCGTCTGACCCGTTTATAGCGCAAAACGACGTTTTGGGGGACATTCCAAAAAAAGGCCGGGGCGATCTCGCGTGAGACCGCCCCGGAAATGGTTCGCGCCGGAGGTGGCGCTTACGGCAGATTCACGTCGCAGCGCCCGGCGGCGGTGTCGCACGTCGCGACCTCGGCGCCGTCATAGCTCACCGTGAAGCTGCCCGCCGTCCAGAAGACGGCGCTGTCGCTCGTGATCCAGCCCTGGCGCGCGTCGCCACACTCCGGCGGCGCGGGCTGCTCGTCCACGCCAAAGCCCCAGATCATCAGGCAGCCCTGGCTCTTGAAGCTCTCCAGCGGCGACGAGGTGTACTCGGTCCACACGTTCGCCGGCACGGTGACGCCCGCCCCGGAGAAGCTCAGCGGCGCGAGGTTCACGTCCCCACCGGACACGTTTTGCAGCGTGAAGACCGGTACGCTCACGTCGTAGATCAGCAGCAGGTCCTGGTCGGCGGGATGCCCGGTCACACCCGGCGGAGTCACCGGCGCGGCGACCGGTTGCCAGTGGGGCCACACGTCGTCGAACGACGGGCTGTTGGTCAGGTTGACGAACCCGGCCCCGCTGGCCTGGATGGCGAACACGTCGAAGGTGCCCTGCCGGTTGTCGGCGAAGGCCAGCCACCGGCCATCCGGCGACCACGACACGCCGGCGATCTCCCCGGCGTTGACGGTGTACTGCATCAGGTCGGTGCCGTCGGGCCGGACGCTGAACAGCGCGGCCTGCTGGCTGCCCACCGGCGTCTCGGCGACGTAGGCGATGCGCTCGCCGTCCGGCGCCCAGGCGAACATCGCGACGTTGGCGTTGGTCGTCAGCGCGCGCGGCTCGCCGTCTTCGATCACGACCAGGTCCGAGAAGCCGTCGTTCGTGGCAATAGTGGCGATCTGCGTCCCGTCCGGCGACCAGGCCGGGCTGGTTTCATCGGCGTCCGTCGTGGTTTCGCGCTGGAGCAGGGTGCCGTCCGCCGCGTTCATGGTGTAGATCTCCATGTTGCCGTCGCGGTCGGAGGCGAACGCGATCCGCGTCCCGTCCGGTGACCACGCGGGATCGATGTCGTTGGCGGCGTCGTTCGTCAGGTTGAGCGGCGCCTGCCCGCCGGCGGTCATGCTGAAGATCTCCGGATCGCCGGTCCGCTCCGAGACGAACGCGATGCGCATCCCGTCCGGTGACCAGACCGGGGAGAAATCGCTCGTGCCGGGCAGGTTGGTCAGGTTGGTGAGCGACTGCCCATCGGCGGAGGCGACGTAGACGTCGGTGCCGTCCGACAGGGCGACGCGCGTCCCGTCCGGCGACCACGCGAGCGCGCCGTCACCGGCTTCGACGTCGCCCAGGGGCGCCACGGTCCCGCTGGCCGCCTCCATGGTGTACGGCAGGAAGATGTCGCTGGTTTGCGCGCCGCTCACGTACGCGATCAGCGCGTTCTCCAGCGCGGGCCGGGGGCCGGTCGCCAGGGCCGCGCCCACCGCAGGCCACGGCTCCAGCCAGTAATCGTCGGTGACGCCTTCCGCGGTCCAGCCGGTCTGGCCGTCCCAGCGGCGAACCTGCCACCACCAGAAGTCGTCCGCACACTGCGGCCCGGCGATCACGCTGACGATCTCGCCGTCGGCCATCACGCCCAGCACGGTGCTGGTTTCGGCGGCGCTGGCCGCGGCGCGCAGGTTGTTCCCCGTGCCGTCCGACACGGTGACGCGCGCGCTCTGCCCGGTGCTGAGGCGGGCGGGCGGGGCGGTCCCACAGGTGTCCTGGGCCGCGGCGGGATGGACCCCCGCGAGGGGCGCGATCACCGCCAGGGCCAGGCTCAATACAACTGCGCGAAAGAGTCTCGAACGCATGGTAGATCTCCTTCCACAACAAGATGTCAGGCGCGGCGGATGGCCGCGCGCGTTACCACAAGTTGAATCGCGTGCAGGGTATTTTGTCGTACGGCCCCAAGCATAGAGCATTCGGCACGGCGCGGGAAGAACGGGGCGGCCAAACAACGACCAACCGTAGATCGATCGTAGGAAAACTCGTCAGGTTGGCGGGACCACTTGGCTATTGTGCGCGCTGCCCGCTTGCTTATACTGTGGGTTGGGGGTGAGGGTTGCGCGGCTTTGTGGGGGATAACGCTATCAACCGGCGACAGTTCCTCAAATGGACAGGGTCGGCGGCGCTCGTCCTGGCCCTGCCACCGGGAGGCTTGCACGCCTCCGGCCCGGCGGAGGTGCCCGTCCCGCCCTCGCTGATGCTGCACAGCCGCCACCGCTGGCGGCTGGAGCCGATGCTGGCGGCGCTGTGCCGCGAAGGGTTCAAGGGCATCACCTACGCCGACCTCGAGCGGGCGCTGCTGGGACAGGCCGGTCTGCCCGCCAGGCCGGTGCTGATCACGATCGATGACCTGTGCCCAGCGCGCGGCAGTCCCAGCTTCGCCTACTTCGCGGCCATGAAAAGCCTGCTGGTCGAATACGGTTTTGCCGCCACCTTCTCCGTCGTCACCCGGCCCGACGTCCCGCACGATGACGCGGTGTGGGACCAGCTCGCAGCCTGGACGCAGGACGGCATCCGGCTGGAAACGCATACGGCGTACCACTCCAACCTGGACAACCCCGCCCTCACCGACCGCGATCTCGAGGCAGAGATCCGCGGGTCGGCGGCGCTGATCCGCGAGCGGACCGGCTGCGACGTGCGCGCCCTGGTCCTGCCGTATGGCAACGGGTGCAACGCGCGGACCGGCGCGATCGATCCGCGCATCGAGGCCGCCTGCCAGCAGGCCGGGCTGCGCTTCGTCGTGGGCATCACCGGCGGGCGGGCGCCGCTGCCCGTGGACATCGGGCCGGATGACGTGCTGTACGTCGGGCGCGTCGGACCCGGCATCAGCGACGACGCCCACGGCGCGCTCCACGAGCTGGCGCACTGGGGCGCTAGCGGCGGGCGTCGGGCCGGACGAACGGCGGGTTGACCTCCGGCGCGGCCAGCAACGCGTAGCGGCCCGGCTTGCGGTAGGCGTTGCCCCACACCTCGCGCTGGCGATAGTCGCGCAGCGCGTCCAGGTCGAACGCCGCCACGACGATCGCTTCGTCCTCGCCCGCCTCCACCAGGCACATATCGCGCGAGCGCTCGTCACGGTCGAAGGCGATGCCGTCGAACGCGATCGAATGCCCGTTGTTGGCCGGGGCTGGGTAGTTCGCCATCGCCACGCCGACCATGTTCTCGTACGCCCGCGCGCGGAACTGCGCCAGCCGGTTGATCTCCAGGTCGCAGGCGTTCGGCGTCAGGATGATCTCGGCGCCTTGCAGCATCAACACGCGAGCGCTCTCCGGGAATTCGCGGTCGAAGCAGATCATCGCGCCGACCGTCACCGCGCCCGCTGCCGTGTCGAGCTTGCACACGCGAAACGCGTCCCCCGGCGTGAGGGCGGCCTCGCTGCTCGGCTCGAAATCGCAGGTGTGGACCTTGGCGTACACCATGCGGATCGAGCCGTGGCGGTCGATGAGCGCGACGGTGTTGCGCGGCCCGCCCGGCCAGCGCTCCAGGAAGGTGAGCGCGATCGCCATGTCCAGCTCGGCGGCCAGCTCGCGGAAATGTGCCACGAAGGGATCGTCGAGCGCGATCGCCCGCGCAGTCCACGCGTCGCGCGCGCCGGGCTGAGCCGGGTCGAACCCGCTGTAGCCGAGATTCCACATCTCCGGGAACAGGGCGATGTCCGCGCCGAGCGCGGCGGCCTCGCGGCAGGCAGCCTCGCCTCTGGCCCGGTTGGCGGGCTGGTCGTCCTCGGCGGCGGCGACCTGGAGCAGGGCGACTTTCAGGATTGACATGCGATTCTTCCTTTGCGTTACCCGCAACAAACCGTTAAGACGTTGAACGCATGTTCCAGATCGTTTTGCTATCCTTAACTTGACAAACAGAACATACGTTCGTATACTGGAGATAGTTTCCACTACCCACTGTTGGCACGCGAAAAATCCCCCCCCCCGAAATTCGTGCGGCGTGCTGACAAAGGACCGGGCGATCGCTTGCGGACGATCGCCCGGTTTGTTGTGCTATGGCGCCAGGTGCGCGGCTAACGCGGTTTGTTGGGGGGATGGCGCAGGCTGGCCCGCAGATCTGCGCCGCTGAGGGGCTTGCCCAGCAGCGGCCCGAGCAGGCAGAAATCGAACAGGCCCGCCGCCAGGGGTATCACGCCGATGATCAAGACGATCCATCCCGCCGTGTCCCCGATCAGCAGCCCGATCACGATGAGCGCAATACCGGCGATGCCCCGTGCGATCCGTCCGTTCCGGCTTGCGAGAAAGCTGATCAATGCATCCATGCTGAACCAACTCCTCGAACTCAATGGACGTTCACCCCATTATAACCCCGAACCGCGCGGCGCGTTATGGGGTTTCGGGCGGATCGGGCGGCGGCTCGCACGCCTCGGCGCGCGGACCAGCGGCGCCGGGATCGCGCGCGGCCAGGATCTTGTCGACGCGCCGCCCGTCCATATCGACGACCTCGAAGCGGAAGCCGCCCCACCGGAAGCACGCGCCGGTGGTGGGAATGACGCCCAGCCGGCTCATGATGAACCCGCCGAGAGTCTGGTAGTTGTTGCGCTCGTCGTCGGGCAGGTTGGCGATGCCCAGCAGCTCTTTCGCCTCGTCGATGTTCATCAGCCCGTCCAACAGCCACGACCCGTCCGCGCGCTGGACTGCCTCCGGCTCGACGGACTCGCCCCACGAGGGGATATCCCCGACGATGGCTTCCAGCACGTCGTGCTCGGTGATCAGCCCCTGGATGCTGCCGTGCTCGTCGATGACCAGGATCAGGTGATCGTCGCTGCGCCGGAACAGGTCCACGATGCGCGAGGCGGTGGCCGTCTCGGGCACGAAGCGCGGCTCGGTGGCGTGCGCCAGCAGATCGACCGGGCGCCCGGCCAGGCAGTCGGCCAGCAGGTGCTGCGCCCGCACGATGCCCAGCACGTGGTCCAGGCCATCGCGGCACACCGGGAAGCGCGAGTGGCCGCTGGTCGCGATCTTGTCGCGGACCTCGTCCGGCGTGTCGTCGACTTCCAGCCACGTGATCTCGGTGTGCGGCGTCATCAGTGCGTTGATGTGCTGGTCGTCCAGGCGAAAGACGCTCTCGACCATGTCCTGCTCGTCGAGCCGGAAGACGCCCGCCTGCGCGCCCTCCTCGATCATGATCCGGATCTCTTCTTCGCTCACGGGCCGGTCGTCCGCCTGCCTGACGCCCAACACCTTCAGCAGCAGGTTGGTGGACAGGCTCAGGAATCGCACCAGCGGGAAGGCCAGCATCGACAGCCAGTGCATCGGCAGCGCGACCAGCGAGGCGACGCGCTCCGGGTTTTGCAGCGCCAGCCGCTTGGGCACCAGCTCGCCCACGATCAGCGACAGGTACGTGATGGTCGCCACGACGATGCCCAGCCCCAGCGCGCTGCTGTAGCGGGCCAGCGGCTCGATCTCGTTGAACCAGTCGCCCAGGGCGCGCGCGATGGTCGCGCCGCCGAACGCGCCGGCCAGCACGCCGACCAGCGTGATCCCGATTTGCACCGTGGACAGGAAGCGATCCGGCGATTCGGCCAGGTCGAGCGCGACGCGGGCGGTGTGGCTGCCGTTGTTGGTCAGTTCGCGGAGGCGGGCTTTGCGGGCCGACATGACCGCCAGCTCCGACATGGCAAAGACGCCATTGAGCATGATCAGCGCGGCAATGGCGGCAACTTCGAGGATGATGGTGGACATCTGTTTCCTTTGGAAATGGTGATACTCTATACTTCAATTATGCCAGAGTTGGGACAAAATGTCGCCGGGATTCGGTCCACGCCCCCCCCAATCACGGGGCGCGGGGCACACTATCCTGCTGTGCCCCACGCGCTCCGAGTATGTGCGACGCGGCCTGGGAAGCCCGCGCCGGTTGTGAACACGCGCTGACTTACGGGTAAATGCCCCGCGTCCGGGTCGCTTCGCCCACCCGCTTGATCGCCGTGATCTGCGCGGCGGTGCGCATATCGACGTTGTACTGCTCCTGCGTGCGGACGACATCGTCGTAGGCCTTGATCAACACGCGGCCCAACTGCCGGTTGACCTCTTCCACATCCCAGAAGAACGACTGCAGGCCCTGGACCCACTCGAAGTACGAGACGGTTACGCCGCCCGCGTTCGCCAGGATGTCCGGGATGATGTGCACGCCCTTGTCGAACAGGATATCGTCCGCCTCGGGGGTGGTGGGGCCGTTGGCGCCTTCGACGACCAGGAACGCTTTCACGTCGGCGGCGTTCGCCTCGGTGATCTGGTTTTCGAGCGCGCACGGGGCCAGCACGTCACAATCCAGCGCCAGCAGCTCGGCGTTGGTGATCTTGTCGGCCTTGGAATAGCCCTCCAGCAGGTTGTGGTGGCTGTGTTCGGTGTAGGCCATCACGTCGTCGATGTCCAGCCCCTGGGCGTTGTAGTAGCCGCCGGTGACGTCGCTGATGGCGATCACCTTGTAGCCCAGGTCGAAGGCGTGCTTGGCGGCGTAGGTCCCCACGTTGCCGAAGCCCTGGATCGCGACGCGAATCTCGCCGGGATCGTTGTGGCCCGCGCGGCGCAGCGCCTCGTCCATGCAGATGATCACGCCGCGCCCGGTGGCTTCCTTGCGGCCCTGGCTGCCGCCCACGTTGATCGGCTTGCCGGTCACGATGGCGGGCACCGAATAGCCGACCGTCATGCTGTACGTGTCCATGATCCAGGCCATCGTCTGGGCGTTGGTGCCCATGTCCGGGGCCGGGATGTCGCCGTGCGGGCTGATCAATAGGCTGATCTCGGTGGCGTAGCGGCGGGTCAGGCGCTCCAGCTCGGTCGGGGTCATGTCGTAGGGATCGCAGATCACGCCGCCCTTGGCGCCGCCGTAGGGCAGGTTCACCAGCGCGCATTTCCACGTCATCCACATGGCGAGCGCGCGAACTTCGTCCAGATCGACGTTCGGGGCGTAGCGGATGCCCCCCTTGGAGGGGCCGAGGACCGTGCTGTGATGCACGCGGTAGCCGGAGAAGATTCTGATGTCGCCGTTGTCCATGCGAACCGGGAAGTTGACCGACAGCTCGCGCTTGGTGTGGCGCAGATAGTCCTTGATACCTTGTGGCAAATCGAGATAAGCAACTGCACGATCGTACTGTCGAAGGGCGACCTCATACGCGTTGATGTGCTCAGTTGCAGGGGCCTGTATTGCCATAACGTTTTGATTCTCCTTGAAGTCTAAAAGGTTGCTTTAGGCATAGTAAAAAAGTGTTGGTGCCAATATCTAGTCCTTATCAAACTCAGTATACAATGGTCTTCGCGGGGCTGGATAGTTGCCAATACACATGAAACTCTCTGAAAAGAAACACATTCCGGCCTACGAACTGGGGGCGCCGACGGTGAATTCCAGCGTCTTGGCTCGGGCATTGTCGATGTACACGTCCATCGTCCACGTGCCGGACGGCCAGCTCCCCGTCCCCTGGGATTCCCAATCCAGCCCCAGCAGCACCTGCCCGACCGTTTTGTCGGCTTCGAGCGTGTCGGTGGCGTACGACACGCCGCTCGGCGCGGTGAAGACGGCGTACACGGGCAGCGAGCGGCTGTGCGCGCCCAGCGTGACCACCACGTTCAGGTCGTCGTCGGCCAGGAACGTCGTCGTTTTCACCAGCGCGTCCGGCGTGGTGCCGTCGCCGGAGGCCACATACGCATCGTGCACCGCGTCCGATCCACAGGCCGCCAACAGCGCCACCAGCCCCACACTCACCAGCACAAGCGCGATCCGTTTCATTCAGCCTTCATCCTTCACCAAAGCCGGCACAGCATATCCTAATAATACACGGTTTGGGTGCCTTTTCACCAGCCGCGCACGTCGCCGGGGCGCGCCCGGCACTGCCCATTATACGCGCCGCTCTCGACCCCTTCGCCCCTGATGAACACAACAAAAATCCCCCTCAAACGTCACATTCGAGGGGGAGCCGAACGGTGAGCAGCGCGGCGCGGTTACGGGATTCGCAGCACCTGCCCGGCGTAGATCCGCGACACGTCGTAGATGCCGTTGATCGCCGCCAGCGTGTACAGGTTGACCCCATAGCGCAGCGCGATGCGGAACAGGTTCTCGCCCGGCTGGACGACGTGCGTCCGGTAGCCGGGGACCGGCGGGGGCTGGGGGACGCTGCCCTCGACCGGCAGGCTGCTCAGCGGGTAGGCGGTCGCGATGTAGCGCGCGTTGACCCACCCCTGCACGCCGTTATTCAGCGACACCTTGACCCAGGTCGTGCTGTAGTTGCGCGCCAGAAGCGTCATAGTCGTGCCCCGGTAGACCGAGAACACTACGCCATAGTTGGTGCCCGGCCCGCTGCGGATGTTCAGCGCGCCCGTGTTCACCACCGCCACCGCGCCGCCGGGGATCGGCTGGGGCTGGGGCTGCGGCGCGCCTTCGACCGGCAGGCTGTAGAGCGGGTAGGCGGTCGCGATATAGCGTGAGTTGACCCATCCCTGGGTGCCGTTCCACAGCGCGACCTTGACCCACGACGCGTCGGCATTGCGCGCCATCAGGGTGAGCACGGTGCCGCGATAGACGGAGGTCACCACGCCGTAGCCGGTGCCCGGCCCGCTGCGGATATTGAGCGCGCCGGTGTTGACGGTGGCGGTGGCGCCGCCGCTGGCCGATGCTCGCTGAAGCGATCCGAACCCGGCGGTGAGCATCATCGCGACGACCGCCACGACGAGAATGGGCTTGTAGATGTGCTTGTTCATTGCTGGCTCCAGTCTTGCTGATTGCGTTACCGCGTATGTTACTTGCAGTGTAGGACGAATCCGGGGCGAACTCAATAGGCCGTCAAACAGCAGCGGGGTGCGCGTAGATCAGGCGGCAGGTGAGCGTAGAAATCCCTGCGCTAAGGTTTGGATTGCGTTTGATTCCGGGCAATTCGTGAGGATTGTCACGCTTTGGTCACGCTGCCTGTATAATCTGTTGCTACGGGAACGCGCAGCACCGTGCTGCGTGAAAGACTCGGCAGCGAGTCTGTTCAAGGAGGAATTATGTTCAAGAAGTGGTACAGCGTTATGGTAGTGGGTTTGGCGCTGCTGCTGATGTTGACGGCGGCGGCCTGTGGGGACGATGATGATAAAGACAACGGCGGCGGCTCGTCAGACACGGACTTGAGCCAGACCTTCGATTCGGCCACCGGCCTCAGCGTGAAATACCCGGAAGGCTGGGCGGCCAGTGAAGACAGCGAAATGGTTCAGCTCGTGACCAGCGAAGCTGCCATGGAGGCTGAAACTATCGGCGAAGACGAGTTGGGCATCCTCATCTTCAATCCGATGGTTGTGTCGATGATCGCCGGTGGGGCGGAATCGCCGACCGACATCCTGGCGAACTTCAGCGAGATGATGGGCGACGAGGGCGAATTTGGCGACGTCTCCGAAACCAAGATCGGCGATCATGACGGGGCCCGCGTGAACGTCAGCGACGATGAGACCCAGGGCTTTATGGTGGCGTTCAAGGTCAACGAGAGCGATGTCGTGATCGCGACGGTCGTCACGGCCAAAGACCAGCTCGACAAGCACGAATCAACTGCGCTCGATATCCTCGGCACGGTCAGCTACACGGCGCCGGAAGGCTAAACCCCTCGCATCGCGCCGCGCTCCCGATCCGGCACCGCGCCGGAGCCGGGGGCGCGTTTTTTCTTTCTCCTCCGGTCAAGCTTAAATTTTGCAGGCGCGGGCAATTACCCATTGCTCGCAGCGTGGGGATTTGTTAGACTCTCCTATTGCCCTGGTGGACAGGGCCCTGGCCCCGCCGGTCGGTGGTTGACACGCGCCCGGCCCGGCAGTACACTAGTAGAACACGCGTTCCGCCCATACGTTCGTTCACAGCGTGACTTCATAGCCCCAGCCACACATTTACAGAGGGTGTCCCACCATGTCGCAAACCGAGATCGTCGTGCGTGGTGCACGCGAGCACAACCTGAAGAATATCGATGTGATCATCCCGCGCGACAAGCTGGTGGTCATCACCGGCCTGAGCGGCAGCGGGAAAAGCTCCCTGGCCTTCGATACCATCTTCGCCGAGGGCCAGCGCCGCTACGTCGAGTCGCTTTCCGCCTATGCGCGGCAGTTCCTGGGGCAGATGGACAAGCCCGACGTCGACCAGATCGAGGGCCTCTCGCCGTCGATCTCGATTGACCAGAAGAGCGTCAGCAACAACCCACGCTCGACGGTCGGCACCGTCACCGAGATTTACGACTACATGCGCCTGCTCTACGCGCGGATCGGCATCCCGCACTGCCCGGTCTGCGGCGAGCGCGTCGAGGCCCAGTCGCCCCAGCAGATCGTCGAGGCGATCGAGCGGTGGGGCGACGGCACGCGCATCCAGGTGCTGGCGCCCGTCATCAAGGATCGCAAGGGCCGCCACGAGAAGGTGCTCGACGAGATCCGGCAGAGCGGCTTCGTGCGCGTGCGCGTCAACGGCGAAGTGCGCGACGTGAATGAGGATTTCGACCTGGAACGGTACAAGCGCCACACCATCGAGGTCGTGATCGACCGGCTGGTCGTCCGCCGCTTCGACGATCCGGAAGGCGAGGAAGCCACCGCCGCCCGCACCCGCCTGACCGACTCGATCGAGACGGCGATGGAGATGAGCGGCGGCGTCGTGACGATCAACGACGTGACCGATCGGGACAACCCGACCGATCACCTGTTCAGCGAGCACCTCGCCTGCGTGCACGGTCACGTCAGCCTGCCGGAGATCGAGCCGCGCACGTTCTCGTTCAACAGCCCGCACGGAGCCTGTCCCACCTGCCAGGGGCTGGGCGTCAAGCGCGAGTTCGATCCGGACCTGATCGTGCCCAACCCGGCGCTCTCCGTCAAAGCGGGCGCGCTGGCGCCCTGGGCGACCGGCAGCCACGATAGCTGGACGCGCACCATCCTGCTCCAGGCGTGCCACACGTTGGGCATCCCGGTCGACGTGCCCTGGCGCGACCTGACGCCCCGCCAGCAGGAACTGCTGCTCTACGGCACCGACAAGAAGATCCTGATCAAGCACCAGCGCGAAGACGGCAGCCAGTTTTCGTTTCACACCCAGTTCGAGGGCGTGCTGAACAACACCGCTCGCCGCCACCGCGAGACGTCGTCGGAGTACATGCGGCTCAAGTACGAAGAGTACATGAGCGAGCGCCCCTGCGAGACGTGCCACGGGCAGCGGCTGCGTCCCGAAGCGCTGGCGGTCACCATCGGCGGCGACTCGATCAGCGCGATCACCGCCCTGCCGATCAAGGACCTGCTGCGCTGGGTTCAGGGGCTGCGCGGCACCGGCCCGCAGGTCAACGGGCACCCGATGCTCAGCCCGCGCGACCTGCAAATCGCCCACCAGATTCTCAAGGAGATCGAGGCGCGGGCGCAGTTCATGGTCAACGTTGGGCTGGATTACCTCACCCTCAACCGGATGGCCGGATCGCTGTCCGGCGGCGAGGCCCAGCGCATCCGGCTGGCGACGCAGATCGGCAGCCAGCTCACCGGCGTGCTCTACGTGCTCGACGAGCCGAGCATCGGCCTGCACCAGCGCGACAATGAGCGCCTGATCCGCACGCTGGAGGGTATGCGCGACCTGGGCAACACGCTGCTGGTGGTCGAGCACGATCACGAGACGATGCTCTCCGCCGATTGGATCGTGGACCTGGGGCCGGGCGCGGGCGAGCACGGCGGGCAGGTCGTGGCCGAGGGCACGCCCGAAACCATCATGCGCCACCCGGACAGCGTCACCGGGGCGTATCTGTCTGGGCGCCGGTGCATCGAGGTTCCACCGCAGCGCCGGGACGGCAACGGCCAGGCGATCACGATTCGCGGCGCGCGCGAGAACAACCTCAAGGATATCGACGTGTCGGTGCCGCTGGGCAAGCTGATCGTGATCACCGGCGTCAGCGGGTCGGGCAAGTCCACGCTGATGATCGAGGTGCTCTACAAGCGGCTGGCCCAGGTGATCTACGGCTCGAAAGACCGGCCCGGCGCCCACGCGGGCATCGAGGGGCTGGAGTACATCGACAAGGTGATCCACATCGACCAGTCGCCGATTGGGCGCACGCCGCGCAGCAATCCCGGCACCTATACCAAGATGTTCGACGCGATCCGCCAGTTGTTCGCCGAGCTGCCGGAGAGCAAGATTCGCGGGTACGCGCCGGGACGCTTCAGTTTCAACGTCAAGGGCGGGCGCTGCGAAAACTGCCAGGGCGAGGGCCAGCTTCGCATCGAGATGCAGTTCCTGCCGGACATCTACGTGCCCTGCGAAGTCTGCCACGGCGCGCGCTACAACCGCGAGACGCTCCAGGTGAAATACAAGGGCAAGAACATCGCGGACGTGCTCGATATGACGGTCAGCGAGGCGATGGGGTTCTTCGAGAACATCCCGAACATTCACAGCAAGCTCGAAACGCTGGCCGCGGTGGGCCTGGGGTACATCCGCGTCGGCCAGCCGGCCCCGACGCTGTCCGGCGGCGAGGCGCAGCGCGTCAAGCTCAGCCGCGAGCTGTCCAAGCGTGCGACCGGCCAGACGCTCTACGTGCTCGACGAGCCTTCGACCGGCCTGCACACGGCGGACGTCGCCAAGCTGATCGAAGTGCTCCAGTCGCTGGTCGACAAGGGCAACACGGTCCTGATCATCGAGCACAACCCGGACATCATCAAGGTGGCCGACCACATCATCGACCTGGGGCCGGAAGGCGGCGACGAGGGCGGGTACCTGATCGCCCAGGGCACGCCCGAACAGGTGGCGCAGGTCGCCGAGAGCCACACCGGGCGCTTCCTGGCCGACTATCTCGAATGGGCGCAGTGCGCGGACTGACCGCCCGGCATCGCACCCCAGACTCGAATCACCGCAGCGGTGGCACGCACGTGCCGCCGCTTTTTCGTCGCCATGCGCCGCGCGGATCGTTGATTGACGGGCGCAGCCCCGTTGTTTTTCTCTTATGGGTAATTTAATTGTTGTTTTTCATGAAAAATTGAGATACTTTCTGCGTTCTAACCTATGGCGGGCCTGACCAGCTCTGCCGTCTTTCGATTTGCGGTTGGCCGAGGGGCCGGCCTCATGTTTTCATAATCATGGGAGGAAAGCATGTTGAAAAAGAGTTTAGCGGTTGTCGTTGCGTTGGTGCTCGTGCTGCTCGCCGTCGTGCCGGCCAGCGCCATCACCTGGGGCGTACCGGATGGTGACGGGCACCCGTACGTCGGGCTGCTGGTCTTCGACGTGAACGGAGCGCCGGCCTGGCGCTGTTCGGGCACGCTGCTGTCCCCGACGGTGATGCTCACCGCCGGACACTGCACGTTCGGCGCGACGGGCGGGCGCGTGTGGTTCGATTCGGATGTCGGCGCTGGCCGACCGGGTAACGGCTATCCCTTCGGCGGGGGCACGGGCATCGAGTTCGCAGAGATCTACACCCATCCCGACTACGTCGATGCCGCGTTCTACCTGTACGATGTGGGCGTCGTGATCCTCAGCGAGCCGGTGAACGTGGGCACCTATGGCGTGCTGGCGCCGGTCGGCCTGCTGGACGGGCTGGCGACCAAGCGCGGCCTGCAGGACCAGACCTTCACCCCGGTGGGCTATGGCCTGCAGAGCATCGTGCCCAACCCGAACGAGGTCCAGGCCGACCTGGTGCGCTATCGCGCCACCACCAAGCTGATCGGCGTCAAGGGCACGGCGGGCATTCCAGAGGGAACGTCGGTGATGTTCACCAACAACCCCGGCCAGCCTCACCAGGGCGGCACCTGCTTCGGTGACTCCGGCGGCCCGATCTTCCACGGCGATTCCAACGTCATCGCGGCGGTGACCTCGTTCGGCCTCAACCCGAACTGCGTCGGCAACGGCGGCGGTTACCGCGTCGATATGCAGGACGATCAGGACTTCATCTACGGCTTCCTGAACTAAACGATCCCGATCGTTCGCACACGAGCGGGTCGCGCCCCACGGCGCGGCCCGTTTTTTTATGACGGCACGTATAATAGAAACACCCGCATTCGTTGATTTTGCGAGGCAGCTATGATACGCGATCCCTTGCCCAACGACCTCACCTTTGCCCCGCTCACGCCGGATCGCTGGCCGGACCTCGAAACGCTGTTCGGGCCGCGCGGCGCGACCGGCGGCTGCTGGTGCATGTGGTGGCGGCTCAAACGGTCGGAGTTCGACGCGCTGAAAGGCGACGGCAACCGGGCCGCGTTCTGGTCCGTGGTCGAGAGCGGCCCGCCGCCGGGCGTGCTGGCCTACGCGGGCGATCAGCCGGTGGGGTGGTGCGCCATCGCCCCGCGCGATCGCTATCCCGGCCTGGCGCGCTCGCGGATTCTCAAGCCGGTGGACGATCAGCCCGTGTGGTCGGTAACGTGTTTCTTCGTCGCCAAAGGCTGGCGGCGGCGCGGGCTGGCGGTGCGTTTGCTGGGCGCGGCGGTGGCGTTTGCGCGGGAGAACGGCGCGCAGATCGTCGAGGGCTACCCGGTCGAGCCGCACCAGGACATGCCCGCCGCGTTCGCCTGGATCGGCACGGCGTCCACCTTCCGCCAGGCCGGGTTCGTGGAGGTCGCGCGCCGCTCCGAGACACGCCCCATCATGCGCCTGGCGCTCACCGATTGAGCGGCGTGACGGTTGGCTATCGACAAGCGGGGTGGCGTCCGGTATACTGCAACCACGCAATTCCAGCCTGAAAAACGACGCCGAGGAGGAAGCTCATGGCTGAATTTCCCGGAAAAGGCAAGGTCGCCATCGTCAAGACCACGCCTGAAACCGTGGTCGAGGATGTGCGCGAAGTCATGCGGCTGGCGGGTTACCAGGATGCGCTGCCCAAAGACAAAGACACCATCCTGAAGATCAACATCTCGTGGGATACGTGGTATCCGGCCTGTTCCAGCACGCCGTGGCAGATCGAGGGAGTCATCCAGGAGTTGCAGGCCGCCGGGTATCCGCGCCTGATCGCGGGGCACAACGATACCGTCGTGGTCGATGCCCGCGCCGGCGAGGAAAACAACAAGCACAAATACGTCACGGATAAGTACGGCCTGGAGAACTGGCACCTCTACGAACCGCAGTTCGAATGGGTGCGCTACGAGCCGAAAGAGCCGTTCCTGGTGCTCGACCGCGTGTATCCGGAAGGCGTGTACATCCCCAAGGATTTCTACGGGCGCAACATCATCCAACTGCCGACGGTCAAGACGCACGTCTTCACGACCATCACCGGCGCCATGAAGAACGCCTTCGGCGGGCTGTTGGGCCGCAAGCGCCACTGGACGCACTCGGTCATCCACGAGACGGTGGTCGACCTGCTCCAGATTCAGCAGGACATTCACACCGGCGTTTTCGCCGTGATGGACGGCACCTTTGCCGGGGACGGGCCCGGCCCGCGCGCCATGCGCATCCACGAGAAGGACATCCTGCTCGCCTCGGCGGACCAGGTCGCCATCGACGCGATGAGCGCCTACCTGCAGGGCTTCGACCCGATGACGCTCGACTTCATCCGGCTCGGCCACGAGCGCGGCCTGGGCGTCGGCGACCCGGACGAGATCGAGATCGTCGGCATCGACCTGAAGGACATCCCGCGCTTCGGCTTCGTGCAGGAGGAAACCTTCGCCAGCAAGGGCCAGAAGATGATCTATCACGGCTGGCTCAAGGGCTTCGAGGGGCTGCTGCTGCGCTCGCCGCTGGTGCCGTGGAGCTACATGGCGAGCAACGTCTACCATAATTACTACTGGTACCCGTTCGTGGGCCGCAAGCGCGTGGAAGAGGCGCTCGATACCAAGTGGGGCCGCCTGTTCGCCCAGTACGGCAACGGCGAGGTGGTCATGCCCGGCGTCGATCCGGTGGAGGTCCAGAAGATGGCCGTGGCGGGCGCGGTGGCGACCGGCGGCGCGCTGTTCCTGGGCAACCGGCTGCTCGGCGGGCTGCGCGGTGGCCGCCACGCGTGAGGGTGAGAGACTCGCGCTCACGCGGGGAGAATGCTGTGAAACGGAGGGGCGCGAGCCCCTTTTTTGTTTGAAGCGCGGGGGGCGCAGACGGTCGGTATTGTTAGCGAGATCGACAACGCTTGCACGGAAGGCGCCTGAATCTAGAATAGATGTCGGGCATGAAGTCCCCATCCACCGCTTCTCGAATATGACGGGATAAGAGATATGCGAGTGTACTTAATCTTACTTGGCCTGATTATGCTCCTCACCAGTTCGCTCTCAAGCGTTCCCCAAACAACAAATCATCCCAGCAGGCAATTACCTCGTCACTCTGATGAAAAACCACTTTGGTCGCCCGACGGCACTCGCATTGCATTTGTCTCCGATCGGTCGGGAAATACCGATATATGGGTAATGCAGCCAGATGGCTCTGAACTCGCAAACCTGACAACAGAAGATGAGCGAGCAAATCTATATTTCGCATGGGATCCGGGCGGGAATAGGATACTTTATACTTCTCTGGCCCAAGATCTACATTCAGATATTTGGACCTTGATTGCTAGAAAGCGTTGGTGAAAGTGAGTGCCAGCAAAGACGCGAGCACTTTCACTGCAAAACCGGAATTGGTACGAGCATGAAGCCGTTGCAGGCCCATTTTCTCGAGTTGGCTGTTAACCGTCTCAATCCGCG
>JAHDLB010000011.1 GCA_018432315.1 Anaerolineae bacterium
CAGAATAACGCCGCCCAGGGTGATCAACAGATGCAGCTTGTAGCCGAAAATGGTCACTTTCTTGGACGATACCTTGCCATAGGTCGCCCCGTAGGCTGGCCAATCGCCCGTCGAACCCGGCACCAGATGAAACTGCACGACAGGGATCGGCAAGCTGTCGATAGCGCATTGATTGTCTTGGCTCACATCGAGCCATTGAACCACTGTCTGCCGGATCAGATTGATCACCCACATCAGGTTGCGTCGCCGCCGGTTGAAGCGGCTTTGGGTGGGGATCGTCGGGAACAAGTCCGTGTGCTCGCCCCAGTAACTCAACAGGTCTGTTTCCAGGTCCCAGCCACGACATTCGCCCACCAACGCCAGCGTGATCAGTTCACTGTCGCTGCACGTCGGCACTGGTCCTCGACGTTTGAGCAAAGGCGCAATTTGTTGCATCACATCGTCTACAATCACGTACATGTACAGGCAAAAATCATCGAAACTGGCTATCATCCTGGTGTCTCCTGGTCGGCTTGGAATGAGTTTGGTCGCTCACTTCCAAACCATACCGGGAGACTCCGTTTCTATCAACGAAAACTAGCATAAGGGCCTATTTATGAGGTGGTGCTCAACAAGCTATCGCTGATTATTGTTCACCGGATTCCCATAGCCTCAATCGCGCTTCGCATTCATTCTTTGGCAACCGGCAGCCAGCGTCCAACATCCGTCGTATAGCATTGGCTGCCGTTACCTGCGAAATCACGGCCAGGCGAACCATCTCATCCAGCAACCATAATGTGCCATGCACACCGACACCATTCTCCTGTGCCAGGTTGCGCAATGGTCCGTCGCTGGTTAACAGCATGGCACCCAAATCGCGGGCCAGTACAAACGCCTGGAGGTCATTCAGCGACACCTTCGTGTTCTTAGGTGACAGCCCTCTGACCTCCAGAAGCTGGCTCACGGAAAGCTCGTGGCCATGTAGTCCGAGTATCATTACCGCGACACCTTTCGGATCCTGTAGCTCGGCGATGATCACGTCCGGCGCAAGGAAATGAAACGGCAGCTCAAATAGGCTCGGCAACAGCCCACCAAGGTAGAAGTCAATGATGACGCTCGTATCTACTACTACCTTCGGCGGTAGCTCATTGAGCTCCGGCATAGATGCTTTCTCGCTGCTTGAGATAGACGCTTAGAGATAGCCCTAGAAGTTCCGCTGCACGCGACTCTGAAATCACTTGTTCGGCCAACAAACGCCGCACCAACCGGTCCATCCGTCCTGGTTCTTCTGAAGGAAGTACGCCCGGCTCCTGTTTACGCCAGCCATAAAGGCCGAACAGCTTCCACATGGACTTGGCGCGGCTGGCGCTCAAGATATCGAGGTCTTGCGCACGGTGAACCCATGCACTCATGCTCAGGCCGTACTTCTGTTTCAAAGAGCTGAGTTCATGCGGATCAAGGTTATGGCGGACTACACCCAACTCGCGGCGTGCAACTGCGGCGGGAACCAAGAACGCCCCGGCAAAGCGGTGAGCCGTCTTTTCTTCATCAATATCATCGGGGACGTCCAACATCAGGTGGCCTAGTTCATGGGCCAGGCTGAAGCGTGCCCGGTCACCCGGTTGGTCGCGCTTCAATGCGATGACCGGCTGGGCATCGCCGTCACTAACCCAGAAGGTGCAGGCGTCGAAATGCTCGTCGCCATCTACTAATCCTACCTTGATGCCGCGATCTTCCAACAACTCGACCAGGTTTTCGATAGGCGATTCACCCAATCGCCAAGCCGTCCTTAGTCCTTCAGCCGCTTGCTCTGCATCACTCAGCGAGCTGATTTTCCACGGGAATCCTTCTGGCTGCTCGAAGATCTGCCGATCGGCGAGTGGAAGAAATGATTCAGCCGTGATGTAGCGTTCCAGCCATTCCTGTATTTGGGCCGTGACTGCCTCTTTCGCTTTTTCTCCCATCTTGCTGTGTTTACGATATACCGGCTGTATATCAAGATCTGGAGCGGCTCGGAGGAAAAACTCAACTGAGACATCCAATGCGGCGGCCAGCTTGATCAGCACGCCAGAACTGGGCATATCCTTATCTCGTTCGTATTTCGAGATTGCCATCGCGCTCACCCCGGCGTGATCGGCCAGTTCTTGCTGGCTGAATCGTGCCCTCTGGCGCGCCAACTTCAGCCGCGCTCCTATACCATTCATGCCACACCTCCCGATACCAATGCTTCATCTCTCAGTTTATATTTTATCACATATCTGAAATTTTATAAACCGGAGACAGTACAATTGATCAGGTAGCCAGAGCGCAAACGATGGTAAATCGGCCTCGAGATGTTCTGATTACTAGTATGAGGATTCCAGCATCCCCGGCAAGTGCGGTGAGAGGTCAATCCAGTTCGCCACCTGCCCGACACTCCAGATGTGGAAGCCGTCGACGATGCCGTCCTCGCTCAGCCGCCGCGCCGTCTCGCGCACGCCGGCGCGCAGCTGCCCGGTGGTCCACACGCCCGCCTCGTCGGCGAAGCCGTAGCCCCAGTACAGCTCGGTCGCCAGCTTCGGCCCGCGAAAGTCGCGCAGGCTGCAGCCGTGCCGTGCTCGCAGCGCGTCATCAAAGAACCGGTACCGCCCCGCGATCCACAGGTCGTTAATCCACGAGATCATCCCCGGGCTGGTCACGCCCGGCGGCATGAAGCCGGCCAGGTGTACATCGCCAGCACAGCCTGT
This sequence comes from Anaerolineae bacterium, assembly GCA_018432315.1. GTDB lineage: Bacteria > Chloroflexota > Anaerolineae > Aggregatilineales > Aggregatilineaceae > LM3-B42. Next base: position 2,706 of record JAHDLB010000011.1, read on the forward strand.
TGAAAAAACACCGAAGCTGGGCTGAAAGCGATGTTGAAAATGGCAGCCAGAAATCGAGCGATGGTCTGGGCAAGGCATTAGCCTTGGGAATTGGTGGCTCAGGGTCAGGATGGGAGGGAGTGTGTTTGAGTAATCGTTTGATATTCTGTCCAGTTGCCGTGATCAGAGCTTGCATATTGACCTTCAATAAGCCACGCCACCTGCATTTATGAAGATTATGCCACTGCTTCGCCTCCCCAAACATGGGTTCAATCCAAACGGACCGTTTGCGTTGAGCCTTGTGATAAGCCGGTGTGGTGCGATATTGCTCAACTCGGTCTAGGATGTCCTGATCAATGGAGCGTATCACGATGCGAGCATAGGCCGAGGTCGTGCATTGCGGTTTGAGGTGGCAAGCTTGGCAGATCTTGGCTGACGTGCGATACATAAAGACTTGGCGCTGGCGGTCATAACTAGAGTTCGGCAGGACTTCATCCGCCGGGCAGATGTAATGATCCTGTTCACGGACGTAACGAAATTGCTCAGAACTGAAGACGTTGTGGCGTTGCCGATAATCAGGTCTGCCCAGATAGGCACGAATGCCATCTTGTTCCAGGCCGATAACGTTGGGGACGGTACCATACTTTTTGTCGGCCACTGCTAGATGAGGATGAAGGCCCCAACGAAAGCGCGTCAGCCGGGCGAGGTCGAGCATGGGCGTGTTGTCCATGATCGAGGCCGGGGTTACCAGCGCAGCCAGGATGATCCGGGCCTTGCCCCCATCCACGACATAGTGAACATGGTAGCCCAGGCGGCTGGAGCCGGGTTGACTGTACAGGGGGGTGGCGTCGGGATCGGTCGGGCAGACATGGGTGTCGGCCTGACGCGTCTGTTTGGTCTGGGTTCGGCTGTCGAGTCAGCGTTGCCCATTGTATTTTTCGACCAGATTGCGCCCCACCTCAGCCGATGGCTCATCTGGTATCTGTGCCGCCAGGTGCTGCAAATACTGCCGAGCTTCCCAGGCAAAACGCGGCATAAGTCGGTCACTGCTGGCGTTGGCGCGTACTTTGGTTCCGTCGAAGTACAATTCCTGGCCCCAGACCAACCCGGCTACCACGCAGCGCTCAACCATTTCCTCAAAGAAGGCCTGGAAGGTCGCCAACCCATAGCGGTCCCGTATACGACTCAACGCACTGTGATGGGGAACTTCCTCGTCCAGGTCGTACCCGATATACCAGCGATACACCAGATTGACCTGCACCTGTTCCATGAGCTGCCGCTCTGAGTCGAGCACCCGGCGGACTTCGAGCTGCTCGGTGGCCGCGGCGGGGCGCGGCAGTACGCCGACCGGCTGCTGGCCGTCTGGACGGACGCGAACGTGCTCGACGTGGCCGACTATCTCGAGGTCATGAACGAGTGGAAGATACCCGCGAGCTGGTATCCCCGCCTGGCGGAGTTCTCGATCTACCTGGGCGAGATTCTGGCCGAGCGGGGCATTGCCATGCTGACCGGCGGGTTCTTCCCCGGCATGCCCGAGCCGGAGGAGTTCGCCGCGCTGTACGAGTATTTTCGCTGGGCGGACGGTCACCCAGTCGGGACCTGGCCGGACGGCAGCCCGAAGTACCACGGCGTGTCGTTCCACCTGGCCGGGTTCATGCCGCCCGGCGTCACCAGTCCGGGGATGATTCCGTGGATTAACGACCCGTGGATCGCCGGGCGGTACACCTTCTTCGACCAGGCGCTGCACCTGCGCCATGACTACAGCCTGCGCGACTTCCGCGGGCCGAAGCTGGCGACCGAGCTGTACTGGGGTTACGGGTTCGCCGACGAGGCGGGCGTGTGGACCACCGGGCAGCTGCGCGCCGGCGTGCGCGAGACAACGCGGCGGCTGAGCGAAGATGGCATCGTCGACGGCTTCCACATCTGGAGCGTGGGTCAGGTGGCGAACTGGGTGGACCTGTCGCCGCATCTGCCGGGGATGGTGATGTGAGCATCGCAGACTTCATAACGGTTTCATCGGAGTTCCTCAGCCACCGGCAGCATCAGTTGAATTGGAGACCAGGGGGCGCATTCACACGGGTGCGCCCTTCTGTTGCGTAAGAAACTAATCATCGGACTGCAACGCTTCTGCCACCGCAAGCAAGTCGGCACGACAGGCTGGTGGAATCGCATGGTCCGGAAGCGATTCGACTGACACGACAAAGTCCAACAGAGTGGACTCGGTGACCGGATGTGCGGTTAATGCGTCGAGCGATTCGATCGGTGCAGCTGCATCCTGCACACACAACTCGGCAGTGGCGTTCAGACGGTCGAAGGACGGGGCGGGAACGGTGATCCGAACCATCCCACCCAGCAAGAAAGGTTGGTAGGTGGTGGGCTCATAAGGTGGGGTTGATGCCGGCGTTTCGGGATACCACGTTGTCGCTATCGCCAGTCGTCCGCCGAAAGGTGTGAGTGCAACGTCTCTCAGGTAGGTCCTCTCATCAGGAATCAGGTTGTCGACGGCAATCAGTTCACCTGTCACCGTATCCCAGAGATAGGCGGACCCATCGTATGCCAGTCCGAGCAACGATGCATTATCTCCTAACCAGAAAAGTTTGGCAGCATAGGGGGTTGTGCTGTCACCTTGTTGAACGAAAAGCTCTTGTTCCACTTTGAGATCAGGTACACTCAGCAAGAAGACCGAACCAAGTGACACGCTAACCGCCAGCCACTGACCATTGGGGCTCTGCTGCATCGTGAGCGGGAAGGTGTAAGCGTCCCCGGATAAAACCGTCTGAACCACCTGCGTAGTGTTGATATCCCATTGTAGGAATTGGTTAGCATCTCGGGCGTCATACAACACATATAGCGATTGCTCATCAGCCGCCCACTTAACATCAACTGCTCCCCCCGTTCCGGTGCGTTCTTCATCGTACAACTGTGCAATCGGTCCACCGGTAGCCGTATCGATAACATAAACCCAAACCGAACCGTTTGCAGCAATATAACGACCGGTAGGTGACCATGCAATCCGATAATTATCACTTACTCCAAGAAGTTTTTCTGTAGTGACAGATGCCGCGCCAGCCTTGGGTGCCTCCCAATCCCAGATCGCCAGCTGTGTGCCACCGCCTGCGTCATAACGCGCGGCCAACCGTGCCCCATCGCGGCTCCAACGCACATTGTACACGGTGCCAGGCAGATAAATGGTATCAATGGCCGCACCTGTATCATCATACAACCAGATAGCTCCTTGTTCGTTGGTGGCGCGCCCGCCAATCGCCAGCGTTTCTCCGTCCGGGCTCCAAGCCACTGTGGTTATGACGCGAACATCGGTCTGCGCCTGGTTCCAGTCGCGCACCCAGCAGGCGCTCAGCGGCTCGAAGTCGGGGAGAGGTGTTGGGGTTGGCGTTTCGGTTGCGCTGGGCGTATCGATGACCTCAAAGGAGATCGTCAAGGGTGTCCCCGCCTTGCCCTGTCCATCTGCTTCGGCATGAGGCGTGGCGGTCAGCGTGTACGTGCCTGAGCCGGGGAGCGGTAAGGTGTAGGGCGCCTCATTGTCAATCGTCGTTACACCGTTGAGGTCGAAGAGTACGCTGCCGACAATCGCTGGCGCGGTCTCCACGCGTATCGCCGCTGCGGTGGGACAATCCACCAAATCGATAATCATACCCTCAGTGATTGGAGCCACAAGGGCATCGGCTTCATCGATCAGCTTGGAATCAGTGACCTTTTCCTGAATCTCGTAACGCAGATCGAAGTTGCCAAAACTGAGGATAAACTGGTTTTCCCCAAGAAGCAATGGATTGGCAAATCGCCGACCATCAAAATCTGCCTCGGTAAGGTGCCAGATTTTGCGTCCCTGTGAATCATATTTGACGAGGTCTGAAATTGCAGCTTCTGGATGCGCCACGTCCCTGTATGCAAAATATAGGTTGCCCTCTACATCTACGCCTGAAAGAGGCCAAAATGTGGAAATGTTCTGGCCGACCCATCGTTCAAAATCGGCCTCTATGAAAACTACATCCCACGCCGTTGTTGCTGGGTCCAAGCGTAGGATAGGATAGTTCCAAAAATTATCATAATGTGCGTATTGTGGAACTACGGATTCCAAGATGGGCGAACTAGGATAAGGAACAACATAGATTTTGCCATCTAGACTGCTCGTGAGGTATCGCCAAGTAGGAGTAATTCGTTCTGCCGTGATACTGCCGCCCATCGCAACAGAATAGGAAAGCGTCAATTGGTGGTCATCGAGGTACGCCAGATTCAGGTAATTTATGCCGTTGTCCCGTGAGCAAAACAAGACTCCATCCTCTCCTACACGATAGATACTTGGCGCAAGTGTGATAGAGGAGGAAACATTGCATTCCTGAATGCCTCCCTGTACATCGACATATAAGGGAGTGACAGTTTGTGTTGTGAGGTCAAGCAAAGTTAATGCGACGGTGCCTTGGTAGTTAAATACTACTACTCTCCCGTTGGCGAATGGGGCAAGATGAGTGCGGACACCTAGTTTGCCAGAATACAGCTGCAACAAATCGTATTCGGATATTTCCTCTGATCCCCGTCTGATCACATACAACTTCACTTCCCGCAACGGTTCGTGACGTTGCATATAGATGTACAGATTGCCAGCTTCATCAACGACTTGCGTTCTGAGGCAGCCTTCACCGCACTCGATCTGTGGGATTGTCCAGTCATCCGAGGGTGATTGAGCATCAGCTGTTAAGAACGGAATCAAGAAAATCAGGCATAAAATCATTAGTTCTGTTCTCGAAATCATGGTTGCCATCCTTGTTGTTGCCATCATCAGACCCCTTAGCTGCTTTTCTCCCGTTATTGACTTCCTAGCGGATTTGCGTGCGCCACATATTTCCCGAGCAGTGTGCTCATTTCCATAGCTGTCGTGGGAATCGGAATCGACATTGCATCGAGGGTCTTAACCTTGATTGCTAGAGAGCGTTAGTGAAAGTGAGCGCCAACAAGGAGGCCAACACTTTCAACGCGAAACCAGGATTTGTGCGAGCATGAAGCCGTTGCAGGCCCATTTTCTCCAGTTGACTGTTGACTGTCTCAATACGCAGGCGATGAGCGCGAATAAGAGCAGCATCGTCAACGGTATTGCCGGTCATATTCCGACGCTGTTTGGGAACGAGCCGCACACGCCCATGGACATAACTCAACTGCTGGTCCTGGTCGCTGATGTAGCCTTTGCCAGCGACCAGGACACTGCCTTCGGGCAAAGGACTGAGCAACGCTTGCACCAGGGTCAATTCATCCCATCGGGCAGGCAACAAGTCAAACGACACTGGAACATCCGCCGCATCACAGACCAAATGCAACTGCCAGCCGAAATAGAATTCGCGCTTGCTGGCACAATAGCCCAGGTAGTTTTCACCCTGGACTTTGCGACAGCGGTCCGCACGGACGCGCTTGCACACCGGAACCGGCAAGGTGTCAATCACAAACACCTGGCCGGTTGCCAGCAACTCGCCCAGCACATGGACGATGAGCAGCAAGACCTCCTGCAAGGCGTGCAAGCGACGGTTGAACCGCGATACGCTCAGTTTGGGCAGATAGCCTGTTTGCTGCAACAGGCACAACGCCCGCTCATGATGGTTCTGAAAGTACTTGGCCGCGACCACGGCAACCGTCACAATCTCCGCGCTACTGATGGTCGCCCGGCTGTCATCCACATGGCCGATCCCTTTCAAAACATCATCAATGACCACATAACTCGTTACAATATAGGTGGCGTTCATGGCGTTCCCTCGGTAAATGGTCGTGTGGTAACTTCCATTTTACCGAGTGCGGCGTGAACGCCTTCAACTGGCAATCAGGGTATTGGACACCTCCTTGCAGGTTATATAGATAACTTAAAACTATGCATCAAATCTTATTACACGAAAGTATTATCACACAGAAAGTAAACTGGGGTGAGTATTTTTTACGTTTTTGATAATACCTCAAGCCTTCGGCTGGATAGTGACATGCGTGGTATGCAAAAAAAACCGGGTGGCTCATCATGTGGAACCACCCGGTAATCTACGCTTGTTGCAGGCAGTGCTGCTAGTCTACGCCTGGAAGATCTCCCGCACCGCCACCGAGAACCCCGGCAGCACATCGCCGCCGTCCAGAACGCCGTCCAGGCCGAGCTTGCGCACCGGCTGGCCGGGGACGTACACCTCGACCTGCTGCCGGTCCGGGTCCACGACCCACACGGTCGTGCCGACCGACAGGTAATTGACCACCTTGACCCGCATCTCGTGAGGCGTGTTGGACGGCGAGAGCACCTCGACGGCCAGGTCGGGCGTGATCGGGCTGTAGGCGCGATCCGAGGGCTCGGTCTGCCGCGCCGCGGAGACGAACGCGATGTCGGGGATGTAGCGCTCGCCGGCGATGACGTAGCCGCCGTCGGCGCCGGTCGCGACGCCTCCTACCTGATTCTCTAACAGATACATGCCGATGAAGACGCCCAGCCGGTAGGCGATGGCCGATGCACGCTGATTCGAGACCGCCTCGATCACCTCTCCCCCGATGTATTCGAACAGCCGGTCGGCGTTCTCCGGCTGAGCGACGAACTGGTCGAATTCCTCGACGGTCATGCGCTGCGATTGGACGGCCATGTGAGTCCACCTCTCGTTCTCGTATGCTCACATTGTAACACCGATTCGGGCGATCACCCGTCGCCTTGCTGTTTGGCGAGCCGCGATCGGAATCAGGGAAAGTGATCTTGCGCCTGTTTGAGTTATCTGAAGTTCAAGAGCATGATTCCGGTGAAGTAGGCTGCCGTCAGAAGGCCATCCGGAGCGTGGGGCAGGTAGCGATTATGTCCAATACTTGGTTGCAAGGACTGTATGCGGGCGACCAGTGGCTGATCTGGCGGGGCATTACCCGCATCCGGGAATCGTTCCCACGCCAACCACTGCCGGAGTTGGAGTCGCTGTCCGATATCGACCTGACCGATTTTCCCTAAAAACTGAGAGCTACCTGCGCAGCAGTCTGTTGCCGGACGAACAACTCATCACAGCGGTGTACCAGCCCGCCATCCGGCCCGAAACCAGGTGCTGGCAATGGTTCATCTCGCCCTGTTGGGCCATACCCTGCAGATGAGTCTAGTTATAGTCGTTTGCCCCAAATATCTTGCTATACAAATCTCCGCCAAAACTGGTCTGCAATGGTTCGCCTTCGTTCAATTTGAAAGTCCGTCTTCCGTCGTCGTGCCTTTCGGCCCGCAGGAAGATGGCATGTTCCAGTCCCTTCTTATAAAAACCATGCGCAAATTCATACAAATGCGTAACGAAGAACACCTTAACGCGCCTGTCTACCAACGCACGAATGATTTGCGCGGCGATCTCCGACCCTTCTCTTTCGTTTGTCGCCGCAAATGATTCATTAAACAGCACCATGGAATTCGCTGTCATACTGTCTATGATATCGCTCATTCTGCTGAGCTCTTCGTCAAGTTTCCCGCTGCTCATCGTTGTGTCTTCTTCTCGCTTGAAGTGCGTAAAGAGACTGTCGCAGATGTTCGAGCAGAGAGCCTCAGCCGGAACAAACATGCCGCACTGCATCATCAGTTGGGACACGCCTACGCTTCGCAGAAAAGTTGATTTGCCACCCTGGTTAGCACCGGTGATGATCACGAGCTCTTTGTTATCGGCATTCAAATCATTGCCCACGATTTTTTGTTGCATCGTTAGGGCCAAACAGACATCGTACAATCCTATCGCCGAATGTCGACGATTAGGTTGGGCCACAGGTAGGGGAAAGGACGTTGGCTCACCAAGCTGGACAAGCTGCTCATGTAGGTTCAAACATCCCACGTAAAAGGCCAGCTCGGTCCGCAGCATATTGAAAAAACTGAGAATATGATCGTCGGACTGGGCCAGCGCGTTGGCCACCAGGTTGAGCCCCCTGTCTCGTAATTCTGACAGGGCTTTCGCGCCGCTTTGATCGCGATCGCTGATATGCAGGCTGTAAGGTCGTTGGCCTGCCCCCAGAACCCACTCTATCCAGCCATGCTTTTTGTCTTGCTTACGGAGCACATAGTTGGTGCCTTTGTTACCTTTGCCCAGTTCGGCGCTAACCAGTACCCCGCCGCCGAACCTCAGCTCCTTCAGATGATCCTGGACGGTATCGAAGTACTCGTCGCTGAGTTCTTTCTGGAGCATTGCGAAAAGTCTGGTGAAGCCTGCTGACTCAAATGTGCTGCCATGTTTGTCCGCTATTTGCCTCAATTTCTTGAGCATGCCAACCAATAACTGCAGTGCTTCCATCGATCTGCGCAGTGTGGAGGAGGGGTACCTGACCACGCCGCCATATATCTTGCGCTCCTCCGTAATCGTTTCTACTGCGAGGTCATAGATTTCCCTGACAACGGAGGGTTTTTTGAGGCAGTCTTTGAGAATATCCTGACGATAGATGATCGTTTCCAGGTCATTTCGCAAACCGGACAGAACCGCCTTGTCGACCACGCCTCGCACGAACTTATCACCAAGCGCCATCGCATCGAAGAGCGTATTCAGTTCCAAATCCTGTATCAGGGCCTCTTCACTCCATGATAGTTCGTGTAGGGGTTCAAAATCACGATCTCTGTACAGGAGAAGAGCTTTCATTCCTTTATCCGCTCCATGACGCGATCATACGTAAGCCCGTGCTTCTCGGCAATCGATATCGCGTACGCAAGTCCATCAGCAGGCTTTCTCACGATCTTGTAGGTTCTTAACGCTGGGTTATCCGGGACGATCGTGCTGACCACGCTGACCGTCTTCTCGTTAAACGATGCCAGTTCGACGATGAATGTTACGCAAACGCACAATAGATCCAGCTCGCTAATCTTCTCCAAAATCCTGTTGCCCAAGAAGACCGAATCGTTGATTGTCGTGGAGGAGAAGATCTCATTGATGATGATCAGGCTGTTGGGGGTTGCATGTTCCAGAACGTGGTGGATTCTGACCAGGTCATCCTGGAGCTTTCCATGCAGATTTGTGATGTCTTCTTCCCGTTCGAAATGTGTGAACAACCGGTCGAATAGAAAGACCTGCGCTCCACTGCCGGGAATGGGACAGCCCAGGCAGGCCAGATAGTGCAGCTGGCCGAAGGTGCGGGCGAAGGTGGTCTTGCCCCCTTGGTTCGGACCGGACACGACGAAGATGCGCTCCTGGTCTTTCAAGAAGAAATCATTGCATACGACGGGCGTGTTTTCCAAAATGAGCTTATGGGCCAGAGCTAAATCAAATCCTTCCTCAACGTAGATTTCCTTGTTGTTATCCGTAAGGCGCGGATAACAGAACTTCAATCCTGCTCGTTTCAGTCGAGCGATGAAATCCAGATAGGCGAGGTAAAATTGAATCTCCCGGTCAAAAACGCCTATTGTTTCGTCCAAGTAGTTGCTGTTTCTCGCGCAATAATCGTCAAGCGTTGAGAATATGTCCGGATACAAGCGAGCGACCAAATCCAAGATTCCCTCTTCGACGTGGTTCATGGTCGTTCCAGAGGGAAGTTCCACCCGGTAATCTTGCACCGCTCCTATCTTGAATTTCTCGAATGTAGCCTCGACATCGGCGCTGTAGTCGATTTCATCATCATATTTGCGGACCCTGATACTATTCTGTCTGATGAGCAGGCAATATCGCACGGTGGACAGGTCGGCTTTGAGCTTTTTGGTTTCCGTCACGAGCGACGTGAAGCGGCGTGATCTGGCGTAGTTCGACAAAAATTCATGGAAGGTCAGAAGGCCGCGCGACTCCATATCAACAAGGTTAAGATTTTGCACTAGACCCTGAACTGCGTCGCAGTAAATCTCCACTGCATCCAGGAACCACGCTTCCTTTTGATATTTGTGGAAAAGCCTATCAACCTGGACGAGGTGCTCGCGCATCGCGCGCATTTTTCTTGCGAAGAGCTCCAGGTATTCAAACAGCGTTTTTTGCTCAAGATCCTGCATGACTGCCTGACGATACTTGATCGTGTCGATATTGCTCAAAGTCATGTAAAAGAACGGTTTTAAATCATAGTCACGCCGGCTGGCCGTGATAGCATCGACAACCTGATCGAGATTCAAATCGACAAAGAAGTCAGGCGCCTCGGAGGGTTCTTCTCCGATACTATCGCCACGAATGTCAAACAAGATGCTGTGGAAAGTCATCGGAGACCACCTTCCTTGTGATATCCTGGCGGATCTGCCTCAACTGCGCCGGATACGCAATGCGTTCGGCAACTACCGCTTGCTGGCTTTCCGCTTGCGACCGGTGTGCTTGATGCCCGGCCTGCAAGGCTCGATCGATTTCCTGAACCGTCTTTTCCAATTCCACTGCCATTTTCTGCTCGAAGCGTTCGATGCTCTCCTGGAGGTTCTCAAAATCCAATACCTATCTTCTCCACATTGCGCACGCGAATTCTTGAACCAATGTTTGGCGCTGCTGGCGCTACTGCCGTTTCTGCATGCCTTTAGCACCCACCGACAATCGCTCTAGGCTGGTGTTCGCGTCACGGGCAGGCGATCACTCGTCCAAGGCAGGCGCTGTATGGTCAACAGCAACCTCCCGTGGCCGTAATGAATAGCGAGGGATCTCCTACCAATGCGTTGCATCGCGCCGTAGATTTTTCGCACGTCCTCCGCGTATGTTGCCAGATTTGTCAGAGCAACACCCGTGCAGTGGACACGCGCCAACAAAAAAGCCCCTACCTAAGCACACGATGTGCAGGTAGAGGCTATCAGTTCTGTGTTGAGAACACTTCAGCCGATTTCCGCCGGCATCAGCGAGCCTCATCGCTATATGTTCCTGTATACTTATTTTCGCACTTTCGGTTTGGAACGTCAAACAGACGAGCTGTCTGTGTCAGAGACGCCGGGATGGATCATGTCTGTTGTTGCCGCGCGGCCCGCTCCAGGTTCAGCGCCAGCAGGCGGCGGAGATCCGCCTCCTCGTCGGCCAGCACGTGGTACTCCCAGCCGTACGCGTCGCACACCGCTTCGTCCAGCGCCCGGTGCAGCACGTCCAGGCGCGGCGCGAAGTCGCCGGCGGCGGGCACCCGGCGCTGGGCAGCTTCGTCATCGAGGTCGATGGCGCCCCGCTGGCGGTCGTGGACAGCGCGACGCCGGACAGCGTCTTCGGGACGCGAGCAGCGGTCGAGGTCGCGGACGGCGAGCACGTCCTGCGCGTGTA
>JAHDLB010000020.1 GCA_018432315.1 Anaerolineae bacterium
GGCGCCTCTTCCGTCATCAACGTCAGATACGGAGCCACAAACGCCCATTCATCGTCACTTACGTCACTGGGGTATGCTTTTCGTTCGCTCATGCCCCCAGTTTAACATTGTGCACCTCAAAAGTGCATAACACGCTCTAGGGGAACGACGATGAGCGTGGGCGATCAGATCGAAGCCTTGATTCCGGTAGCAGTCGCGCTGGTGTTGTCCGGGCTGATCGGGTTGGACCGCGAATGGCGGCACCGCCCGGCAGGCATCCGCACTCACATGCTGGTCGGCATGGGTTCGGCCCTGGTGATCAGCATGGCCCATTTGCAGTACGGCGCCGACTCGGCGGCGCGGTTGGCCGCCAATGTCATCACCGGGATCGGGTTCCTGGGCGCGGGCGTCATCGTCCAACACCGGGACCGCGTGCGCGACCTGACGACGGCGGCCTCGCTCTGGATGGTGGCGATGATCGGCCTGACTGCCGGAGCCCGGCTGTACGTGATGGCGACGGGGGCCACCTTACTGGGATGGTTCGTGATCTCCGTGCTGCGCTGGCTGACGAAGCGGCATTTGCCGCCCGACGCGCCCGATCCGGACCAGTTCAGCGAGCCGCGGCACGAGGTATGACTAGTGTTCGTCGTCGGCGGGCAGATGGCGCTCGATGTGGTTTTTGACGGCAAAGACGGCGGCTTCAGCGCGATTGGATACCTGGAGCTTGCTCAGAATGTTACCAACGTAGTTGCGGACCGTGCCCTCGCCTAGAAACAACTGGGCGGCGATCTCGCGGTTGGTCAGGCCCTCGACCATCAAGGCCAGGATGCGCATTTCCTGCGGGGTCAGTTCCGAAAAGGCCGACGCTTCTTTGACCTGGGCGGCCTGGCGGACTTCTTCGAGCAGGGCTTTGGTCATCGTCGGATCGATCAGGGCATCGCCCCGGCCCACCGTGCGGATGGCGTCTACCAGGTCGGTGCTGCCAACGCGCTTGAGGACGTACCCGACCGCGCCGGCGCGAACGGCGTCCATGACGAGTTCGTCTTCGGCGTACGAGGTGAGCATGATCACCTTGATCCCGGGCAAGCCGTCCGTGATCTGCTCGCAGGCTTCAATGCCCGACAGCCCGCCCGGCATCCGGATGTCCATCACGACGATGTCCGGTTTGTGGGCCAGCGACTGGCGCACGGCATCGATCCCGCTTTCGGCCTCGGCCACGACAGTGAAGTCCGGTTGTTGTTCGAGCAGCGCTTTGAGGCCCGCGCGAACGACCGCGTGATCGTCGGCGATAAGAATGCGCAGTGGGGTCACTAGGTTCTCCGACATGATGCAGTTAAAGGTATTTCGGTTTTCCGGATACAGGTTGAACGCACGGCCAACAGGCCACCCGCGGCGCGCTCGACCAGATTATACAATGTGAACTGCAATAAAAACCAATGATGGTCCGAGCGGGCAGCGTAGTCTGTATTTTGGTAGTGATTATCTCTCAAACATGGTAGTCGTGATCGGATCAGAAAGCAAACGGTGATCACAATGAACTCAACTTCTCATACTCCCGATCATTCAACCGGCCATAACGCCAATATGCTGGACGCGCTCAGCCGCGCGGCGGCGGCGGTGACCAGCGAGCTGACGCTGCCCCGCGCGCTGAAGGCCATCACCGACATCGCCCGCGAGCTGGTGAATGCCCGCTATGCGGCGCTGGGCGTGCCCAACGACGACGGCACGCTCAAGGCGTTCATCACGTCGGGCATGGATCCCTTCGTCGCCAGCCAGATCGATCACGAGCCGCGCGGCCTGGGGCTGCTCGGCGCGATCCTGGACTCCGACGAGCCGATCCGGCTCGACGATCTGCACGACGACCCGCGCTCCGCGGGGTTCTGCAGCCACCACCCGCCGATGACGCGCTTCTTGGGGGTGCCGATCATCAGCCGGGGCGAGCGCCTGGGGAACCTGTACCTGACCGATCCACTGGACGGCGAGCCGTTCAGCGAAGACGACGAACGGCTGATCGTGCTGCTGGCGAATCACGCGGCAGTGGCGATCGAGAATGCCCGCCTGTCCGAACAACTCCAGTCGATCGCATTGAGCCGCGAGCGCGACCGGATCGGCATGGAGCTGCATGACGGCGTGATCCAGTCGGTGTACGCGGTGGGCATGAAGCTGGAGATCCTGCGCGGGCAGTTCCCCATGACGCCCGAACAGCACACGCAGTACGAGGGCATCATCCACGACCTGAACACGATCATCGAAGACATCCGGATGTACATCCGCAACCTGCGCAGCGCCCGCGAAGAACAGGCGACCTTCGGCCAGCGGTTGGACAACCTGGCGCGCCACTTCCGCGACTTTGCGCGGGTGGATGTCGTGGTCGACGTGCCGTCATCGCTGCGCACGCTCAACGATCAGCAGCGCCATTCGCTGACGCAGATCGTGCGCGAGGCGCTGTCGAATGTGGCCCGCCACGCCCAGGCGACCCAGGTGCGGGTCAAGGTGCGCGAGGTCGGGAATATGCTGGTGCTGACGGTGCGCGACGACGGGCGCGGCTTCGATCCGGAGACGGCGCTCAGCAAGCCGGAGAGCTTCGGCCTGCACAACATGGAGCAGCGCGCCCGGCGGTTGGGCGGCACCTTCCTGATCGAGAGCGAAGAGGGCCAGGGCGCCCTGATCACGGTGCAGGTGCCCTTCCGGCCCTGACGCCTGTCAGACGATGCGCTCTGGCGCGACGTGCTGGCTCGTTTCCGCCGCGCGCAGCATGGCCTCGATCAGGGCGACGTCCTGCACGGCCTGATTGGGTGTGTTGTGATGCGGCGCGCCGTCGCGAATGGCGGCGGCGAAGGCCGTGAATTCCTCGCGGATGCCCTGGTGTTCGGGCAGTTCCAGCGCGTAGGTGTCGCTGCCGGTGGCGACGGAGATGACGCCGTCCGAGATGCGCAGCGCGCCCGCGTCGCCGGTGACGGTCAGCGCCCACGGCCACGGTCCCCCCGCGGCATAGGTGACGCCGAAGCTGCCCAATGCCCCATTCTCGAAGACCAACGTGGCGCTGAGCGTGTCGACCGGCGGCAGGTCCGGGCTGTGCTGCGTCGCGACGGCGCTCACGCTGGCGACCTCGCCCGCCAGCATTCGCAGCGCGGCGGCATAGTGCACCCCGCCATCCAGCAGCAGCCCGCCGGGAAAGCGGTTCTCGCGCCGCCAGGTCGTCGAGAAGTATTTGTTGGACGGCGAAAAATCGGAGCGCAGCGCCCAGTCCACCAGCAGCGGGCGCCCGATATCCCCGCGCCGGATGATCTCTGCCGCGCCCGACATCACGTGATCGTAGCGCCAGTTTTCGGCCACCATCCAGACCTGATCCGCGTGCTGGCCGTACAGGGCCAGCAGCCGCCGCCCGGTGGCGACGTCCGGGGCGACCGGCTTTTCGCTGATGACGTGCTTCCCGGCGGCGAGCGCCTGCTCCACCACGGACGGCAGGTTGTGGATCGGCACGACGACGTCCACCGCGTCGATGTCGTCGCGGGCCAGCAGCGCGTCCAGGTCGGTCGTGACGTCGACCGGGGTGCCCAGCTCGGCGGCCAGGTCTTCGGCGGACTCGCGGCGGCGGTTGCACAGGGCCACGATCTCGAACGCGTCGCCGAGCGCTTGCAGCGTCGGGATGTGCGCGTCGCGGGCGAAAATCCCCGTGCCGATGAGGGCGAGACGGATGGGGTTGGACATGATTCAGGCTCCTTATGTGGAGAGGATTACAGAATGCGCCGGATGCGCAGGGCGAGATGGACGGCGAGGCGCGTTTCCGGGTTGTCGAGATCGAGGCGGCTGATCTCCTTGATGCGGTCCATGCGGTACAGCAGCGTGTTGCGGTGGACGTGCAGGCGCTTGGCGGTGCGCGTCAGGTTGCCGTGCTCCTCGAAAAACGCCTCCAGCGTCGTGATGAACTCGCTGTTTTGGGCCGAGTGGTCCGCCAGATCGCCGAGCGTCTCGTAGTAGAATTTGCGCAGCTCCGGCGATCCGGCCAGCAGCGACAGCAGCCGGTAGACACCCATCTCCCAGAAGCCGAGCGGCGACGTCAGGCGCCACTGGTGCGCGGTGCGGTAAGCGGCGATGGCCTGCTGGAAGCTCTCGCGCCACGCCTGCAGATCGGTCGCCGGCTGGCCCATGCCGATGGCGACCTGCGCCCGATAGCGCTCGGTGACGCGGCCCTGCACGGCCAGCGCCAGGTCGCGCG
Organism: Anaerolineae bacterium; assembly: GCA_018432315.1. Taxonomy (GTDB): domain Bacteria; phylum Chloroflexota; class Anaerolineae; order Aggregatilineales; family Aggregatilineaceae; genus LM3-B42. The sequence goes on from JAHDLB010000020.1 coordinate 4,199, forward strand.
CGGTCGTTTCGTCGCCCTCGCAGAAGACGATCACCTCGCTGCCATAGGGCTGCACCAGCGCGCCAAAACTGAGCGCCCCGGCCTGCTCGTTGCACAGCGCCTCGATCTGGCGGGCGGTGGGCTGGTTCTCGCGCATCCCGCCGATATACAGCGTGGTGTACTGCTGGTCGGGCTGGTATCCCAGGCGGGTCAGGCGCAGCAGGGCTTCGCTCTCGCTGATGCTGCCGCCCAGGAACTGCTCCAGCACGTTGCCCTGCACACGCTTCTGCGCCTCGCGGATCGCCTTTTCTTTCGCCATCTCCAGCGCGCAAACCGCCGCGCCGTGCCGCGTGAAGGCGATGTCCAGCTCGTCGTATGGCTCGTCGCTGCCGAAGATCAGCGAGAGAAAGCCGCGGCCCATCTTCCCCGCGACGATCGGCGCGACCAGCCGCCGCAGGCCCATGTGCGGCAGCGGCACCGCGACCGGGTCCGGGCTGACCTGCGCCACTTCCATCCGGTCGCGGAACAGGGCCGGCAGCGGGTTGGTGTCGTAGAGCGCGTCCTCGATGATGGTCCAGTTGTCGGACCGCGCCAGCGGCCCGGCGACCGCCAGCGGGCGCAGCCGCTTGTCCTGCACGACGACCGTCTTGCCGACCATGTTCGCCAGCACGTCCGCCAGCGCTTCGAGGCCGCGATTCTCGGTCGAGAGCTGCAAGAGCTGCTCGCGGACTTCGCGGCCCCGCTGGTCCGGCGAGAGGGGCGTGCCCATCAGCAGTTGGGCAATCTGCCGCTCGACGTCGCGCAGGACGGTCGTGTCCGGCAGGCGCAGCAGGACGATCTCGGCCTCGTTGGCGGCATCCTGGGCGGGCTGTCCGATCTCGCCCACGACGCCAATCGCCGCGACGTCCATCTCGGCCAGCTCGCGCACCAGCCCGACCAGCGTCAGCTTGTCGCTGAGCAGGTGCATGGCGTCCAGCGACAGCAGCGCGATCTCCCCGCCCCGCAGATCGGGAAAGGCGGGGGGGCGCGTGTTCAGGACGTTGACCCACGTCACCGGGCGGTCGAGCGACGATTGGCCGGCGACGACCGTCGTGCCAACCGGCAGCGCCAGGCGGAGCAGGTTGAAGACCGTGATCTCGATGGGTGCCTGCACCGGTGTCCTCACTGCTAAAGAGGTCGTTGGACGAGTCCTCACCCTACGGCATAGCTCCCAGGCCGGGCGGTGCTGGCCGGGGATAGAGCAAAACCATCGTTGTTAATGGTATCAAAGGATCAGTAAATTCCCAGGTAGCGGTCAAGCTCCCACGGGCTGACGATGAGCAGATAGTCGTTCCACTCCAGCCGCTTGGCTTCGAGGAACCGCTCGAAGAGGTGCAGCCCCAGGGCCTCGCGGGCCAGCTCGCTGGCTTCGAACTCGTCCAGGGCCTCGTGGAGTGAAACGGGCAGCGTCGTCAGATGGCGGCGCCGGTTCGACACTTCGTACAGTTCCTCTTCGGCGGCGGGCTGCAGCGCCAGCCCGTCTTTGATCCCGCGCAGCCCGGCGTGCAGCAGCACCGTGAAGGCCAGGTAGGGATTGCAGCTTGGGTCCGTGCAGCGCATTTCCAGGCCGATGCCCGGCTGGTTTTGCGAGGCGAGGCGCGGCACGCGCAGCAGCGCGCCCCGGTTGAGCTGGGCCCAGGTGACGTAGATCGGCGCCTCCAGCCCGGCCATCAGGCGCTTGTAGCTGTTGACCAGCGGCGCCAGCACGGCGCAAATGGCGCGCGCGTGGGTGAGCTGCCCGGCGAGAAACGCCTTAGCCTCGCCCGACATGCCGTAATCGTCGGTGGGGTTGGCGAAGCGGTTGGCGTCGGTTTCGACATCGCGCAGCCACTGGTGAACGTGCATCCCGCTGCCCGGCGCGTCGGTGATCGGCTTGGGCATGAACGTGGCGAAGCGCCCCTCCTGGCGGGCGATGGTGCGCACCGCCATGCGCGCGGTCACGATGGCGTCGGCCATGCGCAGCGCGTCGGTCGGCTTGAGGTCGATCTCGTGCTGCCCGCCGCCGACTTCGTGATGGCTCGTCTCCACGACGATCCCCATCGCGCGCAGCGCGTCGTTCACCCGCTTGCGAATCGTGCGGGCGATGCCCCCCGACGCGTCGAAATAGCCAACCTGGTCGTCAAGCTGGAACGGGGCGGAGCCGCTGGGTTCGTGGAACAGGTAGAACTCGATCTCCGGCGCGACCACGTACCGCATCCCCATCGACTCGGCCAACTCCATCGCCTGGCGCAGCGCGCCGCGCGGGTCCCCGGCGAAGGGCTGGCCGTTGGGCGTGTACACGTCGCAGAACAGGCGCGCTGTCCGGCCCACTTCGCGGTTGGGCGTTTCCCAGGGGATGACGGCGAAGGTGGCGGGGTCGGGCTTGAGATACATGTCGGATTCGGCCACGCGCGCGAAGCCTTCGACCGCCGAGCCATCGAACCAGACGCCATGCTCGAAGGCTGCGGGCAGGTGATCGGCATCGATGGTCACCGTCTTGACCATGCCCGCCACGTCGGTGAATTGGAGGTCCACCGAGCGGACGTCGTGCTCGCGCACGAGTTTGATCACGGCATCAGGGCTTACAGGTTGAACGTCAGGCATAGACTCTCACCGGGTTTCACCATACGGGCCTCGACAGTGCTCGGGAGCACCACATACTCTCATTATAGCAAGTTGTGGGGCAAGACCTATTTCCTTGTACAAATTGCCGGAAGCAGGGCCGCAGCGTATGGGTATCGTTTGAATCGTGTGAAAAACCCATGAAGACACCTGTGTTTCGCTCAACTGTAACTTGACTTTATCTTTATGCTATGCCATATTGACTGCTGACTGACTCCTGTGGAGACAGATTTTGGATTAATGCTTGAGGGGGCTTTATATGGGTGCTGTTCGCCATCGCAGTACAGGTCTATCCCTCGCTGTGTTCCTGTGTTTGATCCTGCCGCTGGCGGCGGGCGCGGCTGCACACGCCCAGGATGCGCCGCCGCGCGTGCTGATGCTCCACAGTTATCACGCCGAATACCGGTGGGAGCAGGAACTGATCCTGGGCGTTACCGCCGGGCTGGCCGAGGCCGGTTACGCGGTCGACGACGGCGCCGTGACACTCGACCACTTCTGGATGGATACGAAACGCCATAACACCCCGGATTATCTGGCGACTATCGTGGGCGAGGCGCGCGACTACATCCTCGAAACCCGGCCCGACGTCGTCATCGCCACGGACAACAACGCGATCGAGAGGGTCGTCGCCACCTGGCCCGATGAGTCGGTGCCGTTCGTGTATGCCGGGCTGAACAACGCTCCGGACGAGATCGACGGCCTGACCGGGCGACCGAACATCACCGGGGTGTTGGAGCGCATCCACGTGGCCGAATCCATGGAATGGGTCGCCACGGTGTTCCCGGATGCCCGGCTGGTGGCGGTGCTGTCCGACAGCTCACACACAGCCATCGTGTCGGCTGGCGACATGCGCACCGCGCTCCACGGATCCGACCGGTTCCTGGGCGCGCACATGTTCTCGACCAATTCCTATGTCGAGTGGAAGAGCCTGGTGTCTTCGATATCGGCGGTCTATGACGTGCTGATCGTCGGGCTGTACCAGACGCTGCACGACGAACGCGGCGTCGTCATGGAAGGCGCCGACGTGATGGCCTGGACCGTCGAAAATTCCGCCGTCCCGGTCGTGTCGTTGTGGGATATGGGGGCGATCGAGGGCGGCCTGGGCGGCTCGGTGATCTCGGGCGAGGCGCAGGGTTACGAGGCCGGGCTGATGGCGGCGCGCATCCTGCAGGGCGAGTCGCCGCAGGATATCGCCGTCACGATGCCGCGGCGCGGCAAGCTGGTGCTCAATTCGGCGGCGGTGCAGCGCTGGAACGTGCAGATTCCCCTCGATCTTATCGAAGTGTCCACCATTTACGGCCCGGACGGTCTTGCAGTGAGCAGGTAAGAAACCATGCTACGAAAAACCAGTCTACAGGTACAACTGATCGTCTTCATCGTTTTGGCCCTGGTCTTGATGGCGGTAGGGCTGATGTCCGTTCAGTTCCGCCAGGAGCGCAACACCCTGGTCGATGCCGAACGCCAGCGCAGCCTGCTGTTGATCGAGAACGTCCATTCCACCATTCGCGCGGTCAGCCCGTTGATCAACACCTTGCAGGACATCTCCGAGCTTGACGAGCGCCTGGCCGGCATGGTCGAGTCCAACGCGGATATCGAGTTCATCACCGTCACCTGGCCCGATGGCGCGGTGATTTTCCATTCGGACCCGGCTTACCAGGGCAAGACGGTGAGCGCGCTCCGCAACTTCTCGACCACCGCGACCGAGCAAATGTCGGTTTCGGGCTACGGTTCGGTCTACGTCACCGGCGAAGTGTTCGACAACCCGACGTCCGACGGGCCGGAGCAGTTCGTGGTCGCCGTCGGCGTCGATGCGGACGCCCTCTCCGGCGCGCTGACCGAGCAGATCGCCACCATCGTGGTGGCGGCGCTGGGCGCGATCGTGGTCGTCGGCCTGGTGGTGTCCTTCATGCTGCGCAACCGCGTCGTGGCGCCGATCAACGCGTTGGCCCAGGCGGCGACTGAGTTCAGCGCGGGGCACCTGGATTACCGGGTCAAGCCGACCGGCAGCCGCGAGCTGATTCGCCTGGCCGAGACGATGAACACCATGGCCGACCAGTTGGGCCAGTCTCGCGCCGAGATCGAGCGCACCAATCGCACGCTCGAAGACCGCATCCGCGCCCGCACGCGCGACCTCGAGGTGGCCGCCCGCCTGTCGGAACAGGTCGCGACCATTCTCGATCCCGACGAGCTGCTGCCGATCGTGGTCGAGATGACCAAAGAAAACTTCAGCTTGTATCACGCGCACATCTACCTGCTGGAAGACAATCACCTGACGCTGGCGGCGGGTGCCGGTGAGGCCGGGCGCGCGATGAAGGATCGCGGGCACCGCATCCCCCTGGACGCGCAGAGTATTGTGGCCCGCGCCGCGCGCGACAACCGCCCCTACGTGGTGGACGACGTGACCGAGGTCGAGGACTTTCTGCCTAACCCGCTGCTGCCCGCCACGCGCTCGGAGGCGGCCTTCCCGCTGGCGGTGCAAAACCGCGTGCTGGGCGTGTTGGACGTGCAGTCGCAGGTGACGGCCCGTTTCGATGCCGACCTGCAGATCGTGTTCTCCACGTTGGGCGGGCAGATCGCGGTGACGTTGGACAACGCGCGCCTGTTCAGCGAGGTGGACCGGTCCAGCCGGCACCAGCAGGTCTTGGGCGCTATCACCCAGGAAATCCAGCAGGCGGTGAGCCTGGAAGACGTGTTGCAGGTTGCAGCGCGCGAGTTGGGGCGTGCCCTGCGCGTGCCGCATACCGCCATCGAGCTTCAGCTTCAGCCTGTTTCCGCCGAGGAAGGCGAGACAGATCGCGGCGCAGATACCGATCCTGCGCCTGAATTGGAATCGATCCATTCCTGACCGGTCTGAACCACTGACGAGAATTGGAGAAAAGACGCGTGTTCAAAAAATCACCCCGTACAATCAGCTTGATCATGGTGTTAGCGCTGTCGCTGGTGCTGCTGGCAGCCTGTGGGTCCGATTCAAACGACGACGACAAGAAAGACGAATCCCAGTCGCTGACGCCGACCAGCATCCAGCTTTCATGGGTCAATACCATCGAATTCGCCGGCCTGTATGCCGCCGACGCCCAGGGCTTCTACGCCGACAACGGGCTGGAAGTGGACATCCGCGGCGGCGGGTTTGACGAAAACGGCCAGTACATCGACGCGCTGGGGCTGGTCCTGAGCGGTGACGTCGATTTTGGTGTGGGCGATGCGGCGTCGCTGCTGCGGGCCCGCGCCGAGGGCAAGCCGCTGGTGGCGATTGGGTCGATCTACCAGCGCAGTCCGGTGTCGATCATCGCGCTGGGCAGCAGCGAGATCGCCCGCCTGCAAGACCTGGCCGGCAAGCGCGTGATGATCGAAGAGGGCAGCAACCTCACCATGACGTATGAGGCCATGCTCGAAGTGCAGGACATCGACCGGTCGCAGATCGTCGAGGTGCCCAACGAGAATTTCGTCGTCGATCCGCTGGTCGATGGCGAGGTCGACGCTTATCTGGGCTTTTTGACCAACGAGGCCATGCAGGTCGAGGCGCGCACGGACGACACCGTCGTCAACATCATGGCGAGCGATTACGGCGTCGATATCTACGTCAACCTGATCTTCACGTCCGAAGAGACCATCAACGAGCGCCCGGAACTGGTGGAGTCGTTCCTGAAGGCCACCCTGGCCGGGATGGACTGGGCAGTCAACAACCCGAGCGACGCGGCCCAGATCGTCCTGGACCGTTTTGGCGACGATCTGCCGGATACGATCCGCGAATTCCAGCCGGAAGCCATGCAGGCGTCGGTGCCGCTGCTCGAACCGTCGGGCCAGCGCATTGGCGACATGGACCCCGACGTGTGGGCATTCACCCAGGACTTCATGGTCGAGCACGGCGTGCTGTCCGAAGCGGTCGATCTGGATCAGGTCTATACCCTGTCGTTCCTGGATAAAGTGTACGAATAGAGGCGCCCCCGCTTGGGGCAGCAGCCGGTCGTAAAAAAGGACCGAAACTATGAGTGTTGAACGACCTTCTCCCAGCCAATCTCTGCCATGGTGGCGCCAACTGCGCTGGACCCTGATCGCCAACTTCGTGGTGCTGGCGGCGATCCCGGTGATCCTCGTCTCGGTGATCACTCTGGAGCAAACGCGCGCGCAGGCTCAAGATCAGGTCGTGGCTCAGCTCGAGTCCGTGGCCGAGCTCAAGCGCCAGCAGATCGCGACGTGGCTGGACACCAGTCACGAGGCATTGAGTCTCATCCAGGCCGGCGGCGCTCGCCATCTGCGGTTGGTGATCCTCGCGGCGGCTGACATTCACAACGAGACCCAGTATCGCACGGTCAACTCGTTCCTGACCGACGCAGTGGAATCGAACGCCAACTTCAAGAACCTGTTTTATTACAACACCGACGGTCAGGTGCTGGCCGCTTCTGATCCCGTGCTGGTCGGCCAGGTGGTGGTACGCCAGCCGTTCTTCGGGCCGAGCTTGCAGGGCGAGCGCTACACGCAGGCGCCCTACTACGAAGTCGGCCAGCAGGAGCTGACGATCGTCATCGCCCAGCCGGTGTACGGCACGGGGAACCGGCTGGTCGGCGTGTTGGCCGCCCGGCTGGACGTGAACACCCTGGGCCACATCATGACCGAGCGTACCGGTCTGGGCGACTCGGGCGAAACGTACCTGGTGAGCTCGCAGAGTAACTACCTGCTGACGCCGAGCCGTTTCGAAGGATACGGCATGAATCAGGCCTATCACAGCGAGGGGATCGATCGCGCCATCCAGGGCGAGGCGGGATCGGGCGTGTATGACGACTACCGCACCCCCCCCAAGAAGGTGATCGGCGTGTACCAGTGGATCCCCGAGCTTCAATCGGCCATGATCGCCGAGGAAGACGAGAGCGAGGCGCTGGGTGCGTTCATCAATGCGCGCAACTTCAGCTTCCTGCTGGCGGTGGCCGCGGCCCTGATCGCGGTGGGGTTCGGCCTGTTCCAGGCCACGCGCATCTCGCGCCCGGTGGCGGCCCTGACGTCTGCGGCGTCCAGTATTGCCGCCGGCGACCTGTCGCAGCGCGCGACGATCCGCCAGCGAAACGAGCTTGGTGTGCTGGCGACCGTGTTCAATGCGATGGCCGGACAGCTCCAGGACCTCGTCGGCTCGCTGGAGGCGCGCGTCGCTGCCCGCACCCAGGACCTGTTCACGACGCTTGAGGTCGGCCAGCTTGCGACGAGCATCTACCAGCAGGACGACCTGCTGCCGCGCGTGGTGGACTACATCCGCGAGCGGTTCGATCTCTACTACACGCAGATCTACCTGGTGGACGATGCACAGCGATACGCCGTGCTGGTGTCCGGTACGGGCGAGGTCGGCCAACTGCTGCTGGAACGCAAGCACCGCCTGGACCTGTCCGCAACGTCGATTGTGGCGCGGACGGTCCGCACCCGAACCCCGGTGCTGGTGGAAGACACCGAGACCAGCGACGTCCACATGCCCAACCCGCTGCTGCCCGACACGCGCTCGGAGGTGGCGATCCCGCTGATGATTGGTGACCAGGTGCTCGGCGTGTTGGACCTGCAAACGCAGCACGTCGGCCAGTTCACGACCGACAACCTGCCGGTGTTCCAGGCGATGGCGAACCAGTTGGCGGCGGCTCTGCGCGGTGCCCAGTCCTACGCCGAAACGCAGGCCGCTATCGAGCGCGCCGACTCCATCAACCGCCGCCTGACCCGCGAGCGCTGGGAGAGCTACCTGGGGCGCGTGGGGCGTGGCGAGCGCGTCGGCTATGCGTACGACCTGCAGGACGTTCGCCCGCTGTCCGGCGATACCGGCCCGCTGGAGACTGTGCCCGGCGCGGACAACGGCGGCGGGCGCCTTCACGCGCAGCCCGTCGTGCTGCGCGGTCAGCCCATCGGCACGATCAAGGTTGGCGACGACCGCGACCGCGAGCTGTCCGGCGAGGAGATCATGCTGGTGCAGTCGGTCGCCGATCACGTCGCCCAGGCCATCGAGCAGTACCGCGCGTTCGACGAAACGGAACAGCGCGCCGGTGAGCTCCAGACGGTGGCCGAAGTGTCGGCGGAAGCGTCGACATCGCTGGACCTGGAACGGCTGCTCTGGAATGTGTCGAACCTGACGAAAGAACGGTTTGGCCTCTATCACGCGCACATCTACCTGCTGGACGACACGGGCGAGTACCTCGTGCTGGCAGCGGGCGCGGGTGAGGTCGGCCAGCTCATGCTCGCCCGGCAGCACCGCATCGCGGCCAGCAACCCCGCCAGTCTGGTGGCGCGCGCGCACCGCACGCGCCAGGGTGTCGTCATCAACGACGTGACCCAGGCGCCCGACTTCCTGCCCAACCCGCTGCTGCCAGAGACGCGCTCGGAGATGGCCGTTCCCCTGATCGTCGGTGAAACGCCGATCGGGGTCCTGGACGTGCAGTCGAGCTTCGCCGGACGGTTCACCGGCGAGGACGTCCAGGTGATGACCACGCTGGCGGCACAGGTCGCCATCGCCGTCCACAACGCGCGGCTCTTCGCCGAACAGGTGCACGTGGCCGAGCAGTTGCGCGAGGTCGACCGGCTCAAGAGTGAATTCCTGGCGTCGATGAGCCACGAGCTGCGAACCCCGCTCAACTCGATCATCGGGTACGCCGAGGTGCTGTTGGATGGCATCGACGGCGAGCTGACCGAAGACATGAACGAGGACGTCACCGCCATCCACGGCAGCGGCAAGCACCTGCTGAACCTGATCAACGACATCCTCGACCTGGCGAAGATCGAAGCCGGGCAGATGGACCTCGTGACCGAGGACGTCGATCTGAGGGAATTCCTGCAAGAGATGATGAACACGTCTCGCGTCTTGATGGGCGACAAATCGGTAGACCTGGTGGTCGACGTGCCGGAGTCGCTGCCGAAGGTTCACGTCGACTCGCTGCGCCTGCGCCAGATCGTCAACAACCTGCTGACCAACGCGATCAAGTTCACCGAAGAAGGCAGCATCACCGTCCACGCCGAGCAGGACGAGGATCCGGCGATGATCCGGGTCTCGGTGATCGATACCGGCGTGGGCATCACACCCGACAACCTGCCGCTGGTCTTCGAGCGGTTCCGCCAGGTGGACCAGTCGCACACGCGGCGGGTCGGCGGCACCGGCCTGGGCCTGTCGATTACCCGCCAGTTGATCCAGATGCACGGCGGCGACATCACGGTCGAGAGCGAGTACGGCCACGGCTCGACCTTCACGTTCACGATCCCGGCCAGCCCTGCGTCCTAGTGTGCTTGCCGGGCGGGGGGAATGGGGTTGTTGTATTCAGGGCATGGTTGGGGCGGCCTGTGGCGCCGCTCCGGCCATGCGCTGAACTATGTTAATCTAGTAAAGATCGCTTCAAGAAGGATGCTCTGACGATGCCCTCGCTGATGAAATCGGTTGTTTGTCTCGATTGCGGCCACGAAATGCCGGTTGAGCCGCTGCCTGCCCAATGCGCCGCCTGCGGGTCGAAATGGATGGACGTCCGCTACGATTACGACGCGGCGGCGGGGGCATGGCGGGCGGGCCTCGCCGACCGGACCTCGACGCTCTGGCGCTACGAGGAACTGCTGCCGCTGGCGGATATGACGGCGGTCGTGTCGATGGGCGAAGGCTGGACCCCGCTCACCCAGGCAACCAACCTGGGCCGCGAGCTGGAGCACCAGCACATTTTCATCAAGGACGAGCGCCAGTCGCCCACCGGCAGTTTCAAGGATCGCCAGGGGACGGTGACCGTGTCCAACCTGCGGCAGCGCGGCATCACCGAATGCGTGATGGCCTCCACCGGCAACAAAGCGGCGGCCTACGCGGCCTTCTGCGCGCGGGCCGGCATCCGGCTGTGGATCTTCCTGACCAGCACGGTGCCCGCCGAAAAGCTGCGCGAGCTGGCGCTGTACGGCGCCGAAGTGGTCAAGATCACGGGCACGTACGACCAGGCGAAGGCGGTCGCCATCGACTTTGCAGCGCGGCGCAACCTGTATTACGACTCGGGCGCCGATTCGATCCCCGGGCGCGAGGCGTTCAAAACCGTCGCCTTCGAGATCGCCGAACAGCTCGCCCGCCTGGAGCCGCTGGGCGATGGCCGCTGGCGCGCGCCGGACTGGTACGTGCAGGCGGTCAGTGGCGGCATCGGGCCGTTGGGCGTGTGGAAGGGCTTTCAAGAGCTCAAGCAGATGGGCCTGATCGACAAACTGCCCCGGCTGGCGCTGATCCAGACGGAGGGCTGCTCGCCGATGGCGACGGCCTGGCAGGCCGGGCAGGAGAAGGCCGAGCCGGTGGTGCCCCACACGCGCATCACCGTGCTGGCGACCGGCGATCCGGGGCGGGCATACACGATGCTGCGCGGCGCGTGCCAGGAGACGAACGGCACCATGATCGCCGTGTCCGATGGCGAGGCGTTCCGGGCGATGCGCCGCATGGCGCGCGTCGAGGGCTACAGCATGGAACCGGCGGCGTCGGTGGCCTTCGCCGGGCTGGAGAAGCTGATCGCCGACGGGGTGATCGGCGCTGACGAGACGGTCGTCGTCAACTGCTCCGGCCACACCTTCCCCGCCGAGAAGCACATTCTGGAAGATCAGTACGTTCTCGATCTGCAATTCGGCGCCGAGGCGACCGCCGGGCATACCCAGCTCGAAGAGGGGTTGGGCGCGGCCCTGGAACGGCTCGACGAGCAGGTGACGACCGTCGTGGTGATCGACGACAACCCACAAGACAGCCGCCTGATCCGCCGCCTGTTGCAGGCGCACAAGAACTATCGCGTGTTCGAGGTCAACAACCCGCTCGACGGCCTGGACCTGGTTCGCCAGCGCAATCCCGACCTGGTGGTGATGGACCTGACCATGCCGGACCTGGACGGGTTCGCCCTGCTGGAGTCGTTCAAGGCCGATAGCGAAGTGGCGCACATTCCCGTCGTGGTGGTGTCGGCCAAGACGCTCACGCCCGCCGACCGCGCCCGCCTGGAAGGCCGCGCCGAGTCCCTGTGGCAGAAGGGCGCCTTCAACACGCGCGAGCTGGTCGAGCACGTCGTCAAGACGCTGGGCGGCGACCTGACCGACACGCCGGACGACCTGGCCGAAGCCTCCGCCGGGCAGGTGGCGGCAGCGTCGAAGGCCGCGCTCGATCCCGACACGCCCGAACCGCTGCGCGACATCGTCGTGATCGACGACGACCGGCGCGACGCCCGCCTGATCCGGCGCCTGCTGGAGGCCACCGGGCGCTATCGCGTCCACGAAGCGTACGACGGCGCGTCGGGCTGGCAGACGATCGAATCGGAGAATCCGGCGCTGGTGGTGCTGGACCTGATGCTGCCCGATACGACGGGCGAGGCGCTGCTCGAACGCCTGAAAGCGAACGAGTCCACGCGCGACATTCCGGTCGTGGTGCTGACGGCGAAGGACGTGCCCGCCGCGCAGCGCGGGCGGTTGCTGGAAAAAATCATCTCGCTGTTCCAAAAGGCCAATCTCGATCGCCAGGCATTGGTCGATTCGGTGAACGAAACGTTGAGCAGCGGCTAAAGGCCTGTGTTCCGGGCGAGGCGGGCGGCGGGCCGGCGGCTCGTCTCCCCTCGCCCGGGCGTGCCCGGCCCAGACAGGTTAATTTGCGCTCTGTGGGAGATGTTCATGTCATCCAAACGCATTCTGTACGTTGAAGACAACTTCCAAAACAAGCGGCTCGTGCGTAAGATCCTGGCGGCGCGCGGGTTCGAGGTCCTCGAGGCTGAAGACGGGCTGACCGGCGTGGAAGTGGCGACGAACGAATTGCCCGACCTGATCCTGATGGACATCAGCCTGCCGGGCATCGACGGCGTCGAGGCGACTCAACGCATCAAAGCCCATCCCGGCACCATGGCGATTCCCGTGATCGCCCTGACCGCCAACGCCATGCGCGGCGACCGCGAGCGGTTCATCGCGGCGGGCTGCGACGAATACCTGCCCAAGCCGATCAGCACGATGGACCTGATCTCGATGATCAACCGCTTCCTGGCCTGATCCTCACACGCTCGTCGCGGCGCAGCCCGTCTCCCCGGCGGCCCCACGGGGAACAGGACTATGGTCCTCTTTCGCCTGGAAAGCGCGCGCGATTGCCGAATTCATGATAATATGAACTATAGACCTTCGGCTGCACAAGCCGGGCAGTTCAAACCGTCAGACGGCAATATCTGAGCGATGAAACAAAGAGGGCGAATACCATGAAAACCGTATTCCGGTGGCTGGTCGTCGCGGTTGTGTGTGCGGGTGTTATCGGCGGGTGGTGGCTGGCACAGCCTCCCATGAGCCAGGCCCAAGGGGGGGCTGCCTGGACGGTGAGCGTGTTCAGCAATCCGGACCTGGCCGGTTCGCCTTTGCCCTTTGCTGCCGTGACGAACAGCGTCAATTTTAGCTGGGGGACGGGCGTTCCGGTGATCAACGGTGTGCCGGTGCCGGGCGCGCCCAACGATAATTTCTCGGTGCGATTTGTCACCACCACCTTTTTCACGGCGGGCAACTATCGCTTCACCGTCCAGGTGGATGACGGTGCGCGGCTGTACGTGGACGGGGTGCTGCTGATCAACGCGTGGCAGGCCGGGCTGGGGCTGCGAACGCTCCAGGCGGATTACAACTTCACCGTCGATGGCAACCACACGATCACGGTGGAGATGTTCGACACGATCGACAACGCGACCATCATCGCGAGCTGGGCGCTGTCGGCTGGCGGGCTGCCGGGCACGCCCGGCGTAGCGGGCCAGGCGTGGTCCGGCGAATTCTTCAACGGGGTCGATCTGGCCGGCCCGCCGATCTACACCACGACTTACCCGGCGAGCGGCTTGAACCTGAACTGGGGCCAGGGCAGCCCCGGTGGGGCGGTCCCGGCGGACAACTTCTCGGCGCGTTTCATGCGCACGATCAACGTGCCGTCCGAGCTGGCCGAGGGCGTGTACACGTTTTACGCGCGGGCGGATGACGGCTTCCGCTTCTACGTCGACAACACGCTGATCTTCGACCAGTGGGATGCGTTCGTCAACCAGACGTTTACCGCGCCGGTCACGCTGTTGAACGGCCCGCACGTGCTCAAATTCGAATACCGCGAGTTCACGATGGATGCCCTGGTCTTCCTGACGTGGTCGCCGCCCAGCGCGCAGAACCCGGTGATCAACCCGGACGCGTCTGGCGCGCCGGTGCAGGCCACAGCGACTCCCGCCCCCGGCCAGCCGGACGGGCAGGGTGGCGAGGCGGCGCCGCCGCCCCCGGCGGTGGGCGTGCGCGGCATGGTGATGGGCAATCTGCGCGTGCGCAGCGGCCCCAGCCTCAGGGATCCCAAGATCGGCCTGATGCCGTGGGGCACCGAGGTCGACATCCTGGGGCGCGATTCGGGCCACGCGTGGTATCAGGTCAACTTCAACGGGCTGGTCGGCTGGGCGTACGCGCCGTGGATCAGGCTGATCACCGGGTCGTTCGATGCCCTGCCGTATACAGACGGCACGCGCCCGGTCTTCGCGCCGCCGCCGACGCAGGGCGTCATCGCGCAGGCGTTCGGCAATATGCGCATTCGCAGCGGCCCCGGCTTCCAGTACCCGAAGATCAGCAAGGCCCAGTGGGGCACGCGCGTCCAGGTGCTGGCCCGCAGCACGAACGGCCTGTGGATCAAGGTCCAGCATGGCGACGTGGTGGGCTGGACGTACCTGAACTGGTACCGCATCGTGCAGGGCGATCTGGGAGCGGTGCCGGTCACCGATCAATAATCGCTCGACTACCATCTATCGGCTGAACAGGCGCTCCGCTGGGGTCACACTTGACGGGGCGCTTTTTTGTGTGAAACTAGGACTCAGGTGGGATCGTCCCTGGACGCGTGGGGCGGTATACTCGGTGCTAAGGTCCACGGTGTGTGGGAACGCGGCGGCATGGCATCAACCGAAGATATTCACAACACCCAGAAGCTCGCCAACGCGGCAGAAGCGTTTGTCCGCGCGCTGGATGCGCTGTTCGAAGGCGACACGTTCGACCAGTTCTTTCACGGCGAAACGCTGCGCCGCGCCTACTGGGTGGCGCTGCAAAAGGCGCTCGAACAGGTCGATATGACCGGCGGCGGCGCGCTGGCGCGCGGCCTGCAGGACGGCCAGGTCCTGGCCGAGCCGCGCATCGTCGACGAGCTGCTCAGGCTGTTCGTGCCCGACCAGACGCCGGACTACGAGAGCGCCGCGCGCGTCTGGGCGGAGGCGGTCGGCGCGCCGCCAGGGGCGCGCGATGGTCTGCCCGGTGAGTTGGAGGCGTTCTTCGCGCTGCTGGCCGGTGAACTGCGCCGGTCCGGCGAGCTGCGCATCGCGCTGCGCCAGCTCGAGCGCAGCGGCGGCGTCCGCCCCCGGCACGCGCCCGGCGAAGACCTGGAGCGCCTGCTCGACGCGGCTGTCGTCGGCGGTCAGGCGATGGTCGCCCGGCAGGTCCGGCATCTGCTGGCGCTGGCCTCCGAGCGCGATCCCGCGCCGCCCGCCGCCAGCCCGGTCGCGGTCGACGCCCAGACGCGGTTGGTGGCGTACCTGGAGCCGGACGCGCTGCGCGCCCTGTGGGAACGCGTGGCCGCGCTCGACGATCCGGCGCTGCGCCTGCGCCTGATGGGCCGGATCGCGCCGCACCTCTACCGCCACCACCTGATCCCGGACGCGCTGGCGCCCGTCCAGTCGATCCTCGCGTCCGCCGAGCCGCCGCTCGACCCGGCGCTGCGCGTGGACGTGTTGTGCCGGCTGGCGCCGCACCTGGCCGCGTTCAACCGCGACGCGACGCTGCCCTCGTTCCAGCAGCGCGTGCTGGATGGCGTGCTCGCCATCGACGACCCGGCCTCGCGCGTGCGGGCGCTGGGCGCGCTGATCGCGAGGCTGCCCCCGGCCATGCAGTCCGAGGCGGTGGCGATGGCCTTCGAGACGGCGGCGTGCTGCATTCCGAATGAGGTCGCGCGGGCGACGGCGCTCAGCGTGCTGCCCTCGCACCTGCCGCTGGAATTCCAGACCCGCCTGCTGAGCATCGCCCGCGACATGGCGGAACCGGACGCGCGCGCCCTGCTGCTGGGGCGGATGCTGGCGTACCTGCCCGCGTCGATGCAGCTCCGCACGCTGATCGAGGCCCTGGACGCGATCCAGCAGATCACCGGCGACGACGCCCGCGCGCGGGCGCTGATCGCGCTGGCGCCCTATATCGACGCGGTGGGCCCGCTCCAGAACCTGCCGGAGGGGATGCAGCAGGCGATCGCGGTCACGTTCTCGATCGCCCGCCAGGACGACCGGGCGCGCGCCTTTGCGGCGCTGGCGCCGTACCTGTCGCCCGAACTGCTGACCGAGGCGCTCCAAGCGCTCAAGGGCATCACCGACGACGTCCACCGCGCGCTGACGCTGGCGAAGCTGGCGCCGCACCTGCCGGACGATCTCAGCGTGGCGGCGTTTGGCATCGCCCAGGAATTGAGCACGCCGGAGGCGCGCGCGGCGGCGCTATCGGCCATCGCGCCCTACCTGGGAACCCAGGCCCGCGCCCAGGCGCTGGCCGATGCGCTGGCGGCGGCGCTGGCCGTCGAGCGGCGTTACGAGCGCGTGGTGGCGCTGGTGGACCTCGCGCCGCACCTGCCGCCCGACCTCCGGACGCGCGCGCTCAGCGAGGCGCTGACCGCCACCCGCTCGATCCCCGACGAGAGCGAGCGCGGGCGGGCGCTGGTATTCCTGGCGCCGCACCTGCTGCCGGAGCACCTCGCCGATGCCCTGGCCGACGCGTACACCATCCTCGATCCGCTGGAGCGCGTGCCGGTGTTGAGCGCGCTGCTGCCGTTTCTGCCGGACGAGCCGCACGAGCGCGTGGCGCAGGACGTGATCGACACGGCCAACCAGGCCCCGCGTCCCGAGCACAAAGCCAGCATGCTGGCGGCCATCGCCCCGGTGATGCCGGACAAGCTGGTCGGCGTGGCGGCCCAGGCGGCGGTGCAGATCCACAGCCCCTACGACCAGATGCACGTTCTCACCGCGCTGCTGCCCCGCCAGCCGGAACACCTGCGCGACGCGGCGCTGGCCGCGGCCCACGCCGTGCCCGACCCGTACCAGCGGGTGAGCGCCCTGCTGGAGCTGGTCGCGCATACGCCGCCGGAGCTGCATTACGCGATCCTGGAGGAAGCGCTCGAGACGGCGCTGAAGGTGAGCGACGATTACGACCGGGCGAGCGCCCTGGCGCACCTGGCGCCGTATGTCGGGTCGCAGAGCGAGCTGGTGGACCAGCAGCAGGTGCTGCTCGACCTGGCGCTGTCGGCGTGCCTGGACGTGGCCGATCCGGCGGCGCGCCGCCCCTTGCTGGCGCAGTGGGCCGCCACCTGCGAGGCGTACCTGGCGCCGGCGCAAACCTACATGCTGTGGCGGCGGCTCGTGGAGTTCCTGCGCGAGCGCCCGTACGCCGAGGTCATCGCCGACCTGGCCGCGCTGGCGCCGGTGATCGCGCACCTGGGCGCGGTCGGCGCGGTGGACCTGATCGCGGCGCGCCTGCTGGGCCGGGACGCGGATCAGACCAGCCGGTAGATCCAGAAGATCGCCACCTCGCCGCGCGCCATGTCGTCGTTGCTGTAATACGCCTCGCGGATTCCCTCGATCTGGCAGCCCATCCGCGCGTAAAATTTGCAGGCGGGCACGTTGTTCGTCTGGGTTTCGAGCACCACCGCGCGGAAGCCTTGGCGCCGCGCCCAGGTGACCGTCCGGCGGAACAACTCGCGGCCCAGGCCCTGCCCGCGAACCGACGTGTCGAGCATCAGGTTCCAGATCCAGGCCGTGTTGTTCCACTCCTCCGGCGCGACGTCCAGCATGCCGGCCAGCGTCCCCTCGGCCTCGACGACGAGGTGCAGCCCGTCACCCTTGCGCAGCCGCGCCAGGATGTGGCGGCGCTCGGCCTGGTCGAAGTCGTAACCGTCGCCCTTGTCGTACGGCTCCGGCAGCGGGCGCTCCGCCAGCCGCCAGCCCACCGCCAGCCCGTCGCCGTCTTTCTCGACGACCAGCGTGGTCGGGCTGACGAAGCCGGGGCGAATCGCGGCCAGCCGGGGGATGTCCTGCTCGGTCATGGGGCGAATGCGGATGTCTGGCACCATCGATGGGCTCTCCGTTCAGCAGCGCGCTACCCGAGATTGTATGCCACCGCCGCGAATTTTCAAGAGCTAGCAGGTCTGGCGGCGGTGCCCCGGTTGCCCGGCGGGGCAGTTGCATGTATGCTCCACAATCGAACCTGAGAGGTGAGAGCGATGCTCGAACGCATACGCAACGGCGCGTGGGGCGCGCGGCTGAGTTTCGGCGCGCTGCTGCTCGTCTGTTCGGAGTGGGTCGTCTGGCAGACGCCGCTGGACTTCACGCCGGTCGAATGGCTGGGCATCGCGGCGATCACGCTCGCGCTGGCGGCCTTCGCGCTGGACCTGATCGCCCGCTGCCACGTCAACGACGTGACCGGGCTGCTGTTCGTCGCCGGGCTGTACGGGCTGGTCGACGCGACGCTGATCAGCCACATCACGGCGCGCGACCTGCCGCTGAGCCTGATCGTCCGCCCGCTGGGGGCGCTGCCGCTGGCCTTCCTGCTGGCGTTGGGCGCGTTCGCCTGGCTGGCCGGGGCGCGCGCGGCGCTGCCGCTGGCCGCCGGGGTGACACTGACCGCCGGGCTGGCCTGGGGCGTGTGGATTCGCTGGTTCCCCGTCGTGTCCGACGAGCCGGTATCCGCGCCGTCGCTGGGCACCGCGCTGATCGCCGTGGGAATCGGGCTGGCGGCGTGTGGGGTGATCCGCTGGGCGTGGCCGCCGCTGGCACTCGCTCGCCGCGAGGATTGGCTGTTGGCGCCGCCCGAAGCCGCCGCGCTGGGGCTCGTCCTGGTGGCGGCGCTGGCCTGGGGCGCGGCCCAGGACCTGATCGACGCGCTGGGGCTGGGCATCACCGTGATGCTGGCCGCCTACCTGCTAATGCTGCTCTACATGACGATGCCCACCCGCCGCCCGCCGTCGCTGTTGGGCGCGATCACGCCGCCGCGCCGCCCGGCGCTGGCGCCCTGGCTGGCCGCGATCGCGGTGTTCCTGGCGGCGGGCTGGATCGGGCACGCGCTGCCCGGCGACGGCGACAGCTCGCTCCAGAGCGACGTGCTGTTCGGCGCGCTGACCGTCTTCGGCGCGGTATGGCTGCCGGTGGCGTCGATGGTGGCGGGCGTGCGGGCTGTCGTGCAGATGGCGCGCGACGGGTTTTGAGCGCGCTTGCCGGACTCTTTGGGTCTACACTACAATAGCCAAAACCGTTTCCCGAAACGAAGCCAACCATGTCCAACCCTGCGCTCGACCAGATTCTACTCGGCGACTGCCTGGCTATTCTGCCCACGCTGCCCCGTGCCAGCGTGGATGTGGTGTTTGCCGATCCGCCGTACAACTTGCAGCTCAGCCAGGAGCTTTGGCGCCCCAACCTGACGCTGGTCGATGCCGTGGACGAGGACTGGGACCAGTTCGAGAACTTCACCGCGTACGACGCGTTCACGCGGGCGTGGTTGGGCGCGGTCCGCGAGGTGATGAAGCCCACCGCGACGATCTGGGTGTCCGGCACGTATCACAACATCTTCCGCGTGGGCGCGATCATGCAGGACCTCGGCTTCTGGCTGCTGAACACCGTGACGTGGTTCAAGCCCAATGCCATGCCCAATTTTCGGGGCACCCGGCTCAAGAACGATGTCGAGTTCATCATCTGGGCCAAGCGCGACGAGGACGGGCGCTATACCTTCGACCATCACCACATGAAGCAGTTCAACGATGGCAAACAGTTGGGCAGCGTGTGGAAAATCCAGGTGTGCAACGGGCCGGAGCGCCTGCGCGACGAGAACGGCGGCAAGCTGCACCCCACGCAAAAGCCCGAAGAACTGCTCCAGCGCGTGATCCTGGCGAGCACCCGCCCCGGCGACGTGATCCTCGACCCATTCGTCGGATCGGGCACGACGGCGGCGGTGGCCCGCCGGCTGCACCGCCACTGGATCGGCATCGAGCAAAACGAGGTGTACGTGCGGGCCGCGCGCGAGCGCGTGGCGGGCGTCCAGCCGCTGAAGCCGGCCCACCCGCTGATCGCCGCCGGGGGCCGCAAACCGCCGCGCGTGCCGTTCCGCTCGCTGATCGAGCGCGGCTATCTGAAGCCGGGCCAGGTGCTCTACCTGGGCGAGTCCGACCGGTCGGCGGTCATTCTCGACAACGGGCGGCTGCACGCCGATGGCGTGACCGGCTCGATCCACACGCTGGCCTGCCGGTTGAAAAACGTCCCGTCGTGCAACGGCTGGATGCTGTGGCACTACGTCGACGAGCGCACCGGCGAGCGCCGCGCCATCGATCACCTGCGCGGTCTGGTGCGCCAGGCCGGCGCCAGCGAGGACTGATCCCGCCCGGTCAGGCTTCCGGCAGGGTGACCGGCTGGGGCGGCGTGTCGGCGCGCGGCGGGGCTGGCTGGCTCTGGATGTATGCGGCCAACACCGGCGGCATCACGCGCAGGCCCGTGCCGCCGCTTTCCTCGATCAGCAGCGATTTGTGCCGCAGCTCGCGCACCACGCCCGGCGGCAGGTTTTCGCGCCCCGTCGCCACCCCGAACAACGTCTCGATCTCGTCCTGGTTCAGGCCGCGCAACAGCGTCGCGCACTCGGCGCGGACGTTGGCTTCCGCGTAGAGGCGCTTGGCCGCCAGCGCGACGGCCTGCTTGTATTCCTCGGCGCGAATCTGCCCCAGCGCCTCGGCGTGCTGGAACCCCGCACGCAGCAGCCCGGCGAATCCGCCCGTGGCGCGGATCAACAGTCCCAGCGCGTAATCGTCCTTCGAGACGCTGCGCTGTTCCAACTGCTCGATCATGCGCCAGGCGTCGTCATCGCCGAAGGGGCCCAGGTAGATCGTGTTGTCGTGGAACAGCTCGAAGAACGGCTCCACGGCGGCCATGCGCGGCCCGATGAGGTACGGCAGGCTGTTGCGGGTGAAGGTCACGAACATGACGCGGTATTTGAACCGGTCGCGGATGCTGCGCAGCGCCACGAAAAAGTAGTTGGGCATGGTGCTCAGAAAGCGCTCGAACTCGTCCAGGACGTAGGCGATGCGGATCGGGCGGCCCTGCTGTGCCTGGCCGCTGAGCGCCGCGTCGAGGATGCGTTCCAGGTGGCGCAGCGCCAGATGCGCGTGCAGCCGGTCCTCGAAATCGGTGACGTCCGGGTGCGCGTTCTCGAAGCGATCCTGCAGGCGCGCGATGCGCTCGACGAGGTCGGGATCGGGAGTCTCGCCGTGGGGCGGGTGGTAGGCCGGGTAAAGCTGGGGCGTGATCGTGGTGCGGTGGATGAGCAGCTCGAAGCCCGGCCACGCCTGGGCGGCGATGTCGTCCCGGTTCTGCGGCAGGGCGGGCAGCAGCGCGTTGGGGTCGATGCTGATCGCCACGACCGGCCCCTGGCTGGCGCTAAGCGGGGCGTAGCGCTGCCACGGGCTGTTGGGATCGCTGGCGGCCAGCCGTTCCTGGTCCAGGAAGCGGAGCAGGTTGGACTTGCCCACGCTGGGCGCGCCGATCACGGACGCCGACTGGCCCTGGTCCAGCGCCCGCACGATGGCGGACACCTCCGCCTGGCGATAGTCGGGGTGGTAGTAGCGCGAACGAGGCATGATCGATCATCCCCCTTTCATCACGACGTTGGCCCAAGTGTAGACCAGCTTGGTCCTATCGACCAATAACGCGTTTGCCAACCCGCCGTTCACTCATGTAAAATCTCCGTTACGCCACTTCGTAGCTTGTTCAACACCACAGGCGTTATCGAAACGCCTATTTTCATGCACATCGAGGGAAAACCGTATGGCAACACCGAAGAAGGACACTCTACTCGATTGGTACCGCCAGATGGTATTGATCCGGCGTTTTGAAGAACGCTGCGCGGAGCTGTACCAACAGGGGCTTATCGGGGGCTTCCTGCACCTGTACATCGGTCAGGAAGCGACGGGGGTCGGCGCCGTCGCGGCGCTGCGCGAAAACGATCACGTGATCACGGCCTATCGCGACCACGGCATCGCCCTGGCGCGCGGGCTGGATCCGAAAGCGGTGATGGCCGAGATGCTCGGCAAGCGGACCGGAGTCAGCGGCGGCAAGGGCGGCTCGATGCACCTGGCTGACCGCGAGCGCCATTTCTGGGGTGGTTACGGCATCGTCGGCGGCCACCTGCCGTTGGCCGCGGGGATCGCGCTGGCCGCCCAGTACGAGGAAAAAGACGAGGTCGTGCTGGCCCTGATGGGCGACGGCGCGACGAATATCGGCTACTTCCACGAGTCGCTGAACCTCAGCGCGGTGTGGAAACTGCCCGTCGTGTGGCTCATCGAGAACAACCAGTACGGCATGGGCACGTCGGTCGAGCGCGCCAGCGGCGCGAAAGAGCTGGTCCGGCGGGCGCTGGCCTACAGCAGCGAAGACGGCAGCGGGATGAAGATGGGCCCGCGCATCGACGGCATGGACGTGCTGGCCGTGCACGATGCGGTCAGCGAGGCGATCGAGCACGCCCGCAAGCACGGCCCGATCCTAATCGAGTCGCTGACCTATCGCCTGGAAGGGCACAGCATGGGCGACCCGCAGCGCTATCGCACCAAGGAAGAAGTCGAGTCGTTCGTCGAAAGCGGCCCCATCGGGCGCTTCCGCCAGGTCTTGATCGACAAGTATAAGGGCGTCGAGTCGACGCTCGACAAGATCGACGAGGAAGCCTTGCAGGCGGTTGAAGACGCCGTCGAGTTCGCGCAGAACAGCGAAGACCCGACCTACGAAGATTTGATCAGCCACGTGTACGTTGACTAGAGGGGTGACATGGCAGACAGACCGATTACGATCCGTGAGGCGCTCAGCGCGGCCTTGCGCGAGGAAATGCAGCGCGACGAGCGCGTGTTCATTATGGGCGAGGAAGTGGGCGTGTGGGGCGGCACGTATGCCGTCACGCGCGGGTTCCTCGATGAGTTCGGTGCCAAGCGCGTGCGCGATACGCCGATCGCCGAGATGGTGATCGCCGGGTCGGCAGTCGGCGCGGCGATGGCCGGCCTGCGCCCGGTCGCCGAGCTGATGACGATCAACTTCGCCTTTCTTGCTCTGGACGCCATCGTCAACCACATGGCTAAGGTGCGCTACATGTTCAACGGCCAGTTCACCGTCCCGATGGTGATTCGCACCACGACCGGCGGCGGCAAGCAGCTCGGCGCGACGCATTCGCACGCGCCGGAGGTCCTGTTCGCGCACTTCCCCGGCATGTACGTGGCGGTGCCGGGCACGGCCTACGATGCCAAGGGCATGCTCAAGGCATCGATCCGCGATGATAACCCGGTGCTGTTCGTCGAGCACAGCACCATGCTCCAGCGCCGCAGCCCCGTGCCGGACGATCCCGATTTCGTGCTGCCCATCGGCAAGAGCGACATCAAGCGCGAGGGCGACGACGTGACGATCGTGACCTTCGGCAAAGGGCTGGAGTGGTCGATGGCGGCTGCCGAACAGCTCGAAAAGGACGGTATCGAGGCCGAGATCGTCGATCTGCGCTGGCTGCGCCCGCTGGACCTCGAGCCGGTCTTCGAGAGCTTCAAGAAGACCAACCGCTGCGTGGTCGTCGAGGAGAGCCTGCCCATGTTCAGCGTGGGCGCCGAAGTCGCGGCCCAGCTCCAGAACGAGATGTTCGATTACATGGATGCGCCGGTCAAGCGCGTGGCGGCGATGGATAACCCGCTGCCCTACTCCCGCGAGATCGAGTTGATGGCGCTGCCCGACGCTCAGAAGATCGTCGCTGCCGTCAAGGAGGTGGTGTGATGGCCGAACAACTCACCATGCCCAAGCTGGGCTTCGACATGGCCGAAGGCACCCTCATCGAGTGGAAGGTCGAGGTGGGGGACACGGTCAACAAGGGCGACGTGATCGCCGAGATCGAAACCGACAAGGCCACCATTGAGATCGAGGCGCAGGCGGGCGGCACCGTGCTCAAGCTGTTGGCCGCGGCGGGTGACGTGGTGGAAGTCGGCTCGCCGATTGGCTACGTCGGCGAGGAAGGCGAATCGGCGCCGGAGGATGGCGCCGCGCCCGCCGCCGAAGCGGAAGAGGAACCCGCCGAGGAAGCGCCCGACGCGGAAGCCGAGGAGAAGGCCGAGGCCGCTCCGCAGGAGGGCGAAGAGGAAGCCGAAGCCGCGCCCGCGGAGGCGCCCGGCGACAGCGACCTGCCCGGCGGCGTGAAGGCCAGCCCGATCGCGCGGCGCATCGCCGACGAGAAGGGCATCGACCTGCGCCAGGTCAAGGGGACCGGCCCCGGCGGGCGCGTCGTGAAGAAGGACGTCGAGGACTTCCCGACCGAAGAAGCGCCAGCCGCCCCGGCAGCGGGCGAGCCGGCCAGGAAGGCGGCCCCGGCACCCGTCATCCCAGCGGCGGCAACCTACGGCGAGGTGCCCAGCGGGCCGGACGTCGAGGTCATCGAGCTGAGCAAGCTGCGCGGTCGCATCGGCCAGCGCATGATCACCAGCAAGCAGCAGGTGCCGCATTTCTACGTCACGAGCGACATCGACGTCGCGGCGGCGCTGGAGCTGCGCCAGCAGTTGAACGCTAGCCTGTCCGACGACGAGCAGAAGATCAGCGTCAACGACCTGATCGTGAAGGCGGCGGCGCTGACCCTGCGCGAGTTCCCGAACCTGAACACGCATTTTTACGGCGACAAGCTGGTGCGCCACAAGCGGATCCACATCGGGATCGCGGTGGCGCTGCCCGGCGGCGGCCTGATGAACGTGGTGGCGCGCGACGCGGACAAAACCGCGCTGGGCACGATGGCCGCCCAGAACCGCGACATGATCGCCCGCGCGCGCGAGGGGAAGGTCAAGACCGAGGACATCGAGGGCAGCACCTTCAGCGTGAGCAACCTCGGCCCGTATGACGTCGATCACTTCAGCGCGATCATCAACCCGCCCGAAGCGGGCATCCTCGCCATCGGCGCGGCCAAGAAGGTGCCGGTCGTGCTGGAGGACGGCACGCTGGGCGTCGGGATGCGGATGAAGGCGACCATCAGCGTCGACCACCGCGTGAGCGACGGCGCCGAGGGCGCGGACTTCATGCGCGTGTTCAAAGAGTTGCTCGAGAACCCGATGCGCCTGGTGATCTGAGCTGAGCGCCGGCCTCAGCCAGCGCGCCAGCAATCGAACGCGAATCGAACATGAACCGGGGGACGGTCCCCCGGTTTTTTGGTTGGCGTGCCCCGACCCGGCGCGTCCCGCGCGTTTCCCGTCAAACCGGCGTGACTTCGCATGACAGTTGTAACTGGTGACCGTGCTTCAGCGGTGTTATGCTGGTGATGCTTGGCTCTGTGCCCCGCGCGGCGCCAGCGTGTCGGGGATGCTGGCGACCGCATACCTGCACCGCCACGCGCGGGTATTTTTTACGATGAATATGTAGTATATTGGGCGCGCGCAGGATCTCGATCCGGCGGCGCTCATGCCCGGTATTGGTGACGAGTCCACCAGGAGTATTATGAACACCTCACATTCAGTCGATGTGCTGGTCGTCGGCGGGGGGGCGACGGGGGCGGCGGCAGCCTATGACCTGGCGCGGCGCGGGATGCGCCCGCTGCTGGTCGAACAGCTCGACCTCTCGACCGGGACGTCCGGGCGCTATCACGGCCTGCTCCATTCCGGCGGGCGGTACGCCGTGCGCGACCTGGAAACCGCCGCGGAATGCATCGTCGAGAACCAGGTCCTGCGCCGGATCGCTCCCTTCGCGATCGAGGATACGGGCGGCTTGTTCATCGCTACGCCCGACGATCCCGCCGACTTTCCCGAGCGCTGGCTGGCCGGGTGCCGCACTGCCGGCATCCCCACCGAGAGCATCACCGCGGCGCAGGCCCGCACCCAGGAACCGGCGCTGACGCCGCGCATCACCGCGGCCTACCGCGTGCCGGACGGGTCGTGCGATTCCTTCGACCTGATTCACGCCTTCGTCGAGGCGACGCGCGCCCTGGGCGGCGACGCGCTGATCTACCACCGCGTGCGCGACCTGATCCGCGAGGGTGACGCGGTCGTTGGCGCCCACCTGGAAGACACGCGCACCGGCGAACGGCGCACCGTGAGCGCGGCCTGCGTGCTCAACGCGGCGGGCCCGTGGGCGGGCGTGGTCGCCGGGCTGGCCGGGCTGGACGTGGGGATCAAATTCGACCGCGGCGCGATGATCGCCATGAACACGCGCTGGGTGAACACGATCGTCAACCGCCTGCGCCCCGCCGACGACGGCGACATCCTGGTGCCGGTCGGCACGGTCTGCGTGCTCGGCACCACGTCGGTCCACACCGATCACCCGGACGATTACCGGATCGAAGCCTGGGAAGTCAGCAAGATTTTGAGCGAGGCCGATGTCGTGGTGCCCGGCATCCGCCACGGGCGGGCGCTGCGCGCGTGGGCGGGCGTGCGTCCGCTCTACGAGCCGCCCGAAGCGGGCCACGATGACGCCGAAGGCCGCGAGGTCAAGCGCACCTTCTCGGTGATCGATCACGCCCAGCGGGACGGCGTGCGCGGGCTGGTGACGGTGGTCGGCGGCAAGCTGACGACCTGCCGCCTGATGGCCGAGCAGGCCGTCGACGTGGTCGCCGCGCAGTTGGGCAACGAGGCGCGCTGCACCACCGCCGGCGATCCGCTGCCGGGGCCGCACGCGCCGCGCTACCACCAGCTCGGCGGGCGCTTGCACAAACTGGAACACGGCGAGCTGCCCGGCGAGCTGATCTGCGAGTGCGAGATGGTCACCCGCGCCCAGCTCGAAGCCGCCATCGACGCCTACGGCGACCAGCCGGTCGCGCTGGATGACCTGCGGCGCGATCTGCGGCTGGGGATGGGGCCCTGCCAGGCCGGCTTTTGCAGCTACCGCGCGGCGGGCATCCTCCAGCAGAAGAAAGGCCACACCGGCCCGGACACCGTCGAGGCGTTCGGCGCGTTCGTGGACGAGCGTTTCCGCGGGGTGCGCCCGCTGTTGTGGGGCCACCAACTGCGCCAGATGTACCTCGACGAGCTGATTTATCGCCGCACGCTCGGCCTGGATCAACTGGCCGAGCAGCCCACCGAGGAGCCGGCCCATGCCTGAGAATCCGCGCGCGAACATCCCGCCCGGCGCGGGAACGGACGTGATCGTGATCGGCGCCGGGCTGGCCGGGCTGATGGCCGCCGCCCAGGCGACCCAGGCGGGCGCGCGCGTGCGCGTGATCGCCAATGGCTGGGGCCAGCAGATCGTCTCGCCGGGCTGGATCAGCGTGTGCGACCGCGCCGACGACGACGTGATCGCCGAGGTGCGCGGCTACGCCGCCATCCACCCGGATCACCCCTACGCCCTGGCCGAAGATGACGCCATGGTGCGCGGCATCGAGGCGTTCCGGAACGTCGCGCAGCAGAACGGCCAGCCCTACGACATGCGTGACAAGGACGGGCACAACCTGCGCCTGATGACCGCGTTGGGAGCCATCCAGCGCCCGATGCTGGCCCCGCGCGGCATGGCGAACGGCGACCTGACCGGCGTCGGCGGGCCGGTGCTGCTGGTGGGCTTCACCGGCTGGCGCGACTTCTTCCCCGCGCTGGCGATCGACAACCTGCGCGCGGCGGGCGTCGAGGCGCGCGCCGTCTGCATCGACCTGCCCGCGAACCCGAGCGGCACGTGGGACCTGTGGCCGGGCGACGTGGCTCGCCTGTTCGACGGGGCAGACTTTCGCGCGGCGGTGAGCGGGCGCATCAAGCCGCACGCCAAAGGCGCGGTGAAGGTCGGGCTGCCCGCCGTGCTCGGCCTGGAGAACCCCGTCGAGGCGCTGGCCGACCTGAGCGAGCAGATCGGCGCGCCCGTGTTCGAGATCCCGACCCTGCCGCCCAGCATGGCCGGCGTCCGCCTGAGCAACGCGCTGCGCCGCTGGCTGATGCGCCACCGGGCGCGGGTCCAGGTGGGGCACCCGGTTGTGCGGGGCGTCGTGGCGAACGGGCGCTGCACGCACGTCGAAGTCGGCGCGCTGGGCCACACCAATCCCTTCTACGCCGACCAGTTCATCCTGGCGACCGGCGGCCTGTACAACGGCGGGATTCTCAGCGACGAGACGGGTCGCCTGTGGGAGCCGCTGTTCGATCTGCCGGTGGCGACTCCGCCCGGCGACGGGCGCGAAGGCTGGTACGGCGAGCGCCTGCTGCAAGAGCGCGGCCACCCGATTCACCGGCTGGCCGGGCTGCGCGCCAACAAGCAGATGCAGCCGCTGGGCCAGGACGGGGGGCCCGCCCTGGAAAATGTGTATGCTGTTGGGCACCTGTTGGCCGGGTTCAACCCGCTGACCGACGGCTGTGCTGAGGGTATCGCGCTGGCGACGGCCTACAAGGCCGTGCAGACGGCGCTGCAACTGGATGAGTGAGAACATGACCGTACAAGCGTTAAAACCGCCGACCCTGCAGGATGTGCTCGCCGCGCAGGCGCGCATCCGGCCTTACCTGCCCAAGACGCCGCTGCACAGCTACCCGGCGTTGAACGACCTGATCGGCACCGAGGTGTACATCAAGCACGAGAACTACCAGCCGGTGGGCGCCTTCAAGGTGCGCGGCGGAATCAACCTGGTGTCGCAGCTTCCGGCGGACGTGCGGGCGCGCGGCCTGGTCGCCGCCTCGACCGGGAATCACGGCCAGTCGGTGGCGTACGCCGGGCGGCTGTTCGGCGCGCCGGTGAAGATCGTCGTGCCGGAAGGGGCCAACCCCGGCAAGGTCGCTGCCATGCGCGGCATGGGCGCGGAGGTGATCTTCCACGGCGCGCTGTTCGACGACGCGCTGAATCACGCCGCGGCGCTGGCCGCCGAGCACGGCTACCGCTACGTCCACTCCGGCGACGAGCCGGACCTGATCGCGGGGGTCGGCACGTACACGCTGGAGATCCTCGAAGAGGTGCCGGATATCGACGCGATCTTCGTCTCGGTAGGCGGCGGCAGCGGCGCATCGGGGACGTGCATCACGGCCAAGTCGATCAACCCGGCGATCCGGGTGATCGGGGCCCAGTCGGCGCAGTCGCCGGCGGCGTACCAGTCCTGGCGCGACCGGCGCGTGACGACCGCATCCAACCAGACGTTCGCCGAGGGGCTGGCGACGGGCTGCGGCCTGCAACTGCCCCAGTCGATCCTGTGGGAGCGCCTGGACGATTTCATCCTGGTCGACGACAGCGAGATCATGCAGGCGATGGTGTGGATGATCGAGCACGCGCACACGCTGGCCGAAGGCGCGGGCGCCACGCCGCTGGCCGCGGCGTACCGGTGCCGCGAAGAGCTGCGCGGGCGCAAAGTCGCCATCATCTGTTCCGGCGGCAATACGTCGGTCGAGCATTTGCGCCTGGCGCTGAACACGGTGCACGAGAACGGGCACCGCTCGCCGGGCGGTTTGTAACCCTGAATAGTCGAATCGAATGCGTGGTTAGCGTGGCATGACCCATCACAACCCTTTACACCTGATCGAAGAAACGCCCTTCACCGCCGATCACTGCCTGAAGTGCAACATCTGCACGTCGGCGTGCCCGGTTGCGCCGCTGACGCCGTTGTTCCCCGGCCCCAAGACTGTCGGCCCGCAGGCGCAGCGCCTGCGCGAGCCGGGCGAGCCGTCGCCCGATCACTCCATCGATTACTGCTCCGGCTGTGGCATCTGCACGCTGGTCTGCCCGCACGGCGTCAAGGTGATGGAGATCAACACCCAGGCCAAGGCGCGCATGACCGAGACACACGGCATGTCGCCCCGCAACTGGTTCCTGAGCCGCAACGAGCTGTGGGGCCGCCTGGGCACGCCGTTCGCGCCGCTGGCGAACTTCGCCGTGCGCAACCGCCTGCTGCGCCTGATCGTCGAGAAGGTCTTCAAGGTGTCGGCGCGCGGGCCGCTGCCGGGGTGGGCGGGCTACACGTTCCGCGGCTGGTGGAAGAAGCAGGCCAAGCGCTTCCCACGCCCCGAGCCGGAGTCCGACGCGAACCGGGTGGTGTATTTCCACGGCTGCTCGACCAACACCTACGAGCCGCACATCGGCAAGCTGGCGGTGGCCGTGCTGGAGCACATCGGCCTGCACGTCGAGATCCCGCCGCAGACTTGCTGCGGGCTGCCCGCGCAGTCCAACGGGGACTTCAAGGCGGCGCGGCGCTATGCGCGAACCAACATCGACTCGCTGGTCGAATACGCGCGGCGCGGCATCCCGATCGTGGGCACGTCGGCGAGCTGCATGACGGCGATCAAGGGCGACTACCAGCACGTGCTGGGCCTGGAAGACGAGGACGCCCGGCTGGTGGCCGAGAACACCTACGACTTCATGGAATTCCTCGACAAGCTGCACCGCGAGGGGCGGCTGCCGGCGGACTTCCAGCCGATCGAGCGCGAGCTGCCCTATCACGCGCCGTGCCAGCTCAAGGCGCACGGCATGGGCCGCCCGGCGCTGGACGTGCTCGACCTGATCCCCGGCCTGCACGCCTGGGAGATCGACGCAGACTGCTGCGGCATCGCGGGCACGTATGGCTACAAGGCCGAAAAGCGCGACATCGCCGAGGCGGTGGGCTGGCCGATCGCGCAGCAGGTGTACGACGCGGGCGCGGACACGGTGATCTGCGATACGGAGACGTGCCGCTGGCAGATCACGTCGCTGACCGGCGCGAAGACGATTCACCCGGTCGAGCTGGTCGCCCAGGCGTACGGCCTGTCGGTCGATGGGTACAGGCCGCCGGTGGTGGCCGCCGCGCCCCCCAAAGACAAAGAGACGGTGCCGGGCTGGTAACCGCCGCCGGCATGACCACGTTCATCGACAGGGACGGCCTCGCGCCGCCCCTGTTTTTGTTTCCGATGACGCGGCTCAGGTGACGATCTGCCGGTCGAGCACCCAGCGCACCGCCCAACCGATCTCGGTGTGTTCGAGGCAGGCGGTGCAGGACGTGCTGAAGCGGACCGGCATGTTGCCTTCGCTGCCGGTCAGCAGCAGGCCGACCAGCTCCTCCATGAACGGGTTGTGCCCCACCAGCATCACCGGCTCCGGCTCCATGCGCAGCTCGCGCGCCAGCATATCCACCGGGTCATTGTAGTGCAGCCCGGCAACGGCGTTCACGCCCTCCGGCGGCGTGAGGTGTTCGGCGAAGATCTCGGCGGTTTGCTGGGCGCGGAGCAGGCCGCTGTGGCGGATCTCGTGCACATCGACCCCGGCGCGGGCCATCTGCGCGGCGATCAGGTGGGCGTCTTCGCGCCCGCGGTCGGTCAGGGGGCGCTCGGCGTCGGTGGCGTAGATCGGGTCTTTGGCGGCTTTGCTGTGCCGGACAAGATAGATTCGCATAACGTCCTCCCTTTGCGGTGACGCTTACTGGTCCGCTGGTGGGGCCGTGAGGGCGGCCCAAAATTCGTCCTGCGTGAGCCGCTTGAAATCCTTCGAGCCCACAAGATAGGCTTCGTCTTGCATGTACAAAAACAGCCGCTCGCCGCGCTCACGCTTGAGGTTGATCGCCACGTTGGGCAGCAGCAGGTCGTCGCGCGGCTCGAACCGGCCTTTGACCTCGACCCAGCATTTCAGGTCCGGCAGGTAAAAATCGACGAGGTAATGCCCGGCGCCGATGCGTTCCGGCTCGTACTTCCAGGCGATCTGGCGCTGCTCCAGCTCTTGGGCGAAGCGGACCTCCAACAGCGAGCGAAATTCCGTGTTGCGATAGTGGCCCTTCAGCGATCGAATCTCGCGCGGGCCACGCTGGACGCGGGGCGATGTGCGTTTTCTTCTGTCACCAGCCACGATACACGCTCCATGCCGCTAGGGACGGCGCCGCTGGCGGAGCACCTCGAACGCGAGGATGGCGGTGGCCGGGGCGGTGCCCAGCGACTGGTCGAACGCGCTCCCATAAGGGATCGCCAGCCGCAGGTCGGCCTGATCCTCGAACGAGCGGGTGATGCCGCGCTTCTCGCCGCCGATGACCAGCAGCAGCGGGACGGTCAGGTTGGCGTCGTAGATCGGGATGGCGTCGTTCCTGGCCGCGACGGCGACCGCCAGCCCACGCGCCCGAAAATGGTCGGCTGCGTCCTGGACGGTCTCGGCCACGGCGGTGGGGATCCACTCCGACGCGCCCGCCGAGGCTCGCGCGACCACGCCCGCCGCCGACAGCCAGTTGCGCGGGCGGACGATCAGCCCATCCGCGCCCGCCGCGTAGAGCGCGCGGACGGCCTGCCCGAAGTTGAACGGGTCTTCGATGCCGTCCAGCATGGCAACGAACGGGGCCGGGCAGTCGCGGGCGATGTCGTCCAGCGCGACGAAGCGGCGCGGCCCGACCTGCGCGACGATGCCGCCGTGGGTGGAGCCGCCGGCCAGCGCGTCGATGTCGTCCGCGCTCACGCGTTCCAGCGGGATGCCGGCGTCGCGGGCGGCACGTTCGAGCCAGGCCACGCCGCGATCCCACTTGTTGGCCCGGATGGCGATGCGCTCGATGGGGCGGCTGCCCGCTTTGAGCGCGGCCCGGACGGAAATAAAACCTTCCAGGAGGGTTTGCTCGGTCATAGCATTATGATAGCAGAAATCCTTGACAGCGCTTGAGGGGACTGCTACAATGCACGGCAGATCACAGGGGCCTGTAGCTCAATTGGGAGAGCGCTACAATCGCACTGTAGAGGTCAGGAGTTCGAATCTCCTCAGGTCCATCCCTCGTTTACTAGGCCCATACAATTCGGCTTCGAGCGGGAACGTGTAATACAGCGTTCCCGTTCCGTTTTTGATGACGATCTTCGCCACGAACTGCTGAATCACGCGGCGGGCCAGTTCACGATCACCCCCCTGCAGCACCTCGCGCGTGTGCTCGATCCACTCCCGCAGCAAGTCCTGGCTGACGTAGTTGATCTGCTTCGGTTGGACCCGCAGCGCTTCAAGGCTCGTCAGTTCCGCGACCAGTTCGGCCTCTTCGCGCTGGCGGTCTTCGTAGCGATCGCGCAGGTGCGGCGCGTAGCCCATCTTCTCGATGGTGTCCAGCAGGTTGTCTATCGAGCGGCGCACTTCGTCCAGCTTGGACTGCACGGCGTCGATCCGCTTGTCGGCGTCTTGGCTGCGCTCGCTGAGCTGCTTGGCGAGTTCGTCGGCAAGGGGCTGCAGGTTTTCGAGCGTGACAACGTGGTCGAGCAGATTGTCGATCACGGCCCGGTCAAGCCCCTTCAGGCTGATGCGGCTGGAATCGCAGCGATCGCCGCGCGAGCTGTTCGCCTTCGAGCACTGGAGGTAGATGTATTCGCCGCGTTTGCCTTTTTTCGCCGGAATGCTGCTGACGTACATCGGGTGTTCTTCACCGTCCACATTGCCGCAGAACACCAGCCCGGAAAGCATGTGCCCGGCTCCGACGCGGGCCGGTTCGAACTGCGGCTTGACCGGCTGCCCGTTGTACTTCTTGGCGCGCTCGGCGATGTGCGCCTGTTCCTGCTCGAACCACGCTTTGGGGATCATGGCCGGCACGAAGTTTTCGTAGACCTTGCCGCCGAACTCAAAATCACCGGTGTAAATCCGGTTCGCGAAGAACGCCGTGTAGCTGTTTTTGCTCCTGTACAGCCGGGTGGCTTCGTGGATTTTGCCGATCGTCATGCCCTGGTGACGCATCTCCCAGGCGAGCCTGGCACGGTCCCAGGTCTCCGGATCGGGCACCAGGCGCCCGACGATGCGCGGTTCGCCCCCGGCGCGTCCCTTGCGGCGCTTGTACACTCCGATCTGGACATCTTCTTTCTTGAAGCCCACCGGGGCCGGGCCGGGCTTCACGCCCAGGTAGCCGCCGGTGCTCGGCCAGCCGGGGTTGTATTGGAGGAATTCGGGATCGTCGTCGCGAGTGGCGACAAGCTGTGCCAGACCACGCCGGGCGTTTTCCCCAATCTCGTCGAGAAGCTGCTCATCCTGCCAGCTCTGGAAGGCTTCGATCAGCGCATCAACGCCGGCGTTGCCCGTGTTGGCCGAGGTCACCAGGTCGACGATGGTGATGCCGCGCAGCCGCAGGTCGGTCTTGATGTTCAACGCTTCGATGCTGTCGCGGCCCAGCCGGTTCGACTTCCAGAAGATGACGCCGAACGGGTTTTCAACGGTGGCTTTCTCGCGCCGGTAGCGGTCGTTGATGCGCTTGAAGTTGGCGCGCAGGTCGGAGAGCATGTCTTGCAGAGCTTCGCGCTTGTCCGTGTTGGAGGACTTCCGCGCCTCATCGAGATACAGCTCGTCCAGGATCAGGTGATGGTGCGCGCAGTACTCGCGGATGGTGTCGGCCTGCTGCGAGACGGAGCGGTCTTGCTCCTCACCGCCGGAGTCGCGGCAGTAGCCGACGACGTGCGTTCCCGGCGGCAGCGGGCAGTCCTGGCGGATGAGGTGCAGGTAACGGGAGTCGGAATCGGACATTAGCTTTTCTCCTGTTTAAGAGCCTGGATAGCGCGTGCCATGTCACTGTTGTGACCTGCATACGCGCCCATCCACTCGGGATAACGCATTGGGATCGCGGTCATTATGAGTGTGATGAATGCATTGAGGGCGGCGTATTGGATAACGGCCCGGACCAGTAGCGATGAGTCTTTTCGGGTTAGAAAAGCCACGACGGATAGGATAACCACCACAATCAGCGATGCAAAAGGCCCGGCGAGGGCCACCAGTGCCCGCTGGCGCGGCGTGATCCTTGTTTCAACATCCATCTGCGCGAAGCCGATCCACAAAGGCATCCAACTTGCCAACGTGATTCGGATGCGCTCGAAATTCAGGGTGAGGACCGTTTTCTGAGGCGGTGGCTGGCTGCCGAGCAGGATATCGACATGTGGAGCCCCAACCGATAAACCGGCCAGCGCATGTCCCAGTTCATGGAAAAACGTCAGCAGCGGGGCGGTGAGCAGAAGCGTGATTAGTATGGCAATCGTTGTTTCCATGATTTACCCTGTGCTTGCGTCAGGTGTGCCTGCCGGTTCAGGAATAGATCGCCCGCGCTCCAACGCCAGTTCGATCCACAGGCGCTTCGCGTCTTCGCCATTATCTCAATCACTACTGCCGCAGCGCCGCATCGAAGAAATCGATCATCCGGGCTGAATAGTGCTCGGGGTCGGCAGAGAATCCGCCGACATGCCCGGCATTCGCGATGATCCACAGGTCGCCGTTCTCACCGAGGTAAGGTTCGTACTCGCGGTTGAAGTCGGCTTCATACGGGGCCAGGCCGCCGGCAACAAGCATCAGGCGGCGCGGGGCAATCTGTGGGATAAGCTGTTTTGCTGGAACCAGTTCCTCGCCAAGATAGACCTCAGCCAGCCAAAATGCCTGGCGGTTGATGAACCGAATGAGCGTTGCGCCAATGCCGTCATAATAAGAAGGAATATCCTCGACGTTGTTGATGCCCAGTCCATCGCTCCAGATAGCCTTCA
The DNA here is from genome assembly GCA_018432315.1 of Anaerolineae bacterium. Taxonomy (GTDB): domain Bacteria; phylum Chloroflexota; class Anaerolineae; order Aggregatilineales; family Aggregatilineaceae; genus LM3-B42. The sequence goes on from JAHDLB010000020.1 coordinate 39,156, forward strand.
AGCGCGGCTCGTTCGGGCCAGCCATCACCAGGATGTGGGCACCGAGTGACAGCCCCACGCCCCCGATGCGATCAGCATCGACCTCGGAACGTTCCGACAACCAATCGATAATCGGTGTGATGTCCCGCTGGTCGTATAGGCCAACCGATTGACGCTCACCGGTACTTTCGCCAGATGCGCGTTGATCGTAGACCAGCACGCCAAAGCCCGCTTCATGGAGCACGCGCGCATGCCGGAGCCCGTCTCTGCGATCGCTCCGGCTGCCGTGCAGCACCATCACGACGGCGCCGCTCCCATCCGTTGGGGGCGCGTACCATCCCGCCAGCGTCTCATTATCGGCGACCGGTATGTTCACTTCCTCAACATCATCGCCCAGGCCACTGGTCTCAATGCAGCACACGTCATGATGCTGGGCGGGGGTCTGGGCGTAGAAATAGATGAACGGCCCAATGAAGGCGATTGTCAGAACGATTTCGAGCAGCACTGCCAGCGTCACGCGACGGCGGTAGATCCAGCCCCCGATCATGCCCAGACCAAACTCGACGATCAGCCCCACACCCAGGCCAAACGCCAATCCGATCAACAGCCAGCGGACCAGGTCGAACACGTAATAGCCGGCGACGGCAAACAGCGCTCCAAAAATCAGCGCGTTTATAGCGGGGAAGAGCAGTCGCGGCAGCCAGTTGTTCTGGCGACTGGGGCTGGCGTTGCGGTTCTTGTCGTCTGGGGTCATGTGGAGTGCTCTGTACCATATCGTGTGCATCAATTATGGTGGATCTTTCTTCCCCGGCCTAGCTGGGGTCGCAACAAGACACCGACGCACTAACGCCAATTCAATTCCCGGTGCTTGCTGTCTTCGCTGGCGCGTAGGATTCCGCCCACTCAACTGCGAAGCGCTGCGGATCACCGGGCCGCTGCTTCACTTTCCGAAGGCTCGATCACATCATCGAGGACCAGCTCTTGCTGTTGGGTGGCTTCCTCGCCAGCGCGAATCGTCTGGGCAATGAGGTCGACGTTGGCCGCCAGGGCATCCTGGACGCTGGAATACCGGTACAGAGATGGGTCGTTGCCGATGGTCAGCGGGAAGGGTTTCACTTTGTTGCTGCGACGGTGGGCCATGGGTTTATTCCCTTCCAGCAAAAAAGAGAGCCGGCATCGCTTTGAATCGGACAGCGTCACCAAAAGTCTCGCCCAATATCCCATCACTGGATATTTTGGCCTTGGCATCGCCGGTTGATGCGCAAGCTCTGAGTATTGAGTGCAACATTGTGCTTTTCTCCTGCGTGAATTCCTCGGCCAGACCTTGACGAAGTCCGCCCTCCGAGGTACACTGATTGTACCACAAAGGGCGTATAATTCCAAAATTCCTAACCGAAGAGGACGGTGGTCGATGGATGAACAGCAGCAGCTTCCAGAATGGTTCGCCATACAGAGCGAAGAACGGTGGACCAAGGACCTCCGCGTCCGTGTCGACGCATTGGCGACATGGCTCAGACGCCAAGACCAGCCGTGGTACGCGCTGGACTTGCAGGCGTTCGGCGTCCATCTGCAAGAGGAGGCCGGCCATGCCCCAGCCACGGTGTATGCCTATCTCTCATCGGTTCGCGCCTGGCTGCGGGAGCTGCTGGAGGAGGGCGTTGTTCTAGACAGCGTGCGAAATGACCTACGAGGTCGTGTCCCGCCAGATCGGCTCGATGAAGAAGCCAACGCGATCGTCACGGCGATCAAGGACGCGATTGACCCCGGCAAGACCCCCGTCGAGCTGCCCGATGCAGAGCCGGACTACACGCGCCTGACTGCCAATGACCTGGTCGCGTTCTTCGACAGCATCAAGCGCAGAACAGGGCTAACCCTGCTGCGCGACCGCGCGATATTCGGCCTGATGCTGGGCTGCGGCCTGCGCATTCACGAGATCGTGCAGCTGAGCGCTGTGGACCTGTTCTGCTGGGACCCACGGAACTACGAGCCTGCGGTTCATGTCCCGCCGGGTTTCGGCAGTACCGAGCGCATCGTCCCCTACCACCCCTTCCCAACCATACACGACTGGGCGCGGGACTGGGTCAGGGTTGCGGAGATCGTGGACGGCCCGGCATTCCGAGGCTTCATCCCCCGACAACATGCCATCCGGCCTGAGGCGCTGTCCGCGCGAGCGGTCGAGAAAATCCTGGGGGGCTACAAGATTGAGAGGGGGGAGGGGATGGTCAAGATCAAGCCGATGGACCTGCGGCGGGCGTATGCGCGCATTCTGTACGAGGGTGGGATCAGCCTGCCCGAAATCCAGGCTCGGCTCGGCCTCAAGGGGGCGGGGGCGGTGCTCAACTACATTGGCGGAGATGAGGCCGACCTGCGCGTTCCGTTCGGCCAGGATGTCTTCGAGTTCTTCAATCTGCATGTTTTCAACTAATGTAATCGCCAGGAGGCGTAAGACCATGAGCAACTTCAACCAGCGGTCAACACCGCGCGCGACAAGCAAGTGGCTGTTCTTCTATCAGGCTAAGATCGTCGCGCTGGCGTACGCCATCAGTCTTATCCCGCTGCCAGTCCGGATGGCACATGCCGTGGCTGTGGAGGGGTTCGTCCTGTGGCTACTCATCTCGGCCATTTACACCGTGTGGTACCGCCGTCGCGGGGGTATGCTGGACGTAACCGAGTACGTAGTACACGATGAGGAGGTAAACCTCAGGACGCAGGTTGGGTACCTGCCAGGTAAAAGCAATTCGGCGTCTAGTGCTGATCGGACGAACGTTGTAAAGCCATGATGGCAAAGAGGATATGATGAAAGACAGTGACAAAAACAGTTTGCGATCCTTGTCCGAGGATCGCAAACTCCACCAAACGAAATCGCTCACGATCGACCCCAATCGACAATCTATCAAGACACAGGAGGTCTCAATAGACACCATGAATGATATCGCTGTGGGTGATAATCCTATTATATCACAAACCGACTCGGTGTCTACGGCTGCTCAGGCTGAGCAGAGTGCGCCTGAAGCCAACGACAGTGACCTGGCGGGCTGGCAGAAGCTACTGAAGGACAGAGGTATCCTTGAAGCTGCACTGAAGGCCGGTTGGAGCGGTTTCGAGTGGAACGGGCATCCCGGCTGGGCAATTCCGCTGGCGGACGAAAACGGTGATCTTCTGAACCTACCTGACGGTCGTCCTGCTCAACGGTGGAAGAACCAGACGAGTACGCCTGAGGACGGCCAACCGCCCAAGTACTTCTGGGGATACCCCGGCGCCGCCAAAGGGCAAACCAAGCCGGAAGGCTGTGATTGCTACCACATCCCCGGAGTGTCCTTGCCAGAGGCCATCGAGCAACACGGCGGAGCGCTGATGGTCGCGGCAGGTGAGCCGGATATGCTTACTCTCCACACCGTGGGGTTCGACAACGCGCTCTCATTTTTCGGGGAGACCAATATCCCCAAAGACTTCGTCACCAGGGCGCGCCGGTGGGGGACTACTAAGATTGGGTACATTCCCGATCGCGATGATACGGGGCACAAGTCGGTCGAGAAACTGGCAACGCTTCTTCGTGGAACAGGCATCCCGCTGCGAATTTTCCAGCTTCCCGAGGAGGTGAACGGTACACCGATCAAAGATGTCAACGATTTGTATCGCGCACTGGGTTGCGATCCCAAGCGCTTCCGGAAGGAGTTGAGCAAACTTGAGAGAATCACGTTGACCAATGAACTCGACGACCCTGACACCAGTGGTCGCAAGCGTGGAAAACGTAGCCGGCAGACCACAGCCTATCGTGAACTGCCGGGTGATTTCTATGAGGCGATCGAAAGCGCGTTAGGCGTCTCTGAGTACCAGTCGAACGGATGGAGCAAGCCAATCGCGTGCCCCTTCAAGTCCCACGAGCACGATGATTCGAAGCCGGCTGCTGCGTATCATCGCGACTATCACATCGTGCACTGCTTAAAATGCGGGCAAACGTGGCTTGCTGTTGAGGTGGGAGCTGTGCTGGGGCATAACTGGCGTGACTACTGCAAGCGCGAACGGTCCGAATCTCCTACGCACTCGCGACGCGGCAGCACTTTGCGTGAAGCGTTCGACGCTGCGGAAACACAAGGCGAGACGCCGACCACGCCAGACGACGATGACCTGGGTGACCAGTTGATCGCCGAGATGGATGGGAACCTGGCGTACTTCCGCGGTAGTTGGCACCGATACGAGAATGGTTGGTGGCAGCGCGAACAGAATGTTAAACGCCCCATCTGGAAGGTCCTGAGTGACAACAAGTGGGCAGGTATTAAGCCGCGCCAGAACAGGGCCAATTCGGTAGAGAGCTACCTTCAGAGCCAGTTGTACGTGCCTGACGAGGCGGTAGATGCCGGACACAACTATATCAACCTGCAAAATGGAATGGTCAATCTCGCAACAGGCCAACTTGAACCACACAACCGCGAGCTGTACGCCACGTGGCAGCTCGATTTCGCCCATGATCCTGACGCTCAATGCCCAATCTGGCTGCAATGTCTGAACGACTGGCTGACCCACCCAGATGGAAAGCCTGATGAGGAGATGATCTGCCTGCTTCAGGAGGCCTTTGGCTACAGCCTGACAACGGACACCAGCTTTGAGACTGGATTCTGGCTGTATGGGCCTGCCGCCAGCGGCAAGTCCACGGTGTTGAAGGTCCTCCAAAAGTTGCTTGGGAACGGGCATACTAGCCTGGATTTGAGCATGCTGGACAAAAATCATTACCAGCTCGCTGAGCTCCCGGGAAAAAGGGCCATCACATGTCCAGAGGCGCGCAGCAACACGGTCGTCGCCGACCACATCATGAAAACCCTGATGAGCGGTGAGCGGATGGTCGCTCGGCAAATTTACGGGCGCAGCTTCCAGCTTGAACCGTACGCGAAGCTCTGGTGGGCTATGAACGAGCTGCCCTCTAACCGAGACCGCTCCGATGGGCTGTACCGGCGCTTGAAAATCCTGCCTTTCCCCAACGCGATCCCCCTTCACAAACGGGACCGGAAGCTGCTGGACAAGCTGCGCAGCGAGCTGCCCGGGATCTTCAACTGGGCTCTGGAGGGCTTGAAGCGTTTGCGGGCGAATGGTGCATTCACCGAAGCTGCTCAGGCGCAGCAGGCGGTGGAGGCCTACCGGCTAGAGAATGATGTCGAGAAAATGTTTGTCGATGAATGCTGTGTCGTTGACCCGCAAGCGTCCGTCCGATCCAGCGTTCTGTACGATGCCTACAAGCTGTGGTGCGAGGAGAATGGGTATCGTGCCAAAACCCAAAAGGCAGTCGCGAGTGACTGGGCACGCCTCGGCTTCGAAAAGAAAGAAAGACGGGAGGGCAACGTGTACCTTGGCCTTAGAGTGAAGTAGAGGCCTACGGTCATAGGCTCCGACGCCTGAGAGCCGGTTCGCTCTCCCGTCGTCCCTTCAAGTTATCTGGCGGCACGTGGTACGAATGGTACTCGTGCCGCCAAGTTGTTCTACTCATCGATGCAAACTCGATCGCCCGCCTGCCCTGGTGAGACCCCTCTCGGTAGTCACAACCGTAGGAGACCGTCACGCATCAGCGCCGGGTCACCTGGTCGTGCAAATAGCTTGTTGCTTTCGCATGGCAGGGGCGTGACAGACACTGGCGGAGGATTTTGTGGTGCCTTGAACGTGTCGGCCTACCCCAAGTCATCGGGGAGCAGCGTGCTGGTCGGCGCCGCAAGATTATTCTGGCCGGACGGCTAGCCCGATCGGTGACTGTCCTTGTGGAGGGTGTGGAGGGTGTGGAGGGTTTTTCCAATGTATCCTAGTTTTTCGACGCTACTGTTACGTACATCATAAGGCAAACAAAAATCAAGCGTAATCTGAGAATTCCCAACATATATAGAGCTAACCCTCCACACCCTCCACAATCAGCACAACGGAAAACCACGCCTGAATTGAAATCAACTATGCAGTGCACACACCTATGTGAAGCGCACGTTGTCTCCTGCCCAGGGCCGCAACTCGCAGGCAGCACCAGCGTCTCAAATGATCTGTTCTATTGCATCTCAGTTGAACATTTATTGATTAATATCATGCAGTTCATTCACATTCAAAGCAATAGTTATAAATTATGACGCCGGAACGTTCCGGGAACCGACTCACATGGCCGCACAGGATGCATTTTCATCCCTCTGGCGGACTTCATTGGGCGACAAGTGTCGCCCATTTTCCTGACCTTCACTCTTTCTTCATTTTCGGAACGTTCCCGGAACGGCGCTACAAGCCGCCTGGCATAGCCTGGCCCGACGCGCGTGGTAGACCGGCAACAGGCCGCCACCGGCACCCCTCAGCCCAGATGCATGGGCTGGCAATTTGTACTATGATGCAGCTACAAACGCCGGCAGGATGGCCTGGCGCGCGCTTCACCACCGGATGGAGACCCCGATGACCCTCAGCGACGAAACCACCCAGCTTGCCCTGATGCTGTTGTGCGGCGTGCCGCTGGTCCTGGGCGTGCCAGGCACCGTCTTATTGTGGCTCGGCTTCAAGCTTCACGTCAGCGACAAGACCAGCGACCAGGGTGTTGAGCGGACCATGCGCCGCTTCGCCCAGGGCTTTGTAGGCCGTCAGGAGGAAGGCACCGGCTTCGTCGACAGCCTGCTGGGCGCCTCGGGTGACGCACAGAAACCCGGCTGTCTGGCCCAGCTGTTCCTCTACCCGGGCGCGCTGCTGTACGGTCTGTTGAGCCTGTACTTCCGCGTACTGCTCCTGCCCATCCGCGTCGTCTGGTGGCTCATAAGGCTTCCCTTCCGCTGGCTGGCAGAGCATCCACGCGTCCGGTTTGCCCTGGTGGTCCTCATCATCGCTCTGGTCATCCTGGGCGCCCTGGCCCGCTGAGACGGCATTACCCCCCTGTTCACTTTGAAGCCCTTGGTATCGGCAAGAGGGTGTCCGTTTGGCGCAGTAAGGCACCAAAAGGACCCGTGGCCTGCGTTTCACCCCTCTGAGAGCGTCCTGGCGCGCCGTCAGGGACTTGTGGGCTCGGGAAAGGCACCCTGCGGCCATGTTACTTGTAGACGACAGAATTTGGACTGTTGGACTACACCCAGGGGACGGCAAGGCTAGCGCAGGAATTGACGTTTGCTGTCCTGTCGTGAATGGCTTGTGGACTTGCAGCTCGCCTCTACGACGGGGGATTATCTGGGAAACTGATCGGCTGGGCATGCGAGACGATTTCTCAGAATTGCTCACAAAATGCGGTCTGGGCCATTTTTTTGCAGCACATGGATGCCCACGGGGATATGAGCCAGTTCACAAATTCGCCATTTTCGAAAGCGACCCGCCTTCACCACATCCCGGAACGTTCCGGAACCCCCAGGAAAACGAACATCGCGCCGGGGGGAACAGCGCGATGTCGTCGAAGATGGTGACCAGAGGGGTCGTGGCACAGCAGCTCACCCCCTCAGCTGGCGGAGGATGGCGTCCTTCATCTCCCTTCCCTCGCGTGTGGTGAGATAGCGGCTGTTACGGCCAGCCGAGTGTGGCGGGCGGTACAGCGACCCACTCCGGGCCATGGACCGCGTCATTTCCTTCAGGACGCTCATGGTGTACGCGGCAAAGCGCGGGTCGCCGGCCAGGTCGCGGATGGGCCGGGCCTCCGGATAGTCGCTATCCGTCTGAAAGAAGTCCAGCAGGTCGGCGATGAGTTCCTGCCGCTGCCGCTCGGTCAGGTCACTCACGGTTTGAATTGGCTTGCGGTCGTCCGTCATGTCCGTTTCTCCAAGGCCAGGGAATATTCCCTGGGGTGTATCGATTCAGCTTTCTTCGCCAGCATCCTTCAGTATCTGCTGGGCTTTGTGAACTGTCGTGTGCGAGACGCCGATGACCTCTTGTAGCTGCCGGCTGGGCGTGTCCAGGTGCTCGGGATGGTTCTCCAGCCATGCCAAAGCCCTCTGCAACTTTGGTGAAGTCCGCTGGCGCGGCGCGTGTCCAGCCGTCAAATTTACGCCGTTGACGCCCGCTTCAGCGTGCTCCTCCAGCCGGGTGAGGGCCTCCAGAATGCCGCTCAGCAGGGCTTCGGAACGGGCAAGGTCAGGATTTGCCGTGCCAAGCCCCTCCCGGACAGCGCTGGCTAGAACGTCGGCGAATTGTCGAAAGGGACGGTCTCGACATCACCCTCCAGGCCATTCCCCAACAGCAGGTACGGGCTGCCGGCATCCAGCGCCAGCTTGTTCTCCACCAGGAACTTGCGGTGCAGCGCCATGCGCGTGCGTTCCTCGGCCTCTTCCGTCCAGCGCCGGTCGATTTCCTCCCGCCAGGCGGCTTCCAGCTCGCTCTTGATGCGGTCGTTCTCCTGGCGGTACAGGTCGTAGCTCAGATGCGCCAGCTGCGAGCCGACCGAGTGCAGGGCGAAGGGCGCCACGACTCCCATGAATACCGCGAACCCCAACTTCAGTAGGTCCAGGGTGGTCATCGAGGCCAGACTGGTCTCCAGGACCGGCATGGCGGCGGTGAAGACGTTGGCACACAGGACCAGGGCAAACACCAGCTTCGCGTAGCGCTGCAAAGATGTGTCCGGCATCTGGTCGTAGTCGGGCACGGGAGCGAGCCCAAGCCGCACCTTGATGCCCTGCAGGATAGCCGGCAGGGTGATCACCCGCCTCTCCAACCCATGCTGCAAGCGCTGGCGGGTGGCGGCGAAGGCGACGTAGACCATCGAGCCCTCGGTCATGACCACGCCCAGGATGCCAATCGTCTGCGTCCAGAACCAGCCGTCGTTGGCGGCCACCCCGCTGAAGGCGGCGTAGGTCTTGTCGGCGCTGATGACCATGCTCGAGATGAGAATGAGCATCAGGAACGCCGGCATGATCGCGATGGCGCGGACCAGGGCTTTGATGACCACCGGGTTGTCATGCACCAGGTCGCGAATGGCGGGCTTGGGCTTGGGATGGCGCGTTTCCATCTCCTTGAGGTACGCCTGGTAAGCCTGGCCCCGCGCTTCCGCCTCCTGGTGCGGCGTCAAGGGCTTGAGCCGGTGATTTGATGCTGTCATAACATTCCTCCGTTTCGATAGTGTCGGGTCAGGGCTGGAACGTTCCGAAGCCCATTACAGGTCGTTGTCCAGCAGATGGTTGATGGTGTCATCGTCCGGCAACTCGTCGAGCGCGATAATCGGCGCCTCAGCATCGGCCTTGTTGAGATTGCTGATACGCCACCGGACTGCCGCTTCAACCTCGGCGGCCAGCTCGCGATCTTCCTCAAGCGCCATCGTGACCTGCTTCTCGCCCACACCGATCTTCTCGCGGCCATGATCACGCTGGAAAAACCACGAACAAGCTCCCTTGATGGGGCTGCCGTCTTCCTTGGAGAAAACTCCAAGCTCCCTGCCAAGCATGGCCAACTCCGCGATGATGTCAGCCGTTCCCGTGTCCAGGAAGACTGTCACCAGCGCCTCGCGACCATTCCGGCCCACTTTGTTCTTGGAGCATTTCACGCGAAATTCCAGGCCGTACACTTCTCCGGTAGTCTTGTCAATGAGGGGCACCGGCTTCTGCACGACCCGACTAATGATCGAACTGTAAAAGCGGGGCGAATGACCACCGGGTTGTTGAACTTGAGGCCCGTAGGCAAAGCTGGCTTGGCCGAACTTATCCCGAACTTGGTTGATGCAGAGCACCGCCGTTGTGCTGTTGGCAAGCTCAGTCTTTGCACTCTTGAAGTACTGCGCGAGCACCGACGCCCGGCCTGCCACAACCTTGTCGCCAATCTCGCCGGCCAACTCCGCCTCAGTCGCCAGGGCTGCGATGCTGTCGAGCACAATGAGGTCGAACGCGGAACGTTCCGGGTTATCCGGGTGTTTCCACTTGACCATCTTGCGCATGGCGTTGAGCGCCTTCTCCGCGCTAGTGGGTTGGATCAGCCAAAAACGGCGGTCCTTGTTGTCGCCGCCCACGTCCAGGCCGAACTTTCCAGCCCAAATCGGGTCTATGGCAGCCTCGACATCAACGTAGGCGACGTAGCCACCCCGGTCGATGACAGCCTTTGCAGCCATCAAAGCCAGGGTGGTCTTGCCCTGGCCTTCAGGGCCATAGAGCGTGCTGAACCTGCCAACCGGCAGGCCGCCCCCGAAGGCATAGTCGAGTGCAAGGCTGCCAGTCGGATAGAACTGCACCGGCTCCGGCTCGGCCACGAACTCGATAGAGTCATCTCGGAACATCTTTTGAAGATCGCTCATGTTAGTCGTCTCCCGCTTCTGCTAGTTCGGTGTAGTGATGGTACAGGTGCGCCCAGGTTGAGCCTTTGAGGACATGCTTGACTGCTCCCCCACTTACGCCGAGCGCGCTGGCAATTTCCCGGCGCGTGTGGCCGCTTCTTGCCATCCGGTAAATCCTGAGAACTACGGCCTCAGTGAGTTGTGCCATGCCGTGTTTCTCACCACGCGGTGTGCCGCGCAAGTTATTTACCGCCGCAAGCAGCGCAGGGTCTATCTCGACGTGGGACCATGTTTTGCGGTGCAGTATGTTGCCCACTACGTGGCTACCGACTCCACACACAACAGCGATTTGCCGCCACGTCATACCTCGCGCTCTCATCTCAAAGATGCAAGGGATGTCGGCCTCGGTTAGCGCTGTTAGGTGGTGACGACTGCCGCGCGGGCGTCCCCGCAGAGCATTCGCCGCATTGATCAAGTCAGGAGCAATCTCGACGTGGGACCATGTTTTGCGGCGCAATGCTCTCCTTATCACTGAGTCATCAACGCCGAATTTCTCCGCAATCTCTGCTAGCGTCATGCCCTTCACACGCATCTTGAAAATGCGCGGGATGTCGGCCTCAGTCAGCTTCGAGAACGGCAGGCGGCTCCCTCGCAGCATCGTGCCGTGCCTGTCCTTGTCTTTCATGTTGTTAAGCGCAGTGTCCCACCGCAGGTTTTCCAAGTGGTTGTCGGTGGGATTGCCATTGTTGTGGCAGCCCTCCATACCGTCCGGGCGTGGCCCGACGAAGGCTTCGAGTACCAGGTGGTGGACAAGAACACTTCTTCTCCTGCCGTTATCGTGTAAGTCCACCATACGGTATCCGCTATTGTCGAACGGCTTGAGCATTCGGCCTGGCCTGGTAGCCCTGCCAGCCGCCACCCGCTTCACGCGGCCCATGTTGCTGACCTCGTAGATGCCTTCAAACCCGACTACAGGTTTCCAGATTTCTCGGTGGTTTTTCGTCATCGACAGTTTCCTTTCTCGCCAGTCGCCGTTTCGGAACGTTCCGCAGAGAGATCGTCTTCGGGCGCTGGAAGTGTGATGTGAAGATTTGTATTGCGCTGCTCATAGGCACTCTTGAAGCGCTCAAATGCGAGCGACACCTGCAAACGGCCATAACGCTTGAAGGCAATCCTGAACAGCTTGTCCCGGACCTCGGGATTGTGCGCGCGGCTGTGGCAGTTGGCGCAGAGCAGGGCGGTCAACTCCGGCACATAGGACAACTCACGCGCAGCCGGGTTGTTCACGGTCATGCCGCGCTGCAAGAGTTCGTGTAGCTGCAGGCCCAGGTGGTCGGGGGACTGGCCGCACAGGTCACACTTGGCGTGCTTGATGCCGCCGCGCTCGACGATCATCGTGTGGCGCATCATCGCGCGCATGAACTCCAAGTCTTGTGTCATCTTGCCCCTTTCCAGCGCAGGGATGCGCTCAAACTCAAGACGGTCTTCAAGGTGCTGGACAGTCTCGCGCAGGTTGTGGCCCCACCGCCGCGCGTTGGCGTCCATGACGAGCTTCGCCATGCGCAGGGCGGTCTTGGGCTGGCCGTGATGCTCGCGCCCGGCGTCTGAGATCACGAAGCCGGTGTCCCGGTCCACGATGCGCCAGGTCCAGCGCCAGGCTCGCCCGGTGACTACGGCGAGCATGTTGTAGTCACCGGGCAGAACGAAGCTCGTGAACTTGCCGGTCGTGATGCGGCTCCAAGTAGGGTGGTCGTCGGTGGGCATGGGTGGTGTCTTCCTTCGGGAGCGGGCCGGCTAGTCCTCGTCGAGCAGCAGGTTGTTGGCGGCAACCAGGATGTCCTGGATGAGGGAGTTGGGGGCGTAGAAAACGGCGCTTGCGCAGTCTCGGAACGTTCCGAGATTGGGTCGAGTCAGTCATCGCCAGCGGGGTCTTGGGGCGTGGAAGGGTGGGGCCGGAATCGAACATTTGTCTTTCTGAGTCATATGATTCACCACAGCGGTGTTACAGGGTCTAGATCAGTCGGAAGAGCCTGTTTCCGTGTCCTGGGTCACGTTTGAGCTATCGTCGTTTCTAGGGCCTGTTTTGAGTCTCTGAGGGGCATCTCGCGTGGCGGGGTTATCGCGCGAGGGCAGCTCTCCGGAACGTTCCGGAACGCTGTCGCGGGTCAGGTCGGAGTTGTCGCGGGCGTGCTCGCCGTAGAGCTGCTTTGCAGCCGCGTCGTAGGCTTCCGCGGCCTCCTCTGCCGTCTCGAAGTAGCCCAGGAAGTGGCGGCGGTTGTGGACCTGGATGCGCGCGTAGTATTTCTGGTTGAGCCGGTGCCAAGAGACCCCCTTGTAGCCGGAGGCATTGAGCTGGACCTTGCGGTTCCACTGGTTTTGGGCGCGGGTGACCAGGCGCAGGTTGGCGCGGGTGTTGTTGAGCGGGTTGCCGTCGATGTGATCGACGATCTGACCGGGTTGGGCGTCGAGGAGATACCGGTGCAGGTAGACACGCTTGCGCGCGCCGTTGACTCTCACCGAGCCGACAGCGTAGCCGGTGCCGTTGATGTGCCAGCGAAATTGGGAGAGCGCCTCGAAGTCGGAATCATCGACCAGGGCGAATCGCCCTTTGGAGAGTGGGAGCTGTTTGGGCATGAGGATGTGCTGCAAGTGGGTGGAGGAGGTGTCAAGGAATTGAGGCCAGGTTGTGGACTTGGTGACCTGGCGTCCCAGCGGAGAAGAGAGTGGTACCCGACGCTTAGGACGGCAGTCATTTTACCCCAAAGCGGGTAGTGAGTCAAATGTCCGCTATTAGAACAGTCTGGCGCATCTGGACCCCTCTATGGCACGCATTCAGCCGTGAGCATCACCCGCCCGCGGAATATTCCGGGAGCGCCTTGGAGCTTGCTGAGGCCAGTTTTGCCGATTAGGACTATTTGCCCATGTTGCGGGTTTGACACACCCTGAGACCTGCGGTAATCTGAGTAGGGGTAACCGAGAGAGCCTTACCCGTAACGGCGTTTCGGATATTATTCTATTATTAGCTAGCTTATACGGGGCCGGGGGGAATTCTTCTCATTCCTTATCAAACCGCAGCTTTCGTCCGCGTCGACCAAGTGGGCGCTCGAAAAAGCGGGAAACTGATGGTCAACTCGGACCGTTAGTTCTCCCGGCGTTATCAGCCCCCGCGCCCGCACATAGTCCCGTTGCCGCATGCAGCAGATGTATGTCGGAACGGCGGAGCATGCATGGTGAACCAGGTATCTACCGCACGGCGGTAGTCACCGACACGTCTCTGTCTTCAAGGGCTTTGTGCCGAATGTACAGAAAGTCATTGTGGCACAGATTCGGGGTGACAGAAATTTGCTCCAAATACCGGAGTTGAGCGAAGAAACCGATATCAGATGGCCTCTATACCGGAACGGGCGGGAAACGGGCCGATGCTACCGCCAGATCGCGGCGGAGGTGGGGCTGCACTGGACGAGGGTCGGGCAGATTGTGCGGTCATCAGAGAAACACAAATAAGCTGAAATTCGATGCCAACCCCTAGAGTCTTTGTGATTACTGGTGGAGCAGGTTTCATAGGATCAAATCTGGCTGCTGATCTTTTGAATTTGGGACATTCAGTTCGCATAATAGATGACTTCGCTGCGCAGTCTTCTCTCGCTAGCAACCCCGGTTACCGCTGAAAAACCCATAACAGGTTGCGTCTTTGTCATAAGCCGGGTGTCCAATGCTTTAGGAACCGCTCAAGTCGTAGGGGGTAGATGACTGCAAAACACATGAAGAACGTGTCTTCTTTTGCTAAAGCGCCGACCTTGGGGGCGGTTGTGCTGTGCCGCCTGGATTCAAAGCGTCTGCCGGGTAAAGTGCTGATTGACATCCACGGGCACCCCTTATTGTGGTATGTGCTGGAGCGGTGCCGCCACGTCGAAGCCTTGGATCACATCGTAGTGGCGACCACCGCTCGGCCCGTGGATGACTCGATCGTTGAGTATTGCGAACAAGAACATGTCGATGTCTTTCGCGGAAATGTCAACGACGTAGCGCAGCGGGTGTTGGGCTGCGCGCGCCAGTACAACATGGACTATTTCGCGCGGATTAACGGGGATAGCCCATTCTGCTCGCCTACACTGCTCAATCAGGCCTGGCACATTGCGCGGACCCAACCGGTTGATATCGTGACCAACCTGGTCGAGCGGTCGTTTCCGTATGGCGTGAGCGTCGAAATCTTTAGGACGGCGGTCTTTGAAGCCGGTTATCACCACCTGGATCAACCACGCTATCAAGAGCATTCCACGCTCTTTTTTTATGAAAATATAGACAACTACCGTCATTACAATATACGGCGTGCAGGGGATAATTTGAGCGATGTGCGTTTGACCGTGGACACGCCCCAGGACCTGGAAACGTTCCGGGCGATTGTCGCAGCGTCGTCGCGGGCGTGGTCAGAAATCGACTACCAAGAGGCTGTTGCCCTGAAAAGAGAGTGTGAAAAATCGCGATGATTAACCTGTTCAACATCCGCCCCAAGGGATTCAATGTTGGCAACGATGTCATTTTTCAGGGAATGCAACAGTTTCTTCATCATGCGTTCAAACGCTATATCAACATCGTCACCCTTCCGGCCACGTCGCGCTATGAAAGCCAGGCCCAGGCCGGTTTCACCGCCCGCACGATCTACGAGATGAACCAGTATGGGCACGGTGTAATCCTTGGGGGCGGCAATATCTATGAAAACGGCGAGCTGGAAATCAACCTCAATGCGCTGGAGAAATTGCAGATTCCGATGATGGTGTTCAGTGTCTCGCGTGGGCGCGTCTATAACCGGTTGCACGAATTGGTGCCGCGCACCGATACGACGCCGGATAATGTGCTGAAGGCCGTCAATGGCAAGACCCGCCATGTCTATGTGCGCGACCAGGCCACCACCGACTATCTCCATCAGCTCGGATTGGCGCACGTGAAAACCATCGGCTGCCCCACCATCTTCATCAACGATATTGCCCACCGGCTGCCCAAAGTCTATAAGCCAGACCAGGCCACGGTGCTGCTGTCGGTGCGCAACCCCTCGCTGATGAGCATTCCGCTGCACAAGCAGGCCCAGGTGCGGAAAGATATCTATGACATCATCGCGTTTTTGCACGATAACGGGCGCAACGATATTCACATGCTGTGCCACGACCACCGGGACATTGCGTTCGCTGCCACCTTCCCGGATATCGATTTTATCTACACCGGCGACGTATATACCTACCTCGCCTTATTGAGCCACGCCAAGCTGAACATCACCTACCGCCTGCATTCGTTTTTGCCGTGTCTCTCGTTTAGCGTGCCGACGATCGCGATTAGCTACGATGAGCGAGCGATTAGCCTGATCGATACCGTGGGCTACGACTCGTGGAATATCAACATGGTCGAAAACGACAATGTGATGGACCTGGTTGAGGATCGCTACCAGCGGCTGGACGAGTTAAAAACCATGAAGGAGCAGAACGCGCCCCTGTGGCAGACCCTACGAGAGAATATGACGCAAGCCTTTGATGAATTTGCTCAGGATGTACTCGACTATGCGATGAGAATTAAATAGGTAGTCAAACCTAATGAACAACATACACATTATTGCCGAAGCAGGCACCAACCACGCGGGCGCTCTGAACACCGCCCAGCGCCTGATCGACATCGCGGTTGAAGGCGGTGCCGATTCCGTCAAGTTCCAGATCATCTACCCGGAAGGTCTCTATCTGCCCCGCACGTTCGAGACGGGCGAGTATGTTGATAACCCGGTGTTCCAGCAACGCCAGGCGATGATGCTGCCGGACGAGGACTACGATCGGCTGGCGGCCTACTGCGCCGACAAGGGCATCGCCTTTTCCGCGTCGATCTTTGACCAACGCGGCATCGACCTGCTTGATCGGTTGCAGGTGCCGTTCATCAAGATCGCGTCCTGTGATCTGAACAATGCACGGCTGCTGCAACGGGCCGCCGCCACCGGGCGCAAACTCATCGTCTCGACCGGTATGGCGTCGTTGGGTGAAGTCGAAGAAGCGGTCGAAAGCATCGTCCAAACCGGGCATACGGACCTGGTGTTGATGCACTGTGTCTCGGTCTACCCGGTCGAGACAGCGGACACCAACCTGGACTTCATCGACACGCTCAAACAGGCGTTTGGATTTCCGGTCGGTTTTTCCGACCACACCGAAAACAACGTCGCGTCGATTCTGGCTGTTTCGAAGGGCGTTACCTGGCTCGAAAAGCACATCACCTACGACCGGCAGGCGGTAGGGTTCGACCATCGTTACGCGATGGAGCCGGAGGTTTTCGCCAGTTATGTCTCGGAAGTGCGCAAAGCCGAGCAGGCATTGCAGCGGGCGCCGGTGAAGATCGGCGCGAACGAAGCCAACACCAAAGTGCGCGCCCGGCGCGGTCTGTATGCGGCGCGTGACATTCCGGCGGATCATGTGCTGACGGAGTCAGACATACTCGTTGTGCGCCCGGAAGGGCCGCTGCGCCCCAATGATCAGCCTCTCATTTTGACGCGGCGTGCCAAACGCGTGATCCGCCAGTATGAAGCCCTGGCCCTAGAAGACTTCGCCTGATCATGACCGAATGGCTTCCCACCGTCCTGTTTATCGCCAAGGGCTCGGTCGCAGAGGGGATGGGGCATGTCATCCGCACACGCACCGTCGCGCGGGCGATGCAGCAGCGAACAGCCACCCACTTGGCGATCATTGGCGATGCATATGCGGCGAATCTGCTGGTCAACCGGGGGATTCCCTTTACGCAGATGGCCGACTGCGCCGAGGTGCTGTCGCTGTACCGGTCGTTGCAGCCGGATGTCGTGGTCTTTGACATGCTGGTATTTGAGCCAGCCGCATTCCGCGAGATCAATTCAGGCTGCTTCACCGCGTCGCTGTCGCCGGTATTCAACTGCCTGCCCGATACGGACGTGGTGTTTCACCGGACCAGCGTGTTGGGCGACGATTGGACGGCGGGCGAGGGGCGGGGCCCGGCGATTCGGGCCGGGCTGTCGTACGCCGTGATCAACGATCACTGCAAACGCATCCCGACCGAGATTTTCCAGCACCATCTCAACCAGGACATGTTGACGGTGGCGATCTCGATGGGTGGGTCCGACGTCGCCAACAAAAGTCTTCGCATTCTAGAGACTATCAAAGCCATCGACGAGCAGTTGTTGATCTGGGTCATGTTGGGGGAGGGGTATCTCCATTCATACCAGGCCCTGGTCGAGAGTGTGCGCGGCAGCAAACACGAGATCATCCTGGCGAAAACCACTACTTCGATGTGGCGAGTCTTGAGCACCTGCTCGCTGGCGATCCTGGCGGGGGGCACGACGACCTACGAAGCCGCGTATGCCGGGCTGCCCTCGATCAATATCCTGGAATCGGCAAGTCGCCGGTTTTTGATCCAGGAGTTGGTTGAAAAAGGGTTGAGTCTGTGCGCAGGGCACACCCTTGATGAAGCGCTGGAAAATCTCAACCCGCTGGTCAGGAACCTGTACCGCCATCGTGACAGGCTGCTGGCCATGCACCGGGCTTCGCGCGATCAGATTGACGATCAGGGCGTACAGCGCATTGTCGAGCGCTTGATAGAAATGTGGCGCGAGTAGCCCTGATTCTCCTGTATGCCGGTCGTGGTTCACCCGTTTTACGGGAGAAGGTGTTCGCGCCGGTTGGCAGTATTTGGATGTCTTTCGCGTACGGTAGCCCGACCGTCTGGTTGGCTGGTGTGCGAACGTTAATTGGACAGAGTATGACCATCCGCACATCTCACTTGTTGAGAGCAGCCTATACCCCCCTGAGAAACGCCTTTCACGATCGCGATTCGTCGGATCAACTCGCCTATATCGTGTTTAGTGGTATCAAGACGATGGTGCAGTTGGTCACGGGCTTGTGGGTTGCCAGGTTGGTTGCGCCGGAGGATATTGGTGTCTGGCAGGGGGTGGTGATCCTCCAAGCCTACATGGCATTTCTTTCGCTGGGGGTGCCGGCGAGCATCAAACGCGCCTACGCGATTCATAAAGGCGCAGGACGGGATGATCTGGCAATTAATACGGCGGGGGTTGGCCTGCTTTGGACGTTGATCTCATCGGCGATCAGCGCGGTGATCGTCCTGGGCGTGATGGTATATCTTTGGGCGCAAGGCTACGCCTCAAAGACGATGCTGGCGGTTATGCTGTTCAGCATCCCAGCGTTTTTCGTCCCGCTGATGGATTATTATGAGTCGCTTTATCACGGCGAAAACCGGTTCAGGGCGCTGGCCAAGGTCAATTTCCTGAGCAGCCTTTTCCTGATCATCAGCGTGGGGTTTGTCTACGCGGGCGGTTGGGTCGGCCTGTTCGCGCGCTATGCCTCTATTCCCCTGGTCGCGGTGCTCCTGCGCCGCTATTGGCTCGCGATCTCGATCAAACTACGCTGGGACAGGCAGGTGTTGCTGGAACTGGTGCGGTTTGGGCTAAAGGTGCTGGTGGCAAACTACATTTCGGGGCTACTGCTGGTGGCGGACCGTACCCTGATTGCGACCAACCTGGGGAGCGAAGCGCTCGGTCTCTATTCACTGGCGCTGACTGCGCAGACGGCGATGATCATTTTGCCAAGCTCCTTCACTCAGGTCATCTATACGCGCATGAATTATCGCTATGGTCAATCTGGCAAGCTCAGTTCGTTAAAGCGGCTGGCTTTTCTGCCGGTGATTGTCAATGCGGTCGCGCTGATTATCCCGGCGATCGTCCTGATGATTTTGGTGCGCCCGACGGTGAGGCTCATCCTGCCGAATTATGTCGGAGGCATTCCGGCGGCCCGGTGGATGGTGCTGTCCGGCTATTTTATGATGCTCCGGTCGAGTGGCACCATCTTTTCAACCCGCGACCGGATGCTGCCTTACAGCCTGTTGTTGCTGGCTGCGCTGGGATGTATGTACGCTCTGGGGTGGATCGCCGTTCGCCAGTTTGGGACGATAGAAAGCGTGGCGATCGTCAAAACCATTACGATGGCGCTGCTTGCGCTTGGCATCAATGTCCAGGTCTATTTTTATATCGCCAAATCCGAGGGCACGGAGTCCCATGTCTGAATGGATCATCTGCCCGACCGTCGATGCTGAAGCGATGGCGGCCCGGCAATCAGCGCAAACGGGCAGGCCAGTTGTATATAGTTATGTGCCTGCCAACAAGCCGAATGTCGAACGCGCTGTTTTTCTGACCGAGATGGCCAGGACGCAGCGATCCCTCCAGGATTGTTTTTTTGCGGCGCGCGAACTCTGGGACCGGTTTTGTGGGCTCGACATTGACGGCGCGTCGGTACGCGCCTGGCTGCAAATGAGTAACACCGATTTTTTGTCGCTCATCGAATGCCAGGCGATTACCAGCCTGGCGCATTACGTGATGCATATCGACCTGGTGGATCAATTTGTCGCCAGGCATGATGTGATATCGTTGGTCATGGCGGCGCGCACCCCGTCCGAGACGGTTTTTGCGTGGCAAGCGGCAGCGGCCAAGCATGGTATCCCGTTTGAGTTTCTTCCATCAAACTGGAGAAAACGCCGGGTGGTCCTCCTTGATGTTGGCAGCCCGCTGGCCATGCTTCACAATCATCGGCTGCGCGCCAGACTCCTGCACTACCTCTCCCGGCCAGCTAGCGTGTTGGCTCACACGCGCTGGAGCGCGTCCAGGGTGGCGGCCCACGATCCCAAAACAGTCTGGATCGAAGTGCCTAATGACAAAATGGCCCGCAACCAACTGCCGGTGGCTAAAGCATTGGCTGAGATGGGCGTACCGGTTGGGTTTCTGCTGACAGGCGATTTTCATGCATCCGGTTCCTGGATCAACGAGCACTCATGTGTGCGTGTCGACGAGGTGGTTGGCCCGGTTGGCCTGTCAGGCTATCTACGTTCGCTTTTCCGGTTGGTGGGAACTGGTTGGGCGATGAGCCGCCGGTTGAATGGGCGGGCTTTTGTAGGGGCGCTGCAAACCCGGATGGCCGAGCATGCCGCCATGTTTCAATTAGTGCTTGACCAGATGTGGGCACAATTTGGACTGGGGAGCGTCGCGTACGAAAGCAGCATCGAGACGAGCTTCAAGCAAATGGGATTGAAGAACCTGGTGATGTCGGATGAGCGGCTGCCCCGTGATCGCCGGATCATCGCCGCTGTGCACCGTTCGGGTGGCAAAGTGGCATCACTGCAATTCGGCCAGTTGTACCGCACTGGGCTGTTTGGTCCCACGCCAGTGGACAAGTTTTTGGCGTGTGGATCTCATATTGCTGGTCAATTTTCCGATCCGGCGCGTCCTGGGATCGTCGAGTGTGTCGGCTTTGTGGAAACCGACGAACTGTTCCACCTGCTTCAGCAGCGAGATACCATACGGGACCGGATCGTTGCCCGTTTTGGCCTGGATGGTGGCCGTCCGGTTGTGCTGATGGCGTTGTCGCCGCTGAAAAGCACCGCTGCGCCTGAAAAGCTGGAAGATATCTTGCGGATTGTGGCGCGGGTGGTAGTCGAGGCTTCGGCATCACTCCTGGTCAAGTTACATCCCGCCGAATGGCAGGGCGAGGTTTATGTGCGGGTGTTGGCCGAATTTCCTGATCTCGCATATGCCGTTGTCCGGTCGGAAATATCGCCAAACGAAGTGGTGCTGTGTGGTGATATCCACGTGACGAACGGGTCCACGGTCGGGGTCGGCATGTTATTGTCTGGCAGACCGTTCATCGATATACCCTTGACCGAATCCTATGCGGAAGACAGCTATGTTGGGTGGGGCGTGGCGCTTCGGGCCGACCGCCCCGACATGTTTGAACAAGCCCTGACCCGGTCGATCAACTACCCGGCCTCGGTCACAACGGAAACGGCCAGCGCGCGTGAGAAATTCATCGCCGAGCGGCTGACGGCGTTTGATGGGCAGCGCGCATCGACCGCTGCCGCGAAAATCCAGCAGTTTTTCGAGAACCCCGGGCATTAGCGTGATGAGAGTCCTGTTTCTTGCTCGCCAGTTTCCATGGCCGCCAAATGATGGGGAAAAGGTCATTGTCTACAATGTGATTCGCCATTTGGCCGCGCGCCACCAGATCACGCTGCTCACGTTCGAAAGCCAGGCAGTCACGGCTGAAGCTATGCAGCGGGTCGAGGATCTCGGCATTGACGTTAGGCTGGGGGGCGCGCCCATGTCCAGGCTATCCACGCGCGACAAGATCGCCAATCTGCTCTCGCCGTCACCAGTCGAAATCTTACGCTGGCGGATACCTTCCATGCGGCAGATGATCCGAGAGGCCAGGAGCCAGCAGAAATTTGACGTCGCGCACGTGGATACGGCTATGTTGGCGGTCTATCATGTCGACCTGGCAGGGCTGCCGGCGGTGTTGTCACCGCACGACTCATGGGGCATGTTGATGGAACGCATCTACCAGGCACACCCCACCTCGAATCCGCTGCGGCGACTGGTGAGATGGCTTGAACTGCGAAAAATCCGGAACTTTGAGGCGTTGGTGTACCGCCGGTTTGGGAAAGTTTGCGTGGTGGCCGGGCCGGACGCCCTGGCCCTCAAAAAGCGGCTGCCTTCAGAGCGCGTGGCCGTGATACCGAACGGAGTGGATACCGACTTCTTCACTGCCTCAGACGAGCACGGAGCAGTTGAGCCGTCGGTTGTTTTTTCGGGTGTGATGTCCTACTTCCCAAATGAAGACGCGGTGCTGTTTTTCTATCACCAGATCTGGCCCCGAATCGTAGAAGTCATTCCGGAAACCATGTTCTTTATCGTGGGACGCGATCCAAGGGCCAGCGTGCGAGCATTAGCCGATCGTGATGAGCGGATCGTGGTGACCGACAGCGTCGAGGATATTCGCCCATATATTGGTCGGGCGACGGTGTACGTGTCGCCGCTTCGGGTGGGGGCGGGCATCAAGAACAAAGTGCTTGAAGCCATGGCGATGGGGAAGGCAATTGTGGCTACACCTTTGTCGTGTGACGGCATCGAGCTGCAATCCGAGACGCATGTGCTTGTGCGCGAAATCCCAGATGATTTTGCCAGTGCAGTAATAGATTTGATAAAGAACAAAGCGTTGAGAAGTCGCTTGGGAGCTAACTCTCGGAAGTTGGTTGCTTCTAAGTACAGTTGGGGCAGCATAGCTACACAGTACGAAGATCTATATTATGAGGTACGCAGGTTGTGAATGCCCTCGGTTCCTGGAAGAATCTGCCGTTTTTGCACCGTGAGTGGTTGGTATTTGGATTTGTACTCAGTGGATCTGTCTTTTCAGGTTTCACGATAGTACAGCATCCACAGATATCTCTCTTCATGTTGCTAGTGCTCTTTGGCATGGTTTTTCTGGCAGTATCTGTTAGGCGGAATGACGCTTTTATTCCCCTAGTGTTGCTAATATTTATAATACCATTCGATCGTCTAGTTGTTTTGTCTGGTTTTGGCAGTGCTAGCAATACAGGTAACACAATTATGCCTCTTTTGGGCATGGGAGTTTTCGGGATCTGGATCCTCATAACAACTATCACTCATAAGAGAATCAAACGATTCAACGAACGATTTTTATTGATAGTATTTGCTGTGATTGTATTCCTTACTACACTCGTGAATGCTACAAGTTTAAGCGATCTTATTTCCGCTCGTACGTATGCACAACTCTTTATTTTTACGTTTCTTATAGTTCAGATAGTCGATACGCCGGCCAAGTATAAAGCATTGGTTTGGGCGATTATTATTTCAAATACAATGCTCGCCCTTTATACGTCAGTTTCTGGAAACATATTTGTTTCGCGAGTCTCAGGTACAATGGAAGTTGAAGCCTATCGCGCAATTGGAGCTCGCGGCGACCCAAATTTCACCGCTCAACAACTCCTGACAGCATTGCCGTTCATGACGTTTTTCCTTCTTAACGCCAAGATGTTTGAAACGCGTTTACTCCTAACCATCTCGACCTTTTTTTTACTGACATCCGTGATGCTAACCCAATCTCTAGGCGGCTTTATAGGATTGTTTTTCGCCCTTACCTTAATCATGATGTTTCACATGCACGGCGATTCCCAGAGATTCAACCATATCGTTATATTAATGTTTTCCACCTTTGCTGCGATCTACTTCATCCCAAATTACGTATCAGATAAGGCTGCTGAACAGCTTCAATTGCTCTCAGAGCACGAACAAGACAGACTCGAATTTGGCAGCGGGCGTACTGCGTCTTGGTTAGCATCGTTGAGGGCAATGTCTTCGTCGCCTTTGTTTGGTACAGGCCCCAAGAAAGAATTACAAGTTATCGCTCAGTACGATCCTCTTGGGCGCCACATAGATTCAAAGGCTCCACACAATGCGTTTTTATCCGTTGGAACTCAAGTGGGTGTGGGGGGCTTGATAGCATTTGGCGTTCTTGTATTTGGCAGTTTATATAAACTTTATCGCGCTATTCGGTCATCTCACGGTTGCCTATCATGGCAATCCTTGGGCGTTTCCACTTGGGTCAGTCTTAGCGCCTTTTTGCTTCAGTCAATAGCTCTGGACTCACAATACAGCAAATCACTATGGCTCTTGATCGGTATGGCTATTGCATACCGGCTAATCAGTGAAAACAAAAACACAGAAATTAACGAGAAAGGCTGAGATGAAAGTCCTCATATTAGCCGAAAACACGCACATGGGCGGCATTAACCGCTATTGCATCGACCTGGTTCAGGGGTTGAACGAGATGGGTGTATCTGTGTCCTTAATGGCTATCACTCGCCGATCCGATGACCGGGAACCATGGCTGCTTAACCAGGGCCAACAAAGCGGGATCGTTGTTCGACAGCTTGTCATGCATTACTTTCTCGATTTCAGCGCAATCTTCCGGCTTAGGCGCATCTTGAAACATGCGCGATTTGATATTGTGCATTCGCAAGGATACCGTTCGAATATCATTGGACGTCTGGCAACTCGGGGGTTAAAACGATCCATTCCGTCAATCACGACCTTACACGGCATCATAACTCAGACCGACGATTCACGTAGAATGCGATTCTATCTCAAACTGGATCTAATGACCCGTAGCTGGTCGCACCACTTTATTGCTGTCGATCAGGGGTCGAAAAACCATTATGTAAAATTGGGTATATGTCATGAAAATATATCTGTTATTCACAATGGAGTTTCACTTCCTAACATAGATCGAGTATTTGTAAATAATAATCACAAAATTATAGTTGGTTATGTTGGGCGACTATCGAAAGAAAAAGGAATTGATTACCTCATCAATGTTATTAAGAATGTTCTCTCTCTCTCTTCGCAAGTTGAATTCTTGATTATTGGGGATGGTCCTGAAAAATACCTTCTAGACCCGTTGAAGGAAGCCCCTATCGAGAACCATGTCACTTGCGTTGGGCAAGTGAGTGACATAGCCCCATACTACAGACAGATGGATTTGATCTTGGTGCCATCCAGAAGCGAAGGACTGCCGTTTGTTGTTCTCGAGGCCATGTCCTACGGTATTCCTGTGATAGCGACACATGTTGGAGGGTTACCAGAAATCATTGTCAGCGGTGAGAATAGCATATTGGTTTCACCTGATCGTACTGTTGAAGAGATCACTCAGACCGTGTTAGTGTTGGCGAAAGATCACAATCAGCGGACCGCTTTGGGTATAAGCGCACGCCGTACGATTGACGAACGATTCAGCCAACGCATCATGTGTCAGAAAACACTCGAAATGTATAGACATATTTTGCGGCGTTCTAGCGAAGTGGATAGTCGTGACCAGGGTTAACCAAACATCCAGCCCAAATCCACGTTTTGCATCT
Organism: Anaerolineae bacterium; assembly: GCA_018432315.1. Taxonomy (GTDB): domain Bacteria; phylum Chloroflexota; class Anaerolineae; order Aggregatilineales; family Aggregatilineaceae; genus LM3-B42. Next base: position 64,078 of record JAHDLB010000020.1, read on the forward strand.
GCCTTGGCAAGCTGGATAGTCAAACAATCCGATATTCCACCAGAAAAATGAAGAGCATACACAATGCACATAAACTTCACTAATATATCATCCACAAGTTGGTATGGATACCTTTTGCGGCTACCCTTGAAGCTATTGCCTCCCGAAATGATATTACCCGTGCTTCAAGGTGAACTGCGTGGATGCAGATGGATCGTCGGAGCGTCTACTCACGGTTGCTGGCTAGGGAGCTATGAACTAGCTAAGCAGCGTGCCATCGCCAGTACGATCCAGCCTGGCGATGTATTTTATGATATTGGTGCCAACGTTGGATTCTACACGCTGCTGGCAGCACTTCGCACAGGAGAAAGTGGACATGTTCATGGATTTGAACCCGTCGAGCGCAATCTAAATTACCTCCGGCGACATCTCACACTGAACAAGGTGAACAATGTCACAATTCATGAAATGGCGGTAGCCAGAAAAACTGGGGAGTTGCAGTTTGTTAGCGGAGCAAATCCGGCGGAGGGACGGTTAGCCCCAATTGGCAATTTCAGCGTGCAAGCCATTGCATTGGATAGCTTCATTGCGGAGCAAGGACTGAGGCAACCCGATATCCTGAAAATTGACGTGGAAGGGGCGGAATTCGATGTGCTGTGTGGAGCAAAGCAGACACTGACACAAAATTCACCAGTTATTTTTCTTGCCACTCATGGCCCGGAAATCAAGCATCAGTGCATACGGTTACTTCGGGATATGGAGTATGCGATTGAGAGTTTGGACGATCATCCTGTACACGCTAGAAATCAATTCGGTGAGTTGTTAGCCACCAAACGGATAACGATACATTCCATTCGCGGATGCTGAGCTTTTCTCCACTTCTTTCGTGGTTTACGACCCTTGTCCATTTCTATCGGGAACCTCAACTGTTAACGCAATTAATCAAAGAGGGAATTGTACGTGCGTATCCTGTTTCTCAGCCCTACCCTGCCCTTGCCCGCAGATACGGGGGGGAAGATTCGCATCTGGCACATCCTGAAGGGATTGGCCAAAGGTCACGAAGTACATTTCTTGGCTCTCTGTGATCCGATGCCTGATAGTGCGATCCAAAAACAACTGGACAGTGTGATAGCATCGGCTCAGTTGATCCCTCAATCACCCAGAAGCCGTCAAATAGGCGGCCTCCTGGCTATGTTGCGCGGAATGCCCTACCATGTCGGAGCGCAGCAATCTACCGCCATGAGCAAAGCCATCAGACAATTTTCGGCGCAATTACAGCCTGATATCGTATTTGTCAACACCATCTGGATGGCACCTTATCTGACGCAAATACCGGATGCTCGAGCAGTCATCGATCAGCAAAATGCTGATCGGCAGTGGTGGGAAAGTTACTCCCAATCCACCCGCAATCCACTAAAGAGGCGCCTAGTGCAATTCAATGGTGCACTTGTAAGACGTTTCGAACATCGCAAGTATCCCAAATTCAAACTCTGTTTCTCTGTTTGCGAAGAAGATCGGGTGATAACTCAGCCATTGATGGCAACTTCTGGTCGTGTTGTCGTTGCTCCCAACGGAGTAGATACCAGGTTTTTTGAGCCAATGTCGATTGATATTGTGCAGAATACAATAGCGTTTGTTGGCTCTATGGATGTGGCAGCCAATATTGCTGCAGTTCACTACTTTGTTGAACATGTTCTTCCAATTATTTGGCAAACTAAGCCTGAACTCAGATTCATCGCCATAGGCCGTCGCCCTCACCATTCAGTCCGCCATTTGGCTAAGAATCAACTCATAGAGGTCACGGGGACAGTTGACGATGTGCGTCCTCATCTTGCACAAGCACAGGTTGTGGTGCTTCCTCATACTGGTGCGGGTGGAACAAAGTTGAAAGTATTGACTTCCATGGCAATGGAAAAAGCCATCGTTGCCACACCTGCCAGTGTGCGCGGGCTGAATGTCGAGCCCAATCGTGATCTGCTTGTTGCAAAAACCCCATCAGATTTTGCTGAACAGGTTGTTCGGCTGATAGAGGACCCGAACCTTTGCATCCAACTCGGAAAACGCGCTCGCCAAACGGTCGAAGCTCAGTATAGCTGGGATTCTATAATGACCCGAATGTTAGACGACCTCAACTCCATCATGTAATATGTTCAGGATCGACGAACGCATTTGAGTTATCGAGCTTCATAAATGAATAGGAACAATATATGTCGAAAAAAACAGCACTTGTCTGTGGTGCAGGTGGCTTCATCGGCGGGCACCTGGTCAAGAAACTGAAGCGCGAAGGCTACTGGGTGCGCGGCGTGGACATCAAGGAACACGAATTCGCGCCCACCCAGGCGGACGAATTCCTGCGGCTCGACCTGCGCGAAGAGGCGAACTGCCGGGCCGCGCTGACGCTCAACGATGGCACGTTCGACGAGGTCTACCAGCTCGCGGCGGACATGGGCGGGATGGGCTTCATCCACTCCGCCGAGTGCGAGATCATGCACAACAGCGCCCTGATCAACATCCACATGGTGCACAACGCCTCACAGATGGGCGTGCGGCGCTACTTCTTCTCCTCCTCGGTGTGCGTCTACCGCGACATGCAGCCCGGCGAGCCGGAGATGACCGAGGCCGAAGCCATCCCCGCCAACCCGGACAACGAATACGGCTGGGAGAAGCTCTACGCCGAGCGGATGGCGCAGGCGTACGAGCGCAACCGGGGGATGGTGGTGCGCATCGCGCGCTTCCAGAACTGCTACGGGCCGGAGGGCAC
>JAHDLB010000066.1 GCA_018432315.1 Anaerolineae bacterium
CCGCCAGGGCACCGCCGGCCCCGACCTGTTCGTCTCGGCGGTGGCCGGCAGCGGCAAGACGACCACCATCGTCCAGGCGGCGCGCTTCATCGACGCGCCGGGGCTGTTCGCCGCCTTCAACGTCGCCATCGTCGACGAGCTCAACCGCCGGCTGGACGGCACGCAGATGAGCGCGATCAACTTCCACAAGATCGGCAAGCGCGCTCTCGACCGCCACGTCGAGCCGCGCGTCCAGGTCGACCGCCGCAAGTACCTCAAGCTGGCGCGCGCCTGGGTCGAGGGGCACGTCACCACCGGCGACAGCGAGAGCCGCCGCGCGCTGGGCGGGGCGCTGGCCGACCTGGCCGGCTTCGCCCGCAAGACGCTCACCGACCCGGCGGACACGGATGCCGTCTTCGCCCTGGCCGACCACTACGACATCCTGACCCTGCCGGAGGACGTCTCACGCGCCCTCTCGACCGTCCTCCAGCAGGGGCAGGACCTGGCGCGGCGCGAGGGCAGCATCGACTTCGACGACATGCTCTACCTGCCGGTGGCGTGGAACCTGCCGCTGCAGCAGTTCGAGTGGGTCTTCGTCGACGAAGCGCAGGACCTCAGCCCGGCGCAGCTCGAGCTCGTGCTGCGCTGCCGCGCGCCGGGCGGGCGGATGGTCTTCGTCGGCGACGAGCGCCAGGCGATCTACGGCTTCGCCGGCGCCGACAACCGCAGCGTCGAGCGCATCGTGGCGCGCGTGAACGCCCAGCGCCTGCCGCTGTCGATCTGCTACCGCTGCCCGACCTCCCACCTCGACCTGGCGCGCGAGATCGTGCCCACCATCGAAGCGCGGCCCGGCGCCCCGGCGGGCGAGCTGCGCACCATCGCCCCCCACGAGCTGGACGCGCTGGTGCGCCCTGGCGACCTGGTCATCTGCCGCCTGACCGCGCCGCTGGTCGAGCAGTGCATCCACTTCATCACGCGCGGCATCTCCGCCCGCGTCGAGGGGCGCGACATCGGCAAGGCGCTGACCCAGATCGTGCGCAAGGTCGCCGAGCGGCGCGGCTTCACCTACGGCGAAATCACCGCGCACCTGGTGGCCCACAAGCTCGCCCAGACCGCGCTGCTGCGCCAGAAGGGCGCCGACGAGGACGCCATCCAGTCGCTCGAGGACCGCGTCGAAGCGGTGCTGGTCTGTGTGGCGAGCTTCGAGGACGCCCGCGACGTGGATACCCTGTGCGCCCGCATCGAGGGCTTGTTCGACGAGCGCCGTCCGCAGATCCGGCTGGCGACGGTCCACCGCACCAAGGGGCTGGAGGCCGAGCGCGTGTTCATCCTGCGGCCCGACAAGCTGCCGCTGGCGCGCCCCGACCAGCAGCCCTGGCAGCGCGAGCAGGAGATGAACCTCAAGTACGTGGCGCTCACCCGCGCCAAGCAGAGCCTGTTCTTCGTCGACGAGGACGCCGCCGAACTCGAGGCTGAAGCGAAAGCAGAACCCGACGAGAAATCCGAATCACTGGCGGAGTCAAAACTCGAGTCTGACTCACCTGGTGAGTCAGCAGCGGAATCAGAATCCGCCACCGAACCGCAACCCGCAACCACACCCGCCGCCGCGGAAGCCAACACCGACCCGGCGGCGCTGCTGGCGCGCATTGCCGCGCTCGAAGCCCGCGTCGCCGCCCTGGAAGCCGCGCTCACCGTGAAAGGAATCCAGTCATGATGGTCTTCGAAAGCTCGACCACCCCCGTCGCCCGCCAGCTCAAGCTGCTCGTCTACGGCGGCGCCGGCACCGGCAAGACCTGGTTCGCCATCCACGCGCCCAGCCCGCTCATCATCGACACCGAGAGCAGCACCGACCCCTACCGCGGCCAGCCAAACCTGCCGCCCTTCACCGTCGCCAAGAACGCGCGCCCCAGCGAGATCGCGGCGACCCTCGAGCAGTTCGCCAGCCTGGGCTACATCCCCAACGGCCGCGAGCGCCTGCAGCCCGAGACGCTGGTCATCGACTCGTTCACCATCCTCTGGCTGGTCGCCCAGGAAGCCGGGCAGAAGATCGCCGAAGGACGCGCCCGCAAGAACAACCGCCCCACCGAAGCGGCGCGCCTGGCGTTCGGCGACTGGTCGCTCATCAAGCGGCCCATCCAGCGGCTCTACACCCAGCTGCTCAACCTGCCGGTGCACGTCATCGTCACGGCGCGCCAGAAGGACATCTACGACGACACGGCCAGCGAGCCGCGCAAGGTCGGCGAAGCGCCCGACATCGAGCGCAACGCGGTCTACAACTTCGACCTGGTGCTCAAGCTCGAATTGGATGAGAAGGGCAGGCGGACCGGGTTGGTGGAGAAGTCGCGCTTCGCCGACTTCCCGCCCGGCACGCGCCTCCCCGACCCGTCCTGGGCGACCTTCGCCCACCTGGCGCGGGCCGGCGAGACGCCCAGCCGGAACATCGACCTGGAAGCCACCGCCGAGCAGGAAGCGCGCCGCATGGAGCCGCCCGCGCCCGCCGAGAAGAACGGCCAGAATGGGCGGCGGAAGGGACCGCGCGCCGAGTGGACGCGCAGCCCGGCCAACCGCCAGCGCACGCTCGAATGGCTGGCCGAGAACGGGCTGAGCGAGGCCGACGCCAACGCCGCGCTGGGCATCGACGACTGGCGCAAGACCTCGCTGAGCGCCGAGGACTTCAAGGCGGCCATCGAGGACTACGTCGCCAACCAGCTCGCCGGGGGCGACGCGTCCGACGACGGCGAAGCCAATGACGTGCCCGATGTCACGCCGGATGAATCGCCGGCGCCGGCGACCAAATCGACGCCCAGGGCATCGTCGAAGACCGCGCCGGAGAGCGCGCCCCAGAAGTGCGCCAACTGCGGCGTGGACGACGCGCGTCCCGGCAGCAAGTACTGCCAGACCTGCGCCGACCTGCTCTTCGCGTCCAAACTCGAAGATGAGACCGAAAGCGATGCCGAAACGGCAAAAACCGAGTAAACGACCGGGTGGGGCGGTGCCGAGCCGCCCCGCCATGACATACCCTGAATCAGAATGAGGAGCGAATCATGACCGTTTCCACACCCACCACCACGACGCTGGCCGAGCGCGCCCGCGCCGCCTACCAGGCCCACGAAGCGGAGAGCGCCCGCAAGCGCGCCGCTCAACACGAGCGCGACCGCAAGCTGTGCCAGATCACACTGGCCGAAATCCTCGAACTGCCAATCGACGCCGTCACCGTCGTCGACCACCGCGTCGAGGGCCATTACGAGCTGCCCTTCGCCGCCACCGTCGATGGGCTGACGTTCGTCTTCCAGGTCTTCGGCGACCCCGCCGCGCGCACAGTCTACGTCCACCTGGTGCCTAGCAAGGGCATCACGGCGCCGTTCGACCTGCCCGGCGACCCGCTGGAGCACTACTCACGGTCCGTCGCCAGCCTGGCCGACCTGGGCTGCCTGCTCGAGCACTTCGAGCCCCACTACATCTAGCGCGAAAGGACGGGGAAATGGCTTTCTGGATCATCTTCGCCCTGGCCTGCGCACTCGCCGCTATCGTCGTGGCTGCCGTCTACGAGCCCGATCCCAACGACCGCCGATCGCCGCACTGAATCGAAACGAGGAGTGACACCGTGATCCATCTCCGCATCAAAGTGACCCTGCCGCTCATCGTCGTCCTGCTGCTGGCGCTGCTGGCGTGGCTGTGCCGCGACCCGGGCACCGCCCGGCCACAGCGCAAATCGCGCCGGCCAGGACGCCCCCCGCGGCGCGGGGCGCGCGAGCTGCGCGAGTCGCGCGACGTGACCTACGAGGACGCCCTGCGCGCGCCACACGGCACCTTCACCGCCGAGGAGCTGGCCGCCATCGCCGACCGCGAGGTCTACGAGGGCGCCCGCGACGCCTACGAGTCCTACGCCGACCCGACCGTCCGCGCGGCCATCGACCGCCTGAAGAGCTGGAGCCCGCGCCATGCCACCGATTGACCTCGAAAAACTGCGCTGGGAGGCGCAGGTCTTCACCGTCACCGATCGCCAGATCCACGACGGCGGCGCCATACCCCCCATGCTGGCGCGCGAGCACGTCGACCGCGGGCTCAAGCTCGCCGCCGCCGTGCCCGACCTGCTGGCCGAGATTGACGCGCTCCGCGCGCGCATCACCCAGTTGGAAGAAAACCGATCCGCACCGAAGGAGGCACACGACTCATGACGACCGACATTCACACCTCATCCGACCTGGCGGGCGAGCTGGCGCTCGTCGAGCAGCAGGCGCGCGCCCTGGGCAACCCGCTGCCCGCTGTCGACGCCATCGTCGACGACCTCAACCGGCTCTACGACCGCGGTGCCGACCTGCCGACCCTCGAGGCCATCCAGGCCAACGCCGGCGCGCTGCTCGACGCCGTCCAGCAGAGCGGCCAGACGCTCCACGCCGCGCTCGACCTGGCCGGGCGCATCAAGCAGCAGCGCGACCTGACCCGCCAGGCGCTCGACGACCTCAAGCGCGCCGTCGACACCGTCGACCTCGACGTGCCGGAGATCGAGGCGCTGTTCGAAACCGTCGAGGAGATGGTCACCGAGCAGACCTGGGAGTACATCTGGGAGGTGCAAATCGACGGCGTCGTGTCCAATACGCCGCTGAGCTGGGACGAGGCGAGCCGCCTGGTCGGCATCCTCGACGGCGACCACAACCTGACCGACAGCCATCCCCTGTGGGATGCGCTGCGCGAGTGGATAGCGGAGGTCAACCGTGTCTGATTCCGCCACGCTGCACGCCACCCCGTGCGCCGTCTGCGGCCAGCCGGCCACCGGCGAGCACACCTACCATGAGTGGGTCATCTGCGCGGACTGCGCCGCCCGATCGGCGGCCTACGAGCGCCGCCGCGAGGATCGCGTCGAGCGCCTGGAAGCCCGCGCCGAGCGGGCGCGCCAGGACGCCAACGCCACCGCGCAGCGCGCCACCGAGATGGCATCGCGCATCCCGCTCGGCCAGCCGATGATGCCCGACCATCACTCTTATGGGCGCGACCGGCGCTACCGCGAGCGCATCGACCGGCTGTACGGGAAGGCGCACCGGACCTGGCAGGACGCCGATCGCCGGCAGCGGCGCGCCGAGGCTGCCGCGGAGAACACGGCCGTCAGCAGCGACGACCCGCTGGCCGTCCTCAAGCTCGAAGAGCAGCTCGCCGCCGCCGAACGCAGCCAGGCGCGCATGAAGGAGGCGAATGCCATCATCCGGAAGTGGCTGGCGACGGCGCCGGACACGTGCCGCGCCGAGCTGGCCGCGCTGGGGCTCTCGGAGACGGTCGTCGAGGCGATCCTCCACCCGCGCTTCGAATCCAAACCCGGCTTCCCGTCCTACGCGCTGCGCAACAACAACGCGACCATCCGCCGGCTGAAGGAACGCATCGCCGAGCTGCGTGCCCGGCGCGAGCAGGCCGCCGCGGCGGATGGTGAGGACGCCGCTGAGGTGGTCCGGCCCGGGCTGACCGTCGTGCGCAACGTCGCGGCGAACCGGCTGCAGCTGATCTTCGACGAGAAACCCGCCGAGAGCGTGCGCGCCGTCCTCAAAGCCCACGGCTGGCGCTGGGCGCGCAGTGAGGGCGCCTGGCAGCGCCACCTCAACGCCGGCAGCGAGTACGCCCTGGAGCGCACCCTGCAAGCCCTGGAGGACGCATGAGCGACCTGGTGGCACGTGCCCGGCAGTTGTACGAGCTGGCGTGGCTGGGGAAGTCGGCGCGCGTCCGCGCGCTGGCGACCGCCCAGCTCGACGCGGCCATGCGCGAGCTGCAGAGTGTGGACCCGGCGCGGTATCAGGCGCTGTGCGAGGAGTGCTTCGCCCGCGCCGGCGAGCTGGCCGCGCGCCGGGCGGTAATCGAGCGAATGACGGAGGTGCAGGCGTGATGAACGTGCATTACACCGATTATGTTACTACAACATACGTAACATGCAAAGACGACAAATCGCCCTGCCCTGAAACCTGACACCTACCGAACGCAGCGGAGAGCGCGCATGCTTGGCGGCTTGGACGCTCTCCGCTCTACCCATGAAAGGGCCAATTCATGATACCTGGGATCATCCCGGCTCACAACCGGACGATCATCCTGGTGCGCGGCGGGCGCTGCATCGTCGCCCGCTACCGCCAGATTGCCCCCTACCGGTTCAACGTCCAGCCGGCCACTAACTGGCAAGACCTCGAAGACGACGCCCGCCAGGCCGTCGAGGACCTGGTTGGCGCTCCCGCCGACGACCACTACCCGTGTCCGGATGAGCTGGCCGCCCGCGCCAAGTGGGCGGACGACTGACACCACCACGCGCCCCTCGGGGATGAGGGGCGCGTGCTTTTCCCGGCATGTGATCATCCGCTGGCCCATGACCGGCTGTTCCGCTCATCACATCTCACGCTGCCTGTAGTATGATGTGCTCAACGTTGAGAGTTCACGCACGAAAGGATGCACACCATGATCGACCAGCTCACCCCCCGCCAGATCCGCGCCCTCGATGCCCTCAACCGCCAGCTCGTCCGCAAGGTCAGCGCCCTCATCGACGAGCTGAGCCAGGGCGCTCGCGACGCCGGCATCAGCCCCGACTACGCGCCCGACCTGGTCACCTGCGGCCTGGAGGTCGCCCTCGACTACGCCCAGCGCCTGCGCTACCAGCTCGACCGCCACGTCGACCAGCTCACGCTCCAGGCGCGCCTGGGCGGCGAGCCGCTCGCCCTACGCGACCACGCCGAGGTCTTCTACCACCCCAAGACCCACCGCGTGACGGTGGGCCGTCCCGACCGCGACCGGGTCGACCAGACGTACACGCCCACCCCGGCCAGCCGGGCGCGCATTCGCCGGCTGATGAACGCCTACCACTGGGCGCACCGCGGCACCACCCCGCGCGGCTGGGACGGCGTGACGACGCTCGGCTGAGCATCCCCACCAACGGAAATGCCGCTCCTGCGCAGTAGGCAGGGGCGGCATTTCTCAGTGTGGCGGGAGAGGGTTGGAGCTCCCGCCGCGTTTTGACTCTACCACGCGGCAGGCGTTGGTGCCAATCCGCGGGCATGTTGTACGACTTTACAACATCAGCACCTGGGTCTGTTCGGGCACATCGTGACCCCCCACCGTTTTCCAGGCGAAGAATCGCTCAGAGGGGTCACGATGTAGGCGATTTCTAGAGATGATGAGGTTGGAAAACAATACACATGTGCACATCCGCTCACGGATGACCGGCCCTTCCGCTCATCCCATCTCGCGACACCTGTCGTATGATGTCATCAAGATTGGATTGGGGCGCACGCCCCCACACGAAAGGACCTCAGAATGGACACGTACGAACGCATCGAGCTGCTGGAAGACGCCCGCGAGCACCTGCAGCAAGCCCTCGACCTCATCCGCGAGGCCGTCGACGACACGCCGGTCGAGGACTACGCCCGCGCCTACATCATCCCGACCCTGGTCATGGCCGCCAACAGCGAGCACGAATACCTGGGCAGCCAGCCGGCCAACATCGACGAGCTGATCCGCGCCTTCGAAGGCACCGACGACGACTGACGAGCGCAGCAGGCGGGGCCAACGCGGCCCCGCCCCACCCTCACCGAAAGGAACGAGCCATGTACGCCAAACTACCGAGAAAACAAGTCAAGGCGCTGTTGGAAGCCATCGACGTGCCGCACGACGAGCTGGTCTGCCACCGCGACGGGACCTTCACCATTCGCCAGCACTACTTCTACGGCGGGCACCAGCTCCGCGAGCGGATGGCCGGACGCCTGCAGCGCTATACCCACGCGACGGTTCTCCGCGCCCGCGAGGTCTTCTGGACGCGCGAGACGGTCGTCGAGGTCCACTTCGCATTCGAGCAGCGGTAGTCATACAATACGGTACCGGGGGCGCCGTCGGGCGGCGCCCCCGGCCAGGTCAATCAGGAGGATATCATGAGCAAACGACGAATCACGCGCGTCAGCGTCGACCTGACCCAGGCGCAGCGCGACGCAGTGGACGCGATGATGGCGCAGTTCAACGCCGAGGTGAGCGCCGCGGCGGGCGTGCCGATCCGGCTGGGTGTGCGCGAATTCTTCCACATGCTGCTCAAACGGCACGCGGATGCCACCGGCCAGCCGTGGCCGGAGGACTACCCCTCCCCCGGCGGTTGGCGCGGTGGGCCGAAGGAGGGGCGGGAGGAGCTACCAGAAACAGAATAGCCCCAATCACCGAAACGCGCCGCCCATCATCAAGATGGGCGGTCTCTGTTCCATCCGTTGAACGATGATCGAACCGGGATTCTCAACGATTTGTGACGGTTGGCTATTTTTCGCCTGAAATACATAGCGGCTAAAACGAACGACATGTTGTATAATACTCGAGAATGACGTGCGTCGTCACAATTGTCTCAATAGTCTGATACAAGCCTTCGTGGCTATCGGCGCGTAACCGAGGAGAGGAAGGCATTGGCGTCACATCTGGCGGACTGAAACCGTGATGTGATCGCAGCCATACGACTGATCAGGAGGTCAAAACATGCCTGAGCGCACATCCTCGCGCTGGTTGATCGCAGGTCTGGCGCTGATACTGCTGGCGCTCTTGGCCTTCGGGGGCTGGTTCTACCACGAGCAACAGCAGCAATTCCGGCAAGACGTCGAAGAAGATCTCCAGGCCATCGTACAACTCAAGGTCGACCAGATCACTGAATGGCGAGCGGAACGCCTCGCGGATGCCGCCGTGCTGATCGAAAACCCGCTTTTCGGCGATATTGTGACCGGCTGGATGGCTGACTCACAACCCCCGCAATCCGAGGTGCTGCTCTCCTGGCTCCGGTCGCTCCAGCGGCGCAATGGTTACCAGGATATTCTGCTGGTCGATACCGCGGGCCAGATCCGTCTGAGCCTGCGAGAGCAGAACACCCCGCTGATCGAGCATGCCCCACTGGCGCTAGACGACGCGCTGCAGAGTTCGGCCCCGAGCCTGTCCATCCTGCACACCCATCCTGGCGATCTGCCTCCTCGTATCGGCGTCATAGCTCCCGTATACCCTCGAAATGTTCACGAGGCTGAGCCACTTGGCGTGGTCATCCTCGAGTCCGATGCCAGCCGCTCCCTGTATCCCCTGATCCAGTCCTGGCCGACGCGCAGCCACAGCGCCGAAACCCTGTTCGTCCAGCGGGACGGCGACTCGGTGTTATTTCTCAACGAGCTGCGCCCCCAGGCCGACACGGCTCTCGCACTGCGTATCCCTTTGAGCCAGACGGAAAACCCCGCGGTGAAGGCGGTGCTCGGCACCGAGGGGGTGGTACGGGGACCTGACTATCGTGGAGTCGATGTGTTGGCCGCCGTTCGACCGGTCCCGGATTCGCCCTGGTTCATGGTCGCCAAGATCGACGCCGCGGAAGCGTTCGCTGCCTGGCGCACCCACTCCATCCTCATCCTGGCGCTGATGCTGGGCGGGATGACCAGCGTCTCCATAACCGGAGGCGCGGTCTGGCTGCGGCACCAGAAGGCACACTATGAGGCCCTTTTCCGGGCGGAGAGAGCGCAACAGGAAAGCGAAGCGCGCTATCAGACCACGCTCATGAGCATCGGCGACGGCGCGATTATCACGAATGCTGAGGGATACGTCGAACTGCTCAACCCGGTCGCCGAAGCATTGACCGGCTGGTCGCTCGATGACGCGCGGGGCAGACCACTCGAAGAAATCTTCCCCATTATCGACGGAGAGACACACCAGCCCGTCGAAAACCCGGTGCGACGGGTGATGCGCGAGGGCACCGTCGTGGGGTTGGCCAATCACACGCTCCTGATATCCAGGGATGACCGCCAGATCCCCATCGCCGACAGCGGCGCGCCCATCTTCGATACGGACGGCACCCGTACCGGCGTCGTGCTGGTTTTCCGCGATCAGACCGAGGAGCGCGCAGCACAGAAGGCGCTGGCTGAAAGCGAAGCACGTTACCGACGCCTGGCAGAGAATGCCCAGGATCTCATCTACCGCTATTGTCTGCTGCCGATCCCTGGCTTCGAGTACGTCAATCCCGCCGCAACCGCCATTACGGGCTACACACCTGAAGAACATTACGCCGATCCGGATCTGGGCTTCACATTGGTTCACCCTGATGATCGCTCTCTCCTGGATCAGTTGACAGGCGGCGAATTGCTCGATTCCCCGGTTACCTTGCGATGGATTCGCAAAGATGGCACCATCATCTGGACCGAACAACGCAACGTCCCCGTTTTCGACGACCAGGGAAATCTGATCGCACTGGAAGGTATCGCCCGCGATGTCACCGAGCGAAAAAACGCGGAGAATGCCCTGCGCGAGAGCGAAGAGAGCTTCCGGCTGCTGTTCGAAAACAACCCGCATCCCATGTGGGTCTACGACCTGGAGACGCTGGCCTTTCTCGAGGTGAACGATGCAGCGGTGGCTCATTACGGCTATTCGCGTGACGAATTCCTGTCGATGCGGCTGCCCGATATTCGACCGTCCGAAGACGTCGAGCATTTGACCGGTGACACCCAGCCCGAACGCCCGGTATTTCAGCATTCCGGCGAGTGGCGGCACAAGCTCAAGAACGGACAGATCATTGACGCCGAGATCACCTCGCATACGCTCGAGTTCGCCGGACGCAAAGCGGCCCTGGTGATAGCGCGGGACGTCACCGAACGGAAGCAGGCTCAACGAGCCGAGCGCGACCAACGCGCCTTGGCCGAAGCTCTGGCGCAGACGGCGAATGCGCTGATCAGCGTGATGGATCTGGATGAAGTGATGAACGCGATTCTCGACAATGTCGCACACGTTGTCCCCCACGGTGCAGCCAACATCATGCTGATCGAAGGCGATCATGCGCGCCCGGTCTACCTGCGCGGTTACTCGCCCGACCTGGCAGCATCTGCGCGGGGGTTTTCCCTCCCGATAACAGAGACGCAGAATCTGCAGGAGATGCGTGTCACGGGAAAGCCGTTCCTGATCCCCTATACCGACGAGCACGCTGGCTGGATCAAAGAGCCCATTTCGGAATGGGTGAAATCCTACGTTGCTGCGCCCATTTGTTCGCATGGACAGGTCATCGGCTTCCTGAACGTGGACAGTGACACCCCGGGTTTCTTCACCGAGACCCATGCTCAGCGACTGCAAATCTTCGCAGACCAGGCATCGATTGCCATCGAACACGCCCAGCTCTACGAGGAGATTCGCCGCCATGCCGGCGATCTCGAACGCCGCGTGGCTGAGTGCACTGCCGAACTCAATCGCACCAAGGAACGGATCGAGGCCATTCTCAACAGCAGCAGCGACATCATCATCTTGTGCCGGGCGGATGGCCGCATCGAACAGGTAAACCCCGCCTTCGATGCCACCTTCCACTGTGAACACGGTGCCGCCTTCGACCAACCGCTCGCCGGGCTGATCGTCCCCGAGCACAGGGCAACGCTGGAAAGGGCCTTTGCGGCAGTCATCGAAAGCCGGCAGCCTGAACGCCTCGAGATCACCGTCGACTACCCCGATCACACGCGATTTGACGCCGACACGGTCCTGTCGCCCATTGTCGAGCGGCACGACCGGCTGTTAGGGGTCGTATGTAGCCTGCGCGACATCACCGAGCGCAAGCGCGCTGAAGAGCAGCTCCGCCAGGTGTTGGCACGCGAGATAGAGCTGAGTGAGATCAAATCGCGTTTCGTGTCGATGGCCGCGCACGATCTGCGCAATCCACTTGCAGTGATCCAGACGTCAATCAGCCTGATCGAGGGCTACTCCGACAAGCTGACTGATGAACGGAAACGGAGCAAATTCGGCTCCATTCGCCACAGCATCGACGTCATGGTCGATCTGCTGGATGACATCCTGACCATTGGCCGCGTCGAGGCCGGCAGGGCCCGGTTCAATCCGGAGCCGGTGGACCTGATGCACCTGTGTGACACGATTGTCGCCGAGCAGAAACAGGCCACGGGCTACACACATCCCATCATCGTGGAACATGAGAACATGCCGGACCGCGTGTACGCCGATCCCAAGCTGCTGCGCTACATCCTGGTCAACCTGCTCTCGAATGCGATCAAGTACTCCCCGGAGGGCGCCCCGGTGACGGTGACGATTGCCTGCGATGAGGACGACCTCCGGCTCACCGTGCAGGACCGGGGCATCGGCATTCCTGAAGCTGACCAGGCACACCTCTTCGAAGCGTTCCACCGCGCCGAGAACGTGGGCACCACGCCGGGCACCGGTTTGGGCTTAGCAATCGTCAAACAATCGGTAGAATTGCACGGGGGCACCATTACCTGCGCGAGCGAGGAAGGGGCCGGGACGACGTTCACGGTTGTCCTTCCTCGAGGGCCGATCCCCTGAAAGAGGCTGCGTGAAGAGAGTACTGGTCATCGAAGACGAGGAACAGCTTCGCTCGGATCTGATCACCGTGCTGGAGTTCGAGGGGTATGAGGCCATCGAGGCCGAAGATGGGCGACAGGGCGTCCTGATGGCACAGCAGCTCCTGCCGGATCTGATCATCTGTGACGTCAACATGCCGGTGCTGGACGGTTTCGAGGTCATCATGGCGTTACACCGGAATCTCCAGACCGCCGTCATCCCAGTCATCTTCCTGTCTGCACGGAGCGACAAAGCCACCATCGAGCGTGGAATGCAGTTGGGGGCGGCTGCTTACGTGCCGAAACCGTACGCCCTCACGGAACTCCTGGCTGCTGTCGGGACTCATGTGTGCTGAATCCGGTACGGTTGGATGATGTGGGAAGGCAACCAGCCTTTTGCATTTCAGGCGGCGTACGGATACTGTCGGATGCCTGAGACCAGCCGATTGGCCTGACCTTCTCCTGGCAGTTGGCGCGGCGAGTTGAAGGAAATGCGGCGCGAAACGACTGGCATAGAGCGACATCCACCACCTTGATTGTTCGATAACGTTAGTGAAGGTAAGCGCCAGCAAAAAGGCTAACACTTTCAATGCGAAACCAGGCTTAGTCCGAGCATGAAGTCGTTGCAGTCCCATTTTCTCAAGCTGACTGTTGATCGTCTCAATACGCGAGCGATGAGCGCGAATAAGGGCAGTGTCGTCAACGGTATTGCCGGTCATATTGCGGCGTTGTTTGGGAACGAGTCGCACGCGCCCATTGATATAACTCAACTGCTGGTCCTTGTCGCTGATGTACCCTTTGTCAGCGACGATCACACTGCCTTCGGGCAAGGGGCTGAGCAAAGCTTGCACCCGGGAATGGGCATCGTATCGATCACAAATACTTGACCGGTTGCCATCATCTCGCCTGGCACACTCACGATGATCAGCAGCACATCCTGCAAGGCATGCAGGCGACGATTGGACCACGACACGCTCAAGGACGGCACGTAGCCCGTCTGCTGCAACAGACACAGCGCCCGTTCATGATGATTGTGAAAGAACTTCGCTGCAACCACTGCAACGGACACGATCTCGGCGCTGCTGATCACTGCCCGGCTGTCGTCTACATGGCCGATTGCTTTCAGAACATCATCAAACACCACATAAACCGTTACAATGTGGGTGGCGTTCATGGCGTTTCCTCGTCAGATGGTTGGGTGAGAGCTTCCATTCTAACGAGGGCGGCGTGAACGCCTTCACCCAACATTCAGGAGCGGCAAGGCTCGCGCAGGCGGTAGCGCATCAGATTTGACGCACGCAACGTGCCGGGAGGGATACCTCAGGTCATGACGCCCCGGTGTTCAAGTACCGGGGCGTCATCGTTCAGATTTAACGGTGTTTTAGACTGCGCCTGAATGCCCATGCACCGCCAATGGCCAGCAAAAGCAGGCCGCCCGTTGCTACCACCTGCGGCAACTGATTCTCCGGTCGGGGAGCAAGCGCATCGGCAGGCGGCGGATAGCCAGTCAAGGGCAAATAAGCTGCGGTCGGTGTGGGAAACGGTGTGGGTGTCGGTGTGGGTGTAGGGGTCGGTGTAGGGGTCGGTGTAGGTGTAGGTGTAGGGGTCGGCGTAGGCGTGTCCGTCGGTGGCGGCCCCGGCATGTCCGTCGGTGGCGACCCCGGCGTGTTCGTGGAACCCGGAGTCGTGGTGGGAATCGGAGGCGCGCTGCACGGCACTGTTGTGATCGTGTTTTGATCCAATGTCACGGCAGCTTGCGCCAGGACTCGACCGTTCAAGGTGGCACCGGTCTGCATATTAATGCTTGTGCCAGCCAAAATATTGCCGATCATCGAGGAATCTACGCCCAGGTCAGCCGATGAAACGAGCCGCCACCACACGTTACATGGGTCGCCACCAGTAACAGATGAATTGGCTGATGTTGTGAGCGTGGCCGCAGACTTGAAAATCCAGACCCCAGACCCACTGAGGGTTAGATTCCCAGTCAACAAGAAGGCGTCGGCGCAGTAAACACCCGGCCCAAGAGGCGAGACTATGGTTAGGTCTTGCACGCCCGCGTAGGTGACAGTGCAGGGCTGATCAATACCAACACCAGTACCACCCGTGAAGACAGTCATCATATCGCTTATGGCTGTCGTGAGCAGGCCAGGGTTAACCACCGAACCCGGTGGACCAGAATCATCCACCGCGTATATCGTCCCGCCCACCTCTAGGTCCGTTAAGCCAATAGAAGCACCACTGGCTGGACTCAGCCCAACATCTCCGTCAATAACAGAAGCAGGGACGTTCGTGATCGTAGTCTCGGCCAGGACCGAGAAACTGTCCGCCACACCTAACGTTGGCGAGACTTGGGCAGCCGCCTGCGTGCCAGGTGTAATGATCGCGCCCACCAGGGCCAGCAGCGCGGCCAACCGCGCAATGAAAGCGAGTCGTTCTAATAATCGGTAAAGAGGAGTGCTGTGCATCATTTCGGCCTCCTAATATATCGTGGGTACATCAAATCGAGACGTAAAAATGGCGCCACGTTATTATTTTCTGATCTTTTTGGTTGAGTCCCGGTGTGAGAACTATAGACTTTTCCCAAACTAACACTTACTTTCGGGTAAATTTACATTTTATTTTAATTATAACTATTCACCCAATGCTGTCAACTTAACATTATCTCTTAATCGCCAGGCAGACTAACAACGCCAGCGTCTTGCACGCGGGAGCGGACGCCACCGGCCAGCCGTGGCCCGCGGACTACCCCTCCCCAGGCGGCTGGCGCGGTGGGCCGAAGGAGGGGCGGGAGGGCACGTCTGAGACAGAGTGAGTTTCGCGCAGCAAAACAAGGCCCCTGGTAGCACACCCGTCGGGGACGATCACTCGTTTATCACCGCTGTACAATGGGGCCACTCCTGCCCTGCTGACCAACATCGAGCGACCCTGAGAGCCAGTGCCGTTTTCCCCCCACATCCCCCTGATGCTATACTACGGACTCGCCCGCATCCCGTGGAGTCGAGAGAATCAGTCCCATGCCGACCCTCACCCCCCAGCAGTTCAGCGAGAAATGGGAGCGTGCCGACCTCAAGGAGCGCGCCAGCTACCAGGAACACTTCATGGACGTCTGCCGCCTGGTGGACCATCCCACACCCGCCGAGAAAGACCCCGCCGGGGAGTTCTTCACCTTCGAAGCCGGCGTCAAGACCGCCACCGGCGGCCAGGGCTACGCCGACGTGTGGTACCGCGACCACTTCGCCATCGAGTACAAGGGCAAGGGCAAGTACCCCGACCTCGACGCGGCTTACCAGCAGCTCCAGCGCTACCGCGAGAACCTCGGCAACCCGCCGCTGCTGGTCGTGTGCGACATCGAGCACTGGGAGATCCACACCAACTTCACCGGCACCGAGAAGGTCGTCCACCGCTTCACCAACCGCGACATCGCCACCACGCGCCGCGTGCAGCGCCTGCTGCACAACCTGTTCTTCGATCCCTACCAGTTCCACCCCGACCGCACCGCCGAGCAGGTCACCGCCGACGCCGCCGACGTCTTCCGCCAGATCGCAGAGAATATGCGCGACTGGGACGCCGCGCCGGAGCGCATCGCGCAGTTCCTGACCAAGCTCGTCTTCTGCCTGTTCGCCGAGGACGTCGGGCTGCTGCCCGCCGGGCTGACCGGGCGCGGGCTGTTCACCGAGGTCATCGAGCAGACGCGCGAGCGGCCCTCGGATTTCGTGTACTACGCCGAGCAGTTGTTCGTGGCGATGGCCGAGGGCAGCAAGTTCCAGTACCGCGACATCCCCTGGTTCGACGGGCGGCTGTTCGAGCACGTGGCCGTCGAGGAGCTGAGCGCCGAAGCCCTGCGCGCCCTGGAGAAAGCGTGTAAGCTCGACTGGTCAGCGGTGGAGCCGGCCATCTTCGGCACGCTGTTCGAGCGCAGCCTGGACCCCGCCAAGCGCGCCCAATTGGGCGCCCACTACACCAGCCGCGAGGACATCCTGCTGATCGTCGAGCCGGTGCTCATGGCGCCTCTACGCCGCGCGTGGGAGATGGTCCAGGCCGAGGCCGCGCCGGTCCGCGAGAAGTACGACGACGCGCTGAGCAGCGGCTCCCGTGCCACCATCACCCGCTTCGGCAACGAGCTGCTCGCCCTGCGCGAGCGCATGCTGGACCGCTTGCGGAGCGTGACCGTGCTCGACCCGGCGTGCGGCAGCGGCAACTTCCTGTACGTGGCGCTGCAACTGCTCAAGGACCTGGAGAAAGAGGTCATCAACCACCCGCTGTGGCTCGACCTGCCGCTGGCCTTCCCGGAGGTCCATCCGCGCCAGTTGTACGGCATAGAGGTCAACCCCATCGCGCACGACCTGGCGAGCATCGTGGTGTGGATCGGCTATTTGCAGTGGCTGGACAACAACGGCTTCCAGCACCTGCTCAAGCGCGAGCCGATCCTCGAGCCGCTGGACAACATCCGGCAGATGGACGCGATCCTGGCGTTCGACGCGGACGGCAGCCCGGTCGAGCCGGAATGGCCGGGCGTGGACGTGATTGTGAGCAACCCGCCGTTTTTGGGCGGTCAAAAGATGCTCCGTGAACTTGGTGAGAAATATGCTTCTCTGCTGCGAGACCTCTATGCAGGGCGGGTGCACGCCTCAGCCGATCTAGTGACCTATTGGTTTGAGAAAGCTAGAGCAATGATCGCTGATGGCACAGCGAGAAGAGCCGGGTTACTTGCTACTCAGGCTATCCGAGCAGGTGTAAGCCGTCTTGTTCTCGACCGGGTGAAGAAGACCGGCGACATTTTTATGGCTTGGAGTGATCGTCCTTGGATGCTAGAAGGTGCGGACGTCCGCGTGTCAATGGTGGGTTTTGATAATGGATCGGAGCAGACAAGATACCTTGACGGAAAACCAGTGGACAGCATTTACGCCGACCTTACCGCAGGAATTGACCTGACGCTGGCTAAGCAACTGCCTGAAAATCTTGACATGGTAGCCAGAGGGATTGAAACAGGGGGACCTTTCGAGATAGAAGACGAGTTAGCCCAAGAGCTTCGAAAAAACCTTGTCAACCGCGATATTGTTGTACCTATTGTCAATGCAAAAGATATTATGGCCCGCCGAGGCAGTACATGGGTGATAGACTTCGATCAGACGCCTGACATTTCTCCTGAGATGTATCACGACGTGTATTGTCTGCTTGAGGACCTATGGCGGAGGGCGCTCGATCCTTCGAATAAGCGTAGACCGCGGCATCGTGAAGAATGGTGGAAGTTCAGACGCTCAGGGGAGAAGGTCCGGTCTATTGTCAACAAACGGCAGCGTTATATTGTGACCCCTCGAGTCGCCAAACATCGCGTTTTCCTGTGGATCGAGGGAGGTGCATTAGTTGATAGCCGTCTTTTTGTCATCGATCGGGAGGACGATTACTTCTTTGGCGTTCTTCACTCTTCAGTTCATGAAGTCTGGTCACTCCGACAAGCCTCTAGACACGGGATAGGAAACGACCCAACCTACAACGCCACCACCTGCTTCGAAACGTTCCCCTTCCCCTGGCCGCCGGGCCAGGAGCCGACCGATCACCCCGCCTACCGCGCCATCAGCGACGCGGCTCGCCAGCTCCACGCGGAGCGCGACGCGTGGCTCAACCCGCCGGGCCTGCCGGAGCCAGCGCTCAAGCAGCGCACGCTGACCAACCTCTACAACGCGCTGCAGGTCTTCCGCGGCGAGGACAGCGGGCGCGTGGTGCCCGCCGCCGGGGACTTCGCGCCGCGCCTGGACGTGCTGCACCGGGCGCTGGACGAGGCGGTGTGCGATGCCTACGGCTGGGAGTATGACGTGCTGGCCGACGAGGAGGCGATTCTCCGCCGCCTGCTGGCGCTGAACCTGGAGCGAGCCGCGCAGCAGGGCGACGCTTAGAGACCGCGTAATGATGTGCAATGCCACTAACGCACGCAACACTTGACCGGAGACTGCGCACTGATATTGATTGGTCGAAACAAGCATCGCGGCGCAGTGGGTCGATGGTCCACACACGCTCACGGTTTTGCATTGGACAAGCTCGTCCCTCAACATTCCGTGTGGTGCTCGTCAGCGGAACAATCCCAATACCGATGAGCGGACGCTCTCCATTCAACCGGGGTGATCGTGATTGTCGCGCCATTGGGCGAAATCAGGACACGCATGCCATCTGCAAGATGACCGTGCCTCCTCGCCAGACTGACCTACTCACGCACTCCCGGGTATGTTCCAGTTCCACACCTGCTTTCAGACTCTGTGATAACGCGTTTCAATTCCTTAACACAGCTCGAACTCTGCAAATAGCTCTATGTTAAAATGTTGATAGGCACGACG
>JAHDLB010000063.1 GCA_018432315.1 Anaerolineae bacterium
AAGGGAGACGCTTTACGATGAAGAACCTGTTCGTTTCGACCCTGACCTGGCTGGTTTCCGACCCGCGCCACACCCTGGCCGTCCTGTTCATCGTCCTCATGGCCCTGGCGCTGGCTTCCGCAATCATTCCGAACGGCATCGCGCTCGCCGGTGACATCACCTCCGGCAGCTAGTGCCAGCGATAGATACCGAGCACACGTTTTGTTGGGATTGCAGACCTTCAAGGAGCGACACAAGATGGCAATGATGGATCAGACTCCGGTGATTGATGTAAGTCCTTGGCCCGATGGGCGCGGCTTCGCGGGCGCCAGCACGTGGTGGGAATATGTGATGGGCAAGGAAGAGAAGCAGCGGCTCGACAACCTGATGGGGATCGCCCTGCTCGATGAGGACGTTTGCGACCGGCTGGTCAACCAGCGTGATAGCTCTCTGCTGGCGGCGTTCGGCCTGTCGAAAGAAACGCAGAACTGGCTGCGGAACATCGAGGCGAGCTCGCTGGTAGAACTGGCACAGGCGATTGTTTCGCAGACGCAAAGCGAGGCTTATTTAGGAGCATAATTCCGATGCGCACAAATGTGCCGGCGGTGACATCGTGGCATGGGCCTGGACCTTGACTCCAGGCCCCAACACCTTTTCTGCAAGCGAGTGGGGCGACGGCAGGAGAGCGCGGATGAACAACAAAGTGATCATGGTCGTGGACGATGAGGCGGACACGCTCACGCTTCTGGAAGCGACCCTCAAGCAGCATGGCTTCGTGGTCATGAAAGCCCAGAGTGCAGGGTTGGCCCTGCATTTGGTTCAATCGTTAACGCCCAATTTATTCGTGGTGGATGTCACGATACCCGGCATGGACGGCATCCAACTGACCCGGAAGCTCCGGGCGAATCCCTCCACTGCCAAAACCCCGGTGATCGTATTCTCGGCGCAGAACACGACGCGGGACCAGCGTGACGCGCTTGACGCGGGGGCAAACGCCTTCTTGCCTAAGACCACGCTGCTCCGGTCGCTCGTGCCAGAGGTCCTGAGTCTGCTCAATCAGTCGAACGGTCGGCGATCACAAGCCCACTCATGATGATCGTTTCGAGCGGCATCACCAACCGCTCGGCGTGCGTGGCCTTCTCCGACTCTGGCGAATGCGGCGCCAGTCGCTCGATGAGTGCCTTCGCCAGATGGCTCTCCACACTGCGGAATGATTGACGTTGTTCCTCGTTTTGATTTCGTTCGGCATCGCTCAGCGTCGTGGTCTGGGCCGACGGTGTCGCACCCCTGAACTGAGCGATCAACTCCGCGTTTTCGGCTTTCCAGGGCATCACCTGCTCGCGAACGAGTTTGAGCGCTTCTGACACCCCTTCGAGCTTCACCTGCAGCGAATTGTTCGCCATCATGTTGATCGACTTGACCGATACATCGGGCTGGGGCCGGCCCTGCACCGTGCTGACGACCTGCTGAATGTCGGTCAGCGCGACCAGCAGCGGGCCGACCGTGTTGGTCAGCTCGCGCGGCGTGAGCTTGTGGTGGGACCCCAGCGCGCCCACCGAATCGACCAGCACCATCACATCGACTGCCGCGAAATACACGAACGCGATCAGGTGGCCGAACCGGATTTGGTCGCCGCCTTTCAGCGGGCGCGGCTTGCCTGCCGCCAGGCGGTTTTCGTTCAGCCACGTGCCGTTGGCGCTGCCCAGGTCTTCCAGGGTGAACCCATTGGACGTGGCGACCATTTTGGCGTGGTGCCGCGACACACCGAGCATGTGGCCGTTGTATTTCGACAGGTCGACCGTCGGCTGTGCCTCACCGGGCGCGCTGCGCCCAAACAGGATCTCCCGCTGGATGGGGATGACGACCGGCTCGGTTTGGCCCGCAATGAGCAGGGTAACCGTGTTAGGGGCCAGTTCGGATGCCTCGTCCGGCTTGATCTCGGCCTTCACCAGCGCATTCTTCTCTGGCGCTGAGGGCGGCACGGGCACCGTAATCACCAGCGATTTACCACATTGGGCGCAAATCTGAGCGTCGTTCGCGTTCTCGTGTTGACAATCTGGACAGACAAGCCGATCTTCGGGAGCGTGAGACACGGTAAACCCTTTTCAGTTGGTTGACCAGAGCAATGTGATATCCTTAATTGTAACGAACAACCGCGAGAATTGTACAGATCTCCGGTGTTCTGATAATGTATTGATCAGATTTCGAGAAGAAATCAGATGTATGATCTATAATAGAGTTGACAAGGTATGGGGTGGCTATCCGCCATGCGGATACAAGAGGGAACCTGATGAAAAGCTTCAACCATTTTGTGGGATATATCCTGCTGGCGGCGGTGCTGCTGCTGCCAGGACGGACTCCGGTATCGTACTCGTCCGGCGATTCGGCCTGCCCCGAGATCGTGCGGGCGGCATTCGACATCACGCAGCAGGTATGTGACGGCACGGGCCGCAACCAGGCGTGCTATGGACACATCCTCCTCGATGCGGAACTGCAGGCGAACGCCAGCACATCCAGCTTCGAGCGCGAAGGCGATATCGCCAACGTGGCGGCTATCCAGTCGCTGCGCATCAGCGCGATGGATCTCGAGTCCAGAGCGTGGGGAATCGCGCTCATGCAGTTGCAGGCCAGCCTCCCCGACTCGCAGATCGATCAGAACGTCACCATGCTGTTGTTCGGAGACGTCCAGATCGAAAACGCCATGAGCCACGCGAACCTGATGACGATGACCGCCGAGGCCACGACGAACGTGAACATTCGCCAGCGGCCCACATTGGGCGCGCTCGTCGTCGGCCAGGTCGCCCCTGGCGAAGCTGTGACCGCCACTGGCCGGCTGGATGACAGCTCGTGGATTCGCGTGCGCCAGCCGCGCACCGGAATCACCGGCTGGGTCTTCGGAGAACTGCTGACCAGCGAAAACGATATCGACGATCTCGATGCGGTCGACGCTGCGACGCAGTACTACGGCCCGATGCAGGCGTTCACGTTCCAGAGCGGCGTCGATGACGCCATGTGCCCCGAAGCGCCACACAGCGGTATCCTGATCCAGACGCCGGAAGGCGTGGCAAAGGTCACGCTGTTGATCAACGAGATCGATATCCAGCTCGGATCGACGGTATTCTTCCAGGCCCAGCCTGGCAACAGTATGACCGTCCAGGTGATCGAAGGCTCGGCCCGCGTCACCGCGTCGGGCCAAACGAAGACGGCCTTCGCCGGCACCCAGATCACCGTTCCACTGGGCCAGACCCTGACACCGGCTGGCCCGCCAGAAGACCCGGCCCCTTATGAAATGGCGAACGTGGCCGCGCTGCCGGTCGAGCTGCTGGCGCGCGCCATCGTCGTCCACCCGCCGCTGTCCGAGGACGAGATCGACGCGCTGATCGCATCGCCGGTCGCGCCGCTGCCGGTCGTCGATGAGTCCACAGGCGACGAAGGCGAAGACGGTGACGATACACTCTCCGGCACGGAGCCAGCTTCGGAAGAAGAAGGCGGGCCGCCCAGCAATCCCGGCCAGGATGGTTCACCGCCGCCGGGGCTGGTAGACAATCCCGGCCTGGGGGACAGCGTGCCGCCCGGCCAAAACGGTTCGCCACCCGGCCAGGACAAGAAGGAATAAGCCTGCCGCACCAGGCGGGGGGATCAAAAACGCACCCGTCGGCTTATCTGTCGGGTGCGTTTTGCTTTGCAAAAAAAGCGTCTGGTGATAATGTCGTAGCAGGTGAGGGGACACTATGAGCGATCTCAGCGGACAGGAGATCAAAGGGTATCTGCTGCGCGAACTCATCGGCATCGGCGGGTTCGCGGCAGTTTATCGCGCCTTCCAGCCGGCTGTCGAGCGTGAAGTCGCCGTCAAGATCATCCTGCCCCGCCACGCCAACACCCCCGAATTCATCCGCCGGTTCGAATACGAGGCCCAACTGATCGCCCGGCTGGAGCACATGAATATCGTGCCGCTGTACGATTTCTGGCGCGAGCCGAACAACGCGTACCTGGTCATGCGCTGGCTGCGCGGCGGCAACCTACACTATTCGATCCAGCGACACGGCCCCTGGCCGGTGCACGCCATCGCGCGGCTGCTCGATCAGATTGCGTCCGCGCTGACGGTCGCACACCGGCGCGGGATCGTTCACCGCGACCTCACCCCGGCCAACATCCTGCTCGACGAGGAAAACAACGCGTACCTGGCGGATTTTGGCATCGCCAAGGACACCGTGCGCAACGACGGCGGCGCGGACGAGCAGCTTTACGGCTCGCCCGCGTATATCGCGCCGGAGCGCATCCGCCACGAGCCGACCACGCCGCAAACCGACATTTACAGCCTGGGCATCATTCTCTACGAGCTGCTCACCGGCAAGCTGCCGTTCGACGCGCCCACCCACACGACGCTGATGTCCAAGCACCTGCACGACCCGATGCCGCCGCTGCAGGTGTACTCGCCCGATTTGCCCGAAGAGATGAACGCCATCATCCTGCAGGCGACGGCCAAGAATCCCAAGGTTCGCTACATGGACGCCCTGGGCATGGCCGCCGATTTTCGCCGGACGCTGGGTTCGGTCGAACACGGCACGCCGGCCCCGCACAGGCAGAGCCCGCGCGGCGAGGATCAGGCCGGTGACGGCTTCCACACGATCCAGCTTGAGCAGGACACGCTGATCTTGCACCAGGCGCTGGAGCCGGAGAACCCCTACAAAGGTCTGCGCGCCTTCGACGAAGCCGACGCGGGCGATTTCTTCGGGCGCGAAGCCCTGGTCGAGCGCCTAGTCCGGCGCATGGCCGAGCCAGGGCCGCTGGCCCGGTTTCTGGCGGTCGTCGGGCCGAGCGGCAGCGGCAAATCGAGCGTGGTGAAGGCCGGCCTCATCCCGGCGCTGCGCCGTGGCGATCTGCCCGGATCGTCGCGCTGGTTCGTCGCGCGGATGGTCCCCGGCGCGACCCCGCTCGACGAGCTGGAAGCCGCCCTGCTGAGCGTCGCCATCGACGAAACGCTCGCGCTCGGCGACATGTTGAGGGCCAGCGATCGCGGGCTGCACGATCTCGTGCTGCAGGTCTTACCCGACGACGACTCGGAGCTGGTCCTGGTCATCGACCAGTTGGAGGAAATCTTCACGCTCGTCGCCGGCGACGACGTGCGCGCCCAATTCCTGCACAGCCTGCTGTTCGCCGCGACCCAACCGGACAGCCGCCTGCGTGTCATCGTGACGCTGCGCGCCGATTTTTACGACCGCCCGCTCATGCTCCCGGAGCTGGGACAGGCGATGCGCGAGCGGACCGAACTGGTGTTGCCGCTGACACCGCAGGAGCTGCAAGAGGCGATCGTCGGGCCCGCCGAGCGCGCCG
Source organism: Anaerolineae bacterium (assembly GCA_018432315.1). GTDB lineage: Bacteria > Chloroflexota > Anaerolineae > Aggregatilineales > Aggregatilineaceae > LM3-B42. The sequence goes on from JAHDLB010000063.1 coordinate 5,314, forward strand.
GCGTGCGCCTGGAGCCAGGGCTGGTGGCAACCATCGTCGGCGACGTCGTGGACCAGCCGGGCGCGCTCCCCCTGCTCCAGTTCGCGCTCACCGAGTTGTTCGACCTGCGCGAGGGGCGGGTTCTGACGCTCGAAACCTACGAGCGCAGCGGCGGCGTGCTCGAAGCGCTGGCCCGCCGCGCCGAAGAGTTGTACGCCATGATGGAAGCCGGACGGCAGGCCGTGGCGCGGCAGGTGTTTCTGCGCATGGTAAACCTCGACGAGGGCAGCAACACGCGCCGCCGCGTGCGGTGGGCCGAATTGGCCGCCATCACCGAGGTGAGCCGGACGGACCTGCAGGCCGTGTTGGACGCGTTCGGCAAATTCCGGCTGCTCACCTTCGACCACGATCCGCAGACCCGCGAGCCGACGGTCGAAATCGCGCACGAGGCGCTGATCCGCCAGTGGGCGCGGCTGGACACATGGCTGGCCGAAAACCGCGAGGCGCTGCTGGTCCAGCGGCGGCTGGCTGCCGCCACGGCGGACTGGGTCGAATCGGATCGCAACGCGAGCTACCTGGCGACCGGCGCCCGGCTGGCCCAGTTCGAAGCGCTGCGTGACTCGCCCGCGATGGCCCTCACCAACGACGAGATCGCCTACATCACGGCGAGCATGGCCCTGCGCCGTAAGAACCAACGGCGGCGCAGGCTGGCGATAGCCGCCCTGGTGACCCTCACTATCGCGGCGCTGGTGCTGGCAGCCTTCGCGTTCGACCGCCAACGCCGGGCGCAGGAAGCGCGCGAGGACGCCGAGTCCGCCGAGTCGATTGCGCTGGCCGAACGCGACCGGGCCGATCTCCAGGCGCGGATCTCGCGCTCGCGCGAGCTGGCCGTCACCGCGCTCACCTACCTGGACCAGATCGACCTCTCGCTGCTGCTCAGCCTGCACGCGCTCCAGTCCGCGGACACGTTCGAGGCGCGCAGCAGCCTGCTCTCCGGCCTGCAGCGGTCGAACTACATCAGCGCCTTTCTGACCGGCCACGCCGACGAAGTGCGCAGCGTGGCGATCAACCCCGACGGGAGCCTGTTCGCATCCGGTAGCCGCGACGGCGCGATCGTACGCTGGGACGCGGCCACGCTCCGCCCGGTCGAGCCAGCTATGGCGATCGAGGGCGCGCGCGCCAACAGCCTCGCCTTCAGCCCGGATGGCCGCATCCTGGCCGCAGGCGCCAGCGATGGCCGGATCTATCGCTGGGACGGCGCGACCGGCGAGCCGCTGGGCGACCCGGTCGCCGCGCATGACGCCGAGATATGGAGCATCGCCTTCAGTCCCGATGGCGCGCGGCTCGCCACGGGCAGCGCCGACAACACCATCCGCCTGTGGGACGCGGCAAGCTGGGAGCCGGCAGGCGATCCGCTGCAGGGCCACGCCGATTTCGTGTACAGCGTCGCCTTCAGCCCGGACGGCGCGCGGCTGGCCTCCGGCGGCGCGGACAACACCATCCGCCTGTGGGATGCCGCTACCGGCGCGGCAGCGGGCGACCCATGGGAAGGCCACAGCGACTGGGTCTGGTGCATCGCGTTCAGCCCGGACGGGACGCTGCTCGCTTCTGGCAGCGCGGACAACACCATCCGCCTGTGGGATGCCGCCACCGGCGAGCCGCTGGGCGACCCATTGGCGGGGCATTCCGGCTGGGTGCGGAGCGCCGCGTTCAGCCCGGACGGGACGCTGCTGGTCACCGGCAGCGCGGATAATACCGTGCGCATCTGGGACGTGCCCAACCGGCGAACGCTCGCCCCGGCGCTGGCCGCCCACACGGACACGATCTGGAGCGTGGCCTTCGGCGCCGACGGGCACACGATCATCTCGGGCAGCGAGGACATGCAGATCATCGTGTGGGACACCCGGCGCCCCAGCCACCTCGAACGGGTTATCGGCAACCACGAGGACCCGGTGCTGGACGTTGCAATCAACCCGGACGGCACGCTGATCGCGTCGGGCAGCGGCAGCCCATCCGGCGGGGGAAGCGATAACACGGTCCGCGTCTGGGACCTGGGCACGGGCACCGAGAAGACCACCCTGCGCGGCCACCGCGACTCGGTCAGCGCGGTCGCGTTCGGTCCCGATGGGGCGCTGATCGCGTCGGCCAGCTTCGACGGGACGGCGATCGTGTGGGACGTTGAGAGCGGCGAGATCGTGCAAGGGCCCCTGCGCGGGCACACGCAGCCGATTCTCAGTGTTGCATTCAGCCCCGACGGGACGCGGCTGGCCGCGGGCGGCAACGACGGGCGGCTGATCGTCTGGGACGTCGCCACCGGCGAGCGCGTGGGTGAAACCCACAGCGCCGGCGAGGAGAACAGCATCGCCGGGCTGGCCTACAGCCCCGATGGACTGGTGCTGGCCGGGGGCACCTGGGATGGCACGGTCGCGCTGTGGGACGCATCCACGCTGGAGCCGCTGGGCGAGCCGCTGGCGGGGCATACCGGCCCAGTGACGAGCCTGGCGTTTAGCTCCAGCGGGCGGCGACTGGCGTCCGGCAGCCGCGATAACACGATCGTCATCTGGAACACGGCCACCTGGCAGCCCCTGCGCGCGCCGTTCACCGGTCACAGCAACTGGGTCCTCGGCCTCGCGTTCAGCCCGGAGGGACGGTGGCTGGTCTCGTCCAGCCGTGATACGACGCTCCGCCTGTGGGACACCAACACCGGTCAGCCGGTCGGCCAGCCGTTTGCAGCTCATAGCGATTGGGTCACCGGAGTCGCCTTCAGCCCGGATGGACGGATGGTGACGTCCGGCAGTTGGGACGGCACGGTCCGCACCTGGACCGTGGCCCTCGACATGTGGCGCGAGCGCGCCTGCGCCATCGCCAACCGCGAGCTCGATCCGGTCGAAGTCGAGCGTTACTTCGGCGACGTCGCGTACACCCCCGCGTGCAGCGAATGATGCGCCCGTCGCGTGGTGTGCATCAAGTTGGGATCATTTTGAACTATAAAAATTTATAAAAATATTTCCTTTTGACAAAATTCCCCATTACGATCCACAATGAAGCACAAGGGTGGATCAGGTCGATGCGCGCGAGCCCATCGAGCCACAGGGGAGAACACTGCATCATGAGATGGCCGACTCGCGGTCTCAGCCAGGCACTCGGCAGGCTCATGCATACCGGTCTACAACGCTTGCATGAGGAAGCCCGTCTCCTTCAATCTGGACAGAAGAAAAACCCCTCGCTGTGGTTCGTCATGGTGGGGATCGCCAGCATCATCTGGCTATTCGTGCGCAGCGGCCAGAAGCCCAGCCGCCTCGCTTACCCGTGCCAGAAAGCCGCCGCAGCCAATACTGCTGTGCTGCTCGGCTGGGTGGCCGGGCTGTTGGTCGCCACGGCGTATTCCCGGCGGCTCGGCCCCAGGGGTCGTTTCGTGTACCGGGTCGGCGTGCTGGCCGGCGTGGTCATGCTGGCTTTGGGCGGCCTGAACAACCTGGCCGTCGACGAGTGGGAACGCCAGTTCGTGTCCACGGCCATCGGCCAGGGGACGTCGCGCGTGGCCTGGGTGCAGGACAGCCGCGCCGCCACAGGTTGGAGCACCAATCTCAACGCGCGCGTGAACGCCACCGCCGTCGAACAGATGATGGACCTTGCCATCAAGCGGCTCGTCAACGAGACGACCGTCAGCGGCGCGTGGTCCAAGATTTTCAGGAACCACAACGGGGGCCGCAACTATGCCTCCGGTGAGACAATCGCGATCAAGGTCAACTTCAACAACGCGCACGATCTCTCGCTGCACAACCCCAACTACCAGGTCGTCAATGCCCTCATTCGCCAGTTGGTGGAAGAGGTGGGCGTCGCTCAGAATAGGATCTTCGTCTACGACGCCAGCCGCCCGTTCCAGGCCGGGTTTTCCGCCGGAATCCTGGCACGATTCCCCAATGTGAACCTCGTCACCCAGAGCAACACGTCCTGCTGGGGCGGCTCGGTGGCAGGCACGCGATTCGCGTGTGTCCTGCGCGATTCCACCTACCTGATCAACATGCCGCTGCTGCGCACCCACGGGTACGCGAAGGTCACACTCAGCTTCAAGAACCATCTGGGCAGTGTCGAGACGCCCGCCGTGCTGCATCCCAACATCAGCAGCGCCGACCCCGCCGTGAACCCGCTGATCGCGCTCAACCGCCACAACACGATCAAGAACAAGACCCTGCTGGTCGTCGCCGACGGCATCTACGGGCTGAAGGCGGGCGGGCCGACGGATAATCCCGGCGGCAGCAAAGGGATCACAAACCCCTACCCGAACTCGCTGTTCCTGTCGACCGACCCGGTCGCCGTCGACTCGGTGATGATCGACTACCTGCAAAACCGCGGCGCCAACTGGGGCACGAGCGAGCCCCGCAACTACCTGGCCGCGGCAGCATCGGTCGGCCTGGGCAATTTCGAAACCAACCTGAGCTACAACTACACGAAAATCAACCTGGTGAAATGCACCAACGGGACCTGTACGGGTGGCGGAGGCGTACCGAACGAAGCGCCGCAGGCCGCCAACGACGCCTACACCGCCGCGGAGAACACCACGCTGCGGGTGAGCGCGCCCGGCGTGTTGCAGAACGACAACGATCCCGACGGCAACCCGTTGAGGGCCAAAATCGTGACGCCGCCGGCACACGGCACGCTCACGCTGGACACCAACGGCAGCTTCACCTACAAACCCGCGCCGGACTACAACGGCCCGGACAGCTTCACCTACGAGGCAGTGGACACGCACGGCGCGGCAGACAACGCCACCGTCAGCCTCACCGTCTACGCGATTCCCGACGCGCCGGTGCTCACCGGCCCGGCCACGCAGACGATCACGAACGACAACACACCGGCGTTCAGTTGGCAGGCCACCGCCGACGCCAGCAGCTACCAGATTCAGATCGACAATGGGAACGGGTTCATCAGCCCGGAGCGGGACGTCACCCAGGCGGGCACGACCTTCACCTCCCCTGCCCTGGCCGACGATGCGTATTCCTGGCGCGTGCGCGGGCTGAACAACGTCGGCATGCCCGGCCCGTGGAGCGCGGTATGGCGGCTGACGGTCGACACCACGCCACCGGACGCGCCGCGCCTGACCAGCCCACGCGACCGCACGTCGATCAGCGACACGACCCCGCGCCTGACCTGGCGCTCGGTCCCTGGCACGAGCACGTATCGCGTGCAGGTCGCGACCACGACCGGTTTATCGTCGCCCATCATCAATGACGCCACGCTGACGCGATCCAACTACCTCGTACCGGACAACCCGTCGCTCGCCTACGGCACCTACTACTGGCGCGTGCAGGCGACCGATGCCGCCGGAAACATCGGGCCGTGGAGCGCGATCAACAGCTTCACTGTGACGATCCTGCGCGCGCCCAGCAACGGCGACTTTTCGACCGACGACACGCCGCTGCTGCGCTGGGCCCCGGTTAGCGGCGCGACAGCGTACCATCTCCAGGTCCGCGGGACCACGACCGGCACGATCGTGATCGACAAGCAGGATCTCACCGCGCCGCGCTTCACGGCCCCTGTCCTGCCGGCGGGCCGTTACGTCTGGCAGGTCCGGGTCAATACCGGGTCCGGATTCGGCAGTTGGACGCCGCAATGGACGTTCACCATCGCGACGGCCCTGCCCGCCGCACCGAAGCTGGATTCCCCGGCGAATGGATGGCGCGACTCCAGCCCGCCCCCGGCGCTGACGTGGCTCCCGCTGGACGGCGGCGGGACCTACCGCTACCAGGTCCAGATCGATGACAGCCCCGGCTTCCGGAACCCGGAGCAGGACGTCATGTTGGGGCCAGGGGTGACCACGCTGGCGCCCGGCCCGCTGGGCGAAAGCGGGCGCTACTACTGGCGCGTGCGCGCCATCGACGCGCAGGACGTCGCCGGGCGGTGGAGCGGCTCGCGCTGGTTTGCCCTGCAGGGCCCCGCCCGCCCCAGGCTGTCGGAGCCGGCGAACAGGTCATCCACCGGCAGCACAACCCCGCTGTTCGAATGGGAACCGGTAACCGGCGCAAGCGGCTACCAGTTCCAGATCAGCCCGGACCGGCGCTTCCCGTCGGCGGCGATCGCATCCACCGGCGGGACGAGCTACACGCCGCCCGCTCTGGCGAACGGCACGTATTTCTGGCGGGTGCGCTCCGTCAACGCGGCGGGGATCGCCGGGCCGTGGAGCCTCACGTGGCGCATCACCGTCGACTCCGATGGACCGGACGCGCCACGGCTGCGCGCGCCCAACGATGCCGCCGGGCTGAACGACACCACGCCCCGGCTCGCGTGGAGCCGCGTCCGCGGCGCGGAGGAATACCATCTCCAGGTATCCACCAGCGAATCGTTCGGCTCGACGATCCTCAACCAGACCGGGCTGACGGCGACCAACCACACGCTTCCGGATGGCAACGCACTGGACCACGGGCGATTCTTCTGGCGCGTGCGGGCCAGGGACGAACACGGCAACTGGGGCGCGTGGAGCGATCCGCGAACCTTCACGATCACGCTCCACAAGGCGCCCGCCGACGGACGCGCAACGACCAACCGGCGGCCCACGTTCCGGTGGGCGTCGGCGGGCAGTAACGTCATGTACACGATCCAGATCGCGAACAATCCGGACTTCAACAATCCGATCGTGAACGGGGACATGACGCCTCAAACCAACTTCCGCCCCGCCGATCCGCTGCCGTTCGGCACCTACTACTGGCAAATCAGCACCGATGACGGGACCAACTGGACGCCCGCCTGGACGATCATCATCATGCCGGGGCCGCCGGGCAGGCCGGGCTTGATGTCGCCCTCCAACCGCGCGCTGAGCAACCAGGGCACACACACGCTGATGTGGGAGGCGGCGCGCAACGGCCACACCTACCAGGTCCAGCTCGCGGACAACCGCCGCTTCGAGGGCGCGCTCGTCGACGTTCTGACGGGCGTCGGCGCCCTGCGCCATACGACGCCCGCCCTGGCGGACGGCCAGTACTTCTGGCGCGTGCGCGCGTTCAACGAAGCCGGCGCGCCCGGCCCGTGGAGCGCGATCCGGGTCCTGACGATCGACACGACGCCGCCCGATGCGCCCGCGCCAACGGCTCCGGCCAACGGCGCGCGGGTGACCAACCGCCGGCTGACCTTCCGGTGGGACAAGGTCACGGACGCGAACCGTTACGAGTTCCAGATCGCCACGAGCACGGCGTTCGGCGAGCCGCCGATCGACGTGGGACGCCGCACCCGGTTCCAGACTCCGGAAACGCTCGCCCAGGCGACGTACCACTGGCGCGTCCGCGCCTACGACCGCGCGGGCAACGTCTCCGGTTGGAGCGCGACGCGAAGCTTCACGCTGGTGGCGGGCATCACCGCGCTGAGCGGACCGCTGGAAAGCGGCGGCACCCAGCCGGTCATCGACGACAGCCTGATGATCATCGAAGCCGAAAGCGCTGCCGTCCAGGCTGACGGAACCTGGACGATGCAGGTCTCCGACGTCGCGAGCGGCGGGGGCTACATGCTCAGCAGCGGCGATCCCGCCGACGCGCTGACGGCGAGCTTCAGCGGGACGCGGCTGGATATCCTCTACGTGCAGCACCCGTCGCTGGGCGCGTTTGCGGTCGAGGTAGACGGCCAGGTGATCCAGACGGTGAACGCCGCCGGGCCGGTCGGTCAGGCGGGCGTGTGGGCGCTGCTGCCGGACCTGCCCGACGGGCCGCATACCCTGCGCGTCTACCCGGTCGAGGGCGCCATCGCGCTCGATGGCTTCGTGGTGAGCCGCTAATCCGCTCCCCGGCACACAGCCGCCCCTGAGCGCTCAGGGGCGGTTTTTTGTTGGCGGACCGAAATCAGACAGCCCGCCCCGCCGTGCGTCCGATGGCGAGATGGGGTACCCTCTGTGTGGAACCCCTCACTGCCGGGGAAATGTGAGGATCACTGCGAGGAGGACCGCATCGATGTTTCTTCACCACGCATGGTATTGGCTGCTGGGAATCGCGCTGCTGTTGGTCGCATCCGCCGCGCCCCTTGTCGCGCAGGGGCCGGATTTGACGCCGGACGATCGAGCGCATGTTGCCGCCGCACAACGGCTGATCGTCGATTTCGGCGAGACGGCGTGGCCCGGTTTTTCCAGCCCGCCGCCGGTTCTGCTGCGCGCCGAGTCCGGCGAGTTTCTGATCGGCCATGCCAGCCCGCCGGCGGGGTTCGCCCCCGTACCCGGCCTGGAGATCGCGGGAGCGCCTGTCTATTACACGGATGAGCCGTTGACGCCTGCGCCCATTGCGTCCAGTTGGCCGGTCGAGGACCTGTGGAGCGCGGCCCTGCCGGTGCGCGACGATTTCCAGGCCATTCTCGACGAGATGCTGGGCGAAGATACCGTCACCCTGGACGCGACAAACCACGTGCGCGTGCTGGTGCACGAGATGTTCCACGCCTACCAACTGAACCGGCTGGGCGGGCCCCAGAATCTGCCAGCCGACCTGAGCGGCCCGGCGGGCATGGACTGGCTGGCCGAGATCCCCGAAGCTGAGATGGTCGCGCTCGACGCCGCGCATGCCGGCGAAGGGTCGGCACTGCGGGCCGCCCTGGAGGCGGATATGGACGAAGAGGCCCGCACCCTGGCCGCTGAATTCCTGCGGCTCCGCCGGGAACGCTATGCCGCATCCACGGCGGATTATGCACCGGACCTGATCGGCTACGAGCGCAGCGTCGAATGGATCGAGGGACCGGCGCGCTTCGTCGAACTCACCTTGATCCAGCGCGCGCCGGAGGTCGACCAACCTGCTGCCCTGGCGTTCGAGGACCCGGACGCCTTGTGGGCCGAATTTCTCGACCAGTTGGCCGACCCGGGCGCGATTCCGGGCGGGATCCGCGAGCGGTATAGTGCGATGGGGGCCGGGCAGGCTTTCGTGCTGGATCGCCTGCTGCCGGGTTGGCAGGCCCGCGTATTGGATGATGGGCTGGCGTTCGAGGACGTGCTCGCCGAGGCCACCGCGCCCAGTCGCTAACCCGCCACGAGCAGCACAGCGCATCAGGTCGCTGCCTGGCGAGCGCGTTGGGTGCGCCAGGTCGATCCGACCAGTGAGGCGGTCGATCCGCCTCACCACACGTGAGGAAACGACGCGTTGAACGGTCCACAAAAACGCAGCCAGCGGGCCCGATCGTGGGGACGGCGCTTTCTGACGCTGTACCGCGGCGCGGCCCTGCTGCTGCTCAATACGGTGATCCTGCTGTGCCTCGTCGAAATGGCCGCCCTCGCTGTCCGGCTGCAGCGCGACGAACCCGGCGCCTATCTCGACTCGTTCGAGGCGCGCGCGGCCCTGCCCTACTACGTGGATCAGGACTGGGGCCGGACCTACTGGCAGGAATTCGAGCGGCTTGAGAACGAGCGCCAGCGGTATTTTCCGTACGTGGGCTGGCGGCGACCGGCATTCGACGGCGAGACGATCACGGTGCGCGGCGACGGCACGCGCGTCACGCCCGGCGCGTCATGCGAGCCCGGCGCGTACACCGTCCACGTCTACGGCGGCTCCACCGTCTGGGGGACCGGCTCGCCGGACTCCGCGACGATCCCGGCGTATCTCCAGGCCGGGCTGGCGGCGCAGCGTTCCGGCCCGGTGTGCGTCGAGAACTATGGCGAATCCGCCTACGTGTCGACGCAGGACGTGATCCTGTTCCTGTTGAATGTGCAGCGCGGGCGCGTTCCCGACGTGGCGATCTTTTATGGCGGGGCCAACGATCTCGCCGCCGCGACTCAGTCCGGCCAGCCGGCGATTCACCACAATTTCGCCGACATCGCCGGGCGGTTCGAATCGAGTCCCGGGGCACTGCTCGATTTGCTGGCGAATACCTCGGCGGGCCGGCTGGTGCGGGATGCGCTGGACGGCACGACACGCCAGCCACAGGATCGGGAACTCGGCGCGCGCGGGGATACGCTGGCCGGGTCGGTGGCCGAAACCTACCTGGCGAATGTCGAGTTGGCCGAGGCGCTGGGGCGAGCCTACGGCGTGCGGATTCTGTTTGCGTGGCGGCCCGGGATCGATATTGGAGCGAAACCCTTCACGCGCGAGGAATCCCTCATGCGCCGCGAACTGGCCGATCAGATCGATCCCGAGCTGGCCGCGGGTGTTCACGCCCGGATCGCGCTGGCCGCGGACGAACGCCCGGCGCTGATCGACCTGGGCGGAATTTTCGACGACGTGGAAACGGGGATCTGGATCGACGGGCTGCACGTGACCCCGGCGGGCAACGAGCGAATCGCGGCGGCGCTGCTCGACGTGCTGGTTGAAGATCCGTAGCCACGCGCGGCAAACGAGGCTGCACGATCGATCGTTCTCCACCTTCGTAGATCACGTTTGCTCTGGCACACGCAGGGGAAACTGCTGGAGCCTCGACCGGAGGAAGATTGGCGAGAGGAGACAAAACAAAACCCTGCCGCCAAGCTTTTGAAGCCGCGCACAGGGACATGAATTGGGGACCCAAAAAGGTACAAAATGGGGTAGAATGCTGTCGGGGCGCCCGGATTTGAACCGGGGACCTCACCGACTTTTATTATTTTTGCACTCGCATTGGCACTCAACCAGGCCCTTTAGAAGCCTGACTGAGTATGCGATTGTTAAGGTGCCATCTGGCCGCGTGTAATCACGCGGCTTTTTTCATTGTAGACACTCTACCTCACCAGCGTACAAAACGCCAGCATGGTTTTGTCTCAGTTTTGTTTATGATTAGCCGATCCCAGAACATCTGTCGCATTGCGTCGATAGTGTGACGGTCATAGGATTCAAACGGGTGACCGTGTGTAGGCACGGTTGCCCTGGCCGTCGTCGTGGCTATGGTGCGGCGACGGCCGTCTGCTCCGAGGCTTCGTCATCCTCGACAACAAATTCACTGAGCGAGACACCGAAAAAGGCGCAGAGTTTTGCAACCACCTCAAGGTCAGGACGACGGACTCTGTTGTTTGCGTATCGCTCAACAGTGCTCCATGCAAGTCCAGTCTCGTCCGCGATCTCACGGTACGTGATATCACGATGCTCCCTGGCCGATTTTTCCCGTATCAGTTGTTTCATGCGAGTGAACGGCCACTCACTAGGTTTCGTCACTCTGCACCTCCTCTGATCTACATTCCAAGTATAGATAACGAAACCGAGAAAGTCAAACGTTTCGCTTGACATTCTCGCGTAACTCATGTAAACTACTCATGAAAGTCGGTTAACAAAATCATTTTCTTTTTGCATCGCGCCGCGCCCGCAGGGCCGGCCATACGCACAGTATAATGGAGGTAATCGGGCCAATTTTTAGAACCCAATCATGCCGAGCTAGTAGAATGGATGGAGCATCACTATGTCTGAATCAGTCCGCGAATCAACCCCCGAATCACAGTCTTCCCACACCGAGCAGCCCGCCGGGCTCCGCCCCAAGGGACCCTTCACCGCGCCGCGGCCCACGCCGCCCCCGCCCACAATCGAGCAGCACGGCGGCGAGACCACCGCGAGCACACCCCACGATGATGTGTTGCTGGATACCGAGTGCGAGGTCATCGCCATCGGCCACGCGAAGTTCTACCTGCGCTACGCCGACTGGCTGCCCCCGCTGGCGGAAGACGAGTTCGACGGCCTGACGGCCAGCATCCGCGAACACGGCATCCAGCAGCCGGTGGTCGTCTACCGCCTGCTGAACAACCACTTCGACGTGATCGACGGCCTGCACCGGCTGAAGGTTGCCCAGGCGCTCGAGCTGGACCTGGCGAAGATTCCGCTCAACATCCTGGATCAGGCCACCAGCGTGAAAGAGCAGAAGGCGCTCGCCTGGTCGCTGAACGCCGACCGGCGGCACCTGACGAAGGAGCAGCGCCAGGCGCGCGCGCTCGAACTGCGCAAACAGGGTCTGAGCTACCGCGCGATCGGCGAGCAGTTGGGCGTCGATCCCAAGACGGTCCATGCGGATGTGAAAGCCGCAACTGTGGAGAATTCCACAGTTCAACTCCCCGAGCGCGTGGTGAGCAAAGACGGCAAATCGCGCCCCGCGACGGCACCGGCACCCAGCGAGAATGAGGTCCAGATCGCGCGCGAGTTCATCGTCGACGCGCTGCGCAAGAAGTACAGCCCGCTGGCGCGCGGCCAGCTCTACCGCGACGCATCCCGCATCGCCGGCGCGAGCGGCATCAAGCGGAAGGCCTTCGACGCGGCGCTCGACGCGATGATCGAGGCCGGCAGCGTCAAGGAGCACACCAACCCGCACGGCGCGCGCGAGTACCACTTCGCCGACGTTGTCGACCGCCTCGAGCAGCGCGCGGCCAGCGAAGCCGCGCAAAAGGGGACCTGCCGCATCTGCGGCGCCGCGACCGATGGCGACACGCTGTGCAATCAGCACATCGACGCGGAATGGGAGCGCAAGGTCGCCGAAGACGAGCGCGCCGTCGAGAATGCTCTGGGCAGCCCGGACGACACGCGCCCGCCCGACCAGGAATCCCCCACCGTCGTCGACGAGCTGCACGTCACCTTCGACCACGACGCCATCACGCTGCTCGGGCGCACCGACGACGGCGCGTGGCACCGCGCCATCGAGGTCGCCCGCAAACTGGTCGCGGCGGGGATCTGGAACGGGGGCGACCGGATCGAGTTCGACGCCTACGCGCTGCACGACCGGCTGTTCGGCGTGAACCGCGTCGAGCCGCACGACCTGGTCGAGGGCGACGATTACCAGTTCGTCAAGCCCGCCGCGACGCCTGAGCCAGAGCACGCAGCCGAGTACGCCTACCTGCAGTTCGCCGCCGCCGCCCGCGCTATCCTCGACTCGCTGCCCGCCATCCGCGCTGCTGACGAGATCGCCTGGGCGGACCTCGACGACGAGCGGCGCCAGGAAGCCCGCGAGCTGCTCGACGCGCTGAGCGCCGCCGCGACCGACCTGCCCATCCTCCTGTCCGAGATCAACCAGAAGCTGGGCGCCGCGTAGGGCGCCCCCAGAGACGAAAGGAATCCATCATGACCAGCACCACCCGCACCACCAGCACCGAGCCGGCTGCCCCGCGCGCCATCGACGAGCAGGGGGGCGAGACGCTCACCCCGCCGGTACCTACGACCCCCGCGCCCGCGCCGGACCTGCCGCCCGCCTGGACGCCCAACCGGGTCGAGCGGCGCCGGGACCTCGACAAGCTCACCGGCTACGACCGCGAGACGGTCTGGACCGCGCCCGGCGACGACGACCGCTTCGCCTTCACCTCGACCAACGGCCACACCACCTTCGTCCGGCTGTACGCGGGCGAGGCGAAAGGCTCGGGGTTCGGGGACTCCGCCCGCGCCGCCTACCGCGAAGCGTACCGCGAGCTCCGGCTGGATGGCCACGACACCGCCGGCCTGCTCAAGGAGCGCGCCGGCCTGAGGCGCCAGTTGGAGAACGTGAGCGCGCACCGCGACGAGCTGCTCGCCCGGAGCGGCACGGCGCAGCGGGCGAGCCACGACGTCGTGGCCGCGCTCAAGAACGAAGTCGCGACGCTGCGCGGGCGCATCGCCGAGCTGGAAGCGGCGCACCAGCCCAAACCGGCGCGCGACCCGGGCTCGGCGGTGCTCACCCTGGCGTACCTGCGCGCCTGGCTGACCAACGCCCCGCTGGGCGAGATCCAGCGCGAGGGGCTGGAGGTCCTCCTCTCGCTGGCGCAGCCCTGGCACGCCCGTGGCCGCGCCTGGGGGCGCATGCTGCTCTCCGTCGAGCGCCTGGGCATCCGGGTGGGCGTCACCCCCGAGGAGGCGAGCCGTGGCCGGTAACACCTGCCGGGTGTGCGGGGCGACCCTCAGCCTGACCGAGCACCGCTACTGCACGCGCTGCTGGAATGCGCACTGGAACCGCCTGCTGAACGACGTCGACGTGCAGGTCATCCTGCCCGACGAGCGGGTCGACGTCGACGAATTCACCAACAGCCTGGAGGACCTGAGCAACGACATGGTCGCCATCGTCGCCGAGCTGACGACCGCCAACGACGAGCTGGAGCGCGAGAACGAAGAGCTGTGCCGGACCAACGACCACCAGGACGAAGTCATCCGCCGCCAGCAAGCCACCATCGACGAGTTGAATGAAGTCGTGAGCGAGCACGCCGCGTATGCGGCTTACCTGGAGGAGAAGCTGGAGCAGGAGCAGGCGCGGGCCGACGGTCTGCAGGCGCGACTCGACGGGCTGTCGGCAGCCCTGTTCGCGGAGAACCGGCTGCTGCCGCCGCGGCTGGCGAAGTGGCACGGCAAGGACGGCCAGCCGCGCTAGCAGCCCGCCGCCCTTACACACAGTGTTTCACGGGTGTGGAGAGGTGGAGCTCTCTGCACCCACACTACCGAGGAGTATACCAGATGACGACCGCAGAACAACTCACCTTGACACTCAACTCACCCCCCAAATCACCGAACGGCTTCACGCCGTCGCCCTACCAGCAGGCCATCTTCGACAGCGTCCGCCAGGGCACCGCCGGCCCCGACCTGTTCGTCTCGGCGGTGGCCGGCAGCGGCAAGACGACCACCATCGTCCAGGCGGCGCGCTTCATCGACGCGCCGGGGCTGTTCGCCGCCTTCAACGTCGCCATCGTCGACGAGCT